>CAWCZJ010000012.1:0-225210 GCA_963799955.1 uncultured Actinomycetes bacterium
AGGTAGGCCGTCGAGTCGGTGACGACCGCCACCCTCGGCGTGCCCTTACGCGCGCGCGACATGGCGGACCCTCAGACCACGACGTTGACGAGCTTCGGCGCCCGGACGATGACCGTGCGCACTGTCGCGGCCGTCCAGCGCCTTCACGACCGCCGGCGCCGCCAGCGCCAGCTCGCGCAACGCGTCCTCGTCGATGTCGGGCGCGACCTCGAGCCGGTCGCGAACCTTGCCATTGATCTGGACGACGCAGGCGACCGACTCCTCGACCAGCAGCGCCGGGTCGACCACCGGCCAGCCGGCGTGGGAGACCGAGGGCTGATGCCCCAGCCGGGCCCACGCGTCCTCGGCCGTGTAGGGCGCGAACAGCGACAGCATCACCGCGACCGCCTCGACCGCCTCGCGCACCGCCGGGTCGGCCGCGCCCGGGCCGGCGTCGATCGCCTTGCGGATCGCGTTGACCAGCTCCATCACCCGGGCGACCGCGACGTTGAACCGGAACGTGTCGAGCAGCTGCGTGACGTCGTGCAGCGTGCGGTGCGTGACCCGCCGCAACGCGACGTCGCCGGTCGTCACGTCGACTCCGACCGCGCTCGTGACGTCGGCGGCCAACCGCCAGGCCCGCGCCAGGAACTTGCCGAGCGCGGGCACGTTCACGTCGGCCCAGTCGATGTCGTCTTCCGGCGGGCCGGCGAAGACCATGGTCAGCCGGACCGCGTCGACGCCGAACTCGGCCAGCTGCTCGCCCAGGTCGACCCCGTTGCCCAGCGACTTGCTCATCGCCTTGCCCTGGTTGATGACCTGGCCCTGGTTCAGCAGCGCCTTGAACGGTTCGTCGAAGTCGACCAGGCCCATGTCGTGCAGCACCTTGGTGAAGAACCGGCTGTACAGCAGGTGCAGGATCGCGTGCTCGACGCCGCCGACGTACTGGTCGACCGGCATCCACGTCTTGACGTCGTCGGGGTCGAACGCCACGTCGTCGCGGTGCGGCGAGCAGTAGCGCAGGAAGTACCACGACGAGTCGACGAACGTGTCCATCGTGTCGGTGTCGCGCGTCGCCGGGCCGCCGCACTTCGGGCAGTCGTGTTCACCCACTCGGTTGCCGCGGCCAGCGGCGACACGCCCTTCGGCGCAGGTCGGCGCCGCGCAGGTCGGGCAGTCGCACCGGCAGCTGGTCGTCCGGTACCGGCACCTCGCCGTCGACGGCGCAGTGCACGATCGGGATCGGCGCGCCCCAGAACCGCTGCCGTGACAGCAGCCAGTCGCGCAGCCGGTAGTTGATCGCGCCCTTGCCGCCGTCCTGGCCTCGAGCTCGGCGATGATGCGCTCGATGCGCGTCGGCCTTGTCGAGCCCGTCGAGCGGCCGGAGTTCACATGGACGCCGTCGCCTGGCGTCGCGACGCCGCTTTCCGCCGGGTCGGGCTCGTCGGTGGCGACGACGATGCGGACCGGCAGACCGAACGTGCCGGGCGAAGTCGAGGTCGCGCTGGTCGTGCGCGGGCACCGCCATGATCGCGCCCGTGCCGTAGTCGGCCAGCACGTAGTCGGCGGCCCAGACCGGGATCCGCTCGCCGTTGACCGGGTTGATCGCGTACCGGCCCAGGAAGACGCCGGTCTTGGCGCGCTCGGTCGACAGCCGCTCGATGTCGGACGGGCGCCGCACCTGCTCGACGTAGGCGTCGAACGCAGTCGCGCTGTTCGGGCGCACACAGCTCGGCGGCCAGCGCCGAGTCGGCGGCAACGACGAAGAAGGTCGCGCCGTACAACGTGTCGGGCCGGGTGGTGAAAACCGTGACCGGCTCGTCGCGGCCCTCGATCGCGAAGTCGACGTGCGCACCCTACGGAACGGCCGATCCAGTTGCGCTGCATGGTCAGCACCCGGTCGGGCCACGAACCTTCCAGTTCGCGCCATGTCGTCGAGCAGCCGGTCGGCGTACTCAGTGATCTTGAAGTACCACTGGGTCAGCGTCTTCTTGGTGACCAGCGTGCCGCAGCGCTCGCACTGGCCGTCGATGACCTGCTCGTTGGCCAGCACGGTCTGGTCGTTCGGGCACCAGTTGACCGCCGACGCCTTGCGGTAGGCCAGGCCGCGTTCGAAGAAGCGCAGGAACAGCCACTGGGTCCAGCGGTAGTACTCGGGGTCGCAGGTGTGCAGCCGGCGCGACCAGTCGAACGACATGCCGTACCGCCGGAACGACGCGGCCTGCGTCTCGATGTTCGCGTAGGTCCAGTCGGCCGGATGCTGGTTGCGGTCGATCGCGGCGTTCTCGGCGGGCAGGCCGAACGAGTCCCAGCCGATCGGATGCAGGACGTCGTAGCCGCGCTGCTGCCAGTAGCGCGCGACCACGTCGCCGAAGGCGTACGCCTCGGCGTGACCCATGTGCAGGTCGCCCGACGGGTAGGGGAACATGTCGAGCACGTAGCGGCGCTCGCGCGGCGAGCCGTCGCGGTCGGCCGCCCGGTGCGAAACGGGTCGAGCTCGTCCCAGACCGGCAGCCATCGATCCTGGATGGCGGCGAAGTCGAACGTCTCGCTCATCTGTTCCTCATCACGGTGTTCAGGCGGCGGTGTTGCAGCAGTCGATCCAGACACAAAAAGACCCCTCGCGCACGAGGGGTTGCCGCGCCGACGTCGGGTCAGCGCGGCGTAATGAGAAGCAACTGGGACACGGGCTCAGTGTACGCCCGCGCCGCTCCCGACTTGATCACCGAGCAGTCGTCACCGGTGTGGCCTGAGTGGCAAATGACCGGCTCACCCCCTGGTGACTGTGCTGTACCAATCTGCTATGTTTTGTCCGAATGGTCACCTCGCTGCGCCGAACGCTTGCGAAACATGGGCAGATGCGCCAACGGTTGTGGCCGGACGGCCAATACCCGCCTATGCCGCCTTCCGCGAAACTTTTACCGGTAGGCCGCTAGCTGGGGGGTGCGGTCTCCAACCGGGGGCGCGGCGGTCCGGCTCTGCGTGGGGGATGCGCGAGCCGGACCGCCACTTCGCGGCGAGCCCGTGTCACCCGGGGGGACAAGTGACCTGTCATCGTCGCGCAGATTTAGAGTGCCCGATCGTTTTTCACCTAGGTGCGCGGCGCGCCGCAACGCGGTGATCTCGTGTCACCGGGTGGCGGTTCCGAAGACCTCCCGGCCATCGAGCCGGATCGTCCAGGGCGTGACCGACTGCAGCTGCAGATGCGTCTCGCTCCACGGGTCACGCGCGAGGGTGGCGCGCACCGCGTCAGCGGAGTCGGCCTCGATGGCGTGGATGATTCGGAACTCGTCGTCGAGCGGGCCGCCCAGCGCGATGAAACCGTCGTCGACGAGGGCATCCATGAAGGTCGCGTGTGCAGCCCAGTCGGACTGTTGTTCAAGGGGCAGTGCGGAGTTCCATCGCGGACCCGAACGATGCAGCTCAACCAAAAACATCGCCATGCCCCCAGTCCTACCCCACGCCTGCGACACGGCTCCGACACGAAGGCCAATGTCCACGCGGTAAGGGGCTCGGTCGGCCCACCTAGTGAGATATGACATATCTGGGCCCCATACAACGCGTATGCGCGAGTTTGCGGGATTTAGTGAGGAGTTCACCTCCTGGTTCCCGTAACAAAACCTTGGCTGCCTAGCGTCGTCGGTCGAACGACCTTTCTGTCGTCGAACCGAGGAGGTCAATGGTGACCGCATCCCGACGCTTAGCCCCGTGGAAGACCATCCGGGGCGCTGCCCTGGCCCTGACGTTGATCGGTGGCGGTGGCCTTGTCACCATTGCCAGCCCAACGGGCGCGGCCGCTGCCCCGCCGTCTGCTTCAAGCACGTGCCACCTTGGCAACGGGGTGTCGCACGTCATCGACATCGTCTTCGACAACGTTCACTTTGCCAGGGACAACCCGAACGTTCCGTCCGACCTCGAGCAGATGCCGCACCTGCTGAACTTCCTCGAGCAGAACGGCACCGTCTTTTCCAACAGCCACACACCGATGATTGCCCACACAGCCGACGACAGCTTGACGATCTACACCGGCTTGTACGGTGACCGTCACGGTCAACCGCTGTCGAACACGTACAAGGTCTACAACCCGGATGGGTCGACTGACCCGGCAAGTTCGTTTGCGTATTGGACCAGCCCGGTCGATGACACCGCTGCGCATCCGACCGGCAGCGACACGGCGCCGAGCATGGCGTATTCGTCGACAGTTCCGGCGACGCAAGGAACGAACCTCCAGACGCCCGCGCCATGGGTGCCGTTCACTCGCGCAGGCTGTAACGTCGGCGACTTCTCGACCGCGAACATGGTGCTTGAGAACACCGGCGTCGACCTGCCCACCGTGTTCGGGTCAGGCTCACCTGAGGTCGCTCAATACAACGCCGACTCGGATAGCTTCAAGGACGCCGAAGTCGCCGACTACGTGGGTGTGGCAGTGCACTGCGCGTCTGGCAACACGGTCTGCACCTCCGCGCAGGCGGTGAAGTTCGGCCAGACCGCCCCGTCAGCCAGTGCGGTCGCCGACAAGCTGCCGACCGAGCCAGGTGGATACAACGGCTACCAAGGCCTGTTCGGCGCGCGCTACGTCGCTCCGCAACTCGGCGCCGGCACCCCCAACGTGACGCACAACGGCTACGAGGTGACGAATGCTGCGGGCAACCTGGTGGATCTGAGTGGTCAGCAGATCAACGGTGCGTTCCTGACCAATCACCCAGGTTTCCCCGGCTTTAGCCCCACGGCATCGCAATCGCTCGCCTACATCGCCGACATGCAGGAAAGCGGTGTGCCCGTGACCTACGGCTACATCTCCGACATCCACGAACGCAAGGCCGGCGAGTCAGGCTGCACGACGGCTGACGCCACTGGAAGCGGGAAGCCCGTCGGTCCTGGCGACAGTTGCTACGTCAGCACGGCAAAGGCGTACGACGACGCCTTCGCGACGTTCCTCTCCCGCCTCGCGGCAGACGGAATCACTCCCAACAACACCGACTTCGTGATCAGCGCCGAGGAGAACGACCAGTTCGCCGGAGCAAATGTCGGGCGGGCCGTTCAGCCGACTCCGGCTGGTTGCGACGGCGTGACAGTGCCATGCAACTACGCGAGCGGCACTCTCGGTGAGTTGCAGGCCAACATCAAGGGCTTGCTGTCAACAACGCCGAGCGCGAGCACCGCGTTCGACATCGAACCGCAAGGCGCGTCCATCTACGTGCATGGCCAGCCTTTGGCGAGCGATCCGACAGTCCGTCAACTCGAGAGGGATACAGCGGCTATGACGGCCAACAATCCCTACTCGGGAGCGACGGCCCAAAAGATCGTGAACTATCAGGCCAGCGCGCTCGAGGAACGTACGCTGCACATGCAGACGGCAGACCCACTTCGGCTGCCGACCTACTCACTGTTCCCGGTACCGGATTACTTCTTCTCCACGACAGGGCCGAACGTGAGCGTCAACAGCGGCTTCGCGTGGAACCACGGCTATTACAGTCCGAATATCGACGTCACCTGGGCAGCGATTGCGGGCCGCGGAGTCGCGCACCGAGGTGTCGACGGACCGCAACCGGCACAGAGCAACGAGGCCCACGATCCGAACTCCACGAAGACCGTGCCGCAAGCGAGCACGGTCGGTACGTGGGTCGACGAAACCGACCTGCGACCGACCCTGCTCAACCTGGTTGGGCTCTCCGATGACTACACGTCTGACGGCACCGTGATCACGGCAGCGTTGGCGCATCCATCGGCTGCGTTGAACTCGACCAGGCTGCTCGCGGCGGTGTACACCCAACTGAACTCCAGCGTTGGCACGTTCGCGACTGACACGTTGCTCGCGGACTCGCACGCGTTGGCGTCAGGGACTTCCACGTCGGACAACACATTCACCCGGGAGCAGGCAGCCCTCGGGAACCTGGTCAATGACCGTGATCAGTTGGTTAACGGAATCAAACAAACGTTGGCCAGCGCGGCCGCGGGACATCCGCAGTCACCTGCGACGACCCTGATCGAAACAGCACGGGCCGCTGCGTTGTTGCTGCGGGCCAGTGCGTTACGCGTCACCACGCCATAACAGCAATAGCCGCACGTCGAACCGCGCCCACGGACCTCTCAACAAGGTTCGTGGGCGCGGGTCAGCTACGGCGCTCAGCGACTGTGGCGACCGAAACACCAACTGGATCGGCGTTCCGCGTCGCGGGCGCCGTACGATCTCTCGATGCCGCTCGACCAGCTGATGACCTTGGGGATCGCCTGGCCGATCACCCGGTGGGGTGATCCGGTCCTGCACCGTGCGTGCCGGCCCGTGACCAACTTCGGCCCCGACCTGTGGAACTTGCTGTGCGACATGTTCGCGACGAACATAGCCGCCAACGGAGCCGGCCTCGCCGCGCCGCAGATCGGCGTGGATCTCGCGGTCTTCGTCTACGACTGCCTCGACGAATTTGGACGGCATCGCCAGGGGTTGGTGTGCAACCCGCAGATCATGCTTCCTGCGGAGCCTCGGATGGACACAGACCTGGAAGGGTGTTTGTCGCTGCCGGCGCGTACCTGCCAGTCCCCCGCGCCGACGTCGCGATCTGTCACGGGCAGGACCAGTTCGGCGAACCGATCAAAGTCACCGGCACCGGCACGCTGGCTCGGTGCTTGCAACACGAGACCGATCACCTGAACGGCATCGTGATGGAGGATCACCTAACCGCGGCAGAGCGCCGCGACTTGCGCCATCAGCACAAGAAAGTCGCCTCGCTATACCCCAACGAATGGCCAACCTGAACCGGCGTGCCCACAGCGCAACGTGAGGCCGAAGTGCTTCGCCAGGCGCCATCGACGCACATCCGCGCGCCACGAGAGCCAGTCGGCCGCGCACTCCGCGAGCAAACAACGCGAGCGACCACACCCGCCACTAGCCACCGCTGCCGCCGGAGTCGGCGGTGGTGGTTGTGGTTGCATGCCGTGACTTCATCCGATACATGTCGCGGTCGGCGAGGGTGAGCACGGCCGCGGGATCGGTGCCCGGTTCGAGCACGGCCATTCCGATCGACATTCCCACCGTTGCCACGATCGGGCCGGGCAGGATCATGGGCTGGTCAGTAGCCCGCAAGATGCGGCGCGCGAGCATGTCAAAGTCGGAGTTTGCATCTGCCGGAGCCACAATGACGAACTCATCACCACCGATGCGTGCGACGAAATCCTCACCCCGCACCGTGCGCTTCAGCCGCCTGGCCACTTGGACCAAGACGGCGTCCCCAACGTCATGTCCATGCACGTCGTTGACGGCCTTGAAACCATTCAGATCGCAGAACACCACCGACGCGCCACTGCCGACCATTCGGGCGAGGTGATCGCGAAGCCCTGATCGATTGGGCAGGCCTGTCAACTCATCGGTGATCGCGCGCTCACGTAAGACGTCGGAGTCGTTGCGCGCAGCAGTGACATCCACTCCGATACAACCGACCTCAGCGGGCATTTGCGATATGCGTGAGATAGACCACGCGATCGCGCGGCGATCATCCTCGGCAACGGTGCGAAGCTCGTGCTCGTAAGTAGCATGCGGGTCGCTGCGAAGCGCGGCGCGCAACTCATGGCGAAAGTCAGCGACTTCACGCGGCACTACGATGTCGGTCGCGTCGCGACCCAGCAAGTCGTGTTCTGTTAACCGAAGAGCAGCGCATGTTGCTGGGTTCGCGGCGATGACCCGCTTGGAGTCATCGACTATCAGCACCAGTGCACCGGTGGCAGCCCACAGCTGCCCCACCGGTGTTCGGCGTGCGTGGACATGCATCGTGGCGACCTTCCACCGAAGCTTTAGTCGGGCGGTGTGCCGGCGGCCTCGTAAGCACCTATCGGCAGCGCGTACCGCTTTCCCAGGCTTCCGGCCGGTCGGCAGTTAGCCCGACTCGCGGGGCCACACACGTCGTCCCCGAAGTGCTCCTGCTGAACCGAGCGCTACGCGCTGCCGGAGTAGTCGTCACTGGTGACGGCGAGCGCGAGAACTTCGGCCAGGCGATCGCTCTCAAGCGACAGTTTCGGCGGCGCGACGAGGCCCGCGACTCTAAGACGTTGGTCGTGGAGCTTAGGGGACTCGAACCCCTGACCCCTTGCCTGCCAGGCAAGTGCTCTACCAGCTGAGCTAAAGCCCCAAAGTGCCCTTGCGGGCGTCGGGAAGTCTAGCGGACGCCCAGCCGACGCCTTCCGACCACCGAGATCATCGGTCGTCCCCGACCACGACCTCCGGCAGCGAGCCGGCGTTGTGGTCGAACAGCCGCCACCCCGACGGCGCCTCCCCCATCAGCGACCAAGCAGCAGTTCGCCAGCGACCCGAGCGACCGCCAGTACGGCGTCGGCAACCCGATCATCGACGCCACGATCGCGCGACCCGCAGCGCCGTGCGTTACGACGACCAGCGTCCCGTCGTCCGCGAGCTAGAGCAGCGCGTCGTCGACCGCTGCAACCGCACGTTCACCGACTTCGACGAGACTCTCGCCACCACCGCGCCGTCCGTCTCCGCCGTCTCGCCAGTCTGCTGCCTCGACCGGAAAACGCTCGGCCACCTCTTCGAACGTGAGTCCTTGCCACACGCCGACGTCGATCTCGCGCAACCGCGGGTCAGTCGCGACCGGCAGCCCGGTGACGTCGGCCAGCGCCTGCGCGGTCTCGCGGGCACGAACAAGATCCGAAGACACAATGGCGGACGGCGAGAAGCCGGCGAGCAGCGCGGCCGCTCGAGCTGCCTGCGCCCGGCCTAGATCATCGAGCTCGATGTCGAGCTGACCCTGGAAACGCCGCTGCAGATTCCACGCGGTCTGGCCATGTCGCCAGACCAGCACCGTGCGAGTGCCCACTCAGCCGTGACCCGCAGCCGCTGCTCCACGCGAGTCGAAGCTCTCGGCGTCCGGCTGGTTGAGCCCGCCGTGACGTGCTCGGGCAAGCGGGACCTGTGGACAGTCTTTCCACAGCCTCTCCAGCGCGTAGAACGTGTGCTCCTCGGCGTGCTGAACGTGCACGACGATGTCGGAGTAGTCGAGCAGCACCCAGCGGCCCTCGTGCTGGCCCTCGCGACGCGGGGGCTTGGCGCCCATCTCGCGCAGGCGGTCTTCGACGGCGTCGACGATCGACTTCACCTGGCGGTCGTTGGGCGCGGACGCGAGCACGAAGATGTCGGTGATCGCGAGGCGATCACTGACGTCAAAGGCTTGTATGTGGTGGGCCAGCTTGTCGGCGGCCGCCTCGGCGGCGGCGACAGCGAGCTCGATAGCTCGGGGGGATGCGGTCATCGGGGCATCGGGTCAAGCAGTCGCATGCGTTGGTGAACTCCTGTCGGTTGGCCGCCCTGAGCAGCGGTCACCCGTCCATGGTCTCATCCTTTGTAGTCGGCCCCGAGTTTCACGAGGACGTCGGCGACCGTAAATCCGTCATTCGCGACCCGGACGTCCGATATCGGCAGGCCCAGCGAGCGGGCCACCGCGTCGCCCTGGGCGATCTGCGCCGAGGTCGGCCCGAGGATCACCACGACCGAAGGCGCGGTGGCGTTGGGCATGTCCGCGGTGTTCTGGCCCTGGACGTAGACGAAGCCGGCGGCCACCAGCCTCGACCGGGCCGTCTCGCCGAGGCCTGGCGTGCCGACCTGGTTCTGCACGTAGACCCGGTTGCCCGTTGCCTTGCGGCTCGCCGGCACGGATGCCGCGAGTTCGGTGCTGACGAGCGTCGCCGTCTTCGCGGTGTCGAGCGTGTAGGCGTCCTGGCCGGTACCGGTGGAGAGGGGCGTGACGGGCAACTGCTGGTCGGTCATCGACGCGGCTGCGTTGTCGGCCGCAAGCCCGAGCAGGAAGGTGGCCAACGTCGCCGGCGCGAACGACGTCGTCGAGCCGGCTCCCAGGCTTGCAACACCGAGGTCATCGTCGGCCTGAGTCTTCGGCAAGCCCGCCAGAACCTGCTTGAGCACCGCGTCGAACCTGGTCAGCTCCGCTTGGTCGGTCTCGCCAGTGGCCTGGAAGCTCGCAAACAGCGCAGCGTTGGCGCCGTTGAGTTTCTGCGTCCCGGCCGGCACCACGATCGTGGTCGTCCCGTTCGCGGTGGTCGGTGACGTCCTTGTCGACCGCGACGGTGACTCCGCCGATCTTGTCGACAAGCGCGGCGAGCGCGGTCTGCGTCAGCGTCCACGATCCGTCGACAGTCACGCCGATCAGGTCGGACAACGCGCCGTCGGCGCACTCGGGTCGCCGACGCTGAGTGCTTGCCCGAATGGCATCGACCCGAAGCCCGGCACCTGCGTCTGCACGTTCGACGGAACCAGAACGACGGCGCCGTCGTGGTTGGCCGAGTCGTGCGCAAGCAGCGCGCTGTCGACGGCGACTGCGAGGTTGCCCTTGAGCTCGAGCAGCAGCGTGCTCTGCGTGCGACTCGACGCCGCCGGCACCGGCGCCGTTCTTGCCGGACGTGCCGGATTGCCGACCCACCCACGAGCAGCCAAGCGACAAGCCGCGAGAACAACAACGAGGGCGAGGACGGCGAACAGCAGCCGTCGGCGATCAGCGAACAGGCCACCGACCGACCCGCCCCGGCCCGAGGACGACGACGGCAGGATCTCGTTGCCGAGCGGCAGAACGGCTGGCGCTGATGCGGCAGCCGGTGCGGGCTCGGGCGCGGGTCTCTGGTTCGGATCGGGCGCGGTCGGGCGCGGGCTCGGGTTCGGATCGGGCGAGGTCGGACAGCGCTCCGGCCCAGTCCGCGGGCGACGGGTCGGCGTCGTCGACAGGCTCGACGTTCTCGAACGGCTCGAGCGGTCGCAGATGGACTCGACGGTGCCGATCGGCCGGCTGGTCTCGAGGGGGTTGTCGCGGTCGAAGTCGGGCAGCGGTCGATTGTGGATCACCGGTTCGGACGCCGGCAGCGGCGCAGACGCCGGGGGCGGCGCGGTCAGCACGCTAGCTGCCGGCGGCACGAACATCGGCCCAGCCACGAGCGGCGCTGCGGCCTCGGCGAGGACATCACGTCGCCGCGCTCGCATGACCGCCAGCGTCCACGGCCCCAACTGGCGCGGCGGCTGCGCCGACGCCTCACGGGCTCGGGCGCGCGACGCGTCGGCTTGGGTCGACCGTGCTTGCCGCTCACGGGCTGACCCGGTACAGGCCACGCTTGGAGATGTACTGAACGATTCCGTCTGGCACGAGGTACCAGATCGGCTGGTTGCGCCCCACTCTTTCGCGACATTCGGTAGAAGAAATTGCCAGCGCCGGAATCTCCACCAGGCTGACTGCGCCGTCGGGCAACCCGTGCGGGTGCGCCAGCGGGTGTCCAGGCCGGGTTACCCCGACAAAATGGGCCAAATCAGGCAGCATCTCCGCATTGTGCCAGGACAGGATCTGGGCCAGCGCATCGGCACCGGTGATGAAGAAAAGCGACGGGACCGCTCCCCGCGACGCCGTCAGCTCGTCGCGCAGCTGCGATCAACGTGTCCTTGGTGTACGTCGGGCCGGGTCGGTCGATCTCGATCCGGCTGACGGAGAACCTCGGGTTCGACGCGGTCGCGATGACCGTCATGAGGTAGCGATCTTCGGCCGGCGACACCGCCCGGTCGGCCTTCTGCCACGGCGCGCCGGCCGGGACGAAGATCACTTCGTCGAGATCGAACTTGCTCGCAACCTCACTCGCCGCGACCAGGTGGCCGTGGTGGATCGGATCGAACGTGCCGCCCATCACTCCGACCCGCGGGCCGCTCGCGGGCGTTCCCGCGCTCACCCTCGTTGGCTCGCGCACATTGGTTCGCGTCTGCTCAACGGAGGTGCCCGTCGCCCACCACGACGTACTTCGTCGACGTGAGCTCGGGCAGTCCCATCGGACCTCGCGCGTGCAGCTTCTGCGTCGAGATGCCGATCTCGGCGCCGAATCCGAACTCGCCGCCGTCGACGAATCGGGTCGACGCATTGACGAGCACGGCGGCAGCATCGACCTCGGCGATGAACGTCCGCGCAGCAGCTTGCGATCCCGTGATGATCGCCTCACTGTGCGCCGTGCCGTGCTTCCTGATGTGTGCGATGGCTGCATCAATAGACGGGACGACGGCTGCTGCGATGTCGAGTGAGAGGTACTCGGTGTCCCAGTCGGCATCGGTCGCAGGCACCACGGCGGAGCTCAGCGAAGCGACCGCCTCGTCGCCGTGCACCGTGACACCGGCCTCGCTCAGAGCAGCGAGAGCCCGCGGCAGGAATGCGTCGGCAACGTCGGCGTGCACCAGAAAAGTCTCGGCGGTGTTGCACGTGCTCGGCCGCGAAGTCTTGGCGTTGAGCAGAATGTCGAGTGCCATGTCGAGATCGGCATCAGCATCGACATAGACGTGGCAGTTGCCGACACCCGTCTCGATCACCGGCACGGTCGACTCTTCGACGACACTGCGGATCAGATCCGCACCACCGCGCGGAATCAGCACATCGACGAGCCCGCGCGCACGCATCAAATGCTTCGCTGCTTCGTGACCCGCGCCAGGTACAAGTTGGATCGCATCAGCAGGCAGATCGACGGACGCGACGGCATCGCGCAGGATCGCCACCAGCGCTTGGTTCGACGACAACGCGGACGACGATCCGCGCAACAGCACGGCATTGCCGCTCTTCAAGACACAGCGCCGCCGCATCGACCGTGACGTTCGGCCGGCCCTCGTAGATGATGCCGACGACACCGAGCGGCACGCGGATCTGACGCAGCTCGAGGCCGTTCGCCAGGACGCCGCCACGGAGCACCTCACCGACCGGATCCGGCAGCCCGGCGGTCTTGACGACGTCGGCGGCGATGGCCTCGACCCGCGACGCGTCGAGCCTCAGCCTGTCGATGTACGAAGCTGTCGCGCCCGATGCGGCCGCAGCCTCGACGTCCACCTTGTTGGCGATGAGCACCTCATCGACGCGCGCCACCAACGCGGCAGCGATGGCGAGCAGTGCGGCGTCCTTCACCGCGCGCGAGGCGGTGGCGAGCTTGGTCGATGCGACGCGCGCACGTTGCGCGGTCGCCAGCACGTCGGCTGCAGTGTCAGGTTCAGTGATGAGTGCCCACGGGCTCAGGATATGCCGAACAGGCTAGAACGGCCGCCAGCCGCCGGCCGGTGCAACGAGCGAGACCGCCGCATCGCCGCCACGGCGCTGGAAGACGTCGCGATCAACGACTTCGATCCCGAGCACGTGCCAGAGCGGGAAGCCGGCCGTTGACCGGTGCTCGCCCCACAGCCGCAACGCGAGCGCGGCGGCATCGGCACACTCGGGTGCCTCTTCCCAGTACCTGACCTCAGCCTTGTCACTGCTGTACCGGCCGGAGAGTAGGAAGGGCTGCTCGCCCGAGAGCCGCTCGAGCGCGGCCCTGACGAGTGCGGTCTCCATGGCGTCACCGCCAACCGTGACAGTGACATGCCACAACTTCGCCTGCAGCGCGCTCATCCCCAGTCGTCGGTCCCACCCATCAGCGACGACACATAGTTGATCAGTACGCGAGGCCGCGCGGAGGCGTTTTCGCCGAACTCGGTACTATGCCCTGGCCCGGGAGTGGTGCCCCTACGCGCGAGGGTCACCGACACTGCGCGAGTCGAGCGCGCGAAGCCAGCCGGTCGCACCCATCGCCTGGTAGACCGCCCGGGCGTGCTCGATGTGCGGCTGGGCATCCGTCGGCGCGGCCTTGCCCGATGAGCCAACGGGCCAGATCCTCCTCGGCACGCGCGCTGGCACCGACTGCCCCGAAGTCGGCAAGCGCAGCCAACGCCGGCCCGCAGGTCCGCTTCTATCTGGCCGGGGTCGTCGCCGCGTAGGGCGCCGACCAGTCCGAGCAAGTGCCGATAATGGGCGGCGACGGCGGCAGAGACGATGCCCGGGGACGCGGTGGTGACCGGCTCGAGGAGCCGCGTCGCGAGCCGTACGTCGCCTGCGATCGCGGCCGTCTGCACAAGCGGCGGCCACAACCAGCAGAAGTCGTCGTCGAGTCCTGCGGCGGCAAGCAGGTGCACGAGGGTCGACTCGGTCGTCGCGGCGGCGGCGCGCCAGGTCGCCGCTCGCGAGGAGCCGTCGCAGCTCGAGGTACCCCGGCCGCCGCGCGGTCCAACGCGCTGCCCGTCTCCGCTATCGGGGGCGGTGCGGGCATCGGCTCGCCGGCCGCATCGGCAATGTGGGCCTGTACGCACACAGGCGAGGCTCTACATCATGCGAAGGCGTCGCTCGTCAGTTGCGATGGACTCGGCAGCAACGATGCGCGCGACTCGCTCAGCCGACCCGCGAGCCACAGAGCGTCGAGGCATAGTTGCCCGCGGCAAACTCGATCATCGCGACGACGCCGGAACGGCGGGCTACGTCCCGCGCTTCTCGGAGCGCTTCGACTGGCTGCCGGAAGGTCACGGCTAAAGAGAATAGTGCCCATGTTGATCAACGAACGCGCCAAGCGTTCGCGGGCAGATCGTTCGCCCGGGAGATGTCGGCGGCTGACTCATAGAGCGCGCGGGCCGTGGCCGGCCCGCCAATGGTCTGATAGCGGCTACCGAGGTGAAGCATCGCTTCGGCAAGCTGCCCCGGCATCCCCGACCGCTTCCGCGAGCAGCAAGCGCCGCTCGATGTACCTCGCGCTGGCCGCCTCGTCGCCGAGTTGCGACGAAACGCGTTGGCGAGCGGTCGGGCCAGCCGGAGCAACGCCCGCTCGGTTCCCGCGACGCCCTCGAGCGCCTGCCACCGTGGTTCAGCGATGCGGATGACGTCCGACGAAATCGGCCACGTATCTGCAGACCCAAGCTGCCGGTTGCCACTGCGAGCGCTGCATCGATCGGCCTGCCCAGCGCGTCGAACAGGTCGGTCGCCGCGGCGGCCTCGGCGACGGCGCCGTCGTAATCGCCGGCGTCGAACGCCGCCTCGGCGGCGGCGAGGTACAGACTCGCGCGGGCGGCGGGATTTGTGGCACGACCCAGCGCGGCGTCGAACAGACGACGAGCCTCAGCCGGAGAGCCCAACGCTCTCGCCCGAGCGCCGGCGCGCTCCAGCAGGGCGCAGGCTCGGGGCAACAATTCCGCTGCGTCGTCATCTGCTGCACCGCCTGCGTCGACAGCGTCGAGCAGGTGCTGTGCAACGACCACGGCAAGGTCGTCGTTCGCGTCGAGCAGGACCGAAAGGAAGTCGGCCGCTGCAAGATGCCGCGCCTTGCGGTCGCGCCGTGACAGCGTCCCGTATGCGACTTGACGGACAACCGACTGCACGAAGCGGTACTGGCCACGGTCGGCCGAGAAACGGTCTTGCTGCATCCCGACGATTTCCTTGCGCTGGAGCGTCGCCAACGCCTCATCGAGACCCGCGTCGTCGGAACCGAGCGCCACCAGGCCCTCACGGGTAAAAGAAGCTACCGAGCACACTCGCGTCGGCAACCACGGCCCGCTCGGTCGGCGACAGCGCATCAAGCCGAGCCGCGACCAGAGCCTGCAGCGACGCCGGCGCGCCGATCGACGCGAGGTCGATCGTGACGCCATCGGCGGGCACGTAACGCCCATCGCGCGGCACCACGGCGTCCTGGTCGATCGAACGCCCGCACGGTCTCGATGGCGAAGAGCGGGATGCCCTCCGCACGCTCGACGAGTGCGCTCCTGGCTCCGCCTGGCAATCCGTCAACAAGCCCATCGATAAGCGTCGCCATCGTGGGGTCATCGAGGGGATCAAGTCGCACCACACTCGTACGCCGGCCGCCGAGGTCGGGACGGCGGGTGAGCAGTTCAGGCCGCGCGAGGGCGAGCACGAAGATGGGCGCGTTGGCGTTGGCGAGCATCGATTCAAGGAACGCGAGCAACCCGTCGTCCGCGTAATGGGCGTCTTCGATCACGAGCACAACGGTGTCGCCGTCTTGACTGATCCGCTCCAGAAATGCCGTCCACGCAGTGAAAAGGTCTTCACGCGTGAACCCGCCGGCCTGCCCGCCGCTGACCAGTGCGGCCAGCCGTGGCCGCAGCCAGTCGCGCTCTTCCAACCGCGGCACGAACTCGGCGAGACTCGCCTCGAGCCCAGCCGCGACAGCGTCGCCAGCGTCGGATTCGGTGAGACCAAGACGTGGCCGCAACGCCTCGGCCAATGCCCAAAAGGCGACACCGTCGCCGTACGACAGGCAGCGACCGCGATGCCACCGGGTGATGGCCTTGAGGCCATCGACGTATTTCTCGAACTCCCAGGCGAGCCGCGACTTACCGACGCCGGGCTCGCCATCGAGCACGACGAGGCGCGGTCGCTGGGATTCATTCGTGGCGTGGAACAACTCCTTGATCAGCCGGACCTCGCGCTCGCGCCCGACCAGCGGCGCCTCGAGTCCGTCGACCCGCTGGCCACCGCCCAGGTCGGCGACGACCGCGCGGGCCTGCCAGAGGCGGGCGGGCTCGGACTTGCCCTTCAGCCAGTGCTCGCCGACGTCCATGTAGGAGACAGAGGCCGCAGTGAGTGCGCGCGTCGTGCTCGTCAACCCACACCGACCCGGGCTCGGCGGCCGACTGCACGCGCGACGCGGTGTTCACCGCGTCGCCGGCGACCATCCCTTCAGCCGTTGCGCCGACCGTGACCGCGACCTCACCGGTGACAACGCCCACGCGCATCGCGAGTCCGGGCACGCCGATGCGCTCACCGAGCGCCTTGGTCGATTCGACGAGCTCAAGGCCCGCGCGCACCGCCCGCTCCGCGTCGTCCTCATGAGAAAGCGGCACGCCCCAGACGGCCATCACTGCGTCGCCGATGAACTTCTCGACGACGCCGCCGTAGCGGCCGATGATTGTGCGGCACTCCCCGAAGTAGCGCGACAACAACTCGCGAACATCTTCGGCGTCGCGAGATTCTGACAGCGGCGTGAAGCCGGCCAGATCGCCGAAGAACACCGACGTCACGCGGCGTTCTGCGACGTGGTTGTTCGGGCCGCGCAAAGCGGTCGGCGCTCCGGGCTTGAGCGTTGCGCCACAGTTGCCGCAGAAGCGGCCGCCCTCGTCTGAGGGCACCGCACGATGGGCACGATCGAACCGCAGCCATCGAGCCGCCGCATTCGCGGCAGAACTTGAGGTCACTCGGCATGTCCGCGCCGCAGTGCTGGCAGGTCGTCACACCCCCGCTGCCTCCTCGCACACGCCGTGTACAGCGAGGATAGGTACTTCGGCGCGTCGGCGTCGATGGCCGCGCAGCTCAGCGGCCGGTGAGCAGCACCAGGTCGTCGCGATGCACGACTTCGCGTTCGTATGCCGTGCCGAGCTCGGCGGCCAGGTCACGCGTCGAACGCCCGAGCAGGCCGGGCAATTCGGTCGCGTCGTAGTTGACCAGGCCACGCGCGACGGCGCGGCCCGCTTCATCAACCAGGTCGACAGGGTCGCCGGCCGCGAACTCGCCTTCGACCTTGGTGATGCCGGCTGGCAACAGCGACAGCCGCCGGTCGACGACAGCCGCGACCGCGCCGGGGTCGAGCACCAGCCGGCCGCGCGGCGTCGTCGCGTGCGCGAGCCACAGCAGCCGGCTCGCCACCCGCACGCTGGTCGGATGAAACAGGGTGCCGACGTGCTTTCCCGCGAGAGCATCGACGACTTTGGCGGCCGAGGTGACAACGACCGGAATGCCGGCCGACGTCGCCAGCCGGGCTGCGTCGACCTTCGTGATCATGCCGCCGGATCCGATGCCGACGCGTCCGACGCCGCCGAGGTCAACGCCGGCGAGATCGGCTTCGCCATGAACGTCGTCGAGGCGCACGGACCCCGGCTGCCCAGGCGGCGCCGTGTACAGCGCGTCAACGTCGGAGAGCAACACCAGCAGGTCGGCGCGAATCAGATGCGCGACGAGAGCAGCGAGCCTGTCGTTGTCGCCGTAGCGGATCTCGTTGGTCACGACCGTGTCGTTCTCGTTGACGACGGGGACGACGCGAAGCTCGAGCAGGCGGGTGAGTGTCCGCTCCGCATTGAGGTAGTGCACGCGGCGGACCATGTCGTCGGAGGTCAGCAATACCTGACCCACGCGCACGTCGTGCAGCCCGAACGCGCGGGCGTACGACTCGACTAACAAGCCCTGCCCGACGCTCGCGGCCGCCTGCTGGGTAGCGAGATCGCGCGGCCTCGCCGTGAGGCCGAGCGGCCGCAGACCGGCCGCGATCGCTCCCGACGACACCAGCACACACGACGTCCCCTGACCGAGACGGCCGACGAGTGCGGATGCGAGCGCATCGATGTTGGCCTGGTCGAGGCCGCCCTCGGGTCGGGTCAGCGACGACGACCCGATCTTGACGACGATCCGGCGGGCGGCGGCGACGAGCGGACGGATACCGCCGTCCGTGCCTGTCACGTCGGTCACCTACCGTCGAGGCGGGCGTCGGTTCCGCGCGGTCCGATCCGGTGCTCAGACCCAGACAGCATGCCGGGCTCCCAGTCGAACGCGACGTCGCCGATGATGACCTCGGCACCCTCTTCGGCGCCGGCCTTCGCGAGCTCTGCCTCAACGCCGAGCCGGTTGAGTCGGTCGGCCAGATACCCGACGGCCTCGTCGTTGGTGAAGTCGGTCTGCTTGATCCAGCGCTCCGGGCGATCGCCCTTCACCACGAAGCTCGTGCCGACCTTGGTCACGGTGAAGCCGCTGTCGTCGACGGCGCGCGGCTTGCAGCACGATGCGCGTTGCCTCGTCGTGCGGCCGTGCCGCCCTGGCCTGTTCGACGAGCTCGGCCATCGCGAACGAAAGCTCGCGAAGACCTTCGCGGGTGGCCGCCGAGGCGATGATGACCTTGATGCCGCGCTCTTCGATTTCGGCGCGAACCATCTCGGCGAGATCGCGCGCGTCGGGCACGTCGACCTTGTTCAGCACCACCAGCCGCGGCCGCTCGTTCAACGGGACGCCGCCGAGATCGGTCTCGTCGTAGGCGGCCAGTTCGGCTTCGATCGCCTCGAGGTCGCTGACCGGATCGCGGTCGGGCTCCATCGTCGCGCAGTCGATGACGTGCACCAACGCGGTGCACCGCTCGACGTGCCGCAGGAACTCAAGACCGAGGCCGCGCCCTTCACTCGCGCCACGAACGAGTCCGGGAACGTCGGCGACGGTGAACCGCGACTCCCCCGCCTGCACGACGCCGAGGTTCGGGACGAGCGTGGTGAACGGGTAGTCGGCGATCTTCGGCCGGGCTGCCGACATCGCCGCGACCAGCGACGACTTGCCCGCGTTCGGGTAGCCGACGAGCGCGACATCGGCGACGGTCTTCAGTTCAAGGACGACATCCTGGACGGCGCCTGGCTCGCCAAGCAGCGCGAACCCGGGTGCCTTGCGACGCGGCGACGCGAGGGCCGCGTTGCCGAGGCCGCCGCGGCCGCCCTGCGCCACGATGTAGGTGGAGCCCGCGCCGACGAGGTCGGCCAGCACGACACCGTCTTCGGTCTTGACGACCGTGCCGTCCGGCACGGGCAGGATCATGTCTTCGCCGTTGGCGCCGTCGCGGTTGCTGCCCTGGCCCGGCTTGCCGGACGTTGCACGGCGGTGCGGGGCGTGATGGAACGCCAGCAACGTGGTCGTGTCGGGATCGACGATCAAAGCGACGTTTCCGCCGCGACCGCCATCACCGCCGTCCGGGCCGCCGAGGGGCTTGTACTTCTCGCGGTGGATCGAGGCGCAGCCGTGGCCACCGTTACCGGCGCTGGCGTGCAGGATGACACGGTCGACGAACGTCGGCATCGTGCCTCCTGTCTTCCTCAAGAGAAATAGGACGAGGGCGGACCGAAACCGGTTCGCCCTCGTGTACTGCTGCGTGCAATGACCGGGGGTTTAGGTCCCCGGGACGATGTTGACCACGCGCCGGCCGCGCGCAGTGCCGAACTCGACTCGACCCGCCGACAGGGCAAACAGCGTGTCGTCCTTGCCGCGCCCGACGTTGAGGCCGGGGTGGTGGTGGGTGCCGCGCTGGCGAATGAGGATCTCGCCGGCGTTGACCAGCTGGCCGCCGTATCGCTTCACACCGAGGAACTGGGCATTGGAGTCGCGGCCGTTACGGCTGGACGATGCGCCCTTCTTGTGAGCCATGTCAGCAGCCTACTTTCCGGTCTCGATGCCGGTGACCTTCAACTGGCTGTGGCGCTGACGGTGGCCCTGCCTTTTGCGGTACCCGGTCTTGTTCTTGTACTTGAGGATGTGGATCTTGGGGCCCTTGGTGTGGTCGACGACCTCGGCGGTAACGGTCACGTTGCCCAGGGCCTTCGCGTCGCTGGTCACCGCGTCACCATCGACGAGGAGGAGCGCGGCCAGGGTGACTGAGCTGCCGGGCTCGCCGACGACCCGGTCGACCTCGACGACGTCGCCGACGGACACCTTGTGCTGCCTGCCGCCGCTGCGAACGATCGCGTACACCGCGGAACTCCTGCCTGCTCGGACCTACGACTCGGACTCACCGCGGACACGCGACACCTGACAACGGACACGCAGCGATGGGCGCATTTGAAGTGCGCCGACCCCCAAGAGTACGGACCAGCGCGCCGAGGGGTCAAACCGGGCCCCATTGGCGATCAATTGGCGGGGAATTGGGCCGCGCGTCGGCGAAGATGGCGGGATGCGACGGATAGCGGCTGCGCTGGTGCTCGTGCCTGTCCTGGTGACGGCCGGGTGCACGGCGTCGAACAAGGCGGCCGGGCCGTCGGCATCGGCTCCGGCGGGCCGCTTCGGCTCGCGCCGGCGCCCGCTGCGCCGGCGGCGTCGCCGGCAGCTGCCGGCCCGGCGGCCAGCCTCGACCTCCGCGCCCGCCGCGCCAGCTCGACGCCGGCGGCTACGCTCGGCCGCCTCGACGCCCGCCGCACCGTCTCCGAGTTCCAAGCCGGCAGCCCGGTCGAAGGGCGCGAGCCCCTCGCCGTCCGCCCCTTCGAAGGCCAGCCCCTCGTCGTCCGCCTCCTGCTGTTCAGCCTGCACCCGCGGGCAAGATGGTCCTTGATCAAGACGATCACCGGCCACCTCGACGAGAAGTCGGTCGTGTCGTCGCAGACCGGGCTCTTCTTCGCGCAGAACATGATGTATCTGCACACGATGAACGTGTACGACCGCAACTACCACCTGGTGAAGATCATCCCGGACTCCGTGAACCTGGCCGAGTCTCGGCTATCCGCAATACCCGGGCACCTACAAGGGCGCGCCCGTCGAGGCGGCGTTCACGCCCGACCACAAGTACGTGTACGTGTCGAACTACTCGATGTACGGCGCGGCGCCGTTCACCCGCGAGGGCTCCGACGAGTGCACGCTCGCTCAGCATTTCCCGGACAGCTTCGTCTACCGAGTGAACCTCGCGACGTTGACGATCGACCAGGCGATCGAGGTCGGCGCGGTGCCGAAGTTCGTCGCGGTCACGCCTAACGGCAAGTACCTGCTGGTGTCGAACTGGTGCTCCTACAGCGAAAGCATCATCGACACCGCTAGCGGCAAGGTCGTGACGACGATCCCGCTCGGCCCGTATCCGCGGGGCATCGCGATCGACCCGGTGAGCGGCACCGCGTACGTCGCCGTCATGGGTTCGACGCGGATTGCCGCCATCAACCTGTCGACCTTCGAGGTCAGCTGGATCTCGAACGTCGGCTCCGCGCCGCGGCACCTGGTGATGAGTGCCGACGGGCACTGGCTTTACGCCACGATCAACGGCTCAGGGTTGGTCGACAAGATCTTCGCTGATCACCCGCACGGTGGTCGCCAAGGTGGCAACCGGCAGTGCGCCGCGCAGCATGACGATCTCGCCGGACGGCAGCTACATCTACGTCGTGAACTACATGTCCAACACGATGAGCAAGGTGCGCACGAGCGACATGCACGTCGTGCAGACCGTGCCGACGAATCCGAACCCGATCGGCATCACCTACGACAACGCGACGCACCAGGTGTGGGTCGCGTGCTACAGCGGCTCGATCATGGTCTTCCAAGACGCAACGCCAGCGGCTTAGGACGAGTTCGGTCAGGGCAAGCTTTGAAGCTGGCCGCAAGCTCGTCGTAGGTACCGACAGGGCCGACGAGCATGTACTCGCGGTCCGCCATCGGTCATGAACGCGACCATCTCGTATTGCTCGCCGGCGGGACTGGTGAACTCTCCCTTGAGCGCGGCATGGCCCTGAAACGTTCGTCGCCGACTGCGACATCGAGGGTCGTCCCCGATGTTGCGGCGAAGCCTCCCAACGTTGCTCGGAGACTGGTGTCGAACGACGACACAGGCAACGCCGGGAGTGAAGTCCGCTTCCTCGACTGCCACCAGCGTCCGGCGGTCCGCACGCTCGCGAGGTGAAGCACGAAATGTGCGTTGCCGACGGAGCTCGGCACCTGCGTCTCCACGGGAGTCGACGGAGCCTTGGCCGAGAAATGGCCCGCCTTGTACGTGGTCACGCCGTCAGCACCGGCTGGCGCGGCGAGCGTGCGTCAATGACTTGTGACTCGATCCGCCGACGCGGGCGAACACGATCGCTCCGATCGCAATCACGGCCGCGACGGTCGCGATCTGGAGCGGACGACGGCGGTACAGCGGGATCGGCTGCGAAGGCGGGACCGCCGGGCTGCACCAACTGCTGCATCTACTCCGGCTACGGCGGCGCCCAGAACTCTGAACCTGATCCGGGTGCGGCGGTCGCCTGCGTGGAAGCGTCGGTAATGCGCACGGCTGGTCGGATTGCCGCAGCGCGGGCAGTAGTTCGCGCCCAGCGCTCTGAGGCTCGCACGCACGCCGAGCATTGCGAGAGTGATCGCCATCGTGCGCAGGGCAGCCGTCGAGGGTACGCGTCCCGACGGCCGCTGTCGTCAGCGACGCGGGTTGGCGGTTAGGCGCCGGCTGGGCCGGAGTCGTGGCTGCTGCGGTGTGGTCGGCGCCGGCGTTGGCCTTGGATCCACCGCGGCGACGACCACCGCGACGTGACCGTGAGGCTCCGGACGACTTCTTGGCGCCGGTTGCCCCTGCATCGTCGGAGACCCGTGCTCGGCACTCGAGTGCTCCGACTGCGACGTCGGCGTGCTCGGCGCCATCGACGTGCTCGGCCGCATCGACGTGCCGGCGTGAGGGCCTCGCCCGCATCCGTGCCAGCATCGGCGGGCTCTGCCAGCGACCTCGGCAGCGTCGACCGACTGGCGTCGCCGTCAGACGCCGACCGTCCTGCTCCGCCTTGGCCGCCCCGACCCCGCGAGCCCTTGCCACGCGCGGCCGCCACGACTGCCGGCGTCGGCTTGGAGGCCGGTGCAGGCCGCGACGCGTGGTTGTGCTCGACCAGATCGGTGTGCACGATGACGCCGCGTCCGTTGCAGACTTCGCAGGTCTCCGAGAACGCCTCGAGCAGGCCGTTGCCGACCCGCTTGCGAGTCATCTGCACGAGACCGAGCGAGGTGACCTCGGCGACTTGGTGCTTGGTGCGGTCGCGGCCGAGACACTCGACGAGCCGGCGCAACACCAGGTCTCTGTTGCCTTCGAGCACCATGTCGATGAAGTCGATGACGATGATGCCGCCGATGTCGCGCAATCGAAGCTGCCGCACGATTTCTTCGGCGGCCTCGAGGTTGTTCTTGGTGACCGTCTCTTCGAGGTTGCCACCCTTGCCGATGAACCGGCCGGTGTTCACGTCGATGACGATCATCGCTTCGGTGCGGTCGATGACGAGGTAGCCACCGCTCGGCAGCCAGACCTTGCGGTCGAGCGCCTTCGCGATCTGCTCGTCGACGCGGTAGTGCGTGAAGATGTCCTCTTCCGACGTCCACTGCGACAGCCGCGGCACCAGGTCGGGCGCGACGTGGGCGACGTAGGCCTCGACGGTGTCCCAGTCGGAGTCCGCCGACACGACGAGCTGGTTGAAGTCCTCGTTGAAGACGTCGCGGATGACCCGGATCGTCAGGTCGGGCTCGCTGTAGAGCAGCGCCGGCGCGTTCGCCGTCTCGGACTTCTTCTGGATGACTTCCCACTGGGCCGCGAGCCGCGCGACGTCACGGGTGAGGTCTTCTTCAGACGCACCCTCGGCGGCGGTGCGCACGATGACGCCCGCACCTTCAGGTGTGACCTTCTTCAGGATCGCCTTCAACCGCGACCGCTCGACGTCCGGCAGTTTGCGACTGATGCCCATCATCGAACCCTCGGGCACGTACACGAGGTAGCGGCCCGGCAGGCTGATCTGGCTCGTCAGGCGGGCACCCTTCTGCCCGATCGGGTCTTTCGTGACCTGGACGACGACTGCTTGGCCTGGCTTGAGCGCCGACTCGATGCGACGCGGACCGCCTTCAAGCCCGGAGGTGTCGAAGTTGACCTCACCGGCGTAGAGCACCGCGTTGCGGCCCTTGCCGATGTCGACGAACGCCGCCTCCATGCCGGAGAGCACGTTCTGCACCCGGCCGAGGTAGACGTTGCCGACCATGCGGTTCGGTCGAGGCTGTGCTGACGAAGTGCTCGACCAGAATGCCGTCTTCGAGCACGCCGATCTGGGTGCGGTCGCCGCGCTGCCGAACCGCCATGACGCGGTCGACGGATTCGCGACGAGCGAGGAACTCGGACTCGGTGATGACCAGACCCGCGCCGCCCGTGACCTCGGCCCTGCTCGCGACCTTCGCGGCGGCGCTGCTTCTTGGCCTCGAGGCGGGTCGAGCCTTTGACGCCCTGGACGCCGCCATTGCCGTTGTCGTCGTGCTCGCGGGGCTCGCGGATGCGAACGACAGTGTTCGGCGGATCGTCGGGCGACCGGACCTCGCCTTCACCTGCACCGCGGCTGCGGCGCCGGCGACGGCGGCGGCTGGACGCGGAGCCTTCGCCGTCGTGGTCGTCGTCGTGATCGGGGTCTCGTCGGCCGCCGTGCCGTCGCTCGGCGCGCTCGGGTCGTGCGTCCGTCGTCGGGTCGGCGTCGGTCGCCGCCGTCGCTGTTGGGCCGTCAACTCGCCTTGGCCGCCGTGCCCGCCTCGGCGGCCGCGGCCGCCACGGCGGCGTCGGCGCGGCGCACCTGACGATCGCGCTCGCCGGCTCGCCGGCGTCGGCGCGATGCGTCCGGACAGTCGACGCGCGTTCGCCGCGCGGACTCGCTCGCGTCGCCTGCGCGGACGCGCGTGCCGGGTGCGGCGATCGCTTGCGGGCACCGCGTTCTCGGCGCTCGGGGGCTGGAACAGGACGGTCGGGATCGCGGCGGGCCGCGGTCGGCGCCGAGCTCGGTCGGCGCCTGGTCGGCACCTGGTCGCTGCCGCGGTCTTGGCCGCCTTGCGAGGCGCCCGCTTCGCCGCCTTCTTGGCGCGCGGCGGCCTGCTCTGCTCGGCCGGCTGGATCGTCGTGAGTGGTCTGCGGGTGCGGCCGCGGTCTTCTTGGCCGGCCGGCGGCCGGCTCGGGCTGGGCGCGGCGGCCGCGTCTGGGCCGACGGCGGTCGGCGGCAGCGGCGCTACGGCCTTGGCTGTTCTGGTTCTGCTAGCGGCGGCGCGAGGCGCCGCGGTCTTCTTGGCGCTGGTGCGCTTGCGCGCTGGCGCGGCGCCGCCAGCGGACGGGTGTCCGGGTTGGCGGAGTTGGAGGAGTTATCGGATGGATTGGTGGGCTCGTTCTCGAGCATGCGGAAAAGTCTTCCCGTCGGGCTCCCGGGCGCCGCTCCGTACCAGCAAAATCACTGTCACCAGCAGAGATCACTGGTTGGAGCCGCACCGCACAGGAGCAAGTCGTGTAGTCGGTCGCTGTGTCCTGGCGATCGGGTCCGGTTGGGCCCGGGCTAGAAAACAGCGCAAGTCTGTGGACGAACGAAGTTCGAAGCGGGCCGGACCTACCGCGTCGCGGGGATTCCCACAGCCGGATCGGCTCCGGCCGCGGCATCCCTGTCGGGCGCCAGCGGGTCGGCGAGCTTGCCGAAATTCGTCGAGGTGCCCCTGCGCCAGCCGCAACACCAGAGGGGGAAGCGGCGGCGCCAGGTCACTCACCTGGCGAAGTCCAGCGAGAACGTCGTCTGGTCGAACGGCAGGTGTGAGGTGCCGAACAACCATCTCAAGTATCGCACAGCCGGTCGCGTCAAGGTCCCCGACCACGCCGAGGTGGACGACCGGCAGGCGGGCGTCGAGGGTCCGGCGTCCGTCCTTGAGCACTCTCTCGACCGGGATCGACTCGGCCTGAAGGAAGGCCGCGACGGCCACTTGGGCGTCGCGCGGGTCGACCCCGTTGAGGGTCACCTGCCAGTGCGAGGTGTCGATCCGGTCGGGCAGCGAGCCGCCGTGCGCCTCGAGCACCTCGATGACGTCGAACCCCGGCGGCAGCGCTGCATCGAGCTCGGCCCGCACCTGGGCCGGGTCGCAGACCCGTGGTCACCGAGATCTCGAGGTACTCGGCCTCACTCGCCGCGCCGGTCGAGGCCGCGCCGACGTAGGAGATCTTCGGGTGCGGCGAGAATCCGGCGCTGAACGCGACCGGCACCTCGGCCCGCCGGATCGCCCGTTCGAACACCCGCTGGAAGTCGCGATGGCTGGTGAAGCGGAGCCGGCCGCGCTTGGCGAAGTGCACCCGCAAGTCGCTGGACGGCGGGAGCGACCTCGCGTGCGTCAGGCTGGCGGGCCATCAGCTCGACGACGGTCAACGGCAGCAGCGTGCGGCCGGTCGGCCCGACCTGGATGTCGGTGCCCATGGTGTCGCAGACGCCGCAGTCGAAGCACGGCGTCCAGCGGCAGTCTTCGACCTCGACGTCGGAGAGCGAGTCCTGCCAGTCCTGCCAGAGCCAGTCCTTGTCGAGCCCGGAGTCGAGATGGTCCCAGGGCAGCACCTCGGTGCGGTCGCGTTCGCGAGTGGTGTACCAGTCGACGTCGACGGGCTGGTCGGCGAGCGCGACGGTCAGCGGCATTCATCCAGCGGTCGAAGGAGAAGTACTCGCTCCAGCCGTCGAAGCGGCCACCGTCTGCGCCAGACCTGCTTGATGACGCGGCCGACCCGCCGGTCGCCGCGCGAGAGCAGCCCTTCGACGATGCCGGGTTTCCCATCGTGGTAACGGAAACCGATGGCCTTCCCGTACTGACGGTCGGTGCGAATCGTGTCGCGCAACTTCAGCAATCGCGAGTCGGTGGTCGCGTGATCGAGCTGCGCGGCCCACTGGAACGGCGTGTGCGGCTTGGGCACGAAGCCACCGATCGACACCGTGCAGCCGATGTCACGGCTGCCACTCGCCGTCCGGCCTGCTTGGATCACTTTTCGCGCCAGGTCAGCGATTTGCAGCACGTCGTCGTCGGTCTCGGTCGGTAGCCCGCACATGAAGTAGAGCTTCACCCGGCGCCAACCTTGGGCGTATGCGGTGGTCACCGTGCGGATCAGGTCTTCCTCGGTCACCATCTTGTTGATGACCTTGCGCATGCGCTCGCTGCCGCCTTCGGGCGCGAACGTCAGGCCCGACCGCCTGCCGTTGCGGGAGAACTCGTTGGCCAGGTCGACGTTGAACGCGTCGACTCTCGTCGAGGGCAACGACAATGACGTGTTCGTGCCCTCGTAGCGGTCGGCGAGTTGCTTGGCGAGCGGGCCGATCTCGGAATGGTCGGCGCTGCTGAGCGACAGCAGCCCGACTTCTTGGAAGCCGCTCGCCTTCAGCCCGGCGTCGACCATCGCGCCGATCGTGTCGATCGAACGCTCGCGCACCGGCCGGGTGATCATGCCGGCCTGGCAGAACCGGCAACCTCGCGTGCAGCCGCGGAAGATCTCGACGCTGAACCGCTCGTGAACGGTTTCGGCCAGCGGTACAAGGGGCTTCTTCGGGTACGGCCACGCGTCGAGATCCATCAGCGTGTGCTTCGACACGCGCGCCGGAATGCCGGCGCGATTCGGGGCGACACGCTGTCGATGTGCCCATCGCGCGGTAAGTCACGTCGTAGAAGCGCGGCACGTAGATGTTGCCGGTGCGCCGCCAGCCGGCTGCAGCAGTTCGTCGCGGCCGCCGGGCGAGCCTTCGACGCTTCCATTCGCGCACGATGTGCGGTGATCGCGATGACCGCCTGCTCGCCGTCGCCGAGCACTGCGGCGTCGATGAAGTCCGCGATCGGCTCAGGGTTGAACGCGGCGTGGCCGCCGGCGATGACGAGCGGGTGCTCGTGCGTTCGATCGGCCGACTCGATCGGGATGCCCGCGAGGTCGAGTGCGTTGAGCATGTTCGTGTAGCCGAGCTCGGTCGAGAACGAGACGCCGAAGATGTCGAACGCGCCGACCGGCCGGTGGGCATCGACGGTGAACTGCGGGATGCCGTGTTCGCGCATCAAGGCTTCGAGATCGGGCCACACGGAGTAGGTGCGCTCGACCAGTACGCCGTCGAGCTCTCCGAGCACCTCATAGAGGATCTGCACGCCCTGATTGGGCAGGCCCACCTCGTAGGCGTCGGGGTACATGAGGCACCAGCGGACATCGCAGTCGGCCCAGTCCTTGACGAGCGAGTTCAGCTCGCCGCCGACGTACTGGACAGGCTTGCTGACGCTCATCAGCAGCGGCTCGAGCCGAGGGAATACCGACTCAGCCTGATCGCTCGACACGCCTGAAGCGTAGCTCTTAAAGGCCGCCGCTGGAATTCTGTGTCGCCTGCGTCTGGATATGCACGTTCTGGAGCAGCCCGACCGCGAGCATGCTCGCGAACAGGGACGACCCGCCGTAGGAGACGAACTGCAGCGGAATTCCGGTCACGGGCATGATCCCGAGGTTCATGCCGATGTTCTCGAAGGTCTCGAAGGCGAGCCAGCAGACGATCCCGCCGGCGACGATCCGGCCGAAGAGGTCGGGCGCGCGCGAGGCGATCCGCAGCCCGCGCCACAAGATGACCGACAGCAAGCACGATGATCAGCGCCCGAGCCAAGGAAGCCGAGCTCCTCGCCTGCGGTCGCGAAGATGAAGTCGGTGTGCGCCGCGTAAACCGCGCCGCTGTTGATCTGCGCGCCGTGAAAGAGGCCGCTGCCGGTCAGGCCACCAGAACCGATGGCGAGTTGAGCTTGATGCGCGTTGAAGCCCGAATCCTTCAAGCACGGACGGCGAGTTCGGGATGCAGATACGCCGTGATGCGGTTCACCTGGTACAGGCTGAGCATGTGCAGTTTGACGATCGACGACGGTCGCCAGAACAGGGCACAGTGAGACCGATCATCCAGCGCGTCGGCACGCCGCCGATCGCGAGCAGGCCGAACACGATCGCGACCATCACCAGCATGGTGCCGAGGTCGTTTTGCAGGAGCACCAGCAACATCGGAAAACCCAACAGCAGCAAGCGCTCTCAAGACGTCAAGGTCGCCGATGTCGCGCCGGTCTTCGCGTGCCGAGCTGAACAGCATCGCGACCAGCACGATGACGGCGAGCTTGGCGAACTCCGACGGTTGGATCTCCAGACCGCCGCCGATGCTGATCCATGCCTTCGCACCGGCGACGCTCGATCCGATGGCGAAGGTGGCGAGCAGGCCGAGGCAGGCAAGCACGTAGATCACCGGAGCCGACGACCGAATCGCCCGGTAGTCGGCCAGGGTCGCGGCGATCACCGCGAACCCAACGCCACCGCCAGGAACAGCACCTGGTGTTCGACGATGGCGAACGGATGTGTCGGATTCAGCGGCCTCGTCGCCGCGGCAACCAGCAGGACGCCGATCAGCGACAGGCTCAGCACGGCGGCCGTCAGGACCCAGTCGGATCGGCGCAGCCGCGACTCGCGCGCTGAGCAGCGCCGGCGCTCGACGAGCTCATGCGTCGCGGCCGCGGGGCCGCCCAGTCGCCGATCATGGTCGCTTCGCCCGCCCGTTCGGCTCGCGCAAACGGCAGTCGGCCTCTGTGCCGCGGTGCCGAGCTGCCGGCGTCCGGAGGCCAGAGAACTTCGGACGCTGGCGGAACTCGGAGCTGGAGAACTGGGGGTAGCCGATCCTGGGGCTGCCGACGGCGACCGGCCGAGCCTCCAGCTGACCTGCAGCGACTTGGGCAGCGCGATCGGCGGCGCGCCGCCCGGGAGCGCCGGACCCTTGTGCAGCGAACTGGTCGTCGGGGTTCTTCGGGTTGCCGTTCAGGCCCCAGATGCCGTCGTAGATCTGGCGAACAGCGGGCGCGGCGGTGACGCCGCCCTGGCCGCCTTGCGAGATCGCGACCACCACGGCGTACTGCGCGGGCTGGCCGGCCGGACCGCCGTACGACGCGAACCACGCGGTGTCGTCCTTGGGCGGAACCTCGGCGGTGCCGGTCTTGCCGGCGACCGTGTATTGGTCGAACGGGAAGCCGGCGAAGGCCGACGCGCCGGTGCCGTTGGGGTCTGTCACGACACCGACCAGCGCCTGCTGGATGTAGCTGCAGCACCTCGGGCGAGACCTGCAGCTTCGTCGAGGGCGCGTCGATGGTCTGCACGAGTTTGCCGTCAGGTCCGACGATCGCCTTCGCCATCCGCGGTGAGTACAGCGTGCCGCCGTTGCCGAGCGCGGCGTAGATGTCGGCCATCTGCAGCGGCGACGCAGTCGTCGTGCCTTGACCGATCGCCACGTTGACCGCTTCACCGATCTGGTAGAGCCCGGGGATGTGGTACAGGCAGTTGCTGTTGTCGATCGCCTTCTGGTTCGGGTCCTTGTCGGTCTTCGCCTCCGAACACCACAGCGCATGGTTGGCTTGGCGTCGTAGTTCTTCAGGTCCTGGCGCGATTCGATGTTGCCGCTCGCGTCGATCGGCAGGTCGATGCCGGTGTTCTGTACCGAGCTTCCACTGCTTCGCTTCGTTGACGACGAGCTCTTTCGCGTTCGTGCCGGCAAGTTGCCCGTCTGCGTTCCACAATGCGGCGCCGACGCCGTCGAAAAACGTGTCACACGAGATCGTCAGTGCTTGCGCGAAGGTGATCATGCCCTGCGCGCCTTCGTTGTCGAAGTTGTGGAACGTCCGGCCGCCCTCGGTCAGTGTCCCGGGGCAGTCGTACGTGGCGTCGGGCGTGTAGCCGCCGTGGTCGAGCGCCGCCGCAGTAGTGACGACCTTGAAGGTCGATCCAGGTGCGTACTGGCCCTGAATAGCCTGTGAGAAAAGGGGTTTCCCGGGATTCGGCCTGCAGCGACTTGTAGACCGCTTCGTTGATCGTGCCGCCGTCCCACACGCCCGGGTCGTACGACGGGTAGTTGGCGGCGGCGATCACATGACCGGTACGCACGTCGATAACGACAGCTGCCGCGGCGTCCGCCTTCTGCGTCTGGTTCTTGCCCGAGATGTGCTGCGGCGTCGTTCGCGCGGCAGTGACCGCGTCGGCAATCGCTTGTTCCGCGATGCGCTGCACCCTTGCGTCAATGCTCGTGACGACGGTGTCGCCAGGGACGGCGCGGCACCTGGCTCAACGTCGACACCGGATTGCCGGCCGGCGTCACCGAGAACGTCTCGGTGCCCAGCGTGCCTTCCAGGTAGTCGTTGTACTGCGCCTCGAGGCCTTCCTGGCCGACGATGCCGCCGATGCTCGCGGCGGTCTTCAGCGTGGCGCGGCGTCGGTCGGCGTTCTTGGCGGAGTCGATGTCGGACTGGCTGATCTTTCCGACGTGTCCGAGCAGCTGCGCGGCCGACGCGTTGTCGGGCGCTGGGTAGTCGCGCACCTCCTCGATCTGCGCGGTCACGCCGGGGTACAACTCCTGCTGCTCGAGAACGCGCAGTGCGACCTCCGTCGCTTTCTGGGTGCCGGTCGGCGTGGTGTTGTCGATCGTGACGAGCGGGATCGGCTGCAGCGGCGAGCCGGTCCAGCAGCCCTTGTTCTTCGTCGGTGCGGCTGCGCCGTAGTCGAAGTAGTCGCACAGCGTCGCCGTGGCGTCGAGCGTCGCGGCAGGTATCGCCGAGCACCGCCGACAAGCCGCTGCATCTCCTGAACGCGCGCGGGATTCGGTATCGGATGCTTCAGCGTGCCGAGGTTCGCCTTCGGCAGCGCGGTGCTCAACGCCGACACGACGAGTGCACTGTCGTTGCGCGCGAGCGGATTGCCGACGTCGTCGACGATCGCACCCCGCGGCGCAAGAGTGCGAACCACGCTGGTCGCATCGGCGTTCACGGCCGCGACGTACTGCGAGCCGGCGAGGGCCTGCATGTACCAGAGGCGGCCGAGCAGGGTGATCGGCAACGAGAACACCAGGACGCCAAGGATGATCAGCCGCAGCCCTGAGCGGTCGTTCACCGTCGGTCACCGCGGTACAGCCTGCGGGTCGCGGCTCAGTCACTTCCGGGTCACCTGCGGCTCGGCGCGCCTGGTCAAGGACATGACCCACGGTACGACGAACGGCGCGAGCAGGACGTCGTAGAAGATCGAGAACGGCAGGCTGCTCAAGATCGTGTGCGCGTCGACCCGACCGTCGCTCAGCAATCCGCCGAGCGCGCCGTACAGCAAGGTCGCGACCGCGGCGGCGGCTCCGACGGCGACCAGCGACAGCACACCGGAGTCTTGCGCCTCGTCGTGCACGAGGCCCGACCAGGTACCCCGCCAGGCAGAAGACCAGCGCGTAGCGGCCGATCAGGTGGTCGGCCGGCGGCAGGATGTCCGCGCGCGAGACCCGGCGAGGAACCCGGTCACCGCTCCCCCGACCGGGCCGAGCACGAGCGCGATCGCCGCGACGACGAGCACCAGCACGTTGGGCGGCGAGCCGGGCAGGTTCAGCGGGTCGAAGAGCACGGCGTCGACAACACAGGCGAACAGGACGAGGACGACGATCAGCGCCGCGCGCGGAATCTCAGCCATCGGGACGCCGATGCGGTGGGCGTGTGCGTGGTCGAACCGGTCGGCGTCACGCTCGGTTTCGGCGGTGTCGGCGTGGCGCTCGGTGTCGCGGTCGGCTTCGGGCTCACCTTTGTCGTCGGCGTTGCGGTCGGCGACCGGCTCGGCTTCGCCGTCGGCGTCGAGCTGAACGAGAACGTCGGCGTGAATGACGCCAGCGGAGAAGCCGTGACAGTGGCGGTCGCCGTCGCCGTCGCGGTGGTGGTCGACCGTGACGGTGGGCAGCGGCGGCGCGAGCAGCGCTTCGCGCGGGTCGACGCGCGGCGGCTCGACGACAACGCCGACGAAGTCGAGCGTGCTGAAGTCGACGTACGGCTTCACCAGCCCGGTCTGCACGTCGCCGGCGAGCGGGTTCGGTCGCCGAGATCACGCTGCCGACCGGCACGCCCCAGACGAACGGCGTCTGGTCGAGGGATCCCTGCGTCACCAGGCCGTCGCCGGCCTTCACCCGGGCGGTCGGGTCGAGCATCTCCAGGCTCATCGCCGAGCGACCGTGGCCCGACACAACTCCCATCGCGTTGTTGGGCAAGCGGACGCCGACGTTGAACTCAGGGTCGATCGCGAGCAACACCGTCGACGTCGTCGATCCGACGATCTTCAATCGGCCGACGAGCCCGTCGCCGTTCAGAACGGTCATGTTCGTCTTTCAGACCGTCGCTCGAACCGGCGTCAATGGTCGCCGTCCATTCGAAGCCGTCCTTGCACTGACCGCGATCACCTGCGCGTAGAGCAACTTGTACTGGCCGACGGCCGACACGTGCAGCAGTTGGTCGAGTTCGTTCTCGCGTGCGCGTGTCGAACGGCTGCAACTTCAACTGCTGTTGCAAGGGTGGCAACTTCCTTCTGCAGATCAGTGACCTTCTTGTGGTTGCTGCCGATCGTCGCCGACGGCCGTGAACCGCGTGCCGCACCGGCCGCACCACATCGGCGGCAGCCCGTTCGACCGGACCGAAAATCGACGACGCGGTGCGGCGAATCGAACCGAAGAATCCGCCGCCGCGCGATCGGTAGTCGAGGGTGATCAAGGTGAATGCGGTCAGCAGCAGCAACGCGAGGACGACGCGGGTGCGGCGACTATCCCTCACAAGCGCACGCGGCGATTCATGAAGACCTCAGACGTGTTGCGCGCCACCAGGACCGGGTCGGCGGTCAGCGACCGCGCGGCTCGGAGATGAGAACCTGCTGCAGGGCCTCGAACTCCTCGATGCACTTGCCCGAACCCATCGCCACCGAGTCGAGCGGACGCTCGGTGATGTGGATCGGCATTCCGGTCTCGTGCCGCAACCGCTCGTCGAGGCCCTTCAGCAACGCGCCACCACCGGTGAGCACGATGCCGCGATCCATGATGTCGCCGGCGAGCTCGGGCGGGCACTTGTCGAGCGTCGTCTTCACCGCGTCGACGATCGCGTTAACGGGCTCGTCGATCGCCTTCCGAATTTCGGCGGCGCTGACGACAATCGTCTTCGGCAATCCGCTCACCAGGTCGCGACCGCGAATCTCTGCATGCGGTTCGTCGGGTGCGGGGAACGCCGAGCCGATCGCCATCTTGATTTCCTCGGCGGTGCGCTCGCCGAGCATCAACGAGTATTCCTTCTTCACGTAGTTGATGATCGAACTGTCGAGCTCGTCACCGCCGATGCGAATCGACTGGCTCGTGACGATGCCACCGAGGGAGATGACGGCGACCTCGGTCGTGCCGCCGCCGATGTCGACGACCATGTTGCCGGTGGGCTCGTGCACCGGCAGGCCGGCACCGATCGCCGCGGCCATCGGCTCTTCGATGATGTAGACGCGTCGCGCGCCCGCCGCATAACCGGCGTCCTTCACTGCGCGCTGCTCGACGCCGGTGATTCCGCTCGGCACGCACACGACGACGCGCGGGCCGCGCGCGAGGTAACGGCGGCGGTGCACCTTCTGGATGAAGTAGCGCAGCATGCGCTCTGTCGTGTCGAAGTCGGCGATGACGCCGTCCTTCAGCGGCCGGATCGCGACGATGTTGCCCGGCGTCCGGCCGATCATCCGCTTGGCCTCGATGCCGACCGCCAAAATGCCGCCGGTGTTGGTGTTGATGGCCACCACGGAGGGCTCGTTAAGCACGATGCCGCGGCCGCGGACGTAGACCAGCGTGTTGGCGGTGCCGAGGTCGACGGCCATGTCCCGGCCGAGGAACGACATGTTGGAGGCCATGGATGCTGCAAACCTTCCGATCGACGGACGTGAGAACTCGACTGCTGGACAGCCTGGCCATGCTACGCGGTGACCCACCACCTCGGCCAAAACGCCGGGACCGCTCTCAGCCCCGGCCCAGCTCCCGTCGCGAGTTGATCACGTTAGGCAGCCATATGGGCCCCGGGGCAGGTGCGGGCGACTACCTAGGGACCTTCAGGGGTGCTTAACGTGATCAACTTCAAAGGGCAGAGCGGCGGGACGGCGGGGGGTTCGGCTAGGCCGCATGCAGGCTGCGGGAAGAAGAGGGCGACCTCGCGGGCGGCCGACTCGGGCGAGTCGGAGCCGTGGACCAGGTTCTCGGTCACGATGAGTCCGAAATCTCCCCGGATCGTGCCTGATGGCGCTTTGACCGGGTCGGTCGGGCCCATCATGGCCCGCCAGGTCTCGATCGCCCGCGGGCCTTCGACCGCGGCAGCGACCAGCGGGCCCGAGGTAATGAACGCCGATCAGCGACTCGAAGAACGGCTTCCCGAGGTGCTCGGCGTAGTGCTCCTCGGCCGTCTCGCGGTCGAGGGTGCGCAGTTCGAGGGCGACCAACCGCAGGCCCTTGCGCTCGAGGCGGTCGAGAACCTCACCGACCAGCCCGCGTCGAACAGCGTCGGGCTTCACCAGGACGAGCGTGCGTTCGAGGGTGTCTGTCACGGCGCGCGAGCCTACCGAGCCCGAGCGCTATCGGAGCAGCAGGATGCCGAGCCGTCGGGTCGCGACGGCGACCCCGATCAGCGCCATCGCCAGCAGGTAGGCGATGTTCGCAAACAAGCCCGGGCCCGACATGCCCGAGGGTCAGCGACCGCTGCACGTCGATGGCTTGGTAGAGCGGCGTCCAGCGCACGATGTCGCCGATCACGCGCGGGTACGTGCTCAGCGGGTAGAAGCGTCGCGGAGAACAAGAACATCGGCAGGATCGCCAGCGTCACCCACTCGAAGTCCTGCCAACTGCGCATGAAGGTCGTGCGGCCATGCCGCAGGCCGCGAAGGCGAGCGCCTCGAGCACCGAGAACGGCAGGCACAGCAGCGCCCACCACGAATGCGAACAAACCCATGAAGGCCATGACCACGAGGAACGCGGCGGAGTAGATGCAGCCACGAACGAGTGCCCAGGTGATCTCACCCGACGCGACGTCGAGAGGGCCGAGCGGCGTCGACAGCACCGCGTCGTAGACCTTGGCGTACTTCAGCTTCCAGAAGATGTTGAACGTCGAATCATAGATAGCGCCATTCATGCCGGACGACGCGAGCAGCGCCGGCGCGACGAACGACGGTGTAGCTCACGTGCTGGCCGTTCACGTTCAGGTCGGGCACCAGATGGCCAAGACCGACGCCGATCGAGAACAGATAGAACACCGGCTCGAAGAAGCCCGACACGATGATGATCCAGCTGTGCCGGTAGACCATCAGGCTGCGTTCGACGAGCACCCGCCCGCGGCCGTCCGCCCAATCCCTGCAGCGAACCGACCGGCACGACCCGGGCGACAAGCGTCGCCATCTCAGACCCCGAGCTTGCGTCGGATACTGCCGAACGGCAGAGCGCGATGCCGACCGCGGCCCACGCCAGCGAGATAGGCGACATGCCCGAGATCGGCGACGCCGACGATGGCCGAGGCACAACGAACGCACGAGTTCGACGCCGTGCCACAGCGGCGTCGCGTACGCGATCCAGCGCAGCACCTCGGGCAACTGCGAGATCGGGAAGAACGTGCCGGAGAACAAGAACATCGGCACGATGCCGAACCTGTTCAGCGCCGCAAATCCGTTGTCAGTTTCGCGAGTGCTGGAGAACGCGACGATCGGGCCGGCGAACGCCATGCCGATGAGCAGACACGCGGGCCATGCCACGAGAGCGAGCGGCGATTTGATGCCGCCGAACGCGGCGACGACCGCCAGGTAGACACCTGACGCCATGGCGATCCGCGTCGCGATCCACAGAGGTGGCCGATCAGGATGTCGAGCGGCATGCAGCGGAGTCGCCGCCATCGCGTGGTAGACGCGCATCCACTTGAACGACCCGAGCACCGCGTAGGTCGATTCGGCTGCGCCGACCTGCATGGCGGTCGCGGCTAGCAGGCCCGGGCCGATGAACTGCAGGTAGGTGACGCCGCCGATCGCCGCACTGCGGTGCACGAGCGAACCTAGCCCGACGCCCATGGCCGCGAGATACAGCACCGGACTCACGACGCTCGTGCTGACGCTGCCGCGCCAGGTGCGCCGGTACTGCCGCCAACCAATAGCGATACGAGCGGAACGCCGGCAACGACGAGATCGAGGTCGACGTCATGTCAGTCGACCAACGTTCGGCCGGTCAGCCGGAGGAATACGTCTTCGAGCGTGCTGCGCCGCACGAGCGTCGAGACCGCGTCGACGCCCGCGATCGCTGCACCGCGTCGACGCACGCGTCGCCGTCGTCGGTGTAGAGCAGTACGCGGTCGGGCAGTACCTCGATGCGCGGCGCAAGGCCGAGAAGCTTGTCGGCGCCGATCTCGTTCTCACCGACCGCGAAGCGCACCTCGACGACGTCGCGGGTGGAGTACTCGTTGATCAACTCGCGCGGCGATCCCTCAGCGGCGATCTTTCCCTTGTCCATGACGACGAGCCGGTCGCACAGCTGCTCGGCTTCGTCCATGTAGTGGGTGGTCGAGCACGAGCGTGACGCCCTGCTGTTTCAGGCGAAACAACCTGTCCCAGACGACGTGGCGAGCCTGCGGATCGAGACCGGTCGTCGGCTCGTCGAGCAACAGCACGTCGGGGCGGTTGATGAGCGAGCGCGCGATCGTGAGCCGCCGCTTCATGCCCCCGGACAAGGGCTCGACCTTGTCTCTCGCGCGGTCGAGCAACTGCACGAAGTCGAGAAGTTCGGTGGCGCGCTCGCTGCGCCTCCGCCTTCGACAGCCCGAAGTAGCGGCCGTAGATCAGCAGGTTCTCGTGCACGGTCAACTCGAGGTCGAGGGTGTCTTGTTGCGGGACGACGCCGAGCCGGCCGCGGATCGCCGGCCCGTCGCGATGGGGATCGAGACCCAGGATCGTCAAGGTGCCGGCCGTCGGCGGCGAGACGCAGCCGATCATGCGCATGGTCGACGACTTGCCCGCGCCGTTAGGACCGAGGAAGCCGAATGCTTCGCCTGGCGCGACGTCGAAGTCGATGCCGTCGACGGCGACGAAGTCGCCGAACTTCTTGACCAGACCGCGGGCATGGATCAGCGACTGCGGTTGCGAATCGGTCATGCTGTGACGCTACCCCGGCGGCCCGGTCTACCCCAACTGTTTACGCGCGAGCGCCTCAGATCGGGTCAGCGACCTTGGATTTGCCGGCGTCGGCAGCGGCGTAGGAGGCACGCCGACGTACGCCTCGAACTGCTTCGCGCGGCCCAGCGCAGCGTCGCCCAACCGGATGCACACGACCCAAAGCACAGCGAAGATGCCACCGATCACGAACATGACCGGGACGACGAAGCCGCACGCAATGGCGAGCACCTGCAGCACGCCGCCCGCGAGGTAGGCCCAGGGTCTGCGGATCATCCCGGCGACGACGATGCAGCCAACGGCGAGCGCGCCGCCGACCGGCAGCGCCGCCGCGACCGACACGTGGTCCTGCACGATCGCGACGATGATGGCGAGCCAGAACACGACGAACTTCCATCGCCAGCACGCTCGACGTCAAGCCGCCGCTTGCCCTTCACCGCCTCGCGATACATCCGCGCGACGTCGTCGCCGTCATACTCCGACGGTGGCAGCGGCGGGCCACCGCCGCCGTCGGGCCTCGGGCCGCCCACTTGCGCGCTCATCGGAGCTTCAGCAGCCGGCGGGCCTCACCCGCAGTCACCACCGACCCGGTGATCAGCACTCCCCCGCCGCCGAACTCGCCTCGTCGTCCTCATCGGCTCGTTCGACCGCGATGCTGATCGCTTCGTCAAGATGAGTCGCGACGTCGACCCGATCGGCGCCGAAGATGTCGACCGCTATGGCGGCCAGGTCATCGGCGGGCATCGATCGACTCGAACTGTTCTGCGTGATGACCACGTGGGCGAGGAACGCCTCGAGCACCTCGAGCATGCCGTCGGCGTCCTTGTCACCCAGCACGGCAACCACGCCAACCAGGCGGCGAAACGCGAACGACTCCGCGAGCGCGGCCACGGTCGCGCGCGCGCCGGCCGGGTTGTGCGTCGCATCGACCAGGATCGTCGGCGAGGTGCGAACGACCTCAAGGCGGCCCGGCGACTGCACGGTCGAGAACGCGGCGCGCACGAGATCGGCGTCGAGCGGCTCGACGACGCCCGCAAAGGCCTCGACCGCGGCGAGCGCACACGACGCGTTCGACGCTTGGTAGCCGCCGTAGAGCGGCAGGAACACCTCGTCGTAGACGCCGTGCAAACCACGCAGCGCGAGTACCTGGCCGCCGACCGCGTTCTCGCGCCTGATGACGCCGAACTGGAATCCCTCGCGCAGCGCCTCGGCGCCAACAGACTCCGCCGTCGACATGATGACGTCGATCGCGTCGGGGTGTTGCGCGGCGACGATCACCTGCTGGTCGGGCTTGATGATGCCGGCCTTCTCGGCGGCGATGGCGGCGATCGTGTCGCCCAGGTAGGCCATGTGGTCGAGGTCAACGGGGGTGATCACTGCCACCGGCGCATTCACGATGTTCGTTGCATCGAGCCGACCGCCCAACCCGACCTCGACGACGGCGACATCGACGGGGGCGTCCGCGAACGCCGCGAACGCCATCGCGGTGACCGCTTCGAAGAACGACAGCCGGATGTCGCCCTTGCTGTCAGCCAGGTCGAGGAAATGCGGCGATCTCGTCGTAGGTCTGGACGAACAGCGCAGCGCTGATCGGTTCGCCGTCGATCGCGATGCGTTCGGTGATCGACTCGAGGTGCGGGCTGGTGAAGCGGCCGGTGCGCAGGTCGAGCGACCGCAGCAGCGCATCGATCATGCGCGACGTCGATGTCTTGCCGTTGGTGCCGGCGATGTGCACCGACGGATACGCAAGATGCGGATCGCCCATCAGATCCATGAGCGCGGTCATGCGCCCGGGCTTCCACTCGATGCGCGACTCGGGCCAGCGCGCGAGCAACTCGTTCTCAACCCGTTCGAGTTCGAGCGCCTGCTCACTCATCGGAGCAATCACTGCTGCGGCTGCTCAGGGGGCAGGGCATCGAGTTGTCCGCGCAGCCGTTCGACTTCAGCCTGCGGCGTCGCGAAGCCGGGCGCGGATCTTGTCGACCACGGGCGCCGGCGCCTTCGCGATGAATGCTTCATCGGCCAGCTTCGCCTCGTGCGAGCGCAATCTCGTTCACCGCAACGTCGAACGCCTTGGTGAGGCGGGCCCGTTCCTTGCCGATGTCGATCGTGCCCGACAGATCGAGAGCGACCCGCACCGCGCGCCCGCTGTGGCCGACCACCACGGCGGCCGTCTCGTGGAAGTCGTCGGTCGGTAGCTGCAGTCGCGCGAGAGAGCGAATCTGGTCCTCGAACGGCGCGAGTTCACCGGTCGCGAGCCCGTCAATGACCGCCGGCACCCGTTGCGCCGGCCGAAGGCCCTGCTCGGCGCGGAACCGCCGCACCTCGGTGACGACCGCCTGCAACTGTCCGATCAGCCGCTCCGCCGACGCGTCGGCCGCTGCCGACGTCGACCAAAGCCGCAGTCGCCGCCGGTGACGAGACCGGTTGGCCACGACGCGAGCACGACGCGTCTCGCGGCCCGTCAACGTGGTCCACAGTTCCTCGGTCACGAACGGGATCACCGGATGCCACAGCCGTAGCAGCACGTCGAGAACGTGCCCCAGCACCCGGCGGGTGGCCGTCGCCTCGCGCCGCCTCTTTCGAGCGGCAACTTCGCCAACTCGAGATACCAGTCGCAAAGCTCATCCCAGGTGAAGTGGTAGAGCGCGTCGCACGCCTTGGCGAACTGGAAGTCGTCGAAATACCCGTCGACCTCGGCCGCCGTGCGGTTCAACCTCGACAGGATCCAACGCTCCGTCGCCGGCAACGTCGCGAGATCGGGCAACGGACCCTCGACCGTCGCGCCGTTGAGAATCGCGAACCGAGTGGCGTTCCAGAGCTTGGTGACGAAGTTGCGGCCGCCCTGCGCCAACTCTTCGCTGACCGGGATGTCAGAACCCGGTGATGCGCTGCGGGCGAGCGTGAAACGCGCCGCGTCGGCGCCGTAGATGTCGATCCACTCGAGCGGATCGATGCCATTGCCCGCCGACTTGCTCATCTTGCGGCCGCGGTCGTCGCGCACCAGACCGGTGAGCGCAACCGTGCGGAACGGCACCGAGCCTTCGGGACCGCGGTCGGCCATCGCGTACAGGCCGAACATCATCATTCGCGCAACCCAGAAGAAGATGATGTCGTAGCCCGTAAGCAGCACAGAGGTCGGATAGAACTTCTCGAGGTCGGCCGTCTCGGCCGGCCAACCCAGGGTCGAAAAAGGCCACAGAGCCGAAGAAAACCAGGTGTCGAGGACGTCGTCGTCCTGTCGCCAACCGTCGCCGCTCGGCGGCTCATCGTCAGGACCGACGACCACCACCTCGCCGTCCGGCCCGTACCAGACCGGAATGCGGTGACCCCACCAGAGCTGTCGCGAGATGCACCAGTCGTGCATGTTGTCGACCCAGTCGAAATAGTTGCGCGCCATCTCGGGCGGATGAATCGTCACCCGACCGTCGCGCACCGCATCGCCGGCCGCCTTCGCCAACGACTCGACCTTCACGAACCATTGCAGCGACAACCGCGGCTCGATCACGGTGTCGCATCGAGAGCAGTGACCGACCGAGTGTAGGTAGGGCCGCTTCTCGGCGACGATCAGGCCGAGTTCGCGCAGTGCTGCCGTCACTGCGGGCCGTGCCTCGAACCGGTCGAGGCCCTGGAAGGGTCCGTGTGCGGTAATCACGCCGCGCTCATCGAGCACGGTGATCGACGGGCAAGTTGTGGCGCTGGCCGATCTCGAAGTCGTTCGGATCGTGCGCCGGTGTCACCTTCACCGCACCTGTGCCGAACGCGGGATCGACGTGTTCGTCGGCGATGATCGGGATGCGCCGGCCGGTCAGCGGCAACTCGATCTCGGTACCGACCAGGTGCGCGTAGCGGGGGTCGTCGGGATGCACCGCCACAGCGGTGTCGCCGAGCATCGTCTCGACCCGGGTCGTCGCTACCGTGATCGGCCCGTAGGAGATCGAGATCAGTTCGCCCTCGTCATCGGAGTGGTCGACCTCGATGTCCGACAGCGCGGTCCGGTCGCGCGGACACCAGTTGATGATCCGCTCGGCGCGGTAGATCAGGGCGTCGTCGTAGAGCCGCTTGAAGATCGTGCCGACGGCGCGCGACGACCCGGCGTCCATCGTGAATCGCTCTCGCGACCAGTCGACGCCGTCGCCCAGGCGGCGCATCTGGCCGAGGATCCGGCCGCCGTACTCCGCCTTCCACTGCCAGACCCGCTCGACGAATCCCTCGCGCCCGAGGTCGTCGCGCGAGATGCCTTCCTTGCCAAGCTCGCGCTCGACCACGTTCTGGGTGGCGATCCCGGCGTGGTCCATGCCGGGCAGCCAGAGCGTCTCGTAGCCCTGCATGCGCCGGCGCCGGGTCACGGCGTCCATCAGCGTGTGCTGGGGGGCGTGCCCCATGTGCAGCTGCCCGGTGACGTTCGGAGGCGGCAGCACGATGGTGAAGGGCGGCTTGTCGCTGGTCGCGTCGGCGGTGAAGTACCCGCGCTCGACCCAGCGCTCGTAGAGCTTGGTCTCGACCGCGGCAGGCGAATAGACCGAGGGCAGGCCGGACGGCGTGGAGTCCCGTGGCGAGCCGAGTCGGCGGTCGGCGGAGTCGGTCGCAGTCACACCGCGCAGTCTAGGGATTCTGAGACGGCGACCACGAACCGGTTCACGAAGCCCCTTAAGCGCTCAACCCGACCCGCCGAAGGTACTCATGGTGTCCCATGACCGGGCCGCCCGGAGGAGATGGCCATGCGGGGCAACCAGCAGACGACGACGGAAGAGATCCCCAGTCGTCGTTCGCGATGACGATCTTGCCCGGCGCCGCTCCCGGACGCACCGGTCGGTTCGTGCCCCGAAGGAGCCGCGTCCGCCCAAGGAAGCGCGTGCACCCAAAGAGGCGCGTCCACCCAAGGAACCGCGCCCCAAAGGCCGCTCCCAAAGGAGCCGCGGCCGCCCAGGGAAGCGCGGGGCCCGAGACTCGACACTGCGCGCCCACAAAGAGGCGCCGGCCGTCGACGTCGCCCCGCCTTTCGAGACCACGCAGTCCTTCGATACCGCCGCGCCGGTCGATGTGGCCGAGCCCGTCGAGGTCGCCGAGCCCGTCCATCGTGCCGAGCCCGTCGCAGTCGCCGCCCGTCCATGGCCGAGCCTGTCATGCGCCGCGCCGGTCGCCATGGCCGCGCCCGTCGAGATCGGCCGCGCCCGTCGCAGTTCGCGCCCGCCGACTGCTCCGCAGTTCGCCCCTCCGCCGCCCCCGGCGCAGTTCAACGCGCCGCCCCCGCAGCAGTTCGCCCCTGCGCCCGCCGCCTGCAGTTCAACCCGACCGCCGACCCGTTCGCCCACTTGTCCACGCCGCCCGTCCACGACGAGCCTGCGGTGTCGGGCTGGTACGCGCCGGCCGACGCGCCCGCACCCGAGGCGCCCGCCGCCGACTACCCGCCGCCGACTGCCTACCCGACGGCACCGGGCTACCCGCCGCAGCCGCAGTACGCCGAGCAGTCGCACTTTGGCTACCCCCAGCAGACTGCCCCCCAGCAGGCCGACCCGCAGCAGTACGCCGGCAACCCGAACCTGGCATGTTTGCGCCGCCGCCACCGGTCGGGTCATGGGTGCCGCAGCACGCAGCGCCGGGCGCCGGCATCAGCAGCGGAGGACGCAGCACCGCCTCCAAGGTGCTGATCGGGCTGGCGATCGCCGTCCTCGGGTTCGTCGTGCTTGGCATCCTTGCCGCGATCGTGATTCCGGTCGTTCCTGTCGCAGCAGAAGCCGGCAAACCGCAACGTCGTGTTGCCCGCGACGTTGCTTGACCAGCAACGCCTCACCGACCCGGATCTGGCTGCGGACACGACCTTCGAGGTCACGAACATGCAGCAGCACATCCCCGGCGGCTCCCAGACGCAAGCCGCGTATTACGGCCAAGGCGGCATGCCGACCTTCATGGTGGTCGCCGGCAAGCTCGCCCGGCGGCCGACCACGGCCGACGTCAACGCATTCTTCAGTTCCACCGGCACCGCCTCAGACCCGAAGCTCACCAAGATGGGCAGCGGTCAGTTCGGCGGCACGCTGGAGTGCGGGGTGGCGACGGTGAACGGCATCGCGCTGACCACGTGCGCCTCCATCGACAGCGCAGCGGCCGTCATCGTGATCGCGTCGAACAGCAACCCGAGCCAGCTCTCGGTCATCACCCGGCAAGTCATCGGTTCGGTCGAACAACAGGGCTAGCCCGACTGCCGCCAGACTCGTCGGCGCGCCTACGCTCAGGCATGACCTTCAAGACGATCATCGAGCCGTTTCGCATCCACAGCGTCGAACCGCTGCATCTCACCACCGAAGATGAACGGCGGACGGCGATCAGCGCGGCCGGCTACAACCTGTTCAATCTGCGGGCTGCCGACGTTCTCATCGACCTGTTGACCGACTCAGGCACCGGCGCGATGTCGCGCGACCAATGGGCCGGCATCCAGCGCGGCGACGAGAGCTACGCCGGCTCGCCGTCGTGGTTCGCGTTTCGTGACAGCGTCCGGGAACTGTTCCCGTTCGAGCATGTGATCCCGACACATCAAGGCCGCGCGGCGGAGAAGATCCTGTTCACCGCGGTCGGCGGCGTCGGCAAGACGGTGCCGAACAACACGCACTTCGACACGACGCGGGCGAACGTCGAGTACTCGGGTGCGCGAGCCGTCGACCTGGTGATCGCCGAGGGTCGCGACCCGCAGGCCGACCACCCGTTCAAGGGCAACATGGATCTCGAGGCCCTCGACGCGCTGCTGTCGGCGGCGCAGCCAGGTGAGATCCCGCTGGTGATGGTGACCGTCACGAACAACTCCGGCGGCGGCCAACCGGTCTCGATGGCGAACCTTCGCGGCGTCCGCGAAATCTGCGACAGGTACGGCCTCCCGCTGTTTCTCGATGCGTGCCGCTTCGCGGAGAACGCGTGGTTCATCAAGACGCGCGAACCGGAGTTCGCCGACGCGGCGTGCCCGACATCGTGCGCGAAATGGCCGGGCTCGCCGACGGCATGACGATGAGCGCGAAGAAGGATCCGCTCGGCAACATCGGCGGCTGGCTCGCGATGAACGATGACGAGCTCGCCGCGAAGTGCCGCACGCTGCTGATCCTCACCGAGGGCTTCCCGACCTACGGCGGCTGGCCGGCCGCGACCTCGAGGCGCTGGCGCAGGGCCTGCGCGAAGCCGTCGACCACGACTACCTGCGTTACCGGATCCGGTCGACGGCCTACCTCGGCGAGGCGCTGCACGCGGCCGGCATCCCGGTCGTGCGACCGATCGGCGGGCACGCGGTGTACATCGACGCGCGGTCGCTGCTGCCGCACATCCCGCCGCTGCAGTACCCGGGCCAGTCGCTTGCAGTCGCGCTGTACGAGACCGGTGGCGTGCGCGGCTGCGAGATCGGCACCGTCATGTTCGGCCGCCAGCCCGACGGCACCGAGGTGCCGGCGTCCCTCGACTTGGTGCGGCTGGCGATTCCGCGGCGCACCTACACGCAGAGCCACATCGACTACACGATCGAGGTCTGCGAGGCGGTGGCCGAAGCGCGCGGGCGACCTGCGCGGGATGCGGATCGTCGAAGAGCCACCAACGTTGCGGCACTTCACCGCAACCTTCGAGCCGCTTGTAGACCGGCGATCGTGGAGTGCTGGAGCCGTACGCCCAGTGAAGGAATTCTGCTGGGTTCCGGCGAACTTCACGACCGGATTCCTTCATCGGCGGGAAAGACTAAGCGGTCTTTTCGCGCCGTTCGCGCTTGACCGCTGCTGCCGACTCACGCGGCACCAGGGTCGGGATCACCTTGTCGAGCACGACCTCGCGGTTGATCAGCACGCGGGCGACGTCCTTGCGGCTCGGGATGTCGTACATCACCGAGAGCAGGACTTCTTCCATGATGGCGCGAAGGCCACGCGCACCGGTGCCGCGCAGGATCGCCTGGTCGGCGATGGCTTCGAGCGCCTCTTCGTTGAACTCGAGCTCGACCGAGTCGAGATCGAAGAGCCGCTTGTACTGGCGCACGAGTGCGTTCTTCGGCTCGGTGAGGATCCGGATCAGCGCCTCGCGGTCGAGGTTCGCGACCGTGGTGATGACCGGCAACCGCCCGATGAACTCGGGGATCATGCCGAACTTCAGCAGGTCTTCTGGCATCACGTCGGCGAACGCGTCGATCGCGTCGGCGTCGCGCTTGGTGTGCAGGGTGGCGGCGAAGCCGATGCCCTTCTTGCCGACGCGGGATTCGATGATCTTCTCGAGACCGGAGAACGCGCCGCCGACGATGAACAAGACGTTGGTCGTGTCGATCTGGATGAATTCCTGGTGCGGGTGCTTGCGCCCACCCTGCGGCGGCACGCTCGCCGTCGTCCCTTCAAGGATCTTGAGCAGCGCCTGCTGCACGCCCTCGCCGGAGACGTCACGGGTGATCGAGGGGTTCTCGCTCTTGCGGGCGATCTTGTCGATCTCGTCGATGTAGATGATGCCGGTCTCGGCCTTTTTGACGTCGTAGTCGGCGGCCTGGATCAGCTTCAGCAGGATGTTCTCGACGTCTTCGCCGACGTAGCCGGCTTCGGTCAGCGCGGTGGCGTCGGCGATCGCGAACGGCACGTTCAGCATCCGCGCGAGCGTCTGCGCCAGGTACGTCTTGCCGCAACCGGTCGGGCCGATGAGCAAGATGTTCGACTTGGCGAGCTCGACGTTGTCGCTACCGGTGCGCGACTCTTTGCCCGAGGCCTGGATCCGCTTGTAGTGGTTGTAGACGGCGACCGACAGGGCCTTCTTCGCGATGTCCTGGCCGATGACGTACTGCTCGAGGAAGTCGTAGATCTCGCGGGGCTTGGGTAGCTCGTCCCACTTCAGGTCGGCGGACTCCGAAAGCTCTTCCTCGATGATCTCGTTGCACAGGTCGATGCATTCGTCGCAGATGTAGACGCCGGGGCCCGCGATGAGCTTCTTCACCTGCTTCTGGCTCTTTCCGCAGAAAGAGCACTTGAGCAGGTCGCCGCCGTCGCCTATGCGTGCCACCGGATGCGTCTCCTGACCGTCGGACCTGCCGTGTGGGAACTGCTGTATCGACTGCGGAACCAATCGGGCTAGCTGCTCGTACTCGGTGGTACAGCGGTACCTCCGAAGGTACCGCGTCGGGGCCCGCTGCGGGCCGGTTACGGCGTGTCCGGCTGGGTGCCGGGGCGCCTGCTGGCTCGCCGCCGCTATTTAGCGGCCGCGAGGGTGAGCTTGCGGCTGACGATGACCTCGTCGATCAACCCGTACTCGACGGCTTCCTCGGCGGTGAGGATCTTGTCGCGCTCGATGTCGATCCGGACCTGGGCCTCGGTGCGACCCGTGTGCTTGGCCAGCATGAACTCCAGCAGGGCGCGCATCCGCAGGATCTCCCGGGCCGCGATCTCGATGTCGCTCGCCTGGCCGCCGGCCTCGCTGGACGGCTGGTGGATCAGGATCCGCGAGTTCGGCAGCGCGATCCGCTTGCCCTTGGCGCCGGCCGCCAGGATGACCGCTGCCGCCGAGGCCGCCTGGCCCATGCAGATCGTCTGCACCTCGGGCCGGATGAACTGCATCGTGTCGTAGATCGCGGTCAGTGCGGTGAACGAGCCGCCCGGCGAGTTGATGTAGAGCTGGATGTCGCGGTCGGGGTCCATCGACTCGAGCGTCAGCAGCTGCGCCATGACGTCGTTGGCCGACACGTCGTCGATCTGGACGCCGAGGAAGATGATGCGCTCTTCGAACAGCTTCGTGTACGGGTTGTGGATCCGGTCGCCCGTGCTGGTGCGCTCGCGGAACTCGGGAATGATGTAGCGGCTCTCGGGGCGCATCGCGCCAGCAAGGCTGCGCGCGCGATCGACGGTGACGTCGAAGAGATCAGGTGGCACGTACGAATTCACGGAAAGGTCCTCGCTCTTCAGGAGACCGCAGTGGTCTCGGTAGGAACCTGGCGGGCGCTGCGCACCACGTGGTCGACGAAGCCGTAGTCCTTCGCCTCGTCGGCGGAGAACCAGCGCTCGCGGTCGGAGTCCTTCTCGATCTGGTCGACCGTCTGGCCGGTGTGCTGCGCGGTGAGCTCCTGAAGCTTCTTCTTGGTGTAGAGCATCTGCTCGGCCTGGATGGCGATGAGGGAAGCCGAACCGCCGATGCCGCCCAGCGGCTGGTGCATCATGATCCGCGCGTGCGGAAGCGCGTAGCGCTTGCCGCGCTCGCCGGCGCACAGGAGGAACTGGCCCATCGAAGCCGCCAGGCCCATGCCGACAGTCGCGACGTCGCACGGCACGTATTGCATGGTGTCGTAGATCGCCATGCCGGCGTCGACCGAGCCACCGGGTGAGTTGATGTGCATGTAGATCTCGCGCTCGGGATCTTCGGCGGCGAGCAGCAAGCAGCTGCGCGCAGATCTTGTTGGCGATCGCGTCGTCGACGACCGACCCGAGAATGACAATGCGGTTCTTCAGCAGCTTGTTGAAAACGTCGTCGTCGGGGGACACGCCAGAGGACGGCATCCGTCCTTGCGGATCGTCAATCGAACCGGAGGCCGGGGAGTACAGCGCCACGCTCTTCACCTGCTCGTCTTCGCTGGTCGGGCGCCTGCAGCATCACTGCGAAGCGCGCACGACGTGCCTACTGGAGTTATCGGGTGCCAACGATCCGACCCTAACCGGCCGATCGGGTTCCGCGGGACACTCTCGCGCACTGTTCGCTGTAGGCGCACCCCAAGCCGCTGCAACGACTGCCGGGCGCGACGAACCTCGGTCACTCAGACCCGGCGGCGACGTCCTGCTCGAGACGATTCAGGTCGACGGTCCGGCCGGACGCGTCGGTGACGACGGCGTTCTCCAGGACGTAGGCGAGCGCCTTGCCCCGCAACACGTCGGCGACGGCGAGCGGAACCGTCCCGCTGCGCACCAGCTGCTGGGCGTAGTCGTCCGGGCTCACGCCGGCCCGGGTGGCGCGCCGGACGATGTATTCGGTCAGCTCGGCCTCCTCGATGCCGAGCTCTTCCTTCACGACCACGGCGTCAAGCACGAACTGGGCGCGCAAGTCTCGCTCGACATCGACCTTGGTGTGCGCCTCGTGAGCCTCGAGCGACTCGTCCTGCGAGGCGAGGTAGGCGTCGAGGTCGAGCCCGTTCGCCGCCAGCTGCTGCTCGAGCGACTCGCGCCGGTTCCGGATCTCGTCCTCGACGGTTCGCTCCGGCAGCGGAATCTCGACCTTGCCGAGCAGCGCCTCGAGAACGTTGTCGCGGGCCTGCATGCCCTGCTCGAGTCGCTTCACGCGCTCGAGCCGGGTGCGCAGGTCGGCGCGCAGCTCGTCGAGCGTGTCGAACTCGCTCGCTTCTTGGGCGAAGGTGTCGTCGAGGGTCGGCAACTGCTTGGTGCGCACGCTGCGGACGGTGACCGACGCGCGGCCCTTCGCGGACGCAGCGGACCACCGAGCGCGGTGTCGAACTCGGCCGACTCCCCCGCCGACAGTCCCAGCAGCGCCGAGTCGAGCCCGTCGATCAGCCCCTCGGTGCCGACCTCATACGACAGGCCGGTCGCGGTGCCGTCTTCGATCGGCTTCCCGTCGGCGCTCAGGCTGAGGTCGATGCTGACGAAGTCGCCGGCCTCGACCGGTCGCTCGACCGACGTCAGCGTTCCGAAGCGGTCGGCGAGCGACTTCACCTGCTCATCGACGTCCGCCTCGGTGACCTCGGCATCGTCAACGGTGACCGGCAGCTTGGTGAGTTCGGGCAGTTCAATAGCGGGTCGGACGTCGACCTCCGCCGTGAACGTCAGCTGCTCGCCGTCCGCGAAGCTGGTGACTTCGATCTCGGGCTGGCTGAGCACCCGGACGTCGGCCGCCTCGACGGCTTGCCCGTAGAACGCAGGGATCGCGTCGTTGACCGCCTCGTCGAGGACGACGCCGCGACCGATCCGCTGGTCGACGATGCGGGCCGGAACCTTGCCGGGCCGGAAACCCGGGATCCGGATCTGTCCGGCGACCTTGCGGTAGGCCGCGTCGACGCTCGGCGTCAGCTCCTCGAAAGGCACCTCGACGGTGAGCTTGACCCTGGTCGGGCTCAGGGTCTCAACTTCGCTCTTCACGGACAGCAGCTCCCATCGGTAGGGCTCGAAATAACACGGGCGGACGACGAGGCTACCGAAGGATGACGCGGAACCAGTCGGGGCGGGGAGATTCGAACTCCCGATCTCCTGCTCCCAAAGCAGGCGCGCTAGCCACTACGCTACGCCCCGGGGCGTGCCGGGTAGTCTAGGCGCGCTGCGGACGATCGACTCGCGGGTGTAGCTCAATGGCAGAGCCCCAGCCTTCCAAGCTGGCCATGCCGGTTCGATCCCGGTCACCCGCTCCACCGGATTTCGCCGACGCAGCAAGGACCTCCGCGCACCTGTTCGCCGCGTCATGTCAAGACCGCTGTTCGTCGACGTACTTCTCCAGGATCCTTGTCCTCCGGCTTGACCCCCATCACGTGCAAAGCCTCGAACGCGGCGAAGGCCACGCCTAGGTCGTGTCGCTCCTGGAGTGACGCATGGCGACGAAAATCCGTCAATCCTTCGCGTTCCTCCTCCGCCATGTGGTCGCCGTTCGCCTTATTGGCACGCGCTACCGCGTCGTACCAAGCGTCGCTCCCGACTGCGTGGTTGGCAGCGTCCGCGACCGCGTCCCGGATGTCGTTGTGATCGTGGATCGCGTCCAGCGTCTCCGCTCTCGGCCCGGTGTCTCCTTCCGGACCTTTACCTAGCCGCAGAAGAGCCGGATAGAAAACTTCCTCCTCGGTTTCGGCGTGCAGATCCAGAAACACCCCTAGCCGCTGCCACATCGCCGTCAGGCTACGAATGTCGTCACGCGAAATCTCTTCCAAGATGGCGAACAGGCGTCGCTGTTCAGCATGGTCCTCAAGTATCAACTGAGTGATATCCACGCGTAGCTCCCCTTGGGCGCGGCTCGGATCGACCTCGCACTCATGCTGTCACGGCCTTCGTGCGCTCACGGCCACGACCCGAGTAAGCGCCGGAACCTGAAGAGGCCGGGGCGAATGGCCCCGGCCTCCCTGTGTTTGGTGGATTACGCGATGTTCATTACTCGGTCCCGGGTCAGCGGTGCGAGTGGGAGCGGGTGAGGCCAGGAAGGACTCGGGTGCCTTCAGTCCTCACGGCGGTGAGCGCGGCCGGGTTGAGCCCCAAGACTGAGAGGATCGTCGGCGCGACCTGGGTGGTCTCGACGGCGGCCGAATTGACCTGGGCCCGGATGTTCGGACCGTTGACGACCATCAAGACGTGTTGGTCGCCGAAGTTCATACCGCCGTGCTCGGCAAGCTTGGAGGGGCCTGAGTAGACGACGCCTTCCTGGACCTTGCCGAAGACGTCGGGGTAGTGACCGTTGTTGACCCGGACGCCGAAGAAGTGGGCGGCGTCAGCACCGGCCCAGATTTGCGCGAGGCCGGAGTGCTGGACGGTCACCGGGTTGTGGTCGACGTCGAGTCCCTGAGCGGTGTGGTTCCACAAGTAGGCCTTGACGAAGTTGTCGGCGCCTTGCGAGTTGTCCGACAGGTAGGACTGCCATACGTCGTCGTCGGTTCCGGCGACGATGAGCTTGGTGTTGCTGGGGTGGGTCTGCGCCCAAGCGGCGTTGATCGCGGTGATGATCGGTCCGTCTTGGATGGTGACGAGTTCGTTCGGGTTCTGCGGCGATTGGCCATGCTTGGCCGTGACGATGATTGTCGTCGAGGACGAGAGTCCGTCCTTGTGAATCTCGGCGACCATCCGGGCCAGCTGAGCGTCGGTGTAATCAAGGGCGCTCGACAGGACCGGACCGGGGACGAGCTTGCCGTTGACGAACTGGTAGCCACCCGCCTGCGGGGCGCTGGTCGTGTAGTTGCCGTTCTTGTCAGGACCGATCAACGTCGTCGGCGTGGAGGGGATCTTCTCCGCGACCGAAACGGTCTGGAAGTTCATGCCGAAGATCGCCGGGGTGCCGACCTTGCTCTTGCCCGAGTGGTCGAGACCGTCGATCTCGTTCAGGATGGCCTGGACCTTGTAGCCGTCGTACTGCTTAGTAGCAGCATCGATGTGGGCCCAGTCGTTGTCTTGCGGGTAAGGGACGCCGTTTGGCTCGACCGCCTGCGAGTCGATTTCTGGGCCGAAGAAGTCGTCGATACTCCGCCCATTCGATCCCGGGCCGTTGAACGACATGTAGACGGCGTGCTTGTCAGACCAAGCGGTGCGAAGGCCAGCGTTGTGGATGACCTGGAAGATCGTGTTATCGCCGAGGTAGTCCCACGGCATGATGTTTTTGCAGGTCGCCGGGTCGACCGGGAAGGTCGCGGTGTTGAACGACGACGCGTTGTTCTTCAACTTCATAATCGCGGCCGGGTTGGTGTCGACTCCGCCTGCGAAGATCGACCCGTTCTCGTCGAAGGACGGGAACGTACCGTTCGCCGGATTGATGAAGTCGTTGACGCTCGCCAACTTGTCGTCGGGCGAGTCGTAGATCACGTCGCCGCCGGTCGCCGGCTGGCCCGGGGTGCACGCAGCGCCGGGCTCATCGGTCTTGTGGCTGTATTCGACGTCGTAATAGATGCCCGTCGTCTTGGGATTGCCGCCCGTCATCAACGCGGTACCGCCCGGGTCGGAATCCGACGGGTTCGACGTTGCCGCGTTGGTGTACTCGCTGCCAGTACGAGTCAGCCTGGCTAGCGTCGAACTCGGGTGCTGGGCGATGTACCAGTCAAGGTCACTTTGGTGCATGCCATCGACAGAGATCAGCAGGACGTGTTTGCCCGCGTGCGCGCTGTTCGGAGCAGGCGAGGCGAGCGCGGGCAGGTTCGAGAACGCGCACATCGCTACGGCGCTGACCGCGGTCAATCCGATCGCGGCCGGGCGGCGGTACTTCGACATGGTGCAACTCCCTCAGTCGATAAGCGTGAGTTGGTACAACGGCAGGAGTGACTCTTCCCTCGTCGCTCGTCTGCAAGGGAAAGCTCAGGTGTCTAGAAGACGACAAACGCGCAAAGCGTGGCTCTAGCGCGCCCGCAATGCGAGTAAAAATGTGGCCGATTACCCACGCCGGCGGGATCCCGGCGATTGCTGACCTTCATAGGCCGAACGGTTGGTCTATTGCCAAGTCTGCGCAAAGGGCGAACACGAAAGGCGTCAAGGCCCCACGCTAGGCGCTTGGAGTGCGCAGCGCTCGGCTGGTCCTAGGGGGATCTCGGTGGGGAAGCACATGTCGGGTCGGCCGTTTCCGCGCGTACCGCTGCGGGGGGTCGCGGCGACCGCGGCAGCCGTTCTGGCACTAGGGGCGCTTGCCACGACGTCCGCGTCGCTGTCACGTCATGCGAGCGCGGACACCACACCAATCGGCGGCTTGCCCGCGACCGTGAGTGCGGACGCATTGCCGACCGTGCAGATCGACGGAGTGGCTTGGGCGCAGGTGACAGTCGGGAACACCGTCTACGTGACCGGCAGCTTCAGCCAGGCCCGGCCTGCAGGTGTCGCGCTCGGTGGCGCCGGCTCGGTGGCGCGAAGCAACTTGCTGGCCTACGACATCACCACCGGCAACCTGATCAGCTCGTTCGATCACAGCCTCAACGCCCAAGGTCTGGCGATCACCGCATCGCCAGACGGCTCGACCGTCTACGTCGTCGGTGACTTCACATCGGTTGACGGCGTGACGCACAACCACGTCGCGGCCTTCTCGACTGCAACAGGCCTGCTGATTTCCACCTTCAATGGGAATCTGAATGGCAGCACGAAGACCGTTACCGCGAACAACTCGACGGTGTACGTCGGCGGTTCCTTCAGCACCGCCAACGGCGTCACGCACCAGCACTTGGCGGCGTTTTCGGCTGCTGGCACGTTGCTCTCGTGGAATCCCTCGACGAGCGCGGCGGTGACCCCGACGAACCCCACAGCGACCGCGATCGTGACCGCCGTGGTGCTTGCGCCCGATGGCTCGCGAGTCATCGTGGCCGGCAAGTTCGACCACTTGGACGCCGATGCTCGCACTGGCCTCGGCGCAGTTGACGCATTGACCGGCGCCGATGAGCCGTTTGCGACCAGCAATCCGATCGCCGACTTCGGTGCGACGTCGAACCTCACGAGCCTGACCGCCGACGCGACCCAGGTGTACGGCGGCGGTTACTACTACACCCACGGCGGCAACTTCGAGGGCCGGTTCGCGATGGACCCCGACACCGGCGCCATCCTCTGGATGAACACTTGCCACGGCGACAGCTACGCGACGTTCCCGATGGGCCAGGTGCTGTATAGCGCCAGCCACGAACATGAGTGCTCCGACATCGGCGCGTTCTCGCAGACCACACCGGGCCCGATCCAGTCGCTGCACCACTTCGGCGCGGCCGAGACGACCTACCCGACGGGTTCGCTGCACCCGGCCATCTTTACCGTCGGAGGTGGCCCGACGTACTACAACTTTGGTGGCGAGCCCTCAGGCACCCAGCTTGACTGGTACCCGACGTTCACCGAGGGTGCCTACACCGGCCAGAGCCAAGCGGCGTGGTCGATCTCCGGCAACTCCAATTACATCTCCTACGGCGGCGAGTTCCCGACCGTCAACGGCACCGACCAGCAAGGCCTCGTCCGGTTCGCGATCAGCTCGATCGCGCCGAACAAGGTCGGACCGGCCGTCACGGCTGCCGCTCTGGCGCCCATCGTCGTCTCCCAGTCAGCAGGCACCGCGCGCGTCGGGTGGCAAGCGGCGTCCGATCAAGACAACAGCACGCTCACCTACTCGGTCACCCGTGACGGCAACACAACGCCGATCTACACGACGACGGTGAACTCCACCTTCTACGACCTTCCGGCGCTGTCCTACGTCGACACGAACGTCGTCCCAGGCTCCACGCACTCCTACAAGGTGCGGGTCACCGATCCGTATGGCAACACGGTGCTCTCCTCCGCGACCTCGGTCACGATCAGTTCGATGACCCTCGACCCCTACACGGCGAGTGTGCTCGCGAGTGCGCCGATCGCGTTCTGGCCACTGTCCGAGTCGGCAGGCAGTGCGCTTGCCTACGACTACGCGGGCGGCGCGGACCTCACGATGGGGGCGCACGGCACCTTCGGAGTCGCGGGACCGCGCGCGGGAAGCACTGCAGTGGCCTTCCAGGGCGACCCGACGATTCCTGGCACGTTCACGCCACCGTCAACAATCACGGATCCGGTGTACTCGGCAAGCACCTCCGGGTCACTCGCTACCGCTCCGCCATTGGCCACCTACAGCGTCGAGGCATGGGTGCAACACCACGTCGACCAGTGGCGGAATGATCGCGGGTGACGGGCTATGGCAGACAAATGACAGCCAGATCGAAGATCGTGTCTTGTACTTCGACGCTGGCGGCGACCTGCATTTCGGCGCCTACAACAACGGGCCGACCAACGCTGGCCTGAAGTCGACGATCACCAGCCCGACGCCCTACAACGACGGCGGCTGGCACTACGTCGTCGGTACGCTCGGTGCCAGCGGCGCGACGCTCTATGTCGATGGCGTGCAGGTCGCCGCTGATCCGACGATGGTCGACACCTCGAGCTACTTCGGCAACTGGCGGGTGGGCGGCGACGCTCTCTCTGGTTGGCCGTCAGCACCGACAAATGGCTACCTGGCCGGCTCGATCGCTGACGTCGCGATCTACCCGACCGCGTTGTCGGCGACCACTGTGCTCACGCACTTCAACGGAACGACCGCCGCGTCGACTCCGGTTTCTTCGTTCACTTCGGGTTGTACCAACTTGTCGTGCGTATTCGACGGTTCGGGTTCATCCGACACCGGCGGCACGATCACGGACTACACGTGGGACTTCGGTGACGGCCACTCGGCCACCGGCGTCAACCCGACACACGCCTACGCAGCAGGCGGTACTTACACGGTGAAGCTCACCGTCACCGACAACCTCAGCTCGACCAACTCGACGACGACGTCGGTTTCCCCGGCGTCCGCTCTCGCGGTGTCAACGACGACGTCGGTTGTTGCCGCCCCTGGTTCTCCGACGACCGTCGGCACGTCGGTGACGCTGACGGCGACGGTCAGCCCGACCGCCGACGGGTCAGTGCAGTTCATGGACGGCTCATCTGCCTTGGGCTCACCTGTCACGGTTTCGGGCGGGACGGCGAGCATGGCGACGTCGTCGTTGAGCCAGGCCACTCACTCGATCACCGCGGTCTTCACGCCGACAAATCCCGCTGCGTTCTCCTCGTCGACCAGCACTTCGCTCAGCTACGAGGTCGACGCGGTCAGCGGTGGTGGCGGCGGTGGCGGCGGTGGCGGCGGTGGCGGTGGCGGTGGCGGTGGCGGGATCACGCCCGCAACGACGACCAGCACCGTCGTCCGCCTTGCTGGGTCTGATCGTTTTCTGACTGCAGTTGCGACGATGAACGCCGAGTTCCCCACTGATGGCAGCGCCGGTGCAGTGGTGTTGGCGCGGGCCGACAACTACCCCGACGCGCTGGTCGGCACCGCACTTGCCGCCGCGAAGAACGCGCCGCTGTTGTTCGTACAGGGCGGGGCTTTGACCGCGCAGACGCAGGCGGGAATCGTGCGGGTGCTGCCAGCTCACGGCACCGTGTATCTCCTTGGTGGTACCGCGGCTATTCCGGACAGCGTCGCCACCACCTTGACGGGTCTTGGATTCAACGTCGTGCGCTACGCCGGCATCGACCGCTACGACACCGCGCTGAAGGTGGCCACCGCACTTGGCAGCCCGAGCACGGTGTTCCTCGCGACCGGCATCAACTTCCCCGACGCGCTCAGCGCTGGTCCTGCAGCCGCCGCGTCGCACGGAGTGGTCCTGCTGACCGACGGCTCGACGCTGCCGGCCGCCGTGAAGGCGTACCTGAGCGCACATCCCGGCACCGTCTACGCCGTCGGTGGTCCTGCCGTGGCAGCCGATCCTGCGGCGACTGCGTTGCAAGGCGCTGACCGCTACGCGACCGCTGCTGCGGTTGCGAATGCGATCTTCTCTGCGCCGACCAGTGTCGGTCTTGCCAGTGGCGTCACGTTCCCCGACGCACTCAGCGGCGGCGCCTACCAGGCACATGCCGGCGGACCGATCCTGCTCACTGCGCCGACATCGTTGGTCGCCTCCACGAACACCTACCTGACCGGTGCGAAGGCAACCATCGCGGCCGTCGAGATCTTCGGTGGAAATGCCGCGCTGTCCACATCGGTACAGACCGCGATCACCGCAGCGCTCGCCAGCTAACGCCGCGCGAGCTCATGTCGGGTCCCACAACTTGTAATAGGCGTTGATCGCTGGCTGACCGCCTAGGTGGGCGTAGAGCACCGTCGAGCCCGTGGGAATCTCGTGCTCCTTGACGAGATCGATGAGCCCGGCCAGCGACTTACCTTCGTAGACGGGGTCGGTGATCATCGCCTCGAGCTGGGCGCCTAGCCGCATGGCCTCCATCGTCGAGTCGACCGGGATGCCGTAAACGTCTCCTGCCCAGCCTTCGAGAACGGTCGTCTCGTCATCGCGCAAGTCGCGGCCGAGCTCGATGAGTTGCGCGGTGTGTGAAGCGATGCGCCGTACCTGATCGCGTGTCTTCTCCAACGTGGCCGAGGCGTCGATGCCGAGCACGCGGCGCCGCACACCAGTTTCGGCCTCCAGCGCCGCGAAGCCAGCGATCATGCCGGCGTGCGTTGAGCCGGTGACGGTGCACACCACGATCGTGTCGAAATGGACGCCGAGGGTCTTCTCCTGCGCGGCTACCTCGAAAGCCCAGTTCGCAAAGCCCAATCCACCAAGACGGTGTTCGCTCGCCCCCGCGGGAATGGCGTAGGGCACGCCGCCTTCGGCCTCAACCTCAGCGAGTGTTTCCCGCCATGAGTCGCGGATGCCGATGTCGAAACCGGCTGGGTTCAGACGCGAGTCGGCGCCCATCATGCGCGAGAGCAAGATGTTTCCGACCTTGTCGTTGACCGGGTCGTCCCACGGGACCCACTTCTCCTGCACGAGGCGACATTTCAGCCCGAGATGCGCGGCGACGGCCGCAACCTGGCGGGTGTGATTCGACTGGTACCCGCCGATCGAGACGAGGGTGTCGGCGCCAGACGCAAGCACGTCGGGGACGATGTATTCGAGTTTGCGAATCTTGTTGCCGCCGTAGGCGAGACCACTGCTGACGTCCTCACGCTTGGCCCAGATTTGGGCACCGCCGAGGTGCTGCGACAGCCGCTTGAGCGGGTGGACCGGGCTTGGGCCGAAGGTCAGGTCGTACCGCGGGAATTCGTTGAGGCGCATGGGGACGAATCCTGCAGATCGCAGGCACTCGTGTCTACGCCTGCCACTCGCCGTCCGCCCGATCGTCTTTACTCCTGCTTTGCCCGTAGCTTGACGGGCATCTCGCGCGTTCAGGTCTGTGTCGCGCTGCGGATGTCCGTGGAGGAGCCCGTACCGCTGCCGGTGCCTGAACCCGTTTACGGACGAACTACCATAAAGTATGAGAATCCTCGTGGCCGACGATGACGCCGCTTCGAGGCTGATCGCCAGAACGGCGTTGCGCAACCTCGGCCACGAGTGTCACACCGTTTCCGATGGAGATCAGGCGTGGGGTGCGTTCCAAACGCAGTTGCCCGATGTCGTCATCAGCGACCTGATGATGCCCGGCCTGACCGGCCCGCAGCTGTGCCGCAAGATCCGGGCCCATGCCGCAAGCAGATACGTCTACTTCATTATTGTCAGCGGCAAGGGTCTGCTCAGCGAGGTACTGGAAGCGATGACCGCGGGCGCCGACGATTACCTAGCGAAGCCGCTCAATCCTGACGACATGCAGATCCGCTTGCTTGTCGCGGCCAAGGTGACGTCATTGCATGCGCAGGTGGCTCACCACCGGGTCGAGTTGGAGGAGCTGAGTCACGAACTGCTGGCGGTCGCCCGGCGCGACCCGCTGACCGGACTCGGCAACAAGCGAGCCCTTGAAGAGAACCTCAAGTTCCTTGAAGCTCGGGTCACCAGGTATCAGCATCGCTACTGCATCGCACTCATCGATATCGATCATTTCAAGTCCTATAACGCTTCATTCGGCCACCAAGCCGGCGACCGGATGCTGCAGGCCGTTGCGTCGCAGCTCAAGACCGAGGCTCGCAGCGGCGACGCGATCTACCGCTACGGCGGCGAAGAGTTCCTCTGCATCTTTCCCGAGCAGTCCATGGCGACAGGGATCCAGGCAGTCGAACGGATGCGCAACGCCGTCGAGCGAATGGCCGTAAGACAAACAGGCGAGGAAGGTTCGTTCCTCACGATCAGCGGCGGCGTGGCGGTAATGGACGCCGAACACCCGCGATCAGCCAGGATTGTGATCAAAGAAGCCGAAGAGTCGCTACAGCGCGCCAAGCAACTCGGCCGCAATCGCGTCGAAGGACTCAGGCCTGTCGAGTCCGTGACAGTACCCAACGAGGACCGGAACTAGGAACGACCGCGCACATCCCCGACGCTTCGATCATGCGGTTGTCCTAACGCTTTCACGATGGCGGCTACCCCATCGGTCATCGCGTCGCGTGCAGCGCGCAGGTACTTTCGAGGATCGACCTGGTCGGCGTCGGCGGCGAGACTCGCGCGAACAGCTGCCGTGAACGCCACGTTCAGCAGGGTTCCGATGTTGATCTTCACGATCCCGTTCGCGGCGGCAGTGCGCAGGTCGGCGTCTGCGATGCCGGAGGAGCCGTGCAAGACCAGCGGCACCGGCAGCGCAGCGGCCAGGGTCTTGATCAACTCCTGGTCGAGTTGCGCCGATCGCTGCGTCATCGCGTGAGTGCTGCCGACGGCAACCGCGAGCGCGTCGACGCCGGTGGCGGCGATGAAGGTGGCGGCATCGTCTGGGTCAGTACGCACGCCCGGGGTATGCGCGTTGCCTTTGCCACCGATAGCACCGAGCTCTGCTTCGACAAAGAGCCCGTGACCGTGCGCCCACGCGGCAACTTCCCTTGTCGTGTTGGTGTTCTGCGCATCGGACAACAGCGACGCGTCGAACATCAACGAGCTCACTCCGAGCGCCGGAGCGCTGTAGGCAAGCTCCAGACTCTCGACATGGTCGAGGTGCAACGCAAGCTCGGCCTCGCTCTCTTCGGCGAGGATGCGGCAGGTTGCCGCGAGGGCAGTGGCACCACCGTGATACTTCACGGCATTCTCACTGATCTGCAGAATGACCGGTCGGTTAGTTCGCTCGGCGGCGCGGCACACCGCCTCGACGTGCTCGAGCGTGATGACGTTGAAAGCAAGCACCGGCGTGCGATTTGCTATCGCGTTTCGGATCAAGCTCGCTGTCGTGGTCAACATGAGCTATTGGGTTTCGAGCACAACCGAGCGGCTGAGGTTGCGAGGCCGGTCAGGGTCGAGTCCACCAGCCTCAGCAAGTTGAACCGCAAGTAGCTGAACGCGGACGAGATCTGCGACTGGGTCGAGTTCGTCGCAGATCAACGTTGCACCCGTGGCCTTGATGTCGTCGACGAGGCCGCGAACGGGCTGCCCAAAGATCCACACGACCCGGCCGGCCTCCGCAATCGAGATCGGCCCGTGCCGATACTCCATCTGCGGATACGCCTCCGTCCATGCCTGCGCGCTTTCACGCATCTTCAGCGCAGCTTCTCTGGCCACCCCATGAGCCCAGCCCTGCCCGAGAAACGTGAACTGTTCTGCACCGTGCAGTACGGGGTCGTGCTGGGCCGACAGCACTTGCTCTGCCTGAGAGATGACTCCACCGAGCTGCTCGCCCAGAGACGCTCTCAAGAGCATCAGCACCGTCGTCGCGAACACCGTCTGCACGACCGCCTGCTCATCTGCGAAGTCGAGCACGATCGACTGATCGGCGGCGGCTACGACCGGGCTCGAAGCATCGGCTGTGATCGTGGTTGTTGGAGACGACACTGCCGCAAGTGCGGCCAGGACTTCGGTGGTCGTCCCGGATCGAGTGATCGCAAGTAGTCGGTCGTAGCTGCGGTCCAATGGCAGGTCGGCAGCAGCAAAGTAGTCGGTTTCGCCGTGGCCCATCGATTCGCGCAATGTCGCATACGACTCGGCCATGTACCAGGAGGTGCCACAACCGATCACAGCAACGCGCTCGCCGGGTCGCGGCAGCGCGGCGCTCACCGAGGGCGCGATCGAGACGGCGCGCGCCCACGACTGCGGCTGACGGTGAATCTCACTACTGACGTGCGGCATCTGCATCCTCAGTGGTCACAACACGATGATCGATCGTCACTTGCACAAGTTGATCGAGCGTCGGTTGCCCAGCGGTGCCTCCGAGCGCCGACGTCGAAAGCGCACCGGCGAGCACCGCGCGCCGCACGCACTCCGCAGGTGACAGCCCGTGGAGGAGGGAATCGAGGTAGGCGGCGGCGAAGGTGTCGCCGGCGCCAGTGGTATCGACGGCTTCGACCGGGTTGCCCGCATCGCGAAACTGTGACCCGTCAGGATTTACTTGCAACGCACCGTTTCGGCCGTCGGTGATGACGACGACAGGACCACGTGACGCGAGCAGCAAGCCAGCTGCCGCAACATCGTCAAACACTTGGCCTGCAATTCGTTCGGCAATTGCCAACGTCTCCGACCGGTTCGGCAGAAGCACGTCGAGATGCGGCAGCAGCTCCTCGACTCCTTCCCATCGCTGCGCTGGGTCGAAGTTCGGGTCAAGCGATGTGCTAAGACCAAGTGTGTGCGCACGTTCGAACACCGCAGCCAGCCCGGCCGCAAGGCTCGGCTGAAGGAACAGCGACGACACGTGCAGATGCCGCGCTCCATCTGCAGCCGCACCCTCGAGCGCCGCCAAAGCGTGATCGACCGACAAAGCCGCGATCGTGCCAGGAAACGTCAGAACCGCGCGCTCTTGACCTTGCGACAGGACGACGGTCAGGCCGGTCGGTCGATCCGGATCCCTGATGACGGCCCGAGTATCAACCCCCTGAGCGGTGAGCAACCCGACCACAATGTCGCCGAAGTTGTCGTCACCGATCAGCGCCCCGATTCGGGTGGCTCGCCCGAGCCGCGCGAGGGCATGCGCCATGATCGCCGCCGACCCGCCCAAGACCAGCGTCGCGCCGTCAAGCAACTGCTCCGCTTGGCCGAAGCGGGGCACGACGTCACCGCGCAACACCAGGTCAGGGTTCAGGTCGCCGAGCACCAAGACGTCGATCACGGCCCGAGTCTGCTAGCTGCTGCAGCAAAAGTCCAGAGACAATCATTCAAGATGCGCAAGCTTGCTCATTTGCTCCACCCTTGAGATGCTGCCCACGTGACGACAATCTGCTTTGTGGGCGCAGGCAGCGCCGAGTTCACTCGTCAACTCCTGCGCGACTTGCTCAAGTTCCCCGACCTCGGCGAACTCACCCTGATGATGCACGACGTCGACCCGCAGCGGCTGGTGTTGGCTGAACAACTCGCGCGTATAGCGGTGACGCATCATCGTCGTCCGGCCGTTGTCCTTGGATCCCTCGACAGGCGAGCGGCCTTGCGCGGTGCCGACTTTGTCATCAACACCGTGAGCATTGGCGGCCATCAGGCAACGCTGACGGATTTCGACGTCCCCGAGCGTTTCGGCGTCCGCCAGACAATCGCCGACACCCTTGGGGTCGGCGGCATCTTCCGCGGGCTACGAACTTTTGGCTTCCTACACGAATTGGCGCAAGACATGGGCGACGTCTGCCCGCAAGCGTGGCTGCTGAACTACACCAATCCGATGGCCATGAACATCGGCTACTTGTCGGTCGCGTTTCCGGCTCTCAGGGTGCTTGGCCTGTGTCATTCGGTGTACTGGACGATCCACGATCTGAGCGAGCTGATCGGCGTCCCGTTCGACGAAGTCACGTTTCGCAGCGCCGGCGTCAATCATCAGGCCTGGGTTCTGGAGTGGCAGCACAACGGCCGCGACCTTTATCCCGTACTCGACGCGCGCATCGCCGACGACCCCGAGCTACAACGGCGGGTCCGGGTGGACATGTACCGCAGGCTGGGCTTCTACCCGACAGAGACGAGCGAGCATTCCGCGGAGTACGTGCCGTGGTATTTGCACAACGACGCAGAGATCGCCCGGCTGCGCATTCCGGTACGCGACTACGTCGGGATCAGCGCGAGAAACGCCGCGGAGATCGAACAGCTCATCCCCTTGGCCGCCGCTGGCGACTACATAGAGCCCGAGGAAGACGCTGCTGAGTACGCCCCGCAAGTGATTCATAGCCTCGTCACCGGCCAGCTGCGCGAGATCCAGGTCAACGTCGCGAACCGAGGCCTAATCAGCAACTTGCCGGACGGCGCGCCGGTTGAGGTGCCGTGCCAAATCGACGGGTCCGGCGTCAAACCGGTCGCGGTCGGCGCGTTGCCACCGCAGTGTGCGGCGCTGAACCACGCATTCCTGTCTGTCGCGGAACTGACGGTGCGCGCGTTTACCGAGGGCCGCCCCGATCACATCCGGCACGCGCTCATGGTCGACCCGAACACGTCCGCCACGCTCTCGCTCGGTCGCATCTTCGAGCTCGCTGACGCCATGGTCGACGCGCATCGCGACCGCCTTCCGGAAGCGCTGCGGCGCTGAAGCTGCAGACTCAGACCCCGGCCCGATGGACGCGTAGCCCTGCGCGCTCGAGTTCGGCGACGTCGCTGGCCTTCACCTCCGAGTCAGTGACCAGGTCAGAGACGACACCGATTTCGCTGATACGAGCGAACCCGCGACGACCGATTTTCGTCGAGTCGGCGACGACAATCACCCGCTCAGCAGCCCGCAGCAGGCACCGATTGGTCTGCGCTTCGACTTCATGGTGCGTCGTCAGCCCGGCCGTCACGTTGACGCCATCGACGCCAATGATGGCGACCTCGATGTTGATGTTCATCAGCGTCAACTCGGCAAGCGGGCCGACAAGCTCGTAGGACTCCGACCGGGCGCTGCCGCCGCAGACCACGAGATCGATATTCGACCGGACGGCGAGCTCCGAAGCAATATTCAGCGCGTTCGTCACGACCCGAAGGCCAGGGCGAGTGGCCAGCGCCCTGGCGACCTCGGTCGTCGTCGAGCCACCGTTGAGCCCGACAGAGCTGACTTCGGGCCCGAGCAACTGCACGGCGAGCTTGGCGATTGCCCGCTTGGCGTCGTGCCGCTGACCACCGCGATACCGCATCGGCAGCTCGTACAGCACGCCCGACGCGACGGCTCCGCCGTGAGTGCGGCTCAGCAGCTGCTGGCTCTCCAGCAGCTGGAGGTCGCGCCGCACCGACGCCTGGGAGACCTCGAGCTGCGCCGCGAGTTCGGGCACGCTCACTGACGCCTGCCTGCTCAAACGCTCAAGAATGAGTCCGAGTCGATCCTGTTGACGCATAGCGTGCACGTTACGCGCAAACGCCCCCGGGATGCAGCAGGAGGCGGCCGTTGGTTTCGGCGGGTTTCAAGCGTGTTTCGGGAGGATCTCGGGCTCCAGAGACCTTGACCATGGCTGCGCAAACGTGCAACTCTGCACACTTACAGCGATCGAATGTGCGCAGATGAAGGAGCCCTTGATGAAGTCGGTCGGCACTCGCACCCGGGTTATCGCCAGTGCAACCGTGCTGCTGATCGCGCTCGCCGCGTGCAGCTCGAAGTCCTCAGGGTCCTCGGGCGCGCCCGCCTCGGGCGGAGCGGCTTCCGGCGCCGGGCCGGCCAATGGCGCCACCGCCATCACGGTGTCTCACGGGTATACCGACGTCGAAGCCAAGGAGATCCAGGCGCAGGCCGACGAGTGGAACAAGCAGAATCCGACCCAGAAGGTTTCGCTCGTCTTCAACGGCGGCAACGACGGCGCGTTGCAGAAGACGGTCGCCGGCTTCACCGCTGGCAACTTCCCCGACGTTGCGTACGAATACGGGTCGTCGGCATCTCAGCTCGCCAAGCAGCCTAAGTTGATCGACCTGACCAGTGACGTTGCCGCGACATCCTTCAATTGGAACGACTTCTATCCCTCAGAGCGAACCGCGGCCACGGTCGATGGCAAAGTCGTCGGCGTGCCAGCCCTGGTCGACAACCTCAGCCTCGTCTACAACAAGAAGCTGTTCGCCGCCGCTGGCGTCGCGGAGCCGACCAACGACTGGTCGTGGCAAGACTTCGCGGCGGCCGCGAAGAAGCTGACGGACTCGTCCAAGCAGCAGTTCGGTTGGGCCTACGTCAACGACGGCAGCGAAGACACTGTATGGCGCTATCTCGCACTCCTGTGGCAGGCCGGCGGCGACTTGTTGACGCCGGACAACAAGGCACCCGCGTTCGACTCCGCCTCTGGGCTCGCCGCACTGCAACTGCTGCAGCAGATGGGCGTGACCGACAAGTCCGTGTATCTCGACAGCGGCAACGACAACTACTTGAACCTGTTTAACAGCGGCAAGATCGCGATGTTGTGGACAGGCCCGTGGGATCTGTCGAGCATCAACTCTGACGTCTCATACGGCGTGACTTACCTGCCCGGTTACAACGGTGACCACGAGACCATCTCGGGGCCCGACCTCTACATGCTGTTCGACCACTCGGGTGCGCGCGCCGCAACCGCGGTGAAGTTCGTCCAATGGCTGACCTCACCGACCGTCAACTTGCAGTTCGCGATCGCCACCGGAGACCTGCCGCTGCGGCAATCGGAGACGACGCTTCCTGACTATGCGAAGTTCCTGTCGACTTACCCGTCCGACAAGGTGTTCGTCGATAACCTGAACAACGTGAAGCACGTGCGGCCCAACATCACTTCGTACGCTCAAGTCTCGACGGCTGTTGGCCAGATGGTCCAGGCGGTGCTGCTGGGCCAAAAGCAGCCGCAGGCGGCCCTCGATGCGGCCAAATCTCAAGTTGAGAGCGCCCTGGCGGGTCAATGAGCCAAGCGATTCGGCTCCCGTCCCGCCGATCGGCGGGCGGACGCCGAGCGGCGATCCTGCCGTCGTCAGCCCGTCGACGCGACCCGCGGAGACGGGCTGACCACTTCGCCGGCTGGGGCATGATCTCCCCCAGCGTGCTCCTGCTTGCCGTGTTCGGCATGGTTCCGGTCGTGTGGGCGTTCGTCCTGTCGTTCCAGCGAAATGACTTGCAAACGCCTGCGCGATGGGTAGGCCTGCACAACTACCAGGAATTGATCCACGATCCGATCTTTCGCGACTCGATTCGCCACACGATCGTCTACACCGTGCTCTTCGTGCCTATCACGTTGGTGCTTTCGTTGGTGGTCGCTGGTGCACTGAATCGCAAGATCCGGTTCATCACCCTCTACCGCCTGGCCGTATTCGTACCCGTCGTCACTTCGACGGTCGCGACTGGCGTGATTTTCACCTGGCTACTCGATCCGCAATACGGGATCGTCAACGCGACGCTGCACAAAGTCGGACTGCCAACGTCGGGCTTTTTCTCGTCGCCCCACGACGCCCTGTTCGCCATCGTTGCCATGACCGTCTGGGGCTGGGTCGGCTTCGGTGCGCTGATCTTCCTCGCCGGCCTGCAAGCCGTTCCGCGTGAACTGATCGAGGCCGCCCAGATCGACGGCTGCTCGAAAACGACAGCGTTCTGGCGCATCCAAGTGCCATTGCTGCGCCCTGTCTCAGCGTTCTTGGTGGTCTGGCTGACGATCAACGCACTGCAGCTGTTCGACGAGGTCTACGTCACCACCAAGGGCGGACCGCTGGACTCGACGACTGTCGTCGTCTATTACCTCTACCAACAGGCCTTCGCCTACTTCCATGCGGGCTACGCCGCGGCGATCGCCGTCGTTCTATTCGCGGCAATAGCCATCGTCACGGTCGTGCAGCTAAGGCTCGCGCGTGACCCCGCCACCAAGGCAACGGACCGATGACCACTCTCACCCGAACCAGGCGACCATCGCCGTGGCATCTGGTACTCGCGCCACTGGCGGCGCTGATGCTCGTGCCGCTCGTGTGGATGCTGATCACCAGCCTGTCGACCGAAGCCGAGACCCGCAGATTTCCTCCCGGGCTGCCGGCAACGCTGCGGTGGGGAAACTTCCGCCAGGCCTGGGACCAAGCGCCGTTCGGCCACTGGCTGCTGAACAGCGCTGTCGTGTCGGGCACGTGTGTCATCAGCAATCTGATCCTGTGCAGCCTTGCCGGCTACGCTTTCGCCCGTATCAACTTCGCGGGTCGGCAGCTCGCGTTCTTTGCCATGCTCGCGACGTTGATGGTGCCGTTCCAGGTCGTGATGATTCCGACATTGCTCATCGTGAAACACCTCGGGCTCGTCGACACATTGCCCGCGCTGATCGTGCCGAACCTGGTAACACCGTTCGGGATCTACCTGCTCCGCCAGTTCTTTCTGAGCCTCCCCGTCGAGTTGGAAGACGCCGCAATGATCGACGGCGCCGGACGAGTTCGGGTGCTGACTCGGATCCTGCTGCCGCTCATGGGGCCGCCGCTGACGACCGTCGCGGTGCTCACGTTTCTCTCCGTGTGGAACGACTTCCTGTGGCCGCTGGTGGTCACCTCAACGCCGAGCACCATGACCGTGCAACTGGGACTCGCAACCTTCCAAAGTGCCCACTTCACCAACTGGCCCTTGCTGATGGCAGGCACGTTGATGAGTCAGCTACCGGTGCTGTTCTTGTTCGTCATCGGCCAGCGCTACTTCGTCAGCTCGATCGCGACCACCGGCCTCAAGTAGCGGGCCTCTCGTCATCGCGGACGACGTGCGGCAAGGTTGGCGCATGACGAAGCGTGCACGTATGTGGGTGTGGGGCGCAGCAATCGCCGTCGTTGTCGTGGGCATGAGTGCGGCGGAGGCGTGGTGATCGGCCGCGCAACGGCACCCGCCCACGACCCAGGCTTCGCGCAGGGAAATGCCGCGGGCTACGCCGAGGGCGTCGCCGCGGGTAGGTCGCTGCAACTCGGCGACACGGTGCCGAGCGGATCGAAGGACGTCGCGAATACGGCGTTCCAGGCCGGCTACCGCGCCGGTGAGGCCGATGCGTTCGGCGCGTACGACGGCGGCTGGAAGCTCGGCGCCCCCTACGTCGTCATTCTCGGCAAAGGCGTCGCCGGCGCGGCTTACCGCTTCGTCGAGCGTGACGAACTGACGCCAGGGACGACTTACCAGCTATGTCCCGACGGCACGAGCCTCTGTCACAGCTAGCTGGGTCGGGCCCAGGGCGCCGGACGGGCGTCGTAGCTAGGCGGCCATGCCCGGCACGGATGACGGATCGAGGTCGGACGCCTTCGCGGTGATCAGGAAGAAGCTCCCGAGCATCGCCGCGACGCCGAACACGACCGATACCTGCAACGCCGTCGAGATGCCGTGCGCGAGCTTGGCGTCGCCCGTCGCACCGTGAGCAGCAGCGTGGCGCTGCGCCGTCGCGAACGCGGTGGTGAGGATCGCGAGGCCCAGCGAGCCGCCGACCTGCTGCATCACGTTCAGCAGACCCGACGCCGAGCCTGCTTCCTCCGGCTCGACGCCCGAGACCGCCACCATCGTCAGTGGCACGAACAGGAAGCCCATGCCAAGGCCGAAGATGATCGAGCGGGCCGAGCAAGTTGGCGACGTACGTGCTGTGCACGTTGACCAGCGACAGCCACCAGAGGGCAACCGCACACATACTCCGCCGACCACCATGAACGGCTTCGGGCCGACCTTGACGAGTTGCTTGGCGCAGATCTGGGCACTGACGATGATCGCCGCGCTGAGTGGCAGGTAAATGAAGCCGGTCTTCAACGGGCTGTAGTGCAGGATCCGCTGCACGAAAACGGTGAGGAAGAAGAACATCGCGAACAGCGCGCCGGCAAGGAACAGCATGACCACGTAGCTGCCCGACCGGTTGCGGTTCTTGAACATGTGCAGCGGCGTGATCGGCTGCGGGCTGCGCATCTCGTTGACCAGGAACCACACGAGCAGCACGGCCGCGGCAGCAAAGCAGAGCAGCGTGAGCGGGTCGCCCCAACCGGCAGTGCCGGAGGCTCGGATAAACGCGTAGACGAGCGCGGTCATGCCGAGCGTCGAGGTGATGGCGCCGACGAGGTCGAAACGGCCTGGGTGCTTCTCGGACTCGTTGATGTACTGGCGTGCGATGAGCGCGATGAAGATGCCGATCGGGACGTTCACGAAGAGCACCCAGCGCCATGACGCCCACGAGGTCAACATGCCGCCGGCGAGCAGGCCGATCGCGGCACCTGAGCCAGACACTGCGGCGAACACACCGAACGCCCTGTTGCGCTCTGCGCCTTCTTCGAAGTTGGTCGTGATCAGTGACAGCGCTGTCGGCGACGCGATCGCGCCACCGACACCCTGCAACGCACGAGCGGCGAGCAGCCACCACGACGAAGTGGCGAGCCCGCCGAGGAAGGATGCGAAAGTGAACAGCGCGATGCCGAAGACGAACACCCGCCGCCGGCCGAGAATGTCACCGGCACGGCCGCCGAGCAGCAGCAACCCACCGAACGTCAGCGTGTAGGCGTTCAGCACCCACGTGAGGTTCGTGTACGAGAACTTCAACGCCGTCTGGATGGTCGGCAGCGCGACGTTGACGATCGTGGCGTCGAGCACCACCATCAGCTGGCTGGTCGCAATAACGGCGAGCGCGAGGCCCGGGTGGTGGCCACGTCGGGCGGCACCCGGTGCGCCCACGGCCACTTGCGTCGAGGTCGTCATGAATCTCTCGTTTCCATGGGAAGAGCGCTGCAGGAACGCGTAGAAGTTGAAGGAACGCTAACGTTCACTAAGTTACGGACGCTACATTGCACGAGATAGAGAACGCAACCGTTCCTTCGCCTGGTGAGGAGGCAGCCGTGCCAGCTGCACGTTTGCGGTCCTCGACCACGCTAGCAACGGCCGCCGACAAGAACGCTGGCGTGCCCCTGTTCCGATGTCGCCGCCGCGGCGCGGCACTCGAAACTGCCATCTACGACGCCGTCCTTCAGCAGCTGAGCACCGTCGGATTCGGTGCGATGACGATCGAAGGTGTCGCCGCCGCTGCGCACACCGGCAAGGCCGCGATCTACCGACGTTGGCCCTCAAAGGAAGAGCTGGTCGCCGACACCCTCGACAACGTGCTGCCCTCGTTGGATCTTCCGCTCGACACCGGGAACGTTCGCAGCGACCTCGCAGCGATCTTCACCGCGATGCTCGACGTGATGGCGAGCCCCGCGGGTGGCGCGATGCAGGCGCTGATGGGCGAACTCGGCCACGACCATGACTTCATCACCACCTTGCACGAAAGAGTGTTGGCGCCGCGCAAGGCACTAATGACCGAGATCTTGCTGCGCGGAGTCGCGCGCGGCGACGTGCGCGCCGACGCCGTCAAGCCGGTCGTCGTCGAAGCCGGTCCCGCGCTGCTGGTGCATCGGCTGCTGACGTTCGGGCCGCCGGTCGACCCGGCCTACATGGAGGCGGTACTCGACGACGTCGTGATGCCGCTGATCGCGCGTCAGCCACGCCAGCTAGAACGAGCTAGTCGCGCCAGATCAACACGAGCGCGCGGTCATCGCTGCCGTCGGGCGCCACCCGGTCGACCAGTTGCTTCGCGCCGTCGCGAAATCCCTGTGTTACCAGGCGTTCTGCCTCGCCGATGAGCTTGTCGATGCCGACAGCGATCTCGCGTTCTGCGGTCTCGACCACGCCGTCGGTGAACAGCAGCATCGCGTCGCCCGAACCAAGCACGCCGTGTGCCGACGTGTAACTCGCCTCCGCCAGCACACCGAGCACGGTGCCTTCACTGTCGATGACGCGCCACGTGCCGCTGCCCTTCACAAAATGCACGGCAGGCGGGTGCCCGCGGACTCGACGATGTAGCTGCCGGTGCTCAAATCAACAACAAGATGGACGGCGGTTGCGAACCCTTCGCTCCACCCCTGGCGTAGCAGATAGTCATTGGCTGCAGGCAAGAACTGCTCGGGTGGAACCGCACCGAGCAGACCGCCCAACGCACCGGAGAGCAGCAACGCCCTGGTGCCTGCGTCGATGCCCTTGCCCGAGACGTCGACGAGAACGACCTCGAGAACTGCGCCCTGACCGGTGCGCGCCGCGACCAGGAAGTCGCCGCCGAAAGAACCGGCACCAGCAGAGCGCAGGACGATCTCGTGCTGCCAGCCCGGCGGCAGCACCGGCATCTCGCCCTGTGCGCGCAAGCGGTCGCGCAACTCCAGCAGCATCGATTCGCCACGCAGGCCCTGAACGCCAAGCGTTTCGCGAGTGCGCGCCAAGCGATAGGCGAAGATCGCGACGGCCGCGACGACGACAAGCTGGCCGGCTCGCACACGTGCCAGCCGAGTATCACCTCGTCGTAGACGATCCCGAGCGTCGACGACCACGAGCAGCGCGAGCAGTTCGCGGCGGCGCAGCAGGAGTCCACCGCCCAGGATCGGCAAGCGCCTCTGCCACGGGCGGCAGCCAGTAGGTGCCGGCGACGGGGCAGAGCACGGCGATCGCGATGGCGAGAGCCGAGCAGCCACCACATCGCCGTGCCGGGCGCCATCCAGCGGCTCGCGCGCACCGTGGCCCAGCCACGCGCGACCCGATGCGGCCGAGCGCCTCATTCTCATGATCGGGCAGCGTAACGGGCAAACTGGTACAGCGATCCAGCCCAACCTGTGGAACGGTTCGACCATGCCTAGACGTCACGAACCTGCCGGCCGGGCGGTGCCGGAACGGGTCGGAACGGCCGCCGGGAACAGGCGCCTACGCGGGCTGGTCGGTGCAGGGCCGTCGCAGGTCGGCATCGTCGGCGCTTTGCGAGCCCGCGACGTTTCGCGGCCCACCGCCGACGACGTCGTGCGCGCGTTGGCAAAGCCGGAGCCCACCGCGCGGCCGACCATCCACGCTAGCCGCCAGGACGCGGCAACTCAGGAAGCAGCCCGTCAGGAGCAGCGTCAGGAGCAGCCGTCAGGAAGCAGCGCGTCAGGAAGCGGCAGAGTCGGGCAACGGCGGCGGAACGTCGGTTTCCTCGTAGCGGGTGACCTCCGCGAGCCGGCGCACGTGCCGCTCCTCGCCGGAAAAGTCGGTAGCCAGGAACAGCTCGACGAGCCGGGTCGCTTCCCCGATCGTGTGCTGCCGCGCGCCGATGCTGACCACGTTTGCGTCGTTGTGCTGCCGGGCAAGTGTCGCGGTGTCGTCGTTCCAGGCGAGCGCCGCTCTGATGCCCTTGACCTTGTTGGCGGCAATCGCCTCGCCGTTGCCGGAGCCCCCGATGACGATGCCCAGGCTGCCTCGATCGGCGGCCGTGGCGATCGCGGCGGCGATGATGTAGGGCGGGTAGTCGTCGTCGGCGACGTAGCGTCGGCGGACCGCAGTCGACCGGCTCGTGGCCGTTGTCCGTGAGCCAGCCGATGAGGTGGCTCTTCAGCTCGAACCCCGCGTGGTCAGAACCCAGGTAGACGCGCACGTGCCGCAGTCTGCCACGCAGCGGCGGGTGCGTTTGGCACCTGCCATCCCGATCGTGCGAAGATCGCTACACCGCACGAATGACAGAAAGGCTCCCGACCGGTGCCAGGCAACAACCTGAGCCGTGACGAGGCGACCGAACGGGCGCGCCTCATCGGCCCGGTCTCGGGCGAGGCAGATCCGGTGCCCGCTCTCGAGACGAATTGTTTTCCTCGACCTCACGTCCGGGGCCGCGAAGCCGGACCACTTCCTCTCGTCGACCACGATCCGTTTCAGCTGCAGCGAGCCCGGCGCCTCGACGTTCATCGACCTGGTGGCCGACGAGATCCGGTCGATCACCCTCAACGGCGTCGCGATCGAGCCGGCGACCAACCGTGACGCCGACCGAATCCGACTGAGCAATCTCGCCGAGGACAACGAACTCGAGATCGTCGCCGAGTGCCGCTACATGCACACCGGTGAGGGCATGCACCGCTTCACCGATCCGGTCGACGGCCGGGTCTACCTCTACACCCAGTTCGAGACGGCCGACGCGCATCGGGTCTACGCGTGCTTCGACCAGCCCGATCTGAAGACCACCTTCGAGCTCGACGTCATCGCTCCGGGCGACTGGCAAGTCGTCTCTGTGACGGCGCCTGACGTCGTCCCCGAGCACCTCGCCGAAAACCCCGACACCACGACGTCCGGCCATTGGCATTTCCCGCCGACGCCTCCGCTGTCGACGTACGTCACGTCGGTCATCGCGGGGCCGTACCACGTGGTGCGCGACGTCCATCACGGCGTCGCCGGCGACATCCCGCTCGGTGTGTACTGCCGCCTCTCGCTGGCCACTTACCTCGACGCCGACGACATCTTCCTCATCACCAAGCAGGGCTTCGCGTTCTTCGAAGAGCAGTTCGCGCGGCCGTACCCGTTCGGCAAGTACGACCAGCTGTTCGTGCCCGAGTTCAACGCCGGCGCGATGGAGAACGCGGGCTCGGTGACGTTCCTCGAGGACTACGTCTTTCGGTCGCGGGTAACCGACACCGCGTACGAGAGTCGCGCGGGCACGATCCTGCACGAGATGGCGCACATGTGGTTCGGCGACCTCGTGACGATGCGCTGGTGGGACGACCTGTGGCTCAACGAGTCGTTCGCCACGTACATGGCGAACCTCGCGACGGTCGAAGCAACCCGCTGGCCAGACGCCTGGACCACCTTTGCCAACGAGGAAAAGACCTGGGCCTGCCGTCAAGACCAGCTGACGACGACGCATCCCATCGCCGCCGACATCGTCGACATCGAGGCCGTCGAGACCAACTTCGACGGCATCACCTACGCCAAGGGCGCGTCGGTCCTCAAGCAGCTCGTCGCGTGGGTCGGCCGCGACGCGTTCTTCGCCGGCCTGCGCCGCTACTTCGACGACAAGGCCTGGGGCAACAGCACGCTGCACGACCTGTTGCGCGCGCTCGAGGCGGCGTCCGGCCGCGACCTGTCGGCGTGGTCGAAGGAGTGGCTCGAAAGCGCGGGCATCAACACGCTGCGCCCAGAAATCGAGACGGACGCCGAGGGGCTGATCACGTCGTTCGCCGTGCTGCAAGAGGCACCGGCGGACCACCCGACGCTGCGGTCGCACCGGCTCGCGATCGGCTTCTACAACCGGACCGCTGCGGGCTTGGACCGCACCAACCGGATCGAACTCGACGTCGTCGGAGCGCGCACCGAGGTCGCCGAACTCGTCGGCACCCGGCGTCCCGATCTGGTGCTGGTGAACGACGACGACCTGGCCTACGCCAAGATCCGCCTCGACGCGCGATCGCTGGTCACCGTCACCGATGCGATCGGCGAACTCAACGCGTCGCTGCCGCGCGCGCTGTGCTGGGCCGCCGCGTGGGACATGACACGCGACGCCGAGATGGCCGCGCGCGACTACGTGCGCTTGGTGATCCACCTGCTCGACACCGAGACCGACATCGGCGTGCTGCAAAGCGTGCTGCGGCAGGCGCGGCTGGCCGTCGAGCGGTGGTCCGACCCGGACTTCCGCGACACCGGCCTCGACGCGATCGCGGCCGCCTGCCACGCCCACCTGCATGGCGCCGAGCCGGGTAGCGATTACCAGCTGACGCTGGTCAGGGCGTTGGCGGCGACCGCCAACTCGCCCACCTACGTCGACGTCGTCGCGTCGGTACTCGCCGGCGAGACCGAGTTTGCCGGGCTCGCGCTCGACACCGACTTGCGCTGGTCGCTGCTCAGCAGGTTGGCCGCGCACGGTCGCGTCGGCACCGCCGAGATCGACGCCGAACTCGAGCGCGACAACACCGCAGCCGGCCGCCGGCACGCCGCCGCCGTTCGTGCCGCGCTGCCGGATCCGGCCGCAAAAGAGCTGGCGTGGGCTGCGGTCATGGAGAACGACGACACCCACAACGCGGAGTTGTCGGCGATCATCATCGGCTTCCAGCAGCCGAACCAGCGGGAGCTGCTCGCCACGTTCAGGCAGCGGTACTTCGACGAGTTGGCCGACGTCTGGCGCGACCGAACCGGCGACACCGCGCGCACGATCGCCGAGGGCATGTTCCCGTACCTGGTCATCGAGCAGTCGACCATCGACCTGGTCGACGACTACCTCGAGACCAGCAAACCGCCGTCCGGCCTTCGTCGCATTTTGCTCGAACACCAAGACACGATGGCTCGCGCGCTGCGGGCTCGTGCGCGCGACACCGCCGCCGCGAACGCGGGGCCCTCAGGCAGCTGAGTAGTAGCTCAGGCAGGCGCACACACCTGCCTAGGGCCCGTTAAGGGTGCCGAACGTGATCAACTTCGAGCCAGCGCCGGGCGGGACGGCGACGGCGGCGAGCGGCTGAGCTAGTCGCCGTCGTGTTCGTGCAGGACCGGCGGGCGCGCGGCGGCTTGGGCCATCATCCGGAGGCCGTTCACGATGCCGCCGGTGAGGTCGCCGCCGGCAAACGAGGTGGCCATCGCAAGGCTGGCGAGTCCGGCGGCGCGGTCGTCGAGGCGGCGCCGTGCCGTGTCGCCGGTGACGATCTCGACCCGGCGCGCATCGGGCTCGACGAGCACCAGGACCGCGAACTCGGCTGCCGCACCGAGCGCGGCGTGCCTGCGCAGGGCGTGGGCGCGGACGTCGCCGGAGACCTGGCCGACGTAGACGAAGAACTTCAGCCCGGTCTCTTCGCCGGCCGTCGCAACCGCGTGCCGGATCTCGTCGCTTTGGTTCGACGTGAACGCGCTACCAGCGGGCACTTGCGCCACCCCCGTCGAGAGTCGCGGGCGGCAGCGTCGTGATGGCGGCCGCGGCGGTCTCGCTGCCCAGCGGCTCACCGAACCAACTCGAGGTTGCGGTCCACGGGCGGCCTGGCCGGTAGCGCGGGCCGCTGACGATCGAGGGAAGGAAGACGAGGAACGCGATCATGGCGGCGACACCCACCGGGATGCCGACGAAGATGGCGGCGGTCTCGATCGCGCTGAGCTTGCCGCCGGGATCGCCACGCTCACCGATCGCGAGCGCCGGGCCGGCCGCGAGCACCGCAGACCCGAGGGCTGCGACGGCGACACTCGCGATCGCCGCGCATCGAACTGCGGCTCTAGCAGCGACCGGTCGCAGTCGTCGAGGCGTCCTCACAGCGGCCACCGTAACGGATACCGGCGATCACATTCGGAGCGGGGCTCACCCCTGGCTACCTGCTGCGACCCGCGGGGTTCACGTTGTGGAGCCGCTTACCAACCGCGCCAGGCGAGCTGCGCGGGGCGACGCCATCAGTTCTTCGAGCAGCACCGGCCGTTCCTTCTCGTCAGCCATCGGCACCCGCCAATTCGGATACTCATCGATCGTTCCTGGCTGGTTGACCGGACGCCGGTCACCGACGACGTCAGGCAGGTAGATGCCGATCAGCCGGGCCGGCGTCGCGGCCAAGTAGGCATACAGCGCGTCGACGATGCGATCGACGTACGGCTCGACCCGGGTGTGGAAGTTGTCGCGCCGGGGCGACACCGTGCCCGGCTCCGCGACCCTCGTGACGGCCGCCACGACCTCGGCGTCGAGCAGTCCAGCGTCGACCAGTGCTGCGAGCCACGCGACCCGCGCCGCCTCGTCAGTTCGGCGCTCCTCGTCGATCGGGCGCTCCAACAGCCCGAGCTCGTAGCGCAGCTCGACGTGCTCGCCGGTGAGGTACCCGGCGGTCGGCGGCAGGTCGTGCGTGGTCACGCTGGCAAGGCACAGTTCGCGCCAGTGCTCGGGCGACCGCGGGTGGCCGACGTCGTCGTGTTCGAACCACAGGATCGAGGTGCCGTAGATCCCGCGCCCACGCAGGTAATCGCGCACCCACGGCTCGACGTTGCCGAGATCCTCACCGATCACGACCGCGCCCGCCCGCGGTCGCCTCGAGCATCACGATGCCGACCATCGCCTCGTGGTCGAGACGCACGTAGGTGCCGTCGGCGGGCGACGCGCCTTCGGGCACCCACCATTGCCGGAAGAGACCGATGATGTGGTCGATGCGCAGGCCGCCACCGTGCCGAAACGATGCACGCACCAGATCGCGAAAGGGCGCGAACCCGACGGCGGCCAACACGTCGGGACGCCACGGCGGCAGGTTCCAGGTCTGCCCTTGCTGGTTGTACATGTCGGCCGGTGCTCCCAGTGCGACACCGTGCGCGAGCGCACTCTTGAAGGCCCACGCATCGGCGCCATCGCGGCTCACGCCGACCGCAAGGTCGTTGCACCACGCCCATGCCCATGCCCGCCGCGCCAGCGGCCGCCTGCACCGACGCCAGCTGCTGTGAGCACAAAAACTGCAGCCAGGCGTGGAATTCGACGAGGTCGGCCTCAGCCTCGCGGAACGCAGCGACCTGCGCCGAACGCGCGTCCTGCAACTCGCTCGGCCACTCGCGACTCACGGCTCCGTGCCTGTCGACCAACGCGCACCACGTCGCGAAGTCGCGCAGCGCGTCGCCCTGCGCCGCAGCGAACTCGTCGAACAAGCGCGCGGTCGTCGTCGTCTCGAACGGCGAACGCACGTTCGAGAATCTCGCGCTTCGCCGACCACACGACGTCCCGATCGAGGTCTTCGTCGACGCACGTTGCGAGCCGCGCAGAACGCTCGCGACAGCCTCGACATCTTCCGGCGGCAACGACGCAACCTCGGGCACGTCGTCGACCCGCAGGTAGATCGGGTTCACGAAGCGCCGGCTCGACGGGTAGTACGGCGACGGCTCCATCGGCGGCACCGGACCGGCCGCGTGCAGCGGATTCACCAGCACGAAGTCGGCACCGAGATCGCGCCCACTCCAGGTCACGAGATCGGCAAGATCGCGCAGGTCTCCCATGCCCCACGAATCGCGCGATCGCACCGCGTAGAGCTGCAGCATGAATCCCCAGTGCCGGCCGGGCGGGTCAACAAGCCGATCCGGGACGACGATGAGCTGCGCCGTCGCGGTGCGCTCCCCCGATTTCGCGTGCAGGTAGTGATAACCGAGCGGGACGTCGTCGGGTATCTCGAACGTCGCCTCGCCGATGAGTTCGCCGTCGACCTCACGCGGATCGACCCAGATCATCAGCTGGGTCAGCGAAATCAGGCCGCCGTCTTCGAGTCTCGAGGTCGACGGTCACCGCCTCGCCGTGCGGCACGTGCACCGCGACCCGCGCCGCTGCGCCGCCGCGCACGACCAAGTAGCTCGGCAGCATGTCGCGCCACTGGCCATCGCGCGCGCGCGCAAGCGCTTCGCGGGCCGCTTCGGGTGTGCTCGCATCGACGCCGAGCGCCGCGAGCACCGACACGACCGCCGGCTCCGATACCTGCCGTTCGCCGCCACGCCAGTCGTGGAAGAAAGCGGCAACGCCATGGGCGGCCGCGAGGTCGGCGAGGACCGGATCGAGAGACATCACCAGCACTCCGGATGCCGGTCGATCCAGGGCCGCGCAGCTTCAAGTTGCCCCGCCAGCGCGAGCAATTCCGCCTCGCCTGCCGGCCGCCCCGCGAGCATGACACCGATCGGCAACCCGGTTGGCGTGACGCCGAGCGGCAACGTGATCGCCGGCTGGCCGGTGAGATTGGCGACCGACGTGAACGGCGTGAAGCGCTTCTGGTTATCGAAGTCGCGAGCCGGGTCGGCGTCGTCGCGCAACGCACCGACGGCGACCGGCGGCATCGCCAGCGTCGGCGTCAGCACCGCGTCGTAGTCGACGAAGGTCGACCAGGATCCGGCGCGCCGCGGCTTGCAGCGTCGCCATCGCGAGCGCGATATTCGTGGCCGGTCGCCCGGGCGCCTCGCTCTCGCAGCCATCGCGTCAGCGGCCGCAACTTTGCCTCGTCCGCGGCGGGCACCGGGGTCAACGTCGACAGCACCGACCACACCGTCTCGAACGCCGGAACCACCGCGCCGCGACGGTGCTGGCACGTCGTCGACGCGATGGCCGAGCTCGAGCAACAACTTCGTCGCGTCGTCGTAGGCCGCCAGGCAACTCGGATCGACAGGCTCGTCGATGATGACCGGGTCGGCGTAGCGCGCGATCCGCAACTGCCTCGGTTCGCGGTCGACCGCTGCAAGGAACGTTTGGCCAGCCGGCAGCGGCGGTGCCCAATGCGGGTCGCCCGGCATCGGCACCGCTGTCGCGTCGAGCCACGCGGCGGCGTCGCGCACCGTGCGGGTCAGCGGGCCGTGCCACGCAAGACCGCTGACGTCACCAGAGACCGGGCCGTTGCTGACCCGGCCGCGGCTGACCTTGAGCCCGACGAGACCGCAGACGCTCGCGGGGATGCGCACCGAGCCGCCGCCGTCGTTGCCCTGCGCGAACGGTGCCAGGCCGGCCGCGACCGCCGCACCCGCGCCACCGCTCGAGCCGCCCGCCGACCTCGACAGATCCCACGGCGTGCGGGCCGGTGGCGCGACGTCCGGCTCGGTGTAGCACGGCGTGCCGAACTCGGCGGCGTTCGACTTGCCGAGGATCACCGTGCCGGCCTTGCGCAGCAACGTGACGACATGCGCGTCGACCGTCGCCACGCGGTCGGCGAAAGCGGCAGAGCCAAGCGTGCAACGAACGCCCGCGACATCGGTCAGGTCTTTGATCGCAATCGGGACGCCGAGCAGTGGCGGCAGGTCGTCAGTGTCTGCATCGCGCAGCGTCTGTTCGGCCTGTCGGGCCTGCTCGCGAGCGAGATCTGCGCGTGACTGTGACGTAGGCGCCAACGGCGTCTGACCAGGTCGCGATGCGGTCGAGGTAGTGCTCGACAAGTTCGGACGGCGACACCTCGCGATGGCGTACGGCAGCCGCCTGTTCCAACGCGGAAAGATCGTGCAACGCGGCCATGCCCGGAGCGTACGCGTGCCGCCGTCAGCCGCCGCCCGCACCCATCGACGCCACCGGCCGGGCCAGGACCCAGCCTCCGTCGTCGGTCAGGTACGCGTCGTCGAGGCGAAGACCGACTGCGGCGAGCGCCAACCGGAGGCGCCTCGTCGTCGAGCCGGCGGGCGACGAACGTCTGGGTCCAGTGCCGCTCGCCGACGAGATACTCCGCGGTCGCCGCGACCAGATCCGGCGCCGGGCGCGAGATGCCGTCGAGCACAAACGTCACGGCGTCGGACCGCCGTCACCGATCGACCTGGAACGCCTCGACGGCTCCAACGTGTCGAACCAGCTGACCGGATGCCGCTGGATCACCACGCAGCCGGTCTCGAGAACGTGGCGCGCACAGGTTGCCAGGAAGGCCTGGCGCTGGTCGTCGTCGGGCTCGTTGACCAGGTGCGAGGCGAGCACGACCACGTCGAACCGCATCGCGAGGTCAAGGCCCTCGATACTCGCGACAACAGTGCGTGCGCCACGAACGTGCGCGAGCATCTCGGGCGACTCATCGACCGCGACGACGGAGTGGCCGAGCGCGATCAACGGGTGCGTGACCCGGCCAGCGCCACACCCGAGCTCGAGGATCGACGCCTTCGGCGGCGCGACCGCGTCGATGATCGCTGGCTCGTCACGCGCGGGCATCATCGCGTAGAGGTCTACTGCGCAGCCGTCAGGCGTGATCGCACCAGGACCGCGACCTGGTACTGCGACTCACGCGCTCGCCGACTGGTCGATCGCCCACCCAAAGCCGTCGCCGTCGAGGTACGGAATCCACTTCGGGTCGCTGCGCCCGGTGCCGAGGATCCGCCACGCGATCCCGCTCGGGGCACGCGGCGCGCGGCGAAGCCGCCAGCCGAGCTCGGTCACCGTGCGGTCGGCCTTGACGTGGTTGCACCGCCGGCAGCACGACACGACGTTGTCCCAGGTGTGCGTTCCACCGCGGCTGCGCGGCACGACGTGATCAAGGCTGGTCGCCGGCGCTTCGCAGTAGGCGCATCGCCCGCCGTCGCGCAAGAACACGCCGCGACGGGTCAGCGGAACCACGTTGCGGTACGGGATCTTCACGAACCGGGTCAGCTTGACGACGGCCGGTACCGAGACTGCAGCGGCCGCGCTGTGCACGACGGCGTCGCCGGCCTCGAGTGAGATGGCCTTGGCCGCGAGCACCAGCAGCAGGGCACGACGGTCTGGCACGACGCCGATCGGTTCGTACGTCGCGTTGAGAACCAGCGCGTAAGCCACGCCGCCCTCCTCCGCCGCCTGTCTTCAGCTCTGCTCGGCACCTGCCGCTCACGTGACAGTCTCGCCGGTCGGACCGTCCCGGCGCCAGCTATTCGCGCCGGAGGCGTGTTTGGGGGCGCAGGACGCCGCGCGGCGTGGGCGACATCGAATCTTGACCGCGCGCGTTGGTTAGGGTCGCTCCATGACGAAGCCGACGTACCCCGCCGCGCGTCGCCTCGACCTCGTGGAGAAGCTTCCCGTCGCGGCGCCGACGTACGACGTCCCGGACCCGTACCGCTGGCTCGAGGACCCCGCCACGTCGCCGTCATTGAGCTGGCTCGAAGCGGAAGACGCCCTGGCGAACGAGCACCTGTCAGCCCTGGCCGGCCGCGCCGAGCTGCGCACCCGGCTGACATCGCTGATGGCCGCGGGCGTCGTGACCGCCCCTGCCTGGCGTGGGGAGCGCCAGTTCTTCATGCGCCGGACCGCCGAGCAGGAGCACGCGGTGCTGGTCACGGTCGATCCCGACGGCACCGAGCGCACCCTGCTCGACCCGATGCAGCTCGACCCGTCGGGCACCACGACCCTCGACGCATGGCAGCCGTCGAAGGAAGGCGAACTGCTCGCCTACCAGATCTCCGAAGGCGGCGACGAGGAGTCGATCCTGCGGGTGATCGACGTCGAAACCGGCGCGATCATCGACGGCCCGATCGATCGCTGCCGCTACTCCCCCGTCGGCTGGCTACCCGGAGCGCAGGCCTACTACTACGTGCGCCGGTTGCCGCCTTCGGAAGTCCCTGCCGGTGAGGAGCAGTTTCACCGCCGAGTGTGGCTGCACCGGGTCGGCACCGACCCCGACACCGACGTGTGCGTGTTCGGCGCCGACTTCGACAAGACGACGTTCTTCTCGGCGTCGGTGAGCCGCGACGGCCGATGGCTGGTCGTAAGCGCATCGCCCGGCACCGCGCCGCGCAACGATCTGTGGATCGCCGACCTCACGACGTCCGACCCCGCATCGCCGGACTTGAAAGAACTGCAGGTCGGCGTCGACGCGCAAACCTCCGTGCACATCGGCCGCGACGGCCGCGCCTACATCTACACCGACCGCGACGCGCCGCGGGGTCGCCTCGTGGTGACGACGCCGGACGATCCTGGCCCGCACACATGGCGCGATCTGTTGCCCGAGGATCCCGAGGCCGTGCTCGAAGATTTCTCGATCCTGGACGGCGATGAGCTGGCGCGCCCTGTCCTGCTCGCGTCGTGGACAAGGCATGCGGTCAGTGAACTCACGCTGCACGACTTGGCGACCGGCGAGCGCATCGGTGAGGTGCCGCTGCCGGGTCTCGGCTCGATCGGCGGGCTTGTCGGAGCGTCCCGACGGCGGCCCCGACTGCTGGTTCGGGTACACCGACCACACGACGCCGTCGAGTGTCTTCCGCTACGACGCGCGCACCGGCCAGACCGTCGCCGTGGGCAAGCGCTCCCGGCACCGTCGAGGTGCCGACCGTGCACGCGCGACTCGTGACCTACACCTCGCGCGACGGCACACCTGTTCGCATGATCGTGGTGTCGACAGCCGGCCGATCCCGACCACCCTCGACCGACGATTCTCGGCGGCTACGGCGGTTTCGGTGCATCGATGACGCCCGGGTACTCGGCCACCATGCTGGCGTGGGTCGAGGCGGGCGGCGTCTACGCGGTAGCGAACCTGCGCGGCGGCGGCGAGGAAGGCGAGAGCTGGCACCGCGCGGGTATGCGCGGCAACAAGCAGAACGTCTTCGACGACTTTCACGCCGCGGCCGACTGGTTGAGCGACAACGGCTGGACCACGCCCGCGCAGCTTGGCATCTCCGGCGGCAGTAACGGCGGCCTGCTGGTCGGCGCCGCGCTGACGCAGGCACCCGAGAAGTACGCCGCCGTCGCGTGTTCGGCGCCGCTGCTCGACATGGTGCGCTACGAGAAGTTCGGCTTCGGCCAGTTGTGGAGCGAGGAGTACGGCAGCGCCGAAGACCCGGTCGAACTCGGGCTGGCTGTTCGCGTACTCGCCGTACCACCACGTCGTCGAGGGCACGGACTACCCGGCGGTACTTTTCACCGTCTTCGACTCCGACACCCGCGTCGATCCGTTGCACGCGCGCAAGATGTGCGCGGCTCTGCAGTTCGCCACGTCGGCGAGCAGGCCCATCATCTTTCGTCGCGAGAGCGACGTCGGGCACGGCGCGCGAGCGGTGAGTCGCAGCGTCGACCTCTCCGTCGACACTCTCGCGTTCCTTGCCGCGCACACCGGCCTCGCGCTGGGCTAGACGCAGGTTGCTGGGCTAGACGCAGCTAGTCGGCTGGCCCGAGACGCATCATCATCGCCGCGCCGCCGGTGGGTGAAGCGCCGACGCCGAAGCTGCCGCCCGACCCTTCGGCCGTGCGTCGCACGATGTCGAGACCGAGGCCGGTCGAGCCGCCGGCACTGCGGCCCCGGTCGACGGAGTCGGGCCCGATGCCCGGACCTTCGTCGGAGACCGTGATCCACGCATCGACCCGGTCGAGTTCGACCGCCACCGCCATCGCAGTGCCCTCCGGCGTGTGCGCGAAGACGTTCTCCAGCAAGGCATCGATGGCAGCCGCGAGATCGTCGGCCGACACCCGAACGAACCGCGACACTGTCGGCAATCGCAACTCAACCCGGCGTCCCTGATCTTCGGCGAGCACCGCCCAGAACGCGACGCGCTCTTTGACCACGCTGACGACATCGCACGCCGGCGCGGGTTGCTCGCGCACCCCGCGGCGAGCTTCCCTGATCACCGAGCCGACGGTTCGCTCGAGTGCGTCGACGTGTTCGGTGAGCCGCACCGCTTCGGGCGAATCCGGCAGCGCTTCGACGGCCAACTTCACGGCAGCGACTGGGGTGCGCAGGCGGTGCGAGAGGTCGGCAACCTGCTCGCGTTCGTCGTCCAGCAGTTCGTTGATCCGGTGCGCCAACCGATTCATGGCAACGCCAACCTCGACCACTTCGCGCGGGCCGGTGACAGGCGCGCGGGCAAGCAGTTGCCCTGACGACAGCCGGTTGGCTGTCGACGCGAGCGCGGCGACCGGGCGCACCGTCCATCGCGCCAACTGGTCAGCGATGATCATCGCGACCGCCAGAATCGCGATTCCGACCAGCACCAGGATCGCGATGGCGGTGACGACGCCCTTGTCGAACAGCGCAGCCGAGACGAACGTGCGGATCACGATGGGTTTTCCCGGCGCGTCAGTCACGGGGTGCCAGATCTCGAGGCCACCCTTGTAACGCACCTGAACCTCGCGCAACTCGGTGCCATTGGGTCCGACCGCGAGTTGGCGGGCCGGCGAGTCCGGGTCCGGCGGCACCCCGCCCACCCACTGCCCGTTTCCGAGCCGCACCTCGACAACAATCCCGGTCGGCGAGCCCTTCACCGCCTCACCAATGGCGGCGGGCGTCCGATCGATCGTTTGCACGGCGTTGACGACGCGCTGCGACTCCTTCAAGCCGTCGTTCAGCGCTCGCTGGTGCGCGAGGTTGCGCACGAGCACCGACAGCGGAACAAGAAATGCCACGATGACGAGCGTCGTGGTCGCCGCCGCAAGGATCAGTAGCCTTCTGCGCACTGGCGAGTCGGGCTAACTGTCAGGTTCGGTCGGGCCGACGAGCTTCACGCCGACACCGCGGACGCTGAGCAGGTAACGCGGCGCCGCCGCCGATTCGCCGAGCTTGCGGCGCAACCACGACAGATGGACGTCGACGGTTTTGTCGGCGCCGCCGTAGGCCTGCTGCCACACCTCGGCCAGCAGCACCCGCTTGCTCACGACCTCGCCTTCGTGCTCGGCGAGATACAGCAGCAGGTCGAACTCCTTGCGGGTCAGCTCAAGCTTCTCGCCGTCAAGGCTGGCTTCCCTGGTCCGCTGGTCGATGCGCAGACCGCCGACAACGACGGCCTGGGCGGCGTCGCCACTGGCCATCCGTCGCAGCACCGCCCTGATGCGGGCCTCGAGGTGGTCAGAGGCGAACGGCTTGACCACGTAGTCGTCGGCGCCCCAGTCGAGAATCCGGACCATCTCGGCCTGGTCGTCACGCGCAGTGGCCACGATGATCGGCACTTTGCTGACCGCGCGCACCATCTGGATCAGCTTGCCGCCGTCGAGATCCGGCAGTCCGAGATCCAGGACGACCAGGTCAGGAGCGGTGTCGACGACCGCCTGGAGGCCGGCCATCGCGGTCGGCGCAGACGCCACCGCGTGGCCGCGCTCAGACAGCGAGCGGGTCAGCGAGGTACGGATCGCGGCGTCATCCTCGATCAGCAACAGACGGGGCACGTCACTGACCGTACTCAATGCAGTCCCGGATACCGCACCGGCCGGGCCAAGATTGCGCCGCCACCTTGAGAGCGCTTTAACTCCGGATCGACCCAGATCGGCCGAGAATGGACAGGTGTTCGAGCACACCCAGCCCTCCTCAGCAGCCCTCCGGCCCTCGCGGCCGGTGGTGGCGGCTGGCGGCGGCCGTGTTCGGCGCGCCCGCTGCTGTCAGTCGGCGGCTGCCGGGTCGCCCGCTCACCCTGGCGCTGGGCTGGCTGCTCTCGTGCGTGGTCATCACGGCCGTGACACTGACTGCAGTGGAGCAAGTAGGCCGAGAAGTCAGCGGGAGCCAGGGACTGATCACCACTCAGGCCGGAGTCGCGCAACAGGTTGCCGCCCAGTCAGCGTCCGCGGCATCGGCCGCATCCGCGAGTTCCGCATCACCCGTACAGGCACCTACTTCCGTCGCTCCCGCCGTTCTACCGACGAGCAAGCCGACCGTCCCTGTTGTCCCGCCTAGTCATACGCCGTCGCCAAAACCTTCGGTCACGCCAACGACGTCGCCGCCCGTCAGTCCCGAGCATCGCGGCGCCGCTGTCGTCGCCAACGCCAGTGGTCGTGAAGCCACCGCCCGGGCGCAACGGAATACATCTACGTGTGTCGCGCCGGCCAGGCCGTCGGCGGGGCGGTCGTGCCCAGCGTCTCGCCGTCACCGACGCCGTCCGCCCACGCCGACGCCGTCCAGCTCGATCTCGCCCGCGCCGTCGGTCACCCCCACTGGCACGACGAGCACATCGCCATCGCCGAGCCCGACCCCCACGCCATCGCCGTCGGTGACCCCGACTCCCCCGCCGACCGCAACGGGGTCGCCGGTCACGAACAAGAACTTCATTTTCGTGAAGCTCGGGACACCGCTGACCACCATCGGCCAGATCAACATCGCGTGCAACGGCGACTCGATCGCCAACGCCAACGCCACGACGTCCGGCAAGGGCTACACGCTCACGGTGCGCTCGACGAGCAACCCGCAGGTCGACGTGTTCTTCAGCAAGAACTGATTGACAGCCTCGGAGCGGGCGCACTAGCGTAGTAGGCAGGGAAGTTTACAATCCTGCTTGACGCCGTTTAACTTCGAACCTGCCCCCAGGAGCGCACAGATGAAGCTCGCCGTCGTGGGTGGCGGTTCGACCTACACGCCCGAACTCGTCGACGGCATGGCCAGGCTGCGCGACCAGCTCCCCCTCGAAGAGCTCGTTCTCATCGATCCCGACCCGCACCGCCTCGAACTCGTCGGCGGCGTCTCGCAGCGCATCATGGCCGCCTACGACCACCCGGCCAAGATCTCGTGGACCTCCGACCTCGACGCCGGCATCGACTCCGCCGGCGCGGTCGTCCTGCAGTTGCGGGTCGGCGGGCAGGCGGCTCGCCATCGCGACGAGAGCTGGCCGCTGGAATGCGGGTGCATCGGCCAGGAGACGACCGGGGCCGGCGGCCTCGCCAAGGCGCTGCGCACCGTGCCCGATCGTGCTCGACATCGCCGAGCGCGCGGGCAAGTACGCGGCACCCGGCGCATGGATCGTCGACTTCACCAACCCGGTCGGCATCGTCACTCGTGCGCTGCTCGACGGCGGGCATCGGGCCGTCGGCCTGTGCAACGTCGCGATCGGGTTCGAGCGCTACTTCGCGCAGCTGCTCGGGGTCGACCCTTCGCAGGTGCAGCTCGACCACGTCGGCCTGAACCACCTGTCGTGGGAGCGGGGCGTGATCGTCGACGGCGTCGACGTGCTGCCGCAATTGCTGGCCGACCACGGCGACGAAATCGCCGGCCACATCGAGCTGCCCGTTGACGTCGTGCGCGAGCTTGGCGTCGTCCCGTCGTATTACTTGCGGTACTACTACCAGCACGACGCGGTGGTCGACGAACTGCGCGGTGCACCGACGCGGGCGCAGGTTGTTGCCGGCGTCGAGCAAGAGCTGCTCGAGATGTACGCCGACCCGACGCTGTCGAAGAAGCCCGATCTGCTGGCACAACGCGGCGGCGCGTACTACTCCGAGTCGGCGGTCAACCTCATGTCGTCGCTGGTGCGCGACACCGGCGACGTGCAGGTCGTCAACGTCCGCAACGCCGGCACGCTGCCGTTCTTGTCCGACGACGCGGTGATCGAGATGCCGGCTGTCGTCGATGCACGCGGTGCCACGCCGCTACCTGCCGCACCGGTCGCGCCGCTGTTCGCCGGTCTCATCGCGCACGTCACCGCGCTACGAAGAGCTGGCGGTCGACGCAGCGATCCGAGGTGGCCGCGAACGGATCTTCAAGACGCTCCTCGCGCATCCGCTCGTCGGGCAGATCGATCTCGCCAACGGCCTGACCGACCGGTTGCTCGCCGCGAATCACGAGTACCTGCCATGGGCGGACGCGTCGCGGTGACAGCTCGGCCCGCTGCCGCCGTCCTCGCCATCGACGGGGGTAACAGCAAGACCGAAGTGGTTCTGGCGGCTGACGACGGCACGGTGCTCGCACGTAGCCGCGGCCCGCGTGCGGTCCCGGAGGCGGTCGGGATGGCCGGCTCGTTGCGCGTCATCGGCGATCTGGTGGCGAAGGCTGCGCACGACTGCGGACTTGCGCTCGAACGACGCGCCGATCGCGCAGCACACCGCCGCCTATCTTGCGGGCGTCGACCTGCCCTCCGAGGAAGCAGAGATGCACGCCGCACTGTCGGCGCAGGGCTGGAGCACGACCACCAAGGTCGACAACGACACGTTCGCGATCTTTCGCGCCGGCACGATGCGGCACTGGGGCGTCGGCGTGGTTTCCGGCGCCGGCATCAACGCGGTCGGCATCGGACCCGACGGTCGGGTCGCCCGCTACCTCGCGCTCGGCGTGACCACCGGCGACTTCGGCGGCGGCAACGACCTGACCAAACAAGTCTTCTACTCGGCGTCTCGCGCCGAAGACGGCCGCGGTGGCGCCGACGGCACTGGCGGCCGCCCTCTGCGAGCACTTCGACCTGCCGACCGTCTATGACGTCGGGGTCGCCTTGCACCTGGGCGACATCACGCGAGACCAGCGACTCGAGCTAACGCGACTGCTGTTTCGCGTCGCCGCGGAGACAGGCGACGAGGTAGCCGTCTCACTTCTTGATCGGCAAGCGCACGAGGTGGCCTTGATGGCCCGGCAGTTGCTACGCCAACTCGACCTTCAAGACACCGAGACCGACATCGTGCTCGGCGGCGGGTTGCTGACCGCGCGCGATCCACTGCTGACCCGGCTCATCACGGAAGCCATGGCGGTCGAGGCACCGAATGGCGTCGATCACGTTCAACGACGTCCCGGCGATCGCGGGCGCGGCGCTGCTCGGCTTCGACTACCTCGGCGTCCCCCGCGCCGCCGAGGACCGGCTGCGGTCGCAGCTGCGCCTCGCCTGAACGGACGCCCGCTCGCGCCGTCGCCAGCCCGCGTCGTCAGGCGAGGCTCGACTCGTGCGGTGATCGTGGTGCCGGCCAGCGCCTTGCTCACCGGGCAGTTCTGCTGCGCGCCGTCGGCGAACTCGGCGAACTCCTCGGCGGTGAGCCAGGGACGGTGCCGCGAACCGTGAGGTGGCTGCCGGTGATGCCCTCGCCCGGCTGGAAGGTGACGTCGGCCTTGGTCTCCAGCGTGATGTCGGTGTGGCCGGCTTTCGCGAGCGCGTTCGACAACGCCATCGAGAAGCACGCCGAGTGAGCCGCGGCAATGAGCTCCTCGGGGCTGGTCTGGCCGCCGGGAGCCTCTGTGCGCGCAGCCCAACTGACGTCGAAGTTGCCGAGGCCCGACGAGTCGAGGGTCACGTTGCCCTTGCCACCGGCAAGGAGCGGGCCCTCCCAGTGCGTGTGGGCGGTGCGGGTGGTAGCCACGGCTGCAGTCCTTCCTCAGGTCTTCGGGCTTGGAGTCTTTGCGACAATGGTGGTGTGACAGCAAACGGCTGACGAGAGCTTCTACGACCAGATCGGTGGCGCCGAGACCTTCCGTCGCCTCGTGCATCGTTTCTATCAGGGCGTCGCCGACGACCCGCTGTTGCGTCCCCTCTACCCCGATGCCGACCTCGCCGACGCCGAGGTGCGGCTGCGGATGTTTCTCGAGCAGTACTGGGGCGGTCCGAAGACGTACGGTGAGCTTGCGCGGGCATCCGCGGCTGCGAATGAGGCACGCGCCGTTTCGCGATCGGGGCAGCAGAGCGCGACGCCTGGCTCGTGCACATGCGCGTCGCGGTCGACGAACTGGAGCTGGACGCCGACCACGAAGCGACGTTGTGGGGCTACCTGACGCACCGCTGCCGACAGCCTGGTGAACACCGTCGACGAGGAATACAAACCGCTGCCCACGGTGAGCCGCGACTAGGGTTCGGGACGTGGCAAGTACCGCGCAGGTTCGCGAGATCCTTCGCGCGCGGGACTTTCGCCGCCTGTACAGCACTCGGCTCCTATCGGCGGCGGCCGACGGCATCTTCCAGACGGCGCTGGCCAGCTACGTCTTCTTCTCCCCGCAGAACGCGACGACGCCCGGCAAGGCAGCCGCCGCCTTCGCCGCGCTCCTGCTGCCGTACTCGATCGCCGGGCCGTTCGTCGGTGTCTTCCTCGACCGCTGGCGGCGCCAACGAGTGCTGGTGATCGCGAACACCGTCAAGGTCGCGCTCGTCCTCGTCGTGGCGGGTCTCGTGCTCGCCAACTCCGACGGCGTCGCCTTCTTCGTTACGGCGGTCGTGGCGCTCGGCGTCAACCGGTTCTTCCTCTCGGCGCTGTCGGCCGCCTTGCCGCACGTCGTCGAGCCGCACGATCTGATCGCCGCGAACGCGCTCTCGACAACGTCCGGATCGGTGATCACCATCGTCGGCGCCGCGATCGGCGCCGGCATCCGGTTGGGCACGGGTTCGAGGCCTGTCGCTGTCGCATCTATCGTCGCGCTGTCGGCGATCGTCTACGGCGGATCGGCTGCGGTCGCTTCGACGATGGGTGCCGACTTACTAGGCCCGGACGACGATGAGCGGGCGTCGTCGGTCCCGCGCTCGCCGTGGCAACGCGATCGCCACCATGACCCGCGACCTCGCGGATGCCGCGCGCTACGTCTCTCGACGCAAGCGTGCGGCGCACGCGCTTGAGGCCATTAGCGCGCACCGCTTCTTGTTCGGGGTCGCATCGCTGACGATCGTGTTGCTGTTCCGCAACTACTTCGCGACGCAGGGCAACGTCAACGGCGGCATCCTCGGACTCGGGGCTTCGATCGGAGCCGTCGGCGTCGGCATCGTGGTCGCGGCGCTCATCACGCCGTCGGCGACGGGGCGGTTCGGCACCACGACGTGGATCACGTCGATGCTGATCATGGCCGGCGTGGCGATCGCGGCCTTCGGCCTGCCGTTCCAGCGCGACCTGCTGATCGTCGGATCGTTCTTCCTCGGGGTGTCGGCACAGTCGGTCAAGATCTGCGTCGACTCGACCGTTCAGCAGCAGGTCGAAGACGCCTACCGAGGCCGGGTCTTCTCGGTCTATGACATGGCCTTCAACGTCACGTACGTCGCCGCCGCGGCGGTAGCTGCAACCGTCCTGCCGAAGTCCGGGAAGTCCTTCGTGGTGATGGCCTGCCTGGCGGGTGGCTACCTCCTGGCGGCGATGATCTTCGCGTTGCTGTCGATTGGCACGCCCACGCCACCACCTGAGGCCCCGACGCCGGCTGACTCTCCCGCCCGGCGTCCCGCGGCAGCCAGTCGGGATCGAAATCGGAAAATCCTCAAGTGGGGGATACCCGCGGTCGTAATTCGACTTAGATACGCATCCGTCGGGTGCCACGCGAAGGTGGAGGACCGGCTGTGGAGCCAAGCGCGCTGACAGCCACCGAGTCGCTGTTCGCCGGGCTCATGCCCGATGATCCCGAGACGGTCATCGACCGGCTCGAGAATCGGCTCGCCGGCCAGACCTCTGAAGTCCTGCGGATGCGCAAGAGCGCGCAGACCAGCCAGGCCCTTCTCGACCTGCACACCGCCTGCACCCGCCAGCGCACCGTCGCAGGCACCGCCCGCCAGATCGCCGCGGTCGCCTCAGCCATCACCGGCTCCGAAGTCGTGATCGTCAGCGTCTTCCAGGTCGCCAGCCAGCAACCCCTGCTCGCCGTGAGCCTGAGCGACGGCGTCATCGACGAAGAGCACATCGGCAACCTAGTGTGCGACATGGCAACCCAGCCCGACATGCAGTGGCTACGCACCGAGAACACGCTGCGGGTCGTCGATCGCGAAACGGCGACCCCGTCGACCGCACTGCTGCTCGCCGAACTCCATGCCGATCGTGTCCTGATCACGCCGGTGTTCGGACAGGGCGAGTTCGTCGGGTGCATCGTGGCGAAGCTGCCGCACCTCGCGCCCGAACACGATGACGTTGCCGTCCTCGATGGCGCGACTGCGTTGCAGGAACATGCCGGTGACCTGATCCACCTGGCCCTCGTCCTCGACGAGTTGCGCCGCCGCGCACTCCACGACGCGGTCACCGGCCTTCCCAACCTGTCGGTCTACGAGCAGCGCCTTGTTCGCGCCCTTGCCCGCCGAACTGCCGCGCAGCCAGGGCCACGCCGAGGTCACCGCGATTCTCGTGCAGGTGGTTCAACTGGGCCGCATCACCGAGATCCACGGTGCTACCGGCGTCCAGGAACTCTTGCGTGAAATCGCGAACCGGCTCGGCGAGCTGGCTCCCGAACACGACCTCGGCCACCTCGGCGCGAGCCACTTCGCACTCATCGCCCACGGTGATCCCGGAGCGGGTATCGACCTCGCGCGCACCGTGATCGAAGCGCTCGAGACCCCGTTCGACGTCAGCTTCGGCACGCTGCGCGTCTTTTGCCACGTCGGGGTTGCTGTCGCGATCGACGGCGAAGGCGCCGGTTCACTGCTCCCCCGCGCGGAAGCCGCCGCGCGGCAGGCTCGCGACAGCGACGAGCCGATCGTCACCACCTAGACCCATCAGCCCGACCCTGTCGTCACACGGCAATAGCGAGTGTGGGTCCCAGGTTTGTTTCGTCCACGCAGGGTCAGGACTTGCCGACGTCGGGGATCACCGCACGGTGGTCGTCGTGGGCTGCACCGAGCAGGTCCCAGAGATTGCCCCATGGATCTCGAAACACGCACACCTTCCCGTATGGCTCAAGGCGAGGTGGGCGGACCAGCGGGCAACCGGCCCTGTGCAACCGGATCAACGTCTCATCGAAATCGTCGACACGGAGAAACAGTCCAACCCGGCCGGCGAACTGGTTCCCTACGGTCGTCGTCTGCTCGGGGCTGTCCGCCCGAGCAACCACGAGTCCCGGGCCGCCGTCCACGGGTCGCACCACGACCCAGCGCTTTGTTCGGCCGTCAGTCGTTGCTGCCGCAGCGTCCTCGGCGACCACGAACCTGAGCGTCTCGGTGAAGAAGGCGATCGCAGCGTCGTAGTCGTCGACGATGAAGGAGAAGAGTTCGAGCGGCACTCGAACACGCTATGCAATTTCGAGTGGCGAGTGTCGTCGACGCCAGTGTCGCCGAGGCCAGTGTCGCCGAGGCCAGGGTCGCCGAGGCCAGTGCCGCCCACAGGACTTCCGACACCCGCTCATCGGCAACGCCTACCGGGTGGGTCGGAGCGGACAACCGGCAGACAGTCGACATGAACTGAGGCCGATCAGTTCACCTGGTCAATCAGGCGACGCAGTGCCGCGACGTGCTCGCGGAGGGCCTTCCGGCCTGCGCTGGTCAGCCCGATCCAGGTCGTGCGTCGCCCGGCCAGGACGCCCTTGCGGCTGCGCACGTAGCCGGCGTCGGCCAGCGCCGAGACGTGCTTGGACAGCACTGAGTCACTGACCTCAAGAAGTGCCCGCAGCGTGGCGAACTCCGCCTCCGACACTGCGGAGAGCGTCGTGACCAACTGCAGCCGGGCCGGTGCATGGATCAGCGGGTCGAGCTCGGCCATCAGCCGCCGACCAGCAGCGCAACGAGCCCGAGGCCGGCGAGCACGGCGAGCGCGGCGAGCACCCGCTGTGAGGCGCCGTCCGCGTGGGCAGCCGGGTCGCGCAGATAGGCGTGCCACCACCGGAGTGAGCAGAGCGCGTAGCCGACTCCCCCGGCCACGGCCGCCGCCGCGACAAACCACCAGAGCGACTCGGAAGCGGCCCACGTCGCGGCCCCGAACGCGCCTACGTAGGCAATCGTCGACGTAGCGCCGCTCCCAAGGACGAGCTGGCTGGCCAGACCATCGACCCTGACCCCGTTGATCCGCCGGAACTGGGTCACCGCCAGCGCGGCGACGCTCAGGAAGAGCGCCAACCCGGCCAGCGCCACCGCGAGCCCGGCGGCCCGGTGATTGGCGATGCCGTAGGCGGCGGTGCCCACTTGGACCGCGACCGCGGCGGCCAGTGCCTGGTGTAGGCCAGTCGGCAGTCGCAGGCCGGCCGCGAGTCGCCGGCGCGCCTGTTCCGCCACTGCGAGGGCAGAGCGGGGATCGTCGGGGTTCTGCTGCACCACGTTACTTTCCATGGTGGAAAGTATGCTTACTACTTTCCAGTTTGGCAAGTATCCACCCGGAGTCAGCGGCCTCGATCGCTTACTCAGGGCGGCACTCGGACGGCGATTTTGAACGAGCTCCGGTGCCACGGTTGGCATCGAGACAGAATCGGCGGCCCCGGCCAGACATCTGCACGTTCGGACACGCTTCATCGCAGCAGACGATCGCGTTCGAGGGTTCGCCGATCCGTCGTTGCTAGGTGCGCTGCCAGTGGGGCGGGCGGTTGAGCGTGACGGGGAGCTGCGTACCAGTGTCACCACGTGAAGCATCGATTTGCGCCTGGGTGATGAACAGGGTGTCCGCAAGGTTGGCGCCCCTGAAGTCCGCGTCCCTCACGTCGGCACCTGTCACGTCGGCGAGCGTCAGGTTGGCCGAAGTGAGATCGGCGCCAATCAGCAACGCCCCGCGCAGGTTGGCCCCTTGGAGGTCGGCTGCCCGAAGGCTCACTCCGATCAGGTCGGCCCCGCGGCGGTCCAGCGCGGCAGGCCCGACGCTGGCGCGTACCTGCGTGCTGACCTCGACCAGAATTGTGTTGACCGTGTTGCGGTGCGCATCGACGTCGAGGGTGACCAGCGAATCGGCGTCGAGCGCGGTCAGCGGTTCGATCGTGTCGCGCGAGATGCGCACGGCGTCGCGTAGCGCGGCCGAGGTCGGCATCGCCAGCGCTGCGGTGAGGTACCACAGCAACTCATGAAGCTGTCTCATCACCGCGAATGCCTCGAACATTTGGCCCGCGAGGTGCGGCGCGGTTTGCCAATTTTCGCCGGCGAAGGTCACCTGCGAAACCTGTTGGCCGGCACCGAAACAGTCGTAGACAGCGCAACCCCGCATACCCTCGGACCGTAAGCGCGCATGGATATCGCAACCGAAGACCGGCAGGAGATGGCGGCACGGCCTACCGGCAGGCTTGTCGAACCCGAAGTCGGCCGATGCGGAGAACGCGGGCGCCACGCAGCACAGCCCGCTGCAGCGCCCACAGTCGGCGGCCAGGCGTACACCCAGCCCGTCCTCAGCTGGCACGTCACCTCCGGCTGCCAACATGCTTTCACCTCCACGCAACTCGCGCATGTCACGGTGAACGCGCCACCGGCAACGTTACCGACATGGGTTCAAAGACCCCCTGGTCGCCGATCAAACAGACATGACCGATCGCGCGTCACAGCGGCAAGACAGGAAGCTTCTGCTATCGATCGAGGGCCGAGCCGACGGTCGGACGCGCGTCATCGCGGCCAGATGAGGATGAAACTTCGTGTGTTGAGGTTTGCCTACCTGTCGTGCCGAGCGTCGCGCGGGTAAATGCGGTTGCGTCGAGCGCCGTGAACAAACACATCCTGGTCAACTGGCGGACGAGCGAACGCCGCGCTCGGAAAGGTTCCAACCACGCGCTCAGGATCTCACTCGCCGCGTGCTCAGCTGCGACTAGCCACGAGTTGTGGCCGTCGAGCGGAGGTGTCTGGCCGGCGTGTTTGGGGTGGGTTGTCGCCGGCGCAGCAGTGCAACGGCGATCGCTGCAAGCACGCAGGTAAATGCCGCGATGGCGGCGATTTCTGCGGCATCGGGCCGGTGGTGCGCCGCCGCACGCACGTTGACTGGCGCGGACGTGCCGCTGGCCGGAAATGTGATGGTGGCTTGCGCGGTGCGTTCGGTTAGCCCACTGCGAAGTGTGATGCGGGCGAGCCAAGGACCTGCCGGCAGGACTGGTTCAGCGTGATCGTCACCGGCTCGGTACCCCCGATAGGGAGGGTCGCGCCGAGTGCGGCCGGAAACGGGCCGGCGCTTAGCCCTCCCGGCCCAGCTGAGAGTTGCAGCGCGCCGCTCACATCGAGCGCGAGGCCGCCAGTGTTGTGCACTGTCGCCACAACAACTGGAATGCCTTGTGCTCGAGCGTTGTGCAGTAAGGCTTGAGATGGTGAAGTTCGCGGCCGGTGCGGTGCCGACGCCGACCGATAGATAGATGCGCACACCGACGCGGTTCACTTCCACCACGCCGCCCACGCCAGCGTTGGATCGAACCTCGGCCCAGACCACCGCGTATCGCTCACCTGAGGTGGCATTGGCCGGGACGGCGATCGTGGCCGTTGCGTCCGCCGTCCCACCGGCGGTGATCTGCGGTGCGGCGGGGCTGACCGATGTCCAGGAGGACAAGTCGTTTGCGGTGTGGCCTGCGTCGCCGATGAACGACTCGCCGTCGATGGTGGCGCCCGCAGCGTAAAGACCAACCGCGACCGTCGACGACGTGGTGTTGGATACCTCGATGCGCCGCTGGATGACTGCGCCCGGCGCGACGTGATCGATGATGTAGAGCCGCGCGCGCGGGTCGTTCGCCTGCACTCACGGGCACATCGAGCAACCGAACCCGATACTCCCAGGCGCGGAACCTGCTGCCTGCGGAGCAGGCGTCGCAGCGAACTTGCAATCGCGGGCACACCGACGCTCGAGATTGCAGCGAGGACGGCGAGCAGGCTGAGCGTCGGCCACCGCGCCAGACGCGGCGGATGCCTACCTGCAGCGTTGGTTTCGCGCCGGCTAGGACACCGAATGGGTGATCAACGCCCCATAGGTGCCCGCTGCCGTTCCGCCGGGCACCGCGATGCTAATCGTCGGATTCCAGGTAGCTGAGTTGTCTCCGGTGATCCCTGTTGCCGTGACGACGGCAACAACTCCTGTCAGGTCGGAGGGATTGTTGGCGGTGTAGGTCGCCGTGCCGACTTGGGTGATAGCGCCGGCGTTGTAGCTGACCGCGCTTGCAGCGATCGCCGGTCCTGCGGTAGGTGTGAACGCCGCAGAGATCACGGTCGCAACCCAGCCCGAACCCGCGGCAGCAGCGCGCGCGTCGTTGACTTGCACCTGCCCAAGCGACCCGGTCACCACTTGCGCGGCAACCGCCTCCGGCGTGGAGCCGAAGCTCACCGGCCCGGTGGGCACTGTGATCGACAAGGTTCCACCGGTCAACGTGAACGACGCGGTCGTACCGCCGGTGGTGGCAGCCCAGGCAGGCGGGCCCGACGTGGCAACCACGCCTGCCGCGAGCAGCGCCGAGCAGGCGAGGGCGAACAGGCGGTGATTCTTCATCAGATTCCCTTTGGCGACCGTGGTCGCGGCTACTGGCGGCATCAAGAGAGCCGTAAACCCCCATCGCCCCAGCGGCTCCGGAACTAAGCACAATCGCCATACCCGTATTCGGTCTAGGTCCGGTGCGCCTAGCCGGCGCACGCCGAGTCGCTACCTCGGAGGCACTTCTTCGACGACATCACAGGGAGGCGGGGTTGCTGCGGCCCGTCCAGGTGTGGCGGCGTCGGGGGCGGGGGAGCACGGTGTTGCGGCGGTTTCAGCGGCGCACGCGAAGGCCATTTCGGTCGAGGCAGGTCGGTTGACAACTACAGGAAGCCGCTCTGCGCTCGGCATGACAAGCTGTGGCATGCCCGAAACTTGCCCCGAATGCAGCGCACTCGTGACTGACATCGCCGTGCACCAGGCCTGGCACTACCAGGTTCTGACCCGCGACCGCACAGGACCGGCGACCGAAACGGCGAACGTGCCCGGGACAACGGAAGTCGAACCCCCCATCGACACTGGAGCGTGACTGGCCATAGGGGTGTCGCGGTGTCCTGACCCCGCGCTTTCGGGCGGAGGCGCTGGGCCTCTACCGTCCCCTAGAAATCGAACTCCCAAATCGGGTCCGCGTCCGGAACGACCTGTTGCCCGTAGTAGCGCAGTTTGATCAGATCGACCTCGCCGTCACCGACGCTCCCCTGCCGAAGCGTCTGGTGCAGCGCGTCAGCGATCCAAATGCCCTGCCCGTCGATGTCGACGTGCTTCGCTTCGGCCGAGTCGCTGTGCAGCGCGAACTCAACCGACAGAACCACGGTTCCTCGGGGGCGATCATCCATGCCGAAATTGTGGCACTACACCGCTCAAATGTCGAAACGTTGTGCACTCGGAGACTGTGGCAACCTACGCGCACCCCGGGGGTGCAACGCAGGGAGATCTGCGAGCACGGCGCGGCAGCCAAGACCGACGCGAGACCGCCGATTGGTGCAGCGAACAAACAGGTTTCCCACCAGCAAGGCCGCCGCAGCATCAGTTGCGGATGGCGAGAACTTGCCTGATGCGCTCGCCGGCGGTCCGCTACCCTGGGGTTGCGGGGCAACCCATGTTGCTCGTAATCCCGTCGGGTCAATCGCAGAACCGGTGGCCGCCTTCCTGTTCACGCACGCGGGTGACGACTGACCGCGGTCCGCGCCTTCGGTGGCTCGGCGGCCGTCACAGACCAGTCGTTCGAGCGACATCGCGCGGGTGCTTACGGGTGCTTACGGGTGCCTACTTCCCGCAATCGTTCTAGGGCTCGAGGTAGCGGCTGAGGAAGTCGCGCTCTGCATGCGAGACCCGTCGCGGTCGGCCAGCGTCGAGATCGAACGGCACCAACACCGTCATCGCCTCGGCGAGCACAACGTCGGCGAGCTGATCGCGCATCTCGTAGCGCAGCACGAAGGACGACGACTTCACCTCGCCTGTCCAGACGTCGACTTCGATCGGTTCCGGCCGCCATTCCAGCGGTCGGCGGTAGTCGATCTCGTGTCGCGCGACCACAACACCCTTGATGAGGTCGGGAATGTGCTCTGCCGCTTCGCCGGCGAACAGCATGCCGGTACGAGCCTCCTGCATGTACGTCAGGAACGTCACGTTGTTGACGTGCCCGAACGCGTCCATGTCGTCCCAACGGACAGGACAGCTGAAGGTGAATCGCACGCTAGCCGCGAGTGAGCTTGCGGTAGGTAGCCCGGTGCGGCCGAGCTGCATCGACCCCGAGCCGGTCGATCTTGTTCTTCTCGTACGACTCGAAGTTTCCTTCGAACCAGAACCAGTTCGAGTCGCCCTCGTAGGCCAAAATGTGCGTCGCGACCCGGTCGAGGAACCACCGGTCGTGGCTGGTGATCACTGCGCAGCCGGGGAACTCGAGCAGCGCGTTTTCCAGCGACGCCAGCGTCTCGACGTCCAGGTCGTTGGTCGGCTCGTCGAGCAACAACAAGTTGCCGCCTTGCTTGAGGGTCAGCGCCAGGTTCAGACGGTTGCGCTCACCACCAGACAGGACGCCGGTTGGTTTCTGTTGATCAGGACCCTTGAAGCCAAAGGCCGACACGTAGGCACGGCTCGGCATTTCGACGTGCCCGACCTTGATGTAGTCGAGCCCGTCGGACACGACCTCCCACAGGTTCTTCTTCGGGTCGAGGCCCGACCTGCTCTGGTCGACGTAGGAGATGGTGACGGTCTCACCAATCTTGATGGTGCCCGCGTCAGGCTTCTCTTCGCCGATCAGCATCTTGAACAGCGTCGTCTTGCCGGTGCCGTTCGGGCCGATGACGCCCACAATTCCGTTACGTGGCAACGAAAAGGAGAGGCCCTCCATCAAGAGCTTCTCGTCGAAACCCTTCGTCAGCCCCGACGTCTCGACCACGATGTTGCCAAGGCGAGGGCCGGGCGGAATCTGGATCTCGTCGAAGTCGAGCTTCTTGTACTTGTCGGCCTCGGTGGCCATCTCCTCGTAGCGATCGAGACGAGCCTTGCTCTTCGCCTGCCGCGCCTTCGGGTTCGACCGCACCCATTCGAGTTCGTCCTCGAGCCGCTTGCGCATCTTCTGGTCTTTGGCGCCCTCGACCTTGATACGCGCGGCCTTGGCCTCGAGGTAGGTCGTGTAGTTGCCCTCGTAGGGATACGTGCGGCCGCGGTCGATCTCGAGGATCCACTCCGCGACGTTCTCCAGGAAGTACCTGTCGTGGGTGACCGCGACAACAGTGCCCGGGTACTTCTCGAGGTGCTGCTCGAGCCAGAGCACGCTCTCGGCGTCGAGGTGGTTGGTCGGCTCGTCGAGCAGCAACAGGTCAGGCTGCTGCAGGAGCAGCTTGCACAGGGCGACTCGGCGCCGCTCGCCGCCGGACAGCACGCTGACGTCGGCGTCGGGTGGCGGGCAGCGCAACGCGTCCATGGCCTGCTCGAGTTGGGCGTCGAGATCCCAGGCATTGCGATGGTCGAGCTGGGTCTGCAACTCACCCATCTCGGCGAGGAGCGCGTCGTAGTCGGCGTCGGGGCTACCCAGTTCTTCGGAGACCTGGTTGAACCGCGCCATCAGGGCCATCGTCGCCGCGACGCCGTCCTCGACGTTGCCGAGAACGGTCTTGGTGTCGTCGAGCTTCGGCTCCTGGTCGAGGATCCCGACGGTGAAGCCCGGCGTCATGTACGCCTCGCCGTTGCTCGGCTGCTCGATGCCGGCCATGATGCGCAGCACGCTCGACTTGCCCGCGCCGTTAGGGCCTACGACACCGATCTTGGCGCCGGGCAGGAACGACAAAGTGACGTCGTCGAGGATGACCTTCTCGCCGTACGCCTTGCGGGCTTTTCTGAAGACATAAATGAATTCGGGCACGGTGGAGAAGTCTACGGGACAACGCGGCCGACCTTCGCAGCCCGCAGTGCACCTGAGTCAGGTCGCCCAAGTAGCACCCAGGGCTGCGAAGGTCGCGCGGAGCTACATGTCGTCGAGCGTGAAGTTCCCTGCGGTCGGCGCGGTGCCACTCGCCGGCGGCGGCGTGTAGGGCTGACCTGGCGCAGCCGGCTGCTGGTACGGAGCCGCGGGCTGCTGGTAGGGCGCCGGCTGGGCGGCCGCTGCCGCCGCTGCTTGAGCCAGCGCCGTGTCGACCGCAACGAGTGCGGCGACGGTGGCCTCGTGGTCGCCGCCCTGCCGCTGCTCGCGATAGAACGCTTCGCCCAGCGCCTTGTACAGCTCGGATTCGGAGCGACCCTGCTGGAAGGCGCCGACCTTTGCTTGACCCTGTGCCATCGCCGCCGTCGCGGACGCCTTGGCCTTGTCGAGAAGTCCCATGTCCGTTACTACCCTCCGAAGAGACTGCCGAGCGGGTTGCTGGCCTTTTCGTCGTGGCCGAGGTGCGCGTGCTGCACGATCGCGTGGGCCAACGAGTCGATGGTCATCGACTGGAGTATCGCATTGCCGTCGCCCTCAAGAGTGGCCAGGTTGAACCCGTTACCGCCGAGCAGACCGGTGACGATTGTCTGCGCGTTCAGGGCACCGACGCGCTCGACGCCGTACTTCAAGGAGTCCTCGAAGGCGACCAGGCAACCGGTGTGCACCTGGATCTTGCCGCCGTACTTCGCCGGGTTGATGTCGATGAAGTTGCCGGCGCCGGCGATCAGCACGGTGCCCACACCGCCGAACTTCTGGAGCACGAATCCTTCGCCGCCCTTGAACCCCGCACGCAAACCGCTGAACGCGATGTCGTTGGTGACGCCGCCTTCGGCGCAGACGAACGAGTCCTTCTCGGCGAACCACCCTCGGGTGCCGTCGAGCTCGAGCGCCCGCATCTCGCCGGGCAGCGTGCCTGCGACGCTGACGAGGCCGGCGCCGCCCCGCGCGGTGAAGTACTGGAACGCGATCGACTCGCCCGCGAGCATCCGCTTGCCAGCGTTCATCGCCATGCCGAGCAGCCCGCCCCCAGCGCCGCCACCGCCAGCCGCCGAACTCTGCGTCGCGATGTGCGTTTCGATGCCGACGTTGACCGTCTTCCAGAGGAACTTGCCAGCGTCGGCATAGATGGTCTGGCCATCGGCAATCTGACAGACGGCCATCTGCATCGCGTTGCCGATGATCTTGTGAGACAGAGTCATTGCGCCGGTCCCTCCACCGAAGAAATCCCACCGTTGGTGAGGGCTCGACGCTACCGAGGTTCAGCGAAAACGGGTAGCTCTCAACTTGGTCAAGCCGAGGTCTTCGATCTGGTCAAGACAGCGGCGCCGCGCAGCCAGCGCGGCGTCGTATCGAGACAGGACGACGTCGACGACCTCCGGGGCCGCGCCAAGCACCTCGGTCACGACATCGGCGCCCGCGTCGTGGAAGCGATCGGCCAGCTCGCCCGGCGCGAGCACGTAGGTGGCAAGCGCCACCTGCCTCGCGCCCCGCGGCCGCAGGTCGGCGACGACATCGGCGATCGCCGGCGAGCCCGACGCGAACCCGATCGAGGCACCGAGGCTCGCGGCAACATCGGCGAGTTCGGCGTTCGCCGCTGGATCGGAGGTACCGACAGCGGCCAGCGCCAGAGACATCCCGGGCTCGGCGCCGGCCTCGGCCAACCGGCGGCGCAGCAGTTCGAAGAGCAACGGATGCGGCCCGAGCACCTCGGCTTGCCGGATCGCCAGCCGCGGGTGATCAAGCGCGGCCTGCGACAGCAGACGCAGGCAGGTCGACTTTGGCGTGGTACGCCGCGGTCAACAGCAGCGGGACGACGACGACCTCGTCAATGCCTTGCCGTGCCAGTGACTCAAGGGCTGCGGGCACAGACGGATCAGAGAACCCAAGATGAGCGAGGACGGCGACCAGGCCCGGCCGTTCGGACCTGACTCGGGCGATCAACGCATCGAGAACTTGCTCGGCGCGTGGGTCGGCACTTCCGTGCGCGACGGCGAGCAGCGCGGGTTCGCTCATGTCGACTCCCCAGTGCCTGATTGCGCAAGCAAGTCGTGCATCAACGCGACGTCGCCAACCACGACGACGGCGGGCGCGCGGACGCCGACCGCCGTCGCACGGTCGCCGATGGAGTCGAGCGACCCGGTCGTGGTCCGCTGACCCGGCAGGGTGCCGTTCTCGATCACCGCGACCGGCGTGTTCGGGTCGCGTCCGGCCTTCATGAGCTCCTTCGCGATGCGCTCGACGCGCGTGGCGCCCATCAACAGGACCAGCGTTCCTTCGATCGCCGCGAGCTTGGGCCAGTCGAGGTCCTCGTGGCCAGTCACGACGGTGAACTGACGCGACATCGTGCGGTGCGTCAGCGGGATGCCGGCCGCAGCTGGCACGGCGAGCGCACTGGTGACACCGGGTACCACTTCACAGGCGACTCCCGCCCGCACGAGTGCGAGCAACTCTTCGCCGCCGCGGCCGAAGACGAAGGGGTCGCCGCCCTTCAACCGCACGACGCGCTTTCCTTGCTGGGCAAGAGAAATGAGCAGGTCGTTGATGGCCTCTTGCGGAAGCGTGTGATTGTCCGGAGCCTTGCCGGCCTCGATCACTTCGACGTCTGGTGCAAGCTCGTCGAGCAGCGCTCGCGGGCCGAGCCGATCGACGACCACGACGTCGGCCTGCGCCAGCAGCCGGCGTCCGCGCACGGTGATCAGGCCGGGATCACCGGGACCGCCCCCGACAAGCGCCACCGAGCCGACGGCGTCGCCGTGACGACGGCGGCGCATCGGCAGTTCGCCGGTCTCAAGCAGGAGGCGCACCGCATCGCGCACCGCGATCGCCCGGCCCGGGTCGCCGCCCGCGTTGACGGCGATGGTCAGGTCGTCGACCCGCGCGACGGCCGGAACCCACGCGGCCGACGACGACGCAGACGACGCCCGCACGCACCACACCCGCGCCGCGTCGGCATCGGCCGCAACCCGCGAGTCGACGCTCGTCATCACCGGTGCAGGCATGCACCAGCCACATGCGCGTCGAGGTCGGCCGTCACGGTACCCGCGTGCGCCTCAACGTGATGCGGTCGTCGGCAGCAAGCGCGTCGTCAACCTCGGGCGCGACAACCGTGACGAGCGCACCGGCGTCGGCCAAACCGATCGCGCGACGAGTACCGACAGGACCCGCTCCGACCACCAGCACGGCCCGCCCAGCGACGTCGAGAAGCAGCGGGTAGCCGGCGTTCATGACGTCTCGCCACCAGAGGTGCTCGAGGCCGTCCGCCTGATCGGGTCGCCGACCAGACCGGCCGCCAGCGTCTGACCGTCATGCTCGTCGATGACGAGGAAGCTGCCGGTCAACCGGTCGTCGGCGTAGTCGTCGACGCACAGCGGGCCGGCTACCCGCAGCGTCACGCCACCGATCTCGTTCAGTCCGAGCGAATCGGCGGCATCGCGCTCAAGGGTGACGACGTCGAGCCGGTGGTTGACGCTTGCCACAACCGCTTTCACGACCTTCGTCGTGTGCTTGATCAGCACCCGATCGCCCGCGTTGAGCCGCCGATCCGACAGCTGGCAGATCGTCGCGTCGAACTCGCGGACGACGCGCGGTTCTTGGCGGGGATGCACGATGAGATCGCCGCGCCCGACGTCGATGTCATCGGCCAGTCGCACGACGACGGACTGCGGCGCGTGCGCCAGCGCCACCTCACCATCGAACGTGTCGATCCCCACGATGGTCGTGCGCATGCCCGACGGCATGATGACGACGACGTCTTCGATCTCGATCACGCCAGACGCGAGTTGCCCTGCATAGCCGCGGTAGTCCGTCGACCGAATGACGTACTGAATCGGCAATCGAGCCGGCTGGATCCAGGCGTCGAAGCCGACCGGCACCGCCTCAAGATGCTCGAGCAGAGTCGGGCCGGTGTACCACGGCATCGACGTCGAACGCTCGACGACGTTGTCGCCCAGGTGCGCCGAAACCGGGATCACCACGTGGTCGCGCACCCCGAACGCGCCAGCCGCTGCGGCGAATTCATCAGCAATAGCAAGGAAAGTAGCTTCGTCGAAGTCGACGAGATCCATCTTGTTCACCGCAAGAACAAGATGCCGGACGTCGAGCAATGCGGCCACTGCCAAGTGGCGCCGGGTCTGTTCGACAATGCCTTTGCGCGCATCGATCAAGATAACGACGAGCTCGGCTGTCGACGCTCCAGTGACCATGTTGCGCGTGTACTGCACATGCCCGGGCGTGTCGGCGAGCACGAACTTTCGCTTCGACGTCGTGAAGTAGCGGTACGCCACGTCGATCGTGATGCCCTGCTCGCGTTCGGCGCGCAGCCCGTCGGTGAGCAGTGCAAGTTCGACGCCGTCGTTCCCGCGGTCACGACTCGCCCGATCGACAGCTTCGAGGGTGTCGGTGAGAACTGACTTGGAGTCGTACAGCAGCCGGCCGACGAGGGTCGACTTGCCGTCGTCGACCGATCCGGCCGTCGCAAAGCGCAACATCTCGACGTCCGGGTCAAGCGCAGGGACGACGGGAATGGCGGTCGCGGCGAGCATGGCGGCATTGTCTATGACGGACATTTCCTAGAAGTAACCTTCCCGCTTGCGATCTTCCATCGCCGCCTCCGATGCCTTGTCGTCCGCTCGGGTGGCGCCACGCTCGGTGATCGTCGCGACCGCGATCTCGTTAATGACCTCTGCGACGTCGCGCGCGTCGGACTCGACCGCGCCGGTGCAGCTCATGTCGCCGATCGTGCGGTAGCGCACGGTCTTCGTCTCGGTCGGCTCGCTCGCTTTCGGGCCGCCCCACTCCCCCGCGGTCAGCCACATGCCGGCCCGCAGGAACACCTCGCGTTGGTGCGCGAGGTAGATCGCGGGTAGCTCGATCGACTCCCGTTCGACGTACTGCCAGACGTCGAGCTCTGTCCAGTTCGACAGCGGAAAGATGCGAACATGCTCGCCGGGCTTGTGCCGGCCGTTGTATAGGTTCCACAGCTCGGGCCGTTGCCGGCGCGGGTCCCACTGACCGAACTCGTCGCGCAGGCTGAAGATGCGTTCCTTCGCGCGCGACTTCTCCTCGTCACGACGGCCGCCGCCGAACACTGCGTCGAACCGGTTGTTCACGATGCCGTCGAGCAACGGCACGGTCTGCAACGGATTGCGGGTGCCGTCGGAGCGCTCGCGCAGCCGGCCGTCGTCGATGTAATCCTGGACCTTCATCACCACGAGCCGCAGCCCATACTTTTCGACGACCTCGTCGCGGTACGTCATGACCTCGGGAAAGTTGTGCCCGGTGTCGACGTGCATCAGCGGGAACGGTACTGGCGCTGGCCAGAAGGCCTTGCGCGCAAGATGCAGCATGACGACGGAGTCCTTGCCGCCGGAGAACAGCAGCACCGGCCGCTCGAACTCCGCGGCCACCTCGCGAATGATGTGAATGCCCTCGGACTCGAGCACGTCGAGGTGCGGCAACCGCAGCACGCCGTTCGTCTCGGCGGTCGGCTGCGGCTTGAAAACGGCGCCGTCAATTGCCGTGCCGTCGACCGCCGTCATGCGATCCCCCGTGCGGTCAATGCGTCGAGGAGCAACGTGGCCGACTCGTCGACGCTGCGCCCTTGCGTGTCGAGCCGGAGCTCGGGATTCGTCGGAATCTCATACGGATCGTCGACGCCGGTGAGCCCGTGGATTTCGCCGGCGCGTTGCTTGGCGTACAGGCCCTTGACGTCGCGCTCGGCGCAGACCTCAACAGGCGTCGCCACATGCACTTCGACGAACGCCGTGCCGTCAGCGTCATGGGCGGCTCGCACCGCTGCACGCGCCGCCGCGTACGGCGCGATCACCGGGACAATCGCGATGACGCCGTGACGCGCGAGCAGCCCGGCGATGAATCCGACGCGTCGTACGTTGGTGTCGCGGTCTTCTCGGCTGAATCCGAGGTCGGCGGTGAGGTTCGTCCGAAGCTCATCTCCGTCGAGCAATTCGACGCGCCGGCCATCAGCGCGCAACTGCGATGCCAGGGCGCGAGCGATGGTCGACTTGCCCGCGCTTGGCAGGCCGGTAAGCCACACCGTCGCGCCGGGACGCCGGTCAGCCGCGCAGACGCCAGCACATCGGCGTCCGGTCGCGTCTTGGTATCTGTACTCATGTGTTGATCCCGCACTCGGTTTTCGCGTGCCCGACCCAGCGACCAGACCGCGGGTCAGCGCCCGGCGCGACCTTGCTCGTGCATGGCCAGCAGCCGATCGACAAGTAGCCGTCGTCGATGAGCGGGCTCACCAGAATGTTGTTGTCGGCGATGTAGGTGTCGACGCTCGTCGCGGCTCCAGCGCGCGATCGGGTTCACCTTGACCTTGCGGCGCCGCGCGTCCCACTGCACGACGGGGGTCGTTGCGCGCGTTGACGACTCGTCGCGCCGCACGCCGGTAGCCCACGAGTCGTAGTTGACGAGGGCCGCCTCCATCGGCGCGACCTTGCGCATCGCGCAGCACGCGTCGGGATCGCGAGCGAAGAGATCCTTGCCGTGCGCCTCGTCTTGTTCTGCAACCGTGAGCAGCGGCAGCGCCGACACCACGTTGACGTCGTAGACAGCCGCGACGGCGTCGCGCATGCCGATCGTCTCGGCGAAGTGATAGCCGGTATCGAGAAAGACGACGTCGATGCCCGGCTTGGCCTTCGCTGCGAGAGACGCGACCACGGCATCACCCATCGATGACAGCACGCAGAACCGGTCGCCGAACGTCTGCGCGGCCCACTGCAGAATCTCGTGCGCCGAGGCGCCGTCGAGGTCGCGCGCGGCGTCCGTTGCAAGGCGCTCGTGCTCGGCGAGGCGTTCAAGCTCCGCGATCGGCAGGCTCGCCGTCGTCCCGCTCATCGCACCTCCAACCCGACGAACTTCAACGTGAACACCCGAGCGCAGCCGCGGCAATGCCATGAGCCGCCCTTGTCGCCATGCGGGCGAAGGTCTTCGTCGCCGCAGTACGGGCAGTAGAACGGCGTCGCCCGCTCTCCTGCTTCCGGGCTCGTCATTGCCGACTCGCTAATGACCACCGGATCGCTGGTGACTGCTGGATCGCTGGTCACTGCAGGTCCGCTTCGTCTGCACGGTGCACCCATTGCGTGAAGCGCTCACCGTCGCCGCGTTGTTCCAGGTAGCGGTTCGCGAGTCGCTCGACGTAGTCCTCGAGCTCGTCCTCGGTGACTTTGAGTCCGCGCAGTTTGCGGCCGAAGTTGGCGTCGACGCCGAGGCTGCCGCCAAGGTGTACCTGATAGCCGCCGACCTGCTCGCCTGCGGCGTTGGTGACGAGCGATCCCTTCAGACCGATGTCGGCGACCTGGAATCGCGCGCACGAGTTCGGGCAGCCGTTGACGTTGATCGTCATCGGGCTGTCGAATCCCGGCAGCCGCCGTTCGAGTTCGTCGATGAGCGTCATCGCGCGGTTCTTGGTCTCGACGATCGCGAGCTTGCAGAACTCGATCCCGGTGCAGGCCATGGTCTGGCGCCGGAACGTGCTCGGATTCACCTGCAGGTCGAGTGCTTCCAGATCCGCGGTCAACGAGTCGACCTGATCCGCCGGCACGTCGAGCACGATCATCTTCTGCTCGACGGTCGCGTGAACGCGGCCGCTGCCGTGCGCCTGCGCAATGTCGGCGATCTGGTTCAGTTTGGTGCCGCTCAGCCGGCCGACGCGCGGCGCGAAGCCGACGTAGAACTTGCCGTCCTTTTGCGGGTGCACGCCAACGTGGTCACGCCGTCCGTCGACCGGCTCGACCGGCGGCGGTCCGTCGGGCAGCGCGTAGCCGAGGTACTCCTTCTCCAGCACCTCGCGGAACTTCGGCGCTCCCCAGTCGGCGACGAGGAACTTCAACCGGGCGCGGGTGCGCAGGCGCCGATAGCCGTAGTCGCGGAAGATGCTGATCACGCCGACCCATGCCTCGCGCACCTGGTCGGGTCTGACGAAGACGCCGAGCCGCTGCGCCATCATCGGGTTCGTCGACAGGCCGCCGCCGACCCACAGGTCGAAGCCGGGAGTGCCGTCGGGGCCGATGACGCCAACGAAAGAGACGTCGTTGATTTCGTGGATCGTGCACAGCGGACCGCAGCCGGTGATCGAGGTCTTGAACTTGCGAGGCAGGTTCGAGAACGCGGGGTCACCGACGTAGAGCGCGTCGATCTCGCGGATGTGCGGTGTCGGGTCAGCGATCTCGGCTGCGTCGACGCCGGCCACCGGGCAGCCGAGCACGTTGCGGGGTGAGTCGCCGCACGCCTCGAGGGTGCGCAGGCCGACCGCCTCGAGCTCGTCCCAGATCGCGGGGACGTCTTCGATGCGGATCCAGTGCAGCTGGATGTTCTGCCGGTCGGTGACGTCAGCGAGGTCGCGGCCGTAAGTGGTGGCGATGTGTCCGATCGCCCGCAGCTGTTCGACGCTGAGCTGCCCGCCGGGAATCCGGATCCGCATCATGAAGTAGCGGTCGTCGAGCTCCTCGGGCTCGAGCAGCCCGGTCTTCCCGCCGCTGATGCCCGGACGCCGCTGGGTATAGAGGCCCATCCAGCGCATCCGGCCGCGCAGGTCGGAGCCATCGATGGAGTCGAAGCCGGCTTTGGAGTAGATGTCGAGGATGCGGCGCTGCACGTGCAGCGCGTCGTCGTCCTTCTTCATCCGCTCGTTGGGGTTGAGCGGCTCGCGCATGCCCAGTGCCCACTGCCCCTGGCCGCGCGACTTGCCCTTGTCGGCGTGCGCGGTTTTAGCCCGCGGGACGCCGGGTTGGCTGGCGTCCGCGGCGGAGATGCCGGTGGAGGTGGTCGGTGCCGACATGCGCGAGGGTCCTTCGAATCGGCAGGCGCAGTCCAGCCAGGCTTACTTCGGGCAGCCGGGCGGCCGCGCCCGGACGGGGGCGACGGATCAGGCAGCCGGCAGACAGGCTGCGCTAGAGACGCGCAGCAAGTCGACGTGCAGGCGCGCAACGAGCCTGAGTGCAGGCATGCCAGCGCGCAACGTCATACAACGAGGGTGCCACACCGTTTCAATGCCTAGCGAGTCAGTTGACATTGCGCGGCCGCACCCACCGGACGGCGCTGCCTCGGCGCCGCCCGGCGGATCGTGCGAGCCCGCGGTCGTTCGTGCCCGCTAGCTGGCCGAACGCGACCGCCAGCGACCACCGGTACTCGCAAGCTGAGCTACCGGCTCGGCCGGCTCGTGCGGTTTGCGCCAGGCCTGCTGCTGCGGCGAAAGGATCGATCACCGGGCCGGTGCCGTCTTCGTCCATGTGCGGGACGTCCTCCGACCACGCCACCGAGCGAGTCGCCGAACGGTTCGCCAAGCGAGACGCCCCAGTCGATGCCGCCGGGCGCGACCATGTCGCCGTCGACACCGTCGTCCCCATCGGAGCCGTCCGTCGATCGAGCGCCATGATCGTCCGCGCATCGGGGCTGCGGATTCGGCGTCGGCGGATGGCTGCACGGAACGCTCGACGCGCTTGATGATGGTGGTGGCTCGACCCAGCTCCGGGCCCGACCGCCATGGCATCGATGTCGACCGACTGCCGCTTTTCGCCGTCCCTCGTCTCATACGGCCGCACCGACAACCGGCCGATCACGATGACCGAATTCCCTTTCCTGAGGGACAGGTGCACGTTCTCGGCAAGGGCGCGCCAGCAGGTGACGCTGGTGAAGAGGGTGTCGCCGTCCTTCCACTCCCCGGCTCGCGCGATCGAACCGGCGCGGGGTCGACGCGAGGCGAAACGACGCGATCGGCTGTCCGTCCTTCGTTTCGCGTCATCCGCGGATCGGCGACGAGGTTGCCGACCACGGTGACTTGCGTGTCGAACATGGTTTCTCCTTCCGGGTGCGGCTGCCTGCCGCATGTAAGGAGAGTGGTGCCGGCGCGCGGTGCTGACCGGGCGGCGACCAGCCGGCTGTGGACGGCGGCCGCGCCGCGCCGACCTGTGGATATCGCGCCGTGGCGTAACCTTTGGACCGCTGTGAGTGGGCGAGCGCCCGTAGCTCAGACGGATAGAGCACCTGCCTTCTAAGCAGGACGTCGCAGGTTCGAATCCTGCCGGGCGCGCAAAATGTCATCTCTCAAGACATCGGAAACCTCAGGGAGCCGCCGTGCATGAGCACCAGTCATTGCGGGATCGTCTGGAGGCGTTGACCGAGCAGCGCGAGCCGGTGTTCGAACCAAGTGATGATCCGACGCTCGTCGCCTTCAGCAAGCTGTTTGCGAAGTCCGGTCTGGTCGCTCTCGATGCAAGCAAGACCCTGCGCGTTGATGCGATTCTCGACGATCTACGACTGCGAGACCGAGTCGCGACACGACGCCGATTCGGCGCCCGAGAAGTTCGTCGTCATGTGGGCGCCGGTCTGGGCAGGCGACGATCCGTTGACCGGCTTTCGTACCGGACACGACTCGGTCTTGCTCGGCAGCACCCCAACGGTCGCAATGCCACAAGACGAACGGACCGCCGCCCTCCTGCTACTGGTAACCAGCACCTTCGTGCACCTGTCCGCGAGTCAAGCCGAACCGATGCCTCTCATCCGTGGTGCGATCGACGCCGACGGCGGCGCTTATCGCTTCGTGACACTCGACCCTGTGGTGTACCAGGCGCACGTGCGAGCGATTCGCGAGTCGCGTCGCTCGGCTGCCGAAAGCTAGGCCCCCGCACCATCACAGGTCGAGCACGATGTCGTCACGCAAGTTGCCATAGTCGGCTCGGCCGTCGCAGCAAGCACTACGAAGTGACGGCCTCGCTGCGCTTGGGCAGCTTCCAGTTCGGTCGGGGGAAGTGGCAGGTGTAGCCGTTCGGGTACTTCACCAGGTAGTCCTGGTGCTCCGGCTCTGCCTCCCAGAACGGGCCCACGGGCTCGACCTCCGTGACGACGTCGCCCGGCCAAAGGCCCGACGCGTTGACGTCGGCAATGGTGTCGAGTGCGACCCGCTTCTGCTCGTCGTCCGTGTAAAAGATCGCGGAACGATAGCTCGCGCCGACGTCGTTGCCCTGGCGATTGCGCGTCGTCGGGTCGTGCACCTGGAAGAAGAACTCGAGGATGTCGCGGTAGGAGGTCACGGCCGGATCGAAGATGATCTCGACCGCCTCTGCGTGCGAGCCGTGGTTGCGGTAGGTCGCGTTCGGCACGTCGCCGCCGGAGTACCCGACCCGCGTAGAGATCACGCCCGGCTGACGGCGAATGAGGTCTTGCACTCCCCAGAAACAGCCGCCCGCAAGGACTGCCCGCTCTGTCGTCTCAGCCATCGTCATGCTCCTCGTCGTCCGCTCGTTTGAAAGTAGTTCCACGCGCAGACCACAACGCTACCCGGCGGCATTTATGCCCGCGAGATTCCATCGCTTACGATCCGCAGACGGCACACTTCTTACGTAGAGGGGCGACCACAATGCGGGCTTCGGTGGGCTACCTCGTCATCGATGCAACCGACCCCGAGCGGCTGAGCAGGTTTTGGTCCGCCGTGCTCGACGTCGAGGTCGACAGCACCATCGGCGACGGCCAATTCATCGTGCTCTCGCCGACCAAGGACGGGCTGACTGTCGGCTTCCAAAAGGTGCCCGAGCACAAGACAAGTAAGAACAGGGTGCATCTCGACCTGGTCGTGGATGATCTCGACGCGGCCACGGCCGAGATCGAAGAGCTCGGTGGCCGGTGGCTCGAGCCGGGCACGACGCGCGACCTCGAGGGCTTCCAGTGGCGGACCATGGCCGACCCCGAGGGCAACGAGTTCGACATCGACGTGCTGCCACCCGACTGAGAGGCGACCGGGAAGAGTCAGCCCCTGATCGCAGCGATCGTGCTCACGACACCGAGCGCCGCCAGGATCAGCCCGGTGATGCGACGGACCAACGCCAGCGGCACCCGCTCGACGAGTTTCGACCCAGCCACGACTCCGATGGCCACCACGGTCCAGAGGCCGAGCACCGCTCCGACGCCGACCCCGATCGGGTCGTGATACTTGGCCGCCAGGTTCGCGGTCGCGATCTGGGTGATGTCGCCCCACTCGCCGACGAAGATCACCGCGAAGCTCAAGGTGGCCACCCGGCGGAAGGTCGGAACTGCGATCTCGACCGCGTTGCCGCTCTCGTCAACGCCGGCTTCCTCTTCGTTCCCTTCCCTGCCGAACAGCAGCAGGGCGGCGCCCGCGAAGAACAGGACGGCCACGATGGCCTGCACCAACCGGTGTGGCAGCAGCGCTAGCGCCCCACCGGCGGCCACCGCGATGACGACGTGGACGGCGAACGCGGCCGCCGCACCTACCCACACATAGAGGGGCCGGAAGCGGGTGCCGAGCACCAGCGAGGCGATCATGCTCTTGTCGGGCAACTCGGCGAGGAAGACCACACCGAAGGCGATCGCGGCGACGGCCAGGCTCATGAGGAGTCTCGTCGGGTGCTGTCAGCCATCGGCCCAAGCGCTAGTCGCGGGCCGAGCGCTCCCAGCCGACGAGAGCCTGCGGCATGATGAAGCATGAGCGATTCCCCCGCCGACCCGGAGAAGTCACGCACCGGCCGGCCCACCGGCGCGGGCTACACCGTGACGATGCGCGTGCTGGCTCCGCACGATCCGACGCTGCTCCCCCGTCTCGCCGAGATCGTCAGCGACGCCCGCGGGGTCGTCACCGGCATGGACCTCGTCGACGTCACGACCACAGGCGCCACCGTCGACCTCACGATGCTCGCCCTCGACGAGAGCCACGTCCACGAGGTCGCCGCCGCGCTCGAGACGCAGGCCGGCGTCAAGGTCAGGCACACCTCCGACCCGACCTTCCTGTACCACCTCGGCGGCAAGATCCAGGTCACTGCGCGCACCCAGCTGCGCACCCGCCAAGACATGTCGATGGCCTACACACCTGGCGTGGCAAGAATTGCTTCAGCAATCGCCGTCCGGCCTGAATCGGCTTGGACGCTTACCGCCAAAGGCACGTCGGTCGCGATCGTGACCGACGGCACCGCCGTCCTTGGCCTCGGCAACATCGGCCCCCTCGGCGCGCTGCCGGTCATGGAGGGCAAGTCGCTGATCTTCAAGGAGTTCGGCGGCGTGAACGCCTACCCGCTGTGCCTGAACGCGAAGAGCCCGCAGGCGGTGATCGACGCGACGCTGGCGATCGCGCCCGGATTCGGCGGCATCAATCTCGAAGACATCGCGGCGCCGGCCTGCTTCCAGGTCGAGACCGAATTGCAGCGACAGCTGGATATTCCGGTGTTCCACGACGACCAGCACGGCACCGCCGTCGTGGTCTCCGCAGCCCTCGTCAACGCCTGCCGTATCACCGGGCGCACATTTCCCGACGTCCGCATCGTGCATGTCGGATGCGGTGCAGCGGGGACGGCGATCTGTTCGGCGTTGCTCGACGCGGGCGTCAAAGACCTCATCATCTTCGACAAGGACGGCGTGCTGATGGAGCGGCCGGAAACGCCGCCGCATCACCGCGAACTCGCGGCCCGATCGAATCCGCGCGGCATCACCACCATGGAAGAAGCGCTGCGCGATGCCGACGTCTTCATCGGCACCGCTCGCCGGGGTTCGGTCGACCCCGACCTGCTACTCGCGATGGCCCCGCAGCCGATCGTTTTCGCGCTGTCGAACCCCGAGCCCGAACTGTTGCCCGAAGAGGCACGCAAGGACGCGCTGCTCGCGACCGGCCGCTCCGACATGCCGAACCAGATCAACAACGCGCTGTGTTTCCCCGGCTTCTTCCGCGGCGCGCTCGACGCGCGCGCGACGACGGTGACGCTGGCCATGAAGCAGGCCGCGACGCGCGCGATCGCCGACATCGTGACCGACGACCAGCGCGGGCTCGGCGTCATCATCCCGACGATGTTCCAGACGCGGCTGCACCAGGCCGTCGCCCGTGCGGTCAGCGATGCGTGGCTTTCTGAGCATCCCGACGGGCGCAAGCGCGACGCGAACTGCTCGCCGAGCCCGGCTCCGCGTTCGGGATGCCCGACCTGCCGACCCTGATCCCGAGCGACGACCGAGCGTCGTGACTGAATCCCGCCGAGACCGCACAACCGCTCGACACTCGCGGCCGCCCGTTGCGCGACCTGCGCGTCTCTGTCACCGACCGCTGCAACATGCGCTGCCGCTACTGCATGCCGCGCGAGGTCTTCGGTCCCGGCTTCGCCTTCCTGCCGCACACTGAGCTGCTGCGCTTCGAGGAGATCGTTCGGGTCGTCGGCGCGTTCGCGCGCGCCGGAGTCACCAAGGTTCGACTGACCGGCGGCGAGCCACTCTTGCGCGCCGGTCTGCCAGATCTGGTCGCGATGGTCGCGGCGGTGCCTGGCATCGACGACATCGCCCTGACCACGAACGGCTCGTTGCTCGCTCGTCACGCCGAACGCCTGCGGGCCGCGGGGCTCACCCGCATCACCGTCAGCCTCGACACGCTCGACGACGAGACGTTCGCGAAGGTCGCCGACACCGAGGTCACTCTCGGCGCGGTGCTCGAGGGCATCAACGCGGCAACGGCGGCGGGGTTCGCGCCGCTGAAGTTGAACGCGGTGATCCGCCGTAACTGGAACGAGGCGGACGTCGAGGGGCTCGCGTCGTTCGCCCGCGACGGCGGTCACACCATGCGCTTCATCGAATACATGGACGTCGGCGACACCAACGGCTGGCGGCTCGACGACGTGGTGCCGGCCGCCGAGATCGTCGACCGGGTCGCCACCGTCTGGCCGCTCGAGCCGGTGCCGCCTGGCTACCCCGGCGAGGTCGCGAACCGCTACCGCTACCTCGACGGCTTTGGCGAGGTCGGCGTCATCTCCTCGATCAGCCAGCCCTTCTGCGGCACCTGCACCCGCGCTCGGCTCAGCGCGATCGGTGAGGTCTACACCTGCCTGTTCGCCTCGACCGGTCACGACCTGCGGGCACTGCTGCGCTCAGGCGCCGACGGCTGACGCCCTCGACGCGGCGGTCGCCGGGCTCTGGACGGCGCGGGCCGACCGCTACTCCGAACTGCGCGCCGCCCACGCCTCGCACGAGGGGCCGCGCAAGGTCGAGATGTCCTACATCGGAGGCTGATCGGTGCCCGCGTGGCCGGTGCGCCGAGTGTGCACGATCTAGAGTGGGCCTGTGAGCGACTACCTGGTGTGGATCGACTGCGAGATGACCGGCCTCGACCTGCGCACCGACGCCCTCATCGAGGTCGCGCTGCTGATGACCGACGCTGAGTTGAACGTGGTCGGGGACGGCGTCGACCTGGTGATCAAGCCGCCGCAGGAGGCGCTCGACACCATGCCCGACGTGGTGCGCGCCATGCACACGACGTCGGGCCTGCTCGACGAGCTCGGAGCGGGGATCACGCTGGCCGAGGCGGAGGAGCAGCTGCTCGCCGCGGTCCGCCAGTACGTGCCCGAGGTGCGCAAGGCACCCCTGTGCGGCAACTCGATCGCGACCGACCGCGGCTTCATCGCGCGCGACCTGCCGGTGCTCGATGACCACCTGCACTACCGCATGATCGACGTGTCGAGCATCAAGGAACTCGCCCGGCGCTGGTACCCGCGGGTCTATTTCGCCAGCCCTGCCAAGAAGGGCGGCCACCGGGCACTGGCCGACATCCAGGAGAGCATCGACGAACTGCGCTACTACCGAGAGGCGCTGTTCGTGCCGCAGCCTGGGCCCGACACGGCCACCGCCCGCGGCATCGCCGCCTCGATCGGCGCCGAGTCGATCGGTGGCGACGAGGCCGCTGGCGCGCCGATGCGAGCGAGCCGCAGTCGTGATCCGGCTACACTGACCGAGCCGTGGTGGGCGTAGCTCAGCTGGTAGAGCACCGGGTTGTGGTCCCGGGGGTCGCGGGTTCGAGCCCCGTCGCTCACCCCACGAGTCACCGTGAAGGGCAGCGCGAGGGTGCGCTGCCCTTCTTTTGTTTCGGACGACGGCCGGTTGGTAGACAGTTGCGGGTATAGAGACCGGCAGTTGTCGTCCACGGCACGAAGGGAAGCACGCCAGATGAACGTGGTCGAGCGGGGCGTTCGGCGCTTCGACCGGTACCAGCAACGGCACCCGGTGCTGGCGATCCCGATCGCGGTCATGCAGAAGTACGGCAACGACCAGGCCGGTGGCAAGGCTGTGCTGATCGCCTACTACGGCCTGTTCGCGCTCTTCCCGCTGCTGTTGTTGATGGCGACGGTGCTCGGTTTCGTGCTGGCCGGCCACCCCGCCGTCCAGCATCGTCTGCTTTCTAGTGCGCTCGGCAACTTCCCGATCATCAGCACGCAACTGCAAAGCGATACGCATGCGCTGAAGGGCAGCGTGCTCGCGGTTGTCGTCGGTTCGCTCGGCACGATCTATGGCGCGCAAGGGTCTTGGGCAGTCGGCCGTCAACGCGATGAACACGGTCTGGAACGTGCCGTTCAAGTCGTGGCCGAACTTCTTCGGACGCCGGCTGCGCGGCTACTTTTGGCTTGCTGTGCTTGGACTTGCGACCGTTGGCACCACGACGCTGGCTGGCTTCGGTACCACATGGCTGCATGGTCCGCTCGCCTGGTTCTGGACGACGGGTGTCTCGTCAGTCATCAACCTCGGCGTGTTCTTCATCATCTTCAAAGTGCTGACGAGCGAGCCGGTCGGCTGGCGCGACATCTGGCTCGGCGTCGTGCTTGCGACAGTGTTCTGGGAAGCGCTGCAGACCGTCGGCGGCTACTACGTGCGGCAACTCACTGGCGCACGCGAACGCAACGTACGGCTTCTTCGCGATCGTCATCGGCTTGCTCTCGTGGCTGTTCGTCGCCGCGCAGCTGACGCTGTATGCCGCGGAGATCAACGTCGTGCGCACGCACCACCTGTGGCCGCGGTCGCTCACCCAGCCGCCGCTGACCGCGGCCGACAGGGCGATGTTCGTGCGGCTGGCGATGATGGAGGAGCGCCGGCCCGAGGTGAAGGTGAGCGTCTCGTTCACGACGGACGCCGACCGGCAACCGCTCGACGAGGTGTCGCGGCGTGGACGCCGGCCGACGCGGCCGACGCCACCTGGAGCCGGTCGAGCCGGCCGACCCTGACCCACTAGGCCGATCGGCCTAACGAACAAGGGTCTTCCGTACCGCCATTTGGGCTAAAGCTTTGGCGCCGCGCGAGCCGAACTACATGGATGTAACTCGCCATTCGGGCGGTTCGGGAGGGAGCACCCATGAACGCTCACGACTCGATCAGGTTGCCGGAAGCGAGCCGCCCCGAGCACCCGCTCATGAAGGCCATGCGCCGCGGACTGCCGATCACGTTGCTCGTCGATCTGATCGACCCGAACGGACCGCGATCGCACGAAATGTTCGAACGTGAAGGCAAGAGGGCGGACGCCGATGTGCTGGTGATCCCGGAAGTCGCGCGCGCTCACACGGCCTGATCTTGCGTCCGGTCTGAGCGTCGGAGCTTCGCTGGTAGGCTCTTCGCTCACGCGCCGCTAGCTCAATTGGCAGAGCAGCAGACTCTTAATCTGCGGGTTCGGGGTTCAAGTCCCTGGCGGCGCACCATGTCTGACCTGGCCTTATGCACTTTTTAGCTCACCTACCCGGCGCATGTCGCAGACCCAGATCGGGCAAACGACTGCAAGAAGTGGGCAGCGCTCGCACGCATCGCGGCAGCGGCACGAAATTTGCTGGTGCGATGCCAGGAGCGGGCCGGGCAACATGGGCACCGCCTCGTGGGACGTCTCGCGGCACTACGCACCGGTTGAACACCAGCAGACTTAGCAGACCTGCGGCATTTCCGACCGGTCTAGGCTCCCCGCCTGCTCACACGCCGAAAACGGACCAAGACTGCAGTCGCGAGGCTCGCCGGATACGCGTCGCTGCGCTTGAGCGAAGGTTTCGAGTGTTCTCTACCGGCGTGCTCGGATCATGTGCAGGCGACGGGTTAGGAACCTCACCGAGCGTAAAGTCCCCGCGGAAAGCATCGCTCGGGCGACCGAGGAGAATCGTGGTCGTCGGTGACGGGAACAGCACCTCGCCATCTACGCGCGCCTGATCATGCATCGTGTGCTGCCAACTGACACTAAAAAGATAGGAGCGATCGCGGCGATGCGCTCACTTGGTCGCTGAGGAATGCTGTTGCCGTTCCGCCGACGATGGCGGTGAACTAAAACTGCCAGCGTGAAGGTCGGGCTATACCCATGTTGGCGAGAACGCCCTTGGTGCCGTCATGACCGTCGAGCATGAAGTAGTGGGCACGATCGCCGGCAAGTTCGAGGTAGTAGTCGCGGATACGGTTGATCGCGCGGCCGTATCCGATGTCTTCGATTGAACTCGTCACAAGCCGAACGACCGTGAACGTGCCACGCAAACAGAGGGTCGGCAACGCGACCAGCACGAAGACCAGCAAGGTATCGCTGATGCCGTGCTGGTGAAGCCGAACGCGACGAGGGCGCCAGATGCGTACCTTCACGCCGCGTTGGCAGAACCTGCGTGGCCGATCGCACGGTCGGCTGACGAGAACCGTTTTGGTTGCTAGCTGCGACAGTGAAGGTGTGAGCGAAGCTATAGACGTGGCCCAAGCCCCCGTAGGTGTCCGATCGGGGCGGTTGCCGGAATGGAATCGGTTGGGTGGCCGCTCGCTGCTCGCCCTTCCCGTCCTCGCCGTCACGTGCGCGGTGCAACTAGATCTGATGGCCAGCACCTTTCCGGCGCTCTACCGCACGCATTTGCCCGCTGTGTATCCGCTCGTCGCTCAACTCACTGGATGGAGCCTGCTCGCGCTGTCCATCGCCGCGGGCTTCGAACGCACCCGCTACGCAGCCCTCAGCGGCGCCGTCTCCGCGCCCGTGACCTTCATCGCCATCGCCGCCGCCTGGTTCATCCCACCGCTGAATCGGCACCTGCTCAGCCCGCCGGACACCGACGGCGCGGCCACCATCGCCTGGTACACAGTCGCCGTCTCCGCCCTTGCGGTGGCGATCGTCGCGATCCGTGACCCATGGCACCGCTACACACGCAGACGCCATCTCCAAGCCTGATCGGCCCAGCTAAGCATCGTCGTGAGGACCACCGCTTACATTGACTCCCACCCCGGGATCCCTTCCCACCGCAGCAACAAGCGTCGCGCTCACCTACACGACAAAAAGCGCGTCATCGCCGCCAACACGTCACGCCGGGAAGCGTTTAGTGCGTAAATGTGCGCTGGCACGGTCGTGGACGTCGCTCCATAACGGGCGGTATGCGCGCGCACCCAGCCAGTTGTCTGAGCGTGGCCGGTGGCATCACGGGCCGCCCGGGGGTTCGCCGTACCGGGCGAGTTCGCCAAACGTCCTGTACCGGCCGCGCGTTGAGCAGGGTGTGTCGCAGCCAACCCCGATCGCGCATCTCGGTGTCACACCGTGTTGAGCGGCCTGCGCGACCGCGTCGCGCGTTTCCTGCAGCGACCCGGTACCGCCGACCCAGGGCCGTATGTGGAGTTGCTCGCCGATATCGGCCGGCGTGAGTTGCCCATCGCGGCCTTGGCCGACGAGGAGTTGGCTGCCGCCGCCCGGGAGGCGACCAGCGAAGTCGAGATCTGCGCGCTGGGCCGTGAGGCGGCCCGGCGCGGCCTCGGGCAGCGACCATTCGATGTGCAGCTCGTCGGCACCCTCGCGATGCTCGCCGGGCAAGTCGCGCAGATGGCTACGGGTGAGGGGAAGACGCTGTCCGGGGCGCTTGCCGCTGCCGCCCACGCGTTGCGCGGCCGGTCGGTGCACGTCATGTCGGTCAATGACTATCTGGCACGGCGCGACGCAATGTGGATGCGGCCGGTCTATGACCTGCTCGGAGTGAGTGTGGGATGGATCGGTCAGGCATCAACACCGGCTGACCGCAAGCGTGCGTATTCGGCGCAGGTGACATATGGGCCTGTCAGCGAGTTCGGGTTTGACGTGCTGCGGGATCGGTTGGTGACCAGCGTGACCGAGCTGGTTGCGGGTGTTCCGGACGTGGCGCTGATCGATGAGGCCGATTCGGTGCTCCTCGATGAGGCACTGGTACCGCTCGTGCTCGCGGGCGCCGCCGACAATGGAGATGCCGACCGGGAAATGGCGGAGGTCATCCGCGGACTGCAGGTCGGTCTGCACTACCAAGCCGAGGAGGATGGACGAACTGTCCACCTAACCGAGGGCGGAACCCGATTCCTTGAGGCCACGCTCGGCGGGATTGACCTTTACGCCGAGCCGCATCTCGCCACCCTGACCAGGGTCAACGTGGCTCTCTACGCCGAAGCGTTGCTGCACCGTGACGTGGACTACATCGTGCGGGACGGGCGAATACACCTCGTCAACGCGTCCCGGGGCCGAGTCGCCAGACTGCAGCGGTGGCCAGATGGGCTGCACGCGGCTGTTGAGGCGAAGGAAGGACTAGCCGCCAGCCAGAGCGGGGAGATCCTGGACAGCATCACGGTCCAGTCGTTGCTACGGCGATACCCGACGGTGTGTGGCATGACCGGGACGGCGCTGGCCGCCGGTGAGCAGCTTCGTGAATTCTACGGGCTAGAGATCGTCGTGATTGGGCCGAACCGTCCATGCGTGCGTGTGGACGCACCGGACCGGCTGTATGCCACCACCGAGCAGAAGGAGCGGGCGCTCGTCGCGCACGCCGCGACCATGCATGCCACGGGCCGGCCTGTGTTGATCGGCACATTGGACGTCGCAGAATCCGAGCGGATCGCTGACGAGCTGAGGCTCACGGGTCTGAGCTGTGTCGTGCTCAATGCCAAGAACGACGCGGAAGAAGCCGCGATCGTGGCAGAAGCCGGCGCCCGGGGCGCCGTCACGGTCTCCACCCAGATGGCCGGCCGCGGCACCGATATTCGGCTCGGAGGCGTCGCCGGCGACCAGGGCGAGATTGCCGCGCTCGGCGGGCTGCATGTGATCGGCTCGGGTCGACACCGCAACAGCCGGCTCGACCAGCAGCTGCGAGGAAGAGCTGGCCGGCAGGGAGATCCCGGTAGCTCAGAGTTCTTCGCCAGCATGCAGGACGAACTCATCACTGCGTACCTGCCGCAGGCCGCGCCGCCGTCGCAGGTCGATGAGGACGGCCGCGCGATGGATGCGGGCGCGCATGCAACGCTTGCCCATGCGCAACGTATCGCCGAGGGCGTCAGTCTGGACATCCAGCGCAACACTGTGCGCTACGACGCGCTTATCGGTGATCAGCGCCGCATCGTGTTGGAGCGGCGCGACCGGGTGCTGCGCACCGACGCGGCGCTGCGCGCTCTCGCTCACCGGTGTCCCGATCGCTTCGCCGCGCTTAGCGCTGTCGCTTCCGACGAAGTGCTGGGCGATGCTGCGCGGCAGATCGTCTTGTGGCACCTCGACCAGGCGTGGGCGGATCACCTGGGCTACATGGCCGCTGTCCGGGAGGGAATCCACTTGCGTGCGCTGGGGCACGGGCTCAATCCGCTCATCGAATTCCACAAAGAGGCCGTTCGCGCTTTCTCCGGCCTGCTCGAAGCCGTTGAGAAAGGGTCTGCCGAGAGCTTCGAAATCGTGCTTGTCACAATCGATGGGGCCGATCTCGATGCGGCTGGGCTGAAACGGCCCGCCGCCACCTGGACCTACATGGTTCAAGACAATCCGTTCGGGAACGACATCGACCGCGCACTGCGCACCGCAGGACGCGCGATCCGCAAGCTGCTGTCAAACTGACCGCGATGCGCCGCACCCCGGCGCTCGACAGCGGTCGCCAAATAGAGTGGCAGATGATCGCTTCGACGAGGCCCGTTTCGGCTCCTGGCGACATGCCGACCGTTGCGATTCGGGCCGGTCGCGCGGGGTGCCGCGAGCAGCTCACCACTGCGAGCGCGGCGAAGCCGGCGATCAGCCTCCTGTACATCGCCCACAGATATGGCGGCGGCCTCGCGTGGGGCAGAGCCGATTTTGCGGTCGTGCACGCTCGGCGGCTGAGGCGAAATGACAGCGGTGTGCTCTGTGTGCACCGACCCCACTACCGGTGCACAGTCAGCACTGCGCCATCGTCTGTTCACGTTGACGTTAACTGCGTATGACATGACGGACATGATCATGTTTGAGCATTTGATCCGGAGTTAACCCCCAGCCGAAACCGACGTAATCAGGGCCTGCCTAGCTTGTTTGCGAACCGCGGCAACAGGCGACGCAATGGTTGCCTACGGATACCTCTCCGTGCCGCAGGACAGCAGGCGCCGTGCTGCGCTGCGAGGAACGGAGGCGGTATGTCACGCATCTTCATCGTCGGGAGTGGAGTCGTCGGAACGGCGACAGGTCGAGGATTTATCAAGGCAGGACACGAGGTCACATTCGTCGACGTATTACCCACCAGATTAAGGGAATTATCGAAGGAGGGATTCGACGCCCGCGCCAACATCGAGCTTCCGGATGAGGCGTCCTTTCTTTTCCTGACGCTGCCGACCCCGCACGACGGTCGGCACTACGACCTCACAGCTTTCGACAACGGAGTCGCATCAGTTGGTCGCGCGCTGGCCGCCTCCCCCGTGTCGCACACTGTCGTCGTCCGATCGACCGTTCCGCCCGGTACAGCTGAAGGCCGGGTGTTACCGATGCTCGAACGCGAGTCGGGCCTGAAATGCGGCGAAGACTTCACGTTGGCGTCCAATCCCGAGTTTCTGCGCGCTGCATCCGCGGCAGAGGACTTTCGTTTCCCGTGGATGACGGTCATCGCCTCGCGCAGCAAGCGGACTCAGGAACGGCTGCGCGAACTCCTCGCACCGTTCGGCGGCGACTTGCGCGTGTTCGACGATCCGGCAACAGCCGAGTTCATCAAGTGCGCGCACAACATCTACAACGCGACGAAGATCAGCTTCTGGAACGAAATGTGGTTGGTAGCGCAGAAACTCGGCATCGACCACGATGCTGTGGCCTCCACAGTCGCGAACTCCGCAGAGGGCTCGTATAACCGCGAGTACGGCATTCACGGCGGCGCGCCCTACGGAGGCGTATGCCTTCCAAAGGACACCAACGGCTTCCTCGGCTTCGCCGAAGATCTCGGTGTCGAGATGCCTTTGCTCGGTGCTGTCGTCACCGTGAACGAGATCCTCACCGCGATGACGGATCACGAGATCGACACGTTGCTAGGTGCAGAACGGGCAGGTGCTCGGAGCAGCCAACTCGGTGGTCAGTCTTGATAAACGACTTCCTATGGATCCTCTTGCTCGCGTACTTCCGACCGCTCTTCGAGATGGGCCTACTACTCTTTGGTGAGTGGTGGTTCCACACCGAGTTCAAGGAAGACCGATCGCGCTTCGAGCGCTACGTGATTCAGGTGACCTCTGTCGGCAAGGAGATCGAGCGGGTCAACGAGATTGTCAATGAGATCCGCACGTATCCGCTGAGCATGCCGTACGAGATCTGGGTCGTTATCGAGCCAGGATTCTCCACCGATTATCCGAACGCCGACCGAGTGATCGTCGTCCCGAAGTCGTTCGTCGCCGTGAGTCAGTACAAGTGCCGTGCGCTCGAGTACACCCGCGAGCTACGCGCGCGCATGGGGTACGGCGGTGACGAAACGAAGATCACCTTCCTCGACGACGACACGTCGCCGACATGGCAGTTCTTGGAGACGGCCTACGCCGCCGACTACGACATCTGCCAAGGCCTCACCGCACCACGGGTCGACTACGGCACGGGCGGCGGGTTCACCCACTTCCTGCTCAGTCATATCGACGACCTGCGTTTTCACAACTGCCTCACCTATTGCTCGACCTTCCAAGGCATCTTCAACGCGCCACTGTTCTGCCATGGGGAGGGCATGACGATCACTGGCAAGACGGAGCAACGGATCGGCTGGAACTTCCGCATCTTCGCGTCGGAGGATCTGACGTTTGGTTGCAACGCCGCCTACCAGGGATTGAAGTGGGGTTGGTTTCACGAGTACATCGAGCTGACCAGTCCGTGGACCTGGGGCGCGTACTTCAAACAGCGTCGCCGGTGGATGTGGGGCAACATCCACGCCATCGTCAGCCGGGACGTACTGCCCCTGCAGCCGGCAATCCGCGTCGGGATCCGCTACGTGCTCAGCCTGTTCACCTTCGTCGGCTCCGCTGTCGCGTTGGTGTTGACACTGACCGGGCATGTGCACATCCATCAGGTGTGGTTCAGCCTGTTCTGGTGCTCGCTGATTATCTGGGCACTGAACTTCGCGGCAGCGGGTTGGGTCAACGCGGGCCGTCGCGGAGTGGACCAGACGCGTTTGGACTTCTGGGCCAATCGGATCTGGCAGACCGTGTGCGCGGTTGTGCTGTGCCCGTTCACCGCGAGCTTCACGGTCGTCGCGTTGATCACCACCCTGTACATGGGCAACCCAAGGGCATTCGAGGTGATCGGCAAGACCAAAGAGACAGCGGACCTGGAAACCTACAGCGCGGTGGGTGAGTTGGTATGAGGCGCCACCGTCGCAATGGTCGTCGTCGAGGCTTCGCAAGCTACCTGATCGTCCTCGGCACCGTCGCCGGCCTAGCACTGATCGGCACGTTTGTTCTCGGCCGCTCATACAGTCAGTTGGCGCTACAGAAGGAACCGTTCGACCGCAACGAATACACGCCGTCCTTCGACCCGATCGAAGACGCGACACTTGGGGTGTCACCTAACGCTGGCAACGCGTTCGCAGCCACTCTCGACACGAATATTCACGCGATCGAGATCTACCCGACGCAAACGATCCTGCTGGCGGGCGGCAAGCCGGTGCGCACGATCGAGCAAAAGGCACCCCCGACTCTTGGTGCCCTCATTGCCTCGGTAAACAACACCGAGTGGGTGTCGCTCTCCGGCGGTCTCGCGCGGCTGAACGCCGCCGTGATCCTGCAGGGCAGCCCGATGACGATCGCTGCGCCGCAGATCAAGGAGGTCGTCATGACGGTCAAGAAGGGAGTGTTCCTGGCGGCGAACAACAAGGCAGCGCTCACGATCAACGGTGTGTACGTGCACGCCAGCGATGCCAACACGCCCAACGCCTACCTCGATCCGACACAGACAGAGGGTCGGCCTTTCGTCCTAGCTGTCTCCGACTCGCGAATGAACATCGATCACAGCACGTTTCGCTACCTCGGGCGAGATTGGAATACCTCTTACGGTGTCTCCTGGTCGAAGGGTGCGACGGGGTCGATCACGAACTCGACTCTTGAGCACAACTTCATCGGCGTGTACACGAACGCTTCGCCGAGTCTGAAGGTCGTGGGGAACACGCTGAACGACAACTCCCTGTACGGCGTCGACCCGCACTCAGGGTCGTCGCACATGGACATCGAGAACAACACCGCCGACTACAACGGTCGCCACGGCATCATTTTCTCCGATCACGTGACGGCTGGAACGGTCAGGAACAACACCACCGAATACAACGGCTTGAACGGCATCATGATGGACGAGTTCAGCACAGGAAACGTCATCGAAGACAACACGTCGGCGTTCAATCACTCCGACGGAATCGTGCTCGCGAGCTCGTCGAACAACACCCTGCTGTCGAACAAGATCGCGAGCAACCGCATCGGGATCACGGCCCGCGGCAGCACCGCCGGCACCATCGCCCTACACAACACGATCGTGCACAACGAGAAGGCGGCCCAAGGGCTCTCTCTGAGTCACAACACCGCAACCGGTAACGGTGGCGAATGGCGCACAGCTCGCATCAAGTTGATCTGGGAGCTCGCCGCCAGCTTGCTGCTCGCCTTGTGGTTGGTCACTTGGTATGCCAGGCGGCACAAGCCCCGACCCCATCGAACCGGACTCCCATCGGGGGTGGCGACAGCATGACCACCGTTCTCGATCCGTCAGGACGCACGTCGGTCAACAGCGCGGCTCAGCGTGGGCCCCGCGAACTACGGAAATTCAGACCGGACGTCGAGGGGTTGCGCGCGGTCGCGGTCACGATCGTGGTGCTGAGCCACCTGAACTTCGGCTTCCCCGGAGGCTACGTCGGTGTCGATGTCTTCTTCGTGATATCCGGGTTCCTCATCACGAGGCAACTCGTCAACGAATACGACTCGACGGGCAAAATCAGCTTCAAGGGATTCTACTCGCGGCGCGCCAAGCGAATCTTGCCCGCCGCGACCGTGGTCATCATCGGCACCGTGTGGGCGTGCAAGACGTGGGATTCACCATTGCAAGTGCGGTCGGACGCCCTTGACGGTTTGTTCGCCGCATTCTCGGGCATCAACTGGCGCCTGGCTGCGCACGGCACGAACTACTTCGCGGTCGGCACCGCCCCGAGCCCGTTCCAGCACTACTGGTCGCTCAGTGTTGAGGAGCAGTTCTACTTCGTGTGGCCAGCACTGATCCTTGCCGCGGGCTGGCTGTTCGGCAGGCGGATTGGCAAGCGAGCATCGCTCATCTGCACCCTTATTGCTCTGATAGTGGTTTCCCTGACGCTGTCAATCGCCACCACCAAAACGTCGTCCAGCTGGGCCTACTTCGGTTCTCAGACGCGCGTGTGGGAGCTCGCGTTCGGTGCTCTCATCGCCGTCACGGTCAGCGTGTGGACCCGGATGCCGCCGGCGCTGGCAAGCCAGATGAGTTGGCTTGGGCTGATCTTCATCACCATCAGCTGCTTCGCCTTCAACAGCGCGACTGTCTACCCAGGATCGGCGGCAATCCTGCCCGTCGTCGGCTCCGCGTTCGTGATCGCCGGCGGGTGCCCGGGCTGGCCGCACTCCGGAGAGCTGCTGCTCAAGCGACGGCCGTTTCAGTTCGTGGGAAACATCTCGTACTCGTGGTACCTGACGCACTGGCCATTCCTCATGGTGTTGCCGATGGCGCTCAACCACAGCCTGAACGGTCTCGAGAAGTGCTACGTACTCGGCGGCTCGTTCGTCTTGGCGGCAGCGATGTACTTCATCGTTGAGCAGCCGATCCGCTCGCGCCCGTTACTCTCCCGCCGTCCGACCCTAAGTCTCAGCATGGGCGGCGTGTTCGTCGCCGCGTCTGTAACGGTGGCCCTCGTGGTGGCGACTGGTGCTGGCCTACCGGTCGGCAGTAGTGGCGGCACTGTTCAAGCCGCGGCCGCCACACCCACCGCGATCGAGGCCGCACTGACCTCGGCAGTCAACGTCAAGGCACTGCCGGCCAATGTCACACCGTCCCTGTCGAAGGCTGGAGTCGACAGGCCTGCATCAACGAACAAGTGCCTGCTGGGAAACAGCGCGACACAGCCGCTTCCTGACAGCGAGTGCACGTTTGGAGACGTCAACGGCGCGAAGACCATGGTGCTGATTGGCGATAGCCATGCAAACGCATGGGAGCCAGCGCTCGCGGCATTCGCCAGCGCCAACGGGTTCAAGCTCGTGCAGTACGCGATGGCTGGCTGCCCTCCGGGCCTTTATCCCAACGACGTCGACCCCAACACGAATCGCCTGTACACGACGTGCAACGAGTTCCGCACGGCGGTGTACGCGCGCTTGAAGACGTTGAAGCCGAACTATGTCGTGGTGACCTCCGAGCTGCGCACCTTGGACATCGATCCATCAGGCATGGTCACCTCGATCAGGAACTACCAGAGCGCTGGTGCGCGCGTCATCTACCTCGAGGATACGCCCAACCCGCAGAGGATCGGATCGGTCCCGGATTGCCTGGCCAAGCACACCACACAACATCCAGGCTTGCGCGATGTCTCGGTCCGACCCCTCGACACGGCTCGAGGCGATGATCCAGCGAAAGACCGAAGCGCAGGCGGCGCAGCAGGCCGGCGCGACGCTCATCGATCCCACCAACTGGTTCTGCACAGCGACCAGCTGCCCGCCGGTCATCGACAACATGATCGTGTACGCGGACAACAGCCACATCACGGCGACGTACGCGCGCTGGCTCGCACCGCTGATAACCGCCGCACTGAAGAAGATCTCCGGATGACAACAACACACGACCAAAGGCAAGGGTTGCGTCGCGGACCTCCCAAGCTCTCGCGGCGGGCGTTCCTCATTGCGTCTCTGCTCATCCCCGCAGGGGCCGCCGCCGGGGTCGCCGACTGGATCTTCACCGACGACGGGTCAAAGAGGGAGGTGTTTCGGCCGATGAGACTGCGGCCCGCGCAAGTAGTCGACCTGCGCCAGTGGAAGATAGGTCTTCCGACGACGGTGGAGGTCAACAACCCCAAGCTTGAGTCGTACTCCGACCCGAGCTTTCAGGCGATCCAGGCCGTGCAGTTCACAGTGCACTGCGGAGACAAGGCGCAACCGGGTTCGAATTACCCGCGCGCGGAGTTGCGCGAGATGAACCCTGACGGCAGCAACGCGAGCTGGTCATCGACTTCTGGCACGCACACGATGGAGCTCACGCAGCGCATCACACACTTGCCCGTAGTAAAGCCGTCGCTGATATGCGGCGCAGATCCACAATGCGGACTACCTGATCTTGGTTCAACTGACCGGCAAGACGCTCGCGGTGCGCTACGTCGATAACGTCGCGGGCGTGCTCGATGATGACTACCAACTCGGCACTTCGTTCGACATGAAGATCGTGGCAGCGAACGGTTACGTCGACGTGTATTACAACGGCGTGTTGAAAGTGCACCAGGCGATGCAGAAGACCGGTTGCTACTTCAAGGCGGGTTGCTATTTGCAGTCGAACACCGCGAGCGGCGATGCCGCGACCGCTTACGGCCAGGTTGAGATCTCGGATCTGACCATCTCGCACAGCCCTTGATCGACTGCTGCTTGATCGACTGCTGCGTTAGTCGACGGCTTGCATGATCAACAGCTACGTTGAGGAAAACTGTTCACCCGGATGCACTAGCAAGCGCCGCGCCACAGCCCCGAGGGTAAATATGTGACTCGTTCGAGATTGCTCGATGCATCCGTCGTGACCGCAGCTGTCGCTGTCGCTGCCGTAGCCTTCACAGGCGTCTCCAACGCTCCCGCCCACGCCACTGGCATGGACATTTACGTCAGCACGAGTGGCAGCGACATGTCGGCCGGCACGACATCGGCCACGCCACTGAAGACGCTGCAGTCCGCGATGAACCGTGCAGTCCCGGGATCGATCATCCACCTCGCGCCAGGGACCTACCCCGGCGACGTTGTCACCAAGATCAATGGCACTGCACTGGCGCCGATCACCATCGAAGGCACCGACACCGGACTGAATCTCGCTAAGCGCGGGAAGACAATCATCAGCGGCACGAGCCGAGTCTTCAGCATCAACAACAGCTTCTACCATCTGTCCGGCTTCACGATTGATGGCGAACCGGCGCTGAGGACCACAGTCTTCCCGGGCACATTGCAGGCCGTGACGCCTTTCAAGAACGGCATCCAAGGCAAGGTCAACGACAGCAGTCTCATTTTCATCGGCGCATCTGACACCGCGCGCGGCATCGCTGGCGTGGTCGTCAACGACATGGCACTCGTTCATGCGGGCGGCGACTGCGTCCGGATCGCCAATGGTGCGCACAACAACATCGTCGAGCAGTCGACAATCGAGTGGTGCGGGATGCTGGCGAATCCGCTGCCGGGCGTCTTCGCCTACCACAATGGCGAGGGCGTTTACATCGGCACGAGCCCGAAGAGCACCGACCGCAGCATGCACGCCGACGACAACTCGGGCGACAACCTGATCGTCAACAACGTGATCAACACATACGGATCCGAGTGCTTGGACGTGAAAGAGAACTCCCACGACAACACGTTCCGCAACAACACCTGCGGATACAATGACGAGCCGCTCGCGTATGAGGGCAGCAACATCGAGGTCAGGGGCTACCACAACACCATCACCGGCAACACGATTATCGGGAGCATGGGTTACGGGTTGAAGCTCGCCTCGGACAGCGCGGCCGATCCGCAGGGCGGCAACGTCGTGCAAGGCAACAAGTTCTCAGGCGACACGAGCAACCCGATCGACAACCGTCAGGTGACCGCGCAAGGCTCGTTCTGCGGCAACTCGTTTACCTGGGCGGTCTACCTGTTGGGTGCGAGCGTCGGCTCGGCCAAGACTGCTTGCCCCGCGATCTCCTGAGCGACGTTCCAGTAGCAAGCCAGCTGTCGAACGCGTCGCTCAGCATCGGTCGGCCGAGGTGGAACCCTTGCGCGGTCGTACATCCAAGCTCCGCAAGTGCTGCGTACGTTTCGTCCTCGATGCCCTCGGCCACAGCATGGTTCCTCATCTTCTCCGGGTCTGAACGGTCGATGCCGCACCTATTGACGGCGCGTATACTCCGAGTGCATAGTGCATCTATGACCGTCCCCATCGCCTTGCTGGGCTTGCTCGAGCGCGAGCCGAGCTACGGATATGAGCTGAAGCAGCGCTACGACAGTCAGCTCGGGAAGGGCCGGCCGCTGCCGTTTGGGCAGGTCTACGCAACTCTTGGCCGACTCGCGCGCGATGGCAAAGTCACTGTCGGCATGGCGGAGCCTGGCGCGGGCCCTGAGCGCAAGCGGTACCGCATCACCGCTGATGGGGTCGCCGAGTTCGAGTCCTGGCTCGCGCAGCCGGTAGAACCCGAGCCCCACCTGCAGACAGTGCTGTTCTTGAAGGTCGTGCTCGCCCTCCTCGCCGGGCGACCCGCGCAGGCCTACCTCGATGCGCAGCGGGCGGCGCACTTGGATCGGATGCGCGAACTTACCGCGAGCAAAAGGTCGACGACCTTGCTGGATGCGCTCCTTGCCGATCACGCGTTGTTTCGTCTCGAAGCCGACCTGCGGTGGATCGACCTGACCGAAGCACGCCTCGAAGCACTCACCAGGGAGCTCACGCAATGACCACGCTCTCCCCACACGCCGCCCCTGCGGCATCCAGTGCCTTGCCCGGCGACGACCGCGAACTTCTCGCTGCGCGCAACCTCCACAAGTCCTTTGGGGCAACCGTCGCGCTAGCCGGCGCCAACCTTTCGGTGTCCTCTGGCGAGATCCTGGCGATCATGGGGCCGAGCGGGTCAGGCAAGTCGACGCTGCTCCATTGCCTGGCCGGAATCCTGCCGCCTGACTCCGGCGAGACATGGTTTGCCGGCGTCCGCACCGACCGACTCAATGACGTAGCCCGCACCGAACTACGTCGAACCTCATTCGGGTTCGTCTTCCAATTCGGACAACTCGTTCCTGAGTTAACCGCCGAAGAAAACGTGGCGTTGCCACTGCTGCTCAACGGCATCCGGCGCAAGCCAGCAGTCGACGCCGCACGGGTTTGGCTCGCGCGTCTCGGCCTCGACCAGGTGGGCGCGCGCCGGTCGGGTGAGCTTTCCGGTGGCCAGGCGCAACGGGTCGCGCTCGCGCGGGGTCTGGTGACCAAGCCGAGAGTGCTATTCGCCGACGAACCCACCGGGTCACTCGATTCCCTCACCGGCGAACAGGTCATGGAACACCTTGTCGATGTTGCCCGCACCGAGGGCACCACAGTCGTGATCGTGACCCATGAGCCGCGGGTCGCGGCCTACGCCGATCGTGAAGTGATGGTGCGCGACGGGCGCGTCACCGCGGGCCGCCCGCAACCGGCCACCTCGTGATTTCCCTCGCTCTGCGGCTCGCTATTCGGGGCGGCCGCGAGGCGGCGACGCGGGCGGCCTTTATCGCCGTCGGTGTCGCGTTAGGCGTCGTGCTGTTGGTGACCGCATTTGCGAGTTACCACGCGCTGCGGGCCGAAGACGCGCACTCGGGCTGGATCACTACGTCGGTGCACAATCGCAGCCCAAGTGCCAACGAAGCGACGACCGATCCTCTCCGGTGGCGCAAGACAACGGATGAGTTCAACGGATTGCCGATTGTGCGCATCGACGTCGCGGCGACGGGGTCGCGCAGCCCGCGACTGCCGGGCATACCGGCCCTCCCGAGCCCAGGGCAGTTCTACGCATCGCCGGCGCTGGCCAACCTGCTCGCAACCACTCCGGCGGATCAGCTCGGCAACAGATATCCAGGGCGCCAAATCGGCACCATCGGGCGCACCGCGCTCGCGACGCCCAACGTGCTCGTGATCGTCATAGGTCGCAGCCCCGCAGCAGCTCGCGGCCGAGCCGGGCGCGATTACGGTGCGCAGCGTCGAAACCGCGCCCACGCAGCATTCCTACACAACGTTCCAGGAAGTTGCGCTCGGCGTGGGCGCGGCGGGCCTGTTGTTTCCCATCCTCACGTTTGTCGCGATGGCGACCAGAATTGCCGCCGCTCGTCGCGAACAACGACTGGCCGCTATGCGTCTGGTCGGTGCCACCGTGCGCCAAATCGCGTTGATCGCCGCGGTCGAGGCGGCGATTGCCGCATTCGTCGGCGCGGTTGTTGGCGTCGGGTTGTTCTTTGCGGTGCGCCCTGACCTCGCCCGTCTGAAGGTCACCGGAGATCGCTGGTTCACCAGTGACCTGTCTCCGGGTGCACCGGCGGTCGTGCTCGTGTGCGTCGCCGTCCCGCTTGCGGCAGCGCTAGCGGCGATTGCCTCGCTGCGCCGCGTGAGAGTGTCTCCGTTGGGCGTCGTTCGGCGCGCGAGACCGCCGCGACCAACGCGCGGGCGGCTCGTCCCGCTCGGGATCGGGTTATTGATTCTCGCGACTTTCGCGCTGGCCGGTCGCACCTACTCCCGCGGCGCCAGCGGCTCCTACGCGCCGGCCATCGTCGCGGGCTTCGTGCTGACCATGGCGGGGGTCATCGTTGCCGGCCCGTGGCTCACGATGGCCGCGACAACACTGCTCGCGACGAGATCGACCCGGGCGCCGAGCCTGATCGCCAGCCGGCGCCTCGCCGACAATCCCGCGGCAGCGTTCCGGGCCGTCAGCGGGCTGATTCTCGCCGTCTTCGTCGGGAGCGTCTTCGCTGCGGGCACCGCAACGGCGAGCAACCCGAAAGCGCTCGGCGATGACCCGGGCGCGGCCAGCACCGCGATTGCCAGACCCATCGGTGCTGCGCTACCCAGCGCGAAGGCCACCAGCCTCGCTGCTCGGCTGAGGTCGGATGCCGGCGTGCGGGGGGTCACGCTCGTGCGCACCTACGCTGGTGCGGAAATCAACGGTTATCCGCAAGGCCTGCTCGGGTGCAACGAACTCGCGACCACACCGGAGATCGGGCGCTGCGAATCCACGGCCACCGTCGCGATCATGCCCCTGTATTCCTTGGACGCCGGCCACACCCAGCCCACGACTCGTTGGCCACCCCCCGTGGGAGGCGTTTCCGACCTTTCAACATTCAGCGTCGCAGCGGTCGTGATCGCCACCGACAGTTCCGTCGCCACCCTGGAACGAGTGCGCACAACTATTCAGACCAGCGTCCCAGATCAGCTGACCGTGCCCCAAACGGTTGGCCAAACATCGGCGGCGACGCTGCGCGACGTCACCCAACTGCAGCATCTGGCCGACCTCGCCGTCCTCCTGAGCGTCGTCATCGCCGGTTGCAGCCTCGCCGTCGCCGTCGCCGGCAGTCTGATCGAACGACGACGCCCGTTCGCACTCCTACGCCTCACTGGCATGCCGCTGCGCTCGCTTCGCCAGGTCGTTCTCTTTGAAGCTGCCGTCCCGCTCATCGGCCTCGTGGTCGTGTCCGCGGCCGGCGGACTACTCACCGCCGAACTACTCCTGCGCGCTCTCCGCGGAACCAGCATGCGCCTACCCGGCCCCACCTACGCATTCACCTTGACCGCCGCGATCGCGCTCGCCCTCGCGGTGGTCATGGGCACCATGCCGCTCCTGCGGCGCATCAGCTCACCGGAGAACGCCCGCAGCGATTGAATGACACCTGCATCCGGTAGACCTGCAGCAGCCGAACCCCCAAGTGAGCCTCTGGCTGTGCAAGCCGAGACCGCGCTTGCGTGTCCCGTCCGACGGCGGACCGCTGCCCTCGCCGTTGGGTCAGGTCACAGTGCTGGCGGCACGCTGAGTAAGCCGAGCACTGCGTCGTCCAAACCGAACAGCTCGACTTGAACCGTGGCGTCGATCAATCCCGAGAACTCGTTGCTCGGCGGCGGCGAGGCATTGACGTTCGCGGTGCTCGGCAATCCCCCGACGCCCGAGATCGGGAGGCTGGCGAAACCGGCATCGTCGAACATCGCCGTCGGCGACTGCTGCCCTCCGAATGAGAGGGCGATGGCCTTGACGTCGTCGGTGGCAATGACGCCGATTCGGGTTTCCCCCGCGCTTCGATAGGCGAACGCAACGGGCACTTCCGGCGCCGTCGAGCGCACCAGTACTTCGCCATGGAGTCCGGGCAAGTCGCCACTCCACTCAAGGATCAACAGATCGAATGGGCTGCCGTGCACACGGACCACGACGAGCCTCGTGCCAACCGCGTCCGTGCCTCCCCACAGCGCAACGGGGGAAACAGCACCCGATGGATCGGTGGGTGCCCAGGCCTGCGCGACCAACAACGCGTCGGCGAGCAACGCCGGATCCGGTCGACCACGCTCGACCGTCACTGCGGGCACCGCGACCAGATGTTGTGTCGCTGCATAACCGGTCGCGTAGCTCTTGCCTGGGTCGAGTTCGATGTCAGGGATACCGGTGACGGCGTACGTATCCGTGGTCACGTTGATCTGTGTCGGGGTTGCGCTGGGCGTGCCCGGTCGGACCACCTCGACCGCGATGCCGTCGGTCAACGCCACCGATTCGGGTGCCCGCGTACCTTCGACGGAATCGAAGATCTCGATCGATGGAGTCGTTGGCGGCGCGATGATAACGAGCTCGCGCGGCGACGCCGACCCGGCGCCGGCGACGCGGGCACCGGAAGCCCAGTGCACGCGGGCGGCTATCGCGCTTGTAGACCCGATGTCGTCGGCGTAAGCGGCGAATGATTCGCGCATGTCGGACGAGCCCGTCGGTGCCGAAAACCATGACGCCAACATGCCTTCGGGTGTCATGGCGGTCAGATATGCAAGTCGAAATGCGGGTGTATCAGTGATAACCAAGACTTGCGGTCGAGTCGTCGCGTCAGGATGAGCTTGACTGAAGGCGGCCTCGATGCGCGCCAGCAGCACGCGGTCGTCGGCGAGATCGCCACGCACCGGCCACGGCACCACCGGTTGGTCCGGGTCGGTCGACGGTTGGGCGGCGATCTGCACGGCCGGCGGCCGCCGCGGCAACGGCGAATCCACTGCGCTGGCGCTCGGCGCAGTGACTAGGGGTTTAACGGCAGCGGGTGCAGACGCGAGCACCGCAGTTACGCCGGCGCCCGCGATCAGCACGACGACGAGGGCGCCGGCGAGCAACGCCCGTTGGCGCAAGTGCCGCGCCCGCGCGGCCACCTCAGTGTTGGGGTCGAACACGGGCGGCGCCGAGGTCGCGTGCACGCGGATCGCGTCGTCGGCGAGCAGCACAAGCTGCTCATCAGCAAGCCCTTCGAGGTCGGTCAGCGTTGCCGGATTGCCGGTGACTGCCGCCTCGGCGTGAAGCGCCGCTTTGAGGACGGCGATGGCCGAGGCCCGCGCAGCCAGCTGGCGACGCGGCGAACCCAACGACGGCGAGACGTCGAGGTCGGCCAGTCTGCGATCGACAGCCGACAGGTCCGCGACCACGAGAACCGCCCGTTGCCGCGGCGACAGTGTGACAAACGCACGCCAACAGGCGTCGCGCAGCAGCTGCTGATCGCCGTCGAGCCCATCCTCGATCACCTCGATGGGCGGGTCACTGAGCGGGTTGGGCGACGGCGGGCGAAGACGACGCCGCAGCACGGCCGAGAGCAACGCATCAACGGCCAACTGGTCCGGAAGCCCCGCCGCCTCCACGTCGCGCCATTGGCGGCGCACCTGCGCCAACGCGTTCGCAGCCAGCCCTCCAGCCGGCGGGCGCCCCGGCACCCCAACCGTGAGCACATAGGCCAGTCGCGTCAGCGGCTCGGAAACAGCCGCGACAAAGCTGCGGAACCCGTCGTCCGGATTCACCGCCGTCGTAGCCCCACGCTCACGCGATGCCCGTTCCAACCGAGTGGTCCTCGCTTCCGGGCGTCACTGGTGCTGCCCTCCGCTGTTCGCGGCTCGACCGGTTTGGGTTCGCCACCCGAACAACGCGCGAGCCGATCAGCCGGTTCGCATCCAACCTATGGCATGGGCGCTGCGTCAGCTGCGGACGGGCTTGAATGCCACCTGGGTGAGGAAGTCGTGGAGCAGGACGCGCCAGACGAACCAGTCGTGTCCCCCATCGATGAAGTCCGTTGACACGTGCCCGCCCGCGTCTTGCAGGACGGAGACGTCGGTTTGGGCCCACGGGTGCGCTCCGTCATCCAAACCTCCGCCGACCATCACTCCAACCTTCTTGACAGCGGCTGCCTGAGTCGGCGTGAGTGCCGTCAATGGGAACGGAGCCGGGCTGAACAGCCCCACGTAGCCGAACTTGCTGGTGTCGTTACGAGCAGGCTCCCGGCGGCAACCCCGCCGAAGGACAGGCCCGCGAACGCCCGCTGCGACGAACTTGGCGACACGTTGTAGTGCGACTGGACATACGGGAGCACAGCGCCGATCAGGTTGTCACCAAAGGCAGTAGCCCCGCTCGGATCGGGATCTGGCGGGGCCTCCCAATAGGCGTTGGGCATCACCACGACCATCGGCTCGATCTTCTTCTCGTCGATCAAGTTGTCGAGGATGCTCGCGGCGTCTCCCCCTGTGGTCCAGTCGATCTCGTTGTTGTCGTACCCGTGAGCGAGGTACAGGGTCGGGTACGGCGTGGAGCGGTGCCGGTTGTAACCGGGCGGCGTGTAGACGGCCAGGTAGTTCTTGCCGGGCAAGTTCGGTGGCCCACCAGTGCCGGCGTAGCTGATGTCGGTGAGCTCGCCTCGGGCAGCGGCCGGCGCCTCCCACGAGTAGTCGCTGGTGTGGAAGGCGGGATCGGACGGTACGTAGATCTGGCTGTAGGTCACCGCCGAGCCGCGGGTGACACCGTTGTGCTCGTTCCACGGTGGGTTGCTCGGATCGGCGACCTCAGGGCAACCGGTGTAGGTGGAGGGGGTCTCCGGGTTCGCTTGCTGCGCTGGCGTGAGATCGGAGTGCGTGCAGTTCACGACGAACCCGTAGCTGTAAACGCCCGAGGGCAGCGGGGTGGTGTAGGACCACACGCCGCTGGCGCCCTTCGTCATGTCGGCGTCCGGCCAGGTGGATTTCAGACCGGCCAGAATGTCTTGCGGGGCATCGGGATTGATCGCAATATCGCCTTGCTCCCACTGCGAGGCCGGCCGACCCTCACTGCTCTCAACGCTGGTGGAATCGGGGCTCGAGAAATACCACTCGCCCTCAATCTGCACGACCTTGGCGGTCGGATCCCGATAGCGAAACGTCACCGTGTAGCCGGTGGGAGCCTTGCCGGTGCGCTGCACCACAGGAGCGAGCCCCGAATTCGTCGTTTTCGACTTCGCCGAACACGAAGCAATCGCCGGCACCATCAGAACAGCGACGAGTACCCCAAACGGAAGCGACGAACCGCTGACGCCAGCATCCCCCGAACATTCGCCGCTCCTGCCCGGTCGTTCGCGCACGCGCACTTCCGCGTGTTCGCCGGCCACACCGTAACAACCCCTCAGGGCACGCACCTATTCGGCCGCGCGGTGACGATAAGGGGCGTTCGGCCAATGCCGTCAAGCGCGACGCGTCGATAAACCCGAGCCGTCCAACTGTCACATATGGCGACGCCCGGCCCAAACGGCGGACAGCGCAACATGGCAGTGTGGCGCGCACCATGCCAAGATTTTCTGGCGGCCCCATGGCCGACAAGACGGTGGTTGTCACCGGCAGCACCGGCGGGATCGGTCGGGCGACCGCGCTCGGCCTGGCGATGATGGGCGCCCGTGTCGCTGTCACCGGCCGAGATGCGCAGCGTACTAAGGAAATCGCACGCGAGATTCGTGCCGCCAGTGGCGGTCACGTCGATGCGTTCGTTGCAGATCTGTCGAGCCAATCGCAGGTGCGGCGGCTCGCTGGGCGAGCTGCTCGAGCGGCTGCCCCGAATCGACGTGCTAGTCAACAACGCCGGTGGCTACTGGAGCACGCGGCGTGTCTCGGGCGATGGGCTCGAGTACACCTTCGCCCTCAACCATCTCGCTCCGTTCCTACTGACCAACCTGCTGCTCGACAGGCTGCAACACTCTGCTTCGCAACTCGGTGCCCCAGCGCGCGTGGTCATCGTCTCGTCTTATGTTCACAAGCAGGGGCGAATCGACTTCGATGACATTCAAGGCGAGCGCGGTTATACCGGCGCGCGCGCCTACAGCCAGTCGAAGCTGGCCAACATCCTCTTCGCGTACGAGCTGGCTCGTCAGGTCGATGCCACTTCCGTCGTCGTCAATGCGCTTCATCCCGGCGTGGTGAGCACGTCGTTGGGGGTTGAAGATCCAAGCCGCACACAGCGGCTGATCGTTCCTCTTGTACGGACCCTGATGAAATCCCCGGCGCAAGGCGCGACGACGTCAATTTACTTGGCCGCAGCACCCGAACTCGAGCGGGTAACGGGCCGCTATTTCGTCAACAGCAAACCCAAGAGATCGTCGGGACTCAGTTACGACGAACCCACTGCGACGCGGCTCTGGGAGGTGAGCGCCGACCTCGTCGGCCTTGGTTAGGCTCATTGTCCCGGGCTGATACCCCGGACGTACAGCCGAAGGAACTCGCGTGACCACGACCCCGATCGCCGACTACGCCCTCCTGTCCGACCGGCACAGCGCCGCGCTGGTGAGCCGCGACGGCTCGATCGACTGGTTGTGCTTCCCTCGCTTCGACAGCCCGTCCATCCTTGGTCGCCTTCTGGGTGACAAGGCCGGCCATTGGGGGCTATCGGTACCGGGCGCGACCCAAACGACTCGTCGGTATCTCGACCGAACCATGGTGTTGGAGACAACCTTCCGCACGCCGACAGGAACGGTCGCCATCACCGACGCGCTAGCCATGGGCACGGGCAACCGAGGGCATCAGCTCGGCCGCAACGCGCCGCATCTTCTGCTCCGGCGGGCAACATGCATCGAAGGCGAGGTCGACGTGCGGCTGGAGTGCGTCATGAGCCCTGGATACGGGCTGGTCTCGCCAAAGCTCAATGCAGTGGACGGCGGGGTGCTCGCGATCGCGGGCGCAGACGCGTTCGTTCTGACTGCGCCCATGAAACTGACCGTCGACGAGTCAACCGTCTCGGGTCAGCTCGAGCTCCGCCAGGGCGAGACCGCGGGATTCGCTCTCCATTTCCGCGCAGCCGCCGAAACCGATGCCAGCAGTGTCGCAAGCCAAGCCGAGATCTCTGCGCGACTCGACGACACAGTGTCGGCGTGGGAGTCGTGGTCAGACCTTCACCAGGCTTACGTGGGTCCTTGGCGCGACCTGGTGCACCACAGCGGACGAGTGCTTCAGGCGCTGTCGTTCGCACCCACCGGCGCGATCTGTGCGGCCGCCACCACGTCGTTGCCAGAGGTGATTGGCGGCGCCCGAAACTGGGATTACCGCTACGCCTGGGTTCGCGACGCGTCCTTCACGATCCAGGCCCTCTGGGTGGCCGCCTGCCCTGACGAAGCCAACGAGTTCTTCAACTACGTGACAACTTCCGCGGCTGGCTCGCTCGACCGAGGCGACGGCTTACAGATCATGTTTGGGGTTGGTGGCGAACAAGACCTGACGGAGCGGGAGTTGCCGCATCTGGAGGGTTGGCGACACTCGGCCCCGGTTCGGGTCGGCAACGGCGCGTGGACTCAGCGCCAGCTCGACGTCTACGGCGAACTGCTGAGCGCGGTGTACCGCCTGTCCGACCATGTGTTCGACGACACGGCCCGACGGGTTGGGCCACTGGCCGATCCAAACAAGTGGGGTGCGCCTCCCGATCTGGCCCCAGCCACCCGACGGTTCTTCGTCCAACTCGCGGATGCGGCCGCCCGCCGCTGGTCGGAGAAAGATCAGGGCATCTGGGAGGTTCGAGGTGAGCCCCGCGACTTCTTGTATTCCAAGTTGATGTGCTGGGTGGCTCTCGAGCGGGCGGTCGCCCTAGCCGACCATCTCGACGCCTCGCACCGGGTTGCGGGCTGGAAAACGATCCAGGCTGAGATCCGTACGGCGATCGAGACCAAGGGCTGGAGTGATCGAGCTAACGCGTTCACTCAGTCCTTCGGTTCGGACGATCTGGATGCCTCCAATTTGATGATTCCGCTCGTCGGATTTCTCCCCGCCGACGATCCCAGAGTGTTGGCCACCGTGAAGGCAACTGAGCAACGTCTCACCGACGACAAGGGACTCGTATATCGCTACCGGTCGCACGACGGGCTCGACGGTGACGAGGGCACCTTCCTGCTGTGCACGTTCTGGCTGGCCCAAGCACTGGCCAAGGTCGGGCAACCGACCAGGGCCCGCACCGTATTCGAACGCGCCATCGCCTTCATCAACGACGTCGGCCTGCTCGCCGAAGAAGTCGATCCGGTCAGCGGCGAGCTCTTGGGCAACTTTCCGCAAGCGTTCAGCCACATCGGTCTCGTCAATGCAGCGTGGGCCATTTCGGAGGCCTTCCGGGCGCCCGCGTCAAGCGACTAGCGTCGAATCAAGGCCGATTCTTAAAACAACGCGTGGAGGTGCCAGGTGGCCGAACTTCCGGGACCTGAAGCGGGCATGGTCCTGTGCCATTTCATCGTGGCGAACGATGTCGAGCGGTCTCGGCGCTTCTACACAGAGGTGCTCGGCGGCAAGTTGGTCTACTCCCACGACGATCTGCGCTACGTCGCACTTGCCAACAGCTTCATCATCATCAATGTCGGTGGCGGTCCGACCGACGACAAGCCAACCGTGATACTCGAGACGCCGCCCGACCCCGACAGAGTGAGCAGCTTCCTCAACATTCGGGTCAAGGACATTGCCGCGGTGTACGCGGAATGGAGCGCCAAGGGTGCGCACTTCCTGACGGAGCCCAAGCAGCACGCCTACGAGATCCGTTGCTACATCCGCGATCCAGACGGGCACATCATCGAAGTCGGACAAACCACCGACCCGAACGGGGACTGGTCGGCGTGGCTTCCGTCCAGTCCACAGCCATAACGTTGTCGCAACGTCGCCTCAGCCGCGCGAGCGCAGTGGGCTCTCCTGCAAGATGCTCTCTTGCGCAGGCGCGACGGACACGCGGTCACGGCCGGCCCGCTTCGCCTCGTACATCGCGCCGTCGGCCGCAGCCAACAGCGCATCTGACGTTGAGAGTGCCACGCTGCTGCGCGCCGCACCGATCGAGACTCGCACCCCGATTGCCTGACCGGCCACGATGAACGGCGTGCTCGCGATCGCGCGGCGGATCTGCTCTGCCCGTTCTGCTAGCACGTTGCCACTGCCGAGATCCGTGAACAGCACGACGAACTCCTCGCCGCCCCATCGGGCGACGACGTCATCTGGCCGGGTCGCATCGCGAAGCCGGCCGGCGAACGCTGTGAGCAGCTGGTCTCCGGCGCCGTGGCCGTGCCAGTCGTTGATCTGCTTGAAATAGTCGATGTCGATCAGCAGCAACCCGATCGGGCGCTGGTCGTAGGCGGCACGGGTGAGCTGGCGATCGAGTCGCTCAGCGAAGTCGCGGCGGTTCCGCAGACCGGTCAGATCGTCGGTTCGTGCCTGCTGTTCGGCGACCGTGTGCGCTTGCGCAAGCTCGAGATTCGCCGACTGCGCGGCCAGCAGTGCCTCGTGAAGCGCGTCGGTCGTCTTGGTGCAGCTCGGTGACGTCGGTGACGACTCCGTCATAGATGAGCCGGCCGTCTGGGGCTACCGGCCACGGCCACATGCGGTCGAGCACCCAGCGGATCACGCCGTCGTATCCGACGACCCGGTATTCCACCGAGACCGGGCCGCCGCCGCCATGACCCGACGAAGCGGCCGCCTGGCGCTGGAAGTCATCGGGGTGCACGGCGGCGTCCCACGCCGCGGCCGCATCGACACCGTCCGGTATGGGTCCGCCGAGCAGGGCCTCGAGGCCAGGGCCAGTGAACATCTCGCGATACCCGCCGCCCTGCAGGGTTTCGCCCATGTAGACGTGACAGTCGATGCGGCTGAGAACCTCGAGCAAGCGGGAAGCATCGACGCCCGACATCCCCTGACAATCGTCGTCGCCGTCAAAGCTCTCGAGGTCCTTGTCCAGCTCCACCCCTTCTCGATCGGCAGCGGCCCCGGCAAAACGCACAACTAAACGCCAGTTCAGGACTCATCCGTTCGGACTTATGGGAGGCGCACATGGCTCGGCCGGAGCGCCGCGATCGAGGCCGCGCCCAGGAGCTGCATGGTCCGGCGGACCTCACGAGTGAGGATCTCGGCCGCCCGGTCGACCCCTCGCTCACCCCCGGCCATGAGCCCGTAGAGGTACGCGCGTCCAACCAGGACAGTGCGGGCGCCGAGCGCGATCGCCGCGACGACATCGCCACCGGTCATCACTCCGGTGTCGACCCACACTTCGGTACGGTCGCCGACCGCATCAAGGACGTCAGGCAGCACCCGCAACGGGATCGGAGCACGATCGAGTTGCCGGCCACCATGGTTCGAAACCACAACGGCATCGGCGCCTGCATCGACAACGCGGCGCGCATCGTCGACGGTCTGCACCCCCTTGATGATGAGCGGGACCATGCCAGAAAGACCGGAGCCATTCGAGGTCGGCAATCGTCACCGACGGGTCGAACAGCTTGTCCGCCAACTCGCCAAGCGTGCCGCCGGAAGATGTCAACGACGCGAACGTCAACGGGCTCGTCGTCAACAAGTTCAGCCACCACGTCGGATGCGTCGCCGCTTCGAGAATCGTGCGCGCGGTCAGAGCGGGTGGCAGCGAGAATCCGGCGCGCAAGTTCCCGCAACCGGCTCCCGCCGACCGGAACATCGACCGTCAAGATGAGCGCCTCGAAGCCGGCAGCCTGCGCGCGGGCCATCAAGTCCTCGGCTATCTGCCGGTCCCTCCACACATACAGCTGAAACCACTTGCGAGCGTCTGGGCCCGCAACGGCCACGTCCTCGATCGTTGTGGTGCCCATCGTCGACAGCGCGTACGGAATCCCGCGCTTCGCCGCCACTCGAACGACAGCGCGCTCGCCCTCGTGATGCATCATCCGCGAATAGCCGGTTGGCGCGAACGCAAACGGCACCGCAGCGAGTCTGTCCCAGCAAAGAAACAGTCGTGTCGACATCAGCAACGTCGCGAAGTATCGATGGATTGAACTGCACATCGCGAAACAGCTGACGTGCGCGGCGCAAGCTGATCTCCGACTCCGCAGCGCCATCGGTGTACTCGAACACACCGAGCGGCACGCGTCTCTTCGCGATCGTGCGAAGGTCACTGATCGTCAACGCGGCCGCAAGCTGTCGCGTCGTGCGACCCCAGCTCGATGGGCTTGACCCGCAGCAGCGGTTTGAAGTCCGCCCACTTCGGTACTTGGCGATCAGACACGCTCGAACTCTAGAGCGGTGGCTAGTTGTGCAGCACGGCGGCGCCGCCGAAGCGGCCATGCGAGAGGTCAGACAGTGCTCGCGGTGCATCAGCCATGTCGTACGCGACAGTCGTTGATCGGACGCCGAACCGCTGGGCTAGTCGCAGAAACTCCTCGCCGTCCCGCCTGGTATTGGCAGTGACGCTGCGCAGGCGGCGCTCGCGGAACAGGTCCGCCTCGTAGTTCAAAACCGGGATGTCGGACAGCCAGATCCCGGCAACGGCAAGCGTGCCGCCGGCGTCGAGAGCGCGCAGCGCCACCGGAACAAGGTCGCCGGCCGGCGCGAAAAGAATCGCACCGTCGAGCGGCTCGGGCGGTGAGTCCGCAGCCTCTCCCACCGAGTCGACGCCAAGGGTTCGAGCCAGGTCCTGATTGTGTGATCCGCGAGTCAGCACGTGCACCCGCATGCCCAGATGCAACGCCACCTGCGCCGTCAGATGTGCGCTGCCTCCGAACCCATAGATACCGAGCACGCCACCCGTCGGCACCGCGGCCGCGAGCAAAGAGCGGTAGCCGATGATGCCCGCGCACAACAGCGGAGCCGCGTGCTCGTCACTGATCTCCGGCGGCAAGACGTACACGTACCGCTCATCGACAACACAGAAGTCGGCATACCCGCCATCGATATCCCAGCCGGTGAAAGTTGAGGCTTCGCACAGGTTCTCGTCGCCACGCCGGCAGAACCGGCAGGTGCCGTCGGTCGTCGCAAGCCACGCGGCACCGACGCGGTCGCCAATGGCGAATCGAGCTGGCGCCAGCGCCAAGTGCATCGACATAGCCCGACGATCTCGTGGCCCGGCGTGACGGCGCTTCGGTGCGGCTGAAGATCGCCTTCGGCCAAGTGCAGATCGGTGCGGCAGACGCCGCAGCAACTCACCCGGATTCGCGAGCTGCCCGGCGCCGGGTGAAGGCAGGTCGCGCGACGATCCGGCGCAGCGGTCCGTCGTCAATCGGCGCGGGGTGGTCGACAACCCAGGCTTCCACGCCAACCATCATGCCCACCGATGAGCGATGGTGCGGCGCCCGGTCTGCCTCCGGGGGGGAATCTCACACAGACCGGGCGCTGCGGGAAAAGAATGCTCTCCTTTGGCGCCGCGCGCCACATCCTGCCGCGCGCATTCACGTTACGACTTTGGTGACTTGCGGCCTACTCGCTCGCCACAGGCTGTACGGCAGCAAAATCACCACGGCCGCGGGCACGACCCACCACGAAGAAACCGATGCGCGGTGCAACCCGTAGGTCGCCCCCAACGCGACGACGACGCCGGCCGCAACGCGCCAATCATCACCAATGACGAAGTCGTACCAGAACGCACAGAATTGTCGCAGCCGCACCATCATCGGCTCCCCACCAACTCCGCGTTCGCTTGCGTCGACGTCCGACCTCGACGAAGTGCCGCGACCAACGCGACGGCGAACACCGCGACGGCGCCGACCACGACGGGCAACGCGGCATCGGATCCTGGCCAGTGGGCGCCCGCGCCCTCGGCGCCCCAGAACGTGCCGAACGCCGTCAGCATGACGCCGACCACGAACTTCATCGAGTTCTCCGGCACCCTCGCAAGCGGGGCCCGCACCGCAATGCCCGCTAGCGCCACGACGATCACCGCCGCGCCGGCCGCCACTGAGCGCGAGCGGCAGGTTGTGGTCGTTGGCGCCGAACGTCAGCGCGATGAACACGACCTCGAGGCCCTCGAGAACGACACCCTTGAACGCCAACGTGAAGGCATACCAGTCGGTGACGGCGCCACGACGTTCGCGCGGTACGGCCTGCGCGGCCGCGAGCTCGTCGGCGTAGATCTGCTCCTCGTCGTGCAATGCCTTGTAGCCGCTCGCTCGCAAGATCGCCTTGCGCAACCACTGCAGGCCGAACACGAGCAACAGCCCACCGACAACGAGCCGTAGACGCATGCAGCGGGACGGCGGACAGCGCGGGTCCGAGCGCGGCGATCAGCACGGCGAGAGTGACCAGTGCGGCGAACAGCCCGGACAGCGCCGACCGCCAGTCGCGGGCAGTACCCGCGGCCAAGACGATCGTGGTGGCCTCGACCGCCTCGACCGTGCAGGCGAGGAAGACCGCGAGGAACAGCGCCCCGCCACTCATGTCGCTCGTCACCGGCCCAGTTTCGTCACGCCGCGACGTCGTCGCATCGCGAGCAGGTTCAGCTCTCGGCGCGCAGGTGGTAGATCGCGGCCCGCTCCGGCTGCAGGTTCGGCGCTTCGACGCCCGCACCCATGAGCAGCGCGCCGGGGACGACGATGTCACTGACACCATCGTGCCATTTTTCTTGCCCGTGCACGGCAGCTCCCTCGCCGGGCATCGGCACTCGTCGCAGGTGGTAGCGCAGGTCGGGGTCAAGGCCGGCGAACACAACCGGCGCCGTGCCGTAGCGGGGACCGGTCTGCAGTCGGACGAGATTGAACAGCGCCTCGTCTCGCCTGCGGACTGACAACGCCGTACAGCACCGTCTCGTGGTCGGCAGGCCGATCGACGCGCACCAGTTCGCCGGTGCGCAGCAGCTGACGCACCGACTTCGCGAACGCGACCCAGGCGGCGAGTTGTTCGCGCACCTCGGGCGATGTCGTCGTGAGATCCCACTCGAGCCCGGCATGACCGAACAACGCCACGGCCAGCCGAAACGACAACTCGTGCGTGCGACCCGTCGTGTGGTTGCGACCCGACGCCACGTGCGCGCCGATCAACTCGAAGGGCAGCAGCGTCGAGATGCCCGACACGATGCGAACGCGCTCGTACGGATCGATGCAGTCGCTGGCCCAGACGCGGTCGGTGTGCTCGAGCACGCCGAAGTCGATGCGCGAGCCACCCGGACGAACACGACTCGATCTCAAGGCCCGGGTGCCGCTCGCGCAGTTGCGCCATAAGCCGGTAAGTGGCGAGCGTTTGATCGTGGATGGCCGGCCGGCCGGCTCGCGGACCGCCGCGATGCACCGGATCGGCGATGTCGCGGTTGTGGTCCCACTTGATGTAGCTGATGCCGTACTCGCCGACCAGCGACGACAGTCGCTCGAGCAGATACGCGAACGCGTCGGGTTGGGAAACATCGAGTACCTGCTGACCGCGAGATGGCGGCGGCATCCGACCGGGTGTGCCGATGACCCAGTCCGGATGCGCGCGGGCGACGTCGGAGTCGAGGTTGACCATCTCGGGTTCGAACCAGAGCCCGAACTCCATGCCGCGCGATCGCACGTGTTCGGCGATCGGGCCGAGACCGTCGGGCCAGACCTCGCGTCGACACGTACCAGTCACCAAGGCCGGCGCGGTCGTCGCGCCGCGACCCGAACCACCCGTCGTCCATCACGAATCGCTCGACGCCGATCTGCGCCGCGACGTCGGCCAGCGCTGCCAGCCGATCGAACGAATGGTCGAAGTACACGGCTTCCCACGTGTTGAGCACGATCGGCCGCGGACGATGCGGATGGCTCGGTCGGCCTCCGCAGCATGCTGTGCAGCCGTCGCGACGCGCCGTCGATACCCGCACCGGAGTAGACGCCGTAGACCCACGGCGTCGTCAGCGATTCGCCGGCACCAAGGATCACCTCACCGGCCGCGAGGATCTCCCCCGCGCCGAGCAGCACTCGCACCGGTGTTCAGCCGCTGCGCGAGGTAGCGCTGGTCGCCCGACCAGCCAAGATGGATGCCCCACACCTGACCGTCGCGATAGTCGAAGCCCTCGCGTGCCGACCATCAACAACAGCGGCGAATCAGGGCCGGTGCGGCCGCGCCGCTGCTCGCGCAACCAGGTGCCCTGGTGCAAGCGGCTGCCGCTGCGCCTGCGCTTCGTTCCCCCATCTGCCCGGCATGGTCGAACACCTCGGCGACGTGCTCCGAGACGGGCAGCAACGTCAGCAGGTCATCAACAACATAAGAAGCACGATCGGACGACGCGGTGCTGGTCAACGTCTGCCGGTGCCGCAGCACACCTTCGGCCGTCAAGACGAACTCGCCATCGAGCTGCAAGCGCGGCCGCGTCGTCGACACCGCGATAGCGCAACGTCTGTGCCTGCCCGTCGTCGGACTCGTCGATTTCCACGCCCGCTTGCACAAACAGGGGCTGGGTCGCGGTTCCGTCGCGATGACCCGTCAAGCCCGGCCACCCCGACCAACCCTGTGCGCGAGTCGGCGACACCGTCAGCGGCACGTCGGCGTCGTGCGTGCTGTCGTCAATCGGGAAGAACGCGGCCGCGGGCAGCCCCGCGATGTCGGCGTCGCTCAGAACGCCGAGGTCAGCACCCCAGTGCACGATGCGTGGCAGGTGCGGGCCACCAACATCGAAGACCACCATGACGCCGTCGCGGCGAAGCGTGACCCAGCTCGGGCCCGCCGTCGGTTCGGTCAACTGCTCAGCCCTTAGACGAACCGAGCGAAAGGCCGGCGATGAACTGCTTCTGCAGCAGCACGTACACCAGCAAGGTCGGCACCGCGGTGATGAGCGCGCCGGCGGCGAGCAGGTTCTGATTGGTGAAGTACTGGCCCTGCAGGTTGGCCAGCGCCGACGTGATCGGTCGCTTGTTCCCCGACGAGATCAAGGTGATCGCCCAGAAGAAGTCGTTGTAGATCCACGTCGTCAGCAACGTTGCCAGCGCCGCCAGCGCAGGCCGGCACAGCGGCAGCGTCAGCTTCCAGTAGCGGGTCCATACGGATGCGCCGTCGACGAGAGCCGCCTCGGTGATTTCATTCGGGATCGTCTTCATGTAGTTGCTCAGGACGAAAACGCAGAATCCCAATTGGAACGCGGTGTTCACGACGATCAGACCGGCGTAGGAGTTGTAGAGCAGCCCGCTGCTACTGATGAAGTGCGGCACATGGATCGTCAGGTAGATGCGGTAGAGCGGGGTAATGATCACCTGCGGCGGAAGCAGGTTGGCCGACACGAAGATGATCAGCAGCGGGATGTTGAACCAGAAGCTGAAGCGCGACAGCACGTAGGCGACACACGACGCAAGGCCGAGGGTGATCACCACGGCCGGCAAGGTGATGATCACCGAGTTCCAGAAGTAATGGAGGATGTCGGCTTGCGACCAGGCATTCGTGAAGTTCGAGAAGGTCAGGTGGTGCGGCAGCGAAAGGTAACCGTATTTCGCGGTCTCGCCGTACGGCCGCAGCGACGTGTACATCGCCCAGAGCAGTGGTGCTGTCCACAGCACCGTGACGATGAGCAGGAAGACGTGCGACCCGACATGCTTGCGCTCGGACGTGCGGCGACGAACAACGGCAGCCTCAGGAACCAACTGACCCGCGGACGCTATGGCCGTCATCGGCGCTTCTCCTCACGCAGCTGCTGGACGAGGAACGTGATGATCGGTACCAGCGCGATGACCAGCAACACGACACCCAAGGACGAGCCGAAGCCGATCCGGCTTTGTTGCCCGAGGATGTTGCGGGTGACCAGCACCGACAACAACTCAAGGCCGTTCGTGCCGCCGTTCGTGATGTAGACGAGGTCGAACGCGCGCAACGACTCGATCACGGTGATGACGATGATGATGACGTTAATCGGGCGCAAGACCGGAAACACGACGCGCCAAAACGTCTGCCACGGAGTCGCGCCGTCGACCGTCGCCGCCTCACGCAGCGTCGGGTCAACGGCCTTCAGACCGGCCAGATACAGCACCATCACGTACCCGACCTGGCGCCACGAGGCTTCGACCAAAACTGCCCAGATGTTCAGCTTCGGATTTCCGAGCCAGTCGATGAAGTTGGTCTGCCCGTTACGGCCGATCAAGCTGTTGATCAATCCGTAGTTGTTCGAGTACATGAGCTCCCAGATGATGCCGATCAGCGCAAGCGACAGCATGACCGGCAGGAAGATCAGGCTCTGGTAGATGCGACTGCCACGAATCTTCTGGTCGAGCAGGACCGCGATCAAAATCCCGAGCGGAGTAGCGAAAACGATGAACACGACGAGCCACAGCACGTTGTGCTCGAGCGCCGGGACGAACGGCGGGTAGTTCGTCGCGATCTGGTGATAGTTCTGGATGCCGTCGGCGTGGATCGCCTTGAGGCCGCCGATGCCGCTCCACGTCGTGAAGGACAGGAACACTGTGGCGATCGCCGGGAACCATACGAAGAACAGGACGATGGCCAACGGAATGAAGACCATCAACGACAAGACCACCTTGTCGCCGGCCGAGAACATGCGAACTCCTCGCCGGCGGCGCTTGCGCACCGCCGGCGAGGAGCCGATCGCTGGGGTAGCTGCGACCATTAGCTGGTGAACACCGTCTTTGCCTGCCCTTCAAGGGCCTTGAGCTGCGATGCGACCTGACTTGGGTCGTTGAAGAAGCTCTGGATCATCGCCGCAACCGTGTTGTCCGCGAAGTCGGGGTTGGTGTCACGGTCGAGGAACTGGGCGATGTTCTTCGAGGCCTTGATCAGTTCGACCGACTTCTGCTGGATCGGGTTGTAGGTGCTCGTGTCGGCGTTGGTCGCCGCCGCGATGTCACTGGGGTCGGTCTTGCCGTAGAGCGCCTCGGCTTGAGCTGTCCCGATGTACTCGAGGAGCGCGGTGGCGCCGTCCTTGTTCTTCACCTTCTTGCTCATCATGAATCCGTCGATCGGGGCGTCGATGGAGTCTTGAGCGTTGGCCGGGTCAATCGCCGGGTACGGGAAGAAGTCGAGGTCGGCAAGGTCGGCCGCCGCCGTGAACTGCTGCGCCACGAACGAGCCGAGGAGGTACATGCCGGCTTGCTTGTTGAGCAGCGTCTTCGCGGCGTCCTGCCAGATGCGGCCGTTGGCGCCGGCCTGCTGGTAGGGCAAGATCTCGGTCCACTGCTTGAACACGGCGAGCACCTTCGGGTCGTCCCAGCCGACCTTGTGCGCCATCAGATCCATGTGGAACTGGAACCCGTTCAGGCGCATGTTGATGATGTCGAAGGTGCCGAGGGCCGGCCAGCCATCCTTTTGGCCCATCGCCATCGGAACGAGGCCGTCCTTCTGCATCTGCTTTTGCAGCGCGACGAACGCGTCCCACGTCGTGGGGACCTGGTAGCCCTTGGCCGCCCACACGCTCTTCCGGTAGAAGACCGCCCATGGGTAGTTGTACAGCGGCACGAAGTAGTAGTGCCCGTCGTCGCCCTTCGATGCAGCCTTGAACGCGTCGGAGAAGTTGGCGCCGATCTTGTCCCACACGTCGTCGATCGGCGTGGCAGGCCCTGCGAGGCGAAGAACCGCATCCGGAAGCCGGCGAACCAGGTGAACAGGTCGTCAGGGGTGCCCTGCAGGTAGTTGTTGATGTTGTTCTGGAAGGTGTTGTGGTCGACCGTGTTGATGGTGACCTTCGCGTTCGGGTTGGCGGACGTGAAGCCGCCGATCATCGCCGCGAAGGCCGCCTTCGGCACCGCGTCGGAGTAGTTCGAACCGAACGTGATCGTGCCGGTCGCGGCTCCACCGCCGGCCGCCGGCAGCCGACGAGGGTGCGGCAGCAGCGCTGGACGGCGCAGCAGCAGCGCTCGAGGGCGCGGCAGCAGCCGACGTGGTCGGGGCGGGCGCAGCCGAAGTGGGCGTGCGTCGCGGTCTTCTTGCTGCTGCTGCACGCTTCGAGAAGCGCGCCGGGGACGACGGCAAGACCGGCAGCTCCGGCCAGACCCTTGAGTACGGATCGACGACTCAGTGGCGACTGCGCGCCGGGAGTACCGGACTCGGAGTCCGACATGGTGCCTCCATCAGTGGTGGTGAGAGCGGTGGTGAACGAGTGTGATCGGAGGTGGGGTGTGGGGCATCGCGAACGCTTGCACAACAGATTCGAGCGGGACCCATCAGAAGCGCTCACAGCAAACCGCTCGCTCGGACCGCTGTCAAGCATCGCGAAGGTTGCGATTCGGTCTCGCAGTCACCTCCGCAGTTCGGGGGCCAAATCGACTCACTATCGCTGCGAGAGCGTGACTTCAGCGAGACATGCACGTTGTGTACCCAGTGGATCGGCGCTGAACGCGAGCCGTCACGGACCGGACGAGCGCCGTGCGGACGCGCGGGCGGCATGACGGTGGCGCGCTGAATCTTGTGTGAACGTGGCGCGTTCTGTGTAGGCTGACGCCAGCTATGACGACCTCTGGCAGCGAACCGCCGCTGGCCCCGCGTGCCGGGTATCGCCTTCGGTGGCGACTACAACCCAGAGCAATGGCCTGAGGACATCTGGGCCGAAGATATCGCACTCATGGGCGAAGCGGGCGTATCGATGGTGACCGTCGGCGTCTTCTCGTGGGCGCTGCTGGAACCAGCGCAAGGGCAGCTACGAGTTCGGCTGGCTCGACCGCGTCATGGATCTGCTCGCTGCGGCCGACATCGCCGTCGATCTCGCGACCGCGACGGCGTCGCCTCCCCCGTGGTTCTCGCACCGCTACCCCGAGAGCCTGCCCGTGACCCGCGAAGGTCACCGCCTGTGGCAAGGGGCGCGGCAGGCGTACTGCCCGAGTTCGACCGCCTACCGCGCGGCGTCAACCGCACTCGCCGGCGCGCTCGCGCGACCGATACGCGACCCATCCCGCCTTGGCGATGTGGCACGTGAACAACGAGTACGGCTGCCACACCGCCGAATGCTTCTGCGACGTGAGCGCCGAGGCATTCCGCCGGCTGGCTGCGCGAGCGTTACGGCGACCTCGATCGACTGAACGAGGCCTGGGGTACCGCGTTTTGGAGCCAGCACTACTACGACTGGGCCGAGGTCATCCCGCCGCGGCTGACGCCGACGTGGGGCAATCCGACACAGAACCTCGACTGGAAGCGATTCTGCAGCGACGAGTTGCTCGCCTGCTTCATCGCCGAGCGCGACGTGCTACGCGCGATCACCCCGGACCTCGCCGATCACGACCAACTTCATGGGCGCGTTCAAGCCGGTCGACTACTTCAGCTGGGCGCCGCACGAGGACATCGTTTCCGACGACCACTACCTGCTAGGTGCCGATCCCGCCGAACCACGTCGACCTCGTCGATGTCCGCCGACCTGATGCGCTCTGTTGGCGGGGGCAACCCGTGGATCTTGATGGAGCAGTCGACGAGCGCGGTGAACTGGCAGCCGCGCAACCTGGCGAAGGCCCCGGCCAGCTGAAGCGCAACAGCCTGCAACACGTCGCCCGTGGTGCCGACGCGGTCTGCTTCTTCCAGTGGCGGGCATCAGCGGCGCGGCGCAGAGAAATTCCACTCCGCGATGCTTCCGCACGCCGGCACCGACACCCGGGTCTGGCGCGAGGTCACCGCACTGGGCGCGGACCTCAAGCGCCTCGCCGAGGTCGCCGGCAGCCGAGTTGAGTCCGACGTCGCGATCGTCTGGGACTGGCCGGCCTGGTGGGCCGTCGAACTCGACTCGCACCCCTCGGTCGACGTCCGCTATCTCGACCTCGTGCGCGCGACCTACGAGGCGTTTTGGCACCTCGACGTCACCGTCGACTTCGTCCGCCCGACGCCGACCTGTCGGCCTACAAGGTCGTCGCGATCCCCAGCCTGTACCTCGTAAGCGACAGCGCGGCAGCCGAACCTGACCCGCTACGTCGAAGCCGGCGGCCAGCTCGTGTGCAACTTCTTCAGCGGCATCGTCGACCCCAACGACGCGGTGCGGCTCGGCGGTTACCCGGGCGCCTTCCGCCAGCTACTCGGCGTCCGCGTTGAGGAGTTCTATCCGCTGCTGGAGCACCAGACCGTCACCCTGGCGGACGGCGGGAGCGGCCGGGTCTGGACAGAGCTGCTGACGCCCGTCGGGGCGCAGGTTGTCACGACGTACGTCGACGGCCCGCTGCCCGGTTCGCCCGCGGTCACCCGCCACGACGTCGGAGCCGGCGTTGCCCACTACGTCACGACGCTTCTTGACGCGCCGTCGACGCAGCGACTGCTGCACGGGATCTGCCACGCCGCAGGAGTGGCGACGCAGAGCCACAAAACCGAGTCTGGGGCTCATACCATGAATGTCGACAGCATCGAGGCTGCTGGAGTCGAGACCGATTCGCCGCCGGGGCGACGGACGCGAGCTACTTGTTCGTCATCAACCACACGGATCGGGAGGTGCACGTGCCCGCCACCGGAGTCGAATTGCTGAGCGGCGCGCACCGCGACCGATTCGGTGCACGTCGCCGCGGGTGGCGTCGCCGTCGTGCGAGAAGCAGCTCACTGCCGTGGCCGGGTGAGCGCGGTGCTCGCCAAGCAACGGCAGTCGATGATCCTCGAGCACGTCAGGCGCTCGGGCGGGGTGCGGGTCAGCGAGCTGACCGAACTCCTCGGGGTCTCGGACATGACCGTGCGACGCGACCTCGACGTCCTGGCCCGCCACAACCTGATCGAGAAGGTGCACGGCGGCGCGACTGTCGCGTCGGCTCCGAGCATGGACGAGCCCGGGTTCGTCGCCAAGTCGTCGCGCGAGCTCTCGGAGAAGGAAGCCATCGCGGCGGCGGCCGCGCGATTGGTCCGCCCTGGCACCGCGATTGCGCTCTCCGGCGGCACCACGACATTCGCGCTCGCGCAACGCATCACCCACGTTCGCGACCTCACGATCGTGACCAACTCGATCCGGGTCATCGACGTGCTGCAGCAAGCGCCGGGCGCGCCGACGGTGATCCTCACCGGTGGGATCCGCACGCCGTCCGACGCGCTGGTCGGCCCGGTCGCCGACCTGGCGATCCGATCGCTGCACTTCGACATCTTTTTCCTGGGCTGCCACGGCATGGATCCGCACGCCGGGCTCACCACCCCCAACCTCGCCGAGTCAGAGACCAACCGGGCGTTCATCCGCGGTGCACGTCAGGTCGTGCTGCTGGCCGACCACACGAAGTGGGGCACGGTCGGCTTGAGTTCGTTTGCCGACCTCGACGAAGCCGACGTGCTGATCACCGATCCCGGCCTGTCGGACGACGCCCGGGCCACCGCCTCGGAGCACATCGACCGCGTCATCGTCGCCGGCACCGGGCCTGACAGCGAGGCGACCGGACTCGCCGCGTCCGCCAGATCTAGCGCGCGCCAGTCGGCGCGCAGATCTAGCGCAGGCGGGCACCCCAGCGCGAGGTGACGGACTCCCCCGGCTCGAGGCGCCGCAAGCCCCAGCCGGTCTGGAACGCGTTCGGCGCTGCGGTCATCGGCTCGACTGCGAGGCTGCGGCGGCGCAGCGGCACCGGCAGGTCCTCGCCCGTGTAGACCTGCCAGAACCCGAAGTTGGCGTCGGCCCACACCTCGACGCGTGCGTCCGTCGGGCCCGGTGACGGGCACCCGCGACTGCCCTGCCGTGTCGGCGATGACGTCGGTGAACCCGGTGTCAAGAACGCGGCCCGCGAGTGGTTCGCCCCCGCGGAAGTCGTACGCGGTGCCGTCGACCGGCTCATGGCCGACGGGGATCAACCGGTCGTCGACGAGCAGCCTGCGCGACGCGTCCATGTGCAGCGTGCAGTCGTCGATGGTCGCGCCAGGCCCGGCGGAGACGTAGGGGTGAAAGCCGAGCGCGTAAGGACACGCGTCGGTCGCCGACGTTGGTCGAGGTCGTTGTGACGACGAGACCCTCGTCGCGCAGTTCGTAGAGCACCACCGTGTCGAGCTGGAACGGGTAGCCGGGGCTGGGCAAGAGTCGGCAGCTCAACGTCACGCAGGTCGGCGCGTGCTCGACAAGGGTCCACGGCAACCATGCGGCAAGGCCGTGCAGGGCGTTGTGATTGCTCGGCTCGGTGAGGGCGACCTGGTAGTGCTCGCCGTCGAACTCATAGCTGCCGTCGCGCAGCCGGTTCGGCCAGGGCAGCAGCACGGCGCCGTGGTAGGCCCAGGACACGTCGTGCTCGGGATAGGACTGGAAGATCTCGCGGTCGCCGTCGCGGTACTCGCGCACTGCCGCGCCGACCTCGACGACGGTCGCCCGCTGGTTGCCATGAGCAATGCGATGCTGAACGCCGCTGGGCACCACGCGCACAGGGTACACAGCGCCGGCGGTTACACAGCGCCGGCCGCCGCGCGCCTCGCGGGCGCGCCAATCATCAGAGCCAAACGAGTCCGAACAACCTGCGCTATCGTTCTTGTTGACTTCAACAGGTTTCCTGTGCCAGCCTCGGCGACCTGGACCGTACGGTCCGAACGGACCTGAGAATCCGATCGCGAAAGGCAGGCAGCTGGTGGTTGCGGAGGCACGGGACGCAGCCAGGTGATGCGAGGCGCTCCATCACCGGCACGCCCGAAAGACCACGACGTTGCTGGCTGACGGCCGCGAGTTGATCTACTTCGACGAGCCGGCCACCCACGACGATCGCACGAAGCTCGTCGACCGCCGGGTGCTGCCGACGTCACATCCGTCCTCGACGCTGCGACTCGACCGGATCCTCGACGAGTGGGTGGCGATCGCCGGTCATCGGCAGACCCGCACCTACCTGCCGCCCGACAGCGAGTGCCCGCTGTGCCCTTCGAACGCGACGCCACCTCTCGGAGATCCCGGCGACCGACTACGACGTCGTGGTGTTCGAGAATCGCTTCCCCTCGTTCTCGCTGGGGTCGTGGGTCATCGACGAGGTCGATCCGAGCGCGGCGCGACGACGACGGCCTCTTCACGACGCGCGCCGGGCTTCGGTCGCTGCGAGGTCGTCTGTTTCACCTCTGACCACGACGCCGCCTTCTCCTCGCTGACGCCAGCCCGGGTGCGGACCGTGATCGACGCCTGGGTCGACCGCACCGAGCGAGCTGTCGCGCAATCCCGCAGATCGAGCAGGTGTTCTGCTTCGAGAACCGCGGCGAGGAGATCGGCGTCACCCTCAGCCATCCGCACGGCCAGATCTACGGCTACCCCTACGTCACACCCCGGACCAAGCAGATGCTGACCAGCGCGCGCGCCCATGCTCGACGCCACCGGGCGCAACCTGTTCGCCGACGTCGTCACCGCGGAGACGCAGTCCGGCGAGCGCATCGTCGTGCAGTCCGCGCACTGGACCGCCTTCGTTCCGTTCGCGGCACGGTGGCCGCTCGAGGTGCATCTCTACCCGAACCGCCAGGTACCCGATCTCCCGTCGCTCACCGATGACGAACGTGCCGACCTCAGCCGCGTCTACCTCGAGGTGCTGCGGCGCATGGAGGCCGTCTACGACGACTCCCTGCCCTACATCGCCGCCTGGCACCAGGCGCCGGTCAGGGTCGACCGCGACCTCGCGTATCTTCACCTCGAGGTGTTCTCGATCAGGAGGGCGCCGGGGAAGCTGAAGTACCTCGCCGGCTCGGAGTCGGCCATGGGGGCCTTCGTGAACGACGTACTGCCCGAGGAGGCGGCCAAACTGCTGCGGGCGGTGACACCAGACCTCGATGACGTCATCGCCGACCTCGTCGCCGACACGTCGCAGAGTACGGCCAGCCTTCGGTGAAGCTGCTCGTCACCGGCGGCGCGGGCTACATCGGAAGCGTCGTCAGCCGGCTGCTGCTCGACGAAGGTCACGACGTCACGGTTCTCGACGACCTCTCGACCGGGCACGCCGATGCGGTCGCCGGCCGGCGCCGAGTTTGTCGAGGCCGACATCAGCCACGCTGGTGACGTTCTCGGCGCGCGCACGCTACGACGGCGTGCTGCACTTCGCGGCGAAGTCGCTGGTCGGCGAGTCGATGGTCGAACCATCGCTGTACTGGCACAACAACGTCGGCGGCAGCCGCGACCTCCTCGACGCCGTCACTGCACACGGCGTCCCGCGATTCGTTTTTTCTTCGACAGCAGCGGTTTACGGCGAGCCCGACGAGGTGCCGATCCGCGAGACGGCGACGCACGCGGCCGACGAACGCCTACGGCGCGACGAAGCTGGCCGTCGATCTGATGATCCGCGACGAGGCGGTCGCACATGGTCTGGGCGCCGTCAGCTTGCGATACTTCAACGTCGCCGGAGCAGCTCGCGGCGCGGGCGAACGGCACGCGACCGAAACGCATCTGATTCCGATCGCGCTCGACGTCGCCGATGGCCTGCGCCCTGTGCTCGATATCTACGGCACCGACTGGCCGACTCCCGACGGCACCTGCATTCGCGACTACGTTCACGTCGAAGATCTCGCTCGAGCACACCTGCTCGCACTGCACGCAGCGCGTGACGGGCACCCACCTGGTCTGCAATCTCGGCAACGGCGGCGGGTTCTCGGTTCGCGAAGTTGTCGAGACGGTGCGGGCCGTGACGGGCCGCGAGTACCGACTACGCGAGACCGGACGGCGCGCCGGCGACCCTGCACGACTGGTCGCATCGCACGACCTCGCGCTGCCGAAACCTCGGCTGGACGCCGACCGCCGACCTGACCCAGATCGTCTCCGACGCGTGGGATTTCCACCTCAGCATCAAGAAAACGGCACGCTCATGACACGCGGCCGATCTGTTCGCGACGACGCTTCGACCGAGCGCCGACCGGAGTCTGGTCAGCGCCCGGCCGGGTCAATCTGATCGGCGAGCACACCGACTACAACGGCGGCTACGTGCTGCCGTTCGCGATCAACCTGCGCACGCATGCGGCGGTCGCGCGTCGCGACGACGACCGCGTTTCGGTGCAGTCGCTCCAGCGACCCGGCGAGCTCATCGAGTTCGCGCTCGACGAACTGCACCCCGACGACGGCAGCGGCTGGGCCAGCTACGCGCTCGGCGTGTTGTGGGCGTTGCGCGGCGCCGGGCATCGACGTCGGCGGTCTCGACATCGTGCTCGACGGTCAGGTGCCCAGCGGTGCCGGGCTGTCGTCGTCCGCTGCGATTGAATGCGCCGTCGGGCTTGCCGCCGCTCGAGCTCTACGGGATCGACATTGCCGCGCGCCGAACTGGCGCGCATCGCGCAGTACGCCGAGAACAACTTCGTCGGCGTCCCGTGTGGCCTGATGGACCAGATGGCCGCGTGCGTGTGCGAAGCCGATCACGCACTTGTTCTTCGACGTGCGCGACGACGTCAGGGAACAAGAGCCGTTCGCGCCCGCACGATGAAGGGCTCGCTGTACTGGTGATCGACACCCGAGCCCACCACGCGCACGCCGGCGGCGGATACGCCGAGCGACGCAAGGCGTGCGAAGAGGCAGCACGACAGCTTGGCGTGCCCTACCTGCGCGACATTCCGGGGTCGGAGCTCGAGTCGGCATTGGCCCAGCTCGACGACGAGTCCTGCGGCGGCGGGCGCGGCACATCATCACCGAGAATGACCGCGTGCTGACCATGGTTGACCTGCTCGCGAGCGGCGCGTTGCGCGAGTCGGACCGATCCTCACCGCAATCCCACCGATCGATGCGCGACGACTTCGAGATCAGCGTGGCTGAGCTCGACACAGCGGTCGACGCGGCCCTCGACGCCGGTGCGCTCGGCGCGCGGATGACCGGCGGCGGCTTCGGTGGGAGTGCGATCGCGCTCATCCACGCGGCCAGCCTCGACGAGGTCAGCCGCGCAGTCGAGGCGGCGTTCGACGCAAACGCCTTCACCGCGCCGCAGATCTGGTCGCCACACGCATCAGCGGGAGCAAGCCGCGACGCCTGATCGGCCCCCTCGTCGGTTAGGGTTCCGCCCAGGGATCGTCGGCTTTTCTCGATGATCCGCGTACCGGAACAGACGGTGCCGATTCCAGGCCGATTTTCAGGGGGAGCACGCGATGCGAGTTGTCGGTGCCGTCGCAGCGACGCTTGCCGCGCTGGTCTCCGTGGCGATCGGACTCCCCAGCGCTACCGCGGCCGCGACCACGGCCGGGCCGCATCGGAGCGCCCACGCCGACGCCCTCCCCCACGACGGGGCAGGGCACGCTGACCCGGGTCGCGGGCGCCGATCGCATCGCGACGTCGGTTCGGATCTCCCAGATCGGCTTCCCGAACAAGCTCTCGGCCACTGCCGTCGTGCTCGCGCGCGCGGATGATTTCGCTGACGAGCTCGCCGGTGGGCCGCTCGCCGCCCGCTTCCAGGGTCCGCTGTTGCTGACACCGAGCGCGGGACTCACCGACGCGGTGCGGCTCGAAATTCAGCGCGTTCTTGCCGCCGGCCACACGGTCTATTTGCTCGGCGGGACGGATGCCATCTCCGCCAACGTCGGCACCAATCTGCAGGCTCTCGGCTACAACCCGGTGCGGGTCGACGGCACCGACCGATACGACACCGCCGTCAAGATCGCGAACATCCTCGGCGACCCACCGACCGTCTTCGAGGTCGACGGCACGAACTTTCCCGACGGCCTCTCGGCTGGTCCGGCCGCTGCGCTCAGCCACGGCGTGATCCTGCTGACGGCTGGCCACGTGCCAGGCCCCCGAGACCGCGCAGTATCTGGCGACCGCACCCGACCGACGTCCGCTATGCGATTGGCGGCCCGGCCGCCGCGGCCGACCCGACCGCGCAGCCCCTGGTCGGCGCCGACCGGTACGCGACGTCGATCCTGGTCGCGAACCAGCTGTTCGCGTCGCCGTCGATCGTGGCGATCGCGAGCGGCGTCGCATTCCCCGACGCGCTCTCCGGTGGCGCGTTGGCCGGCATCGACGGCGCCCCGATGCTCTTGGTCCCGAGCAATGTGCCGCTGCCGGCGTCGATGCAGAGCTACTTCGACAAGGCCTCGAACACCGTGCAGTCGGCGATGCTTTTCGGCGGCACGGCGGCGGTCAGCACGCCAGTCGCCAAAGCCATCGCGCAGGCGCTCGTCCTGGTGCCGTCGGCGTCCTAGCGCGGGCTCGCTACGGTCGACGCCACGGCTTCTACCGACGGGCACGGCGCACGGCCATGATCGCGGCCAGTGCGAGCGAGCGCCGCCATGCCGCCGGCTGCGGGCTTGGGCACCCGCTTCACGACCGGTGCGATCTGCGCGAATCGCGCCTGTGGCTGATCCCGACGCCGTTCGACGCCGGCTCTGACCGCGTCGGCCGCAGCCGGCGCCGTCGGCGTCGTCTGGACGAGAGATGCAGCTTCACCCGCGCGCCGTCGATCGACCGTGGTGACACCGTCGCGCACGGCGCCGACGCCGCGCTTGGCGGCGCGCTTCGGGTCGAGGCGGCCGGCGATGGTGTCGACGGTGTTCGCGAGCTCCTCGCGGGTGCGTTCGATCGAGCGCAGCAGCTCTTCGGGATCACTGGCCACAGGTGACGCTCCTCGAAGTCGAACGATCTGGTCGGCGGTGGTTAGTTTCGCAGGTCGATGGCGACCTTGACGTCGTCGTCATTGCGGGCCAGTGCGTCGGCGAAGTTCGTCAGCGGCACCTTGCGGCTCACCAGCCGCGCGAGCCAGTCGAGGTCGGCCTTGGCCAGTGCTTCGGCGGCTTGCTCGTAGTGCCGCCGCGCCGCGTTGACGCTGCCGAACAAGCACGATGTTCTCAAGCACCATCTGCTTGTTGATGACGTTCAGACTCGTCGGCACCTCGCGGCTGCCGCCCGCGATGCCGGCGAGGCAGATGACGGCGTCTTTGGCGACGACGCTGGTGAGCTCGAACACGAGCGGGCCATAGCCCGTGCATTCGATCACGATGTCTGGGCGGACGCCGACGGTCGACGACGTCGCCGGTGTGAAAGGTCGCACCGAGGTCGCGGACGAGTGCCGGCTTCGGCCCAGCATCGATGCGGTCGAGAACATGCACCTCATAGCCGCGCTGGACGCCGAGCAGCGCCGCCAGCAAGCCCGATCGGGCCGGCCCCGGTGATGAGGGCGATCTTGCGCTGGAACGGCGCCCGCGACGCGATCTTCTCGCTCTGCTCCCACGCCTTCGCGACCACCGACGTCGGCTCCATCAAGCACGCCACAGTCGCCGAGCCGCGGATCGAGCTTGACGGCGAACTCGGGCTCGACCCGCCACTGCGTTGCCGCGTACCCGTTGCGCTCCTTGATGCCGCGCTCGGTGTAGTTGCCGTTGCGGCAGAAGTCCCATTCGCCGAGTCCGCACGGCTCGCAGGGCAGCGGGTCGGGCCGCCGCACGATGCCCGCCACCAGGTCACCGGCGGCGAAGCCACTGCCTGCCGGCGCATCGATCACCTGCCCGAGCGACTCATGGCCGAGCACGAGACGGTCCTGACCCGGCGGCGCCCAGCCGTAGCCCTCTTGGATGATCTCGATGTCGGTGCCGCACACGCCGACCAGCAGACCCTGCACGAGCAGCGCGCCTTCGTCGGCGACGGATCGGGGTGATCGGTGACACCCGCGGTCTCGGGTTTGCCCGGCACCACCGACAGTGCTCTGACGCTCACGCTGCCTCCCGCCAATCGACGTCCGCCCTCGGTTGGCGAACTCGTTGCACCCATGCGATGTCGCCAGCCCGCGAGTGGTCGCTCCACGTGCGCCGGGTAGCGTTCTGCGCATGAGCCACACGGTCCAACTCAAGGCTGGCGACGCCGCGCCCGACTTCACGCTTGCCCGACGCCGACGGCACGCCGGTCTCGTTGAAAGACTTTCGTGGCCGCCGGGTCATCGTGTACTTCTACCCGGCCGCGATGACGACTGGCTGCACCAAGCAGGCGTGCGACTTTCGCGACAGCCTGGCCCAGCTGGACGGCGCGGGTGTCACCGTCATCGGGATCTCGCCCGACCCGGTCGCGAAGCTCGCACAGTTTCGCGACGAACAAGACCTCACCTTCCCGCTACTGTCGGACGTCGATCGGGTCGCGCTCGATGCATACGGCGCGTACGGCGAGAAGAAGCTCTACGGCAAGACGGTTGTCGGTGTCATCAGTTCGACGTTCGTGATCGGTGCCCGACGGCAAGATCGAGGTCGCGCAGTACAACGTGAAGGCGACCGGTCACGTGGCAAAGTTGCGCAGAGAACTCGAGGTCTAGTTCGAGGGGCCGTAGCCCAATGGCAGAGGCACGCGGTTTAGGTCCGCGCCAGTGCGAGTTCGACTCTCACCGGCCCTACTGATCGCCCGTGAGTGGCCTGCGGCCACCACCTCGGTTCCCACTTCGACGCGACCGCCCGAGATGGTGTGCCACGTCCACGTCAGCAGCGACGGTAGTGCGGCGCGCCACGCAGGCGGAATGTGCTTGCCACCGGGTAGCACCACGTACTCGATGGGTTCCCGAGTTGTCACGATCTCCCGGAAGTCTTGCGCCGCTACGGTGTCGATCGCGCTGCTTGAGCCGCACATGAGCCAGAACCTCGGCAGGCTCGCGTTGCTGTCGGTTGCGAGCATCGAAGGATCGTTTTGGGTGATCGCTGGCGAGCCCGCTCCGAAAACCTTGTTCATGACGGCAAGGTCGGAATATGCGGAGTAGAAGCCATCCATCGAAACCACCGCGCCGTACTGGCCCGGATGCCGCAGGGCGAGGTTCGCCGCGCAGAACCCGCCGTCGGACAGTCCTCCGATTGCCCAGTGCGGGCCCTGCGGTAGAGCCCGGAAGTCACGCGTGACATCAGCCGGGACGTCGACGCTGAGGTAGGTGTCATCAAGCTGACCGTGTGGAGCATCGAGGCAATCCTGACCGTGCGCGCCATCAAACGTTGACGGCATCACGACGATCATCGGTCCGATCTGCCCGGCGTCGATCGCAGCATCCATGAGCTGCGGAACGTGCAGCCCGTAGATCCAGCCGGCCGAGTTGCCAGGATCGCCATGGAGAAGTTCGACGACAGGAAAAGATGCGTTCTTGTAAGCAGGATCAGCGTATTGGGGCGGCAGGTAGACGTATCCCCTGCGAGTGATCCCACTGCGAGAACCGGGCAAGGCCAGTTGCAGGACGCGCCCCTTCCCCGTTGTGGGATGTGCAGAAAGCGCGATCGGGGGAATCGCAATGCTGGCCGCCACATCTGACTGCGGCGGCGATGCCAACAGTGGCGGCGGTGGGGGCGGCGGGGGCGGCGCCGAGAATTCCTGCGGCTCGGGAGACTTGTGCATCGGGCGCTGGTGCGTCGAAAGGGTCCGACCCTGCGCCGCGACTGGCGTTGGAGCAGGAGTAGGAGACGCCACCGCCGCCGGGCTGTAAACGGTAACGCCGCTGCCGCTCGCGTCCGCGAGCATCGATCCCCACGTGGTGAAGTACGCGTAGTACTGATTGACGAGCGCCGCCCCGAAAAGGCTCGCCAGGCCAAAGGCAAGCACGCCTGCGCCCACCTTGACAACGAGCCGCCGCGATCGTGTCAACCAGTAAAGCACCGCGGCGAATCCTGCAATGAGCAAGCAAAGAAACGCCCAGCTAGTCGGCCCAAACAACTCCGGAACTCCTTACGTATGCGAGGCATTCGGGGCCCGCACTCTGAAGACGTCCTAGCAACAAGAATCGTTGCCCGTTCGCCTCGAAGGCGGCGGGTCACGTAGCAAAGTTGCGCGGGGAACTGGAGATCTAGTTCCAAGGGCCGTAGCCCAATGGCAGAGGCACGCGGTTCAGGTCCGCGCCAGTGCGGGTTCGACTCTCGCCGACCTACTGATCAACCGGCCTACAGATCAACAGTCGACGCGCGCACGATGAGCGCGGCTCCATGCCGCCGGATGCCGCCCTGCCTGCGCCCGCCGTCGATCATGCTGAACAATTCTTGCGCCGCCGCCGCACCGAGGGCCTCCATATTCATGTCGACCGTCGTCAGCGGCGGTTCGGTCTCCAACGCGAATACCTCCCAGTTGTCATACCCGGTAACCGCGACGTCGTCAGGTACCCGCCGCCCAGCTTCCTTCAAGCCCACCACAACGCCCGCGGCAATCTGATCCGATCCACACAGCACCGCATCGACGTCGGGATGGCTTTCGAGCAGGCGAGCCGTGGCCTCGCGCGCCCAGCGCTGCGACCAATGATCGCCGTACAGAACCGGCCCGGCGAGACGAAGACCCTCTCGTCGCATCCGCGCACGCATGCCTTTCACCCGCTCGACAACGGCAGTCGCGCCACGCGGACCGGTGAGGTGGGCGATGCGCCGTCGCCCGATGGCGACCAGGTGGTCGAGAGCCAGCGTGATGCCCGTTCTCGTCGTCCGGCATATGGACCACGTCGCGCTCGTCGTCCGATACGCCGTAGACGTAGACGACCGGGACGTCGAGGTATTCGGTCACCGAGGCCGTGACAGCGTTGTTGTCTCCGACGACGAGCACTCCGTCGACCTTGCGCGCGCCGAGCATGACGGCGAGCTCTCGACTGCGGGCCTGATCGCCACGCGCGTCACACGTGATCATCGAAAGGTCGATCGCTCCGAGGGCGGTCTCCGCACCGAGCATCACCGGCGCCGCAAACCGGTGGGTCATGCTGTCCGCAATGATGAACCCGACCGTGCTTGTGCTGCCGGTCATCAAGCCGCGCGCCACCAGGTTCGGCGTGAATGACAGATCGCGGGCCGCGGCCATCACGCGGGCGCGGGTCGCCTCCGAGACTCGGTCCTTACCGTTGATTGCTTTCGATGCCGTGGTGAGCGATACGCCGGCCCGCTGTGCGACCTGACTGAGCGTGGCGGGCGGCCGTTTCGTCATGCGGCGAGTGTGCCATCCGCCGGCCCGACGATCGCTCACCCCACCCCGACGGGCGCGGAGTTCGTAACAAGTTGGTAACTCAAGGGATGCTGCTCTTGACGCGCCGCCGGGCGAGGCCCAGCCTGTGACACGAGTTGAGGAAGCGCTTCCTCATTTCGCTCACGGATCGCCCGCACAGGGCCACCCCGCTCCTATTTCTATGCCACCTCACGGCGAGGCAAGGCATCGCAGGTGCCTGCCTTGAACAGCTCGCGCACCAGGAATCCCGCACGTACAACCCCCGCACGAAGAAGCCAGGGAGAACTGCCTTGACGGACGTGGCGAACGTGGTCGACACCACGACCGTCTCTGTCATGGGCCCGGTGGGCCTAGCGACTCAGGCGTCGCCGCTGTTGCCGTTGCCACTCGTCAGCGTGCGACTGGCTCCGACCGGTTGGTGGGGGCAATGGCAGGCGCGCAACCGGATAACGACTCTGCCGTATGGCATCTCGGCACTGGAGTCGGCGGGCAACCTGGACAACTTTCGGCGAATCCTCGGTGACACGGATGCGCCGTACCGAGGGTTCGTCTTCAACGACACCGACATCTACAAGACGTTGGAAGCGGTCGCGTGGTCGATCGCGAGCCATCCCGACCCGACTCTCGACAGCTATATCGACAGCGTTGCACAGCTGCTCTCGGCAGTTCAGGCCGAAGACGGCTACCTCAACAGTTGCGTGCAGGGAGCACCGGGCGCTGCTCGATACTCCCGACTCGCCGAGTCACACGAGCTCTACTGCGCGGGCCATCTCTTTCAAGCTGCAGTGGCGGACTTCAGAGTGACGGGCAAGCGCCGACTCATCGACATCGCCATCCGGTTCGCTGATCATCTGGTGGCCGAGTTCGGCGCTGGTCGTCGCGACGACTATGACGGACACCCCGAGGTCGAGACCGCGCTGGTCGAGCTCTATCGCGCGTGCGCCGACCCTGCATATCTCGCTTTGGCCAAACAGTTCATCGACACCCGCGGCCGACGGATATTCGTCGGCGAGGCACGCGGCGATGGATACTTCCAGGACGAGCAACCCATCCGCGACACCACCTCGATCACCGGCCACGCGGTGCGCGCGCTCTACCTCGAAGCCGGGGTCGTCGATGTCGCAGTCGAGACCGGCGATACCGAACTACTGCAGACGCTCACTCACCCGCTGGGCCGACATGGTCGCCACCAAGCTCTACATCACCGGTGGCGTCGGATCACGGCATAAGAGTGAAGGCTTCGGCGACCCCTACGAGCTACCACCGGATCGAGCCTACTGCGAGACCTGCGCGGCGATCGCGAGCATCCACTGGAACTGGCGGCTGCTGCTCGCAACTGGTGAATCACGGTTCGCGGATCTTCTTGAGCGAACTATCTATAACGGATTCGCGGCCAGCACCGGCTCGGACGGTACGTCGTTCTTCTACTCCAATCCCCTGCAGGTTCGTGCGGAGCATGAAGCGTCGGACGAGGAAGAATCCGGACGACGGTTGCCTTGGTACGCGTGCGCGTGCTGCCCGCCCAACGTCATGCGCCTCGTTGCTGCCATGCAGCACTACGTGGCATCGACAGACCAGCGCGGCGGCATCCAACTCCACCAGTACACCGAGGCAGATCTCAAGGTGCCGACAGCAAGCGGCACCGTTGGACTCTCCATGCGTACGCAATACCCGTGGGCAGGCACGGTCGAGCTGCGCATCACCGATACGCCTACCAGTCCGTGGGTGCTGTCACTGCGCGTGCCGGCGTGGACTAGTGAGCTGCACCTGACCTTGAACGGCGAGAACGTCAGCGCCGACATCGCCAACGGATACGCCCGCATCGAACGAGTCTGGACCGCTTCCGACAACGTCGTTCTCGACCTCGAGATGGCCGCGCGTACCACAGCGGCCGACCCCAGGGTCGACGCCATTCGCGGGTGCGTCGCAATCGAACGAGGTCCACTGGTCTATTGCATCGAAGCCGCCGACAACGAGGGCATCGACCTCGCCGCCGTGGTACTCGACACGGATCAACCGCTCCAGCTCACGACCATCAACGGCTGGCCTGGTGCGCAGGCGATCACGACATCAGCGGCAATCCGCACCTACCCACACGACCAGCACACGCTTTACCGGCCGGCCGGCCGCGGGGAGGTGATGGAAACGCAGATTCATCTCACTGCCATCCCGTACTACCTGTGGGCTAACCGTGCGACCGGGCCGATGCGCGTTTGGCTCCCCAGCCGCCAGTAGCCGAGTGACCCGGAACAGCCGAGCATCCCAGCCAAACCGCCATCCATTCGATCGAAAGGTCAAGCCAAAGAAATGAACCGCAAACAAAGAAGGGCGGGTATCGCCGCGGCGAATCTCGCTCTGACACCCTCCGAATCCAACCTGGGAAGGAAGTCAGTGAAGACATCAACAGCAGGGCGGCGAGTCGGGGGTACCACGGTACTGTCGGTTGCCGTGCATAGCAAGCCTGGTCGCGTGCTCGTCGTCGAAGCCGGCGGCGAGCGCGCCAACGTCGAGTAGTGCGGCTACGTCGCCGTCGACAGCAGCCACCTCGTCGGCGCCCTCAGCCGCGACGTCGGCGCCAGCGGCGGCGAGCACATCGCCTGCCGCTCAAAGCAGTGCGCCGGCGGCGACTGGCGGGACCTTTACGATCTCTGATCCCTATCCGCAGTACACGGCCGGATCAGTCGTGGGTCAACCTGTTGAACACCTGCGGCGCGACTGCTGGTGTGAAGATCAAGCGGACCGGTTATGACACGACGGCGTTGCTCAGTCAGACGTTGCTGTCGGCCCAGCAGGGCAACTCACCGGACGTGCTGATCGTCGACAACCCGGTGGTCTCGACGTTGGCTGATGCCGGTGTGCTGGCCAGCAACGACCAAGACAGCATCGACACGTCGGCGGTTGCGCCGAACCTGCTTGCTGCCGGTGTCTTGAACGGTAAGACCTATGGGATCCCGATCGGGGCTAACACGCTCGCGCTGTACTACAACAAGACGATCCTTACTGCTGCTGGGGTCGATCCCGACGACCATCAAGTCGTGGGCGGACCTCACTGCGGCGCTGGCCAAGGTGAAGGCAGCTGGCAAGGGTGGCATCACGTTGTCGGCTATTGGTACCGAAGAGGGCAGCTTCCAGTTCCTGCCGTGGTTTTGGGGCTCCGGCGCGAACCTGACGAAGCTCGACTCGCCCCAAGGCGTTGCTGCGCTTGCAGTTGTGGACGACGTGGTTCAAGGACGGTTACGTTCCGAACGCAGCGATCCAGGACACACAGACGACGTCGTGGGCTGAGTTCGCGACCGGCAAGTACGCCTTCGCGGAGAACGGCACATGGCAGCTGTCCAACGCCGACAAGGCCGGGTTCCCGTATGGCATCATTCCGATCCCGAGCCAGGCGGGCGGTGTCGCACCGGCGCCGACCGGCGGGGAGTTCGTCACGATCCCGTTGCAGAAGGACACGTCCCGCTACCCGACGACTGAGAAGATCGTCAGCTGCTTGACGTCCGCGGACAACGCATTCACCACCGACACAACGCTGGGCTACATCGGAGCGACGGCGGCAATCCAGGCCAAGCAGGCGGCTAACCCTGAACTGCCGGTCTGGATCACCGCAGTGGGCGCCGCGAAGGGCCGTACTAGCGACAACCTGGGTACCAACTACCCGAAGATCTCGCAGCAACTGTGGACGGCCGTGCAGAACGCACTGACCGGCTCGAAGTCAGCGAGTTCAGCGATGGGGGCCGCACAAACGGCAGCAGCAGCCGCGACCGGCGGCAAGTAGCAGCTGACTGCGCCACGAAAAGATCAGGATGAGTGACACGGCACGGGTGGGTTCCCATTCGTCACGGCGCGACGGTGGAGGGGCGGCTACGGCCGCCCCTCCACCGCGCGCCCGCCGTGGGGGCAGAAGGCCCGGCGCTAGTCAGGTCGCGGCGTGGGCGTTTCTTGCCGCCGGTCACGATCTACCTGTTCATCTTCTACGCGTATCCGCTTTACCGCAGCCTCGATCTAAGCTTCCGCAATTACACGGTGCGGTCCTTCGTACACGGGCACGCGCCGTTCAGCGGCTTGGCGAACTACCGTGTCGATATTCACGACCCAACGTTCACCCCAGCGTTGCTCCACACGCTGATCTTCACCGTCGTATCGATCGTCTTCCAGTTCGTGATCGGTCTCGCGCTCGCGGTGTTCTTCGTTCAACATTTCAGACTTTCGGCGACCTTGCGGGCGCTGTTCCTGGTTCCGTGGCTGCTCCCTTTGATCGTGTCGGCATCGACGTGGTCGTGGATGCTCAACAGCGATTCCGGCGTGGTGAACTCCGTTCTTCACAGCATCGGAATCGCGCCGGTCAACTGGCTTACCGCACCTAAGTGGGCGCTGGTGTCGGTCATCATCGCGAACATCTGGATCGGTATCCCCTTCAACTTGGTGTTGATGTACAGCGGGTTGCAAGCGAATCTCCCCAGACATCTACGAAGCAGCATCACTCGATGGCGCGAACGGCTGGCAACGGTTTTGGCGGGTCACCTTTCCGTTGCTGCGGCCCGTGACCGCAGTCACTTTGCTGCTCGGGCTTCGTCTACACATTGAAGGTCTTCGACATCATCTGGGTCATGACCCGCGGTGGCCCCGCCGGCGCTTCGACGACGTTCGCTACCTGGTCTTACCAGTTGAGTTTCGGCAACCTTCTTCCGGCGTTCGGTCCCGGCGCGGCGGTGGCCAACATGTTGATCGTCATGACGCTCATCCTCGGGATTCGTCTACTTTCGCATTCAGCGCAGGCAGCGCGAGTCATGACACACAAGAGGACGTGGTTCAAGACCGGGATCGGCTTGCTACTGACGGGCCTGATGCTCTTCCCGGTCTATTGGATGGTCAACGTCTCCTTCACCCGCGACCAGGACATCCGCAAGTCGCCGCCGAACTGGTTTCCGGTGCACGGAACGCTTGCGGGCTACCGTGCCGTCCTGCACCAGCAGGGCCCCTACATCGCAACGAGCATCGTCATCGGGTTCGGCACCGTCGCGTTGACGTTGCTCCTAGCAGCACCGGCCGGCTACTCCCTCGCTCGCCTGCGACCGCGTGGCGGTGGCGTACTCAGTTTCGTGCTCCTCCTTGCTCAAATGATTCCGGGAATCATCATGGCGATGGGGTTCTACGCCATCTTCCTGAACTTCAAGGTGATCAACACACTGCCCGGCCTCATCGTGGCCGATTCCACGCTCGCCGTTCCGTTCGGAGTGCTGATCTTTACCGCATTCATGTCGGGGATACCCGAAGAACTCCTCCAGGCGGCACGAATCGACGGAGCCGGCTACTTCAGAAGCTTCTGGTCCATCGTGTTGCCGGTCAGCCGCAACTCGATCGTGACCGTCTCGCTCTTCGCGTTCCTGTGGGCATGGTCGGACTTCATCTTCGCCAACACCCTGGATGGTGGCGGGAAACACTTACCGATCACCCTCGGGATCTATCACTACATCGGAAACAACAACCAGCAATGGAGCGCCATCATGGCGACCGCCGTCGTCGCATCCATCCCGGCCACCGTGCTACTGGTCATCGCGCAGCGTTACGTCGCCGCGGGCGTCACAGCCGGCGCAGTCAAGGACTACGAACCCAGATCGCAGCTCACGACGACAGGATGACCGCGCCACCATGTCTGACGTTCTCGGTCCGTGACATTCCGTTCAGCTACTACGGGTCGTGGTTCGATATCTCGCCCGTCCTCGCAGAGCGGGTCTACGCCGACGACCTCCACCTCGTCTCCCACACCACCGGCATGCACCCGATCCTCTCCCTCATCCCGTGGGACGACGGAGAACGTGCCGATACGACAGTCGTGGCCACCCCCCATCAGCTTGCAGTGGCAACACGACGACGCCACGATCGAACTTGCCTACGAAAACGCCGACACGATACGGATTCGTGGAAAGGGCATCGGGCTCAGAATCCGCGCGGCAGCAACCGCGCTCACCCCGTTCGCAGGCACCTACTTCTACCGCGACCCGGTCGACACTTCCTTCGTCTTCACCGTCTACCAATCCGGACGTCGCTACCGGGTCACCCTGATTACCGGCACGGTCATCGACGTCATAGGCGACCAATCGGTCGGCTCCAGCGAGCGCGCGCTGACAGTCACCGACGCCGACGGCGGCTGGGAAGTCGCGATCGAAGAGTTCGAAAGCTCGCGCACGGTGTACACCGCACTCGACAGCTTCGAGGAGATTCTGCAAAGCGCGAAAGACAATTTCGCCGACTTCGTCGACGCAGTGGCACCGTGGCGGACCGACGCAACCCCAGCAGCAGAACTCGCGGCTTACGTTCTTTGGTCTGCGACCGTGCTTCCAGCGGGATTCGTCGGTCGGCCCGCCATTCTCATGTCCAAGCACTGGATGGACAAGGTTTGGAGCTGGGACCACTGCTTCAACGCTTTGGCGCTTGCCGGACATCTGCCAAGCCTCGCGTGGGACCAGTTCCAGGTGGTGTTCGACCACCAAGACGACTCGGGCGGACTGCCCGACTCGATCACCCACTCGGAGATCCTGTACAACTTCGTGAAACCGCCGATTCACGGCTGGGCGCTGGAGAAGCTGCGCGAGCGTCAACAACTGGAGCGGGCCGAGCTGCTCCGCGTCTACCACCAGCTCGCAAAGTGGACCAACTACTGGCTCGTCATGCGTCGCGCGCCCGGACACGAGCTATGCCACTACCACCACGGCAACGACAGTGGCTGGGACAACGCGACGACGTTTGACACCGAACGTGTCCTTGAAACGTCGGATCTCGCCGCATTCCTGATTCTCCAAACGCAGCAGCTTGCGCAGCTCGCGACTGAGCTCGGCCTCGCCGAGGCCGAACACTGGGCAGGCGTAGCCGACGACATGCGTACCGCAATGCTCGGGCAGCTGTGGGTCGATGGCAGATTCATATCCAGGGGCGCTGAATCGGGCCGCACCTATTCGAGCAACAGCTTGCTCGATCTCATGGCGATCGTCCTCGGAGCGGAGCTACCCGACGACGTGCGTACTGCCCTCGCGCTCCACATCGAGTCGCATCTCACTGAGCACGGCCTCGCGACGGAACTCGTGTCGTCGGCCGAGTATCAGTGCTGACGGCTACTGGCGCGGCCCTATTTGGGCACCAACGACCGTCCTCGTCGAGGACGGTCTTCGACGGGGCGGCTTCATCGACTTGGCCGACGAGGTCAGTAGGCGGTTTCGCGCCCTGTGCGAGCGCTCCGGGTTCGCCGAGAACTTCGATGCCGAGACAGGAGTCGGGCTGCGCGATCACGCCTACACATGGACCGCAAGCAGCTATTTGATTCTGGCTGCCGCGCATGCACAGCGAACGTCGATGACTAGCGCCGACCTAGACGTCGATCGGGGAAGCGCTTCCTCGATTGACGTCTAGCTCGGCTGGTCTGCGCCGCGCCACGCAGTGAACAATCGCGCGTAGTGTCCGTCAGCCTCGACAAGGTCGGCATGCGGACCGAGTTCGACGAGGTTGCCGTCTTCAATCACCGCAACGCGGTCGGCGCGTTCGGCGGTCGTGAGGCGGTGCGCCACAGTGATCGTCGTCCGACCGATCGTCAGTGCAGCCAGCGCGCGCTCGAGCGCGATCTCGGTGCCCGGGTCGATGCTCGACGTCGCCTCGTCCATGACGAGTACGGCCGGGTCCGTCAACGCCGCGCGCGCCAGCGACACCAGCTGGCGCTCACCGGCCGACAGATGCGTCCCGCGCTCACCCACGTCAGTGTTCAATCCGTCAGGTAGTTCATCGAACCGCTCGTCGAGCCCGAGTTCCTCGAGCACGGCACGCGCCTCATCCTCTTTCGCGCCAGCACGGCCGATCAGAATGTTGTCGAGCACCGAGCCGCGAAACAGAAAGCCCTCCTGCGGCACGACGACGATCCGCTCGCGCAAATGCGCGAGGCTCGCGTGTCGAAGGTCGACGCCACCGAGTTGCACGGATCCTGCGCTCGGGTCGTAGAGCCGCCCGATCAACTTCGCGAGCGTCGACTTGCCCGCGCCGGTCGGGCCGACGAGCACCAGGTGCTCGCCCTGACTGACATCGAGATCGATGCCGGTCAGCACCGATCGCGACCCTGCGTCCTCGCCGTCCCATAGACCGTCGTAGTCAACGGTGCCGTCTTCGCCACCGTGGCCGTAAGCGAAGCTCACATGCCGCAACTCAAGGCGCCCTCGGGCGGGCAACCGCACCGGTTCTGCGGGATCGACCATCGACGACTCGGTGTCGAGCAGCGCGACCACCGTGCTCAAGTGCGGCCCCCGACGACTGCAACAGGTCGAACAGCTGGCTCAGCGCCTGGATCGACGCGAAGAGATTCGCGATGTACAGCACGAACGCGGCGACCGCGCCCACAGTGACAAGGTGCTGGCTGTACAGGACGCCGCCCAAGACCAGCACCACAACGGTGGCGAGAACACCCGAGCCCTCGATCTTGGGAAAGAACACCGCGCCCAAACGCACGGTCGTCATTTCGGCGTCGAGCTGCTTCTCGTTGTGCCGGTCGAAGTCGGCGGCGACCGCGCGCTGCCGGCGAAACGCCTGCACGACTCGAACACCCGCCAGCCCCTCGTCGATAGCGGCGAGTGAGCGCCCGATGCGGGTGCGCACGTCGGTATACGCACGCGTCGACGTCGTCTTGTAGTGAGCTGCCGCGATCAACACCGGAACGAGGCAGACCGTCGTGGCGAGGAACAGCAACGGTGAGGTGATAAGCAGTACGACGATCGAGAAGAAGAACAGTCCGAGGCTCATGGCAAAGGAGCCGAGACCGTTCTGAACAAGCGTTTCCAGCACGTCGATGTCTGCCGTCATGCGCGAGAGCAGTTGACCCGAACTCTCGGCATCGAAGAATGCGAGCGGTTGGCCCAACAAGTGATTGAACACGCGCTTGCGAAGGTCGTTCAAGACGAACTCACCGGTCGAGGAGAGCAGCCAGGTTTGCGACGACGTAAGGAAATACGATGCGACCGCCGCAATAAGGTAGCCCGCACCAGCAATGTTCACGACCCGCATCGAGTGATGGTTGACGAGTCCGTTGTTGATGGCATATTCGACCAACGCCGGCCCCGCGAGCGTCGCTGCCAGGGCGAATACCAGCACCACAAGCGCGCCGATCGACCTGCGCCGATAGGGACGCAGCATTGCTAGCGATACGCGCACGAGGTGTTGCTTGCGCGGCAGGCTCACCGGAGGTGTGGCAGGCAGTTCGGCGAGCGTTCTTCTCAGCCGCATTGATCAAACCCCGTCGCGTCGTCGTCGGAGTCATGCGTGTCATCGACGATCCCGAGCACCTGACGGTAGCGAGCAGACGTCGCCACCAACTCGTCGTGGGTGCCGGTCGCCGCGACCCGACCGCCGTCGATCAGCACCACGCGATCGGCCATCGCGATGGTGGCTGCCCGATGGGAGATGAGGACGATCGTCTGGTCGTGGGACAAGCCCTCGAGGCCAGCGATGATCTCCCGCTCTTTCTCGGCGTCGACCGCCGACGTCGCGTCGTCGAGCACCAGCACCCTCGGGTCGGCGAGGATCCCTCGGGCGAGCGCCACGCGTTGACGCTGCCCGCCCGAGAGCGACAGACCTCGCTCACCGACGACGCTGTCGTAACCGCCCGGCAGTTCCGCGACGAACTCGTAGGCCTGAGCGACCTGAGCCGCAAGCTGCAGTTCTGCGTCGGTGGCCTCCGGAGAACCCACCCGCAGATTGGCCGCGATGGTGTCGTCGAAAAGGAAATTGTCCTCGAACACGACCCCCACTGCAGCGCGCACCGTGTCGGTTGAGAGCTCGCGAAGGTCTATGCCCTCGATGCGCACCGCGCCCGAAGTCGGGTCATAGAGGCGGGCGAGCAACGCGGCCACCGTGGTCTTGCCGCAACCCGTCGGCCCGACCAGCGCGACGACCTCGCCGCTGGCGATCTCGAGGTTGAAGCCATCGAGCACGAACTCGTCGCTACCCGGGTACCTGAAGGTGATGTCGTCGAACGACACACGGCCGACATGAGCGCCGCGGGGCAGCGGCACTGGATTAGCAGGTTCACGGATCGTCACCCGATGACTCATCACCGTCTCTAGCCGGCGGGCCGAGACCAGTGCGCGCTGCACCTGCACCACGAACCAGCCGATCGCCTGCAGCGGTCCGGTCACCACGGCGAGGTAGGTGTTGAACGCGAGCAGCATGCCGACCGTGAGTTCGTGGTGCAGCACCAGGTAGCCGCCGTACCAGTTCACCGCGACGAGTTCGAACATCGGCATGACGTTGAGCAATGGGTTGTAGCGGCAACGCATCCGCACGATTTCGATCGAGCGCGCCCGCACGGCGTCGGCCTGGCGGCCCAGCCGGCGCTCGAGAATCGACTCAGCGCCAAAACCCTTGACCGCGCGTATCCCGCTGAGCGCCTCCTCGACGACACCCGCCAGCTCGCCGCGTTCGCGCTGCAACTCGCCGAGGATCGGGCGAACACGCGTCGAGTATCGAAGAGATGTGTACGCGACGATCGGCAGGCCGGCCACCGCGATGAGGCCCAGCAGCGGGTTGATGACGACCAGGATGATCGCAACGACGACGATCGTGAGGGTGTTCGCGATCCAGACCGGTGTCGACGACACCAGCGCCTGGATCTGGAAGAGGTCGCTCGTGACTCGCGAGAGCAGCTGACCCCGGTTCACCCGATCGTGATAGCCGACATCGAAACCGAGGAGGCGGGTGAAGAAGCTGCGCCGCAGCTCTGCCTCGACCGTGCGCGAGGAGATGCCGTTGAAGTAGCGCCGCAGGCCTGAAGTGACGGCCTGCACGACGCCGAGGACGGCGATGATCCCGCCGAGGATCCCGAGGGTGCGCCAGTGATGACCGATGAGGCCACTGTCGACGGCGCGGCCGCCGAGTTCGGGGATCGTGACGATGGCGACGGTGCAAATGAGGGCTGACGTGACCGACAAGCTCTCGGCTCGCCAATGGCCGCGCATCGCCTGGAGCAGAAACCTGGCCCCCCGCGGGCGCCGGTGTCAGTGTCTGTCGGTTGCTCGTGCCGTGGCTTGCTGGCTGTGCATTTGTTTGCAAAACAGTGGTCAAGACCGTCGGGGCGCCACCATCGCGGTGAACGTGTGTCCCCGGTGCACCCCCTCGAGAATCCAGCTTTGGTCAGGCGGTGGTCTCATTTTCGGACCAGCCGCCCGAAAGCGAGGCCAGCGCGGCCTTAAATCGCGGTGATCTCGGCGCCGCCGGTGCACCTACCCTGGAATCCATGGACGCCGCCCCGGGCACCGATCGTGGTGGGCGTCACGTCGCGCAACACCTATCTCGACCTGATCCGGGTCGTCGCCATCGCGGCGGTGGTCCTCGGACACTGGATCGCCACCGGCATCACCTACAAGCACGGCCAGCTCGATGGCGTCGACGTACTCGGCGTCTCGCCGTGGACCTCGTGGCTCACCCTGATCTTCCAAGTCGTCCCGCTGTTCTTCCTGGTCGGCGGCTACTCCAACGCGCTGTCGTGGACGAGGTATCAAGCAAACGGCGGCTCCGCGTTTGGCTGGACCAGGCGGCGGGCCCGGCGCCTGCTCGTGCCGACCGCCGGCTATATCGCGGCGATCTCGCTTGCGGTGGTCATTTGCACGGCCGCGGGCGCTAATCGCAGCGATCTCGAAGAGGCCGGGTGGGCGCTGTCGCTGCACCTGTGGTTCCTCGCGCCTTACCTGTTGCTCCTCCTGCTGACCCCGGTCCTTCTCGCGCTCCACCGCCGCTACGGCGTCATCGTGCCGGCAGTGATGGCCGCGACGGCCGTGGTCATCGATGTCGGCTACATCGAAGAACACTGGCGCTTCGTCGGGTGGGCCAACTACGTGCTGGTGTGGGGAACGTTCCATCAGCTCGGGTTCGCGTGGCACGACGGATTTCTCGCCGGACGACGAGGGCGGGCGTTGGTGCTAGCAACCGCCGCGTCATTCGCAGTGGTGGCACTGATCTGGTGGGGCCCGTATCCGGTCAGCATGGTCGGCGTCCCGGGTGCCCGCATCCAGAACGCCTCGCCACCCTCGGCCGCACTGCTGGCGTTCGGCTTGGCCCAGATCGGCGCCGTGCTGTTCGCGTCGCCGTCCGTCTCGGCATGGCTTGCGCAGCCCGCTCGGCGTCGGCTCCGCGGCCTGATCCAGCGCGCCAACGCGATGACGATGCCGGTCTATCTCTGGCACATGGTGCCGGTCGTGATCGTCGCAGTCGTCGCATATCCGAACCGCTGGTTCTCGCAACCGGCGATCGGCTCCCGGACATGGTGGGTGCAGCGCATCCCGTGGGTCGCCACATCGACCCTCGTTCTCGCGACAGTGCTGGCCCTGGTCGTGCTGGCCGCACAACTTCTCCAGGCCGTTCACCCAAGGCGGCCGGAGTCGAGCCAAAACCAAACGGCCAGTCGGACGGCGATGCTGGGCCTAGGTGTCGCAGTCTCGGTCGCGACCCTCGGCCGGCTCGCGGTCTGGGGCTTCGCCCCGAACGGTTCGCTCGACACGATCACCATCGGCTGCTTCGCCAGCGGGCTGCTCCTTGTTCTCGCAGCCGGTGCCCGCTCGGTGACCCGTAACCTCGTGAGACGCTCGGCTCATGACGAGCCGGCGAGAGCAAGCGCAGGCGCGGCGCCGGGCATATCCGCACCGCCGGTGGCGGTGGCTGGTCGGGTTGGTCTTCCCGAACATGGAGCATCGGCACCACCTCAACGAGCAGGCTGACCGCGCGCGCCGCTGCGATCTGAAGTGGTACGGCTTGCCGCCCGAGATACCGGCCGCACGTGCGTTGGGCGGCATGTCGGGCTCGGTGTCAGCAGGCGGCAGTAGGTCTGCGCGGGTCACCGTGGTGCATGCGTCGACCACGACACTGCTCCACACCCGCGACCGCCCGGTGGCGGCGTCGTTGCATGTGACGGTGCAGCGTCACGGCGGCCACCACGGCGTGCAGCCGTTGGCTCGACTCGCGCTGCCGCTCGTACGTCGGCGCGACGGAATGGCCGATCCGCGATGGGCGGCCCACACAGTCGAGGACTTCCGGCTGGCGCAGGAGAATGCGCTCGCTGACGTGACCCGCCAACCCATCGCCGTCCGCATTGATGGTGTTGTGCACTCAGGCGAAGCCGCGATCGTCGGAGACGATTGGGCCGCGTTCGTCGCGCTTCCCGACGAGGAGTTCGACATCGAACTCGCCGCGCACGCGTGGCCGATCGACGATCTCGCGATCGTGACTGTCGAGGACCTCGACCCATATATCGCCGGCGCGCATGCAACGGTCGGTCCGTTGCTTAAGCCGAGACGTCCTCGGCTGAGCGGTCTCCGGGATTAGGCTCGCACTCCTGATGAGAGCTGCGTCGCAAGAGGCCCGCGAGCGTGCCGTGACCGAGGAGGTCGTGGCGAGCTTCGACGGCGCGCAGTCCGCGCGCTACCGCGAGGTGATGCAGAGCCTGGTGCGACACCTGCATGAGTTCGTGCGCGACGTCCGGCTGACCGACGAAGAGTGGCACGAGGCCATCGGTTTCCTCACCCGCACCGGACACATGTGCGACGAGCGGCGGCAGGAGTTCGTGCTGCTCTCCGACGTCCTCGGCCTCTCGATGCTGACCGTCGCAGTCAACGAAGTCGCCGACTCCGCGGCCACGCAGTCCACCGTGTTCGGCCCGTTCTTCGTCGAGAACTCCCCCGAGATCGAACTCGGCGGCGACCTCGCGGCCGGCGCTGTCGGTCAGCCGTGCTGGGTCGAGGGCACCGTTCGCAGCGTGGGCGGTGAGCCGGTCGCGGGCGCCCGGATCGACGTGTGGGAGGCGGACGGCGATGGGTTGTACGACGTCCAGTACGACGGCGCCCATACCGCGAACCGTGGGCACCTGTTCACCGATAGCGAGGGTGGCTTTCGCTTCTGGTCGGTGCGGCCCGTCGCCTACCCGATCCCGACGGACGGCCCGGTCGGGCGACTTCTCGCGGCCGCCGGCCGCGGCGGGATGCGACCGGCACATATCCACTTCATGATTCGCGCCGCCGGCTACCACAAACTCACGACGCACATTTTCGTTGCTGGCGACGAATACCTGGGCCACGACGCGGTGTTCGGCGTCAAGGAGCGACTGGTCACTGAACTTGCCGACCACTCTGGCGACTGAACCGCCCCCGCCGGGCGGGCCCGCAGGCTCGGATTGGTCGAGCGTGAGCTTCGACTTCGTGCTTGCACCGACGGTAGATTCGCGGGTGAGCCGCCCAAGTTCCGCAGGTAGATTCCGGTAGCCGTGAGCACGCACGAGACGAGGGAGCGCCCATGTCCGACCACGACAAGAAGGACCTCGAAGCCGAGGCCAAGGCACACATCGACGCCATGCCGGCCGAGACTGCTCTCGGCAACGCGGATCCCGAGGGCGGCGGCCAGGGCACACCCGAGGAATTCGTCGAGGAGCACGAGGGCAAAGGCGGCAAGTAACCCGCAGTCCGTACGACGACCGCCCACCTGGTGGGCGGTGTTGTGCGTTGCTAGCTTGATCACATGACTGAAGGTCTCGATCAAACAGCGCAGACCCGGCTCGCGGAGTCCGGGAAGTTCTTCACGTCCGACCTGTCGGTCGCCGAGTTCACTTTGCTCGAGCACACCGGGTTCGACGCGATCGAACTCGTGATGGGTGTGTCGGTCTACCACGTCGGCTTCCAGCCCGGCCGCGGCATGCAGCCCGGTGAGTACCAGGTGCTGTCGCAGGCGATGTACACCGCGCGGATGAACGCCATCAACCGGCTCATCGCCGAGACCGTGAAGGTCGGCGGCGACGGCGTGATCGGGGTCAAGCTCGGCTATCGCGCGCACAGCGCCGACGCGCTTGAGTTCACCGCGATCGGTACGGCGGTGCGTCACCGCGACGGCACCGCGTCGCACCGGCAACCTTCAGGCGCTCCGTTCACCAGTCACCTCGACGCCAAAGAGCTGTACCAACTGCTCAACGTCGGTTGGTGTCCGGTGTCGTTCGTGCTCGGCACCTGCGTCTACCACATCGCGGTGCAGGGCGTGATGCAGACGATGCGCCAGGTCGGCCAGAACATCGAGCTCGCCCAGTGGACCCAGGGCTTCTACGACGCCCGCGAGATTGCGATGACCAGACTGCAAGCCGAGGGCGAGCGCGACGGCGCCCAAGGCGTCGTCGGCGTCACGGTCACCACGAGCGAGTGGGTCTGGGGCGGCCACACGCTGGAGTTCTACGTTTCCGGGACGTCGGTGCGCCGCGTCAGCGATCAGCGCGGCCAGTTGCCACCCCTCGTCGTCCCGGTCGGCTAAGCCCGCCGCGCGCTCCAGCAGCTCCGCATGTCGGTGACTGTGGTGGTTGGACACCGCATCTGCGGTTACTGTTGGCCGCATGCCCACCTACCGGATCGCTGACGCCGCCCGCCTCCTGGGCGTCAGCGACGACACGGCGAGGCGTTGGGCGGAGTCGGGCAGGTTCGCCTCGACGACCGACGAGACCGGGCACCTAGCCGTCGATGGCGCCGAGCTGGCACGGTTCGCGACGACGTTGGGCGACGCCGCCGAGCCCGGGCCAGGTTGCGCAGGCGTCGGCGCGCAACCGGTTGGTCGGCATCGTGACCAAGGTGATTCGCGACACCGTCATGGCGCAGGTCGAGATGCAGTGCGGTGGCCAGCGAATCGTCTCCCTCATCAGCCGCGAGGCGGCCGATGAGTTGGAGCTCGAGCCGGGCGTGCTGGCTATCGCGTCGATCAAGGCAACCAATGTGGTGGTGGAGCTTCCGGCACCTACCAATACCGGACGCCGATCAGCCGGCGTCCCTTCACCCGCTCGGAGAGTTCATGAACCGGACCGCGTCCGCCGTCGTCGTCACCACCGTTGTTGTCGCGCTCGGCCTCGCCGGGTGCAGCTCTTCGAAGAAGGCCGCGTCGGTCGCCGTCCAGCACTGCAGCGGCGCGCCAGTTCAGCCGGACCGATCGCGCCGAGCATCTCTGGCACGGTCGTCGTATTCGCCGCGTCGTCGCTGATGGCGACGTTCACGACGCTGGCCACGAACTTCGAACAGGCACACCCAGGCGTGAAGATCGTGCCGTCCTACGGGGGCTCCGACACCCTCGCCGCTCAAATCGCGCAAGGCGCGCCGGTCGACGTCTTCGCCGCCGCGAGCACCACGACGATGGGCACCGTCACCAAAGCCGGTGATGGCGTCGGGACACCGACAGGTGTTCGCCAAGAACGAGCTCGAGATCGCGGTCGCGCCGGGCAACCCCGACAACATCGCGAATCTTGCCGACGTCACGAAGTCAGGCGTGAAGTTGGCGATCTGTGCGGCGACCGTCCCGTGCGGTGCGGCGGCAGCCAAGGCCTTTGCCGCAGCCAAGCTGACGCCCCACCCGGTGACGCTCGAGCAACAGGTCTCCTCCGTGTTGACCAAGCTCGAACTCGGTGAGGTCGACGCCGGCATCGTCTACCAGACCGACGTGAAGTCGGCGGGCAGCAAGGTGCTCGGCGTGAACTTCGCCGAAGCAGCGAGCGCGATCAACACTTACCCGATCGTGGTCGTCAAGACCGGGAAGAACGCCGTTGCCGGGCAGGAGTTCGTGAACTACGTGGTGTCGCCGGCCGGACAGCAGATCTTGCAGGCGGCCGGGTTCCAGCAGCCGTGATCCCCGCGGGCCACACTTGCGCACATGACCGACGTCGCTACCACCACCGCGAAGGTCGATCCGCAGCGCGACCCTCGGGCGCGGGTGCCTTACGCGCTGTTCGTGCCCGCGGCGATCGGCGTCGTGTTCCTGATCCTGCCGATCGTCGGGTTGTTGATTCGCACCCCCTGGCACCATTTGCCGTCGCTGATCAGCAGTCCCGACGTCCGCACGGCGTTGCGGTTGTCACTCGAGACTGCGACCGCGGCCACCGCAATCGCCATCGTGGTGGGCGTGCCGATTGCGTGGGTGTTGGCCCGGCTCGAGTTTCGCGGCCGCGCGCTGCTGCGCGCGTCTGATCACGCTGCCGCTCGTGCTGCCGCCCGTTGCCGGGGGCATCGCGCTGCTCCTTGCGTACGGCCGTCGCGGCGTCGTGGGTAGCGAAATTCTCCGGGTGTTCGGGGTGTCACTTCCCTTCACGACCGCCGCCGTCATCGTCGCCGAAACGTTCGTCGCGATGCCGTTCCTGATCGTGTCGGTCGAAGGCTCGCTGCGCGGCGTCGACGTCCGCTACGACCATGCGGCTGCGACGCTCGGGGCGTCGCGTCTCTTCACCTTCGTGCATGTCACGCTGCCGATGCTCGGCCCTGGCATCGCGGCCGGCGCGGTGCTGTGCTGGGCTCGCGCGCTCGGGCGAGTTCGGCGCCACGATCACATTCGCGGGCAGCTATCCCGGGACTACCCAGACGATGCCGCTGCAGGTCTATCTCGCCCTGGAAAACAATCCGGACGCCGCGATCGCGCTGAGCCTCGTGCTGCTGGTCGTCTCGGTGGCGATCCTCGCCGGGTTGCGCGATCGCTGGCTGCGCGCGTGACGCCAGCGGGTGCAGGCGCGGCACTTGACGCTCACATCGTCGTCGAGCGAGAGCGGTGGCGGCTCGACGTGTAGCTCGAGGTACCCGCTGGCGGCGTGCTCGCACTCCTCGGTCCGAACGGGGCCGGCAAGTCGACCGCGCTGCGGGTCATCGCCGGCCTGCTGCCCGCCTCGGCGGGCTACGTGCGAGTCGGCGAGCGCACCTGGGAAGACGTCGCCGCCGGCGTCCGGCTGGCGACCGAGCAACGGTCGATCGGCGTCGTGTTCCAGGACTATCTGTTGTTTCCGACGATGAACTGCGCGCGACAACGTGGCGTTCGGTCTGCGCGCCAAGGGGTCAGAAAAGACGACCGCTCGCGAAGTCGCCGACGCGTGGCTGGCACGGGTCGGCCTGCATGGAGCAGGCGGACCAGCGGCCTGCGCAGCTGTCGGGCGGCCAGGCCCAGCGAGTCGCGCTGGCGAGGGCGCTCGCGACGACGCCGCAGGTGTTGCTGCTCGACGAGCCGCTTGCGGCACTCGATGCCGGCACCCGCATGAGCGTGCGCGGCGACCTGCGCCGCCACCTCGGCGAGTTCGGCGGCGCGACCGTGTTGGTCACGCACGATCCGCTCGACGCGCTGATCCTCGCCGACCACGTCGCTGTCATCGAAGACGGCGTCGTCGTGCAGACGGGCACGCCGCAAGAGATCACCCGCAACCCGAAGACGCGCTACGTCGCTCAACTCGTCGGGCTCAACCTCTTCGCGGGCAAGTCCGACGGCACGTCGGTCAGGCTGCCTACGGGCGCCGAGTTGGTGACTGTCGGAGGCGCACTACGGCGAGGTGTTCGTGGTCGCGCGGCCGTCAAGCATTTCGGTACACCGCGACGTCCCGCATGGAAGCCCACGCAACGTGTGGGCGGGAACCATCGCCACCGTCGAGCAACACGGCGACTTGGTCAGGCTGTTCGTCAACGGCCCACCCGATGTCGCCGTCGACGTCACGACCGCAGCGATGGCGGACCTTCAACTTGGTGTCGACGAACGCGTGTGGCTGTCGGTGAAAGCCACCGACCTCACCGTCTACGACGAGGGTTAGTCCGTTAGCGTCGCGAATCGCGTGCTGCCGCATGCCGGCGGTCCACTTCTCTTCGATGTGGCCGAATCGCCAGATCAACAATGCGACAGCCCACGTCACGACGAACAAACCGACGATGACGAACCCGAGCGTGTTGATGTTGGCGTTCTGCATGTCGGTCCAGAACCGGCCGGTGACGTTCAGCTGCTGTGACAGCAGGCCGAGCAGTTCGACGCCGCCAATCACCGCCGCAATCATGATCGAGAGGCTGGTGATCGTGATGTTGTAGAAGACCTTGCGGACCGGCCTGGAGAACGCCCAGCCGTACGCGAAGTTCATGAACGTGCCGTCGATGGTGTCGAACAGGCACATGCCGGCGGCGAAGAGGATCGGCAGCGCGAGGATCCCGTACCACGGCAGCGCACTCGCCGCGCCCGCCGCCGCAAGGACGAGGAGCGACACCTCGGTCGCCGTGTCGAAGCCGAGACCGAACAGCAGGCCGACGCCGTACATCTGCCCGGGCTTGGTGATCGACTTCATGATCGGTCGCAGGATGCGGTTCATCAGGCCGCGGTTGGCCAGGTGGTGCTCGAGGGTCTCCTCGTCATAGACGCCGCGCCGCATGTCGCGAAAGACCTTCATGATCCCGACCAGGATGATCACGTTGATCGTCGGCGATGACGAAGAGGAACGTTCCGGAGACCGATGTGCCGATGAGGCCGGTGTAGTGGTGCAACGCGGAGGTGTCGCTCCTTACCGGACCGACGAGGGCCTTGACACCGAGCGACAGCAAGAACGCGAGCATGAAGACGACCGACGAGTGCCCAAGGGAGAACCAGAAGCCGACCGACAGTGGCCGCTTGCCGTCGCCCATCAGCTTGCGGGTGGTGTTGTCGATGGCCGCGATGTGGTCGGCGTCGAACGCGTGCCGCATGCCGAGGGTGTACGCGGTCAGTCCGATGCCGATTCCGAAGGTCTTGGTGCCGACCGTGTAGTGGTGGGGCGCGACGAGCGCGATGATGATGAACCAGCCGATGACGTTGCAGCGCGATGATCACCGCGAACATCCCGGCCGAGCCTGGTCCACTCAGCCGCGGGTGAGGCCCTGCTTGATGCGCGCGAGCACGCTGTATGCCGCCGGCCGAACGCTGCGTCTGGGTGCTCACCGCGATCCACCACCGGTTCACCGATCGCTCGCGACGCCATCAGATGCGACAGGTTCGCAGCGCGCCCGGGTTTGGATTGGTCCCGTCGCCCGCGCGCGGCTCACCTGCAGACCTGGCCACCGTAACATCCCAGTTGCGACTGTGTCGCACATACCCTTGCCGTGGTGGCACGCGGCTACGCTGCTATCGCGCACTCGAAGGAGTTGACCCGACGTGGCTGCGGCACGGACCCCGACCAAGACCCTGGCTCAGGGCGCCCAGAGCTACGGCGCCGAGCGGCTGTCTGCCGCCGTCGGCGAACTCCGCGCGCAGGGCACCCGGATCACCGACGCGCGAGTCGCGATCCTCGAGGCACTGTCGGCTACCGACGCGCATCTGTCCGCCGACGACATCGCGCACGCGGTGAACGGGCTGCAGCCGCGCGTACACCGCGCGACCGTCTACCGCACGCTGGAGTCGCTCGTGACCGCGGGTCTGGTCGCCCATACCCACCTCGGCCACGGCAATGCGGTCTACCACCTGACGACGGTCCCGCACGCCCACTGCCAGTGCCAGCGCTGCGAGACGATCATCGACGTCCCGCGCACGCTACTTCGAGGCGTGAGCAGCCGACTGCTTGAGGACTACGGATTCAACCTCGACACCGGTCACAGTGCGTTGCTCGGCCTCTGCAAGCGGTGCGCCGAGCTCGGCGAGATCGAGATAGGCACCGACGTAGAGAACTGCAGCCAAGATGAGCAGCGCGTGATACCCGAACACCAGCGACAGATACTCCAGGCACCCGCCGAGCATCGCGCCGAGCAGGTTGGTGCTGAACGACAGCGCCGCGTCGCCGGTCTCGGAGAACCGTTTCGCGAAGATGATGTTCGCCGCGAAAATCGGCAGGAACGCGATCACCACCGCGACGACCATTCGCACCAGGAACGCCAACGACAGCAGCCACGACGTCGGCACCAGCCAGTTCAGCGCCAGGCCACCGACCAGCAAGGCGTACATCGCCGGTATCGGTGGCGTCGGCAACCGCCGTGTCACTTCGACGGCCGCAAGCACAGCTACCAGCACGCCGGCGAACACGAGTGCATTCACCAGCCATGTCGTTCCGAACAGCAGCGCGAAACTCGTGACGCTTCGCGTCTCCATCAGCAGGAAGGCCGCGCCGAGCAGGAAGAGGTCGCGGTAGCCCCACATCCCGGCGAGTTGTCCGGTGAAGCGCCGACGCACGCCACGCGCCGCCGGCCGCCGCATTCGCCAACAACACGCCACCGATCGCGATCGCGCTGCCGGCGATGATCAGCCCGAGCGCGGCCAGGTAGAGCGACGGGATCGTGCTGTCCTTCAGATAGAGGAACGGCTTGTCGTCAGTCGCCGGAGCCGGCGTGTCTGCCGGTCGAGCCCACGTCTGATCGCACACCTGGTCGGCCGGCGTCAGGCCGGCCACGATGACCGCGAGGCTCTCGGCCTGCTGCTGGTCGTAGATGCACGGGTCATGGCCGAAGACGTCGTCGACAGTGCCCGCCAGCCGATCGACAAGCCATTGCTCGCGGTAGAAGTTGTACATCGCGAACGCGCCGTCCGGCGCCAGGTGCGAGCGCGCAACCTCGACGGCCTGCTTCGTAAAGAGGTAGCTCTCAAGCCGCAGCGAACTTGCTCCGGACACGAGCGTGAGCGAGTCGGGCAGCGCGAAGAGGATCAGGTCGTACTTCGTGTTTGTCTGCTCGAGGAACGCCCGGCCGTCGTTGACATGACTGGTGACTCGCGGGTCTTGATAGGCATGGTCGGGGTCGTGCTGCTTACCAAACCGCAACAGCGTCGGGTCGATCTCGACGGCATCGACGTGCTGGACGCCGTGTGCGAGCGCGATCGCGACATCGGTGCCGGTGCCGGCGCCGACGATGAGCACGTTCTTCGGGACCGCCGGGATCCGGTTGTAGGGCTCGAGGTACCAGGGCTCCTCTTTCGCCCGGGTGGCCGCTGACGTCAGTCGCTGATGCGGCACGCCGTTGACGTCGACCTCGAACGCCGTGCCGCCGTTGCCGTCGTCGACCTTGCTCGTCGAGACCTTGTAGTAGGGCGACCAGAACACACCGGTGTCGTGCCGCAACGGGTAGACCAGGAGCAGGAAGAGCGCCGCGGCCAAGGTGACCGTCACCGACGTTGCGAGCCTGCCCATCAAGGTGATGAACAGTGCGCAGACGATGCCGAACCACAGCAGGGGCGGCGCGTCGAGGAATGACAACCCAGTGAAGGCGGCGATGCCGGCCAGACTGCCGAGCAGGTCGAAGCGATAGGCCTCGAGCCGAGGCAGCTGCCGAAAGCACGCACCCACAATCTCGCCCGGGCCTGCCAGCACGGCCGCGACCGCGAGGAAGATGCACGGCAGCGTCAACCAGATGGGCGGACCCGACGCCTGCAACGCGCCGCTGCTGAAGAAGATCAGCTGGCTGCTACTGCGATCCACCGTGACTGGATAGGCGCTGACGAACCCCATGAGCCCGAGTAGGGCCACGGGTGAGTAGAACGGAAGCGGCCGATCCGAGTGCCCCGGTCCGGCCGCGCGAAGGAACCCCAGCCCGATGCCGAGGAAGGATCCGAGGAGCACGAAGTTGGAAAAGTACGAGAGGTGGACGACGTTCGCGCCGAGCCAGCGGATGAGTGAAAGCTCCAGGAACAGCATGAGCACGCTGGCGAGAAACAGGCGCCATCGGATCGTCACTAGCGAACCTCTCGTCGTCCGGTGTGCCGCCGTTCATGCAATCGGCGTGCCTGGCGTCAGGCGGCCGGGCTCGCAGCGCCTGGGTCGTATTCAGCCGCATTCCGGCGCCGGTGGCAATCCCCACGCCCAGTCCGAGCCTCGGTTGCGGCAGGTCTACCCCTATGAGGTGCGCAGATCAGTTAATGGTTGCGCGGTGACCCTCGGGACACTCAACGAAATCGGCGACGTCAGGCAGACAACAGTTGAGCGGCGCTGCATTGACAGGATGTCGTTCGCCGACATACTTGAGACGGCTATGTTAACGCTCACTCAGGCTCAAACTACCCCGGCGGCAATCCGTGGCTAGCGCGCCCGGCGGGCCGCCAACTCGCACACCGTCAGGCGGCGCTCTGCGCGCGCCCGCGATGACTGATGTCGCGCAGCTTGCTGGAGTCTCGCATCAGACAGTGTCGCGTGTCATCAACAAGCACCCTAGCGTCACCGCGACCACCCGCACCCGAGTACTGGCCGCCATCGAGGAGTTGGGCTACCGCCGCAACAGCGCCGCCCGCACGCTCGTCACCGGAAAATCGCAGACGCTGGGCGTCGTCACCCTCAACAGCACATTGTATGGCCCGGCGTCGACGCTCTACGGCATCGAACAAGCGGCGCTGGAGTCGCAATACTTCGTGACTGTTGCAAGCCTGCGCTCGACCGATCGACCCGCAGTTCGCCAGGCCATCGGGCGCCTCGTCGACCAGGGGGTCGAGGGAGTCGTCGTCATCGCGCCACTCGATTCGCTGGCCCAGGCCCTCGCGAGCTTGCCGTCCGGGTTGCCGGTCGTGGCAGTTGAGGGCGACGCGGCCGCCGACATCGACGTCGTCACGGTCGACCAGCACGCCGGCGCCCAGGCGGCCACCCAACATCTGCTCGACCTAGGCCATGCAACGGTGTGGCATGTGTCTGGACCAGGCGACTGGCTCGAAGCCCAGCAACGCACCACCGGCTGGCGCGCCACTCTTGAACGGGCCGGCGTAGAGGTCCCTCCGCCGTTGCGCGGCGACTGGAGCGCGCGCTCCGGGTTCGAGACGGGTCGCGTACTCGCGAGCATGCCCGACGTGACGGCGGTCTTCGTCGCGAACGACTCGATGGCAGTCGGAGTGCTTGCGCGCGTTCCACGAACGGGGCCGCGATGTCCCTGGTGACGTGAGCGTTGTCGGCTTCGACGATGTGCCGGAAGCCGCCTACTTCAGCCCGCCGCTGACCACCATCCGGCAAGACTTCGGCGAAGTCGGACGCTGCAGCCTCGCGTTACTCGTCGACCAGATCGAATCCGGCGCACGCGCCGCGGAGCGCCACGTCGTCGAAGCTACCCTCATCGTTCGTGACAGCACTCAAAAACCACCCACGAAAGCGCGGCCGCACTGATGTCGAACGAGCCCACCGGAGACCTGCACAATATGCATGTGAGCGATAACAGGGACAAGTTCGTCGTCGGGGTCGACTACGGGACGTTGTCGGGCCGCGCGCTGGTGGTGCGAGTGTCCGACGGCCGGGAGATGGGCAGCGCTGTCCACTCCTACGCGCACGGCGTCATGGACCGAGCACTCGCGGCAACCGGTGGCCCACTGCCGCCTGACTGGGCGTTGCAGGACCCGCAGGATTACATCGACGTGCTTCGCGACGCAGTCCCGAAAGCGATCTCCGCCAGTGGTGTTGCGCCTGCGCAGGTGATCGGGATTGCGACCGACTTCACCGCGTGCACGATGGTGCCGGTGCTCGCCGATGGCACTCCACTGTGTCGCGACGATCGTTTCCGCGACCGCCCACATGCGTACGTGAAGCTGTGGAAGCACCACGCAGCACAATCGCATGCCGACCGAATCAATGCCCTCGCCGCCGACTCGCCGCGAACGATGGTTGCCGCGCTACGGCGGACGCATCTCCTCGGAGTGGCAGTTCGCCAAAGGCCTGCAGTTGCTGGAAGAAGACCCCGAAATCTATGCCGCGACCGAGCGGTGGATCGAAGCGGCGGACTGGATCATCTGGCAGCTGTGCGGCAACGAGACACGCAACGTCTGCACGGCCGGTTACAAGGGCATCTATCAGGACGGCGGTTGGCCGAGCAGTGATTTCCTCGCCGCGTTGAATCCCGGCTTTGCCGACTTCGCTCAAGACAAGCTGGAGTTTCCGCTCTCCCCACTCGGCGGTCGGGCCGGCGGATTGACTGCGGAGGCAGCCGCTTGGACCGGCTTGCCCGAAGGCATCGCGGTCGCCGTCGGAAACGTCGACGCGCACGTCACTGCACCAGCTGCAAAGGCGACGTTGCCCGGTCAAATGCTTGCGGTCATGGGCACGTCGACATGTCACGTGATGAACGGTGATCGACTCGCCGAGGTGCCCGGAATGTGTGGCGTCGTCGACAACGGAATCGTGCAAGGCCTGTGGGGCTACGAGGCCGGTCAGAGCGGGGTTGGTGACATCTTCGCGTGGTTCGTCGACAACTCACTGCCGGCCGAATACCTCGCACGAGCAGAAGCACTCGGGATGGACCCGCACGACTACCTCAGCTCCTTTGTGCTCGCAGCAGCGGGTCGGCGCGCACGGTCTGGTCGCACTCGACTGGGAGAGCGGCAACCGATCGGTGCTCGTCGACCACTCGCTGTCCGGTGTCATCGTCGGCCTCACGCTGTCGACCAAACCAGAAGACATCTACCGCGCGCTCGTCGAAGCGACCGCGTTCGGCACTCGCAAGATCATCGAGACGTTCGAGGAGGCCGGCGTGCCCTGCGAGGAGTTCGTGGTGGCCGGCGGCTTGCTCAAGAATGCGTTCGTGATGCAGGTGTACGCCGACGTGACGGGCCTCCCGATGTCAGCTGCTCGATTCTGAGCACGGGCCCGCACTTGGTTCAGCAATCCACGCCGCGGTCGCGGCGGGCGCGTACCCCGACGTCACGACAGCGTCGGCAGCGATGGGCCGGGCGCATGCACAACGCCTACGTGCCCAACGCGGCCAACCACGAGATCTACAACCGCCTCTACGCGGAGTACTCAGCAGCTGCACGACTACTTCGGCCGCGGCGTCAACGACGTGCTGCACCGGTTGCACGCGCCTGCGAATCGAAGCGAGCGCGTCGTGACAGCACCGGTCGTCGACCGATTGTGGCCGAGATCCGCACGTCGGTCGCGCAGTTGCATGCGGAGCTGCGTGCGCTGGGGCCTCGTCGTGTGGACAGCCGGAAACGTCTCGGCTCGAGTACCGGGCGAAGATCTGTTCGTCATCAAACCGAGCGGAGTCAGCTACGACGAGCTCGACGCCGGAGAGCATGATCGTGTGCGACCTCGACGGCCAATGTCGTTGACGGTGCGCACTCGCCGTCGAGCGACACGGCGGCGCACGCGTACGTCTATCGCGCAATGCCCGAGGTCGGCGGCATCGTGCATACGCACTCGACCTACGCCACGGCGTGGGCGGCCAGGGGCGAGGCGATTCCGTGCGTACTCACCGCGATGGCCGACGAGTTCGGCGGTGAGATCCCGGTCGGACCGTTCGCGCTGATCGGCAACGACGACATCGGCCGCGGCATCGTCGAGACGCTGCGCGGGCACCGGTCGCGCGCGATCCTGATGCAAAACCACGGCGTGTTCACCATCGGCCCCGACGCGACAGCCGCGGTGAAGGCGGCGGTCATGTGCGAAGACGTCGCGCGAACCGTCCACCTCGCCCGCGCACTCGGCGAACCGTTGAAGATCGAGCCGGCCGACATCGACCGCCTCTACGACCGCTATCACAACGTGTACGGCAGCGCGGTTTGTGACTGACGGACGCCGGTGAGGGCGCCGGGATCATGGACCCCGGCGCCCTCACCGCGTTCTCGGTGCGCTCCCCCGTAGCGAGCGCGCCCATGCTGCGGTTCGCACCGACTGGCGGTCGCCCCCCAGGTCGGCCGTCACGAGAAAGAGCATCGAGACGGCGCGCTGATACGTCGTCCAGGAAGAATTTCTCCGGCACGGTCCCACGCGAGGCGCGTAATCGATGAGGAAGCGAACACGCCACAGCCAGGAGCGACGGTCAGAATCCGCGGTACAGATCGCGAGGGATACCACCTGTCGATTATCGGCGTGCGATCGACGCAAATTTCTGGTCACGATGCAGCCGCCGTGGGTACTTGGGCGGTAGTCGGGCGGGACGTGGCGCTAGTGGATGCGGCGGACGCTGGAGGCGTCGATGGCGGTGGCGTCTGACTGGGGACATCGGATGCTGGGGGCGACGTCGTCGGGGCGTCGAACAGACGCACGGTTTGGAAGTACTGCGGTGTCTGTTGTTGTTGGCCGTGGATGTCGGTGTAGTCGAACACCGCGGGACAGGGCGTCGATCGAAGTGGCCCACAGCCGGAAACGGCCCAGGAATGAAAGTGAAAGTGAACAACCAAGTGCGCCCGGCGCGCGCGCCGGTAATCGGACAGCTGACGCCGGAGGCGGCGTGCAGGGCGGCGCCGCATCGCTGAAGTTGTCGGAAGGGTCGGACCGCAAATCCCATCCGACTGACCGGTCGAACAGCCCTCCTGCATTCACGACAGTGACGGTGATACGGGACTGCTGGCCCAACACCACCTGCGTCGGTGATGCCACGATGCTGACCTTGAAGTTGGGCTGGCTGTCACCCGCGGTACCGGAGGGGGACGGCGATGTGCGGCGACTCACTGGTGGGGTTGTGCGCGACGCGCGGAAGGGCTGTTGGGAGCTGTGGTGAGGATGCGGGCGCAGCGGAGACAGCAGGCTCGCTGACGCACCGCTGGCAGGCTGGTCGCCGGGCGGGCAACGGACTACTGATGACGTTGCCGGCGAAGTGGCGCGCGCTGCAACGCTGCGCGCGCTGCATCGCGCCACGGGTGCACGACTAGCGCGACAACAGCCACCACGGCGACGACGCTTAGGGCGCTTGTGAGATGAGGACGGACTGACTACGACGCACGCCACCTCGGCAGATTCGTCGCGGCACGGCTACCCTCCTGTGGTGTGGTAAACGCGAATCGGGCTCTGTGGTTGTCGGACGAGATCTGGCGTCGATCGCTGAAGGCTCAACCGCCAGGTGACGGAGTAGGTGTTGGCGTGCTCGGCGCAGCGGATGTGGGAGGCGACGGCGGGACGGCGCGGTGCTCGGCGCGCTAGATCCAGCGGGCGCCGATGACGGCGTGGCTGCCTCCACGTTAGGTCGGCTGAGTAGCCCGGTTGCAGCTGCTGTTGCTGGCCGTAGCTGTCGGCGTAGGTCAACTGCCCGAAGATCTCGTCGTCCCAACTGTTCCCGGGGTAGTAGCCCGTAGTAATGGTGAACGCGATCGTCTTTTCACCACCGGCCCGCAGTAGGGGATCGGGCACTGGACTCCGCCGTTGGCATCGTGCAGTCCGGGTGGCGCGTGGCTGAAGTCGTCGACGGGGACCATCGAGCCGATGGACACCTCGGCGGGCGGATCAATCCATGTCCCGCATTCAGGATCGTCACGGTGACACGAGTCTGCTGACCCAGCACCACGTGCGTCGGCGACAAACGCATGCTGACTTCGAAGTTGAGGTGGCTCTCGTCCACCACCGCGGGAGCGCGCGGTGGGGTGTGGCGAATCGTCGCCGACCGAGTGCGGGCTTGGCTGGCTAGCTGGGCTGCTGATCGGCGCAGGCGAGACCACCTGGCGATGACGAGAAAGCAGGGTCGCTGGCGCTCACCGCCGAGGCGGCTCGAAACGGAGCTAGCGAACGGACTCGCCGACGGGATAGGCGGCGACAGTGCCGCGCGGCGGCCGGCCCGCGCGCGGCTACAGCACCCAAGGAGCGCACACCCAATGACAGCCACAGCAACCACCGCCACACTGACGGCACTTGCAGCGACAATGGCGAACTGGCGGCGATGGCCGCCGACTTCGGCGAACCGTCTTCCGGCATCGCAACCTCCTGCGGTCACACCGGTAAACGACGATCGCGCCCCGTACGGTTGTCAGATGATGAGCCCTATTTGCGGGCCGCGAAATCCTCAACCGAAGCGCGACACACCTATGAGACGGGGCATTGCGGCAGATTGGTGCTTTGCGATTGAACGTGCTGCCAAGAAGCCGACCTGTTTCCTGGCGGGCATTCGAAGACCTCAGCCGGCTGACCAGATCTCGCGCAGGCGGGCGGCGAGGGCTCGAAACGCGACGCCACGGTGGCTGATCGCGTCCTTCTCGTCAGGCTCGAGTTCGGCCGTGGTGAGCAAGCCGCTCATCGGAAGGAAGATCGGGTCGTAGCCGAAGCCGTTGGTTCCTCGCGGGGTTCGGGTGATGGAGCCGAGCAACTGACCGCGCACCACCACTTCTGATCCGTCGGGAAATACGGCGGCGGCCGCGCACTCGAATGATGCGCCGAGCCGGTCATCAGGGACGTCGGCGATCTGCGCGAGCACCAAGCCGCAGGTTCGCCTCATCGCCAAGTCCGCCCGACCACCGCGCCGACAGCACGCCCGGCATGCCGTTCAGCGCATCGACCGCGAGACCGGAGTCATCGGCAATCGGCAGTCAAGCCAGTCGCGCTAGCAACCGCGTGCGCCTTCAGCAGCGCGTTGGCCTCGAAGGTCGCGCCGGTCTCGGGCACCTCGGGCAGGTCGGGATACTCCTCGAGCCCGATCAACTCGACGGATCGAGCCCAGCCGCAGCAAGGATGCGGCGCAGCTCGACGACCTTGTGCGCGTTGCGAGTGGCGAGCACCATGCGCGCCGGTCCGGTCATAGACGCTGCCAGGGCTGCTCGCTGTAGAGCATCGAGGCTCGCGCAACCGCCGACCGCGAGGTCGAGCAGCGCGTCGATTTCCGCTCTGCGTCAAAGGGTTGCGCTCGGCAGTGCCCTGCACCTCGATGAACTCGCCGTCGCCGGTGACCACGACGTTCATGTCGGTCTCGGCGCGCACGTCCTCTTCGTAGTTCAGATCGAGTCGTGGCTCACCGTCGATGATGCCGACACTGACCGCCGAGACCGAACGAATCAGCGGCTCGCCCGGCATCTTGCCGTTCTTGCGCAGCCAGTCGATCGCGTCGTGCATCGCCACGTACGCGCCGGTGATCGCTGCAGTTCGGGTGCCGCCGTCAGCCTGCAGCACGTCGCAGTCGAGTTGGATCGTCGCCTCGCCGAGAGCCTTGTAGTCGATGCACGCGCGCAGCGCGCGACCGACGAGGCGCGAGATCTCCTGCGTCCGGCCGCCGAGACGACCCTTCACTGATTCGCGTTCGTTGCGGGTCGTCGTCGCGCGCGGCAACATCGCGTACTCGCCCGTCACCCAGCCCAGACCGCTGCCCTTGCGCCAGCGCGGCACGCCCTCAGTGGCACTCGCGGCGCACAGCACGCGGGTGCGGCCGAACTCGACCAGCACCGAGCCCTCGGCATGGTCGAGCCAATGACGCGTGATGGTCACTGGTCGAAGTTCGTCGTTCGCGCGGCCGTCGAGGCGGCTTGTCGTAGGCATGCGCTCGACCCTATCCGGCGCGCGTGAAGCTACTTACACCTCGTACACAGCTCCGGGTCGGGCCAGCGTCGTCGACCCGACGAACATCTCGCGCGCGGCGGCCAGTGCGGCAGCTGAGTCGTCCCAGGGTGCGACGTGGGTGATGACGAGTTGGCCGACGTCCGCATCAGCGGCCAACTGGCCATCCTCCATGCCGCGCAGGTGCATCGCCGGCGGCATGCCGTCAGCGAACCCGGCCTCGGCCAGCAGCAAATCGGCACCCATCGCAAAGCCTGCGAGCGCATCGAACGGGCCTGTGTCGGCCGTGTAGACGAGCGATTTTCCCCCTGCAGTAAGGCGAATCGCGTGCGTCTCGACCGGGTGCGCAGTGCGGATGAGCTTGACGTCGAACGGGCCGATCGCACCCTCGACCGGGTCTTCGAACGCGTAGATGTCATCAAGCTCGGAAGCCGGCACACCGAACGCGCCGGCGATGCGCCCGCGCTCGGTGACCGGTGCCATGACCGGCAGGATCCGCACCTCGGCGTCGCGCGGGTGCGCGTCGCACATGCGCGAGCGGCACCAGATCAAGCCAGTGATCGCCGTGCAGATGGCTCAGGTAGATCGCATCGATGTCGTTCGGATTGATGAACCTCTGCAGCGGGCCCAACGATCCGTTGCCGAGGTCGAGCAGCAGCCGGAAGCCTTCGTGCTCGACGAGGTAGCACGAGCACGAGGATTCGGGGCCAGGGTGGCTTCCCGAGCAGCCGACAACGGTCAGTCGCATGACGGTGTCGTCAGACTCCTTCGACGGCCAGGATCTCGGGGCCGAGGAAGCGGCGTCCGAGTGCGAAGAACGCGTCGGGATCGCCGGTAGCGACGAAGGTGTGTTCAGGCGGCGGCGCAGCTTCCGACCGCGATAGCCCGTGGCGTATCAGCGTTTGATAAACGTCACGCGCGGTCTCGTCAGCGCTGTTGACGAGCATGACGTCGTCTCCCACGACGAGACTGAGCGCACCAGCCAGGAACGGGTAGTGCGTGCAGCCCAGCACGAGGGTGTCGCACCCACGCTCGACGATCGGGGCGAGGTACTCCTTCGCGCAGCCGAGCAACTCGTCGCTCATCGTGATTCCTGCTTCGACGAACTCGACGAATCTCGGACACGCAGCGGTGGTCAGGTCGATGTGCGGCGCTGCGGCGAACGCATCTTCGTAGGCCATGCTGGTGATCGTGGCGTGCGTGCCGATGACGCCGACCCGCCCGTTTCGGGTTGCGCTCACGGCCTTGCGCACCGCGGGTTGAATGACCTCGACAACTGGCACGTCATAGCGTTCGCGCGCGTCGCGCAACATCGCCGACGATGCCGAGTTGCAGGCAATGACCAACATCTTCACGCCGTGGTCGACCATCTCGTCGAGCACCGTCAAGCGAGTACTGGCGCACCTCGGCGATCGGACTTCGGGCCGTAAGGAAAGTTAGCGGTGTCGGCGACGTAATACAACGGCTCGTGCGGAAGCAGGTCGAGCATCGCGCGCGCGACCGTCAGGCCACCTACTCCGCTGTCGAAAACGCCGATCGGCGCGTCGCCCGATGGCACGTCCGCAACATTTGTCACGGCGGCCAGCCTACCGACGTCCGACCGAGCAGGCATGATGTCGGGCATGTCGCGAAGCCTCGTCCTGATCGGTGCCCCCACCAGCGCGGGCAGCTATGCCCCTGGCCAGGAGGCGGCGCCGCGCGTGTTGCGCGAACTCGGCCTCGTCGACGCGCTGCGCGCGGCTGGCCGCGATGTCCACGACGCCGGCGACGGCCCGCTGCAGGTATGGCGGCCCGACCGCGAGAACCCTCGAGCGATGAACCTGCCCGCGGTCGTCGAGTCGGTGCAGGCAGTCGGAGCAAGCGGTGTCCGCCGCAATTCAGGCGGACGCCGATGTGCTGGTCATCGGCGGAAACTGCACGGTCGCGTTGGGTGTGATGTCCGCCTTCACTGGCGAGCCGCCCGCGGGCTTGCTCTATCTCGACCGGCACTTCGACCTCAACACCCCACACAGCACGACCGACGGTGCGCTCGACTGGATGGGAATGGCGCACGCGCTAGATCTGGCGGGTGCAGCACCCGAACTCGCGTCTGCGTTCGATCGCACGCCGTTGCTCACACCGGCGCAGCTGTGGTTTGCAGGCATCGATCCGAGAGCGGCGACCGCGTTCGAGAACGAGCAAGCAGAGCAGCTTGAACTCCATTGGTGCTCCAGCGAGGACCTCACGCGCCAGCCCGCCATCGTGGTGGCAGACGCGCTGGAGTACCTGCCGGCCGGACCACTCGCCGTCCATGTCGATGTCGATGTCCTCGACTTCACCGACACGCCGCTGTCGGAGAACACCGACGGCCGCAACACCGGTCCGTCGCTCGCCGTCTTGACGCAGGTGCTCGAGCTTGCGTGCCACGATCCGCGATTCCGGGCTCTGTCGATCGGCGAGCTCAACCCCGCCCGCGCTGCCGGCGAACCAGACGCGCTGCTGCGATTCATCGCGACACTCGCCAAGCGCTGCAGGGCGACGTGAGCCTGCGCTAGGGAATGTGGACGTCGTGGTGCTGCGCGGCTCGCTGTAGTTCTTCCTCGGTCAGCTCCGACACCTTCGCCGGCGTGACGAGGGTCCAGTGATTTCCGACCGGGCACTTCTGATATCTCCACCAGCCAAGACGGATCGACTTCAGCGACACACCCGGAATCCAGATGGTCGTGAACAAGTGGCCGCTGCGGCAGCGCACGACCGTGTTGGTGCCGAGTACATAGCCACGACGGCGGGAGAGCACAGCAAGCTCTGCGCCGAGCCCCGAAAGAGCGACCGCAGCAACGACCTTGCGACGACGAGCCATGACACCAACATTACGCCGCTACTGGCTCCCGAAGGCGTTATGGAGCACGTCGACGTATTGGCCGTACCCGTCAGGGCTGGCCCACTGCGTCGCCGACTCGATGTTCGACCCGTCGACCCATTCGTTCCAGGTCGTCACCAGCTCGAACTGCTTGTTCGACGCCTTCATCGCCTGCACTGCGGCGCTGAACGCACTGACCGATCGAGCGAGCTGTACAGCGTTGCCCTTGTGCCAGAACCCTGGCGACACCGAATACGACGTCGGGGTGACCTCGGTCTGAGTCGCCGGGGCGTACTCGTGCCAGGCGTCCGGTTGGTTCGGGCACGAGAGGTAGTTCTGAACGAAGAACTCCTTCTGCACGACGTACCACTGGTGGTTGGCGTTCGCGGCCGCCCACTTGGCGAGCATCGCGCAACCGTCATTCGCGTCGGGCCAGACGAAGATGACCGGCTTGCCGTTGATGTGCAGGAAGTTCGGGTCGTTCGCGTAGGTGTTGTAGAGGTAGGCGAGGTCGGACTGGATGGCAGCTTGGGTCGGGTTCCCCTGGCCTTCGAGCTCGTAGTACACCGACCACTTGAACGGCGTGCCGTGCGCGGCGGCGAGGTCGAGCGACAACCGCTTGCTGAAGACGTCGGACTGACCCTCCCAGGAGAAGATCGCGCCGTTCAATCCGGCGTAACGCATCTCGGTGGTTTGTCGTGCGATCTCGGCCGTGTTCGACGTGTCGTATTGCCCGTCGCTCGGCGTGAAGTTGCTGCCGGGCCCAGACCAGCCGGCCGGGTACCACGGGTAGTAGAACGTCAACCGAAGTGACGGCACCGGCACCGGAACCGGGGCGCCGGCGACTGTCACGTTCACGGCCGCGCTGCGCGAGGCGGGGAACTGCGCATTGCCCGGCCAGAAGAGCGACCACGACCGCGACGCCGAGAGCCCGACCGCGTAGGCGTTCGCGCCGCCCGCGCCGTTGGTGATGACGGAGCCGGCGTTCGTCCAGACGCCGTTCACGTTTTGCTGGAGGTAGACACGGCCGCCGCCGAGCGGCGCACCGTTGGCAGCCAGGGTCAGCAGGCCGCTGAACGCCACACTGCCGCCGTAGCGCCACGTTCGACGCGCTCGCCGATGATACTCAGCTGGGTCGCCCGCGTCGCAGTCACCGGCGGTGCGGCCACGTTGACCACGATCGAAGCCGAGCGGGACGCCGCGAACTGGGCGTTGCCGGGCCAGTACAGCGCCCACGAGCGCGAGGTCGAGAGCCCGACGGCGTAGCCGGTCGCGCCACCCGCGCCGTTCGTCACGACGGATCCGGCGTTGGTCCAGACACCGTTGACGTCCTGCTGCAGGTAGACCCGGCCACCCCCGAGGGGTGCCTTGTCGGAGGCGCGAACCAGCTTGCCGGAGATCGCGACGGAACCGCCGTACGCGATGCTCTGGGTGCCCTCGGTCGTCGTGATCGCGGTCGCAGTCGCGGCGGTGGCAGCCGCGGGCGTACGACGCGACAGCGGTGACACGACGCACAACGGCGCGACAGCAGCAAGGACGGCAGTGGAGATCCGGCGCAGCCGGAAGGACGAAATACGCATACCTACATTATGTGGGTGATCATCTGGCACGACCGGTACGGCCGTTCGGGCATCGAGTTTGGCCGTGTCGACGACTCCGGTCGGGCTGACCGTGAACGAAATCTACGCCCAGAGCTGGCCCTCGAGGCCGCGCCGCAGCCTCGTCGAGCGTGCCGCCGTAGGCGCCGGTCGAGAGGTACTTCCAGCCGCCGTCGGCCACGACGAACGCGATGTCGGCCCGGACGCCGGCCTCAACCGCCTTCGCGGCCGCTCCGAGCGCCGCGTGCAGGATCGCCCCCGTCGAGATGCCGGCGAAGATCCCCTCTTGCTCGACCAGCTCGCGGGTGCGCAGCAACGCCTCGGCCGGGCCGACCGAGAAACGCGCCGTCAGCACCGACGGCGTCGTAGAGCTCGGGCACGAAGCCCTCGTCGAGATTGCGCAAGCCGTAGACCAGCTCGCCGTAGCGGGGCTCGGCAGCGATGATCTCGATTCCGGGCACGTGCTCGCGCAGGAATCGGCCGCAGCCCATCAACGTGCCGGTCGTGCCGAGACCCGCCACGAAGTGGGTGATCGACGGCAGGTCGGCCAGGATCTCCGGCGCGGTCGTCTCGTAGTGCGCCTGAGCGTTCGCCGGGTTGCCGTATTGATAGAGCATCACCCAGTCGGGGTGCTCGGCGGCCATCGCCTTGGCCACCCGCACCGCCTCGTTCGACCCGCCCGCGGCAGGTGAGAACACGATCGACGCGCCCCACATCTCGAGCAACTGGCGGCGCTCGATCGAGGTGTTCTCGGGCATGACGCAGACCAGCTGAATAGCCGCGCTGCTTGGCCACCATCGCGAGCGAGATGCCGGTGTTGCCCGAGGTGGGCTCGAGAATCGTCGCGCCGACGACGAGCAGGCCGTCCTTCTCGGCCGCGTCGATCATGAAGAGCAGCGGCGCGGTCCTTGATCGAGCCGGTCGGGTTGTGGTCCTCGAGCTTGGCCCACAGCCGCACATCAGCGGACGGCGACAGCCTCGGCAGTCCGACGAGCGGCGTCTGCCCGACGGAGTCGACGAGTGAGTCATAACGCACGCGACCGCTCACCCGCCCGCGACAGCTGGCAAGACCGTCACCGTGTCGCCGTCCTTCACTGCCGTCTCGAGCCCGCCCATGAACCGGACGTCCTCGTCGTTGACGTAGACGTTGACGAACCGGCGCAGGCCCTTCTCGTCGACGATCCGGTCGCGAAGGCCCGGGTGCCGCGAGTCGAGGTCGACCAGGACGTCGGCGAGGGTGCCACCGTCACCGGCGACGGCCTTCTCTCCCCCGGTGTACGTGCGCAGGATCGTCGGGATGCGGACCTCGATGGCCATGGCGGAAATCTCCTCAAAGATGGGCGTACAGGTAGGCGTCGCATTACGTCGAGCGGTGCTGTGTACGTCTGACTCCAACGCCGGGACCACCCTGACCTCTTCCTCGGTCACGATGGCATCGACGATGCGGTACGAGCGGAACTCCACGGTATCGGGCTCCCGGGTCGAGACGAGCACGTAGTGCGCGCCCGGCTCGGAGGCGTAGGCCACATCGGTCCGCGACGGGTAGGCCTCGCGTCGCGGTGTGGGAGTGGTAGACGACCACCGGCTCCTCGTCGCGATCGTCCATCTCGCGATAGAGCCGAAGGAGGTCGAGGGAGTCGAATTCGTAGAACGTCGGCGACCGGGCGGCGTTCACCATCGGAATGAACCGCTCCGGCCGGTCGCTGCCGACGGGCCCGGCGACGATTCCGCAGGCCTCGTCGGGGTGGTCGCGGCGGGCATGCGCGACGATCTCGTCGACGGTCTCCGAGCTGATCACGAGCATGAAAGCAGGCTAGCGGGCACGCTCAGCGTCAGAGCGCGTTCAGCAGATCGCTGAGCAGATACCCGACCCACTCGAACAGCAGGAACGGCCCAGTCCGCGGGTCGTCGGCATCGATCAGCGCGAGGTCGTCGTGGTCAGTCGCGTTCTCGATACCGAGCCGGACGGCGAGCACCAGCCGCACCCGGTTCAGCACCCGCAGCCACGCCTGCGCGTGCTCGTCGTCGAGGCTCGCGTGCCCATTCTCACCAATGACCACCAACGATTGGCGGACGGCGAGAAGGTCGGCGTGCATCCCGTCGCGCAGCGTCGCGTCGGTGTAACGGCGGAATTCCTCGGTCGCCTCGGCGTCGTCGGGGTACGCGTCAGGCAACAGCCGCAGCAGCGCCGGGTCAGACGGGGTGGTGACCGGCTCGCTCGACCAATTCAGACCGGCGATCACATCGTCGCCGTGATCGACAGGAGGCTCGCCACCGCCGAGCAACCCGTCGAGTTCGCCCAGCAGATGGGAGATCACCAGAACCTCGTCGTCCCGCAATTGCATGCGCGGACCGCGAGCGCGACGGCTGACCTTAGCCAACGAGAGCCACCACACCGAGGGACACCACACACAACGGGGCACCACAACGAGGGACACTGCTCAGTCGTCCTTTTGCAGGGTGGCCCAAAGGCCGTGGGCGTGCAGGCGCTGGACGTCGTTCTCCATCTGCTCCCTGGTGCCCGACGAGACCGCGGCCCGGCCCTCGTGATGCACCTGGAGCATCAGCTTCTCGGCTTTGGGCTTCGGATATCCGAAAAGCTTCTGGAAGACGTGTGTGACGTATTCCATGAGGTTCACCGGATCGTCCCAGACGATCGTCACCCAAGGCTGGTCGGGCCGCACGTCGGCCTCGGGGCGCTCCACCTCAGCGGGCGCGGTACTCATGGCCCTCATCGTAGGGTTGAATGCCCGCACTCGATCGCGACCTGGAGGATGCTAGCCCGATGACCGCAGCCGCGCCCGCACTCCAGGCGCTCGATGGAGTGCTCGCCAAGGCGCACTCCGAGAACTTTCCGGTCGCTTTGTGGTTCTTGCCCAAGCAGCTGCGCGCCGACCTGCTCGCCATCTACGGCTATGCCCGATTCGTCGACGACATCGGCGACGAGAACAGCGTCGAGACCGACGTGCGGCTCGCCATGCTCGACCTCGTCGATGCCGACGTCACAACGCTGTTCGACGGTCACCCGCCTTCGTTACCGGCGGTCGCTGCGCTGACGCGAGGGCATGCGCGCTGGCCGAGTGCCGGAGACGCCGCTGCGCCGCCTCGTCGAGGCCAACCGCCTCGACCAGCGCGCCGACCGCTACGAGACGTTCGACGACCTCCGGCACTACTGCACGTTGTCGGCCGATCCGGTCGGCCACCTGGTGCTCGCGGCACTCGGCCTCGCGACCCCCGATCGCGTCGAGCTGTCCGACCAGATCTGCACGGCGTTGCAGCTCGCCGAGCACTGGCAAGACGTCGCCGAAGATCTCGGCCGCGGGCGCGTCTATCTCCCCCAGGAAGACCTGCGCCGGTTCGGTGTCAGCGACGACGACCTGCGCGCGGCGCATGCCAGCCCCGCGGTGAAGACGCTGATGGCGTTCGAGGTGGCCCGCGCCCGCGATCTGCTCGCCCAAGGTGCGCCGCTCGTCGGGCTCATCCCCGGCCGCGGAAGACTCGCGATCGCCGGCTTCGTCGCCGGCGGACGAGCCGCGCTGCACGCGATTGCGGTCGCCGACTTCGACGTTCTTGCGGGCACGCCGAAGCCCACGAAGCAGCGCACGTTGCGCGAAGCCGTCGGCGCTTTGACGACTCGAGTGGGCCATGATGCACTGACGACCAGCACGACGGCCGTGGCGCCACCGAACGCGGTAGAGATCGCCGCTGCGTACGCGGAGTGCGAACGCATCATGAAGAGCGCCGCGAAGAACTTCTCTTATGGCATCAGGCTTTTGGCACCCGCCAAACGAGGCGCGCTCGCCGCTGTCTACGCGTTCGCCCGCCGCATCGACGACATCGGCGACGGCAACTTGCCGGCGCCGGAGAAGCTGCGGCTGCTCGACGACGCGCGCCGCGACATCAAAGCTATCGGCGGTGCGACGACCGATCCCGTCTTGCTGGCGCTCACCGATGCAGCATCTCGACTGCCCATTCCGGTGCCGGCGTTCCTCGAGCTCGTCGACGGCTGCGAGCTCGACGTGCGAGGCACCACCTACGAGACGTTTCCCGACCTCGTGCACTACTGCCGGTGCGTCGCGGGTTCGATCGGCCGCTTGTCGACCGGTGTCTTCGAAGCCTCCGACATGGTCGCGGCGAACCCGCTCGCCGACGCACTCGGAGTCGGTCTTCAACTGACCAACATCTTGCGCGACGTCCGCGAAGACCTGGGCAACGGCCGCGTCTACTTACCCCACGACGAGCTCGAAGCGTCGGGTGTCGAGCTTCGCCTGGACGACGAGGGGTTTGTCGCCGATGACGGCGGTCGCACGACGACGCTGATCCGCGAACAAGCCGCACGCGCGGAGAAGTGGTACGCGGAAGGTTTGCAGCTGCTGCCGTTGCTCGATTCGCGCAGCGCCGCCTGCTGCTCGGCGATGGCAGGGATCTATCACCGCCTTCTCAAGCGGATCGCGCGTGATCCGCAGGCGGTACTGCGCGAGCGTATTTCGCTGCCCGCGTGGGAAAAGGCGTACCTCGCGGCGCGCAGCGTGACGACGAGCCGGCGATGACTACTCCCGCGATCAAGCCCAGCGTCGTCGTCGTCGGCGGCGGCCTGGCCGGGTTGTCCGCGGCGGTCACCGCAGCCGACGCAGGGTGGGCGGTCACGCTGCTCGAATCGCGCCCTCGGCTCGGCGGTGCGACGCACTCGTTCACCCGGGCGTTCGAGGATGGCGAGATCGTCGTCGACAACGGCCAGCACGTCTTTTTGCGGTGCTGCACCGCTTATCGCGAATTCATCAGCCGGCTCGGTGTCGAGGACCAGACATTCCTGCAGACGCGACTCGACGTCCCGGTGATCGATCCCGGCGACCGGGCGGATCTCGCGACTGCGCCGCGACCGATTGCCGGCGCCATTGCACTTGTCGCGTGCACTGCTCACGTACCGGTTGCTCACGCCGTGGCAGCGAATCCGGGCGATCGTCGCGATGCTCAAGCTCGACCGAGTCGACCGTTATCGCTCCGTCGTCCGACACGCAGACGTTCGGTAGCTGGCTGGCCGCGCACGGCCAGTCGAAGCAGGTGCTCGAGCGCCTCATCGACGTGTTCACCGTCGCGACCCTCAACGCGCCGTCGGCGCAGGTGTCACTGACGCTCGGCGCGATGGTTTTTCAGGACGGCTTGCTCCGCAAGGCCGACGCCTGCGACATCGGGATCTCGCGCGTTCCGCTCGGTCAGCTGCACGGCGACGCAGCGGCCGCGGTGCTCGCCAACTACGACGCCGACATCAGGTTGCGCACTCGCGTTCGCGCGATCACTTCGGTAGCGCGGCGACCGGTGGCGCGTCGAAACCGACGACACGAGCATCGAGGCCGACGCCGTCGTGCTGGCGGTCCCCCACGACGTCGCCGCCGACCTGCTGCCGGCGGGCTCGATCGCCGACCCGGCTGCGGTGCGCGGCCTCGACGTGTCTCCGATTCTGAACGTGCACGTCATCTTCGACCGCGTCGTGCTCACCGAGCCGTTCATCGCCGCCGTCGACTCTCCCGCGCAGTTCGTCTTCGACCGCACGAAAGCATCGGGCCTGCGCAGCGGGCAATACGTCGCGGTGTCCGTCTCTGCGGCAGATGCCTGGATCGACCAGCCCGTCGCTGCGCTGCGTGACGAGTTCATGCCGGAGTTGTTGCGAGTGCTGCCGGGCGCCCGGGACGCAGTGGTACGCGACTTCTTCGTCACCCGCGAACGCGAGGCAACGTTTCGCCCGGTGCCCGGTAGCGCGGCCCGCCGACTGCCCACGACGACGAATGCGCCAGGCCTCGTTGTTGCCGGCGCGTGGACCGCGACTGGTTGGCCCGCGACGATGGAAAGCGCGGTGCGCAGTGGCGTGGCGGCCGCACACGCACTTCAGGAATGGCGCAGCGCAGCTGGGCACCACAGCCGAGAGCAGCAGCGCCGAACACCGAAGCAGCCGTGCACGAGGCGTCGGCGTGACCTCGATGTCGGTCACCGCCGCGGCTGACGCCGACTCACCCGCACTCACGGCGCTAGCCGCCGCGCGCGAGTTGCTCGACGAGCCGATGCGCGCAGCCGTCCAGCAGGCTGGAGCCATCGGTCCGAAACGTCGCGGCTTACCACCTGGGCTGGGTCGATGCCGACGGCAGCGCCGGTGACGCGCATCGGGGTAAAGCGGTTCGCGGCGCTCTCGCGGTGCTGTCGGCAGAGGCGGTAGGCGCCCCGGCGTCCGATGGCATTCCTGGCGCACTCGCGGTGGAGTTCGTGCACAACTTCTCTCTGTTGCACGACGACGTCATGGACGGCGACACCGAGCGGCGGCATCGCTCGACCGCATGGTCCGTCTTCGGCAGTTCGGCCGCGATCCTGGCCGGTGACGCCCTGCTGGCGCTCGCGTTCGAGACGCTTCTCAATGTCGACCCGGTACGCGCTCAGGCCGCGCAGCGGTCTCTTGCGGCGGCGACTCAGCAACTGATCGTCGGCCAAGTCGGCGATTTGGAGTTCGAACGCCGGCTCGATGTCACGCTCGACGAGTGCCTCGAGATGGCAGCAGGAAAGACCGCCTCCCTGCTGGCGTGTTCGGCGTCGATCGGAGCGCACCTCGTCGGGCGCACCGCCCGCAGTCGTGCGGGCCCTTGAGGTGTTCGGGTACGAACTCGGGCTCGCGTTCCAACTCGTCGACGATCTCCTCGGCATCTGGGGCGCGACGGCCAGCACCGGAAAGCCGGTCGGTGCCGACCTTCGAGCTCGCAAGAACAGCCTGCCGGTCGTCGCGGCAATGAACTCCGGGACGGCGGCGGGTGCCGAATTGCGTAGCCTTTACGGATCCGGGGCACTGAACCCCGAGTCTGACGACGATGCGGTGGCCCGGGCAACGGCTCTCGTCGACGAAGCCGGAGGCAGGGCCTGGGCCGTCGACGAATCGCAGCGGCGGCTGGAGCGTGCTTGCGAGGCGCTGACGCGGGTACCTCTCGACACGCGCACGACGCAGTTGCTGATCCAGATCGCGCAGTATGTGACCGCCCGAGACCATTAGCTGAAGGAGGCCGAGCCGCGCATGTCGACAGGACCGCTCATCACGCCGACGTCTTCGGTCTCCGCTTCGGCTGAAGCCGCACTTGCGGCGACCAAAACGCCCGGCCCACCCCCTGCACAGACTGTGCTGCCGCGCTGGCTGGTGACCGCGGGCGCATGGTCATGGCGCCTGATCGCGCTCGGCATCGTCGGCTACTTCCTGCTGAAGTTCATCCTGCGCATCGAGGTCGTCGTGCTTCCCATCCTCGCCGCACTCGTGTTCACCGCACTGTTGCGACCGCTCATGATGTTCTTCCAGCGGCACGGCCTGTCGCGCCTGCTCTCGACCTGGGTGGCGTTTTTGATCGCCGTGCTCGTGGTGCTCGGGATCGGCACGCTCGTCGTCTACCGTTCGACCGTCGAGTGGCACACCCTGGTCAAGGACCTGTCGGCAACGAGCGACAAGGTTCGGCATTGGCTGTCGACCGGGCCGCTGCACCTGAAGGACCAAGACCTCGCCGACCTTCAGAAGAAGGCGGTCGCCCAGCTCAATCAGCATCGCGGCGCGATTGTCAACACGGTGGTGAGCGGCGCAAGCGTGGCGGTCGAATTCGCAGCTGGCCTTGTCTTGACCGCCTTCATCACGTTCTTCTTCCTGTACGACGGCGAGCGGATCTGGCGTTTCGTGACGTCGCCGTTCCGCTCCCGCACGGCCGAGCGGGTCGACCGCGCCGCACTCGCGGCATGGACGACGTTGTCGGGCTACATCCGAGGCAGCGTGCTCATCGCGACGTTCCACGGGCTGGTGATGGGTATCACGTTGTCCATTCTCGGCGTCCCGCTCGTCGCGCCGCTGACGCTGTTGGTGTTCATCACCAGCTTCGTGCCGCTCGTCGGCGTTCTCGTCGGCGGCGGCTTGGCGGTTTCCGTGACGATGGGCACGCAGGGCGTCACGCCAGGCCTGATCTTGCTCGGGCGTGCTCGATCGTCGAACACCAAGCTCGAGGGGCATTTTCTCCAGCCCATCATCATGGGCCGTTCCGTCTCGCTGCACCCGCTCGCGATCGCCCTCGCGCTCACCGTCGGCTCGATCCTCGAGGGAGTGGTGGGCGCGATCGTTGCCGTGCCGCTGGTCGCAACTCTGCATGCGGCGTGGCCGCACCTGCGGGAGTCCGAACTCGTGGTGGCACCCGACGAACCGCCACCACCAGGCCACGTGCTGGTCGACTAGGAGCCATCGACTAGCTGGCGAAGGTCAGCTCGAACCAGACGGTTTTTCCTGCGCCTGACGGCGAGACACCCCACCGGCTCGCAAGGTCGTCCATCATCAGCAGCCCTCTGCCGGTGCCGGCCAATCCGATCGGACGCCGAGGGGTCGGGAACGTCGGATTGCCATCGCTTACCTCGGCCCGCAACATGTGCTCGTCGGTCACGAGCCTGACTTCGACATCGGTACGGGCATGCACGATGGCGTTCGTCACGAGTTCGCTGACCAGCAGGCTGGCCGCGTCGACGAAATCGGACCGTTCAGCGGGCACTTCCGCATGGGCCGCCAACTCGCCCCGGACCAGCCGCCGTGCCACAGCAACGCTGGAGGCATCGCACGGGAGCACGGTCCGGACCTCCATGCGCAAAGGATACGAGTACGGCAGGGCGCAATACCGAGCGCTAGCCCGCGCCTCGCCGGGCGCTCTGACAACCTTGGCCGGTCTGCCCACGTTCTTCAGGTCGGCCGGGTAAGGTCGGCCGGGTTCGTATCGACAGGAAGCAGGCAGCCCAGTGCCGCAGGTTCGCGCTCGACGGCGGCACCAGGTAGCCGCAACCGCGCTCGTGGTGAGCGCTGGTTTGCTCCTGACTGCGTGCACGCAAGCCGTCTGCGCGAGCGGACAAAACGAGCGCATCGTCCGCTGTGCCGGTTTCGCCGGCCGCCTCGGCGGCCGCTGCATCCTCCGCGGAAGCACTTGCCTCGTCGGCCTCTGCCGCGGCGCTGGCCGCCGGCGTATCGGGCGCGACCGGCGCTAGCCCAGGAGTCAGTTCGGCTCCGCCTGCCGGTGCTCAGCGGCATCGATCCGCTGACCGGCCTGCCGCCGACAAGTCCCGCTGCCGAAAAGCGGCCGGCACTCGCCGTCAAGGTCGACAACGTCGCAGGGTGCGTGGCCACAAGCGGGGCTGAATCAAGCCGACATCGTCTACGACCTGCCGGTCGAGGGTGGGCTGACGCGGCTGCTCGCGATCTTCCACTCGGCGGACGTCGCCGGTCATCGGCCCCATTCGGTCTGCGCGGCCGGTCGATGCCGACATCCTGCACTTGCTCGGACACTCGTACTTCGCGTTCTCCGGCGGGACGTCGTCAGACCTCGGTCCGATCAACGATCACTCCAACGCGACCCCGATGTGGTGGGACGTCACGCCGTCGCTGTTCGTGATTCGCCATGATCACGCGATCCCGCATCAGGTATTTGGCACCACCGCGATGCTCTACGCAGGTGGCGAGGCACGCTCGCCGTCGACGACCCCGCCGCCGCCGATGTTCACCTACCAGGCTGCGGTCCCGACGAACGGCGTGCCGGCTACCTCGGTGACCGCGCAGTACAGCGCCGCGACCGCCGCCTGGACCTGGAACGGCACCCAGTACCTGCGCAACCAGAGTGGCCACGCCGACCTGTTGATCGACGGCAGCCAGGTGACGGCCACCAACGTGGTGGTCATGTCGGTCGGCGTGAAGAACACCAGCGCGCACGATTCGCACGGCACCGTCGTGCCGCTGCCAGTGGTGATCGGATCCGGTCAGGTGTGGGTGTTCCGCAACGGCGTCGTCGTTCACGGCACCTGGAGCCGACCGAACGAGAACTCACCGATGAAGCTGCGACGACGACGGGGCAGGTCATCCCGTTGATGCCGGGCCGCACCTGGGTCGAGGTACTGCCGAACTCAAGCCAGCCACGGATCGGCTGAGCGGTCAGGTAACTCGCGATCGCTCGGACTGCGAACTCGCGATAGCGGCCCGAGGTCGTGAGGTCACGTAGCCGGCGCATGGCCTCATGCACGTCGGCGAAGCTCGTGGTGAGGGCCGAAAGCCCGCAGCGGATGAGATCGGGCTCACGGTAGTCAGGCACGACGTGATCATCGATCAGCGCACGGCACAACTGATACGCCGCAGGATGGCGCAACGAGACATGTGATCCGCGCACGCGTGCGTCGCGCGGGCTGGCAAGTTCAAAGCCGAGGGGAACCAGCCACGCATCGGCATAGCTGGATCAGATACGACGTGAGAGCGATGCCCTTAGCGCGCAACGCGTCGATGCCGGCGGCTGCGAGCAACGTGACACCGGCCTCGACAGACGTGAGTCCGACGATATTCGGCGTGCCGGTCGCGAACCGGTCGATCGTCGGCGTCGGGTCGTACGCCGGACCCATCGCAAACTGATCGCGCTGTCCGAACCAACCCCAGATCGGCTGCCGCAACGTTGCCTGCAATTCCCTTCGCACGTAGAGAAACGCGGGCGAACCTGGGCCACCGTCGAGGTACTTGTAAGTGCAGCCGACGGCGAGGTCGACGCCATCCGCATCGAGCGTGATCGGCACCGAGCCGACCGAGTGGCACAGATCCCACAACACGAGCGCACCCGCGTCGTGCGCAGCCCGCGTGATGCCCGCAATGTCGCTGATCGCCGCGGAGCGGTAGTCGACATGCGACAGGCACACGAGCGCAGTGTCAGATCCAAGATTCAGGTCGGACGCCGAACAGCCGGCGAGCGGGTCGACGTCGACGTACTGCAACTGCAAGCCACGAGCGGACGCAAGACCTTCGAGTACGTACCTGTCGGTCGGAAAGTTACCGGCCTCGGTGACGATGGTCCGGCGGCCCGGCCGCGCATCGAGTGCTGCGGCAGCGAGCTTGTACAGGTTGATCGTCGTCGAGTCGCACACGAGCACTTGCCCGGCTGCGGCACCAAGAAGCTGCTCGCCAATGAGGTCTCCCACGACTGCGGGCAACTCGATCCACGGCGGCCGGCCCGACTGTGACGGCTCGCCCCACGATCCGACGCCGGCCGCCCACTCGCGCGCGACGAGATCACTGATCGCGTCGAGTGCACCGACCGTCGGGCGACCCAACGAGTTGCCGTCAAGGTAGATCAGCTCATCGTCGTCCACGCCTGGAAAAGGCAGGAACTGCCGGCGAAAATCGCGGAGCGAATCGGTGTCGTCGAGGGCGTCGGCGTACGCGCGATCAGTAACCTCAACGTCCGGCATGACCTCGGCCTACTCGGCCGGCTGGTCGCCGCCGGAGAGCACGTTCTCGTAAATGTCTTTGCACTCAGGACATACCGGGAAACGCTTGGGGTCGCGCGACGGGACCCATACCTTGCCGCACAGTGCCGTGATCGGCGTGCCCATCACCGACGCCTCGACGATCTTGTCCTTCGGCGCGTAGTGGGCGAACCGCTCATGATCGCCGTCGCCGTTCGACAGCCGCGGCACCGGTCGAGCGTCGGTCTCCGGCATCGTCAACGTGCCAAGGCCAGGCATCTCGGTCTGGGGCAACTGCTCGACGTCGCTCATAGCGACAATCTAAGCGAGGGCGATCCGCGACTAGCGCACAGACTCAGTTGTTGGTTGGGTCTCAGTTGTTGGTGGGGTCCGCCGGCATCGTGTGCAGCAGCGCGAGTTCGCCGCCCTGACGGCGCAAGACGCGCGACCACAACGTCGCCGGGTTCGCGGTGAAGGCGTCGTCTGGCTCTGCGGGAAGCACCAGCCAGCCACCGAGGCGAAGCTCGTGTTCGAGCTGGCCCGGCCCCCACCCGGCGTAGCCGGCGAAGACCCGCAGACCGTCGAGCGCATCGAGCAGATCGAACGGTTCGTTCTCGAGATCGACGGCGCCGATCACGCCGGCGAGCGGGGTCCAGCCCGGGCAGTGCGTGCGCCGCGGCAGCACCGGACCCGCCCGCCCCATGACGTCGGATCCGGCCAAGGCAAACAACGGCGTCTGGTGTGACCGGGCCGCCGACGTGCACGACTGCGGGCTCGCTGAGGACGTCGGCCCATCCGGGCATCCCCGGAAGCGGAACTGCGTCACGGGTGGCAACGTCACTGGGCCTATTGAGGACAACTCCGAGAGCGCCTTCATCATCGTGGTCGAGAAGGAGGACGACGCTGCGCGCGAAGTTGGGATCGTCAAGCGTGGGCGCGGCAACCAGGAGCGCACCGGCAAGCGAGGCGTCGACCATTGCTCCATCATGCCGACCGGATCACTCTGAGCGCACGTCGTGCCGCCTCAGCCACGGCCACCAACTCACGCCGATACCAAGCGCGATGATGTGTCCCCACGACGTCATGTCGAGCCCGGTGGCGATCGGCCAACCCAGGTACGCCCAGCCAGCCGCCACGCCGATGGTGCGCACTGGCCTGGGGAGCAGGCCGGCAGCAGCGCCAAGCATGGCCGCAAGGCCATAACTGACACCGACATCGAGTCGCGAAGTGGCGGTCGCCGGCAACATTCCGTAGTGGACGCCGATCGCAACCGAACCTTCGGTCAGCAGCGTGGCACCCACGTGACCGGATGCGAAGATCGCCAGCACCCAGCGCGTGCCGATGCGCCGCTCGAGCACCGTGGCGACGATGCCAAGAACGAGAACCGCCAGAACAGAATCGACGACGCCGTCGACCCAAAGCGCGCTGCTGGCGAGCACGAGGAGCGGATGTTTCGACAGGTGGTCGACGTCGGTACTGGAAAACCTCAAGACCGCGTCATGATCACCGGAGTTGAGCACGCCGAGCACGATGCTGGCGGTCGCCAGCATCGCGACGTAGACCAACGCGAATGGTGTGGTGCGCCAGGTCGGCAGCACCTCTTCGGATTCGACAGGCGCGAAGGTCGACAACTCCGCCATCGCAACCTCCCCGAGCCGCCGTGCGAGCGGAGTGTCTGCCCCATTTCGCAAAGACCAGCTTAATGCCCCTCACGGGCGAGCAACCTATGCCGAGCGCGACCTCTTCCCGATCTGGCTGCCCAATCTTCGGGAATCCGACCGACAATTTCGCCGGCGCGCTTACGCCGCGGCTTAGCGGCGGCCGCGCACGGTGGCGAGCCGCTCGGCCCGCAGCGCGTCGATATCTGCCTGGGCCCACGGGAGCAACGGCGAACCGACGACCCACGAGAGCAGCAGATCGGCCAACTCGGGATTGCGCGCGAGGCCCGGGCCGTGCAGGTAGGTGCCAAGGAGGTGGCCCTGGACCGCACCCTCAAACGAACCAGCGGCGTCACCGGTGCCGTTGCCAACGCCGACCTCGACTCGGGCCAAGCGGCTGGGCGTCACGCACCGAGATGAGTCGCTCCCGCGTGATTCTCATAACCAGTCAGCGGCTGCTCGAGCCCAGCCGTACTGGGTACCGCGAGCAGTTCCCCGACCGCCCGCTTCGGCAGCCGATCGGTCGTCACGTCAAGCAGTTCCACACCCGGCTCGGGCACGCCGTCTGACCCAGGAAAAACCGAACCGAGCAGCTGGTAACCGGCACACACGCCGAAGACCACTGCGCCCTTGGCGGCCGCCCGGCCTAGCCCTCCGTCGGCACGCAACGCGCGCGCGGCCGCGACCTGCGCGTCGTCCTCACCGCCACCGAGCACGTACAGATCGGCGTCGTCGGGCACCGGCTCCCCGGCGTCCAACTCGATGGCTTCGACCTCGATAGCCGCGCGCCTTCGCACGCGTCGCGAGAACCCGCAGGTTGCCGCCGTCGCCGTAGGTGCCGAGCAGCACCGGATAGATCGAGACGACGCGAAGTCGCGACTCAGCGGCCATCGTCGGCACCTCCCCCACGACGCAACAACTCGCGAAACGCGGTGTACGTACCGACCGCGTCGAGTGCGGGCCGGCCCGGCAACCCGGCATCGAACGGCAGCCCGCCGGCAGCCCAAGGATCGGCAACGGTCGTGTGCGGAACATCGGCGTACATCAGCCGGACGGCGAGGTCGTGCCGCCGGTCGCCGGTCGCGATGACTTGTCGATCGGCAAGCCGCTCGAACGGCACATCCCAAAGCCACGACGGATCCTTGCCGTCGGCCGCGCGCGCGTTGATCGCGATCACCACCGGCGCCGGCGCTGGTGCGAGCATGCCGAACATCTCCGACCAGCCAGCCGGGTTCTTTCCGAGCAGCAAGCCGCACCTGACGGCCACCGAGCGACACGGTTTGATAGCGACCGCCGACGGAGGCAACCATGCGCATGGCGGGCAACGAAGACGCCGGCGGCACACCGAGCAGATCGGCGGCAACGACGGCCATCGCCGCGTTCGCCTGGTTGGCCGCGCCCGGCAACTGCAGGTCGAGTGGGTGGCGCGCGCCGTCAGGGCCGACGAGCTCGCCCGACCGCCACCGACCAGCTGACTTCCGGCCGCCGAAACCCACACGCGGTGCAGGCCCAGTCTGCGGCGGACGGGCGTCGCAGGATCGACCCGCACGACGGGCAGACCGCAGAGTCGGCTGTCCAGCGTTGGCCCACGGACACCCAGGTGACGTCGGGGATCACGCTCGCCGCCCACACGATGTGCGGATCGTCAGCGTTGGCGACCGCCGAAAGCCCTTTGGTGGCAGCAAAAACAGTGCGCCACCGCCGAGCGACCATCGCTACCTCACCGACGCGGTCGAGCTGGTCGCGGGTCAGATTGCCCAGCACGAGCAGCGGCTTATCGGTCTGCGGAAGCAGGCCGGGCAGGTAGGTCTCATCGGCCTCGAGTACAGCAAGTGCGTCAGACGGGACGCCGACCGGCGGGCGAGCGAGCGCCGCGACGATGCCAGCCGGCATGTTCGCACCGGACGCGTTCGTCACGACCGGGCCGGCCGCGCGCAATGCGGCCGCGAGCAACTTGGTAGTCGTGGTCTTGCCGTTCGTGGAAGAGACGAAGACGACGCGGCGACCAGCGACCAGCATGCCGAATGCGTCGGGACACGCGACTACGACGACGCGGCCACCGATAGCCACACCATCACCACGACCCAGCGATTTCGAAAGGCCGCCGGCAACGCGACCGAGACCAATCGCCGTCCGCAGTCGAAGGGAGCCCCGCAACCGAAGGGAGCTCAGTTAACGGTCGCTTCGCTGTCGACGATTGCCGCCTTGTGGGCCTTGGCCTGTCGCCTCTCGACCCGAGCTGTCGTGTCGGCCATGGCGTGCGTAACGCCGCCGAGGATCGTGCCGACCGCGACAACTCCGACGCCGATCCAGAACACCACGGGGTTCGCAGCGATCAGGCCGATGCCCGCGACCAGGAAGCCGGCGCACACGAGGAACACCACGACCCACGACACCGGCCGGGCAATGATGTGGCCGAAGTGCTCGTCGATGCCGAGGTCGTCCAGCGGTCGGTCAGCCATGGGCGCGATCGTACTTCATGGCCCGTACGTCACGGGCGCGTGTCGACTTCGCCTTCGGGCTTGCCTGGTGCAGCGTTGGCCGGCCAGCCGAACGTGTCTCCGCGATGCCGCGGGCGTTGCCCGAGCTGCACGCCGGGGAGCAGCTTGCCGAGTGGTTCGGCCGGCACCGGCACCGACGTGCTGACAGGCGGCGCCCCGGGTTGCCGGGACGGCGCCGTCAGCGACGACGGGTTCAAGCTCGGCGCGACCGCCTGGCGGCAGTGGCTCTGCAGTTTCGCTCATGCGGGCACTATTTCAGCTAGCCCAATCGAGCAACGAGTCGGGCCGGTCGGGCTCTCGCAACTTCGCGAGCGCCTCCTTCTCGATCTGCCGGATCCGCTCACGAGTAAGGCCAACGTCGCGGCCGATCTCGTCGAGCGTGTGCGGCCGACCCTCGGCAAGCCCGAAGCGCAGCGCTAGCACCCGCGCCTCTCGCGGCTCGAGACCAGCAAGTGCACGATGCACCGTCTCGATCATGGTCTGGTACTCCAACGCGTCGGACGCCGCCGGGCGCCTCGAAGTCCTCGATGAGGTCGCCGAGCCTGGTGTCTTCGTCGTCGCCGACCGGGTTGTCGAGACTGACCGGCTGCCGAGCGTTGCGCAGCATCTCCTCGATCTGCTCAGGAGTGCGGTCGAGTTCAGCCGCCAACTCTTCGGGAGTTGGCTCGCGGCCAAACCTCTGGTGCATGTCGCGCTGCAGCCTGCCGAGCTTGTTGAGCTGCTCGACAACGTGGACAGGTAGCCGGATCGTGCGGGCCTGGTCGGCCAGCGCGCGGGTAATCGCCTGCCGGATCCACCACATGGCGTACGTCGAGAACTTGTAGCCCTTGGTGTAGTCGAACTTCTCGACAGCGCGAATCAGGCCGAGGTTGCCTTCCTGGACAACGTCGAGGAACGACATACCGCGGTTGGAGTAGCGCTTCGCGACCGACACGACCAGGCGCAGGTTCGCCTCGAGCATGTGGGCCTTCGCGAGCGCGCCGTCGGCGGCAATCGCCTCGAGCTCGCGACGCTGCTTCGGCGTGACCTTCCCAGCGAGCTTGTGCTGGGCGTACACGCCGGCCTCGATCCGCTTCGACAACTCGACTTCCTGGGCGGCGTCAAGCAGCGCCGTCCGGCCGATTTCATTGAGGTAGTTACGAACCGGGTCAGCCGACACGCCTGGCTCATCGGAATCCAGATCGGGCTCTTCAGACTCGACAACGGTCGGCTCGACGGCCTCGTTGTCTCAAGATCAGCAGTCGCGGTCTCAAGATCAACCGTGTCAGTTTCAAGATCATCTATGGTGCCGGCGTCCAGCGCGAGCTCGGCCTCGTCATGAACGACCTTCGGAGTCACTCGTGAGGGGCTGGTTCGCTGTCCGCTGGCGGTCACGCGTAGTGATGGCTGTCTCCTTCATAGGGTTCGTGCTCTTGTTACAACGCTTCAGGACCGTTGATGTTCCTGACGCCACGCTCAGAGAAGCGGAAATTGGCGACAATCCGGACGCGTACCTGCTCTGCTTCTACCCGATCCGACGCTCGGATCACCCAATTGGTTCGCAGGGGTGGTTCGCAGCGCAGTGATTACGGAGCGCGCAGCGAGCCGTCCGGCGCCCGCACCACGAATGCCGAACCTCCGTACGCGGGCGCCCCGGGCGGGAACCGGCCGGCCGCCTCCTCGTCGAGGTCGACGCCCCAGCCCGGTGCCGGCGACGGCGTGAGGTAACCAGCAGCCGCGGTCAGCGTGCCCGGGAACACCTCAAGAGCGGCGTCCGCGAAGTTATGGGCCTCCTGGATGCCGAAGGCATGCGACGTCACGTCGAGTGCCACATTCGCCGCCGCCCCGATCGGTGAGACATCGCCGGGCGCGTGCCAAGCCGTCTGGACGCCGACCAGCTCGCACATCGCCGCCAGCTTGCGCGCGGGGGTGAGGCCGCCGACAGCCGACACGTGGACGCGCAGATAGTCGATGGCGTGCTCGCGCACCAGTGCCGCTGCCTCGCCGACCGACGACAGGAGTTCGCCGACGGCGATCGGCACGGGTGAGGCGGCACGCACCTCCGCCAGCCGGTCGTAGTGCTCGGGCGCAATGACATCTTCAAGGAAGAACAGCCGGTGCTCCTCGAGCCGCCGGGCGAGCAGCACCGCCTGCGTCGGGGTCAGCCGGCTGTGCACGTCATGCAGGAGTTCGACGTCGGCACCGAGGTCGCGGCGGGCTTGCGCGAACATTTCCGGCGTCGTGCGCAGGTAGTGCTCGACGTTCCAGCCATCGGGATACGGCGCATTCGGGTAGGCGTTTGCCGAGCCCGGCGCGCCATAGGTGCCGAGCCCCGGTTGGCCGGTCTGCAGCCGGACGTGGGTCCAGCCGCGCGCGACGATCGAAGCCGCGTGCTCGATCGTGTCTTCCACAGTGGCGCCGGCGGCGTGCAGGTAGGTGCGCGCCGCGGCGCGCACCCGGCCGCCAAGCAACTCATAGACCGGCACGCCGTGGCGCTTGCCCGCGATGTCCCACAACGCCATGTCGAGACCCGACAGCGCGTTGTTCAGCACCGGACCGTTGCGCCAGTACGACGAGTAGAACACCGCCCGGGTGAGGTCTTCGATGTCGCTCGGATGCCGGCCGATCACCAGCGGCGCGACACCTTGATCGACCGCCTCGACCACCGCTTGCCAACGCTGCGTGAAGGTCGCGCAGCCAAGGCCGTACAACCCGTCGTCCGATGTCTCGACTTTGACCACGACGAGCGGGATGCCCTCCGGGGCCGTGACGATCGCCCGAACGGCGGTGATGCGCAGCGGCGTCGCGGTCAACCCATGGCGATTCGTTCATGTCGACACCTCGTCGAGGTTGCGCATCGTCGACCGGCCAGAGGTGGCGAGGGTCGAAGCCGAACAGCTCGCGCGCACGCGAGACGTCAAAGGGCGCAGTGCGTCCGGGGAATGGCGTGCGGCGCGGCACGTGTGGCAGGAACGCGTCGAGCAACTGCTCGGTCGGATACGGGGCAAGCGTCGTGGGCGCCGCGACGGTCACAACATGACAGCCGGGACGACGAGGGGTGAGGGCAGCGAGGCAAACTGCGGCAGCGTCGCGGTAATCGAGGTAACCCCACAGGTCAGCGGCGCCCGACGCGGGATCGGCGGCGAACTGTTGCGCCCTTCGCGGCAGCCGGTCGTCGGTGTCGCCCAGGAAGGGAAAGCGGACCGCGACCACGCTGAGGCCGTGCCGCCACCACATCATGGCCGCGGTCAGTTCGTCGACCTGCTTGGAGAGCGCATAGGGATCTTCTACCTGAAGTGGGAGCTGCTCGTCGATCGGGAGATATGCAGGCACCCGCTTTGCTGGCGCGAACGGCATCCCGGTCGCCGAATGGCTGCCGGCGATGACCGCCCGCCGGACGCCCGCACGGGCAGCCTGCTCGAGCACCGTGAAGGTCGCGGCCGTGTTGCCGACGAAGACTTCCTCGGCGGTGCCCCCGACAGGAGACGGAATCGCAGCTAGGTGCACGACAGCATCGACGTCGGCCAGTGCAGCGTTGACCGCCAACACGTCACCGGCATCACCGATGACCACCAGATCGGCCGGGATCGCAGGGTCCGCGTCGCTAGCCCGCGCGAGCGCCGTCGTGGCAATGCCCTCGTCCGCACAGACGGCCAGTACGTGGCGCCCGAGCCGGCCGCCCGCACCCGTGACTAGCACGCGTGTCGGCTTATCCACTGCACTCGCAACCACGCAGCTGCGTCAGCCGGCAACGACGAGTTCTCGATGGGCGCGCTCGCCAACAACACCGCATCGTGCTTCGGCAGCGCGACCGGCAGTTGCGACGTGTTGGCGATGCATACGAAGTCGTCGCCCCGCGCAAACGTGACGACACCCGGAGCCGACGGCAGCCACGCCAACGCGCCAGGCCCGAGCGACGGAACACGCTCGGCGAATGTGCAGCGCCGCGCGGTACAACTCGAGCATCGATTCGGGATCGCCGGTTTCTGCCGCGACAGTAAGGGTTTTCCATCCCGCAGGCTGTGGCAGCCATGGATCGCTACCTGCTGGGCCGAATCCGAACGGCGACGCATCGCCGTCCCACGGGATCGGCACGCGGCACCCGTCGCGGCCGCGATCGGTGTAGCCACTGCGTGACCAGATCGGGTCTTGCAGCAGCGCGGTGGGCAGGTCTTCGACCTCCCAGAGCCCGAGCTCTTCGCCCTGGTAGATGTAGACCGCGCCCGGCAACGCCATCGTGACCAGCGCGGCGGCGCGCGCACGCCGGGTTCCGAGTTCGAGATCGCTGAACTCGCCGAGACGGCGGTTGTCCATCGAGAACGACGTGTCGCCACGGCCGTAACGGGTGACGTGACGCACGACGTCGTGATTCGACAGCACCCAGGTCGGTGGTGCGCCTACTGGCGCGTGATCGGCCAGCGTGTCGTCGATCACGGTGCGAATGCGATCGGCCTCCCATGCGCAGCCGAGAAAGTCGAAGTTGAACGCCGTGTGCAGCTCATCGCGGCGCAGGTAGCGGGTGAACCGCTCGCGGTCGGGCAACCACACTTCACCGATCAGGATCCGATCACCGGGATAGCTGTCGGTGAGTCGTCGCCATTCGCGATAAACCTCATGAACCTCGTCGAGATCGATGAACGGATGTTGTTCACCCGATCCCTCGGGCGGCACTTCACGCAACTGCGGATCCTTGGCCAGCAACGCCGCCGAGTCAATGCGAACACCGTCGGCGCCGCGGTCGAGCCAGAAGCGCAGCACGTCGAGAAACTCAGCCCTGACTGCAGGATTTTCCCAATTGAAGTCGGGTTGCTCAGGCGCGAACAGGTGCAGGTACCACTCCCCTGGGCTGCCGTCGGCCTCGGTGATCCTGGTCCAGCCCGGGCCGCCAAAGATGGAGTTCCAGTCGTTGGGCGGCAGCTCGCCGTGCTCGCCGCGGCCGGGCCGAAACCAGAACAGGTCGCGCTCGGGCGACCCAGGACCGGCGGCGAGTGCGGCCTGAAACCACACGTGCGCGTCAGAGCCGTGATTGGGGACGACGTCGATGATGACTCTGATGTTCAGTGCATGCGCCTCGGCAATAAGGGCTTCGGCCTCCGGAAGCGTGCCGAACAAGCGGCTCGACATTGCGGTAGTCGGCGATGTCGTAGCCGGCGTCGGCCATCGGAGACACGTACCAGGGGTTGAACCAGATGGCGTCGATGCCGAGGTCGGCAAGGTACGGCAGCCGCGAACGCACGCCCGCGATGTCGCCTGTCCCGTCACCGTCGCCGTCCGCGAAGCTCCGTATGTAGACCTGGTAAATGGCAGCACCGGGCCACCATCTCTGCTCCGACAGCCGGGGGGCTCGACACCGGAATCCCTTCATCGTCGTGACGTCACCCCTTGACGCCACCTGCGGTGAGCCCCGACATGATGTTGCGCTGGAAAATCAGGAAGAAGATGATCATCGGTAGTGAAGCGATGACCAACGCCGCGGTGAAGAGGTTTTGCGCAGCGCCTGTGCTGAGCTGGTACAGCCCGACGTTGACCGTTTGCTTCGTCGGGTCGGTGAGAACGAGCAGCGGCCAGAGGAAATCTTTCCAGACCGCGACGACCGCGAAGATCGAGACCACCCCAAGGATAGGCCGCGAGATCGGCAGCACCACCGACCACAACGAGCGGATCGGCCCGGCTCCGTCGATCGAGGCCGCCATCAAGAGCTCGTCAGGGATCGAATCGAAGAATCGCTTGAGCAAGAAGATGTTGAAGCCGTTCGCCACCGACGGCAGCCAGATGACCCACGGCGAGTTCGTCAGGTTGACGCCGATGATCGGCATGTGAAACGCCGTCAGGAACGTCGGCAACGCCAGCACGGTCGCCGGAATCATCAACGTCGCCAGCATCATGAACAGGATCACGTTGCCGAACCTCGGCCGTAACTTCGACAGCGCGTAAGCCGCCGCGACACCGAACACAAGTTGAAACGCGAGGGCGCCGACCGCGTACACCGTCGTGTTGACCAGCAGCCTGGACAGCCGCAGCTGTTGCCAGGCCTCGACGTAGTTGTGCCAATGGAAGGCGTGCGGGAACCAGGTCGGCGGGTCCTGGATGATTTCCTGAGCGGATTTGAAGCCGCCGGTCGCCATCCAATACAGCGGGAAGACGAAGATCACCGCGAACAGCGGCACGAAGACGGCGAGCACGGTCCAGTAGATGATCTTGCCCTTGCGGCGCTGAAGCTGCGCTTGGGAGATCAGCGTTCTGGTTTGGTACCGCTCAGCGGTTGCCATCGTCAGGCCTTCTCTGCGCGACTGCTGATGAAGAGATACGCGCCGCCGAAAATCGCCAGCACAACCAGCAGGATGAGTCCGAGTGCGGCGGCGCTCCCGTAGTTGTTGAAGTGGAACGCGTACTCATAGATGAGGTAGACGACCGTCGTGGTTTTGCCTTCCGGGCCGCCACCGCTCAGGATGAACGGCTCGAGGAAGACCTGCATCGTCGCCACGATCTGCAGCATCAGCAGCAGCGACAGGATCAGCCGCGTCTGCGGGATCGTGACGTGCCAGATCCGCCGAAATACGCCCGCTCCCTCGACTTCGGCGGCCTCGTACAACTCACCCGGAATGCTTTGCAATGAGGCGAGGTAGATGAGCGTTCCGGTGCCCATGTTGATCCAGGTCGAAAAGAACACCAGCGAAATGAGTGCAGTGGACGTCGATTGCAGCCACTGCGATGTCGGGAGATGTAAGTCTCGCAGAACGGTGTTGAACACCCCGTCGCCCGGGTCGTAGAACCACTTCCACAAGAAGGCCGCCGCCGCCGGCGGCATCATCACCGGTAGGTAGACCAGCAGTCGAAAGTACGACCGCGCGTGGCGCAGCTCGTTGATGACGACCGCGACGACGAACGGCACGGCGTACCCGAAGACAAGCGCGAACAACGTGAACTCAACGGTCGAACGCCACGCCGTCCAGAACTCTGGATCGTGCTTGATGCGGGTGAAGTTCGCGGTGCCGACCCACTTCGTATTGCCGGCGAAGTTGGTCTTCTGGAAGCTCATAACGATCTCGCGGCCGATCGGGTACCACGAGAAGTACGCGAAGCAGATGACCGCGCCGAGCAAGAACAGGTAGCCGGTGAGATTGTCCCGAACACGTACCCGCAGCGGCACCTTGCGCCGCGTCCGCGCCTTCGACGAGGACACCGCCCGCCCCGACCCCGCCGGGGCGGTCGATGCGGCCGGGACACTGATGGCTGCCAACGGAACGGACTCCAGACTTCTGTGGGGCGAAAGGCATTTCTCACCGGAGCACCAGCTCCTTCCGAGCGCAGTCCCTACGCTCGGAAGGAGCTGTGGCCGGGGGCGGCCGCGTGCTCCAGGGTTCTAGGCTGTGAGCTAGCTCACTAGCTCTGCGCTAGAACCTGGTTCACCTGTGCGGAGTACTGGTCCAGCAGCTTCTGCGGGTCGGCACTCTTGTTGGTCAGCACGGCCGACATGAGACCGTCCAGCACCTTGTAGATCGCCTGCGCGTCCGGCGGCTCGACGTTGCCGTGCAGGTTCGGAGTCACCGTGACGTAGGGCTGGTAGTTCGCCAACGGCAGGTTCGCCGATGCCGCCTTGGCAGCTGCGTCAGTGGTGGCCGTCGCACCCTGGAACAGGTCGGGCTCCGGCAGACCGACCGGGTTGCCGAGCGACTTCGCGCGGGAGTAGTTGAACTGACCAGTGCCTGGCGTCAGGTTCTCGTACTCGAGCCACAACAAGCCGGCCTTCACCTGGTCAGGTGTGTCGCTCTTGTTGAACATGTAGCCATCGCCACCGAGCAGCGTGCCGCTGCCGTTCGCACCAGCGGGCATCGGGCCCATGCCGAAGTTGGTGAGGTCGGCCTTGTCGGTCTGCTGCATGTTGGTCAGGTAGTCGGGAGCACCGACGGTCATACCGAGGTGGCCGGCCGCCATCATGTTGATGGTGTCCTGGTACTGCAGCAGCTGCTTGGAACCCATGTCGTTGTCGGTCCAGCGCATCTGCTTGAGGTTGTTGATGACCGCGAGACCCTTGGCGTTGTCGAAGTCGGCCTTCTTGCCTGTCGAGTCGACGACGTCGCCGCCCTGCGAGTACATCTCGGCCGTGAAGTGCCAGCCACCGGTGTTGCCGGCGCTGTAGTCGGCGTAACCGACATCGCCGTTGCCGAGCGCTGCGATCTTCTTCGCGTCCGCCTGAACGTCAGCCCACGTGGTGGGCGGGCTGTTCGGGTCGAGGCCTGCCGCCGTGAACAGCGCACGGTTGTAGACGAGGCCGAGGGTGTAGTTGGTCTTCGGCAAGCCGTACAGGTCGCCGCTGTCAGCGCCGCCCTTCTTGAACACGTTCAACACCGACGACTGGATGTCGGAGAGACCCGGAATGGTCGAGGCGTACTGCTGGATGTCGAGCACCTGGCCGGAGTCGATCGCCTGCTGCGTGTCGGTCAGGTAGAGGTAGAAGACGTTCTCCTCCTGGCCACTTGCGAGCTTCGCCGAGAAGGTGTTCGGGTCGTCGCAGGGAGCTTCGTCCTTGCTGTTGATCGTGATGTTCGGGTGCAGCTTCTCGAACGACGCGACGTCGTCGAGCCACTGCGTGCGCTGCGAAGCAGCGGTGGTCGGCGGCTCGCAGTTGACGGTGATCGTGGTCGGCGCGCTGACGTCATTCGCCGCGGGGGCGGAGCTGGCCGGCGCCGGGCTGGCCGGCGTGCTGGCCGCCGCAGGTGCACTCGTGGCTGCGGCGGGGGCAGATGCGGAAGAACTGGCAGCTTGGCTTGGTGCCGCGCTGCTTGGCGCACTCGCTTTGGACTTGCTGCTTGAGCAGCCGGCCACGGTGACAACTGCCGCGACTGCGAGCAGCGCCATCAATCTCTGGTGCTTCATCGAACGTTCCTCCTGGAAAGTCGGTCCGGGGCGTCGCTCGCCGCGGCAGTCACGCTGGTCGGCCCCGGCTCCGACAGCGACACCGACAACGGACATCGGACATCGGACATCGGCGGCGACGGCGACCTGGCGTTCGAACCCGGCTGGCACGGACGGGTGCACGCCGTCCGTGCCAGCTGAGTTGCACCGAAGGTACAGATGCTGACCCTTGAGAGCAATAGATTGACTAGTTGTTGCAAAATCGTGACGTACATATGAATGCGTCGCCCAGAATCAGTCTGAAGTCGCCCAAACCCACGGTTCAGCGGACGTGGTTTCGTTCCCTCGGCCGCACGGTTTACGGGAAGACCTCGATCTCGGAGAACTGGGCCGCTGGCCACCCGGTGTTGGCGACCACCGTGAGGCGCACGTATCGGGCCCGAGCCGGCGTCGATCCCAGCGGCACCGTCACGATGTTCTTGGCCGTCGGGTCGAACGTGTAGGCGGCGCTTGGTAGCACCGTCGTGTAGGCCTTGCCGTCGGTGCTTGCGAGCACGGTGATGGTTTGGGTGCGTGTCGTCCACGCCGCATCGGGCGGCAAGGTGAGCACCAGCCGGCTGATCGACTGGGTGCTGCCGAGATCGATCGTGATCGACTGCGGGAAAGCGTGGTTGGTGCTCTCCCAATAGCTGCCGGTGTTGCCGTCGGTCGCGTCGATCGGTGGGTAGCCGTCTTGCGAGCCACTCGCGGTCGGGGTCGTGTTGAGCGCGAGATTCGAACTCGCCGTCGCAGTGCCCTTGAGCGGGACGACGACCGGAACCGCATCGCCCGACACCGTCAGGGCCCCGAGCCGGCTGCCGGCGCCCGTCGGATTCATCGTCACCTTGATCGCGCACGATTGCCCGGCGGCGATGGCGGGTCCGCAGTCGTTTTGTTGTCCGAAGTCACCAGTCGTGGCGATCGACGTAAGGGTGATGGCTGCTGGGCCGGTGTTCTTCAGATGCACCACTTGGGCACCACTCGCCGTCCCCTCACTTTGCGTTGCGAACGTCAACGCGGCGTGGTCGACAGTGAGTGGCCCGGCTCCAACCCCACCCACGATGAGCGTGTAGACCGCGGACTTCGATGCGTTGGCGGCCGTTGCAGTCACCGTGATGGGATACCTGCCGGCCGCCACCGACGACGCTGCCGTCACGGTCATGAAGCGGCTGCCACCCGCGCTCACAGTTGCGGCGTCGAAGGTCGCGGTCACGCCGGCGGGTAGGCCGGTGGCTGCGAGGTGCAGCAGTTGTGCCGACCCGGTGGCCACAGCTGATGTCACTGCGGTCGTCGTCGAGCCGCCTGGGGGTATCGACCTAGGGTCGACGCAAGGCCTACCGTGAAGCCGTCTGGGCCAGCGCTTGGCGGATACACATAGGTACGTACCGGCGTCGGCCACGCGCCACAGAACGTCTTGTTCCAGCCGGTGTCGCCGCCCTTGTTCGTCACGGTGAACGCTTGTTCCGAGCTGCCGGTGTAGAGGCAGTTGTAGATCCCGGCCGTGGCGCCGACGTTCGTAGCGACGACGTTCTTGAAGCTTGCGGAACCATGGCCTCCAACTGCAGTGCAAAGGTTCCGGCGCCGGCAATGTCAACGTTGGTCAAGTCGACGTTGGTCACCGACGAACCGGTCAACTGGACCGCCTGGTACGAGCTGTCGATGAGGTTCACGTCGCTGACTCTGAGGCACCGCCATCGCCGAATCGCTGGCCCAGAACCACAAAGCTCCTACGCCATAGTGCCAATTGGGATGAGGACCCCGTTCGCAG
>CAWCZJ010000013.1:0-48847 GCA_963799955.1 uncultured Actinomycetes bacterium
CTTCTCTGCACGACTGCTGATGATGAGATACGCGCCGCCGAAAATCGCCAGCACAACCAGCAGGATGAGTCCGAGTGCGGCCGCGCTCCCGTAGTTGTTGAAGTGGAACGCGTACTCATAGATGAGATAGACGACGGTCGTGGTTTTGCCTTCCGGGCCGCCACCGCTGAGGATGAACGGCTCAAGGAAGACCTGCATGGTCGCCACGATCTGCAGCATCAGCAGCAGCGACAGGATCAGCCGCGTCTGCGGGATCGTGACGTGCCAGATCCGCCGAAAACGCCCGCTCCCTCGACTTCGGCAGCCTCGTACAACTCACCGGGAATGCTTTGCAACGAGGCGAGGTAGATGAGTGTTCCGGTGCCCATGTTTATCCAGGTCGAAAAGAACACCAGCGAAATGAGTGCAGTGGACGTCGATTGCAGCCACTGGGATGTCGGGAGATGTAAATCTCGTAGAACGGTGTTGAACACCCCGTCGCCCGGGTCGTAGAACCACTTCCACAAGAAAGCCGCCGCCGCCGGCGGCATCATCACCGGTAAGTAGACCAGCAGTCGAAAGTACGACCGCGCGTGCCGCAGCTCGTTGATGACGACCGCGACGACGAACGGCACGGCGTACCCGAAGACAAGCGCGAACAACGTGAATTCAACTGTCGAACGCCACGCCGTCCAGAACTCTGGATCGTGCTTGATGCGGGTGAAGTTCGCGGTGCCGACCCACTTCGTATCACCGGCGAAATTGGTCTTCTGGAAGCTCATAACAATCTCGCGGGCGATCGGGTACCACGAGAAGTACGCGAAGCAGATGACCGCGCCAAGCAAGAACAGGTAGCCGGTGAGATTGTCCCGAACACGTACCCGCAGCGGAACCTTGCGCCGTGTCCGCGTCTTCGACGAGGACACCGACCGCCCCGACCCCGCCGGGGCGGTCGATGCGGCCGGGACACTGATGGCTGCCAACGGAACGGACTCCAGACTTCTGTGGGGCGAAAGGATTTCACCGGAGCACCAGCTCCTTCCGAGCGCAGTCCCTACGCTCGGAAGGAGCTGTGGCCGGGGGCGGCCGCGTGCTCCAGGGCTCTAGCTCATGAGCTGTGACATTTAGCTAGCTTCGCTAGCTCTGCGCTAGAACCTGGTTCACCTGTGCGGAGTACTGGTCCAGCAGCTTCTGCGGGTCGGCACTCTTGTTGGTCAGCACGGCCGACATGAGACCGTCCAGCACCTTGTAGATCGCCTGCGCGTCCGGCGGCTCGACGTTGCCGTGCAGGTTCGGAGTCACCGTGACGTAGGGCTGGTAGTTGGCCAACGGCAGGTTCGCCGACGCCGCCTTGGCAGCTGCGTCAGTGGTGGCTGTCGCACCCTGGAACAGGTCGGGCTCCGGCAGACCGACCGGGTTGCCGAGCGACTTCGCGCGGGAGTAGTTGAACTGACCAGTGCCTGGCGTCAGGTTCTCGTACTCGAGCCACAACAAGCCGGCCTTCACCTGGTCAGGTGTGTCGCTCTTGTTGAACATGTAGCCATCGCCACCGAGCAGCGTGCCGCTGCCGTTCGCACCAGCGGGCATCGGACCCATGCCGAAGTTGGTGAGATCGGCCTTGTCGGTCTGCTGCATATTGGTCAGGTAGTCGGGAGCACCGACGGTCATACCGAGGTGGCCGGCCGCCATCATGTTGATGGTGTCCTGGTACTGCAGCAGCTGCTTGGAACCCATGTCGTTGTCGGTCCAGCGCATCTGCTTGAGGTTGTTGATGACCGCGAGACCCTTGGCGTTGTCGAAGTCGGCCTTCTTGCCTGACGAGTCGACAACGTCGCCGCCCTGCGAGTACATCTCGGCCGTGAAGTGCCAGCCACCGGTGTTGCCCGCGCTGTAGTCGGCGTACCCGACATCGCCGTTGCCGAGCGCTGCGATCTTCTTCGCGTCCGCCTGAACGTCAGCCCACGTGGTGGGCGGGCTGTTCGGGTCGAGGCCCTGCCGCAGTGAACAACGCGCGGTTGTAGACGAGGCCGAGGGTGTAGTTGGTCTTCGGCAAGCCGTAGAGGTCGCCGCTGTCAGCGCCGCCCTTCTTGAACACGTTCAATACCGACGACTGGATGTCGGAGAGACCCGGAATGGTCGGGGCGTACTGCTGGATGTCGAGCACCTGACCCGAGTCGATCGCCTGCTGCGTGTCGGTCAGGTAGAGGTAGAAGACGTTCTCCTCCTGGCCACTTGCGAGCTTCGCCGAGAAGGTGTTCGGGTCGTCGCAGGGAGCTTCGTCCTTGCTGTTGATCGTGATGTTCGGGTGCAGCTTCTCGAACGACGCGACGTCGTCGAGCCACTGCGTGCGCTGCGAGGCAGCGGTGGTCGGCGGCTCGCAGTTGACGGTGATCGTGGTCGGCGCGCTGACGTCATTCGCCGCGGGGGCGGAGCTGGCCGGCGCCGGGCTGGCCGGCGTGCTGGCCGCCGCAGGTGCACTCGTGGCTGCGGCGGGGGCAGATGCGGAAGAACTGGCAGCTTGGCTTGGTGCCGCGCTGCTTGGCGCACTCGCTTTGGACTTGCTGCTTGAGCAGCCGGCCACGGTGACAACTGCCGCGACTGCGAGCAGCGCCATCAGTCTCTGGTGCTTCATCGAACGTTCCTCCTGGAAAGTCGGTCCGGGGCGTCGCTCGCCGCGGCAGTCACGCTGGTCGGCACCGGCTCCGACAGCGACACCGACAACGGGCATCGGACATCGGACATCGGCGGCGACGGCGACCTGGCGTTCGAACCCGGCTGGCACGGACGGGTGCACGCCGTCCGTGCCAGCTGAGTTGCACCGAAGGTACAGATGCTGACCTCTGAGAGCAATAGATCGACTAGTTGTTGCAAAATCGTGACGTACATATGAATGCGTCGCCCGGAATCATCTGAAGTCACCCAAACCCACGGTTCAGCGGACGTGGTTTCGTTCCCTCGGCCGCGCGGTTTACGGGAAGACCTCGATCTCGGAGAACTGCGCCGCCGGCCACCCGGTGTTGGCGGCCACCGTGAGGCGCACGTATCGGGCCCGAGCCGGCGCCGATCCCAGCGGCACCGTCACGATGTTCTTGGCCGTCGGGTCGAACGTGTAGGCGGCGCTTGGTAGCACCGTCGTGTAGGCCTTGCCGTCGGTGCTTGCGAGCACGGTGATGGTTTGGGTGCGTGTCGTCCACGCCGCATCGGGCGGCAAGGTGAGCACCAGCCGGCTGATCGAGTGGGTGCTGCCGAGATCGATCGTGATCGACTGCGGGAAAGCGTGGTTGGTGCTCTCCCAGTAGCTGCCGGTGTTGCCGTCGGTCGCGTTGATCGGTGGGTAGCCGTCTTGCGAGCCACTCGCGGTCGGGGTCGTGTTGAGCGCGAGATTCGAACTCGCCGTCGCAGTGCCCTTGAGCGGGACGACGACCGGAACCGCATCGCCCGACACCGTCAGGGCCCCGAGCCGGCTGCCGGCGCCCGTCGGATTCATCGTCACGTTGATCTCGCACGATTGCGCCGGCGGCGATGGCCGGTCCGCAGTCGTTTTGTTGTCCGAAGTCACCGGTCGTGGCGATCGACGTGAGGGTGATGGCCGTTGGCCCGGTGTTCTTCAGATGCACCACTTGCGCACCACTCGCCGTCCCCTCGCTTTGCGTTGCGAACGTCAACGCGGCGTGGTCGACAGTGAGCGGCCCGGCTCCAACCCCACCCACGATGAGCGTGTAGACCGCGGATTTCGATGCGTTGGGGGCCGTTGCAGTCACCGTGATGGGATACCTGCCGGCCGCCACCGACGACGCTGCCGTCACGGTCATGAGGCGGCTGCCACCCGCGCTCACAGTTGCGGCGTCGAAGGTCGCGGTCACGCCGGCGGGTAGGCCGGTGGCTGCGAGGTGCAGCAGTTGTGCCGACCCGGTGGCCACAGCTGACGTCACTGACGGTCGTCGTCGAACCGCCTGGGGGTATCGACCCTACGGTCGACGCAAGGCCTACCGTGAAGCCGTCTGGGCCAGCGCTTGGCGGATACACATAGGTACGTACCGGCGTCGGCCACGCGCCACAGAACGTCTTGTCCCAGCCGGTGTCGCCGCCCTTGTTCGTGACGGTGAACGCTTGTTCCGGGCTGCCGGTGTAGAGGCAGTTGTAGATCCCGGCCGTGGCGCCGACGTTCGTAGCGACGACGTTCTTGAAACTTGCGGAACCATGTGCCTCCAACTGCAGTGCGAAGGTTCCGGCGCCGGCAATGTCAACGTTGGTGAAGTCGACGTTGGTCACCGACGAACCGGTGAACTGGACCGCCTCGTACGAGCTGTCGATGAGGTTCACGTCGCTCACTCTGACGGCACCCGCCATCGCCGAATCGCTGGCCCAGAACCACAAAGCTCCTACGCCGTAGTGCCAATTGGGGTCGAGGACCCCCGTTCGCAGTGCTGTATCGCGCGCGACCGTTGTGGTTCCCGACATCGCCACCGCATTGAATCGGTTTGCGAGGTGAATCCCGCCGCCCTGTGTCTGGGTGTCAGAGACGACGTCATCGGTGACCTGGTTGTCAGCGCCGCCGTAGATCGCGATGTTGTTCGCGAGGACCGGAACTTCGACCGTGTTGAAGCTGATCACGTCGTCGGTGTCGGCATCGTTCTCCGACCACGCAGCGATCCCGTCATCACCGGTGTTGCGGATGAAGTTGTCGGTGACGGTCGCGTTGGTGATGCCGTCGTGCAGGTTGATGCCGTCGGCGGTCGTGTCGTCGATGCGGGTGTGATCGATCGTCAGTCCGTCGAACGGGCCGTCGAGCCAAATGCCGACTTTGGTGTGCTCGATCCAGAGGTTGGAGATCCGTGAGCCACCACCCATGGCGCCGCCAATGCCGTTGACCTGCGCGGCGTCGTCGCGCACGTCGACGGTGCCCTCGATGGCGAAGTATGAGAGCGAGACGTTGGTGCTCGGGTTTGGTGCGGTGTTGCCGTAGATGCCGATGCCGTCGCCGGTCAGGACGCTGTACCAGACTCCCGCGCCGGTGAGAGTCGTGTTGCTCGGCACGACCAGGTGCTTGTTCACCTGAAAGGTCCCAGGGGGGATCCAGACAGCACGCCCCTGCGCGGCTCCAGCTGCAATCGCAGACCGGAAGGCGCTTGACGAATCGCGCGCTCCGGTCGCATCGGCGCCGAATGACGTTACCGACAATGAGCCAGCGGGTTGCGTTCGTGCGGGTGGTGCGCTCTTCGAAATCGACGAGGTCGATCGTGTAAGAGGCAGCAGTGTCTGCGGCGTCGACTTGCAGCCGAATGCGCGCACCGGCCGGGACGTCTGCGCCCAACAGCGCGTGCGCCTCGTCGTAGAAGTGGTGCGGGTTCCCGCTGCTCGCGGTGTTGGTGAAGGGGTAGGCGCCGTAGTACCAGCTGTACTTGTTCGTCAGTGTGAGTTCGCGGTTCTTATGACCGTTGACGTAGACCGACAGGGTCGCGCTGTACGCGGATCCGTCGGGTCGATCCGGAATGCTGTATCGGACGTCGATTGAGTTGGTCGGTTGCGACGTGGTGAACTCGACGTACTTGCCTTTGCCCGTCAGCGTCACTGCGTCGCGTCCGACCGCCTCGCCGGCGAGGGTGTCCCAGTTGCGGTTCTTCGGCAACACGACGCCGTTCGTGGTCGCGTTCGCCGCCTCCTGCTCGACGAACGGCACCGGCGCGCCGCGGCCGGCCGTCAGCGATGGCGCCGACCCAGCGACCGTCGGCATCAGCGGGGTGGGCGGCGTGCTTGGAGTGCGTGCGGACGATGACAGCAGTCACTGCCAGGCCGACGATGACGATGACCGCAACGACGAGGACGGCGGTCAGCCGCCGTGGGCGGATCTCGGTGGCGGCCATGGTGCGTCACGATGGCACGCACCAGCTATTTGCCGCAAGATATCGACGGGATAACGAAGGAAATCGACGAAAGCTCTAGTCCCCCGCTGCGCCAGCGCGGACCGAGCCAACCACAGATGAGCGGCGAGCCGGTCCGGTGCTGCTCCGCACCACCAACTCGGGCTCGAAGAGCAGTTCTTCCTCGGACGCCTCAGCGCCGTCAATCTGGTTGGCCAGCAGCGTGACGACGGCACGGCCCATCGCGTCGATGGGTTGCCGCACCGTCGTGAGCGGCGGGTCGGTGCAGTTCATGAACGCCGAATCGTCGAACCCGACGACCGAGACGTCGCCCGGCACTTGCAGCCGCGCCCGCCTGATCGCGCGGATCACACCGAGCGCGAGCGGGTCGCTGGCGCAGATGATCCCGGTGAGGCCGCGCTGGAGCAGCCGGGTGCCGGCCGCCTGGCCGCCTTCGATCGAGAACATCGCGCGCTCAACGGCGTCTTTGATCGGGATCCCCGCTGCAGTCGCCATGGTGGTGAATGCGTCGAGCTTGCGCTTGGACGGGATGTGGTCGGGTGGCCCGAGGACGACCCCGATCCGCTCGTGCCCCAGGGCGAGCAGGTGCCCGAAAGCCTGCTCGACGGCGACAGCGTCGTCGGTCGACACGGTGGGGAAACCCAGATGCTCCACGGCCGCATTGACCAGGACGACGGGAACGCCGCGCTCGTGCAATTGCATGAAGTGCTCGTGCGATGCGTCGGCCTCGGCCGCCGCGCCACCGCCGAACACCACACCCGACACCTGCTGCTCGAGGAGCATCCGGACGTACTCGGCCTCAGACATGCCGCCGGCAGAACTGGTGCAGAGCACCGGGGTAAGCCCGCGCTGCGCCAGCCCGCCGCCCACGACTTCGGCCAGCGCGGGGAAGATCGGGTTCGACAGCTCGGGCAGGACGAGCCCGACCAGCCGGACCCGGTCGCCGCGCAGCAGCGTCGGCCGTTCGTACCCCAACACGTCGAGCGCCGTCAGGACCGCGTCACGAGTCGCCGGGGAGACGCCTGCCTTGCCGTTGAGCACCCGGCTGACGGTCGCCTCGCTCACGCCGACCTTCGCCGCGACGTCCGCTAATCGTTTCGCCACCTGCATAAGTTAACGCAAGCGATGCAAGTTATTGCAAGAAATCGTCAGGACGTGCTCGGCCCCACCCACAGATTGATGCCACCCTCGACCGCGTAGCGGTCGATCTCCGCGAGCTCGTCGGTGCTGAACTCCAGGTTGCCGAGCGCTCCCACGTTCTGCTCGAGCTGGGCGACACTGCTCGCGCCGATCAGGACGGACGTCACTCGCTGGTCGCGCAAGGCCCACGCGAGCGCGAGTTGAGCCAGCGTCTGACCGCGGCGCTCGGCGAGCTTGTTCAGCGCTCTCACGTGCGTCATGTTCTGATCGTTGAGCAGGGACGTGTCGAGCGACTTTTGCTGCGCTGCGCGAGAGTCTTCTGGGATGCCGCCCAGGTAGCGGTCGGTCAGCATGCCCTGCGCAAGTGGCGAGAACGCGATGCAACCGACACCGCCCCGGCCCAGCACGTCGAGCAGATCCTCCTCGATCCAGCGGTTGAGCATCGAGTACGAGGGCTGGTGGATGAGCAACGGCGTACCGAGCTCGCGCAGGATCGCAATGGCCTCAGCTGTGCGACGGCCCGAGTATGAGGAAATCCCTACGTAGAGGGCTTTCCCCTGGCGGACGGCGGTGTCGAGCGCACCGAGTGACTCCTCCATCGGAGTGTCAGGGTCGAAGCGGTGGTGGTAGAAGATGTCGACGTAGTCGAGGCCCAGCCGCGACAGACTCTGGTCGAGGCTCGCCAGCAGGTACTTGCGCGACCCCCGGTCACCGTACGGGCCCGGCCACATGTCCCAGCCAGCCTTGCTCGAAATGATGAGCTCGTCGCGGTACGGCTTGAAGTCCTGCGCGAACAGGTGGCCGAAGTTGGTTTCCGCGCCGCCGTACGGCGGCCCGTAGTTGTTCGCCAGGTCGAAGTGGGTGATCCCCAGATCAAACGCCCGGCGCAGGATCGCGCGCTGGGTCTCCAGCGGCTTGTCGTCGCCGAAGTTGTGCCACAAGCCAAGCGATACGGCAGGCAGTTCAATGCCACTGCGCCCGCATCGCCGGTAGGTCATCTGGTCGTAGCGGGCGTCGGCCGCGTGGTAGGTCAAGACGTGCTCCCAGGTCACATCGAACTGCGTTACATGCGAACTGCGGTCACATTCGAACTGCGGTGACGCCGCTCAGGGTACCGATCAGCACCCAAGTCGCCCGACAGGCTGGGTGACGCGAAATGCGGCAGCGACCCGACCGAAATCTGACCCACCGTCGCACCCGACGTTGCGTTGAGCGCGACTACAGAGCCGGAGCCATCGGTCGTGTACACCGTGCCCGACGCGACCACGGGCGATCCGGTCAGGTTCGACGCCGCGTGCCAAGCGATGGTCAGCTGGCCGCCGGAAACGGAAAGGGCGCGAATGCCGTCGGTGCACGGCAAGTAGGTGGTGTTGCCCGACACCGATGCCCCGCCGAACGGCTTGCAGAAGCCGCCGATCTGCGTCACTTGGCCGCCCACACCCCCGAAATGGGTCGGGTCGAGCAGGTAGCCGGTACCGCGCTTTCCGGCGATGAACACCTTGCCGCCGACGAGCACCGGCGACATCGAGCCGAGGTCGAGGTCGTTGTCGTTGTCGTTCGCCCACGTGGCCGGGGCGAAGTAGTCGAGCCGGCTCAATGTCGGTGAGAGTCGCGTGACGGAGTCCGACCCGTCGTAGGTCGAGTCCGACGCGCCGTTACCGGCCGCCACGAGGATCGTGCCGTCGGTGTCTTCGACCGGTCCTGCTGGCGCCCAGATGCCGCCTTCGCGAGTGGTCGGCACGGCCCAGCCAATCGGCGTCCCGCTGCCGTTGCTTGCGACCGACACGACCTGGCCGATGTAGCTCGCGCAGTCACCGGCGAGGCCGCCGTACGCGACGTACACGCGGCCGTTCGCGACCAGGATCGCGCCGCGTTGCTGGCTGGCGATCGCGGTGCCTGACAACGGGTCGAGCGTGCGGTGGAAGACGATCGTGCCGGTCGCCAGGCTCACGCCAGCGAGGGTGTGATGGCCGCCGGCGGTCTCGGCGACTGCCAGCACGAGTCCGTCACTCGGGTCGTACGCAGGCGTGCCGGTGATGCCGAGCGGATCGATGTCACCGCACGGGAGCAACGACTGCGCGATCGGGTCGGCAATGTGCGCCCGCCAAAGAACTGCACCGGTCGACAGCGACAACCCGTACAACGAGCCGCCCTCGGTCGCGGCGACGACTGTCGTTCCCAGCACGATCGGTTGGCCGTACACGGCGCCGTCCAACGACGCTTTCCAGCCTGCAGAGAAACCGGCGAATGCCGGCGTCGCCGTTGTGAACCCGGTGCGTTGCGCATCGTGGTGATACGTCGGCCAGTCGGTCGCGCCGCCGATGACGGGTGCCGGTGGCGAGGTCGGCGGGTTGCCCGAACTGAGGCCCGACGCGACAGCAGCAGTGATCGCACTCGTGCCCTCCGAGGACGACCACGCTGGGTGCGGCGAGCGACTGAATCGTCTGCCACGTCTGCGGCGTGATGTACGACGACGGTGCTAATAGCAGCGGCCGATCACTCTCACCGGCCCACGCGGCGCCGGCAAGTGCGTCAGGGAAATCGAGACCCGTCGCGAGGAGAACGCCGTTGCTCGCCGACGTCCCGCCCTTGACTGCGACGAGCACAGACGCGACGGCATCGGCGGTCTGGTATCGGTCGGGGCCCTGCAGGCGCGACAGCGCCGCTCCATGAGCGGCTGCCACTGCAGTCGTCGCGACCTGAGCACTGACCGCGTTCGTGCCACCGAGCACGACGATCGCCGACGGATGCAGCCTGATGATCTCGTTCACCGTCTCGGCAGGCATCGTGTTCGGATCGGTGAGCAACAGCGGACCGCCTGCGACGGCAGCGAGCGCCGCACCTGCGAGGGCATCGGGGAAGTTTGTGCCAGTGGCGAGATACACCGTCGTCGCGCCGTTCGGATACGTCGCCTGCGAGATTGCGACAGCGGTGGCGTATCGGTCGCCACCCTGCCAGCGCACGACCGTTGCACCATGCGTGGCAACCTGTTGCGCAACCGCAGCACTCGATTGCGGACGTACCGCCGAGCAGCGCAACTTGGGCGGGCTTGAGACGATCGATCTCGGCAGCGGCGGACGACGAGAGTGAACCGCTCGCGGTCAGTAGCAACGGGACGCCGAGGTGTCCGGCAGCTGCGGAACCGGCCACTGCATCGGGAAACGTAGACCCGGTGGCAAGCAGCAAGGTGCTGTTGGCTGGCAGCGCATTGGGCCAACCCGCATCGGCGACCGCTGCGGCGGTGGCGTAGCGATCAGCGCCGGCGACCCGGGTGACGGCAAGACCTGTTGCGCCGGCAGCTGTCGGCACGCTCGTCGACACAGCGATGAGTGGTGCGCCCAACGCGAGCGCGGCAAGCGCGCTGATCCAGTTCCGCATTGCCCACCCTAGACACGCTGGGGCCGCCGCGGTCAACCGCGGCCGTGCTAACTAGGGCCGCCCGTTACAGCGTTTGGCGCTCGACCCGGTCATGTTGCACTCGCCATTTCGCGCCTTGCGCGACGACGGCAGCGGCGACCTGCGGATCTACATCAACGTCGGCGACGTGCCAGTCGCCGATGCCGCCAGTGATGGTCGAGCCAGCTCACACCAACGGTGATCGACCGCAACCCGAAGCCGATGCCGATGCCGATCGCTTTGCCGTAGGCCTCCTTGCGAGCCCACACCCTCATGAACGCCGCGGCGCGTTCGACGTCGTCCATGACCGCGAGCGCGCGCAACTCACCGGGCGAACATACCCGCGCCATCAACGGAGGTGATGGAGCTGACTGCCGCAACTGCTCGACGTCCACGCCTACTTGCTGTTTTGCGACACCGACAACGACGAGCGGTCCACTGTGCGCGATGCTCACGAAGTAGCGGCTCAACTCGCCGGCGAGCACGGGTCGCCCCGTCGGTTGGAGTTCGATGACGATATCTTCGGGCGGGACGTCGGCGATGCGCGCCACGGTTGACCGCAACATCAGTCGGCCCACCACAAATGAGCGCCGAGGTCGATCGAGATGGATGTCTTTGGCCCGCTGTTGCTCAGGTGCGGTTAGGCACTGGATCGCTTCATCGAGCTCATCAGCGGACATGCCTTCTGTGGAGCACGACGCGATGGTGACGACGTCACTAACGCTCGCGTTCTGTGCTCCGGTGGCCATGAGTGCCATCTTGTCGCACGCAGGCCGTACAAACGGACGGCGGCACTGCCTGATCGACAGTGCCGCCGTCCGCTTCAGATCGAGCTATGAGCTGAACTGCGTGGTGCTAAGCGTCGCCTTCACTGTCGTCGGCGAGCCGTTACGGGTGATGCCGATCGTGACAGTCGTCCCTGACTTATCCGACCGGATCGCCTGCTGTAGCGCGGTTCCGTTGGCGATCGGCTTGCCGTCGATCGAGGTGATCAGGTCGCCGACCTGGATTCCGGCGGCCGCTGCAGGACTGCCCGCCTCGACGGCTTGCACGAGTGCGCCGCCAGTGGCGTCGGCTACTGACACACCGAGGAAGGTGCCGCTCTGCGTCGTCTTGACCACCCTGGGAGTTGGCGCCCTTCCCAGCCTTCAGCGAGGGCAGGTCGTTGACTACGGTGTTGCTCGGAATGCTGAAGCCGATGTTCTGTGCGGGCTCACTCGTCGTGCCCGATGCAACTGCGACGTTGATGCCGATGACTTGACCGGTGCTGTCGACGAGCGGTCCGCCACTGTTGCCGGGGTTGATCGCGGCGTCGGTCTGTAGCAGGTTCGACAGGTTGTCGTCAGTGCCCGTAAGGGTGCGGCCCTTCGCCGACAAGATGCCTTCGGTCACCGTCGGCGCGCCACCGTAGCCGAGCGCGTTGCCGACCGCGAGAACACTGTCGCCTACTGCAGCGGTGTCAGAGTTCGCGAACGTCGCAGGCTTCAGGTTCGTGACGCCCGAGATCTTGATGACTGCAAGGTCTTGCGTGGTGTCGATTCCGACGATGGACGCCGGGTGTGTCCCGCCGTTGTTCGGCAGCGTCACCGTGATGGCTGTCGCGCCGTTGACCACGTGCGCGTTCGTCACGATCTCACCGTCTGCAGTGATGATGATGCCGGTGCCGGCGCCACTTTCCTGGAAGCCACCGAACCCACCGAAGCCGCCGAAGCCGCCCTGACCACCTGCGCCCGACGAGGTGATCGTGTCATTGATGAGAACGACGGACGGCTCGATGCGAGCGAGTGCTGTCTTCACGTCCGCCGCGACCGATGCGGCCGGTGGCAAGGAACTTGTAGCAGCAGTGGGCACCGTTGTTGTGGACCCTGCCGACGTGCCGTGACCGGAGTGGTCGTCAACGATGTGCACCACGACGCCGCTGGCCGCTGCAGAGACGACGACCGCTGCGGCGACAAGTGCAGCCGCAGCCCGAACACCGCGGCGCGGCTTCGCGCCGTCGGTTGTTGCCGCGTCATGCGTTGCGGTGTCGATTCCACCGCCACCCGCGATGACGTCGGCGGGCGCGCCTGCGAAAGGAGTTGCAGGGCCGCCGTAGGGCGCCGCGGCAAAGGATGCTGTGTCATAGGCCGGCGTCGCAGCAGCCCCGGCGGTGTCCGGAGATGTCGCCTCGTCGGCTTGTACCTGGGTCGGCGCCTCGTCCATTCGCGACCACCACGGCGGAGTCGGGACGGCGGGAGTCGCCGCCGTTTGTGCCGCCGGTGGGGTTGGCGCGGCCGGTGTGGTTGGCGCCGGTGGGATTGGCGCGAACGGCGCGAACGGGGTCGCCGGCTGCTCGGCCGAAGTCGCTGGCTGCTCAGGCGTTTCGTTGCGCTCGTCGTCGGGCCTGATCTCGTCGCTGGAATCCACGTCCGCTCCTCATACTCGTCACCGTTTCAATGTCGCCGCGAGAACAGACCGGCGACCGCTACGACTTAAGGTGCCCGCAGAAGCTGGAGGTTTCCTGTGACAAACATGAAAGCCAGCGAAGAAATCCAATCTCGGCTGGACAAGAACCACGCTCGGTAGACGGCGGTTGTGCACATGCCGCAGGTTCGTGCGCAGATTTCGGGGTTCGAACGTGTGTGCGGAAAGTGTCGGTGTCCGTGGATAGCTTCGTTTCATGTTGATCGCGGCTTCCGACATTGATTTCGACGGTGATGTCGATAGCCGCGCGCTGGCCATGTCGTTGTTGCCGGATGCTCGGCCTACGTGGTCGTTGCGAGGATTTGCTGGATTTCGAGCCGGGTCTTGTCCCGATCAGTCGCTTGTCGCTGCCTGGATGTGGATGGTCTCGACGAACACTCGGCGTCAGTAGCTTTGGAGTTGCTGGAGCGTCAGCAGGCGTGGTTGGCGTCGTTGGTGGTGCGGGTGACCGCGCGGGTCGCCGGCCCGACCCCGCCGCCACCGGATCCGGACAGCCGCGACATGGTGGAGCGTGACCCGATCGACGTCGGGGCGAACCTGGTCGCGGCGACGTTGGGGATGACCACCAGTGGTGCCCAGGCCCGCGTTGATACCGCGCGGGCGATCACCGAGACGCTGCCCAAGTGTCAGGTGGCGATGGCTGCGGGGCACATGGGGTACTGGCATGCGCGGGTGGTCGCGCAAGCGGTGCGCGACGCCGGCCTTGACCGGGCCGGGATCGCCGCCGTCGATGCGCGGGTCGCGTCGAAGGTTAAGGGGCAAAGTTGGGCCGCGTTTCGCCGCACGCTACGCCGCGCGGTGTTGGCGGCGAACCCCGATGTGGTGTTGGCGGAGCACGCCGCGGCGATGGCCCATCGCGGGGTGGACAAGTTCGACCTGCTCGACGCTTTGATGAGCCAACTGCAGGTGACCTTGTCGGCGATCGACGCCCAAACGGTGTGGCTCGGGTTGGACGCGACCGCGATGCAACTGCAGGCAGCCGCCAAGAAAGCCGGGCTGGCCGATGAGGGCATCGACGCCTACCGCGCTGATGCGCTGGTGGTGTGGGCGAACCATGCGCTGGGCGACCCGAACGCACCCCGCCGGCACGGACGCCGCCACCAGGTCCAGTTCATCACCGACCTACCCTCCCTGCTCGGCCTGGCCGACAACCCTGCCGAGCTGGTCGGCTACGGCCCGATCCCCGCCGCCCTGGTGCGCGACCGGGCCACCGAAGCCGACTGGCGGCGACTGGTCGTCGAACCCGTCACCGGCCACCTGCTCGACTACGGCACCGTCATCTACCGCCCACCGGCGGAACTGGCCGACTACGTGATGGCCCGCGACCGGCGCTGCCGGTTCCCCGGCTGCAACACCCGCGCCACCATCTGCGACATCGACCACAACATCCCCGCCCCCCACGGCGACACCTCAGCCAACAACTGCTGCTGCCTCTGCCGCCGGCACCACCGACTCAAAACCTTCAGCGGCTGGACCGTCCAACTCCAACCCGACGGCAGCTGTCTGTGGACATCACCAGGCGGCCGCCAATTCGTCTCCGACCCACCACAACAACTCGACTGAAGTCGGGTCCGCAGCTCCGACTACGGCCACAACATTGTGTGAGTCCAAAGATCGCCGTCGCGTCGATACTGCACGGGTGTGTGTTGGCGGTCTTGGTCGGCTTGCCAGAACTCGACCGTGTCGGCGACGACTGCGTAGAGAGTCCACGTAGGCGCGACGATCTCTGGCATCGCTTCGATACACCTGATAGCTGCATGCACTGCTACCGCGGATTCATCTCGGCTCGCCAACGGCGCGCTCTGTGTGCCTGCCAATGCCACCGCTCTCGCGCCGATGCCCGCGCACGACAGTCGGCTGCACTCCGCTCGCGACTTGCCACCGATACCCGTCCACGCATCCATCCTTCAGCCGCGACGGGCCGGACGCGAGCGACTAAACGGTCTCGTCTCTCCGAGGCCGATTACACCGGCGGCGACGGGTCGTACTGGATGCCGCGGCGCGCACCTCACCTAGGTTCAACGCTCAGCACGGACTCATTCGATCACCGATCCGCCTATGCGGGCGACCAGTTAAGCGAGGAAGGCTCGCAGGAGCGCAGCGGTGCCGTCGAGGTGTTCGGCCATGGCGTCGCGCGCGGCCTTGGGATCACCCGCGAGCACTGCTTGCACGATCGTGGCGTGCTGCTGGTTCGAGTGGACGATGTTGCGCGGCAGCAGCGGAATTGCGTCGAGCAGGTCGTTCACCCGCACTCGCGCATCGGCGACCGCGGATGCCAACGATGGCGATCCCGACAACTCGGCGATGGCCAGATGCAGCCGCGAGTCGGCCGGCCGGTAGCCCGCGAGCGGAGCCTCGAAGCAGGCGTTCTGCAAGCGCAACAGCCGCGCCCGCTCGCCCGCGCGAAGGCTTCGCCGCGCGGCACTTTGGGCGGCGCCCGACTCGACGGCGAGCCGGAAGGCCAGCGCATCCTCCAGGTCGTTGCGAGCTGCGGCCGACGGCTTGAGCCGCCGGCTTCGAGCGTCAGGGACCGAGTCCGTGACCACGAACGTGCCCCCGCTGCGCCCGCGTCGAGACTCAAGATATCCAGCCTCGCGCAACGATCCGATCGCCTCGCGCAACGTCTCCCGGCTCACCCGCAGCCGGTTCGCCAGATCGCGTTCCGCAGGTAGCCGCTCACCCGGCCGCACCACGCCGAGCTTGATGGTGTGCAGCAGTCGCTCGACGGTTTCCTCGAAGGCGTTCCCGCTGCGAATCGGCCGCAGAACCGGCGCAAACAGTGACGGCTCAGGCAAGGAAGGAGCGTCCGGGACCGGAATCTCCGAGGGCGGAGTTTCGACGGCCGGCATGTCTGGCGCAAGCGGCGAGACGTCGAGAGCCGCCGACGCTTGCGGCCCTACGCGACAGGCTCACCGTCGCATCCTAAAGCGGCGTTACGTAGGCGCCGCTGATGCCACCGTCGACGAGGAACGACGACGCGGTGATGAAGGACGAGTCGTCGCTAGCGAGGAAGGCAACCGCGGCCGCGATCTCCTCGGGCTCGGCGAAGCGACCGACCGGGATGTGCACCAGCCTGCCGCGCTGCCCGCTCAGGATCCTTCGCGAACAACTCCTGAAGCAGCGGGGTATTGACCGGCCCTGGGCAAAGAGCGTTCACCCGGATCCGTTCCCGCGCGAACTGCACGCCGAGTTCACGGCTCATAGCCAAGACGCCACCCTTGGACGCCGTGTAGCTGATCTGCGATGTCGCCGATCCCATCACCGCGACGAAGGACGCCGTATTGATGATCGACCCACCGCCGCGGGCCTGCATATGCGGAATCGCGTACTTGCAGCACAAATAAACGCTGGTCAGGTTCACTTCCTGCACTCGCCGCCACGCATCGATCTCGGTCGTGAGGATCGAGTCGTCGTCGGGCGGCGAGATGCCCGGCGTTGTTGAACGCGATGTCGAGGCCACCGAAGGTTTCGACCGCTGCCGCGTACATCGCCTGCACGTCGGCGTCGGCCGTCACGTCGGCATGCACGAAGATGCCACCGACGTCGTCCGCCGCTGCCTTGCCGGCCAGGTCTTCGATGTCGACGCAGACCACCTTCGCGCCTTCGGAGGCGAAGCGACGAGCCGACGCGAGCCCGATGCCACTACCGGCACCGGTGATCACGGCGACCTTGTCCTGCAAACGACCTGTCACTTCGGCTCCTTCGTCGAGATGAACACGTTCTTGAGATCGGTGAAGGAATCGAGGGCGTCCGGGCCAAGTTCGCGACCAAGGCCCGACTGCTTGAAGCCGCCGAACGGAGTGCTGTAGCGCACCGAGGAATGCGAGTTCACCGACAGGTTCCCCGACTCGACGCCGCGAGCGACGCGCAGCGCGCGGCCGATGTTCTGCGACCAGATCGAGCCCGACAACCCGTAGTCGGTGTCGTTGGCGATCCGGATCGCATCGGCCTCGTCATCGAACGGCACGACCGCGACGACGGGGCCGAACACCTCGTCGCGAAACACCGGCGCCGTATGGTCTTTTGGCAGCACGACCGTGGGCGGATACCAGAATCCCGGCCCAGAAGGCGCCGAGCCACGGAACGCGACCTCGGCGTCGTCGACGTAACCGGCGACCATGGCCCGTTGCTCGGCGCTGATGAGAGGCCCCATCTCACTCGCCTCGTCGCGCGGGTCGCGCACCTGCACGCCTGCGACGGCTGGCTCGAACAACTCCAGGAAGCGATCGAAAACGCTGCGCTGCACCAGAATTCGCGAGCGGGCGCAACAATCCTGACCTGCATTGTCGAACACCGCATAGGGAGCAGTTGCGGCCGCTTCCGCAAGATCCGCGTCGTCGAACACGATGTTCGCGCTCTTGCCACCAAGCTCCAGCGTCACCCGTTTCACCTGGTCCGCACAGCCCGCCATGATCGCCTTGCCAACCGAAGTCGATCCGGTGAAGCAGATCTTGCGCACCGCGCGATGCGTGACAAACCGTTGCCCAACAACCGACCCGCGACCCGGCAGCACCGTGAACACGCCCTCGGGAAGACCGGCCTCCATCGCGAGTTCGCCGAGCCGGATCGCTGTCAGCGGCGTGAGTTCAGCAGGCTTCAAGACGACGGTGTTGCCCGCGGCGAGCGCAGGCGCGAATCCCCAGCCAGCGATAGGCATCGGAAAGTTCCACGGCACGATGACGCCGACAACGCCGAGCGGCTCGCGAAACGTGACGTCGATGCCACCCGCCACCGGAATCTGCCGTCCGAACATCCGCTCAGGCGCGGCGGAGTAGTAGGTCAGCACATCGCGGACGTTGCCAGCCTCCCAGCGGGCATTGCCGATCGTGTGCCCTGAGTTCGCGACCTCGAGCTGCGCCAACTCTTCGAGAGCGGCATCGACTGCGTCGGCGAACCGTCGAAGCAAGCGACCACGATCGGCCGGCGCCACCTCGCGCCACGACTCGAACGCGGCAGCGGCACGGTCGATCGCAGCGTCGGTCTCGTGCAGGCCTACCAGTTGAACCGTCGTGACCAGCTGCGCCGTCGCAGGGTTGATTACGTCGTGTTCGATTGCAAGCTCCGGCGCAGCACTCGTCACAGTCGCTCGAATCCCCTGACGCGCTCCCAGTCGGTCACCGACCGCTCGAACGCCGCAAGCTCGACGCGTGCGTTGTTCGCGTAGTGCGCGACCACCTCGGAACCGAACGCCGACAGTGCGAGGTCGCTCTTCTCCCACAGCTCCAACGCACCACGCAAAGTCGTCGGCAAGCGAGGGAAGTCGGCGACGTACGCATTCCCCGTAAACGCCGGCGGCAACTCGAGTTCGTGCTCGATGCCGTACAGGCCCGCGGCGATCATCGCGGCGACCGACAGATACGGGTTGGTGTCGGCACCCGGCACTCGGTTCTCCAAGCGAAGGGACGACGGGGAGTGGCCGACGATGCGCAACGCGCAGGTCCGGTTGTCGCGACCCCAGGCGATCGCGGTCGGCGCGAAGCTGCCGTCGACGTACCGCTTGTAGCTGTTGATGTTCGGCGCATAGAAGAGGGTCAGTTCGCGTAGCGCATGCAGCTGTCCAGCCAGAAAGTGCTCGAATACTGGCGAGAACCCGTGCCGATCCCCGTGGCCGTCACCGGCGAACACCGCCCCGCCGTCCAGACTCACGCAGTGACAGGTGAATGTGGCACGAGTTACCTTCGCGCTCGTTGTACTTGGCCATGAACGTCAGGCTCATGTCCTCCTGCGCCGCGATCTCCTTCGCACCCGTCTTGTAGATGCTGTGGTTGTCGCAGGTGACCAACGCCTCGTCGTAGAGGAACGCGATCTCGTGTTGCCCGAGGTTGCACTCGCCCTTCGCCGACTCGACGCGCATCCCGGCGCCTTCCATGCCGTTGCGAATGCGCCGCAGCAACGGCTCGACTCGGCTGGTGCCGAGAATTGAGTAGTCAACGTTGTACTGGTTGGCCGGAACCAGGTCTTGGTACTTGCGCGAGAACGCGTCCTCGAAACTGTCGCGGAACACGATGAACTCAAGCTCGGTGCCGACCATCGCCTTCCAGCCGCGCTCCTGCAGCCGATCGAGCTGCGACCGCAAGATTCCTCGCGGCGATGCGACGACCGGCGCTCCGTCGACGTCGAGCAGATCGCACATCAGAAGTACGGTGCCTTCGTGCCACGGCACCCGTCGCAACGTCGAGAGGTCGGGCCGCATCACGAAGTCGCCGTAGCCTGATTCCCACGACGACATCGCGTATCCGTCGACTGTGTTCATCTCGACGTCGACCGCAAGCAGGTAGTTGCATCCCTCGGTGTCGTGCTCGACGACCTCGTCAAGGAAGAACCGCCCGGTCAGGCGTTTGCCCTGCAGGCGACCCTGCATGTCAGGCAGCACGATCAACACTGTGTCGATCGTGCCGGCGTCAACCTCGATGCGCAGTTGCTCGACGCTGATCAAACCTTGACGCGGGGAATTCTCAGACACCGCGGACCTCCTGACTCATCGACGCCTCATGCCGTCCCACCGGGCTGTGCGGGTGCCAGCGTTTCACGCCGACACCCGCACCACGGCGACACCCGAACAGAAGCCCAGCAGACACCCTTTAGCCGAGCGACGAAAGTTCCGCCTCGATCGCCGCGAGTTCTTCCGCAGTTCCCTGCACCTTCGGGCCGGTGAACCACTTGCGGGCAGAGACCAGCCAGTAGATGCCGGCGAAGCCGATGACCGCGAGAACCGCAATAGGCGCGAAGTTCCAGCTGTTGGGGCCGGCCGGATGGAACTGCGGCAGCATCAGCGGGAAGCAGATGATGACGACCCACACGACAGCAGTCCACCCGATGATCGGGCTCCACTTGCCAAGCTGCCACGGACCAGGAGTGAAGTCGGACCCGCGCATCCGGCGTAGCAACACCGGAATGACGTACGAGACGTAGAGACCGACGACCGCGACGGACACGATCGCGAAGAACGCGACCGAGTATCCCTTGTTCTGGTACAGCGACGGCAGGCCGAGGATGAACGCGCCCACAACCGCGAACCAGATGGAGTTCGTTGGTGTGCGGGTGCGCTTGTTCACCTTGTGCCAGAGCCTCGAGCCAGGCACCGCGCCGTCGCGAGAGAAGGCGTAGATCATCCGTGAGTTCGCCGTCACCGACGCCATGCCGCAGAAGAACTGCGCGACGAGGCAGATCAGAATAAGGAACTCGGCTGCATGGCGGCCGATCGCCGCTACCCACAAGACACCGGGCGCGTTGATGCCTGCGCCAGCGGCACCCACGTAGGCGTCGCTGCCGATCGCGTACGGGATCGCGTACGTGAGCCCGATCATCAACACGAGACCGGCGACAACCGACACCCAGATCGACGTCATGATGCCGCGCGGGCCACTCGTCGAAGCGTCACGGGTTTCTTCGGTCATGTGGGCGGAGGCGTCGTACCCGGTCAGCGTGTACTGCGCCATCATCAGACCGACGAGAACTACCCAGATCGCATGGCCACCGAAGCCCCAACCGAGACCGTCGTAGTACTTGGTGAACACGTTCGAGATCGACTGGTGCTTGTGTGCGTCGGGGAGGATGAACAGCGCGCCGACAATGATGACGACGCCGGTGAGGTGCCACCACACGCTGATGTTGTTCAGCTTGGCGATGATGTTGACACCCAAGCTGTTCAGGATGCCGTGCGCGATGAGCACCAGCGTGTAGATCCCAAACAGGCTCTTGGCGGTCCCCTGGAACCCGGTCGTGAGGTTCAAGAAGAATCCGCAGAACGTCGCCATGGCGAAGTCGATCGACGCGGTGACGGCGACCTGCCCGAGCAGGTTGAACCAGCCGGTGAACCAGCTCCACACCGGCGCCTTCCCCTGCGGCGCGAGCTTCGCCGCCCAGTAGTAAAGGCCGCCTGCGGTCGGGAAGCTCGAGCACACCTCGGCCATCCCAGCGCCGACCAGCATCACCATGCCGCCGACGAAAAGCCAGCCCCAGATGATGACCCGCGGGCCACCCGCGACCATGCCGAGGTAGTAGGTGGTGATGCCGCCGGACAGGATCGAGATGATCGTGAACGAGACGGCAAAGTTGGAGAACCAGCCCATGCCACGATGCAGCTCTTGCGCGTAGCCGAGCTCGTGCAACCTCTTCTCGTCTGCATTCAGGACGGCAACGCCGGGCGCACTGGTGGGACGAGACTCCGTTGATTCGGACATCCCGCATCCTTCCTCGGTGGGAGGGTGGCTTATTGGTCTGGTAGCGGACCATAGACCCGCTCACTCTCAACGGCAAGGGGTACGCAGAACGCGAACGTTCGCACCGACTGACGACAGCCAGACGTGCGGCAGGACGGCGGCGGCGCGCGCGGTTGTGCGGCGGCTACACCGATGCCGACGGCAACGCAGCCGCGCGGTTCGCCGCGAGTGCAACGAAGGCTTCGAAGAGCCTGCGATCGTCGAGTTGCTCGGGATGCCACTGGACGCCGAACACCGGCCGGCCGTCGGCAGCCTCGAGGGCTTCCGGCGTTCCGTCGTCGGCTCGGCCCACGATCCGAAGCCCTGGCGCCACCCGGTCGACGGCCTGGTGGTGATGGCACGCGGTTGGCACGCCGGCGCCCAACGTGGCGACCGATCCAGCTGTCGGGGTCAAGCGTGACGGCCCGCGTGCTGAAGATGCCACTGCCCTCGGCGTGCGGCAAAACCCCTTCAATCTCAGGCAAATGCTGGATCAGATCGCCGCCGAGTGCGACGTTGAGGACCTGCAGTCCGCGGCAGATACCGAGCACCGGCACACCCGCCTCGACCGCCGCGCGGACAAGCGCAAACTCGGCGTTGTCGCGGTCGGCGCGAAACGGCCCGGCAGCCGGGTGCGCCGCCGCGTCGTAGGTCGCCGGATCGACATCCGCGCCGCCACTGATCAACAAACCGTCGAGTGCAGGCAGCACGTCGAGCACTCCTGACGCGGCTGGTGGAACCAGCACGACCGCGCCCCCACTGGCGGCGATGGCGTCGGTGTACAGGGTCGACTGGATGTCCGCCAACCGGTCCCACACGCCCCAGCGGGCGTTCTCACGGTATGTCGTGAGCCCGATGATCGGTCGCCCATGACCCTCGTCCTTTGGTTACTCAACGCTGCCACGCACGCGCCCTCAAAAGGTATCGCAGCAGACCATTCAGATCTCAAGAATAGCTGCCGAGCCCGGCCGGCAACGGCTCGCTGTGCACGATCCGCAGCCGCTGAGTCGGGCGGGTCAGCGCGACGTAGAGGTCGTTCGCACCGCGGGCCGACGCCGCGAGAATCCGAGCCGGCTCGACGAGCACCACAGCGTCGAACTCCAGACCCTTGGCCTGGCTCACGACGAGCACCCCCACCGGCGAGTCGAGGGCGCCGGACCCAGACGCCACCACCCCGGGCGGCAACGACGCGGCCAGTGCGAGCTGAAGCGCGCCGACCTGCTGCCGCGGGGGCGATGACGGCGAGCCTGCCCTCGCCGAGCACGTCGAATTCGGCGCGCACCACGTCGACGATCGCATCGACGTCGCCAGGCTCGATGGGATGCGCCGTCGGCGGCACGTCACCGTCGCGCACCGACCGCGGTGCGGTCGCCGTGACACCGGCGGCCTCGAGCATCGCCGACGCCAGGGCCATGACCTGCGCGGGCGTGCGGTAGTTGACGGTCAACTCGGTCAGCCGCCAGCGACCCTCGACGTACGGATCCAAGACCTCGGCCCACGAATGCGCACCCGCCGCCGAGCCGGTCTGCGCAATGTCGCCGACAAGCGTCATCGACTTCGCCGGGCAACGCCGCATCAGCAACCGCCACGCCATCGGCGACAACTCCTGCGCCTCGTCGACGACGACGTGCCCGTACGCCCACGTGCGATCGACGGCAGCACGCTCGGCCGCACTCAAGATCGGACCTACGTCGGCGAAGCGACCAGCAAGCGCCTCTGCGCTGACGAGCCCGCCAGCGCCGCCGGAAATCTGCAGCGCACCCTTCGCATACTCGATTTCGGCCGCTCGTTGCTGTGCGGCCTGCCGCTTGAGCTCGTAGCCCCCGGTGTCGTCGTCGCCAAGGAGTTCGGCAGCCTCGTCGAGCAACGGAACGTCGGAGACAGTCCACGGCGCACCGCGATCACGTCGCAGCAACGCCCGCTGCGCGTCGTCCAGATGAGGCGCCGCTGCAGCCAACCGTTGCGGCTCTGCGTACAGACCTTCGAGCAAGCTCTGCGGCGTCATCGGCATCCAGGTCAGGTTGACCTCGCGTCGCACGTCCGGTGATTCGCGCAGGTCGGCGAGCAACTCGGTGCGGTTGTCAGCCGACAGTTGGACGCCGAGCAGGCGCGCGTACTGCGACGCCAACCCGTCGAGAATCTCCTTCACATACGATACCCGCGCGAGGTTGTGCGGCCGGCGATTGCGGCGCGCGTGCGCGCGGGCGGCAGCAACAACGTGCGGGCGCAACACCAACTGGTGACCCTCGACATTGAGCATGCGCGGCCCATCGGGTATCCGCTGCCGCTGCTCGACGGCGGCCGCGATCACGTCAGCCATGCGAACGTCGCCCTTCAACGCGACGACCTCAGCCACGTCGTCTGTCGTCGCGACGACGCCGGGCAGCAACTCGCCTGGCGTCACCATCACGACGCCGGTTTCGCCGAGCGACGGCAGCACTTTCTCGATGTAGCGCAGGAAAGTCTGGTTCGGCCCGACCAGCAGCACGCCGCTTCTGGCCAGCCGCTCGCGGTGCGTATAGAGGAGGTACGCCGCACGATGCAGCGCGACAGCTGTCTTCCCGGTACCGGGCCCGCCCTGCACGACCAGCACCCCAGGCAGTTCTGCCCTGAATGACGTCGTCCTGCTCGGCCTGGATCGTCGCGACGATGTCGCCCATCCGCCCGGTACGTTTCGCGTTGAGCGCGGCGAGCAGCGCACCTTCACCCGACAACGTCGAAAGATCGCTCGCCTCGAGCCCGTCGAGATCGAGCACCTCGTCCTCGATCGCGGTCACCGCACGGTTGCGCGTCGTGAGGTGGCGACGCCGAACCACGTCGCCCGGAGAGGCGGCGGTTGCCTGGTAGAAGAGCCGAGCGGCCGGCGCTCGCCAGTCGATCAGCAGCTGGTGGCGATCCTCGTCGGACAACCCGATGCGCCCGACATATCGGCGGCCCTCTTCGACGGTGTCGAACCGTCCGAAGACCAGCCGATCCTCGACCGCCCGCAGCTGTGAGAGGCGCTGTTCATAAAGGCCCGCGAACGAATCGCGCTCAGAGCGGTTCTGGTGGGTCCCCGAAGGAGCAGTAGCCCGGACGGCGATCAGCTCGCGTTCGGTGCGGTCGCGCAGCTCATCGAGCCTGGAGTACAAGCGGTCGACGTACCGCTGCTCGCGCACGAGTTCGGTCTCTGCGTCAGCCACCGAACCCCTTCCGAGCGTGCACTACCGCCGATCGTGCGGCGTCTACCCTACCGGTCTGCTGCCGGTCATGCCGCACGCGTGACATTTGTCTGAGGCGGTCGGGCCACCGAGCCCGATACGTTGGTCAGACGCGATCCAAGACGAAGGAGGCACGGCAGGCGTGATCGAGGCGCGCGATCTCAGCAAGAGGTACGGCGACAAGCTCGCGGTTGATCACCTGTCGTTCACCGTGCAGCCAGGCACTGTGACCGGCTTCCTCGGCCCGAACGGTGCCGGCAAGTCGACGACGATGCGACTGCTGCTCGGACTCGACCGTCCCGATACGGGCAGCGCAACTATCGACGGCCGGCACTATCGCGACCTTGCCGAGCCGCTACGAGTTGTCGGCGCACTACTCGAGGCACGAGCCGTGCACAGTGGGCGCAGCGCGTACAACAACCTGCTCGTGTTGGCACAGAGTCAAGGCTTGCCACGCAAGCGGGTCGACGAGGTGATCGAGCTCGTCGGCTTGGGCAGCGTCGCGAAGAAGCGGGTGAAGGGATTCTCACTCGGCATGGGCCAGCGGCTCGGTATCGCGGCCGCGCTTCTCGGCAACCCTGATGTCCTCGTGCTCGACGAGCCGGTGAACGGGCTCGACCCCGAAGCGATTCTCTGGATTCGCAACTTGCTCAAGCGTCTCGCGTCCGAAGGCCGCACGGTCTTCGTGTCGAGTCACCTGATGAACGAGATGGCCGTCACGGCGGACCACCTGATCGTGATTGGCCGCGGCAAGTTGATGGCCGACTGCACCACCGAGGAGTTCATCGAACGAAGCTCCGAGAAGTCGGTGCTGGTGAAGTCTCCGGACGTGGCTCGGTTGGCTGAGCTCATCACCGCCGACGGCGGTGTCATCGCCAGCACGGACGGCGACGAGGTGACCGTTCGCAATCTTGCTGCACCGCGGATCGGGCATCTCGCCGCAAGCGCAGGCATCGAACTCCATGAATTGGCTCCCCAGGCGGCATCGCTCGAGGAGGCGTTCATGGAACTGACGCGAGGCAGCGCCGAATACGAGGGCTCCATCGGCGGCGCGCGTCCCGCGTCCGCTCGCTTGATGGAAGGCGAGTGCAGCATGACAGACCACAACCGCATTCCCCTCCGCTGTCGACAGACGCTCCGTCGAGTGGGGTCAAGACGGTGCGCTTGCTGCGCTCGGAGTGGACCAAGCTCGTCACAGTGCGCTCGACGTTGTGGTCGCTGCTTCTGCTCGTCATTCTCACGCCAGGTCTCAGCGCTCTGCTCACCTGGCTGAACGAGCACAACTGGGCGAAGGCCGATCCCTCGCAGCGCGCCAACATCACCGATGACCCGACGAGTTTCATCCTCGGCACGGGGTTCGCGTTCGGCCAACTGACGATCTGCGTGCTCGGCGTGCTGGTGATGGCAGGTGAGTACTCGACGGGTTCGATCCGATCGAGCCTGCTTGCGGTACCCAAGCGAACCCCGATGCTCGCGGCGAAATGCGCTGTCTTCGCGGCCGTCGTGTTCGTGCTTCGGCGAACTCGTGGCCTTCCCGTCGTTCCTCATCGGCGCAAAGATCCTGCACAACCATGTTGTCGGTTTCACTCAGCGACACCGGAGTACTGCGAGCGGTGATCGGCGGCGGCCTCTACCTTGCCGTCCTCGGGCTGTTCGCGCTCGCCGTCGGCGCGCTGGTGCGACACACTGCGGGCGCCATCACGGGTGTCATCGCCTTCGTGCTCGTTCTCGCACCGCTCGCCCAGCTGCTGCCTGGCAGCCTCGGCAAGCACGTGCACGCGTACCTTCCGTCGGAGGCGGGGCACTTGATCGCGCAGGCGCATCAAGGCAAGACTGACCTGCTTTCGCCATGGCAGGGGTTTGGTGTCTTCTGCCTGTGGACAGCTAGTCTTGCTGGGCCTCGCGGCCTGGCTGTTAAACCGTCGCGACGCCTAATACTTCGACAAACAGGGGAGCACATGTCCGAACCCACTGACCCGACATCTCAACCGGCATATCAGCCGCCGCCACCGCCTCCGGGATATGGCGCGATGCCGCCCGCTCCTGCGCTACGGAGGCGGCTCCTGGCGGCTACGGCGCGATGCCGCCGGCCGAGTACGGCCAGCCCGTTGCGGTCGGCCCGGCACCGTCGTCGGTGGTCACCGCCGTGCGGCTGATGTTCGCCGCCGCCGTTCTCGGGCTCGTGTCGTTGGTCGTTGCCTTCTCAACCAAGAGCACGCTGCGCGCCGACATCGCGAAGAAGAATCCCGACTTCGACGCGCGCGAAGCTCAACACCGCGGTAAACGTGGCGATCGGGGCCGGCGTGGTGTTCGGCATCATCTTCGTCGTGCTGTTCATCCTGCTGGCGCTGCAGGTTCGCAAAGGCAAGAACTGGGCGCGCGTCGTGACCTGGGTCATCACCGGGCTCGGCATCGTCAGCGCACTCGCGTCGCTCGGCCAGACCGTCGCGGCCGCCAGCCGGGTAGTCAGCCTCGTCAGCGGACTGCTCGATATTGCGATCGTGGTGCTGCTGATGCAAAAGCCGAGCAACGCGTTCTTCAAGCCGCGCACGTACCAGTCGGGCTAGAGGGCAGCGAGCTTTTCGACCAGTGACTGGCGCCGTGCTTCGAGGTTCTCGATCAGCGCTTGCTCTTCTTCGTAGTTGGTCAGGTCGGCGGCACCGTCAGATTGGTCGCCCTCGTCGTCGACCTGGGTGCCGCGCTCACCACGAAGGCTGCGCAACGTCTGATCGATCTCGTCAATCTCGGTCTGCAGCTGCTGCTTGGCGTCGGTCTGATCGGACACGCTTACTCCTCTAGCGGGGGACGTAGGCGAGGCTCATGCCCCACAGGCAGATCACGGCGACCGTAGCGTACGCGGATCCGATCGCGACCCGCGTCGACGGCGGAATCGCGTAGTAGGACGGCGTCGATCCACTTATGGGTTCTCCAACGCCGGACCAGCTCGACCGTGCCGAGAACCAGAATGAAGATGAGCACCGGGCTCGGGTGCAGGACCGCGAACACGCCCGCAGCGACCAAGCCGACGATCCACAGTGCGGGGTGCAACGCACCCGCCACCCGCCCGCCGTCCAGCGGCAATGCAGGCACCAGATTGAACAGGTTGAGGAAGAAGCCGGTGTAGGCCAGCGCGCGCAACAACGGTGAGTTGAAGACGTGCGACAGCTCGAACGCGGCCAGCGCACCGAGCGTGCCGATCGCCGGGCCGGCAAGAGCGCTGACGGCTTCATGCGCGACGGACTTCGGCTTCGACTTCATCGTGACGAACGCGCCCATGAACGGGATGAAGGTCGGCAGCGACGCCTTGATGCCCATGAAGCGCAGCGCGACGACGTGCCCGAGTTCGTGCACCGCGATCAGCGCGACGAAGCCGACCGCGTACCACCAGCCGAAGATGAACGCGTAAGCGATGACCGACACGGCCATGCTGAGCGCGAACTTGAACTTGACCAGCACCACGCTGGCCTTGAGCGCCAAGAACAGCTTGGTGAGCAGGCCGGCCTTGGCGGCCACGCCACCACCGGCGGCCGCAGTACCACCGGCACGCTCCCAGCGGCGTCGCTTCTGCCGGACCGGCACCGGCGGCTGCCCGCCCGGCAGCTCACCCGGCGCGTAGAGGGACGGGCCGCTGGGACGCGCCAGACACGCGGCTGGGCACGCGCGGGACGCGCCCAGGCTCGAAGCCTGGTTGGCCTTGCTGATCAGCCACGGTGCTCGCAACTCCACTATTCGACGATCTTCAGTGTATTCGGCAGTCGCCCCGTGCGGCGACGCTCGAGAGCTGCCGCCGAGACTGCCAGGAAGTTCCCAGCGACAGCCCAGACGCGCTTTCAGTATCCGGGACCACAGTGAGGCTAACGCTGACGCAGCGACAGGAGCTCCGATGACCGCACCGACGCACGAGACTCAGGTAGTGATGGCGGACGCCGTAATCGCTCAGGTGATCCAGTTGAAGGACCCTGACGAGGCCATCTCGAGTGCGATCTGGTGGCGAGTAGCCGAGCTGCTGCGCGCGTGCACGACCGCAACTGCAAGCGGTCCGCACCTGACGACCACCCTGCTCGAGCATGCATTCAACGCGACCGACGACGTGCTCTCGTCGCTCAGTGCCGACACGGAGCCCAGCATCTCGGCGTCCGATCTCGATGGCCTGCTGCCACTTGATGCAGCGCTCCCCCTCGATGCCGCACTCCCGCTCGGCGCGGGCTACGACGCACTCGCGGCGACCCGGCGCAGCTGCCTGCGGGTGGCCCGGCTGCTGTTCTCACTCGACGCCACGACGCCGGCGATGCTCGCCACAAGGGTCAATCAGTTGCGCCGCGCGTTAGCGGCCTGGCGATTCGAAGCACTCGACGCGCGAATCAGCACCGCGCACTAATCGCGCTAGCCCGATCCGCGATAGCGAGGGTCTCCCTCACGAGTGCACCAACAGCTTCGCGCTCGATCAAGAAGCCGTCGTGGCCGAACTCGGAATGGACGACGCGAAGACCGCCGACAGTGGTCGGGATCAAGTCCGCGAGTTCGCGCTGCAACACCAGTGGATACAGCCGATCGGAGTCGACCCCGGCGACGATCACGGGTGCAGTGATGGAGTTCAACGCCGCCGGTACGCCGCCTCGACCACGGCCTACATCATGGGTGTTCATCGCATCGGTTAACGCTACATAGGTACCCGCATCGAAGCGGCGGGCCAGCTTCACAGCCTGGTGATCGAGGTAGGACTGCACGGCGAAACGGCCGTCCTGCAAAGGATTTTCGCCGTCTTGCGGCTCGTTGCCGAACCGCAGCTGCAGTTCGTCGGCACTGCGATAGGTCAGGTGCGCGATGCGACGCGCAAGGCCCATCCCCTCGTGCGGACCCTCTCCGTCGGCGGCGTCGTAGTAGTCACCACCGCGCCAGCGCGGGTCACCTGTAATAGCGCGTAGCTGCGCGCTCTGGGTGCCGATCTGGTCGCCGGTTGCGGTCGCGCCGACAGCAAGAACGAGGGCGGACGACGCGCGGCTGGGGTATCCGACAAGCCATTCGAGCACTCGCATCGCACCCATCGAGCCGCCGACCAACGACGCCCACGTTGCGATACCGAGTTGATCGGCGAGTCTCGCCTCGACGGCTACCTGGTCGCGCACCGTGATGCGCGGAAAGGCCGACCCCCACTGCGGCTCGCATCGTGGACGCGAGTGATGACGGCCCGGTAGTGCCCTGGCAGCCGCCGAGCACGTTCGGCGCCACCACGAACCACTTGCGGCTGTCGATGGGTGCGTCGGGGCCGATGAGGCCATCCCACCAACCAGCGGTGGCGTGCCCTGGCCCGGCCGGGCCGACGACATGCGAGTCGCCACGTCAGGGCGTGCAGCACGAGAACTGCGTTCGAGGCATCCGCGTTCAACTCGCCCCACGTCTCGTACGCAACGCTCACGTGGGGCAGCTGCCCGCCGAGCTCGAGGTCGAATGACCCGAGCTCGGCGAAGCGCCTGCCGCCGAGGTGATCTCCCTCGCGCCAACCCCCCGACGCGGGGATGAGATCACCGCCGTCTGGCACCGGGCTCAGGCCTCCTTGGCTGCACGGAATCCGAGGTCGAGGTCGGCGAGGATGTCGTCGATCCCTTCGATGCCGACCGCGAGCCGGACCAAGCCAGGGGTGACGCCGGTCGACAACTGCTCCTCCGGAGACAGCTGCGAGTGCGTCGTGGACGCCGGGTGGATCACCAGCGACCGGACGTCGCCGATGTTCGCCACGTGACTGTGCAGCTCGAGTGCGTTGACGAACCGCTTGCCGGCTTCGAGACCGCCCTTGATCTCGAACGAGACGATCGCGCCGGCACCGCGGGGCGAGTACTTCTGTCCGAGCTCGTACCACGGCGACGACGGCAGGCCGGCGTAGATGACCTTCTCGACCTCGTCACGCTGCTCAAGCCACTGCGCAACCTTCGTTGCGTTGGCGACGTGCCGCTCCATGCGCAGCGACAACGTCTCGAGCCCCTGCGCGATCAGGAACGCGTTGAACGGCGCAATCGCCGGGCCGAGGTCACGCAGCAACTGCACGCGCGCCTTGATGATGTACGCGAGGTTGCCGACTGCCTCTGTGTAGACGACCCCGTGGTAGCTCGGGTCGGGCGTCGTCAGGCCAGGGAACTTGTCGGCATGCGCTGCCCAGTCGAAGCGGCCACCGTCGACGATGAGGCCGGCAATCGCTGTGCCGTGTCCGCCGAGGTACTTCGTTGCCGAGTGCACGATGATGTCGGCGCCCCACTCGAAGGGCCGCAGCAGATAGGGCGTCGGCACCGTGTTGTCGATGATCAGCGGCACGCCGTTCTCGTGCGCGATCGCGGCTACCGTCTCGATGTCGAGGAAGTCGCTCTTGGGGTTGGCGAGGGACTCCCCGAAGAAGGCCTTGGTGTTCGGCCGAACCGCGTCGCGCCACGACTGCGGGTCGTCGGGATTCTCGACGAACGAGACCTCGATGCCGAGTTTCGGGAACGTGTAGTGGAAGAGGTTGTACGTACCGCCATACAGGCTCGGGCTCGAGACGATGTGGTCGCCGGCGCTCGCGATGTTCAAAATCGCCAGCGTCTCGGCCGACTGGCCACTGGCCACCAGCAGCGCGGCGACGCCGCCTTCGAGCGCCGCAACGCGCTCCTCCACGACGGCCTGAGTCGGGTTCATGATCCGCGTGTAGATGTTGCCGAACTCCGCAAGTCCGAAGAGCGCCGCCGCGTGGTCGGTGTCCCTGAACGTGTACGAGGTCGTTTGGTAGATCGGCAGCGCCCGCGCGTTGGTCGCCGCATCGGGCTCTGGCCGGCGTGAATCTGTTTGGTCTCGAAACTCCAGGCGTCGCTCATCGGAATCCTCTCGGGCAATTAGGCAGGCACAGGCATGGATCGGGCTAAATGGAAGGGGGGTCGCGTGACTAAACGACGGCGTGCCGTACGAGGTCAGCGACAGCGCTGGTCGAAGTGATGCGCGCGACGGCCGACCCAGAACGGGTCAAGCAACAAAGGCATTCGCATCATGGCCGCCATGCAACCACACTCGGCGTCCGTCCGTCGAGTGAGCTATTCGAGCGGTCACCGAGCAGTCGTCGTAGACCAGGCTGCCGTTCGCGGTGGTCTCCTTGCTCGAATAGATCTGCGGAATGATCCGCTCGCCGGCCCGGAGCGCCACGCCGGTGACCTGAACCAGCGTCCAGGTATTGAGATGCAGGTTGGTGGTGACCGTCACGGTCTGCAGCTGCGTATTGGTGCTGAAATTCCCCGACATCAGGTCGGTGTACAGCGCCTTGTTGTTCTGCCATGCGCCTGATGGAACGCTCTGCGACGAGCACGCCAGACCGGCGAAGAACGGCGCCGGGTCGTGTCTCACTAGGTAGTGGTTGTAGACCGTGCCGTTCACGTTGGCGTACGGAGTGCCGTGGTTGGCCGCGCAGTTGCTCGGCATGTTGTCGGAGTAATCCTTCCAAGCGGTTACTCCGTACTGATGCTCGATCAGCGAATAGAGCGGAGGCGTGCTGGAGGCGATCTGGCTCCTTCCGTTCGTGCAACTCGAGGTCGGTGGCGTCGCGGTGGCACTCGGTGCGCAATTCGAGAGCGCGAAGTTCGCTTGAGCGTCGTTTCCCGCGTTGATGGTCGGGTTGAGTCCTGATTCAAGCGCGATGTAATTGGGCTCCGAAGGGTGCAATGTGCTGTGCATTGGTCGCCCCAAACGTTCCGCATTGAGCGTCGAGAGTGCCTCGCTGGAAGGTCGCGTCGGGAGAGCTCTCGATCGAGGCCGGTGACTCGTTCTCGAGCACAATGTCCAGGACATGCGTGGGCCCGCTTGAGGGCTGCGTCGGCTGCGGACCTTGACAGTACGTACCGACGGGTAGCGGCGCTGGAGCGTCGGCTCGGGCGAGGAGCTGTGTGCCACCGCCGACCGCGAGACAGCTGCCCACCAGCGGCGAATCCCGGGCCGTTGATATCCCCCGGACGGCTACAGACTGACGCCTAGGAGCGGCAGAGCGATTTCGCGAGCAGCGCGGTGTCTGCGGGGCTATAGACCGAGGGCGTCTTGGGGTTGGCCTGGAAATACATGACGTCGAGCGGGTTCGGCGAGTGCTGCAGGCCAACCGAGTGTCCGAGCTCGTGCTGGATGATCGCGTACAAGCTCGCACCGCCGGCGTCGTTCAGACCGCTCGGCAACGCCAGCATCGCGGGCGAGATCGCCACCGACACTGGTCCCCGAGCCGTCGAGCTGCCAGCGGGTGTAGGCGCCGAACTGCTCGCCGGCCGGGGCCGATGCGAAGAAGTTGGTGCTGGTCGGAGACGCGACGGTAATGACCAGGTCGTCGGGACCGTGGCTGTAGTTCGCCAGGGTCGGAACGAAGGACGTCGTGCCGTCGTAGCGGTACGTCTGGCCGGTGCGTGAACTGAGGTCTGCGACGGCGGCATGGACGACGGCGAGCACGGTCTGTTGTTCGAACAGGTCCGGTGCTCCGTAGCCATTAACGACACCCGAGACGTTGACTCGATACCCGACCACATAGGCACAACGGCGGCGGTGTTGCCGAGGTCGGACGTGTTGGCCAGCGGATTGGAAAGGCCAAGGGCCGACCGCGCGGCGTCCGACACCGCGGCGCTGATGCCGCTGGTGCCGCCGTAGATCCGTGCGAGCGTGATGGTCGGCGCATGCGCTGTGAGGTAGCTGGCCGACTTGGTTGTCGATGGGACCCGGAGCGTTCAGCAGCAACGGGGCGCCGAGGTGGGCAACCTGCGCACCACCGGCGAGAGCGTCGGGGAAGGACGCGCTCGTGGCGACGCCCACCGCAGCCGGAGTCGGGAAGAATTTCGCGGCGACAGCGGCACTCGTGCTGCTCGCCGAGCCGACGCCGAACACCGGGGTCGCGGCCGGATCAGCCGCGTGCCCAGCTGTTCCGATGCCGTACACAGTGCCGTGGTGCGCGGCGAGGTACGCCGCGTCGGCGGCCGGCAGGCTCGAGCCGTTCGTCAGGAGCACGGCAGCGTGCACGTGCGCTGCGGCCGGGCCCGCGGCAAGCGCGTCGGCAAACGTCGAGCCGTCGACCAGCATGACGGTGTTCGGGTTGCCGAGCGCGGCAGCGACCGCGAGGGCGGTGCCGAAGCGGTCAGCTCCTGCGTAGCGAGTCGTGTGGTAACCCATGGTTGCAAGCTGGGTAGCGATCGAGTTCGGCACGCTTGCCGTGCCGCCGAGCAGGTAGACGGTGCCGCCCGCAGGCAGTACACGGACGATCTCGTTCTTGGTCGTCGACGGCAAACTGGCACCCGAGGTCAGCAGCAGCGGCGCATTGAGGCTCGCCGTGAGCGTCACGCCGACGAGGGCGTCGGGGTATGAGTCGCCGCTCGCCAGCACCACGGCCGACGCGCTCGCCGTTGCCGGGAACGTCGACACCGAGGCGGCGACAGCGGTCGCGAAGCGGTCGCTACCAGCGATGCGGTCGACGACGGTCGCGGGGGGCGTGAGGGCGGGAACGAGGGCAGGCGCGACGGTGCCATCGCCGGCCGCTAGCGCCAACGGTGCTGCCGGGGCGACCGCGAGGCCGGCGACCAACAGCGTGGCGCCGAGCAGCGCAGAACTGCGCAGGCGGACGGTTGGACAGGCGGGCCCGGGGGGTGGGTGCGGATGCCATTTGTCCATGTATCGGCAGTCCACACCCGTGATGTACCTCCGGATGGCAAAGATCCCGCTGCCAATCGGACTACCAGTCCTGCTCCCCAGCGGCTCCAGCAGAGCCTGACTGGCCGCACGAGCCGGATTTAGCTCCCGTCGACGACTAGGTCGGCCCACACCTTCGTCGCCTCAATCAACTCGGCGTTGCGTTGATCGTTGCCTCGCGCTCGTGCGTTCGCGGTGTCGAGATCACGACCGAACTCCATGTGCCGTCTGATCAGTCGATCCATCCGGTCGTCGTCGTCGGGTTCCAGGTACCAGACCTCGTCGAGCAGCCCGCGAACGGCGGACCACGCGCCGTCCGGGCTTAGCAGGTAGTTGCCTTCGGTGATGACGAGCGGCACCTCCCTCGGCACGCAGATTGCACCAGCGATCGCTTCCTCGAGGTCGCGCCGAAACGTCGGTGCGTAGACGGCCGACTCGGTCGATTCGCGCAATCGCCGAAGCAGGGCAACGAATCCGCCTGCATCAAAGGTGTCGATCGCGCCTTTGCGGTCGTGGCGTCCGAGGCGCTTGAGCTCCACCTCGGAGAGATGAAAGCCGTCCATCGGCACGAGAACCGCGTCATCGCCGAGCGCATCGACGAGCTCGCCCGCCAGCCGCGACTTGCCCGAACCTGGTGCGCCCGTGAGGCCCGAGAATCCGCCGCGTCGGCGAGGCGGCAGTTGTCGAGCTCGCGCAACAAGCGCAGCGAAATCGGCGCGTGCCACAGTTGGCGCAGGCTCGTGCACCGTCAGGGAAGCTGGTTGATGCGGATCAGATTGCCCGCCGGATCCCGGAACGCGCAGTCGCGAATGCCGTACGGCTGCTCGGTCGGCTCCTGGACGACCTCGGCGCCGCCGGCCTGCAGCTTCGTGAAGGTGTCGTCGAGGTCGTGAGTGGCGAAGGTGATGATGCCGTAGGTGCCCTTGGCCATCATCTCCGTGATGGTGCGGCGCTCGTCGGCGGTGATGCCAGGGTCGGCTCCCGGTGGGTACAGGACGATCGACGTGCCGGGCTGGCTCGGCGGCCCGACCGTGATCCAGCGCAGGCCGCCGTAGCCGACGTCGAGTCTGATCTCGAAGCCGAGGATGTCGCGATAGAAGGCCACGGCCGCGTCTGGGTCGTCCTGCGGCAGGAAGCTCGCGTTAATCGTGATGTCGATGTCCGTCATTGCGTGTCCCGAATCACCGTAGGTCCTGGATCACTGTGGGTCCTGAATCGCTGTGGGTCCTGGATCACTGTGGGTCCTGGATCAGCCCGAGGACATTGCCATCCGGGATCGGTGAACGTGGCGACCAGGCGGCCGTTGGCCACGTCGCGCGGCGCGTCCTTCACCTTCGCGCCGGCCGCAGTCACTTCGGCCAGCTTCGCCTCGATATCCGAGACGTGCCAGTACGCGATCGGCGACGTCATGCCCTGCGACGAGCCGTTCGGCACCAGCCCGATCTGCTGACCTTCGACCTCGTAGCCGACGTAGTAAGGCGCATCGCTCGACGGCTCGACGCCGAGCAGCGCGGTGTACACCGCTTTGGACGCCGCCAAATCCGTCACCGGATGTAGCACCGTTTTGATTCCTTCGGTCGAACTCATGATCGCTCCTCGGTCGTGGGTCAGCGTCTGTCGTGGGTTACCGCCGTGATCACGATAGGTGCGGCTCCGCGAAGGGTGCTTCTCGATTCCTGACCGGTCTGGTGACCTGCTTCACCACGCACGACGGCAGCTCGGCAGTAGCGCGCCCGGTATCGACGGCCTCGCGACGATAGGTACTAGGCGGGACGCCGACCAGCTCGGTGAAGCGGGTACTGAACGTCCCCAGCGACGAACAGCCCACAGCAAAACAGACCTCCGTGACGCTGAGGTCGCCGCGCCGCAGCAGCGCCATCGCGCGCTCGATGCGCCGCGTCATCAAGTAGCCGTAAGGCGACTCGCCGTAGGCGAGTCGGAACTCGCGGCTGAGGTGACCGGCGGACATGTGCGCACCTCGCGCGAGCGCCTCGACGTCCAGCGGCTGTGCGTACTCGCGGTCCATCCGATCGCGGACGCGACGCAACACTGCCAGGTCGCGCAGTTGCTGCGCTTGCGCCGATGGATTGGTCACGTTCGAAATCGTGCCACATTGCCCTAGGGTGATCGCGTGATCGGCTCCGCGTCCATTGCCGCCGAACTGATGGTGGAGATTCGTGGGTTCGCCGCCTCGATCGGTTTTCCTAGTCTCGATCACGAAATGTCGGCCGACGAGAAGCTGGCCGAGTCGGTCAAGACGGCCCCGCTCCCGACCGAGGCGCAGATCGCCTCGATCGTCGACCCACTCTTTTGGGCTTCGATCGAGACAGAGGAGCAGCGGCCGACACGCTTTCGCGTGGCCTACAAGCCCACCGAGGTCGAGACGCTGCTGGCGATGCACCGCCTACGCGAACCCGTACCGCTCGACATCGCCAACCTGAAGAAGTTCGTCAAGCTCGCACACGCCCATGATCGGCTGGCTAGCTTTCTGGCGCTCGACTTTCTGCCCGACCCAGCCATCGTCGGTATCGGGGTGTTTCACTTTCGCGGCGCGGTTCCCCATGCGTTCCACGTGGTGTCGAAGGCGCAGGCAACGCTCGAGTTCTCGTGGTCGTCGATGCAGCTGGGCACTCTGCGTGGTGGCGAACTGAGTCTCTTGTCGCGCGCCGGATTGCGCGCCGACGCGGCCGCCGATTGGGTCACGTCGTGCTTCGATTCGAAGGGTTTGCGACTGCTGATCGGTAGCGCCGCGCGCATCATCGCCGAGCAAGGCCACGGCGGCTCGCTTTGGGCAGTAGCGCCGGGCGCGACGTTGTCTGAGGGGCTCACCGTCGGGTACCCGGTCGACGTCCAGGCTGAGCTTCTTGATGCGATACCGAAGTACGAAAACCGGCAGCCCTGGGGCTTTTCGATCGGGAACCTGGCCGGCGTCGATGGTGCGATTCTCGTTGCAGGCGACGGGCAGGTACTCGGCTTCGGCACGTTCATCGATCTACCGAAGGAGCCAATCGCGGTCGTGGAGTACGGGCCGGACGGCGCCGGCCGCACTGTGTTGTCCGATCAACTCGGCGGCGGACGGCATCGATCGGCGATCGCGTTCTGTGCGAGTCACGCCCCGTCGTCCGCGCTTGTCGTTTCCGACGACGGCGGAATCTCGGCCATCCGGAGGCTGGCGAACGATGCGCCCGTCGAGTTCGCGCGCGTCAACCCGAACGGGTTCGGCGACTTCCGGCTGACGCGGTAACCGTTGTGGGCGGTGGGTCCGGCCCGTACCCACTCTGCAAACCCGTACCCACTCTGCAAAGCTGACCAGCATTGGTTTTCGAAGGAGCCTCGTGCCCGACGCGTCACCACGCACGCACTACCAGGCAACATTCGCGGTGTTGGCGACAGCTGTGAGTGCGTACGCACTGCTCCAGTCACTCGTCGTCCCGGTGTTGAGCACTGTGCAGGTCGGCCTGCACACCACGCAGAGCACCGTGACCTGGGTGCTGACCGCCTACCTGCTTTCGGCGTCGATCTTCACGCCGATCATGGGTCGGCTCGGCGACATGCACGGGAAGGCTCGGCTGCTCGTCATCGCGGTGGCGGCACTAGCGATCGGATCGCTGCTCGCCGCGCTGGCCGGGTCGATCTCGGTCATGATCGTGGCCCGCGTCATCCAGGGCGTTGGTGGCGGTGTGTTGCCGCTTTCGTTCGGCATCATCCGTGACGAGTTTCCACGCGAGAAAGTCCCGGGCGCCATCGGCGTCATCGCCGCTCTCGCGGCAGCCGGCGCGGGCTTTGGCATCGTGCTGGCCGGCCCGATCGTCGAGGCGTTGGACTACCACTGGCTCTTCTGGATTCCAATGATCATTTTGGCAATCGCGACGGTCGCCACGAAGGTCATCGTGCCGGAGTCGCCGGTTCGCACGGCGGGAAAACTGAGCTGGCCTGGGGCGGTCTTGCTATCGGCATGGCTGGTGGCATTGCTGCTCGGTGTAAGTGAGGGGCCGACGTGGGGCTGGGGCTCGGTCTCGGTGATCGCCCTGCTTATCGCCTCCGTCGTCCTTGCTGTCGCATGGGTCATCGCAGAGTCCAGCTCGTCGCACCCGCTGATCGACATGCGGATGATGCGCATTCCCGCGGTGTGGACGACCAATCTCGTGTCACTGCTGCTCGGGGTAGGCATGTACGCGGTGTTCGCGTTCCTGCCCGAGTTCTTGCAGACGCCGACGATCCGCTGGATACGGCTTCGGTGCGAGCATCACCGAATCCGGCCTGCTGATCCTGCCGTCCGCCGTGTTCATGTTCCTTTTCGGCATGCTGTCTGGTCGGCTCTCGAAGTTGTTCGGCGCGAAGGCTCTCCTTGGCGCAGGCGGCGTGATCAGCATCGCGACGTTCGTCCTGCTGACCGTCGCGCACGCCCAGAAGTGGGAGATCCTGCTGGCGATGGCGATACAGGGCGTCGGCTTCGGTTTGGCGTTCGCATCGATGTCGAACCTTGTGGTGGCAGCGGTCCCGCGCGAGCAGACGGGTGTTGCGAGTGGCATGAACGCCAACATCCGCACCATCGGCGGTTCGATCGGCGCGGCGGTGATGAGCAGCATCGTGACGTCTCACCCGCAGGCATCGGGCCTGCCACGCGGAGCCGGTTACACCCACGGCTTCGCGATGCTCACCGTGGTGTCGGTCGCGGCTGCTGCGGCCGCGCTTCTCGTTCCTTCGACCCGGCGGACGATCGCACCGATCGCCGATGCTGAACTGCTCCCCCATGCTGAGCTCGGACTGCTCGCGGCTGGCACGCTCAGCGGCGACGAATCGGAATGACTTTCGGCTGATCCACGCGGGTTGGCTCGTTCACCCGTTGTTTGCAAATCCGTCCCCAAACTGTTCCTGACTCGGCTCGCATGCGGTGCCTAGGTTCGGACTCATGACGAAAATACGAGCACGTCGCTTCGGCATGAAGACAGTGGTGGGCTTGGTCGGCCTCGTGACGGTCGCCTCGCTCGCAACAACGGTCGGGTCCGCAGCCGCGATCGAATTCGGCGCCCGGTGCGAACTCCGTCACGTTGACCGCGAGTGGGACTCCTGTTGGGGCGGTCAAGCACGTCTGGCTGATCATCTTGGAGAACAAGTCCTACGACGCGACATTCACCGGCCTCAATCAGAACAGCTACCTCTGGAAGACGCTGCCCGCTCAGGGCGCGCTCCTCAAGAACTACTACGGCACTGGCCACTTCTCGCTGGACAACTACACGTCGATGGTGAGCGGCCAGGGACCCGCTCCGGCTGACCAGAACGACTGCCCGGTTTACGCGGACGCTCAGGGTTCCGTGCTGACGAGAGCAGCCCGAAGGACGGGCCGACGACCGATCGTGGCCAGTTCGCCGAGACCGGCGCTCCGTACGCCAACCCGATTGCTGGCGGCGCCGCTGAAGGTGCGCACGGTGGCACGGGTTGCGTGTACCCGGCCAGCGTTCCGACGCTATTCAACCAACTCGACGCCGCAGGCGTGAGCTGGAAGGGCTACGCGCAGGACCTTGGCAATGCCGACGCGACCGGCCCGACCCACGACGTCAACAAGTGCGGTGGCCCTGGTAGCCCCGCGGGTGTCGGGGTGACAAACCCGGGTTCGGCGAACGCAACCGACCAGTACGTGCCCAAGCACTTTCCGTTCCCGTGGTTCGAGTCGCTGTTGAGCAACAGCTCTGACTGCAGCTCTTCGGAGATCACTAACCTCGACAACTCCACCACCGGGCTGGTGCACGACCTGCAGAACAAGTCGACGACTCCGGCGTTCAGCTGGATCACGCCCGACAACTGCTCAGACGCTCACGACGCGATCTGTGCCGGCAACAACCTCTCGGGTGCCTTCGACTCTGTCCGGGAACCCGGTCTACATGCCGTCAGGACTCGACGCCTACCAACCGGAAGAGACCACGCCGACAAACTTCACCGGCGGCTTGTACGCGTCGGATCTCTTCCTGAAGTACTACGTCCCGCTGATCGAGCAGTCGGCAGCGTTCAAGGACGGCGGCCTGATTGACATCACCTTCGACGAGGCCAACCCACCGTTCGCTAACTCCAGCTTTAACAACGCGAACAACCCGGGCAACACCGCCGGCGTAACGACGCCGGCAACGGCTGTGGGATACGCAAAGTCGGATCTGGCCGGGGAAAGCTTCGACACCCACCACGGTCCGGTCAATCAGCCCATAGAGCCGACCGGCCCGAACACTCCGTTGCTCAAGGACGCCAACGGCAACCAGGTGTACCCAGGTCCGGGCGACAGCGCGTTCATCGATAGGCCCTCAAGCCTCACCGGTGACGCGGTCAACGACCCGAAGTACGTTCTAGGCGGCGGTAACCTCACGCCCGGCTCGCGTACCGACACCAACGGAGTCAACGGCGCTATCGGCAGCGACGTCATCACTGATCCGGCGATCACCGCTCCCGATGCAGGCCGTCCCATCTCGGGCGCGGGGATTCCTGCAAACACCTGTGTAGGCCCGGTGACCGATGGCGGTCCACGGTTCGACACGGTGAGCAGTGCAGCATCCGTGAAGGCTCCTACCAACCCGGCCAACAAGGCCTACATCGGCACGTTTGATGTGGTCGACTGCACCACCAACGCAGTCGAGCCACTGGCCGGCACGGTCACCAGCGTACGTTCGCCGCTGAGACCAGCGCCACCGACCCGCTGTTCTCCTCCACCATCGCCACCCCTGGCGGCGGCGACACCGGCAGCATCTTGATCAGCCCGCTGATCAAGCCGGGCACCGTGTCGGCGGTCAACTACAACCACTACAGCTGGTTGCGGACGATGGAGGATCTCTTCCGGGTCTCCTCAGGCACCTCGAGGAGCACCATCCCCGGTGGAGCCGGATCGGTTTCCCTCGGTCTCGATGGCGAAGGGCACCTCGGCTTCGCGGCCCAGTCGAACCTTCGGGCCTTCGGCTCCGACGTGTTCACCAACGTGCATACGCACGGGCACTAGGCAGGGGATTGAGAACAGTCACTCGTTCGAGCAATAGCAGGTCACGACGCGTGGGCCGGACCATCGGGTTCGGCCCACGCGCTCGTGCCTCCGTGCGCCCGCTCTCCACACTGATCGTCGGGTTGGGTCTCGTGCTGACTATCGCGCTCGCGTCTTGCAGTACGGCATCCAATCCGCATGCACACACATCGCAAGCTCCGCTGGGTTTCCGTTCTGCCCCGGCATTTCTGCCCACCACCGCGCCGGTCGATCGGGTGGTTAGTGCCTCACCAGGTCATCCACAGCTAGCCGTGCAGGGCATTGCAGTTGAGGTCGAAATGCCGTCCGGACAGGTGCTGGCCACGATGACCGGGCCACAGGTTCCACCGTTCGTAGCCCCGCCGCCGCCACAAGTGACTGCGATCTTCGACATCTCGCTAAAGAACGTCAGCGGCAGCGTCCCGATCCGGCTTGACGACTTCACCATCACCGATCAGCTCGGCCGGACGTTTCATCCAACCTTGGTTCGGGGCGAGACGTCACCACCGTCGACGCTTACCGATGGGCACGATTTGTATCTTCAGGTCACTGCTGTGATGCCCACCGGCGAAGGACGCCTGTATTGGGCACCAACACACAGCACCCCGTTCGTCGGCTGGGATTTCATCGTCGAAAACGACTGAGCACGATCGCGGCTGTGAAGTGTTCGGAGTTGACGTGGGCAGCGCCGGACCGGCTATTTGAGGGCGATAAGAATCTTCGAAGGAATCACTCGCTGGGCTGCGGGGGATCGTCGCTCCGAAGACGAAGTTTCTCCATCAGTGCAGTAACGTCGCGCCTCTCACGTTGGTCGGTCTCATCAGCTCAAGCCTCGCATGCCCGACGTGACGTTCTCCATGCAGCAATTGTGCCCCATATTGATCCGATGCATGACGCACCGTCGCACTCGCTTTTGTGCGCGACGGGCGCGCGCCGCACACCAGCGACCCCACGATTCGGGGGCCGCTCGGGGAAGCCGTCAACGGCCAAGATTGCGTTGGAACACCGCATGGACCGAGACAGCAGCCAGAATTATCGCGCCGTAGATGAGCTGGGTGTAGAAGTCCTCCAGACCCACCGCGACGATGCCCGCTTCGATGCCGCCGATGAGGAATGCGCCGACAAACGTGCCCCAAATCGTGCCGCGACCACCGAACACAGACGTGCCGCCCACGAAGACTGCAGCGAGCGCTGGCAGTAGATAGCCCGCTCCCTGTGACGGATAGAAGTTGTACACCTGGAAGCTGTTCATCATGCCGGCGAGGGCCGCGAGCACGCCCGTGATCACGAACAGCATCATGCGGGTGCGCGTGATGGGGATGCCCATGAGTCCGGCAGCCTGCCGGTTGTCGCCGACGATGTGGGCGTTTGCGCCGAGGCGATGCCGATACATCAAAAGCCACATGACCACGGCGATCACCGCAAACCAGAAGAACTGCATCGGCATGCCGAACCAACGACCAACGAGCAGGCGCCCAGCGATCGTGTTCTGCGTCTCAGTCAACGTATAACTGCGACCGTTGACGACGACGAGCGTCAGCCCTCGATACAGGAACTGCGTGCCGATCGTGACCACCAAAGCGGGGATGCCGACGACGGTAACAAAGAAGCCGTTGACCAGTCCGGCAGCTGCACCAATCGCGAGTGTTGCGAGAACGCCGAGTGTGACGCTGTGCGTCGCGTGTTCGACGCCGATGTAACCCACCATGCCCATCGCGAAGGTGGACGAGAACGACAGATCAATGTCACCCGCCACGATGAGCATCGTCAGGCCGAGCGCAACCAAGCCGAAGTACGGCACGGTCTGTGCGTACGACACGTAGATGCGACTGTGCAGGAAGGTGTTGGGAGCCAGAATCGTGAAGATCAGCCAGACGAGCAAGAACGCCATGGTGATGCCTATCGGCGACGACCAGCGGGAGAAGAGGGCGCGGGCCTTCCGTTCCCGACTCAGGCGGCTCGGCGGCAATGCGCGTTCGACCGTCGCTGTCACTGGGTTCCTCCGGCGGCTGGTTCGCGGTTCGGTTCGTTGTAACCACCGGTCGAGGCAACCTGGCGCATGATCGCCGTGAGTTCGTCTTGCGCGTAGCGCTTCGTCGGGAATGAGCCTGCGACGCGGCCCCGGTCGATGATGACGATCTGATCGGACACCGAGTGCACATGGAAGATGTTGTGGTCGATGAAGATCGCCGACTTACCTGCGGCCTTGATGTCACGAACGAAGTTGAGGCACTTCTCGGTCTCGCTAAGCGACAAGCCCATGGTGGGCTCGTCGAGGACGATCAGGTCGGCTTCGAAGTGCAGCGCGCGGACGATCGCGAGTCCTTGTTGCTCGCCACCCGAAAGGCCAGTCACCGGTGTATCCGGAGTGAGGATGGCCGACGTGAACCCCATCGACTCGCCCATCAAGTTAGCCGTGACGCGGCGCATCTCCTGTACGTCGAGAAATCCGCCAGCTTTGGTCAATGGGCGGCCCATGAAGATGTTGCGCCATAACGACTGCTGCTCGGCCAGCGCCCGCTCCTGGTAAACCGTTTCTACGCCGAGCGCCCGCGCCTTGCGGACACTCAGATCGTTAACCGGGTTACCGCGAAAGAGAATCTCGCCGCTGTCGGGCTGGTGGTATCCCGTGATGATCTTGATGAGAGTTGACTTGCCTGCGCCGTTGTCGCCAACCAGGCCCAGCACCTCACCGGCGTTAAGACGAAAGCTGATGTCGTGCAGCGCGTGAACGCCGCCAAAGGACTTCGAGACGTGTCGCAGCTCAAGGATGGCGTCGGACTTTGTCGGCGCATCTGTCGTTGCAGTTGTCATGTGCGTGGGGTTCGTCCTTGTTCTGGGCCTTGCGGCCAGCAAGCGTGCTGCTCGCTGGCCGCAAGGCCATTCGTACGGGCGATTACAGGATCACCTGATCTGCTTGGTGACAAGCGGCGCAATCAAGCCGATGTTCGACTTGTCGACGAATCCGCCACCGGTGTCAATGTGCAGTCCGCTGAACCCGTACTCGTGCGTAAGGCAGAGCTGCTCGATACCCATGTAGCCCTGCAGCCATTCCTGCTGGTCGATTACCAAGTTCACGTAACCGTCCTGGATGCCCTTTACGGTAGCCGCAGACATATCGAACCCAGCTGCGTAAACCGAACCGGGCTTGAGGTTCGCTGCCTTCATGAAGGTGGGGATCGCCGAGGTGAGGTTGCCGTGGTCGATGAAGATCGCCTTCACGTCAGGGTGCTTGGACACGTAGCCAGTGAAGATCGGAACGCCAGCCGACGGGTCGGCGTTGGCTGCGTCACTGATCTCAAGGTAGTCGACTGTCATGCCAGCCGCCGTCAGCGCGTCGGTAATGCCCTTAGTGCGCTCGCCGCGGCCGGGCTGCGACGCCAGTCCCCACACAAACACACGGCTACCCTTGGCCAGATTGTCGCGCTTGATCGCCTCGTTCGCGAGCGCCGCACCTGCGTCATGCAAGGTTGCACCCGCGTACCCAGTGCCTTGCGGGGCGTACTTGGCCTCCGCTGCCGGTAGCTCCGTGTTCATGACCGTTACGACGATGCCCTGGCCCTCGGCCTGGTCGATCAGCGGGTCGAATGCGGTGTCACCGGGGTGGCCCATCACAGCGATGCCGTCGGGCTTGGTCGCCATTGCCTGCTGGAACTGGGTGATCATCTTGTTCGGGTCCCAGTCAGACCACTGATACGTGACATCCGGGCCGAGCGCGGCCGCAGCGGCCTTGGCGCCGTCGTACACAACCGTCTCGAATCCGCCGCCAGCGGTCCCGCCCGGGAAGAAGACGATCTTCATCCCCTTGCAGAACTGCGCTCCCGTAGGCACCGCAGCACCGAGCGCGGCCGCGCTCGCCGTGGACGCGTTGGAGGGCCCTGAACTGTTGTTGCCGTTGGCCTTCTTCGAGCTGCTCGTACACCCTGCGATCGCCAGGGCGACGATTCCCGTCAGGGCGCCCGCGCGCATTGCAACTGACTGGTTCTTCGTTTTCATTCGGCACCTTCCTGCGCCAATGCAATTGTGAGTGACCGTGGACACGTCATCGAGCTCGTTTCATGCCCGAACAGGGCCACCGGCGTCGATCCCAGCGACGATCGACGCCGAGTGTGCGCGTTAACATCGGCCCACGTCAAGACATACCCAAGAGCGAGTATCGATCGATGGTTGTCCGTGTCGCCAAATTTCCTCGCGCGAGCCAGCGTGGGACTTCCGCGCCGATCGCGATAATCGGCCGCGCTACCTGCGACAACGCGCCTGAAGGAGCGGCGGGCCGCCGCATCGTCCTGGTCAGCACGTCGCCATCGCCCTGGGGCTGCCCGTGTGTTAACGCTGCTCAAGTGGTGTGAACGTTCTAATGAAACGCCGATGTCGGCACTGCGTGCCAGTCAACCCCCGCTGTTGGAACCGCCCTGCTTCTCCGTCGAGCTCGGCGAGATCGACATCCGGCAGGTCTCCGCCAGCCGCCGCTTGGGAGGCAGCGTTCGCGCCGTGGTGGACGAGCCGCTCGCCGTCGGTGATTTGACGCCGGTGGCGCAGAGTATCCGCCATGCGGTTGTGCCGCTGGGGCTCTTTCGCGACGACGACCGGTATCGCGAGTGTTTGACGAACAGTCTCGAAACCCTTGCTTGATGCGTCGGGTTTCGAGCTCGCTCGTGGAGGTGCCGGGAATCGAACCCGGGTCCTTCGGTACTAAGCCAGGGCTTCTCCGGGCGGAGCCTGCTTTGCCTTTCTCAGCCCCGACGGTCACGCAGGCGTGCCATCGCGACGGGCTCAGCTGTTGTTGGTTTTTCCGGGTTACCCCGCAGCCGGGTTACTCGGTGGAGCCTCCTGCTGATGCCAGATCCCAAGTCGGAGGCGCTCCTGGGCTGACAGATTTCATTCTCTTACTTAGGCAGCAAGAGCGAAATCAGCGCGGTTTGTATTCGCGTTTATCTTTTGCAGCGCGTGGTTAACGAGATCATCGCTGCGATCCTCGGCCCGCTTCCCCTGCCTTAACATCCAAAGTCGAAACCGTTCACCCCCTGTGCAGTTGTGCGCCATTCTACGGCCCAGCACCGGCGTCGATCCGCGTACCGCCGTCTCCGCGTCGGCAGGATCGCGTAGTTTGCCTCCAGCAGCGTAATCCTCCACTCGCCAGGGAACGTGGCGACGTGCGGACGCCGAGTACGACGCTGGCGACGGCGGGGGTAACGGGACGTTAGTCGGGCATGCCTTTGGCTCGCCGGCCGAGCGCGCGCTGGATGTCTCGACCGGCCTGCCTCTCGGCGAGCACCTGCCGCTTGTCGTACGACTTCTTGCCGTGCGCCAGGGCGATCTCGACCTTGGCCTTGCCGTCCTTGAAGTACAGCGACAGCGGCACCAAGCGTCATGCCCGTCTCGCGCGTCTTGCTGATCAGCCGGGCGATCTCCATCTTGTGCAGCAGGAGCTTGCGTGACCGACGCGGTTCGTGATTGGTCCAGGTGCCTTCGGTGTACTCAGGGATGTGAACCCCCTGCAGCCACACCTCGCCGTCCTTCACTAGTGCGTAGCCGTCGACCAGCGACGCACGGCCAAGACGCAGCGACTTCACCTCTGTGCCGGTGAGCACCAAGCCGGCCTCGTACACCGAATCGATGTGGTAGTCGTGGCGGGCCTTTTTGTTGCTGGCTATGAGTTTGTGACCGGTCTCCTTCGGCATCAGCCGTGCCCGCCAGTGCCGGCGTCGGCCAGCAATCCGCTCAACACTTCGACCGCCTGCGCTTCGGCCGCAGCGGGCGTCGTGCCGACCGGCACGGTGACGTCTGGCCCGATGCCCACCCCGTCAAGCGAACGGCCGGCCGGCGTGAGGTAGCTGCCGACGGTGAACTCGATCGCCGAGCCGTCGGAGAGCACTGTCGGCTGCTGCACCGAGCCCTTGCCGAACGTGCGGCTGCCGACGACGACCGCGCGGTCACGGTCTTGAAGCGCCGCGGTCACGACCTCGGCCGCGCTCGCCGTCCCGCCGTCGACCAGCACCGCTAGCGGCGTGCCGGTGTCACCGCCGGGTTGCGGCCGTGAGCTGCAGCGGCGACGAGCCGCGCTTCTGGAACGTCACGACCGGGCCACCGTCGAGGAACACCGACGCCGTCTTGACGCCCTCGTCGAGCAACCCGCCCGGGTTGCCGCGCAGGTCGAGCACGATGCCGTTCAGATGCCTCGCTTGCGCCGTCGCGGCGTACTGGCCGACCTTCGCGCCGACGCCCTTCGAGAACGTACTCACCTTGATGATCATCACGGAGCCGGTGACCTTCGCGGTCACGTCCTGCGGTCGGCACCGACGTGCGTCGCAAACTCACCGTGTGCGCGACGCCGGCGCGGCGGAACGCGACGGTCACCGTCGTGCCGGCTTGGCCGCGAAGCGCGCGACGACGTCGGCGATCGTGTGAGTCGCAACGGATGTACCGCCGACGCCGGTGATGACATCGCCGGTGCGCAATGCGCCGTCCGCTGGTGAACCGGTCTGCACACTGACCACGGTGATGATTCCGGAATCATCGCGATGCACCCACAGACCGATGCCGGTGTATTCACCGTCCATCACGTCTTGGAACGACGTGAAGTCTGCGGGGCTGTAGTAACTCGACCACTTGTCGTTCAGCGCCTGCAGCATGCCTTCAACCGCGGCCTTGTCGAGCTCGTCCTTCGTGATCGGCTTCGCGGCGTTCGGCCAAGATCGTGTTCGCGGCCTGATCAAGTGGGCCGCCCGACGATGCTGCGGCCTGCACGGGTGCCGTCAACGACGAAGCGCCAGAGGCGGACGACGGGGTGTCGGCGTCATGCGAGCCCATGACGCCAGTCAACAGTCCCGCGCCAAAGGCCACGACGACCGCTGAGGTCGCCGCGGCCACTCGGGTTGACGTGCGGGAGAGGAGCACTGGCCGATTCTACGGGGCTGCGCAGACATCGGTCAGTCGCGCAGATACATCCTCAGGGTCACGAAGGAGGCCAGGCCTGAGATCAGGATGGAAATCCCGAGGATGAACGGCAGCGTGTAGAAGACGTCGCTCCACTCGACGAGCGATCCGAACGCCCCGAAGACCGCCCAAGCTGTGGTCGACGAGCGCCACCTTGATCGCCGAAAGGCTGCCGAACCCGACCAACGCCCCGAGCGAGCCGCCGACGATTCCCTCGAGCAGGAACGGCAGCTGGATATAGAGATTCGATGCGCCGACCAGTCGCATGATCCCGGTCTCGCGCGTCGGCTGGCCGCAGAGACCTGCACCGCCACGCCGATCAACACAACCGCCGCGACGATGACGGTCGCCGAAATCACGATCGCAACACGCGCAGCTGGTTCAGGATCGAGAAGAGCTTGTTGAGGAACACATGCTGGTCTTCACCGAGTCGACGCCTGGCTTGCCCGACAGCGCGCTGTTGATGACGTCGAACTTCTTCGGGTCTTCGAGCTTGACCACGAACGACTCGGGCAGCGCGTCGGGCGAGGTGTTCTTGACCAAGTCGGGGGCGTCTTTGAAGGTCTGCTTGAACAGCTCGTAGGCGCGGGCCTGGTCGACGAAGTCGATGCTCTTAACGGTCGGGCGCAGCTTGTCGAGCTCGGCCTGCACGTCTTGGGTCTGCGCCTCGGTCACGGCGGTCGGGCAGTTCGGGTTGTTGCTGTGGTCGGAGCACAGATAGACCGGCACCTGCAGCTGGTTGTACCAGTAGTGCTCCATGTGACCGACCTGCCGCTGCACGAGCAATGCCACCCCGAGCGCCATCATCGAGAACGCCGTGATGACGACAACCGAGAACATCATGAGGACGTTCTTGTGCAGGCCGATGGCCAGCTCTGAGAACACGAATCGAAGCCGCATGAGGTCTAACCAGCGAGTAGCGAACGGTCGGTCAGTTGGAGTAGCCGTACACCCCACGCGACTGGTCGCGGATGAGCTTGCCGCCTTCGA
>CAWCZJ010000014.1:0-109285 GCA_963799955.1 uncultured Actinomycetes bacterium
ACCGGCGACATCGGTATAGAACGTGTAAGTAGCGGACGTCGTCGGCTTGATCTTGCCGGTCCAGCGGGCCGAGAAGTTGTCGACGGGGACGCGAGAATCGGGCGAGCCGGTTCCCCAACTGAAGTTGAGCGTGTCGTCGAGCCGCACGACGGCGGTCGTCGTGAGGCCGGTACCGCTGAAGTAGGTGGCGGTCAATCCGGTTGACGCGGAGCTCATGACGGTCGCGGGAACGACCGCCTTCGTGACACTTGGGCCCGACCACAACAGTTGCGCGCTTGCCGTTCCCGTCGTGTCGAAATACTCCAACCGAATGTTGATGGCCTTACCCGCCGTCAGAGGGTAGGTCGTGGTCTTGCTGTTGGAGTCCGCGGTCCAATGGTTGATGACGAGGGTGTCGTTGATGTACAGACGAACACCACCGTCAGCCTGCGTGTAGAAGGTGTACGTACCGGTCTTTTGCGGCGTGATCTGTCCTGTCCAGCGGGCGCTGAAGTTGTCGGCGCCGATGCCGGCGATCGGCGACCCCGTACCCCAGGAGAAGTTGACGGTCGGATCGACACGCGTGACGGCCGCGCCGCTCAACGTGGTGTTGGCGAAGTACGCCCCAGCCCAGCCAGAGCCTGCCGGCGCAACAGCGGCCTGCGTGGTGACCGTAACGGTCTTAGCAGTGCTGACATTGCCGGCAGCGTCTACCGCGGTAACCGCGTAGGTGTAGCTGGTGCTCGGTGCGAGGCCCGAGTCAGCAAACGTGAGCCCCGCCGACGTATTGATCTGCACGCCACCCCGAGTCAACACGTAGGCGGTCACACCGACGTTGTCAGTTGCAGCAGTCCAGGTGAGATTGACTTGACTCGGCGACGCGGCCACCGCCGTAAACGTCGCCGGTGCCGTGGGGGGCGTGACGTCCCCTGCGGTGACCGTGACCGTCTTCGTAGGGCCGACATTGCCGGCGGCGTCGATCGCGTAGATGGCGTAGGTGTAGCTGGTTCCCGGCGTCAGATTCGGATCGTTGTAGGTCAGCCCGGTCAGTTGTTTGACCACAGTCCCATCGCGCGTCAACACGTAGCCGGCCACTCCAACGTTGTCGGTCGCCGCGGTCCACGAGAGATTGACTTGGTTGGGTGCAGCGGGCACAGCTGTGAAACTTGCCGGCGCAGTCGGAGGTGTGCCGTCTAGCGTGCTCACCGTGACCGTCGCAGCAGCGCCGACATTGCCGGCGGCATCGACGGCGGAGACCGCGTAGGTGTAGCTGGTCCCGTCCGTGAGGCCGGTATCAAGGAACGTCAAGTCAGTCGGCTGATTGATCTGAACCCCGTTGCGACTCACCTGGTAGCCGGTCACTCCGATGTTGTCGCTGGCAGGGGTCCAGGTGAGGGTGACTTGATTGAGCAAGGCCACGGCGCCGAGGCTCCCCGGAGCGGTTGGGGGCGTGCCGTCTGGAGTCGTCGTGGTGCTGGGGTCACTGGCGGGACCGACGTTGCCTGCGCCGTCGGTCGCATAGACGGTGTAGCTGTACGCGGTGAGTTGCGTTAGACCGGTATCGCTATAGGTGGTGGACGTCGACGTACCGACCTGACTGCCGTCGCGGTACACGAGATATTCAGTCACGCCGTTGTCGTCGGTTGCGACGCTCCAGGTGAGACCAACCGATGTCGCGCTCGTGGCCGTGGCGGTCACATCGCTCGGCGCGGACGGCGGGGTGGTGTCAGCGTTGAGGGTCATGATCGAGATGGGTTCGGAGTCTGTGCTGTTGCCAGCCGTGTCGAAGGCGCGCGACTGCACGGTGTGCGGACCATCGGGAACGGTCGTGCTGTTCCACGAGAACGTGTACGGAGCAGATGTTGTGTCGCCAACGACCGAACCATCGACGAGGAAGCTGACTCGCGCAATCGCAGTGTCGTCGTCGGCGGTCGCGGTCAGCGGAACGGTTCCCGACACCGTGTCGCCATCGTTGGGGGCGGTCACAGCAGTCGTCGGCGCGGTGTGGTCCGATGATCCAGGGCCGGACGGCGCACAGTTGTCGCCGAAGTCAACGGGCACGCAGGTCGGGTCGGCGACAAACATGACGCTGTCGACCGCAAGGCCAGAACTGACGCCGATGAGTTCAAGCGTGTGCGGTCCCGCGGTCAACTGCACGCTCGCGGTCGAGTTCGGATCGCCGTTCTCGTCGTCGGCCCAGCGTCCATTGGCCTGCAGGCATGCTCGCGCCGCCGATGTTGATCGGGCAGCCGCCGTCGACCTGCACGGCGTAGGACGTGTTGCTTGGGTCGGTGGGATTCATCCGCGACCACAGCTGATACGTGCCGTCTGCGGGAACGGTCACCGTCATCGTGTCGGTGCCCGACCGGATGTCCGGTGCCGGACACCCACCCGACGCGGACGCCCCGACGTTCGCCATCGTTTCCCAGTCAGTCGCGTTCACGCCCCCAGTTGGCCGGAGCCGCGCGATCATTGCCTGGGTGTTCGGCATCGAGACGCCGAGTCGATTCGCGTACTCGTTGTAGGCGATTTCCCAGCCAAACATGTAGCTACTGCCGCCCGTACCGTCACCGCCTTGGCCGGAGTGCGAGCCAGGTTGGCCGCCGCACGGACTTGTCGGCCACACATGCATGGTGAGGTATTGAGTGTCGTACGCCGCGGCGAACTCGTAGGCATCGGTGATGCGCTGCTTTTGCTCGCCGTAGAGATCGACGCCTTGCAAACGAGCAGTCTCGGCACCGTTCACCATCGCCCCCAGACCCTCCATCGGGTGCGACATGTCACGACAGGTTTCCTGGGTCATGCCGTCGTGATAGATGAACCCGGCCGGCACCGTGCAGGTCGTCTTGTTCGTTCCGAGGCCGAGCCAAAAGCAGGTCAGCGCCGCCGGATTGCTGTAGTTGCCGCCCGGCGGGGCGATCGGCTGGCCATTGGCGTTGTTGTCGGTACTCAGATAGATGTACGCCGGCACTCGAGCGCGCCACATCGCAACGCCTGAGTTGAAGACGCTCCGATTGTCGGTGAACACACCGATGTTGATGAGGCCATCGGCCATCGATAATTCCCAGTTCCCGTTCGACTGGGGGTCGCCAGCGATAAGGGTCGGCACGTAGACGTTGTTGAGCATGTTGGTGAACGCGGCGACGTTGAGAATCTGGTCACCAGGGCCAGGCGCGAAGGTATAACGCAGAATCTCGGCAGCCCGCGGAAACACTTCAGCCGACCAAGCCAGGTCGAGGCGCGCCTGGTTGCCGTTCGCCTTCGTGAGCTTCGCCGACCAGGCGTTCATGATGGCGATCGAGGCATCGGCGTACTTCGCGCGATCGGGCGCGGTGCTGTAGGAGTAGAGCAAGGCAAACGTGTAGGCCGCGACAGCGTCTTGCACGACGTTCGTGCAGCTCTTCGATGCAGCGCTGCAGTCGACGGTCGCATAAGGGCCTGCCGCATAGCTGAGTTTTGTATAGAACGGATTCACCGCAGCGAGCGCCGGCGTCCACGGGCTCGCGCTTTCGGCGATCTCGTTCTGAACGAAGTCGAGCTGAGAGGGATCGACGAGAATCCCCGGGTGCACGAACCCAGCGCTGTCAGGTTTGGGCGCGTTGAACAGCACCGCTTGCCCGTCGGTGGCGGTGGGGTCGGAGAGCACCGTTGCGGGGCTGCCGAGCTGTCCCTGGGCGGCAGGGAAGCTCACCTGGTCGCCGGCCGAACTCCCACGCGGGAGCACGACAAACCCGGCGAAGACGACTGCGGCAGCGACAAACAGGACCCGAAGCCCTAAGCCCCCACGGCCGCCGGCGGATCTGTGTCGAATCACTTTCCCCATCGTGATGGCGGTCACAGTACAGGCTGGGGAGGCGCTGACGTACGGTGGCGGGATGAACACGCAGCCGGCATCCGAGACCGCGACCTGGTCGAACATCGGTCCGGTAAAGCACGGCTACCCGCCGCCCCGACTGTCTGTCGGTGCGGTCACGACCGCCTACTGCGGGGCCGAGTTGATCGTCGAAGGCGAGTGCTCCGACCGGCCGCCCCAGGACGCCTGCGCGATGTGCGCGCTGGCCTGGGAGAACAGCAAGAGGCCCGGACGCCGATGGGCTCGCGCTTTCGGAATCGGCCGAGGCGTCCCACGTTCCCAAGATCGCGAATGACTCCCGCTACCGACGCCTCGTCCGATACGCGATGGAAAGCACGTTTCCACGCCGCGCGCATGTCGCTGCCCGAATGGGCGACGCTGCGTCCTGACCACTGCGTCTTTGTCAGTAACGCCAGCGGGACGTTCGAGATCTACACCTGGGACCGCACGACCGGGGCCACCCAGCAGGTCACCGCGCGGGCGAACGGAACCACGCTCAGCACCATCGATCCAACCGGCGAATGGATCTGGTGGTTCGACGACCGCGACGGCGACGAGTTCGGAGTCTGGCGCAAGATCCCCTTCGACCACACCCTCACCAGCGGCGCCTCCGCGCCTGCCTTCGCACCTGAAGCCGTGCCCGGCCTACCGCCGTCGTACCCGAGTGGACTGGCCCTTGGCCGCGATGGTCTCGCGATCATCGGGCGTTCGACCGACGACGGCGCTGCAATCAACGCGACGGCGCCCGGCGTCGACACGCGACTGCTCTATTCGCACGCCCAGCACGCGAGCGTCATCGCACTGTCCCGCGATGGCACGCTCGTCGCGATCGAACACAGCGAGCACGGCGACACTCGGCACCCGGCACTGCGAGTTCTCAAAGTGGCGGACGGCGCAGCTGTGGCTGATCTCTTCGACGGCCCTGGCCGCGGTCTCGAAGGCGTCGCCTTCGCGCCAGTCGCTGGGGACTCGCGATTGATCTGTCGGCACGAGCGCCTCGGTCGCTGGATGCCGTTCATCTGGGACGTCGCGACCGGCGCCGAACAAGCCCTCGCATTCGACCTGCCGGGAGATGTTTCTGCGCATTGGTTCTCCGACGCTTCTGCGCTACTCGTCCTGCACGAATACGAGGCGCGCAGCTCGCTGTATCGCTACGACCTTACGACCGAGACGCTGGAGCCCATCGACATCCCGGCCGGGACCATCGCGGGAGCTACCGCGCGACCAGACGGGGTCGTCGAGTTCATGTGGTCGTCAGGCGCCGAGCCGCCAGCAGTACGGGATACGCAAGGCCGCGTCGTGATCCGCCCACCCGGTGAGGTCGCACCCGAATCCGTGCCCGTCACCGATGCGTGGGTCTCAGGCCCGGGCGGACAGATTCACGCGCTGATCTCCAAGCCGCTCGACACGGTCGTCATCAATGGCACACCCGCGCTTCCACTGCCGACGGTGTTCCTCGTGCACGGCGGCCCCACTGCACATGACACAGATGCGTTCTTCCCCGGAGTCGCGGCATGGGTCGACTCGGGCTTCGTCGTCGTCCGCGTCAACTACCGCGGCTCGACCGGCTACGGATCGGCATGGCGCGACGCGATCGAACACCGCGTCGGACTCACCGAACTTGAGGACCTCGTTGCGGTGCGAGATTGGGCGGTGAAGTCGGGGCTTTCGGACCCGACGCGCATCGTGCTCGCCGGAGGCTCGTGGGGTGGCTTCCTCACGCTGCTCGGTGTTGGACTCACCCCCGACGCCTGGTCAGTCGGTGTCGCGGGAGTGCCGGTAGCCGACTACGTCGCGGCTTACGAAGACGAGATGGAAGGTCTGCGAGCATTCGACCGCTCACTGTTCGGCGGCACCCCCGACGAGGTTCCCGATCGCTATAGGCAGTCGTCACCGATCACCTATGTGGACGACGTGAAAGCTCCCGTCTTCATCTCGGCAGGAGCAAATGACCCACGGTGCCCGATCCGGCAAATCGAAAACTATTTGGACCGACTACGCGACCGCGAAGCCGACTTCTCGGTCTACCGCTTCGATGCCGGCCACGGCTCGCTCGTCGTCGACGAACGCATCCGCCAAACCGAAGCCCAACTCAACTTCGCGCGCACCCACCTCGGAATGAATTACCGGCAGTGAATTAACGGCCGACTGGCAGTCGGCGCGCGATCGGCCCGTTCAGGAAGCTCTCTCCCGAATGCTTTGCTCTGCGGCTATATAGGAGCAGAGCAGGTCTGCGGCTATATAGGAGCAGAGCAGGTCTGCGGCTATATAGGAGCAGCACAGGTCTGCGGCTATATAGGAGCAGAGCAGGTCTGCGGCTATATAGGAGCAGACAGGTCTGCGGCTATATAGCACAGGTCTGCGGCTATATAGGAGCAGAGCAAAGTAGCCGCAACAGTGCTGCTCTTGTTGTCCACAGTCGACTCTGACGGTCACCAGTTAGGTCCGCCGGCCGCGCGTGAGCACGTTCATGAGCGACGCTCGGGTGGTGTCTACTTTTCCGGCCGATCGATACATCCGCGCCGCACGAGCAATCGCCGACCTAAGCCAACGCGAGCTCGCGAGGCGCGCTGGCGTCCCCGATCACGTCGTCGCCAAGATGGAGGCTGACCCGCAATATGCGCGAGTGGAGCATTTCGCATGTCTCCTTGAGGCTGTTGGCCTTCACCTCGTGGTGGTCGATGCCGACGACCGAGAGGTCCAGCCGGAAGACGTGCATCAGGCGAAGCGTGTCAACCGCGGGCGGCGGCGATTTCCTGCGCATCTTGATGTGCGGCCAGGCAATGAGGACTGGTGGGGCGATGGGTGGCCGATGTTTGCAGGCAAGACGCCGGAGTACACGTTCGACCGTAGTCGTTGGTATCGGGACTGGCGACGCGAGCGACGGGAACGCGAACTCGAACGCACCGTGACGGCAGGCGCCGAGCTAGCGGGAGGCGAGGTCGTCGGCGACGAGCTCAGCGATCTGCACGGCGTTGAGCGCCGCGCCCTTGCGCAGGTTGTCGTTGCTGACGAAGAGCGCGAGCCCGCGATCACCGTCGACTCCGGGGTCTTGCCGGATGCGTCCGACGAAACTGGGGTCGGCTCCGGCGGCTTGCAGCGGAGTGGGAATCGCGGTCAGTTCGACGCCCGGTGCATCGGCGAGCAACTCGAGGGCCCGCGCGACGGGCAGGGCCCGTGAAAACTCGGCGTTGATTGACAGCGAGTGTCCGGTGAACACGGGCACGCGTACGCACGTGCCGGACACGAGCAGCGACGGAATCCCGAGGATCTTGCGGCTCTCGTTGCGGAGCTTCTGCTCCTCGTCAGTCTCGAACGACCCGTCGTCGACAATCGACCCGGCGAGCGGCAGCACGTTGAACGCGACCGGCCGCACGAACTTCACTGGCGTCGGGAACTCGACCGCTGATCCGTCGTGCGTGAGTTCGGCTGCGCGGTCCCACACCTGACGTACTTGCTTGTCGAGTTCGTCGACGCCCGACAGTCCGGCGCCGGACACCGCCTGATAGGTGCTGACGACTAAACGAACGAGCCCTGCTTCGTCGTGCAACGGCTTGAGCACGGGCATCGCGGCCATCGTCGTGCAGTTCGGGTTCGCGATGATTCGCCGGCGTGCCGACTGCACCTCGAGCGGGTTGACCTCGCTCACAATCAGCGGCACATCGGGGTCCATCCGCCACGCGGAGGAGTTGTCGATGACCATCACGCCGGCCGCCGCAAACTTCGGTGCGAGCAAGCGCGAGGTTGCCGCGCCTGCAGAGAACAGCGCGATGTCGAGCCCTGACGGGTCGGCCAATTCGGCGTCCTCGACGGTGATGTCGACACCGGCCCACGGCAGCTTCGTGCCGGCCGAGCGAGAGGAAGCGAAGAACCGGAGCTCAGACAATGGGAAGCTGCGCTCCGCGAGTACGCGCCGCATCATCGCGCCGACCTGGCCGGTCGCGCCGACCACGCCCACGCGGTAGGAACGACTCATCGGCCGGTTCCCCCGTAAACGGTGGCGACGTCGTCACGAGAGTCGAGCTCGAATGCACTGTGCACGGCGGCGACCGCAATTGGCAGTTCGTCTTCGCGCACGACGACCGAGATGCGAATCTGGGACGTCGAGATCATCTCGACGTTGATCCCGGCGTCCGCCAATGCTGTGAGAAAGCGCGCCGTCACACCGGGATGGGTCCGCATCCCCGCCCCAACTAACGAGACCTTGCCGATCTGGTCGTCGGACTGCAACGACTCGAACCCGATCTGTGCTTGCGCGCGCGACAAAGCGGCGACCGCTGCGGGGAGATCGGTGCTGGGCAGCGTGAACGTGATGTCGGTGAGTCCGGTTGCCACGGACGACACGTTCTGCACGATCATGTCGATGTTCACGCCCGCGTCGGCGACCACAGTGAAGATCTGCGCGGCCTCACCGGGCTTGTCCGGCACCCCGACCACGGTGATCTTCGCTTCGCCGCGCTCGTGCGCAACGCCGGAGATGATCGGGGCTTCCATAGCTTCCTCCGCAGGGATGTGGACGATCCATGTGCCGGTCTTCGTCGAGAACGATGATCGGACGTGGATCGGCATTGCATAGCGCCGGGCGTACTCCACGCACCGCAAGTGCAGGATCTTTGCGCCCGCGGCAGCCATTTCCAGCATCTCGTCATAGGAGATCCGGTCGACCCGACGTGCTGTCGGCACGATTCGCGGATCCGCGGTGAACACCCCGTCGACGTCCGTGTAAATCTCGCAAACGTCGGCACCCAGCGCGACCGCCAACGCGACCGCCGTGGTGTCAGACCCGCCGCGACCCAACGTTGTGACGTCCTTGGTGTCTTGGGACACGCCCTGGAAGCCGGCGACGATCGCGATGTCGCCCTGGTCGAGCGCCTCGCGGATCCGGCCGGGCGCCACGTCGATGATCTGCGCCCTGCCGTGCGTGGAGTCGGTGATCACGCCAGCCTGGCTGCCGGTGAACGACCGGGCCTTCATTCCGAGGTTCGCGATCGCCATGGCGAGCAGCGCCATCGAGATGCGCTCGCCCGCGGTGAGCAGCATGTCGAGCTCGCGGGCCGGCGGCAGCGGCGAGACCTGCGCGGCGAGATCGAGGAGCTTGTCGGTGTCGTCACCCATCGCGGAGACGACCACGCACACGTCGTGACCGTCCTTACGGGTTGCCACGATCCGCTGCGCGACCTTCTTAATGCGCTCAGCGTCGGCGACGGACGAGCCACCGTATTTTTGGACGACGACGCCCACGAGCAAACAACTCCTCGGCAGGGATGATCGGGGGCAAGTCTACCGGGGCCCGTTAGCCTGACCCTGTGGATTTCGTCCGGGGCGAGGCGGCAGGCACGCGCGGCAGGTCGCCCAGGCGGGCCAATGCCGCGGTCCTCGCGGCCGGCGCAGGCGCCGTTTTGGCACTCAGTTCTGCCTGCACCAGCCACTCACACGCCGCACCACCCCCGCCGTCCCTGCTCGCTTCCTCTTCTGGACCGAGCGCCGCAACGCAGCTGGCCGCGATCGCCGCCATCGCCCGCGCCGCGCAATACACCGGGACCTACTCCGCCGACAGCTCTGACAATCCGCCGCGGGCGAGCACCATCAAGGCCTACCGCACCGCCACGAGCACCCGGCTCGACGTCAGTGAGGCCGACGGGCGCGTAGTGATCCAGGTCGACCCGACGGGCACCTATACGTGCAACCTGCCCAACGGCGGGACGCCGACCTGCTTGACGTTGGCGGGACCAGGCGACCCGGTACCGGCGAACGTCAACCCGTCCGGGCAAGCCCTGTTCACCACGACCCTCGACACGTTGGCGCAAGGCGTCGACCTCACGGTCTCCCCGGAAGCACCGCAGACCCGCAGCAAACGGGATCCCGGCATCGTCGTGCTTCGCGTTGATCGCAGCGCCCGACGGGGTGTCGCCCGGCACGTACTGCTTCAGTGCGGCCGGCGTGCTTACCCGCGCGCAGTTCCGCTCGAACGTGCTCGAGCTGATTGCCCTGACGACTGCACCCGTTCAGAGCGACTTCGCGCTCCCCGCGTCCCCGTCACCGATCAGCTCCGCTGCGAGTCCCGCGGCGTCCAGCTGACCTAGCCGGCCAGCCCCTCGACGTCCAGCCTGGCATGGGCAACGACCGATTGAAGGGCGCGCAGAGCTGCTCCGGCGTGGGTGCCCCAGTGCGAGACGTAGGAGAACTGCCACCACCACAGCGCCTCGATCGGGCGCCCGGCCTGGTAGTGCTGGAGGCCGTGCAGCAGGTCGCCGGTGACGTCGGCGAGGTCGTCGGAGAGCACGAAGTTGGCGGCGCTCGGCGGCGTCTCGTAGGGGTCGAACACCTCGACGTAGCGGTCGATGGGCGCCAGCAGCCCGGCGAGGCGCTCGCGCAACTCATCGATATCGGGGTCAGGGCCAGCGTCGGGCTCCCAGCGCTCAGTCGGGACGACGTCACCGATCGCCCCGAGCCGGCCGCCCGCCAACAGCAGCTGCGACACCTCAAGGAGCAGCATCGAGACGGCACCACCTGGCTCGGCGCCGCGGGCGACCTCGCGCACCGCGATGACGAAGCTCTCGACCTGGTCCGCGATCTCGGCAGCGAAATCGCTGAGATCGTCCGATGGACCTTCGACCACCAGCTCAGACATCGATCTGTCTCCTCCCCTCGAACGCACGACCGAGCGTGACTTCGTCGGCATACTCCAGGTCGCCGCCGACCGGCAGCCCACTCGCCAACCTGGTGACCCGCAATCCCATCGGCTTCACCAACCGGGCCAAGTAGGTCGCGGTGGCCTCGCCTTCGAGATTCGGGTCGGTCGCGAGGATCAGCTCGGTCACGGTCCCATCAGCGAGCCTAGTCATGAGCTCGCGCACCCGTAGGTCATCAGGGCCGATGCCCTCGATCGGGCTGATCGCGCCGCCCAGCACGTGGTAGCGGCCGCGGAACTCGCGCGTCTTCTCGACGGCCACGACGTCCTTTGACTCCTCGACGACGCAGATGACGGTGAGGTCGCGGCGCGGGTCACGGCAGATCCGGCACTGCTCCTCTTCGGCGACGTTGCCGCAGATCTCGCAGAACCTGACCTTTTCCTTGACCTCGAGCAGCACCTGAGCAAGCCGCTTGACGTCGACCGCATCGGCCGCGAGCAGGTAGAACGCGATGCGTTGCGCGCTCTTCGGACCGACGTTCGGCAGCTTGCCCAACTCATCGATCAGGTCTTGGACGACACCTTCGTACACGTTCTACAGTCCGAGCCCTGGAAGGCCGCCCGACATGCCGCCGAGACCCTCCGCCAGCGGGCCGAGCTTGGCTGCCTGCAAGGCGCTTGCCCGCCCGGTAGCAGCGCGGACGGCGGCCAGAATCAGGTCTGCGAGCGTCTCGGTGTCAGCTGGGTCGACGGCTTTGGGGTCGATGCGCAAGTCGACGAGTTCGCCCGCCCCCGTGACCGTCGCGCTGACCAGCCCACCTCCCGCGTCGCCTACGACGCGCTCACGGGCCAGATCCTCCTGGGCGGACATCAGCTGCTGCTGCATCAGGGACGCCTGCTGAAGGAGTTCTTGCATGCTCGGTAAGTCGCCTGACGTCATGCGTACCCTCCTGCGTCGGATTGTGCAGTGCTGCTCGGGAAGCGTGGGTTCGGGGTTCGCATCGAGCCTACGCGGCAACGGTGACGTTGCCGGCCTTGCAACCCGGCGTGGCAGCATGAGGTATGGCCCGACGGACTCGCACCGCCCGCCGCACCCAGATCGTCATCGCGATCGCGGCGCTTTCGGTGTTGGCGGCCTGCAAGACCTCGGCGAAGCCGGCCGACCTGAATCAGGCTCCTGGCAGTTCAGCGGCAGCCAGTTCGCCCGCAGCGGGACCGGCTAGTTCGCCGGCGGCTTCCGCCGCCGCCCCAGCCTCTGGAGCGGCCTCGGTGACCTCTCAAGCCCTGGCGTCGTCCTCGGCGCCGCAGCCAGCCGCTCGCTCGGCCATCTCACCGGTCCCCGCGGTACCGACCCCGAGCCCCACGCCTTCGCCGCCGAGCACGACCCCAACACGGCTGAGCGCGACCCCGAAGGCCAGCCCCTCGCCGTCCGGCCCGACGAGTTCTCCAGGCCAGCGAAAGGGCTCGCCGAAGCCGCCAGTGGGGATCACGGCGCCGAGCCCAACGGCCACCGCAGCAGCCGCGCAGAAGCTGACGGGCAAGGTCGTCGTTCTCGACCCCGGGCACAATCTGAACAACAGCTCGTCGATCAACACCAACGTCTACGCAGGCAACGGCGTCTACAAGGCGTGTGACACAACGGGCACGTCGACGAACGCCGGATACCCCGAGCATGCATTCACCTGGGACGTCGCGAACCGCACGGCCGCCATCTTGCGAGCAGAGGGTGCGACCGTCATTTTGACCCGGCCGAATGACACGAGCATTGGGCCTTGCATCACCACGCGCGCGCAGGTCGGCAACAACGCTCACGCGAATGCATTCATCGCCATTCATGCGGACGGCGGGCCAGCGGGCGGTCACGGATTCTTTGTCATGCAGCCGCCGCCGAGTAACCCGAACGTGAATCCGGGTGGCGCGCCGCAATCACGGATTCTCGCGACCGTCATGCACGACACTTTCCACGCGGTGACGGGAATTCCGTACTCGACGTACATTGCCAACGGCTATTACCCCAACACGACAACCACCGGTACGATCAACCTCTCGCATGGTCCGGTCATCACCATCGAATGTCTCAACATGCGAAATAGCGCGGACGCCGCCATCGCCACCAACCCGACGGACCGCCAGACGATTGCCGCTGGAATAGCCGCCGGGCTGACTGCCTTTCTCACCAGGTGACCGAGACTGAGACCGAAAACCTGACACCCTGGCATCGTTATGTCCGGGCGCCATTGCGAACCTTCTCGAGCAGCGAGACCAGCGGTGCGGCGATCCTGCTCGCCAGTACTATTGCGGCGCTGATCTGGGTCAATATCAACGCGCACTCGTACAACACTGTTTGGGACACGACATTCGCGATCCGATTCGGCCACGGAACGGTGAATCAAGACCTACGTGGCTGGGTCAACACCGGCCTCATGACATTCTTCTTCCTCGTCGTCGGTCTCGAAGCACGCCGGGAATTCGATATCGGTGAGCTGCGTGAACGCAAGCGCGTCACTTTGCCATTGTTCGCTGGCGTCACCGGCATGATCGTGCCGGTCGGTATTTACCTTGCCTTCAACGGTGGCCGCAACAGCGCGCACGGGTGGGGCACGGTCATGTCGACCGACACCGCGTTCGCGCTCGGCATGCTCGCGCTGGTCGGCCCACGTTTTCCTGACCGCCTAAGAGCTTTCATGCTGACTGTCGTCGTCGTCGACGACATCGTGGCGCTGCTGGTCATCGCGACCGTGTACACCAAACACTTGCGCTGGACGCCGCTCGTCATTGCACTCGCGCTGTTCGCCTGCACACTCGGTATTCGCGCATTCAAGCCGCCGTACCGCATGCAGTTGTACGCCGTATTCGGCGCTGCCATTTGGCTCGCGCTTTTCAAGGCCGGCGTCGACCCGGTCGTGGTGGGTCTCGTGCTGGGCCTACTGACCTATGCCTACTCGGCGAGCCGGCCTGCCCTCGACCTCGCCACCGAAGGGTTTCGGCAATTCCGTGAGCAGCCAACCGCACAGCTCGCCCGGCAGGCGCGGGCAAGCGTCGAGGCGGCGATCTCACCGAACGACCGGCTGCAACAACGGTTCAGCCCCTGGACCACCTACGTCATCGTCCCGTTGTTCGCACTTGCCAACGCCGGCATCCCCATCAGCCGTCACTTTGTGTCCACTGCCTACAAGTCACCGATCACGCTAGGCATCGTCGTCGGCTACGTGCTCGGAAAGCCCATCGGGATCGCCGGTATGTCGTGGCTGGTTACCGCAATCACCCAGCGTAAGTTGCGGCCGCCCGTCGGCTGGGCCGCGGTTGCCGGCGCCGGAACCATCGCCGGGATCGGATTCACCGTCTCCTTGCTGATCGCCTCCCTCGCATTCACGGGAACTCAGCTACAAGAAGCCAAGGCCGGCGTGTTGACCGCGGCGGTTCTGGCGTCGATTCTCACCTGGGCGCTCTTCCAGATCACCGAACGACTGCCTAAGCGGCAACGCATCATCGCGCTGCTCGGCCGGTCGGAGGCAATCGTCGACCTCGCCGACGCGGTCGACGTCGCGCGCGACCACATTCGCGGCCCACAGGAGTCGCTCGTGACGGTGCTCGAGTACGGCGACCTCGAATGTCCGTACTGCGGACAGGCCGAGCCGATCGTGCGCGAGTTGTTGTCGGAGTTCGGCGACATCCGCTACGTGTGGCGGCACCTGCCACTGACCGAAGTGCATCCGAACGCGCAACTCGCCGCCGAGGCCACCGAAGCGGCCGACGCACAGGGTGCGTTCTGGGAGATGCACGACCTGCTTTTCCAGCACCAGGACGCGCTCGGCCTCAGAGACCTGATCCGCTATGCGGGCGAGCTTGGGCTCGACGTCGAACGCTTCACCGACGACGTCAAACATCACGTCGGCGCCGCTCGGGTCGCCAGCGACGTCGACAGCGCCGACCTGAGCAATGTGTCAGGCACGCCCACGTTCTTCATCAACGGCATTCGCCACCACGGTGCCTACGACATCACCTCACTCAAAGCGGCGGTCAAGGCCGCGGGAGCGCGCGCGACGATCGCCTAGCCAAACGGGTGAAGTTCGCGCGCAGGTGGCGCGAACAGCGGCTTTCGGCGGCCTGCATAGGCGTTCGCATCTACCGTTGGTAAGCATGGGGGAATTCGACGCCATCGACAGCTTGGACAAGCTCTCCGAAGTCCTGTGCCGCTACAACCTGGCCGCGCGCTATTCGCGCAAAGAGGCCTACGCGCAGGGTGTCGCAGACACGCTCGAACTCTTGGCGCAGCGCGACCGACGGTCTCCCGCTGCCTCACGTGGACTTCGTGCGGAGGCTGCCCGGCTCGGCGCGGCCCTCGACGAAGCAGCCGAACGAGCCAATAGGCGGACGTCGATCAGCTGAGCTCGTGCGCGAGGCCTTCCCGCCATGAGGGGTACGCGGGCTTCCAACTCAGCTCTGCTTTCGCCCGCGCGTTCGACACGGGTGGCGACTCAACCGTTAACAAGGCCACGCCGTCGCCGCCAACCAGCTTCGCCAGCCATACGGGCGCATGCCGCGGCGGCTTGGCACCCAGCATCGACGCCATCACCGGGACCCACTCGCGCAGCGCAGCGGGCTCATCGTCAACGATGTCGTAATGACCAACGCCCCTGGTAAGTGCGGCCAAGGTCGCGCTCGCAGCATCATCGATATGCAAGAACTGGAAGATTGCGTCGCCCGATCCGACGATTGGCAGCAGCCGCCGGCGGACCATTGCGGTCTGTTCTCCGTCGCGGCCCAAAGATGTGCCTGGTCCGTAGAAGCCGCCGTAGCTGAGCACAACACCGTCGCGCTCGAGCACGGCATCGTGGAGGGAGCGCATCGCATCGCGACCGGCGATCAACCCAGCTGGCACGTCGCTATCCAAGTGCGAGGCACGAGCGAACGGCAACGCACAGAAGCCCTGCGCGATAAAGCGAACGACTCCAACCTCCCATGCAGCGTCGAGCAAGTTTTTCGTTCCAACGGTGCGCAGCTCGTTGGTAGCCGCAAACGCCTTGCCGAGGTTGCGCGAACTCTTGCCGAGGTTCGCTAGCGCAGTGGCCTGATGCACTATCACGTCGGGTTTGGCGTCGGCGACCGCACGCCGTGTCGCAGCCGCGTCGAGCAGATCGAGTTGCACCGCATCCGCGCCGAGCCGCGTGAGCTGATCGATCTTCGTCGGGGTGGTCGTGGTACCGGTGACCTGGTGTCCAGTCGAGATCAGGAGCGGCACCAATCGACGTCCGATCGCACCGCTTGCTCCTGCAAGAAAGACCCTCATGACATGCCTCCGATTTCGTTGTCCTACGTCATGAGACGAGGCGGCCCACGCCGCTGTGACAACCGGTTGTCACTGGCGGGTTGCCGAAATCGTCTTATGGTGGAGGAGAGGGAGGCGGACCATGCCGGACGACGATGAGCTGGCGCGCACGTATACCGAAGTGCGCCCGTTACTCTTCTCGATCGCCTATCGCATGCTCGGCAGCGTGAGCGACGCCGAGGATGTCGTGCAGGAGTCGTTCGTGCGCTATGGGCGCGCTATCGACGATGGCGTAGTGGTCGATTCGGCGCGTCCGTACCTTGCATCGATCACCACGCGACTGTCACTCGACCACCTGAAATCTGCCCGCGTCCAGCGCGAGACATACGTCGGGATGTGGTTGCCCGAACCGCTACTTGCCGATCCAATGCCCGATGTCTCAGCACACGCCGAGATCGCCGACTCGTTGTCGACGGCGTTTCTCGTACTGCTAGAGACGTTGTCGCCGACCGAGCGTGCAGTGTTCTTGCTGCGGGACGTATTCGCCTATGAGTTCGACGAGATCGCGACCGTTGTCGGCAAGAGCTCCGACAACTGCCGTCAACTGCTCGTGCGCGCCCGCAAGCACATCGACGAACGACGACCCCGCTACGAAGCGTCGCGTGAACAAAAGCGTGAGCTCGCCGACCGGTTCTTTGCCGCTGTCGAGTCAGGCGACGTTGCCGGCCTGCAGACCATGCTCGCCGCCGACGTCACGTTTACCGGGAGACGGCGGCGGCAAGGCTCCCGCCGCAGCTCGCGCTGTTATGGGGATCGACAAGGTCGGCCGCTTCATGGTCGCCCTAGTCGCATTCGGCGCCGAGATCGGCATGGTGTTGACCCCACTCGACGTCAACGGTGAGCCGGGCATGATCTTCACGACGGACGACGGACTCGTCCTCGGCGTGCTCAGCCTCGACATCGCCGACGGCCAGGTACAGGCGCTCCACGCGGTCGTCAATCCCGACAAGCTCCAGCATCTCGGCCCGGTGGGAGACCTACGTACACTCGTCGAGCAGGCGCGCGTGCACAGCGCGGCGCGACCGCCACAACCCTGACATGATCCAGCGCCCGGAGCCGCAACCCAGATGTCTGAGCCCGTCAGCGATCTCGAACCAGCCCTCGACGAAGCAACCCGACCTCGTGCGCCCGCGTCACGACGACGTAGACGGGCACACCGTCGGGTCGAGCGTCGGCGCAGATGCTCGTGAGCGTGCACGCACATCTGCGCTCCGAACTTGACCAGATCCGCGACGTGGTCGCCGAGGTAGTGGTGGGTCGGTCCAGTGCCGCCGTCGCGAGATCATTGATCAACGAGATGTCGATGCGACAGAACTACTGGTCGCTCGGAGCGTTCTGCGCCACGTACTGCAGAGTGCTGACGATCCATCACGCGCTTGAAGACGCGAACCTGTTCGTCGATCTGAAGTCACGTGACGCAGAACTCACGCCGGTGATCAAACGGCTCAGCGAGGAGCACGAGGTCGTGGCCGCTGTGCTGACGCGGCTCGACGCGGCCCTGGTCGCCATGGTCGACGACGAAGAACACCTCAGCAGGGTGCAGGCCGAAGTCGATCGGCTGACCGACATCCTGCTCTCGCACCTCGCCTACGAAGAGCAAGAACTGCTTGGCCCGATCGCCCGGCTCGGCATCGGCATCTGAGGCCGCGCGGCGGGCGCACCGGCCTAGAGGTACTGGCCGGTGCGCTCCGCACCGAGACCTTCGCGAGCAAGGCGAATCAGCGTCGCCGTCGTGAACGCGTCGCCGTCGACCAACACTGCGCGCCGAACGAGCTCACGCAAAGCCGCACCGCTGGCGCCGTCGGTGAGTCCCGCTACCGCCACGACATCGATGCCGTCCGCCAGCTCGCCGAGGTAGCGGCGCAAGATCGACGCGCGCAAACCGGCGTCCGGCAACGGAATCTCGATGATGCGGTCGAACCGCGCGGCGCGGATGGCCGCGTCGTCCAACGCCTTGATGTCGTTGGTTGTCGCGACAGTCACGACACCGTCGTGATTCGTCATCGCACCGTCGAGCGCCGTCAAGAACTCGTGCAGGCCGCCGTCGCGTCCCGACCTGCGGTTGCCCACAACCAGGTCGAGGTCCTCGAGCACCATCAAGGCTGGCGCCAGCCGCCCCAACTCGCGGTACACCGTGCCCATGCGCGATCGCCGATCGCGCGCGCATCGCAGAACACGACAGTCACGTCGCCGACCAACTCCGCGGCCAGTACGCGGCACAGCGCTGTCTTCCCGGTACCTGGTGGACCGAACAGCAGCATCCCGCGATTCGTGCCGAGCCCCATCTTGGACAAGCAGCTCCCGGCGGCCGAACAACGCAGAGACGTTGAGGTCGATCTCACGCCATACCGCGTCGCTGACGATCACGTCCTCGCGACGCGCCGCCGGCACCTTGACCGGCATCACGCTGATGTTGCGATCGCCGTCGCCACGTACGCGCAAGCACCTGCCGCGCAGGAAGCCCTCCGCCTCCCGTGCACGCCGACGTAGATCGTCGAGGTAAGCCTTCGCGATCTCGGCATCCTCGGCACGCGCGTGAATTGCCACTGACGGGTACTGCGCGCCCGTCATAACGCCCAGCACGAGATCGGCCGACGCCAATGTGCCGGCCGCGAAAGCCGCCTTCAAACGGCTCGGCACGCTCTGCACCTCATCGCCCAGGCCGTAGCGTCTCCCACGCCGGGCTCTCGCTCGAGTACAGGCCGGCGAGCTCGATCGGCTGATGCGCGAGCAGGTCGCGGGCGAGCGCGTGCGCCATCGCCGGAGCCGTCAACGGTCCGAGCCTCTCGTGCAGCGAGATCAAACCCGTGCCACCGATTCGGTACAGGTGACGGTGGGCGAACTCGTCGGTGTCCTCACTCGTGCGCAAGGGGATGCTCGCGTCGATGAGGTGCGCAAGCCACGACAACGCGTCGCGAGTCTCGGTCGGCATCGACCTGGTCAACTCAGCGAGATTCTCAACGTCTGTATGGGCGCTGGCCGAGGCATTAGCGGGCAGCGGGATAACGGGTGGCACCGGACTCAACTCCTCACACGCGCGACGGGACACTCCCGTCGCTTAGGCGCGTGGGATTGCCGGTTGGCTTGACCATGGATGCACTCATAACCGTTCAAGAGTAGGGCGACCCGCATAGACAAGCCATCGGTTATCGCGCCGCCCGCTACTCTCGGAGACCTAGTGCAAGCAGGGGGAACAATGGACGGCGTTTCGGTCCGACGGCGAAGGCGCGGTCGGGGCTTCGCGGCCTACCTTCTGGGGATGGCCACGGTCGCGAGCAGCGCCGTCCTGGGCAACTCCCATGCAGCACGAGCCTGGAGCGTTGTTACCCCGGTGCTCCCAAGGTCAGGCGCATCCGACGGCTACGAGATCTCGACGGTTCCTACCAACGTCCAAGCCCAAGCCATCGCGATAGACCCTGGAACGCGCAACGTCTTCGTCGGGAGCGACAAGTTACTGAGCGTGCTCGACGAGCGGACGGGGCAGCAGCTCGGCACTGTCACATTGCCGGGTTCGGTCGTGGCGTTGGCAGTCGACACATTGACCCACCGCGTCTACGCACTTCAGCGGTTTCCACAGCCACCGCCGGTGAGCGGGCAGAACACGACAGGCATGCAGTCGAGCATCGCCGTGATTGACCCGCTTGGGCTCAGCGTCATCACGACCTACCCCAACCTCGGCTACGGGCCACCGTTCGAGTCGACAGGCAACGTGCTGGTCGACGATCCAGCTGGCCACCGCTTGTTCAACGCCGGCGTCAACGCCACCCTGAACGGCCAGTTCGTCGAAGGCGCGACGCAGATCGATACCGTGACCGGCACGGCTACTGCGGTCGCCAGCGGCTACGAACCGAACGCGTTGGCCTACGACCCTTCGACGCAAGAGCTCTACGTCGCCGATCGGGGCCCGTCCGGTTCGGTCACCATCCTGTCCGTCAAAGGCGCGCCTCGCGACATAACCTCTGCACAGGTCGGACAGGTGGCTTACGGCATCGCTGTCGACCCGTCCACGCAGAGTGTGTACGTCGCAAATAGCTCCGGCCCATCTGTGTCTGTCATCAGCGGTATATCGGACAAGGTTGTGAAGACCGTGGCTGCCGGCGCCATTGTCAGCAGCGTCGGCGTTGATACGTCGAGCCATACAGTGTTCGTGACAAACGGAGCGGACGGCAACGTCACGGTCATCGACGGCGCAACCAACACGGTGACTGGCACGATTCAGGTAGGGACGCCGCAATACAACGTTGCCGTAGACCCCGACACGCACTCCGTGTGGACGACGTCGTCGCAGAGCACGTCAGTCACCGCACTCAACCCGATCGCACCGCGCTTCGCCGGAGCGGATCGATTCGCAACGGCGGTCGCGATTTCGGCGAACGAATACCCAGCCGGTTTGGCTTCTGCAGTGGTGCTCGCGCGAGCCGACACCTTCCCCGATGCACTGGTCGGCGCTCCACTCGCCGCGGCCAAGAATGCACCACTGCTGTTCACGTCAGGGACCACACTGCCAGCGGTGACGGCAGCCGAGATTCATCGAGTGTTGCCTCCCGGCAAAGTCGTTTATGTGCTCGGAGGACCGAGCGCGATTCCCAACCAAATCGTCGCGCAACTCACAGCGCTCGGGTATAGCCCTATCAGACTCGCAGGCAGAGATCGGTACGCGACTGCAGTCGCCATTGCCGACGCGCTTGGTGATCCCACGACGATCTTTCTGGCCTCAGGCAGTGATTTCGCCGATGCGCTCACCGCGGGACCACCCGCGGCGCAGGCCCACGGCGCGATTCTGCTGACCAGCCCGGGCGGCGTCGCGATAACCACCAACACTTACCTTCTGGCGCATCCCGGAACCGTCTTTGCGATCGGTGGACCTGCTGCCGCGGCGGATCCCGCCGCGACACCGATCTTCGCTTCGGACCGGTTCGCCACCAGCGCGGCGGTGGCCGAACAATTCTTTGCTGCAGCCCAACATGCTGGTGTCGCCAGCGGTGTCACGTTCCCCGACGCGTTAGCGGCCGGCGCGTACATGGCGGCCACGGGCGGCCCGCTACTACTGACCCAACCGACCGGCCTGTCCAGCTCCATGACCAGTTACCTCGCAGCTTTCAACACCACATTCGCGACCGTTGACATCTTCGGCGGTAGCGCGGCGTTGTCCGCGGCAGTTCAGACCGCAGCGAGCGCGGTTCTCGCAACCCACGGAAGCTAGGACGTGACGTCTGCAGTCGTGATTCGCGACCAAGCCGCGGCAGTAAAGATCGCAAAGTAGCCCAAGGGGATCAGCATGCCGTGCAAAAGCAGGTTCGTGTCTACCTGCGTCCGCAGCAAGGTGGCGAAGTCGAGCCAGTGATGCACCAGCAGGAGGTCGCGGATGCTGCCCAACTGCGGGACCGCGTCGAGCACCGTGAAGACAATCGCGAGCACGACCGTTGCGGCCATCGCGCCGACCGGCACCTCGGTAAGTGTCGAGAAGAACAGTGCGATGCCCGCGAGACCGAGGAGGTCGACGAACACGTACCCCGCGACTCCGAGCGAGCGCAGCAAGCCGTTGCTCACAGACACGGTGTCGCCCGACAGAAGCGTCATGCCATGGGTACCGAACAGCGAGACGCCGAGCACGATGCCGATCACCGTCACCAGCGCGATGCCGGCGACGATGAAAGCAATAACTCCAGCGGTCTTCACTGCAAGTATCCGGGTGCGCGAAACAGGGACGGTGAGCAAGTAGCGAAGCGTCCCCGTGTTCGCTTCGCCCGCGACCGCGTCACCAGCGACGACGGCGACTGCGACAGGCAAGAAGACCGGCAAACACAGCGTCAGTGCCGCGAACGCAAGGAACAACCCGTTGCTGGTGATTTGACCGATGAACGCCGGCCCGCCGCCGCCACGCGGAGCGCTCACCTTGACCGCTACGCCAATCAAGACCGGGACGGCCCCGAGCACGGCCAGGATCGCGATGTTGCGCTTGCGCCGAAAGATGATCGAGGTCTCGCTGACGAACTGGCGAAGAAAGACTCCGTGGTAGCGAACCCGCGGCATCGAAGCGACGGGCGCGTGGTCAGCGACCATTTCAGCGGACGACATCGAAACCCTCCCCCGTCAGCTTCACGAACAGGTCCTCGAGAAGCGGCCGCTCGACGTGTAGCCCGCGCACGGCGACGTCCCCTCGAACTAGTGCCGCATTGATGACGTCGGGAGTGCGATCGCCCATCGCCACCAACAAGTGATCGGCCGTTTGGTCTGAGACCGAGACGCCCATCTCCGCGAGCACGCACAGCGCCCGTTCGACGTCCGGTGTCTCGATACGCAGCAACGCAGCCGCGACCCCGAGCACCTGATCGAGCTGGCCCTGTCTCAACAACTTGCCCGCGCTCATGATGCCGACATGTGTAGCGACCTGCTCGATCTCGGCAAGCAGGTGGCTCGACACCAGCACGGTCGTCCCATCGGCAGCGAGCTCCCGAATGAGCCCGCGCACCTCGCGAGTACCTTGCGGGTCGAGGCCGTTCGTCGGCTCGTCGAGAATCAGCAGGTCGCGCGGCCGCAGCAGCGCCGCGGCGAGTCCGAGCCGCTGTTTCATGCCGAGGGAGTACCGGCGGTACGTCTTCTTCGCGGCTGCTGACAGCCCGACGCGCTCGAGCGCAGAACCAATGCGCGAAGCGGACGTCGAGGGGTCGGTGCTGGCGTCGTAGGCGTCGAGTCGTCGCAAGTTGTCGTAGCCGGTGAGGTACGGGTGGAACGCCGGACCTTCGACCAAGGTGCCGACCCGGCTCAACACATCACCCGCTGCTGCCGGCATCGTGCCACCAAGCAGTTCGACAGTGCCTGCGTGCGGTGACATCAAGCCGAGCAGCAGCCGGATCGTGGTCGTCTTTCCCGAACCGTTCGGACCGAGGAAGCCATAGACCGCTCCGCGTGGCACCGCCAGATCGACGGCGTTGACGGCGACGTGTTGTCCGAACCGACGAGTCAGGCCATGCGTGGCAATGGCAAGTGACGTGTCAGTCGGGGTGGACGTCACCGCCGTGGCGACTGCGGTCACAATCCCTGTCCGCTCGATGCGACCTTCTCAATGTTCGCTGGACTCACCGGTCCTATGTAGGCCGTGCCGTCATTCGTAATGAAGATCGACAGCAACGCGGTCGTGATCAGCTCGCCGCCAGGAACCTGTGTTGCAATGTCATCGAGTGGCGAGCTACGCCGGATGGTGACTTGACCGCCGTCCGGCCGCGGTCGAGGACTGCGGCCCGTCGGACTGCAACGGAATGTTCGCGGGGATCGCCGGCACCGCATTGGTGATCTTGAGGACCTCGGTCCAGCCCTTACCGAGCTCGGTCGTCTTACGTCTGGCGTAGATCGTCGGACGGGGTTCGCCGGCGTGGCAAGGGTGCCCAGGGGGCGGACCGTCACCGCCGGTGACTTTGGTCCGGACGACGAAGGCGCCATCGCCGAACGGGCCGCTATTCAAAGTGTCGCCAAACGGTGCGGTGTCTTGCTCAATGCTCGCGCCGGCAGGTGGCACGAACTCGAAGATCGACGAACTGGGCACGTTGAAGCTGACGCTGGTGAACCCGACCTGGAACGCCGGGTTGGTCGCGCCGGCCGCGAAGATCTGCAAGCGCAGCGGCACCGAGGTCTCCGCATCGATCGCAATCTGCACGCTGCCGATCAGCGACCGCGTGTCCTTGGGCGAGAGCTGCAGCTGATACGCGGCGCGACCGGCAACTCGAGCGGTGCGATCGACAACGACCTCAGTCGTCGGGTCGATGGCGGCGAGCGCCTTCTCGGCTGCTGCCTGCGGGTCAAGCGCCGGCGCGGCGCTGGCGAGCGAGGAGCCGACCTGGTCCGACTCGTCTGGGGTCAGTGTCTTGTGCGTGACTGTTCGCGTACTGGAGTCGTAGCTCCACAGATCGGTGCCGTTGTGAATGAGATCGTCTTCCGACAGTTGGCCCAGCAATGCAAATCGCTGCTGATCCTTGCCGGCGTACCACACGTTCATCGTGTTCGAGCCCGTCACCAACGACGCGAGCGACAGGCCCGAGCCACCATTGGAACCAAGCAAGCCTGAGATGTCCGGCAGGCCCAGTTTCGCGGTCTCGACGATCGTGCCCGACAGGCCCGCGGGTGACGCGTTCTCGACCGCAACGAGCAGCTGGGCCGCCGTCTTGGCGGCCAGCTTGGGCTGCCCCGACGCGCTCGCAGCAGCGGTAGTGGCGACGGAAGCAACGGCGATGGCGGCGGCGATACCGGCCGGCAGTAGCCAGCGGAGGCGGCGCGAAGCGAGGAGTGTCATGGCATCACTATCGGCGGCCACCCGCCGTCCCGCATCTTTGTGAACCCCGGCGCTCAGCATCGTCACAGCATCCGGCGGCTGTGGCATCGTGACGCCTATGCGATTGCTGATCGTCGAGGACGAGCACCGCATGGCCGCCGCGATGCAACGCGGACTGGTGCATGCCGGCTTCACCGTCGACGTCGCCGGCGACGGGATCCGCGGGCTCGAGATGGCAACGGCGGTCTGCTACGACGTGATCGTGCTCGATGTGATGCTGCCGGGACTCTCCGGCTACGAAGTAACGCGACAACTAAGGGCACGAGAAATATGGACGCCGATCCTGCTCGCGTCGGCGAAGGATGGCGACTACGACCAAGCCGACGGTCTTGACCTCGGTGCTGACGACTACCTCACGAAACCATTCTCCTTCGTCGTCTTGCTCGCTCGCATTCGCGCGTTGCTGCGCCGTGGCGCATCAGGCCCACGCCCAGCCGTCCTGGTCGCCGCAGGATTGACTCTCGACCCTGCTGCGCGAACTGTGCGCAAAGATGATGAACCGGTCGACCTCACCGCGCGCGAGTTCGCGATGCTCGAATACCTGATGCGACAGCACCCGCTGCCCGTCACCAAAGCGGAGTTGCTCGAACACGTGTGGAGCGACGCAACGACCGAGGCAAATGCGGTCGAGGTGTACGCGGGCTATCTGCGCCGCAAGCTCGGCCGCGACGTCGTGCAGACCGTCCGAGGTGCCGGTTACCGGCTGCGCGCGACGTGAACCCGTTGAAGTGGTGGGCTCGTCGCACGCTGCGGCTGCGGGTCACGGCGACAGCGACTGTGGTGTTGGCGATCGGGTTGGTTCTCGGCACGACCGTGCTCAGCTCATTGTTCTTTCACAGCAGGGTGAAAGTGGTCGATCAGGCCGTGCATGCCGAGCTCGCCACTGTCACACAATTGGTGACGTCCGACGCGTTACCGGCTCCCTTGCCGTCAGCGCCCGGCGGCACGGCGTTCGCACAGGTTCTCGACGCCGCCGACACTGTGCTCGCCGCTACGACGTCCGCTAGCACGGTTCTGCCGCTACTGCCGGTCTCGCAGTTCTCGCATCGACTCGGTCACGCATTCACGACGACCGCAAGCTCTCTCGGTACGTCGCCGCTGCGCGTCGAGGCGCAGACCGCGACGCTGCGCGGCGTCCCGGTGACGGTGCTGGTTGCGGTGCCGTTCGCCGACGTCACCTCGGCGCTCGACGCATTGCGAAATGTGGTGGTGATCGTCGTACCGCTCGTGCTGCTCGCAGCTGCCGCTGCGACGTGGCTCGCGGTCGGCTCCGCGCTGCGGCCGGTTGACGACATGCGTGCAGCCGCCGACGCGGTCGACGTCAGCGCAAGCAACACCGCGCCGCAACTGGCCGAACCACCAAGCGGTGACGAGCTGAGACGGCTCGGGCAAACTCTGAACCGGATGCTTCGCCGACTGCATGTCGCCGGCGAGCAGCAGCGCAGTTTCATCGCCGACGCCGCCCACGAATTGCGGTCACCGATCGCGTCCGTGCAGACCCAACTCGAGGTCGCGCTCGCCACCGACACTGCACCCGACGAGTGGTCCGCTGTCGCACGCGACGTGCTTGCCGACGTCCAACGCCTCAGTCGGCTTGCCGATGATTTGCTCTTGCTGGCGCGCCTCGATAGCAGGCCGCCGAAGGTTGACGCGGCAGTCGACATCGGCCAGCTTGCGTGCCCTGGCGGCGCGACGATTCTCGTGTCAGGTGACGAGGCGGCGCTGTCGCGGATGCTCGAGAACCTCACGGCGAATGCTGGCCGCTACGCCACTCACGTCGACGTGCACGCGACGGCGGTCGGTGGCGACGTCGTGATTACCGTCGACGACGATGGGCCTGGCATCGACCCCGCTGATCGCGAGCGCGTCTTTGAGCGCTGGGTGCGCCTCGACGCAGGCCGAAGCAGTGACGACGGCGGGTCGGGTCTCGGATTGGCGATCTCTCGCTCGATTGCGCGGGCTCATGGGGGTGACATCACCCTCGACGAGAGCCCGTCGGGCGGCCTGCGCGCGGTGGTTCGCCTGCCGCAGCGCGAGTGAGGTCGAGCAACGTGATTACCCCGCTAGCGGCGGCGCGGCCAGCACGGGTTGCGCCAATCGTGCTGGAGGACGGCCCGTAGCCGACGAGGTGCAGCCGCGGTTCCCTCGCCACCTGAGTACCAAGCATGCGGATACCGCCGCCAGGCTCGCGGATGTTCAGCGGCGCGAGGTGCGCCAGCGATGCACGAAACCCGGTGCACCACAAGATGACGTCTGCCTTGATCTCCCGGCCGTCGTTCCACACCACGGCGTCCTGCGCGATGTGGTCGAACATCGGCAGGCGGTTCAACACACCGCGAGCTTTTGCGTCGGCGACCTCTGGTGTCAGACCGAGACCGGTCACACTGACGACGCTTTGCGGCGGCAGTCCCTCACGCACACGTTGCTCGACGAGGGCGACTGCGGCGCGGCCGGCCTCCTCGGTGAAAGGGCCCTCACGCCACATCGGCTCACGGCGGGTGACCCACGTCGTGGTCGTGACCTTCGAGATCTCCGCAAGTAACTGCACCGCGGAGTTGCCTCCGCCGACGACCACGACGTGCTTGCCGGCGAACTCGTCCGCGCTCCGGTAGTCGACCGTGTGCAGTTGGCGACCCTTGAACGTTTCCATTCCCGGATAGTGCGGCCAGAACGGGTTCGACCAGGTCCCGGTGGCGTTGATGATCGCCCTCGCGTGCCAGGTGCCATCGTCGGTGACGACGTCGAGTCTGTTGTCGCTTCTTTCCGTGACGCGCGCGACGCGCACTGGCCGGTGAACGGGCAACGCGAAGCGCTTTTCGTATGCGGCGTAGTAATTTCCGACAACCTCGGACGCCGGTTGGCTGGCGTCGACGTCACCCAACAGCCAGCCAGGCAACGGGTGGATGCGGTGCGCGGAACCAAACTTCAGCGACGGCCAGCGGTGCTGCCAGGCGCCGCCAGCTTCAGGATTCGCGTCGAGCAGGACGTAGCCGGTCTCGGGTTCGAGACCGGCCTGGTTCAGGAAGTAGGCAGCCGACAACCCGGCCTGTCCCGCACCGATCACCACAACGTCGACGTCCACACTGCTGTGCAACGTTGCCACGTCCGGGCCGATTCCGAACGACGAACGGCCTGAGTCGGCGGCAGCCTCGCGCTGCCGGCCCCCGCCCGGACTTCCGCGGTAGCGTCGCATCGTGGAACTCGACCTGCGGACAGCCGGTGGCTGACACCCGCTCGCCCGACGTCGTCCTTGTTACCGGACGGCAGATGCGCAAGCCCGACCCTGAGATTCATCTGCTTGTCGCCGCATTGGAACAGCGATCGATCGGCGTCGTCATTCGGCCGTGGGATAACGCGACCGACTGGGCATCGGTGCCGCTCGTTGTGGTTCGCAGCCCGTGGGACTACACCGATGCCCACGCGGAATTCTTGTCCTGGGCACATGCGGTGGCTGCAGTGACTCGAATGGTCAATCCGCTTGAGGTGCTCGAGTGGAATAGCCACAAGAGCTATCTGCTCGACCTCGCGTCGGCCGGCGTATCGACGGTTGTGACGACGCTCGTGCTTCGAGGTGCGTCCAATGGAGAGCAATCTGCTGCGCTCGCTGCTTACCCGGGCGAGCTCGTCATCAAGCCCGCTGTCTCGGTCGGCGCCATCGGTGCGCTCAGGGCTGGATCTTCGTCCCCCGAGGCTGCGGCGCACCTGGCCCAACTCGCTTCTGCCGGCGACGTGCTTGTGCAGCCGCTGGCTCATTCAGTGCTCGACGGGGGTGAGTCCTCACTCATCTACTTCGGCGGACAGTTCAGTCACGCGATCCGAAAGCTGCCCGCGGTCGGCGACTATCGCGTTCAGGAACACCACGGCGGCTCGGTTGTCCCGCACGAGCCGACGCCAGAGGAGTTCGCGGTTGCCGCGGCAACGCTGGCTGGCGCACCGGCTGCGACTGCCTACGCCCGCGTCGACCTCGTGGATGTCGACGGTTCGCCAGCGGTCATGGAACTCGAAGCCATCGAGCCCCAGCTGTTCCTCGACCGCGACGCCGGAGCGGCTTCCCGTTTCGCCACGCACATCGCGACCCTTCTCCCCTAATCGGGCGGCAGACACTAAGTCGCGCGCTTTGCTCTGCTGCTATTGGCGGCGCTCTGCTGCTATATAGCCGCAGTACAGCTCTGCTCCTATATAGCCGCAGAGCAAAGCGCCGCGAAGAGTTACGGGGTCTCGTTGTCGCCGATGACCGTCGCGCCGAGGTGACGCTGCAACAACGCGAGGCCCGACGTACCGTCGTCCGCATCGTCATCGTCGGGATTGGGCTCGTCGAGCACGATCTCGGCGGGTGCCTCGGCCTCGGCCGCGGCGGCTCGTCGCACGCGAGGTTCTTTCGGTTCGGCCGCCGCAGCGCGCGCAGCCGCTGACCGGGACGGCGCACGATCTGCCGCCATCGACTCACTTGGCGTTGGCAACGGAGGCGGGGGCTTGGCGACCGATTCGGTCTCACTCGTTGCAGCAGCGGCGGCTGCGGGCCCAGACAGCGTCGTCTCGATTCGCCAATCGACGCCGAGCACCTCTTTGAGCGCCACCTGCAGGATGTCGACGTTGTCACCGGTGTTGAACTGCCGCTCAACGGGACCGCTCGCGAACCCGACGACGAGCACGTTCGCGCGCACGTCAACGACCTGCGCCGGACCAGAGAGCAACAACGCGTGCGTGCGCCGCTTCAGCCGCTTCGCAACTTCGAGTACGTCGTCCCAGATGCGCCGCACGGCGGCCGCGTCGAGATCCCCAGCTGCCAGCGGAGATACCGCGATCGGGGCGGACGGCGAAGCAGCGGGCGCGGGGTCGGAAGGTGTGCGGTCCGATGGTGCGGGTCCGGGTGGTACGGGTCCGGGTCCGGGTGGTGCGGGTACGGGTCCGGGTGGTGCGGGCTCCGGTTGTGCGGGCTCGGGCATCGGCGCAACGGCCGCAGGCGAGCCAGCTAGCGGCGCCGGTTCGGCGACCGGTGCGGCTACGGTCGGCGTAGCGGCGGCTACGGTCGCTGCCGCGACAGGTGAGGTCGGCGCGGCCGCGGAGGTAACTGCAGTGGCGCGCGCGGCAGCTGGCGCAGCGACCGAGTCTGAGTCGCCCGCAATCGCGAACCGTCGCTCGAGCCGCTCGAGCCGCACCAGCAAACTAGCCTCGTCGTCACCGACGGCCGGCAACAACACTCGGGCGCAAATCAGCTCCAGCAAGAGCCGGGGTGCGGTTGCGCCACGCATTTCGGTGAGGCCGGTGTTCACGATGTCGGCCGCGCGGGTCAGTTGGACGCGACCGAGTTGCGCCGACTGCCTGCTCATCCGCTCAAGCACATCGACCGGGACGTCGAGCAGACCTTTCTCCCCAGCGTCCGGCACTGCATTGAGCACGATGAGATCGCGCAATCGCTCGAGCAGATCCTCGGCGAACCGTCGCGGATCGTGGCCGGCCTCGACCACTCGGTCGACGATCTCCAGAACCGCGCCGCCGTCACCTGCGCCGAACGCATCGACCACGTCGTCGAGCAAGCTCGCATCGGTGTAGCCGAGCAGCGCGACAGCATCGCGGTAGGTCACTCCGTCTGCGGAGGCACCCGCCACGAGCTGGTCGAGCACCGACTGAGCGTCACGCACCGATCCAGCACCCGCGCGCACCACCAACCCCAGCGCGGCCGGCTCGATCGTGACACCCTCCGCTACGCAGATGCGGGCCAGGTTGTCGCGCAGCGCTCCCGGCGGCACCAGCCGGAACGGGTAGTGATGGGTACGCGAACGGATCGTGCCGATGACTTTCTCGGGCTCGGTCGTCGCGAAAATGAACTTCAGATGCGGCGGCGGCTCTTCAACGAGCTTCAGCAGCGCATTGAATCCGGCCGTCGTCACCATGTGCGCTTCGTCGATGATGTAGATCTTGAAACGCGCCTGGATCGGTGCGTAGAACGAGCGCTCACGCAGATCGCGGGCGTCATCCACACCGCCGTGGGAGGCCGCGTCGATCTCGATCACGTCAATGCTTCCAGGGCCGGACGGCGCAAGCGCGACGCATGATTCGCACACGCCACATGGGGTCGGCGTAGGGCCCTGCTCACAGTTCAGTGACCGTGCCAGGATCCGCGCCGACGAGGTCTTACCGCACCCGCGCGGCCCGGAGAACAGGTAGGCGTGGTGCACCCTGTTATTGCGCAGCGCTTGCTGGAGCGGCTCGGTGACGTGCTCTTGGCCGATGACCTCGGCGAACGTGCTCGGCCGGTATTTGCGGTAAAGCGCGAGACTCATGCGCTACACCTCCGTCGCCAAGAAGACAGGCGACCCCCCGCGCACCCGCCAGGGCCCGCTTACCCTTGCTGCCTTCCGGCCCTGGGGGGGTTCGTGGGATGGACGCCACGCGAGGGGTCTGCGCCCGAGTCTAATGGCGGACGCCGACACCGCGCGTCGGCTATCCACGGGATAGCCTGCTCGGCGGAGGATTCGCATAGTGGCCGAGTGCGCACGCTTGGAAAGCGTGTAGGGGGCAACTCCTCGCGGGTTCAAATCCCGCATCCTCCGCCGATCAGGAAGCGGGTCAGTCCAGGAAGCGGTACCAGCCGCCGTCCACTTGGCTCGGCATGCCGTCTTCGATGCCTGCGTCGAGCTCGACCCCGACAATAACCACTAAACCCGACATGTTGGACAAATGTTCGCAACGCCTTGTATGTCGAAAGCGTTCCCAGCGACTCCCGCAGGCGATAGTCAAGGCTCCTTCAAAACTGCCTCAAGCCAGCCTCAAGCGATCCATGATCAGATCACCCACGACCCATGGTCATGGGCGAATTGACCTGCTACCGTAATCCGCGGTCGAGGTTCCAGGTACGTGTTCTCACGCCCGCGGAACGTCAGCGCGGGCCTTTCGTTTTTTCTTCAGCGAAATGCCCACGCCGGCCCGGTGACCGCGAGGTGCGGGGACCGAATCCTGGTTAGGGAGAGCACGTGACGCAAGGTGTAGTGAAGTGGTTCAACGCTGAGAAGGGCTTCGGCTTCATCGCCGTCGAGGGCGGCGCAGACGTCTTCGTCCACTACTCGGCCATCCAGTCCGACGGCTACCGCAGCCTCGAAGAGAACCAGAAAGTCGACTTCGACATCACGCAGGGCCCGAAGGGCCCGCAGGCGGAGAACGTCCGCCCCGTCTAAGTTCGCAGCGTCCGGGTGGTCCATGCCGACAGGTGTGGCCACCCGTTCGTGTTTCGTAATGGGGTTCAGCGCCACCGGAACCGTTGCAGCGGGCGCATCATAGAAGCATGAACCGCCCGTGGGACGACGACGAGCGGCCGCCACCTCCCCCACCAGAAGTCCTTCCTGAAGTCGATGGCGCCGGCAAGCCCATTGGCCGCCGCATCGTGCTCGGCATGCTCGGCCTCGGCGCCGTCGGCGTCATCTTCGGCAAGCAGCTTCAGAATGCCCAAAGCGACGTCCTGGATCCGGTCGTCCGCAACGACCCGACCGGGTTGTCGAACCTGCTGCCCGCCGTCGACAGATTCCGCTACTACAACGTCGCTTCCTCCGAACCGGAGCGCACGATCGCCGATTACCAGCTGAAAGTCGACGGCCTCGTCAATCGGCCCATGACGCTGAGCTACGCCGATCTGCAGGCCATGCCGCAGACCAACCTCATCAAAGACTTTCAGTGCGTGACTGGCTGGCGGGTGCCGCAGGTGCACTGGTCGGGAGTCGCCTTGCCTGACCTGCTCCACCACGTCGGCGTCAAGAGCGGTGCCACGGCGCTCGAGTTCACCTCGTTCGACGGCGTCTACACCGAAAGTCTCACGCTCGCACAGGCGCAGCGGCGCGACATCATCGTCGCGCTGACCATGCTCGGCGCGCCCGTCACCCGCGACCACGGCGGGCCGGTCCGGCTCTACGCCGCCCCGATGTACGGCTATAAGTCGTGCAAGTGGTTGGGCGGCATCACGCTGGCCAACAAGGTCACGCCTGGCTACTGGGAAGACGAGGGCTACGACGTTGACGCGTGGGTGGGCAAATCGAACGGCCGCAACGACGATGCCCCGACGCAGCTGACGATGCCTAAGCGCCCGCCCGCTGAGCTGCTGCGGTTCACCCGCGGTGAACGCTGGGTGCATCGCGCGACGGCGATCCTGATGGGCATCTGCCTGGTAACCGCCGCGATCCTCTACATCGACGTGCTCTCACAGTTGTTCGGAAATCGGGCACTCATCGAATGGATCCACGTCATCGCTGGCATCGGCTTGCCGATCCCCATCATTTTCGGCCTGCTATCAAAGGCTTTTCGCTCCGACGCAGGCCGTCTTAACCGGTTCACCCGTAACGACTGGAAGTGGCTGCGGTCGCGCCAACGTCGTGACGGCACGATCCCCGTAGGCAAGTTCAACGCCGGCCAGAAGCTCAACGCGAACTTCCAAATCGGCGCGATCTTGACGATGCTGGGCACGGGTCTGATCATGCGCTTCGCGAATTTCGGCCCGGTGTCGCTGCGCACCGGCGCAACGTTCGTACACGACTGGATGTCGTACGCAATTCTGGCCATCGTGCTTGGCCACATGTACATGGCCAACCGCGATCCGTACGCGCTGCGCGGCATGCGAACCGGATACGTCTCAACCTCTTGGGCGCAGCGCGAACACAAGGCTTGGGCCTTGCGCGAAATCGAGCGAGCGAAGGCGACGAAGGGCAGCTGATCGACGTCCGACAGTATGGGCAATATGTCGAGCCCATCGGACGTCGAAGCGTACGGCCCGGTGTGCCCGGTCGACGTCGCGCACCCGGTGATGATGCACCGCTGGGACACGTTGACGTTCTTGCATTGGTCCTACGAGCCGGACGTCGTGGCGCGGCTGCTCCCGGTCGGGCTGACGCTCGATACGTTCGACGGGAAGGCGTGGGTCGGGCTCGTCCCGTTCAACATGGTGGTTCGGGCGCCGCACACGCCATCGCTGCCGTGGGCGTCGCGCTTTTGCGAGACCAACGTGCGAACCTACGTGATCGATGAGTACGGACGACCGGGCATTTGGTTCTTCTCTCTCGATGCGTCGCGACTTGGTGCGGTGCTCACGGCGCGGGCGACTTTTCGGTTGCCGTACATGTGGTCGCGCATGTCGCTGGTGCGAACTGGTGACGTCGTTACTTACTCGTGTTCGCGTCGATGGCCGGGCCCACGCGGCGCAAGTAGCAACGTGACCATCGACATCGGGCCGCCGTTCAAGCCAGCCGAACTCACGTCAGCACGACCATTTCCTGACCGCTCGATGGCGGTTGTTCAGCATCACCGGGCCGGGGATGTTCCGCGGATTCTCCGCATCCGCTTACTCGCGTGCGGGGGCCGGGAGTTGGCGGCGTTACGGCATCGCGCAACATGAGCCGTGGGTGTTGCACCGCGCGACGGCCCGCCTGGTCGATGACTCGCTGGTGGCTGCCGCCGGACTTCCGCAGCCCGTTGGCGAGCCGCTGGTGCATTACTCGCCCGGGGTCGACGTCCGAATCGGACCGCCTCATCGACTTACGTAGGTGGTCGCGCGGTCATTGTCGCGGTAATTGCGTGGCGCGTGTCGTCGAGCTGGGCTTACTGTTCGCGGATCACCGAGTGCGAGAGGAGTTGGCCACTATGACCGTCTTCGTCGTTGTGCGCGCCGCCCTCTCGCTCGGTATCGCCTGACGCTGTACCGAGCGCCCACCTCACTTCGTAGGAGCGCTCGATGTCTTCCGACTCATCGTCCGACGCCGTTGATTCGCCGTCCGAGCCTTGACTCCCCGTCCTTAGCTGTGCTCGGCTGGGACGACTTCTCGTGCGGCCGAATTGGCTGCGCTGTCAGCGACGCGCGGCATCGAACTCACGCCCGCCCGCGTTGCGCGCGTCGACCGAGGCGCGTTGACCGTGCTCAGCCGGAGCTGCCCCGATGCGAGTCCGTCCGTCGGGCCGACTGTTCGAACAGGACGCTGGCCCCGGGGAACCCATCGGCACCCCGGCCGTCGGTGACTGGGTTGCGCTCGACGGCACGGTCGCCGTCGCCGTACTGACCCGCCGCTCGACGTTCGAACGGTCGACCAGCAACCGTCAGACCGTCGCCCAGGTCGTGGCCGCCAACGTCGACACCGTCTTCATCGTGGCGCCGCTCATCGGGCGGCCGCGTCCTCGGCTGTTGCAGCGCGCTCTTGCGATGGCGTGGCAATCAGGCGCCACACCCGTCGTCCTGCTGACGAAGTCAGACATCGCTGTCGACGTTGCTGAGCGGATCGCCGACGCACAAGCCGACGCGGTGGGCGCTGACGTTTTCGCCGTCAGTTCGGCGACCGGGGACGGCCTCGACGCGCTCGTCACCTATCTCGCGGCGGGGCAGACGGTCGCGATGATCGGACCATCCGGTGCCGGCAAGTCGACACTCACAAATGCCTTGGGCGCAGGCACATTCGCGTTACAGACGGGAGCGGTCCGCGACGACGGGAAAGGCCGACACACCACGACCGCACGCGAACTCGTGGTGTTGCCTTCGGGTGCCGTGGCGATCGACACACCGGGACTTCGTGGCCTTGCTTTGTGGGAGGCCGAGGAGGGCATCGGGGCCGCCTTCTCCGACATCGTCGAGTTCGCTGCCGACTGCCGATTCGCCGATTGTGCGCATCACGGCGAGCCCGGTTGCGCGGTCGGCCGTGCGATTGCCGAAGGCGATCTGGACGCCGCGCGGTTCGCCGACTATGAGAAGTTGCTGCGCGAACAGCGGCGTCTGGAGACACGCCTCGATGGTCGCGCCCGGGCGTTAGAACACGCGCGGGCCAAGGTTTTCTACAAGGCCGTCAAGCGACAGCCACACCGCTAGACCAGCGAACTGCTAAACCAGTGCGCGAAGTTCGTGCGACTTTGCTGTGACGACGTTGGCCGCCTCGCGCAACCCGATGAGGGCCGACGACGACGATTCAGCTGCGCGTGCGACGGCCGAGACGCGGGCGCCGATCTCGGCGGCCGTCATGCTCTGCTCCTCGACCGCACTCGCGATCGTGGTCTGCTCTGAATCCATCATTTGGATCGCATGCACGATTTCTGCCAGTGCTGCTGCTGCCGCCGCGGTGTCGGCTTGGATCGCAGCGACGGTGCTGGTGATGTCCTCGGTCGCTTCGGCACTGCGTCGCGCCAAGGTCTTCACTTCGCTTGCGACCACCGCAAATCCTCTTCCTGCCTGACCTGCTCGAGCAGCTTCGATCGTCGCGTTCAACGCGAGCAAGTTCGTCTGACCGGCGATCGAGCCGATCAACTGACTCACTGCGCCGATCCGATCGCTTGACTCGCTGAGGCGGGCGACAAGGTCCGTTGCCGACTGTGCCGAACGCACCGCACCCGCAGTGTTGCCGACGGCGGTTGCCGCGCTGCTTGCGATCTCCTGAATGCTGTCGGTCAGCTGGTCGGAGCCGGACGCAACCGCGTATGCCTGTTCCGACACCTCGGTGACTGCATTCGCCAACAGGTTCGCAAACACGGTGAATGACTCGGCGGTCGAGAGCAGGTCAGTGGCAACTTTGGTGACCACCTGCCCGCCCTCGCGTGCCTGGGTCCGGTCTGACCAGCTGGCCACGAATCCGCCGGCGATGCGGTCGACCGTCACATCTGCGTGTGCCTGACCTGACTTCGTCTTCGCGACGACCGGCACGGTGAGCGGATAGTGCGGTTCCCGCACTCTTCAGAGCAGCGCGGACGGCGTCGAGCAGTGCCTCGCCGTGGGTGGCCCGCATCCGTACATCAAGTTCGCGCGACGCCGCGTTCTGGTAGACGACCGTGGCTTGCTCATCGATGACGATCACGCAGCGCGGCGCTTTGTCCAGGATCTCGAACGCGTCGAACGACTCGAGCGCAGCGCGGCCGGGCGACATCGGCGCGCGGCTACGTCTGGATCGCATGCCGCCCCATCGGCCAGCGCGCGCAAGCGCTGAGCCAAAAGAGTGACCCATCGGGCCTGGGGCAGCCGAGATGGAGCTTAGGCAGGCGCGTACACCTGCCTAAGGACCGATACGGCTGCCGAACGTGATCAGCTAGCGGCGGGCGGGACGTCGGGTGGGAACTCGTCTGGCGTGGAAGTGGGCGGTGCGTTCGGGCTTGCCCCGGGGGCCGAGCGGTAGCGGGCGAAGGCCGGGACGGCCAGCCCGAGCAAGATGACGCCGACGACGCACGCCAACCCGCCGCTCACGGCGCTGAACACCGGACTCGTGAGCGCTGCCACGCTGCCGGCTTCGAGGTCGCCGAGGCGCGGACCGCCGGTGACCACCACGATGTTGACCGCGCTCAATCGCCCGAGCAGCGCATCAGGCACGTTCTGGAGCAGCATCGTTCCTCGGAAGACCGCGCTCACCATGTCCGCGCCACCCGCAACCGCAAGCAGCGTCGCGCCGAGCAGCAATGAACGGCTCACGCTGAAGCCGGCGATCGACCCGCCCCACACGAGAATCGAGATGAGCACCGCCAACCCCTGGCGGCGAACATGAGCCAGCGGGCCCGAGAACGCGGCGCCGATGAGTCCGCCGATCGCTGGTGCCGCGTACAGAACGCCAACCGTGCGCGCCCCGCCACCGAAGTGGGTTGCCGCCAATGCGGGGAAGACCGCCCGCGGCATCCCGAAGATCATCGCGTTCAGGTCGACAAGGAAAACCATCGCGATCACTCGGTGCTTGCGAGCCCATCGCAAACCCTCGACGACGGCAGCGAAACCGGGAGGCGCACCGCCACCCTGCGGCGGCATCGGCCGCAACCTCACGATGGCGTAGAGGGCGACGGAAAACGTCGCAGCGTCGGTCGCATACGCGGCCTTGAGCCCGGCGGCGGCGATGACAACGCCCGCGAGCAGCGGCCCCACCGTGCCGCTCAGCTGAAACGACAACTGGTTCAGCGCGGACGCCGCCTGAATGCGATCGGGCGGCAGCAACCGCGGCACGAAGGTCGATCGAGCCGGTTGATCGATCGCGAAAAGTGCGCCCTGTAAAGCGATAACGACGTACAGCAGCCAGAGCTGCCGCAGGTTCAGACGCCGCCTGCAAGGCAAAGACGAACGACAGCAATGCGAGACCGGAACTTGTGAGCAGCACCAGCTTCCGCCGATCGACCGCATCAGCGAGCGAGCCTCCGAGAAGCCCAACAACGATGAGTGGAATCGCGACCGTGAGCCCGATCGCACCGACCGCAAACGACGAATGGGTCATGGCGTAGACCTGCACAGGCACCGCGACGTTGGTCATCTGGTTGCCTGTCGCCGACAGACCCTGGCCGATCCATAGCCGCCGATACTCCGCCGATTCGCGCAGCGGCCTGACGTCAGCCAGCAGCCGCTTGCGCTCGGCGCTCAGCCCGCCGGACGGTCCAACTGAGCCTCGCTCCCCGTCGTCCGTTTCGTCAGCGGTCAGCCGAACCAGCCCTGCCGGCAATCGCACGCTCGATGAGTTGCAACACCTCGCGCTCGACGCTGACAGTCGCGGCCACGAGCCCTCCTCTCAGAACAGCAGCCGGTTATTCTCGGCGCGTGGAGACCCCGAGACCACCGCTGGTCATCGCCGAATTATCTACCGCGCGGCTCACACTCCGTCCGTTGGATCCCACCCTCGACGCCACGGATCTTTTCGAGATGGACGCCGATCCGCTGGTGCATCAGTACGTCTATGGGTCCTCGCCCAGCCACTCGATCGAGCAACTGCAGCGCCGGCTGGCTGCGGAGCTCGAGCGCAACGGTGGCATGACCTGGGCGATCCGGCTGCGCGAGGAGCCGACCGTGCTCGGCACGATCGGGATCTTCGCCGACCAGGGCAGCACGATCCGCGGGCTGAGCTGGAGCTTGCGACGCAGCCACTGGGGTCAGGGACTCACGAGCGAAGCGGCGTCAGCGATCGTGCCCTTTCTGCTCGCACAGCCTGGGGTCGACGGCCTCGAGGCGTGGGCTGACTCGCGCAACATCGGCTCGCTCAAGGTCGCCGATTCGAGCCGGCTTGGCCGAACGGGCCCGGTTGCCACGGTCATACGACGACCACGTCGCGCAGACCGTGGTGATGGCGGTCGCTGCCGACCCGGTCGATCCGACGGTGTTCACCGTCACCACCGCACTGGAGGTACACGACGTCGAGCGGACGGCGCGGCTGTTGTGCGACGTGCTCGGGATGCACATTGCCTGGATGCACGGTGAACCGGCCGCGATCGGCGAGGTCGCGATCGCGCCGTGGTCTGGCAGCGCCGGCATCCAGCTACGGCGCCGTGAGGGCGCGGTGCACGCAACAGAGGTGACGTTCGAGGTCGGTGTATGGGTCGACGACATTCACGCGCGGGCACAAGCAGCCGGGCTCGAGGTAATCGAACCGCCCGGAGATCGGCCGTGGGGGCGCCGCGACTTCACCTTCGCGCTGCCGGAGGGCCACCGCATCGGCGTCTCGGGCGCCACGACCCCCACGAACTGGGCCCAATGACGAAGTTGGTAGCCCCATAACGCCCAAGAGAGCGTCCTGACGCAACCAACTTGCGGCTCGGGCAGGTCGTGAAACGATGACGGGCATGTCTGTCATCGACGAGCTTCTCGACAACAACCGCCGCTACGCCGAGACCTTCATCGGCATGGTGCCGCTCCGCCCAGCGAAGCGCCTCGCGGTCGTCGACGTGCATGGACTCGCGCATCGACGTCCACGGACTTCTGGGTTTGAACATTGGCGACGCGCACATCATCCGCAACGGCGGTGGCGTGATCAGCCCCGACGTGATCCGTTCGCTGACGATCAGCCAGCGAGTGACCGGCACCCGCGAGATCATCCTGATCCACCACACCGACTGCGCGAACCTCGGACTCGACGAGATGAAGTTCAAGGCCGAACTCCAGGCAGAGGTGGGATTCAAGCCCGACTGGTCGTTCGACTCGTTCACCGATCTCGAAGAGGATCTACGGCAGTCGGTCTTGCGGCTGCGGTCGAATCCCTTCATCGCCTACACCGACAAGATCCGCGGCTTCATCTTCGACGTCGCTACAGGCAAGCTCGCCGAAGTGGTCTAGCTCGCGGCGAAGATGTCGTTGCAGAGCACGCCTTCCTTGGCGGCGTACGCAACGGAGTCGGCTGTCGCGATCGTGACGAGCGGGGGCGTCCCTGTGTAAGGGATCGTCGTCTCGGCAGGGTCGGCTGGCGAGACCGTGCAGGTCGTTGAGCCCTTGTGTGCCTCGACCCACGGCGTGGTGGCACCTGGGACAGGCGCGAACCACTGCGCCTGGTCACCGACCCCCGTGACCGGCGTCGTCCCAGGACCGTTCACGGGGTTTTGGTAGTACTTCTGCGTCGGGTCGTTTGCGTAGATGTCGATCTTGATGTCGCCGCCGTACCACGAGCACTCGCCGGGGTTGTTAACGACCGGGGTCACTGTCGCCTTCATCAGGGCCTGGACGTCGGCCGGCTTCACGGCCGCACACAGCTTCGACTCATCGAGTGCGCCGCCTTTGCCTGTAGCGCCAGCGAGGGCGGCCGCGGCACCGGCCGGAGCCGAGACACCCGCGGCGGCCGCGGCCGCAGCTATCGAGGCGGCGGCCCCCGTAGCGCCGCCGCCGCCAGGCGTGGCCGAGGACTTCTTGCCGCATCCGGTCAAGAGGCAAGCCGCCGTCGCCATCAAGGCGATGCTGACCAGCCCTGCGCTGCGTGTGTTCGTCGACATCGTGACTCCCCTTTTGGCTCGAACTGACCCTTCGTCGCAGACAGTCCAGCCCTCGCGAGTAACGTCCCGGTAATTCGCCCGCACGCCGACGCCGCCTACCATTTCGTCGGTGCGGATCGACGTGCTCGGCCAGGTGTCCGTCAGCAATGGCGACGGTCTGGTCAGTGGCCAGGCATTGGGCGGCCGGCGGGCCCGCGTCGCGCTCGTCGCCCTCGCTCTTTCACAGCAGGCGATCCCCGCAGACCGGCTCGCATCGATGATCTGGGCGGACGAACTCCCCGCTACTTGGCAGGTCGCGTTGCGCGGCGTCGTGCGCGGCCTGCGTACGGTGCTTTCGCCGATCGACGGCGGCGATCAAAACGTCGTCCGCACCGCGCCGTCCGGCTATCAGCTTGCGCCTGGCATCGACGTCGACGTCCGGCTCGCTGAGCAGGCCATCAGGCGGGCGGCCGAATTGCTCGCCGACGGACGAGCCGCCGCCGCGCTCGAGTTGGTCGAGTCCGTCGCCGACCAGACCGGCGATCAACTGCTTCCAGGCGAGGACGCCGATTGGCTGGGGCCGCATCGCACCGCCGCCGACGCGACGGCGGCTCGCGCGCTCGAACTGACCGTCGACGCGGCCGGGCGGGTCGGCGACCACCACACGGCGATCGCGGCCGCGCGCCGCGCAGTCACCAAGACACCGCTCGACGAGCGCGCACACCGCTCGCTGATCCGCGCGCTCGACGCGTCGGGCGATCGTGCGGGCGCCGTGCAGGCGTACGAGCAATGTCGCGCCGAGCTCGCCGAACAGCTCGGCATCGACCCCGCTGCCGAGACCGTCGAGGTCTATCTCGCCGCACTGCGCGATCAGAGTGCTTCGTCGGCCGCCCGGTTGCCCGTTATGACATCGACCTTTATCGCGCGCGATCGCGAGGTCGCGCAACTCGACGCGGCGCTTTCGCAACCCGGCCTCGTCACCGTCGCCGGCCGAGGTGGCGTCGGCAAATCACGCCTTGTGGTTCGGGTTGCGACAGCACGACGCGACTTCGTCGGCGGCCGGCTTTGGGTGTCACTTGCCCCGGTCGCCGAGGATGCGCTGGTGGCTTCGACCGTCGCCCTCGAGGTCGGCGTCGCACTCGGCACCGACGACGCAACCGCCGTCCTGGCTGAACATTTGGCGCCGCTCGGGCGGGTTCTGCTCGTGCTCGACGGTTGCGAGATCGTCGTCGACGGCGTCGCATCATTGGCGACCGCGCTGCTCGCAAGCTGCCCGCACCTCACGCTCGTCGTGACCAGTCGCGTACCGCTCTCACTTGAAGGCGAGCGAGTCGTCACCGTCGAGCCGCTCGACGCGCCGACGGGCGACGACCCGGCCGCATTGCTCGCGAGTGCGCAGGTGCGGATTCTGATCGACCGCGTGCACGACAGCGGCGGCGACTTGCAGGTCGACGAACGGCTCGCACCGCATGTGGCCTTGCTGCTTGGTCAATGCGGCGGCCTGCCGTTGGCGCTCGAACTGGTCGCGGCTCAACTGTCGGCGATGCCGGTCGGCGACTTGCTCGACCATCTGTCCGACGTGCTCGTCGACGGAGAGGATCGGCTACGCCGCGTCGTCCGCGGTAGCTACGCCTTGCTGGACGACGACGAAGCCGCGGTCTACCGACGCCTCGCGGTTCTCGACGGTCCCGTGGGTTTGCCGCTGATCCGTGCGGTGGTGTCCGGCGGACCGATCGCGCCGGTTCGGGTGGTTCGCATCTTGCGCGAGCTCACCGCGCGCGGTCTGCTGGCCGTTGATCGCACCGGCGCGCGATGGCGCTACCACCAGGACGACGACCTGCATCGCTTTGCGCGCGAGCTGCTCGTCGAGGGTGGCGAGGAGCGAGCTGCGTTCGATCGACTTGCCGACGCGGTGCGCGCTGTATTGCCCGACGACGCACGGGTCTCACCGGCCGGCTACCGCGAAGCGATCACCGACATGCTCGGTTCGATCCGCTCGCTGTTCGGCGCGGCGATGCAGGGCAGCACCGACCGCGACCGATGCCTCGAACTTGCCTTCCGCCTGCATCGCTACTGGGCCGGGGCGAACGTGGCGGAGGGCCGTTATTGGCTGTCCCGTTTGCTCGGCGACGGAGCAGAAAGCAAGCTGGACGCCTTATGCCACCTACGCGATGGGCTACCTCGACTACTGGTCGGGCGACACCGCGAACGCGATCAGCGAACTCGAAACCGTGGTGCGACTGCTCGAAGGAGTCGAGTCTCCATACACCGCGCATTCGCTGATTTACCTCGCCGGATTGCTCGACGACCTCGACCGCGGCGCGGAAGCACTCGACTATGTGCGGTCGGGCGATTGGCGCGGCACGGCCGTTCAGTACTGATCTTCAGGTGACAGCCGCGATGGGCATGGGCAGCGTGTTGTCGGAACGCGGTGCACCCGAGGCCGCGCGCTACGCGGCCGACGCGATCGCGTTGTGCAGAGCCGGCGGTTCGCTCGAGCAGTTGGCCGCCGCGATGCCGACCGCAGCGATGGTGTGTTACCAAGTGGGCGCGCTTGACGAATCGCGCGCGTACGTCGCCGAGGCTCGTCCGATGCACGCCGACAGCCGCCGCATTGCGCGAGTCGTGCTGCTGTCGACGTCGGCCGGACTCTCGTTGGCCGACGGTGACCTCGACGCCGCGGTCGACTTCGGCGAGGCGGCCGACCGCGAGGCGACCGAGCTAGGCGTCGAACGGGAAGTGCCGCTGATCCGGTCGATTCTTGCGCGGGCGCTGCTTGCCAGGGGCGACATCGCGGGAGCGGCCAACCGGACTCTCGCCGCCCTCGACGCCGCGTTCTCGATCACCTTCGAGTTCCCCCTGGCGATCTGCCTCGAGACCGCTGCCCTCGTCCTGCGCGCCGCCGGTGGCGACGCGGCCGACCTCGCCACTCTGCTCGCCACCGCCGCCGTCATCAGGGAGCGCGGAGACCGACCCGCTCCCGCGCCCCTTGCCGGCGCGGTCGTCACCTTGCGGGCGGATTTGCGAAGCGAGCTGGTCGGCGTCACCGCTTTGAGCGCGGCGGACGGCGGGGGGCTCGCTGTCACGCTGCTTTCCGCCGTGCCGCCTCGACTCGCCCCGCGTGGACACGAGTGACCTCCGAGCGCCGGTGTAACGGGCTCGCACTCCATCGCGCACGCGTAACAGCCAGGTAATGGCGCACCCAGAACCCGCCCACGCCTCGACTGGTTAGGCCGGCGCGGGTTCGCGGCGGCGCGGGCGGGCGACGTCGGCGAGGGCGATCGCGGCCAGCACAATCACGACGACGCCGTACTCGCGGGCGGTCGTCAAGACGCCGAGGTGTTCGACGAGAAAGCCTGCGCCCACAGCCGGCAGACCAAACGCGACGTAGCACAGGACGTAGATCGCAGACAGCATCCCGGCCCGCTCATGCACCGCGGCCAACGGCAACAGGCTGCGCAGCGCACCCTGGAATCCGGCGCCGAAGCCGATGCCAGCGACCGCTGTCCCGACGAAGAGTCCGGCCGTCGACGCTTCGGTGATTGCCAGCAACGTGATGCTGACGCCGACCACCAGCGACGACGTTCCGAGCACCATCACCGCGCGCGCCGTCATGTCCCTGATGAAGAGCAGGGTCACCGCCGCAGTAGCTGCGAGCGTGAAGAGCGAGAGACCTCCGAGCACGACCGAGTTTGATCCGGTCACAACGTGCACGAGCGTGGGCCCGAGCGAGCCGTAGAAACCGGCAAGCGCCCATACCGCGACGAGAGCCGGCGCAACGAACGCCAAAGGACGACGAGCAGCAGTCGGGACGGCGAGTTGTGGCCGCAATGATGCAAGCGCGCCTGCCTTCGGGGTGGCGGTCTCGCGCATCAGCGCGACGCCTGCCCCCTGCAGGACGAAAATCCCGACGAGCACGAGGTAAACGAGGTGGGTGGGCTCGGGCAAGAACTGCACCAGCAGCGCAGATCCGAGCGCCCCAACAGCCGTTCCCGAAACTGCGCCGACCCCATTCGCGACGGTGCCCTTCGCGCGGTCAATGTCGAGCAGGCCAGCGCCGAGCGCACCTATCGCCGCACCGGTCGAGAGACCCTGAATGATGCGCGCGACGAGCAACGTCGTCACACTTCCCGCAGTCGTGAAGACGATCAGCGACGCAACTTGGAGAGCGATCGCCGAGAGCAGCACCGGTCGGCGTCCGATGTGGTCGGAGAGCGAGCCGACCGTCAGCAGCGCGCCGAGCACAGCGAGCGCGTACACGCCGAAGACCACAGTGATCGCGATCGGGGAGAAGCCCCACTCGGTCTGGTAGACGCGGTACAGCGGAGTCGGTGCACTGGCCGCGCCGAGCAGCGACACCAGGATCGACACCTGGAGATAGAACGCGACCGACTTCGGCAGGCGGTAGCTCCGGCGTGGTGGGCGCGGCCGCCCGATCCCAGTGCCGCCGGTCAGGGCCGTGGTCAGGGTGTCGATTGGAGTGTCGGTGAGAGTTGCCATCGGAGCTTCCTTCGCCTGCGGGCCGGTGACGCGGGCCCATACATTGATTAGACAGGTCTGTACAGATAGTGACATTAGACAGACCGGTCTGTTAATGTCAAGCCATGGCTGCCACGACGACCCCCAGCGCGACCGTTCGAGCGACAGTGACGACCGCCGCGCCCCACACCTCCGGACCGACTCTCCGCTCGCGAGCGGCTGCTCGCTGCTGCCGACGAGCTGTTCTACGAGGAGGGCGTCCACACGGTCGGCATCGACCGGATCATCGAGCGCGCCGGCGTCGCCAAGGCGTCGCTCTACAACACGTTCGGCAGCAAGGACGAACTCATTCGCGCCTACCTCGAGGGCCGGCACAAGGCGCGGCAAGATCGGATCACGCGCTTCATCTCCCGCTACGACACCCCTCGTGAACGCTTGCTTGGGGTGTTCGACGGGCTAGCCGCGTTTGCCGCCGAGCCTGGTTATCGCGGTTGCGCATTCATGAATGCGAGCGCGGAGAGTCTCCCGGCGGCCCGGTCGAAGAGGTCAGCGACGAGTCTCGCGCCTGGGGCCGTGCGTTGTTCACCGAACTGGCGCAAGCCGCTGGGGTCGCGAACCCCGCCGGTCTCGCGCAACAGCTGGTGCTGCTCTACGACGGGGCCATGGTCGGCGCCCGAATGGATCGCACCGCGACGACTGCCATGGCGGCCCGAGCCATCGCGGAGACCCTCCTCGACGCCGCCCCGAAGGCGCACTCGAGCCTGCTAAGACAGCAGCGTTGGCGCGGCCTGCGCGACCAGCGGTGCGATGACTGGCGCGACGACGACTCCGTCGCGGCCGGTGGCCTTCGCGCCATAGAGAGCGCGGTCGGCTCGCTGCAGCAGTTGTTCGGCATCGAGGTCGGAATCCTGCATGTGCGCGACACCAAAGCTGGCGGTCACCACCACATCGGGGCCGATGAAATCCAGCGTGCGCAGCGCGGTGCGCAGCCGCTCGGCCACGACGCGCGCGTCGTCGTCACTCGCGTCGGGCAGCAGCACGAGGAACTCCTCGCCCCCGATGCGCGCGACCATGTCACTGGGTCGGATTGCGGTACGCACCGCGAGACCAACAGCTCTCAGAACGGCATCGCCCGCGGCGTGGCCGTACTCGTCGTTGATCCGCTTGAAGAAATCGAGGTCGAACGCAACGAGCGCCAACGCGGTGTGCATCCGGCGGCCGCGCGCGAACATCGCGTTCAACGAGTCCTGAGCACTACGCCGATTCGGCAACCCGGTGAGGTGGTCGTATGCAGCGTTGAACTCGGCCGTCGCCTTGAGTCGCCGAAACGACGCGAGCATGGCGGCCAGCACCACGCCGGCCGACAACATGCCGAGCGTGCGCCCGGCGTACCAGCCGAAGCTGTAGCGCAAATGTGAGTTGTAGCTGATCACGAGGTCGCAGAGGCAACCAACGATCGCGACCACCGCCCAGCGCTCTGGCCCGGTCGCTCCACGAATTCCTCGCACACAGAAGAACAAACTGATCAAGATCAAGGGCAGGCCAACGGGCCCGGTCATCCGTGCCATTTGCATCGTGTCGAAGCCACGGATCAGCACGGGTAGCCGGTGCGCGTTCGCCGCGACGGTGGCGATCGTCGCCAACCCGACGGCAATCGTCGCTACTGCAGCACCCGCCAGCAGCCGCCGCCGCCGAGGATGGAGGGTCTCGATGGAGTTCGGTCCAAGCCACGGACCCCACGCGGCGCCGAGGAGCACCGGGAATCCGGCGTGCCAGCACATGAACATGTACGGAGCCATCGACACCGTGATCGCGAGCGGCGGATGGCTGGAGATGACCCCTGGGAACGCGAACGCGTACGCGCCCATCAGCAGGAGCGACCACAGATACGCGCACGCCATGACCAGGTAACGGCGATCGCCGGTGTCGAGGAAGTTTCCGGCCAGCAGCCAGGCAGTCAGAATGTCGAAGCAGGCGGCGGCTGAAAGCGTCATCGGCAGGAAGCTCAGCCCGGGGCCCAGATACCGACCGCCGAACGGCAGGAGCGCAAGGGTCACCGCCACAACAGCAACAGACGCGAGCAGCGGGGCAGGCTGCGTCGCACGCGATTCCGGGGCGACCCATGAATCTCTTATCGGCGACCGGCGACAACTCCAAAGGACAAATATGCCCCGGCCAGGATGGGTCAGGGCAGCAGCAGTCGCGTCCAGGCGTCGAGCAGCCAACGCTCGAACCGCTCCGGCGGCCACCCCCGTTCGAGCACGAACAGCGCGTAGTACTCCGACCCGTTCATCGACCAGATGACGTCGGCAATCTCGTCGCGCCCAAGGTCCGCGCGCAGCTCGCCCGTCGTCGCCAGATCGTCGGCAAGCTCCCGCATGTTGCGCGCCCGCCGCTCGCTGATCTCGCGCCACAACTGGGCGAGCTCCGGGTTGGCGCTCGCCGCTGCCCGCAGCGCCACAAACAGCGGCGCGAGACGACCCTGGATCGCCGAGACGGCGGCGGCATAGATCGACAGCTTCGACCGGACGTCGTGAACTGCCCGCATCTGGTTCGCGTACTCGCGCTGGGCCCCGGGTACGGGCTCGTCGCGACCTGAGAGCGCCGATTCGATGAGCGACCGGAAGATCGCCGGCTTGGTCCCGACCGCGGCGTAGACAGTGTCTTGGGCAACACCCGCACGCTCGGCAATCGCGGCCACCGTCGTCGTCCCATAGCCGTGGCTGATGAACAGCTCGCGCGCCGCGGCGAGGATCGACGAGCGGGTCTGCGCGGCGGCGAGCTTGCGCCTGCTCGAGTCGTAGCGGCGTGGCTTGACCTGCTCTGGCACGAGGGCTAGCTTAGCAATATCCGTCCGAGTATGCCTCGGATCAATATGGGAGACACGCATGAGCTTGTACGCCTGGACCCAAGACGTTCCGATCAACGCCGATGCCTACGCGCAGATCCTGGCGAACATGGACTACGTGAAGCTGCCCGGCTGCCTCGTCCACCTCGCGCTCGAACAGCCCGATGGGACGCTGCGCTACATCGATATCTGGGAGTCGCAGGAGGCCTGCGATGCGGCTTTCGACAAGTACATCCACCCCGCCGTCCACCCCGTTTTGATGGAACGCGGCATCCAGGTGCAGGGCGAACCACCGCGCACGGAACTGAAGGTCGTCGACTGGTCGACGGCGACGAGCTCAATGCGGGACGTCGAGTTGCTCGGGAAATAGGTATACCTAGCGTCGCATCTAAGGAGATCTCCTCATGCGCTGCGGCCCGTCCAGATCGAAGGTGGAGAAGACACCACTTCGACCTGGAGGCAACAGATGCCGCTGTTCATGGACGTTCATCACAAAGTTGACGGGCTGACCGCAGAGGCGGTGGCCGGCGCCCACGCCCGCGATCTCGAGGTACAGGACGCCCACGGCGTCAACTACCTGCAGTACTGGTTCGACGAGGGCTCAGGCAAGGTGTTCTGCCTTGTCGACGCACCGAACGCAGAGGCCGCGCACGCGTGTCACAAGGAGGCGCATGGGCTGGTAGCCGACGAGATCACCGAAGTTCAGGCCGGGGCGTAGGCGATCAGCATGTGGAACACTTCGGCTGTGGCCGAGCAAGGGGCCAGCGGCGCCTTCGTCGGTCGGGTTGCTGAACTCGACCGACTGGAGTCGGCGCTGGCTGCGCTACCTGAGCGGGGTGCTGCGACGGTCATGCTCGGCGGCGATGCCGGCATGGGAAAGTCCCGCCTGATCGAGGAATTCTGCGTGCGGGCACGCGCGCCGCGGCAGCATCGTCGCGATCGGCGCATGCACGCCTGCTGAGGGTGGCGGACTTCCCTACGGTCCCGTTGTTGGCGTGTTGCGAGACGTCGCACGCCAACTGCCGGCCGGTGACGTCGCAGGGGTGCTCGGCTTCGCGCAACGATCCCTCGGGTTGGCGGCTCCGATCGAGGCTGACGCCGACGCGGCGCCCACGAGCGGGCTGGTCAAGACGAAGATGTTCGAGGCCCTGCTGCAAAGCGTCGAGACGTTGGCCGCGCGGGCGATCGGTGGTGCTCGTTTTCGAAGACCTGCAGTGGGCCGACTCCGCCAGCATCGAAGTGATCGACTTCCTGACCCGCAACCTCCACGACAACCCCGTGCTGCTGGTTGCCACGTACCGAGCTGACGAGGTCGAACGCGGCGGCGCGCTTCGCCGTCTGCTCGCCGAGCTCGGCCGACACAACCGCGTCTCGCAAGTCGAACTACCCGGTCTCGACCGAGTCGAGATCGCGAAGCTTCTCACCGACATCGTCGGTGGTGCTCCCGACTGGACCCTTGTCGACGCCGTCTTGACTCGTTCGGGTGGCAACCCCTTCTTCGCCGAGGAACTGGCGGCCGCGCGGCACGCCAAGGCTCTCCCGACGGTCGCTGCGGAACGTCGTCATGATGCGGATCGAGCGCCTGTCGACGCAGGCATCGCACATCGTCGGGGTCGCGGCCGCGGCGGGCGCGTCGGTCCACTACCGACTGTTGTCCGCGGCCGCGCAAGTCAGCGCCGACGAACTCGACGCGGCGGTCGCCGAGGCAGTCGAGCAGAAGGTCCTGGTGGCGGGCGAGGACGAGAATTCCTTCCGGTTCCGTCACGCACTCTTGCGAGAGGCGGCCTACGACGCGCTGCTGCCTGGCGAGCGCGCGCGGCTGCATCGTGCCGTCGCGCAAGCACTGACCGAGCACCCTGAACTTGGAGCGGCCGGCCCTGGTTATGCAGTGATGGAGTTGGCCGAGCACTGGTGGTCGGCCAACGATTGGCCCGAGGCGCTGCACGCGTCTGTCACCGCCGCCGATGCTGCAGCCGCGGTCATTGCCATGCCCGAGGCGTATGCGTATTACGAGCGCGCACTGTCGGCGGGCGAGCGCGTCCCGATCGATTCCGATGCCTGGCAGGGAATTGACCGCATCGATCTCGACATGAAGACGGCCGACGCGGCCTACATGTGCGGTGAGACCGAGCGCGGCGTCGACCTCGTACGACGTGCACTCAACGCAATGGACGCTCGAAAGCGATCCGCGGCGGGGAGCCATCTGTTACACCATGCTCGGGCGCAACGCGTGGGCCTACGGCGACTCACAACTGGCCCTCGACTCGCTGCACCAAGCAGCCGAGCTTTTGCCCGCCGATGCTCCCTCGCTCGAGTTGGCCGGAATCCTCGCAGAGGAAGCTCGCAGCCTGATGCTCATGTCGCACCACGACCGAGCAGAGGCGACGGCGCGCGAGGCCATCGCGACCGCCCGCGCAGTCGGTGCGCGCATGGAAGAAGGACATGCGCTCAACACGCTTGGTTGCATTCTGGGCGACCGCGGCGACATCGACCAGGGGCTCGCACTCGTGCGGGAGTCGCTCGCGATCGCCGAGGAGTTGGGCAATCCCGACCAGCTCTACCGGGCCTACAACAATCTCGCCCACGTCCTGGGCACCGCCGGGCGACTCGAAGAAGCCGCTGCCTTGGTATTCGAGGGCGACAGCAAGGACGACAAGTTCATCGGCATCCGACTCGGGGCAGCCGGCCAGAACAGTGCAGAGGCACTCATCCGCCTCGGTCGTTTGGACGAAGCCGACGACCTCCTGCAGCGCATCACCCGCGGCAGCGGAAACTGTGTTTTCGGGCCGTTCGCGGTGCGCTCCATGATTGCGATCCGACGGGGCCTACTAGACGATGCCGAAGCGTTGCTCGTGACCGCCGAGGAGATGTCGGGCGGGCTCGACACCGCCAACGTGCAAGGGTGGTTGCACACGTTGCGCGCCGAGATCAACCTCGAACGCGGCGAACCGCAGGCTGCACTGGAAGACGTCGACCGTGCGTTGACGACGGCCGTCGGCACCGACGACGACGTGCTCGTCGTCGAGATGCACAGCTTGGGCCTGCGAGCCATTGCCGACGACCTCGACATTTCTCGCGCCCGCCAACGCCGGATCGATCTCGACAAAGTGCAGCGACTGGCCAGCGGGATGCTCGGCGAAGTAGACGGCCTGATGGAGGCACGCGCTGTCGCGAGGATTTCCACAGACCCCATCATCACTGCATTCGTCGCCCTATGTCGCGCCGAAGCCAGCCGCCTCACGGAGCCCGACGCCGATCTGTGGCGAGAGGCGGCCGCGCGATGGGATCTCACGCAGGAGGCGTATCCGGCTGCCTACTGCCGCTGGCGTGAGGCCGAAGTGCTGCTCAACGCGAGACTCGACCGCAAGCGCGCTATCGCGAGTGCTCAGGCTGCGTGGCGCTGCGCGGTCTCGATGGGCGCACCGCTGTTCCGCGAACGGCTGGAACGCTTAGCCGAGCGAGCGCGCATCGTGCTCGCACCTGCCGAGCCGATCCCAGCCGCAACTAATCGCTCGGTGGCCGACGACCTCGGACTCACACCTCGAGAGGTCGAGGTGCTCGGGCAGTTGGCGCGGGGGCGCACCGACCGCCAGATCGCCGAAGAACTCTTCATCAGTAAGAAAACAGCGAGCGTGCACGTGTCGAACCTGCTGCGCAAACTCGACGCCTCCAACCGCATCGAAGCCGCCGAGATCGGTCAACGCGTCCTGCTCGTGTGACCTCGTTCCCATCGAAGATTCGTCAACCGGCGTAGGTGGTTGCAGTGTGGAACACTTCGAGCATGGCTGAGCAGTTGCCCAGCAGTGGATTTGTCGGTCGGGTTGTCGAACTCGACCGACTCCAGTCCACGCTGGCTGCCCTGCCCGAGCGTGGCGCAGCGACAGTCTTGGTCGGCGGCGACGCCGGGATGGGTAAGTCGCGCCTGCTCGAAGAGTTCGGCTGGCGCGCGCGAGCGAGCGGCGCTCTCGTCGCAGTTGGCGCGTGCACCCCGGCCGAAGGTGGCGGGCTTCCCTACGGTCCGATCGTCGGCATGCTGCGCGACATTGCGCGCCAGCTCGGCCCGGCCGCAGTTGCCGGCGTGCTGGATTTTGCTCCAGAGCACGGACTCGTCAAGACCAAGCTGTTCGAGGCTTTGTTGCAGAGCGTCAGCGCACTGACGGAGCAATCGCCGGTCGTGCTCGTTTTCGAGGACCTCCAATGGGCCGACTCGGCGAGCATTGAAGTAATCGACTTTTTGACCCGCAACCTCGGCCCGCACCCGGCACTTCTGGTCGCGAGCTATCGATCCGACGACGTCGATGGCGGCGGTGCTCCGCGGCGACTCATCGGCGAACTCGGCCGGCATCACCGCGTCTCGCAACTCGAACTGTCTGGTCTCGACCGCACGGAGCTCGCGAGCATGCTCGCCGAGATCGTGGGAGGACAGCCCGACTGGACCCTCGTCGATGCGGTACTGGCCCGCTCCGGCGGCAATCCTTTCTTCGCCGAGGAGTTGGCTGCTGCGCGGCACGCGAAGGCGCTTCCGATCGCCCTGCGAAACGTTGCCATGATGCGGATCGAGCGACTGTCCGCGCCAGCAAGACATGTCGCCGCAGTCGCAGCTATGGCCGGCGCTTCGATTCATCACCAGCTGCTGTCTGCTGCCGCCCGAATCGACGTCGATGCGCTGGACGCCGCGGTGTCAGAAGCAGTAGAGCTCAAGGTCCTGGTGGCAGACGGAGACGAAGGCTCTTTCCGGTTCCGCCACGCACTCTTGCGAGAAGCGGTCTACGAAGCGCTGCTGCCGGGCGAGCGAACTCGACTGCATCGTTTCGTCGCACAAGCGTTGACGGAGCATCCTGAACTCGCGGCAGCTGGTCCTGGCCATGCAGCCATGGAGTTGGCCGACCACTGGTGGGAGGCCTGCGACTGGCCGGAGGCATTGGGGGCTTCCGTTAGCGCTGGCGACGCCGCCGGCGCGCTCTTCGCGATGCCTCAGGCATACGCCTATTTCGAGCGAGCACTAATGGCCGGTAGTCGCATTCCGACTGATTCACCGGGATGGCTGGCGATTGACCGCATCGACCTCCTCATGAAAACCGCCGACGCGGCCTACCTGAGCGGGGAGTTCAAGCGGTCAATCGATGTTGCGCAAGAAGCAATCAACAGCTTGGACGCCGACGTTGACCCGCAGCGAGCGGCCGCCTGCAACACGATGCTGTTCCGTTACGCGTGGGGGGTGGGCAACTCGCGCTTGGCAGTCGACGCCTTGGACACCGCTGCCGCCCTGTTACCTCCCGACGTACCGTCGGCCGAGTTGGCGGGACTCCTCGCAGAGCAAGCCCGGCATCTGATGCTGACCGACAACCTCGACCAGGCAGCGGCGAAGGCCCGTGAAGCAATCACCGCGGCGCGTGCGGTGAGCGCGCGCGTCGTGGAAGGAAACGCCACGAACACGCTCGGCGTGTGCATGGTCGAGCGAGGCGAAACTGAGGAGGGCTTGGCGCTGGTGCGCCGGTCGCTCGTCATCGCCACAGAGCTCGCCAACCCCGCCCAGCTCGAGCGGGCCTACAACAATCTCATGTACATCCTCAACCAGACCGCCCGGCTTGAAGATGCTGCACAACTAGTCTTTGCGGACGACAACGGCAACGACCTCATGGTCGGGGTACGACTGAGCTCCGCCGGCCAAGACAGCGCGGAGGCCCTGATCCGCCTTGCTCGGCTAGAGGAGGCCGAAGACCTCCTGCAGCAAATCCCCGAGCGTGGATCCGGCAGCTGCACGTTCGGCCCGTACGGCGTTCGCGCGATGCTCGCCGTCCGCCGCGGCCGCCTCGATCAGGCGTCGGCTCTGCTCGCGATGGCCGAGGTCGCGTCGGGCGGCCTCGACTTGATCCAGGCGAACGCGTGGTTCCACATCTTGCGGGCCGAGCTTCATCTCGAGCGAGGCGAGCCGAGAGCCGCGATCGAAGAGGTCGAACGCGGATTGACCGTCTCCCTCGGCACCGACGACATCCTCTATACCCTCGAGATGCATGCGCTCGGACTGCGCGGTATTGCTGACGAACTCGACGAAGCCCGCGCGATGCAGCGAAGAATCGACCTCGACAAGGTGCAGGGACTCGCGACCGACGTACTGGGCGAGGTCGACGAGATTCTGGCTGCGCGAAGGTCGCACGGATACGTGGTGTTTCCGCGGATGATCGCCCTCGTCGCGCTGTGTCAGGCGGAGGCGAGCCGGGTTACCGGGCCAGACCCAGATCTGTGGCAAGCGGCCGCCGCTTCCTGGGACGCCGCGCGAGAACCACTCACCAGTGCCTACTGCCGCTGGCGCGAAGCCGAGTACCTGCTCGGCTCACGCCTCGACCGGCAACGCGCTGTCGAGGGCACCCAGTTCGCGTGGCAGACGGCAATTGATGCCAGCGCCCCATTGCTTCGTGCACGTGTCGAACGACTGGCCGAGCGAGCCCGCGTCCCGTTGGTCGCAGCGCAGCCAGCTGCCGCCGCGACGACACACTCTGCGGCCGACGACCTCGGACTCACGCCGCGAGAGCTTGAGGTGCTCGGGCAGTTGGCCCGGGGGCGAACCGATCGCCAGATCGCCGAAGAACTCTTTATCAGCAAGAAAACAGCGAGCGTGCACGTATCTAACCTGCTGCGCAAACTCGACGCCACGAGCCGTATCGAAGCAGCCGAGATCGGTCGACGCGCCGCGCTCGTGTGACCGACGCTATGACCGGCGGCGGAGGCGTTTGTCGACGATCGCGGCGGGCGTTGCGAACATGGTGTCGTCCGGGTTGATGTCGGTGCCCGGCGCGACGATCTCGTCGATCCGGTCGAGGATGTCGTCGGTCAGTTCGACATCCGCGCCTGCGAGTAAGTCACTGAGATGGGACGGCGTGCGCGGACCGATGAGCACGGCCGTGACAGCTGGGTGTGAGCGGACAAACGAGATTGCCAGATGTGTCAGCGGCATCCCTACGTCAGCCGCGAGCTTCGTGAGTGCATCAACGGCCTCGAGCTTCGCTTTGTTGGCCGGCACGGAGATGTCGAACGCCTGCGGCGCCCGAGCGGTGCGGTTACCTTGCGTCGGGTCGGCTCGACCAGAGAGCCAGCCGCTGCTCAGAGGCGCGTACGTCAAGACGCCCATGCCGTAGCGCTGTGCGGTCGGCAGCATTGCCGCCTCGATGCCTCTCGAGAAGATCGAGTAGCGCGGCTGCTCGGTACGGAAGCGATGATGACCGCGCCTTTCAGCGACCCACTGCGCCTCGACGATCCGCTCGACCGGAAACGTCGACGAGCCGATCGCGCGGACCTTCCCCGACCGGACCAGCTCAGACAGCGCCCCGAGCGTCTCGTCGATGTCAGTCAGCGGGTCGAACCTGTGCATCTGATACAGATCGATGTGGTCGACGTCGAGTCGTCGCAAGCTGTGCTCTACCGCCCGCTTGATCCAGCGCGGCGACCCGCCCTGGTAGTTCGGGTCGTCTGCTCGTGGCAAGCCGAACTTCGTCGCGAGCACCACGTCGTCGCGCCTGCCTTTCAGGGCTTTGCCGACGATCTCTTCGGATTCGCCCCCGGAGTAGACGTCGGCGGTGTCGACCAGGTTGACGCCCGCATCGAGTGCGTTGTGAATCATGGCGATCGACTCGTCATGGTCGGTGTTGCCCATGGCGCCGAACATCATCGCGCCGAGCGCAATGTCGCTGACGGATATGCCGGTGCCACCGAGTACACGTTGCTTCATGTCAACTCCTCACGCCGGGCATTACCTGAACGTTACGTCGGTGGGTTGTGCTGGGTTCCATGGGATCGAATGGATCGGCCTCCGACGTCGCACTCGACGACCCGTACGACAGCCCGACGTCCGGCATCACCCGCCGGTCGTTCCTGGCGGCGGTCAACGCGCTGGCACTGGTCGCCGTCCTTGAAGCATGCACCGGCAAGCACCACCCGGCGGCTGCGACCGGGTCGGCGTCTGCGTCCGCCAGCAGTTCGCCGACCTCTTTCCCTTCGTCTGCGGCGGCTAGTGCCGCAACTGCTGACTTCTTGACCGTGCTCCGCCAGGCAGTTCAGGCGAGTCCCGACTTCCTCCAGCAAGCCGCGGCAAAGGCGGTCGCTACGAAGGATGTCGTCACGATCGCCGCCTTCGTACGTGACCGGATCTCAGTCATCCCGTCCTGGCGGCAGGGCGACGACCCGGTCTATTCGAAGCGATGGGGCGCGCGTGCGACCTTGCGCGGCGGCGCCGGAAGCTTGCGCGATCGGGCCGACCTGCTCGTCGAGTTGTTGACCGCGGCCGGCTTTACCGCAACCGTGATGTCGGCGGATCGGCCATCGGCGATTGACCTGCCGACTCTGTACCAGGTGCGTGCAGCCGATTTCGAGCCGGACGAGACGTTGTATGCCAGGGCCGTCGCACTGCTACCAGCAGGAACGGTACTGTCAACACACTCTCCGACGCCGTCAGATTCAGTGCCGGCTGAAAGCCCGGCGGAAGCCGCGGCAAAAGCACTGACAGCCGCCATTCCGACGTCCCTGCAGAGTGCGACCATTCGCAAGGATCTGCTGCCAGCATCCGTGCCTGTCGTGGCAGTCAGCACGACCCCAAGCGGACCGTCACCGAGCGCAGCCTCGCCGACCGGAGCGCAGCAGTATCTGTTCGCGCTCGGCAATCTGAATCCGACGAACACTGCGCCGTCCGGTCTGGGAGGCGCTGCTGAATCACCATCTCCGCAGGTCAGCGTGACGGTGTCGGCGATGACGAATCCGGCGCCAGGCTCGACGACGCCGCACGGCCAACTCGTCGAACTCGTCAGCGGCACATGGCTCGCAGAGGAGGTGTTCGGCCGGCAAGTGCTGCTGAACTTCGTCCCGCCGAGCGGCGCGATCGGGTTCCTGGACGACCCCGCGAACCAGTCGGTCCGGATACCGATGCTTCGTGTACAAAGCGAACTGGCTGCCTTCGCCGCGCCTCCGATCGCTACGTCGAGCCCCCCGTCGTTCGCATCGACGGCACCGGCCTCGGCAAGCGATGCCACCCAAGTGTTCAACGGATCGCCGATCACGCTGCAGGGCGATGTCTTGTCGCAGCCAAGCGGCAGCAGCGACGACACAACGGTGCCGGTGGGTGCGTACGGGCCGATGACGGCGCTGTCGGCAAGCCAGCTCAAGAATGTGATCGCTTCGACCACGACGATGCAGGCGACGGCGCGCGCGACAACCTTTCCCGAAGTCGAGCTCGACGTCGCGGTGCTCGATAGTGCAGGCAATTCCGTCGATGGTCTGGACGCCGCCTCATTCACCATCACTGACAACGGGACGGCGGCTCCATCGATCGCATTGATGTCAAACACGGTCAGTGACAACAAGCCGCGGGTCCTCGTCATTTACGACACGACCGGCAGCGTCGCGGAGACGTGGCCATCCCCCGCAGCCAAAGCGTCATTTGAACAGTCGCTTGCGACTACGCTCGTCGCCGCCGCGCAGCAAGCACCCTTCGACGTCCAGGTCCTAGGTCTCGACACCGCGAGCAGCCCGGATCCAACGAAGTGGGTACCACCGGATCAGGCAGGACTCCTGGCGGCGTTCGCCAAGGCCGGTGGCGAGTATTCGCTGGTGTGGGGAGTACTGGGTGGTGGCGGCATCGACCAGGGCGTGGTTGCGATCCTGATGGTGAGCGACTTCCAAAGCAACGGGGAGCTACCTACCGACATCGCCGCGGCACAACGCCGGATCCGCGCGGCTCACATCCCTGTCGTCTGCTTGACGATCGGCAAGCCAGATGCCACCGCAGTATCGACGCTGATCACTTTGTCGGGCGGCACGCAGCTTGACCCTCTTGCGCCCACGACATCGTCGGCGCTTGCGGCGATCATCAAACCGCTCGTTGCCGCCCGAGTTCTGCACACCTACCGCATGCGCTACACCGCATCAAGCAGCGGATCTATGACGCACATGGTCACGGTCTCACTGACCGGCCGGAAGACTCCAGTGGCTAATGCGATGTACACCGCGCCAGCAACTCCCGCGACGCCGTGGTCGTTCGCCGGCCTCTATGTGCGGATCGGTATCGCAGAATACGACAGCGGAGTGCGTCACCTTGCCGGAGTGAACCTCGCCGGTGGCAGCCCCATCCAGGCGTTGGACGACGCAGCAGCTGCGGCTGAAACACGCGCGGCTATCTTCGGGCTGACCACGATTGCGATCGAACCTGGAAGCACTACTGCTGCCGCGATCATCGATGATCTCATCGCTTCGGCGCAGTCATTGCACCCCGTGGTGACGTTGCCTACTTCGGCGTCCGGGCAAGACATTGTCGACGCGGCGAGCAAGGTTGGTGTGCGGCGCGTGCCTGCCGTGTTTGCTTCGGCGTTGCTCGCGCCTGTCGCCAACGCCGATCCCGCGGCAGTACCCACAATGCGTGTGGCGATCCTGCAAGAGCGCGGCAATGCGGCCGGCAAAGTCGATGTCCGGATAGACCTGCCTCCCATGCTGAACACGATCGAGCCGGTCAGGACGGATCCCGTTGCCGCATTCGAGGCCGCCCTCGAGCTGTCCGGCAGCGCTGCCGCAGCAGAAGCGACGAACTTCGATGCATCGGCATTCAGCAGCCTCGCCGGACGGCCGCTGACCTTCTTGCCGGCAAGCACGCGCGACCCGTGGGACACGTTCATCAATGCGCTGCCCACCACGCAACAGCCCGCATGGCAGGCCGTGCTGAACAGCACGTACTACGTGGCAACACTGCACGCGCTTGTCCCGACCGGCGGCACGACCGCCGCGTTCTGGGTCGTCGATTCCACAACCGGAGCCGCGACCGCCGTCCTGCTTGATGGCTCGGGCGGTGCGCTTACAGATGACGCGGCGGCGTCCTGTGATTCCGAGTCGGATTGGCTGAGCAAATTCATCCAACTCGCGAATCTCATGGTGACCGCGTACGCACTGGGTTGCATCGCAACTACAGGGAACGCGTACTACTGCGTCGGCAAAGTTTCTGCATCGGCATACAGGATCGCGACCGTCGTTCTTGCGGGCTACACCGCCGCCACCGGAGGGCCGCTTGGGATTGCCGTAGCCCTAGCGTCTGTCGCCTCGCTATGGCTCCCTTGGGGAGCGAGCGGTGCCGGGGTAGGAGCGACGGAGGCAGCCCGTCTCGCGGCGGGCGGGCAGCAGATGGGGAAGTTCCTGGGATCGTTGGCCTTAGGCGTGATCGGTATGAACCTCTGCGATAACTCGCCACCGGACGGCGGCACATCCAACGAGCCGCCGCCGGTGTGCTCAGACACGAGCGCCCAGGACGGCGTCTGCCGGTAGGTCGACCAAATCCTGTGGTGAAGGAAGCCCGCGCGAGAAGGAAGCCTTAGTGCAGGCCGGCGATGATGATTTTCGCCATCGCAACGTCGGGCGCGTAGTTGTCCTTGAACTCGGCCGAGGTCAGACCGGAGACCCGATGCACCGGTTGCCGAGCTTCACGACGATGCCAATCTCGTGGCCGAACGCGTCGTCACCGACGCCGCGACCTTCGTCCCGGGCCCTCGGCTGCCAGCAATTCGCGTGTAACAATCCGGCAGCGAAATCACCTGGGTGTTCAGGTCCTGAATGTCGATGGGTCGGAAGCCGGCCGGTGTTCTTGTAGTCGCAGGTGTCGATGCCGGCAATGCGCTGCGCGGTGGCGGTTCCGTATGTGACGCCGTTGATGGACGACGCTTGAGCCGGCGTCAGGAGCGAGCACACATCGACGGTCGAGCCGCCGCCAGCTGCGGGTGCCGGTGTAGCGGCCGGTGAGCTGGAGCTCGCCGCCGGGCTGGCGCTCGCGACGGCCGGCGCGCTCGACGCGCTCGCGGCCGACGCGCTGGGGGACGCTGTCGGCGAGGCCTCGTCCGCCTGTGTCTCGGTCGCAGGCAGCACCGTCACCGAGGGCGTCGCCTTGGACTTCGTTGCCGGGTTGCACGCTGCTGATGCCAACGCGACGAGCACGATGGCTGCGGCTGTTGATAACGCTCGGACCTGCATGGCTGCTCCTGCTCAGACGCGGTGCGACGGGCTCCCGCCACATCGAAGCTAGGTCCGCAGCGTCGCCGTGGAATCGGGGCAAACCCTCGATCAGGGCGGACGCCGAGTGGCGGGCGTACGCTGGCCGCGCGTCCGGTTCACCTGCTACACCGCCACGGGGAGACCCATGTCCGAGTCGGAAGAGCTGCGTCGGGCCCGTCCCGCAGATCTCATCGGGCGCTCGCTCGAACGGGCCGCAATCCTGGCGGCGCTAGGCGCATCGGCAGACCGAACGGCCGCAGTTCTCTTGACGGGCGATGCGGGCATCGGCAAGACAGCGATCTGGGAATCGATCGTCGCGGAAAGACGCGCGGCCGGCGACCACGTGCTGATCTCGCGGGCCACGTCCGCCGAGGCCAGGCTGCCATGGGTTGGGATGACCGACCTGATGCGCACGATGCCGCCGACCACGCTGGAGTCGCTGCCAGACGTGCAGCGGCGAGCACTCGAGGTCGTGTCACTGCAGAGCGGGTCAATACCCGCGTCGGAGACGCTCGACGAACGCATGGTCGGCACCGCACTGCTGTCCGCGCTGCAAGCTGCTACGAACACTGCACCCGTGCTGTTGGCTGTCGACGACCTGCCATATCTCGACGCGGCAAGCGCGTCGGCGGTGACCTTCGCGCTACGCCGACTCGAAGGTGTGCGTCCGGCGCGGCTGCTTGCGACCGTTCGCGACCACGATGCGCGACTGCAAGTGCTTCAGGGCTTGCCCAGCGACCGGTGCTCGGTGATCTCGATTGGCCCGTTAACACTTGGCGCACTGTTCGATCTGCTCCAGACCCGCGGTGGGATCCGACTCGCGCGACCGATGTTGCTGCGCGTTTACGAGACGTCGGGAGGTAATCCGCTCTACGCGTTGGAACTCGCCCGCGCCCTCGACCAGCTCGAGATCAGCCCGAAGGCGGGAACACCGCTGCCCGTACCGGCCGGGCTCAACGCATTGGTCGATGCGCGTGCGCGCGATTTACCGGACGACGTCGCAGAGGTCGTCGCCGCAACCGCGGCAGCGTGGCGCTTCACCGCCGACGATCGCGACATCGACGCGATCGAACATGCCGTCGCGGCGGGGATGGTCGTCGTCGACGAACCAGCCGTCATTGGTGCGCCGCGCGTCATTCGAGCGGCCCACCCGCTCCTGAGTGCGGCCGCGTACAACGGTCTCACGACGTCGCAGCGTCGACGGCTCCACGCACGGCTCGCCGCCGCAGCTGATGATCCCATCGAGCGCGTGCGGCACGCCGCGCTCGCGGCCACCGAGCCGCAGGCCGCACTCGCGGCCGACCTCGACGTCGGCGTTACCGCGGCGCTCGCCGCCGGCGTCCCCGATATTGCCGTTGGTCTTGCGCAGTTGTCTTTGGAGCACACGACCGACGCCGCGTTGCGTCCTGCGCGCCTCGACCGGCTCGCAGATGCGCAGCTGCGGTCGGGCGACAGTTCGGGCGCGTGGCAATCGCAGACCGACGCGGTCGCGGCAACCGAACCGGGGCCGGCGCGTGCTCGGCGTCGCATCAGACTCGCCGAAATTGCGACGGAGGTGACGAGCTGGGCAGACGCCGAGCGCGAGGCCCGGGTGGCTATCGCGGAGGCCACAGCGGACCCCCTGGTGTTGGCCGAGGCGTTGCTGACCGTCGCGGCTCTGACCGATGACATCGACGTCTCCGAGAACTACGCGCAGCAAGCCGTGGATCTCCTTGTGGCACACGAAGATCCGGATCCGATGATCCTGTCGGGTGCGCTTGCGCAACTCGCGGGGGCGCGCTTTCGAGCCGGCCATGGGCTAGACCACGAGCTGTTCGCGCGCGCGATCGAGATCGAGCGTGCGCATCCGTCGCGGCGGTTGTCCGATCGGGCCGACGCCAGCTATGCGGCGCTGCTGAAGTACGCCGACGACATTGACGCCGCGGAGGATCGGCTACTTGCGTTGCTCGAAGAGGCGCAAGCGACCGGCGACCTCTCGTCGATCACGTACGCACTCGGGCACCTGGTGTCGATCTACCTGTGGCGCGGACAACTTGCGCGTGGCAGGGCCTACGCCGACGAACATTTCGAGGTCGCCGTCCAAGGTGAGCTCCAGAGCCAAGAAACCCAAGCGCGTTACAACCTCGGATTAGCGCATGGCGTATCAGGGCCAGCTCGATGAAGCCTCACACGTTCTGCTCGGCCTGCTTGCTGCCGAGGGCGCCAACCCATGGATCGTTCATCGCATCCACGCTGTCCTCGGGTTCGTGGCACTGTCTCGCAACGACTCAGTCGGCGCGGTCGCGCACACCGACTTGTGGTACTCGGCGTTCGTAGGGATGCACTTCGGCGAACCCGGCTACGGGCGGTCGCACCTCGATCACGTCTGCGCCTTGATCGACGCAGGCCGGACGGCGGATGCGGCCACGTTTTGCGACGAACTCTCCGTGCAGGCACAGCGGTCAGGTCGCGAGTCGGCCGCCGCCGTTGTGCTTACCGGACGCGCGATGCTCGTCAGCACACGAGGGTCGCCTGAGCGATGCGGTCGCTCTGTCGGCGTCCGCACTGTCGTGGTACGACACCTCGCCGCTGCGTTTTGATCGCGCGCGGACGTTGCTGATCGCCGGCCGGATCAGCCGCCGCGCCAAGGCAAAATCCGACGCGCGCGCATTGTTGGTGGAAGCCGAGCATGAGTTCGCGTCTTTCGGTGCAACCGCATGGCAGGCGCAAGCGGCAGCTGAGTTGGCGCGCGTCAACGTTCGTCCTTCCGCGCCCGCTGAGCTGACCGAAACCGAGCGACTGGTCGCGCAGCTCGCCGCATCGGGACTCAGCAACAAGGAGGTCGCCGACCGCACGTTCTTGGCGGTCAAGACCGTAGAGGCCAACTTGGCGCGCGTGTACCGCAAGCTCGGCATCCGTTCGCGTGCGGAACTCGGCGCCCGGATGGGCTCGAACGCGTCGTGAGGTCGCGGGTAGGTGGTCTCAGTAGGCGTGCGGTTGGCGATCGGCGGAGACCAGTCGATCGCAACGCAACTCAGCACGGTGCGCGAGCTCACGGACCGCTGCCTCGTCGTCCGCTCTGAACTCGAAGAACACCACCTCATCGGCCGGGATCAGCGTGCTGGCGACAAACGTCGCACTCTCGTTGCCCAGTTCGGTGAGCCGGCGTGTGACGGCATCAACGTCGACAGCCGTCACCCCCGGCCAATAGCGCTCTACTAGAGAATCCGGCCATGTTCGCAACCGTAGGTGTGCCTTACGCACGGCGCTAGATGTGCCGCCCTGATCGAGGGTTTGCCCCGATTCCCCTTTACGAGTTGTCCGCGGTAGCCATCGGATGTGAATCGTCGTCCGCTGCGCTGTCGCCCTCGATTTCGTCGGCTGGCATCGGCTCACCGCGTGTGTTGGTGGCGCGCAAAGCGATCACCGCCGCGGCAGCCAGGAAGATGCTTGAGGCTAAGAGCGCCCGATGGAAGCCCGCCGTGAGTGCTGCAGGCAGGTCGACGTGGCGGGCAAGCAAATGATTGGTGCGAGACGTAGCGAGCCCAGAGAAGATGGCCAGGCCGAGGGCGGCACCGAGCTTGGAGCGATGCAGTGATCAACGCAGCGGCGAGGCCCGCCTTGTCGGGCGGCACCCCCGCGTTCGCAGCTGTTTGAACGCCGACGAACACTGCGCCCAACCCGAGCGACATGATCATGAGCCCTGGGAGCAGGTCGCTGAGATACGAGCCATGCACGGGGATCCGCGAAAGCCAGTAGACACCACTGGAAGCGAGCAACGCGCCGGCCACAATGATCGGCCGGGTGCCGATGCGCGCGAACAGCTTGGAGCAGACGCCCGCAGAGATCGCGACGCCGAATGTGATCGGGACATAGGCAGCGCCAGCTCGGGTCGGTGAAAAGTGGAGCACGTTCTGCATGTAGAGGGTGACGAAGAAGAACATCGCGTAGAAGCCCGCCATCGCGATCATCTGCGTGACATCGGCCGCAGCGAGCCCCTTGATCTTGAAAATCGAGAACGGCACGAGCGGATTCGAATGCCGCCTCTCGTTGATGACGAAAGCGACGAGGAGTGCAACAGCGACCGCCAGTTCGACGATCGTGGAAGTAGCGCTCCAACCAACGGTCGGCACCCGAACGAGTGCATAGATCGTCAGCAACATGGTCCCGGTGACGAAGATGGCCCCACCTGTGTCGAAGTGGGCCAACGGCGCCCGCCGTCGATCGTCGTCGACCAGCCGGAACACGGCGAAGAGCACCAGCAGGCAGATCGGCGGGTTGACGAAGAACACCCAGCGCCAACCTGGTCCGCCCGTGAGCAACCCGCCGAGAAAGACTCCTACCGCGGACGAAAGGCCGCCCATCGCGCCCCACGCACCGAGCGCCTTCAGCCGATCCGACCCCTCGTTGAAGCTGGTCGTCAGGATCGAGAGCGCAGCCGGCGTCATCATGGCCGCACCCACTCCTTGAGCAAGCCGGCCGCCAACCAACGTTCCCGAGTTCTGTGCGAGACCACAGGCCATCGACGAGAGGCCGAACACTGCTGTTCCTGCGACCAGGATCCGGCGCCGACCGAGCAAATCGGCCGCCCGCCCACCGAGGAGAAGGAAGCCGCCGTAGGTGAGGAGATAGCCGCTCAACACCCACTGCAGGTTCTGCACGGTGAAATGCAGGTCGTGCCGAACGGAGGGCAACGCGACATTCACGATCGCGGCGTCGGCGAAATCGAGGAAGGCCACGGCACACAGAAACGCCAGCGTGAGCTGGCCACGGCGCGTGCTGAGGAACGACGGTTGGGGCGATTCGAGCATTTGCGGAGCACCTCCAGTTAGTCAGAACACTAACTAATCACAGGAGGCGCACGGTCGTCTATAGTTGTTAGTGAGATGACTGCCTTACCCGAGAGCGGTACGAGCAGCGCCGTCGAGCCGAGGCCGGGTAAACGGGAACGGCTCCTCGCCGCGGCGATGGAACTGCTGCACCGGCAAGGCGTCGAGAACACCACCCTGGCCGACATCGCCCAGCGGGCCGACGTACCCGTGGGGAACATTTACTACTACTTCAAGACCAAAGACGACATTGTGGACGCCGTCGTCGAGGCCCACGTGCGCCTCATCGACGAGACGCTCGCCTCGTTCGAGCGCCGGCACCGCACGCCGCAGGGACGACTGAAGGCACTCATACGGCAGCTAGCAGAACAGAACACGCTAGTCGCTGAGTACGGATGCCCTCACGGAACACTGTCCACAGAACTCGAGAAGCGGATCGCCGGATCGGACCACAACGCCCGAAGACTGGTCGAGGTCCCGATCGACTGGGCGGAAAAGCAGTTCAGCGCCATGGGTCAACCCGACGCTCGCGACCTCGCAGTCAGGTTCATCGCTTCGTACCACGGAGCGGCGGTGCTGACCCAAGCCTTGAGAGACCCCGAGCTCATGACCCGCGAAAGCCGGCGCCTCCAAAAATGGATCGACTCGATCGGAAGCGAGCCACCCACAGTAGAGCGGTGAGGCCGGTGTCAGTCGCTGGCCACTTTCGGGACGACTTCGGTGCCGAGCAGCTCGATGCCACGCAACAGGTCGGCGTGGCTGAGCAAGGGGTTGGTCATCTGCAACGAGACTCGCTCGACGCCGCCGAGCTGCTCCGACACCCGACGCAGTTTGGTGACGACAGTGTCTGGATCGCCCATGAAGAACGCTCCGTCAGGTCCACTCGTAGCGTCGAACTGCGCGCGCGTCGGCGGCGCGAACCCGCGCTCGCGCGAGGCCGAGGTGAACATCTTGTGCCAGCCCGGATAGATCGTGTCGGAGGCGGACTGGAGGCTGTCGCCGACGAAGCCGAACACGTGCAAGCCGACGTGCAGGTCCTCCGGGGCGTGGCCTGCCTCGGCGCCGGCGCGTCGGTACAAGTCGACGAGTGGGCCGAATCTGCGCGGTTCGCCACCAATGATGGCCACCATCAGCGGTAACCCGAGCAGGCCCGCTCGCACGAACGACTCGGGCGTGCCACCGACACCGACCCAGATCGGCAGCGGATTTTGCACCGGACGTGGATACACGCCTTGCCCGGTAAGTGCCGGACGGTGTTGCCCCGACCACGTGACTTGGACGTCATCGCGGATCTTCAACAGCAGATCGAGCTTCTCCGAGAAGAGCGTGTCGTAGTCGTCGAGGTCTAGTCCGAACAAGGGGAACGCCTCGATGAACGAGCCGCGCCCGACGATCAGATCGACTCGACCTTTCGAAATGAGATCGAGAGTGGCGAACTGCTGGAACACGCGAACCGGGTCGGCGGCGCTCAGCACGGTCACCGCGCTGCCTAGCCTGATGCGCGTCGTGCGCGCAGCCGCGGCTCCGAGGATCACCGGCGGCGCGGAGTCGTAGTACTCCTCGCGGTGATGCTCGCCAATCCCAAATGAGTAGACGCCAGTCGCGTCGGCGAGCGCGATCTCCTCAAGCAGGTGTTCGATCCGCTCCTCGGGACCGATCTGACGACCGGACGACGGATCGGTCACGGTCGAGACGAAGCTGTCGATCCCAACGTGCATGGTGTCCTCCAGTCAGCCTCGGGAGGGAGGGCGGGCGGGCGAGCCGGCGGCCGAAAAATTTGGCGGTGGAGGTGGGATTTGAACTCCCAAAATTGGGTGTTTTCGCGTGACCCCTCGTGCCGCCGCTTATCGCATACCTGCAGGTCACGGGCTTGCTCGGTGCCGTCGCGTTACTCCGACTACCAAGACCGATCGGCTCGTTTCCAGAGGTTCTGTGACCACTCTGTGACCACTTCAAGATCATCTTGGGCCTTCTAAGCGGATGATTGCAGGACTGTTGGCCGGATGATTGCAGGACTGTTGGCCGGATGATTGCAGGGCTGTTAGTCGGATGATTGCAGGATGCGTGACCGGACGCATGCAGCCGAAGGCACTGCCGAGAACGTGCCGAGATGGGAGCAGCGCTCCGGATTATGGTCGAGTGCATCATCAGCGATGGTCGCTGGGATGGAGGATGGTTCGGACCTGGCGCTCGCAGGAATGTTCAGCCTCGATGACGCAACCGGCAGGGAGGACCTGTGTCGGATGATCTCCGAAAGCGGCGCGCGGAATACGAGGCCGCAGCCGTCCTCGGGGCTACCAAGCTTGGTCAGTTGCGCCGCAAGTTTGCCCTTCTGGAGCGCCTTGCGCACATGCCGACCGATCAGCCGTCACCGATTGCCGCTCCCCCTCCCGACGAGGGTCTGGGAGGCGTACGTGAGCCGCGAAGGCCGCCGTCGAAATGGCCGCCCCACTCTGGTTCGGCGGTACAGACCGCGGATGGCGATGGTTCGCGAGGCCTGCCGGGAACCTTCATTGGCCCTTATCCCAGGCAACGGAACCGATTGAGGATGCCTGCCGTCACACGTGGGTGCTCGCGTTTCTTCGCCCAGTGGAGGCTGCACCGCTGATCCGCTACACCAGTTGCATGCGGAAGGCTTCCAACCCGTCGGCGAAGGCGCTGCGGCGGGGCAGCGGTTCGCGGCCGGCACCGGGGCTCCGATGGCTGCTGTCGCTAGTGATCTTGGGTGTGGGCGGCGCGGGATGCTCAAGCGCCCATCGCGGCACAGTGGCGACGGATGGTTCCTCGGCGATCGCGCCCGCGACTACGGGTAGCGAGCAGTTGCCGTCCCCCGCGCCGTCCTCTGCGACATCCTCCGTGCTTGCGGCGAATGTCGGATGCGTGTTCGGGCAGCCAACCGGATCGCAAGCTCCGCCAGGCCCGTCGATGGCGATCGGCGCCGACCCGACGCAGGTGACCGCGATCTGGGCACCGACGAGGCGACCGAGCGGCTGCCCACACACATCCGGAGGACCGGCCGTCGCGAAACAACTCGCCGCCGACCTCAACACCAGCAGCCCAGGATTCCTTGGGACACGCGACTGTCCCGCAGCGTTGCTCGACGTCACGTTGCAGTTCGATTTCGCTGACCAGACCCCACCGCAAAACGTCGACGTCGTCATCCTGGGATGCAACGGCGCGTACGGCCCCGGCCCCGGCAATACCAGCGCCTACGTAGCCGTGGCGCCCGACGTCTTCCAAGCGCTCGAACCCCTCACACCGCCCGACCTGCTGCACGACGTTCAATCAGCCGCCGGACCGTGACACAAGCAGTTGCTCAGCGCATGAACGTTCATCCGCAACTGGAGCACCGATCCATGGTCCTGACTGCGTGCGCGTCATCGCGGCAAAAGAGTGCGGTCGGTGGGAGTCCGGCATCATGCCGTGAGGAATCGCTCGACGGTGGTACCTGTGAAGTGTGCGGCGAGACTTGCGTCGACGCGGGGGTCGACGCGGTATGGGTCGGCGCCGGCCCCGAGAAGCAGCGAGAACACGCGGCGTAGGTCGCTGAACAGGTCTTGCGAGATTGGCTCATCGATGATCTGGCGCGCGTCAAGAGCCGCGCGAAGCAATACGGAGTTCCCGTACGAATCGGTTGCGGTGGTATCTGCGCCGCGGTCGATCATTCCGCGGAGAACGGCAAATGCGTCCTCGAAGGTCGCAAGATCGTTCATCACCTCGATTCGTGGTGGCTGGCCCGGTAGCGCTCGATTCCTGCCGTATCTCGAGCTGAAGACCACGGATCGAATGGAGTCGTGCAAGACAGGCGCGTTCCACTCGTTCACCGCGGATTCCTCGACGAAGTTCACGTCCGCGCCCCTGTCGAGCAGTAGCTGGGCGATGGCGAAGTTCCCGGACTTGATCGCCACCTGCAATGGCGACTGACCATCGTCCTTCTTCGGCGGAGCCTTCGCGATAGCACCAACCAAGTCCGGATCGGCATCCAGGCGACGTGTCACCGCCGCAAGGTCACCAGCTCGAATCTCCTTGAATAGTGCCCTCACGCTCCCAGTCTGACAGCGCCAGCCGAACAACGACCGTCAACGCGGCAGATGCGCGCGTTGCGAAGCCGCGTGGAAATGGTCGCCTTACCACCACTGCGAGACAGGTCTACTTGCCATCTGACGAGGCCGAGCGGTCCTTCACCGATGGCTCATGCGGCGAAAGGCTGAACCTCGGCAATCGGCCACGACCATCTATGTAGAACAGCGGACGCGTAAGCCGCCCTTGCGACTCTCCGGGGAGCCGGCGGACGCCAAAGCCGCGACGAGCGTCAGCGGACACTGGCGGCAACCCTCGTCGGGCCCGGCTCTTCGCAGGATCCCAACCGAGAAGCCGCACAATCATCACCAGCGCGAGAAGACCTAGTGAGAACAAGAAGCCAATCGTCATCGCATCCATCTGGTCCCCTTACGCTCATGCTTCATTCAGTCCACGTCCTACCCGCTGATCGACCACAGATACCCCTGCGCGCATTGATCTCGCCGAGGTCTCGGCATTCCGCCCTGCCCACGCGGCTCCCGGCCCCACCGAGCGCACGAAACGACCGTGTCAGCGGCATGTGATCGCGTTCAGCTGAACGCGGCGGCTGCAGCGGGGGCGCACTGGCAGCGCATAGTTGACGTCGAAGTCGCGCGTTCAGCTGAACGCGCACGGCGGCACATCCCGACGACTACGCGGGGTCCAGGTGCCGCGTTCAGCTGAACGCGATGCTCACGCTCCACCCACTCGGTGACGGCAAAGTCGCGGTGGCGCGTTCAGCTGACGCTTCTATGTGTTGTCAAGTCATGCGGGGGTCCTTTGGTTGAGGGTCCGGAACAGTTCGCGGGCGATGTAGCGCTTGAGTGCGCGGCGGATTTCGGGGTCGGTTTTCCCTTCGGTTCGGCGCTTTTCGATGTAGTCGTGGGTGCGGGGACAAACTCGCCAACGGTTGAGGGTGATGTCGTGCAGCGCACGGTTCAACGCTCGGTCACCGCCACGGTTGAGTCGGTGTCTTTTGATGCGCCCGCTGCTGGCCTGGATCGGGCTGGCGCCGGCCAGCGCGGCGAATGCCGCGTCGTTGCGGCAGCGACCTGGGTGGGAGAACGACACCAGTGCTTGTGCTGCGCTGACCGGCCCGACACCGGTCTTGGCCAGCAGTTGCGGCGCGAGGATGTTCACCAGGGTTTGCAACTGGGTTTTGTTTGTCACCAGCTCCGCGCCGGCGGTGCGGATCGCCAGGGCGAGCCGGCGCGCTTCGCCGAGCCGGATCGCTTGCTCGCGGGTACACCCGGCGCGGCCGCGCCGCCGGGCGATGTGGCCCAACCACTGATCGGACAGCCGCCCCTTCGCCAATGCGCGGTCGGCCTCGTCACCGCCGAGCAGCAACGCCCGCAGCCGGTTGATCTGCGCGGTGCGCGCGACGGTGAGGTCGCGGCGCGCAGACAGCAAGATCCGCAACGCTTCCCGGTCACCGTCGGCGCGCGGGGTCGGCAACTTGTGGGGTTGCATCTGCAACACGCTCAACGCAGCCAGCCGCGCGTCTTTCGGATCGGATTTCCGCGCCGCCGCTCAGCTCGCCGCGGTCGTTCGACCTCGACCACCATCAGCCCGGCAGCGGCCGCCGCACGAGCCAACCCGATGCCATAGACTGCGGGTGCCTTCCAACCCCACGATCACCCTTCGGGCCTGGCGCGTGGTCCTCGATCCAGCTCAACGCTTGCAGCGAAACCAGCGGCGTCGTTGGTCACCGTGCACACGCTGATCGTCGCGCCGGTCGGGCTTGTCATCTCCAAGGTGTGGGTGTCGCGATGGGTGTCACCACCGATGACGGCATCCACCAAATCTGCCAGCATTGTCATACGGCTCGAGCTCCTTCCAGGGACGGGTCGTTGTCGGCACCGGTTTGGATGGAGTCACCGAACGGCAGTTCTGTGAGGAGTCACACGCCGCAGCGCGGACAGGCTTCTATCAAGCCAGTCGGTGGGCCAGACCGGTGCCGGCGCCCGACGACACGTCAGCTGCAAGACACGACACAACGCCGGTCAAAACGCGCTCGAGTCAGTCGGACACCAACACCGGATGCTGGCAGCGATCCACCACAACCGCCAGACCTAACACTCACAGAACGCACTGGCTGCAGCGGGGGCGCACTGGCAGCGCATAGTTGACGTCGAAGTCGCGCGTTCAGCCGAACCCGCAGGGCGGTAGATCCGGACGACTACGCGAAGTCGCGGTGCCGCGTTCAGCTGAACGCGGGTCAGTGCGGCAGATGTTCGCGCCGGGCCGAGCTGGGTGCCGCGTTCAGCTGAACGCGGTCGGCGGCATAGTCGGATATTTCGTTTACTGCACGAATAGGCACCTGTTCGTCCAACGCACCGGTGCGGTTTGGCAGAGCGGGTTACGACGGCTTCAAGACCTCCATCTGCGCGACGATACCGAGCGCCTTGGGGTCATGGGGGGATCGTCCCGACAGGCCCCCCGTCTTCAGGTACCGGCCACCCTTGAGACGCACGGCTATATACACCGTGTTGTTCATGGGATTAGAAGCAGTGAATCCGAAGCCCTCGACAGCCGACCAGGGAACTGTGTGCGTCCGGGTAAAGCCCCTCACCTTCACTGAGTCCGGTCCAACGACGACGCCTGCCATAAGCCCACGAACGAGCGACACCGCGCACACCATTGCGATCGCGAGGTAGCCGATCTTCGGCGGAATGCCGGACGAGAGCTTCGCTTGATCGAGCATCTCCCCGCCCAACACAGCGGCCGCAACTGTGGCGAGAAGCACAACACCCGGGCTTCGGAATGTCTGCTTAGCCGGACGTATCACCGTCTTGGCGGACTCCTCGTTCGGCATGACACAAGGGTGCCATGCCGAACATCCGCACATCGGCTTCTTATTTACTTGTCCTATGACCGGTGCCTGGCAAGGTTCGGTCTAGGCGCCCGGCCTGTCGTTCTCATTTCGGCTGCCCACGCATGTCGTGTGGCTCACATTTGGCCTGCGCGGGCCGGGCGTCGCTCCAAAGAGCGGGAGAGGCTCAAGAGGGGTTTGTTCTGCTCGAAGAAGCGGTGCCCTCCCAGCTCACACACGTCAATACCGTGTCGAGATTGAGGAGTCGGGATGGGTGCAGTGGTGATCGGTATGGATCCGCACAAACGGTCGGCGACGATCGAGGTGATGGACGGTGACGAGATGATTCTTGGTGGTGGCAGGTATGCCACCGACGTCGCCGGCTATGCGGCGATGGTGCGGTTCGCCAAACAGTTTCCCGAGCGGACGTGGGCGATCGAGGGCTGCAACGGGATCGGTAAGCACATCGCGAACCGGCTGCTCGCTGATGGTGAGCCGGTGGTGGATGTGCCACCGAAACTGTCCGCACGGGTCCGGGTGTTTGCCACCGGTCAAGGACGCAAAACCGATGCCACCGACGCGCATTCGGTCGCGCTGGTCGGGACCCGGATGAGTGGGCTGCGACCTGTTGTCGACGACGAGCAACTCGCGGTGTTACGGATCCTCATCGACCGCCGGCGGTCACTTGGTGATGATCACACCCGGATGGTTTCCCAGCTGCACCGGTTGCTGCTCGAGCTGATCCCTGGCGGTGCGAAAACGTCGCTGACCGCGGCGCAAGCCAAGGTACTGCTGGGGAAAGTCCGCCCCCGCGACGCAGCCGGCAAGACTCGGCGCCGGGTCGCCGCGGAGCTGATCGCTGACCTGCAGCAGGTCTATGACCGCACCAAAGCCGCCGACAAAGAACTCAACGTGTTACTCGCCGCGACGGGCACCACGTTGACGCAGCTTCACGGCATCGGACCCTCCGGTGCTGCCCGGCTGCTGGTCGAAGTCGGTGACATCACCCGGTTCCCCAACCGCGCGCACTTCGCGTCCTGGACCGGCACCGCCCCGATCGACGTGTCGTCTGGTGACCATGTGCGACACCGGCTTTCCCGTGGTGGGAACCGGCAGATCAACCGCGTGCTGCACATCATGGCCATCGTGCAACTGCGCAGCCCCACCGAAGGACGCGCCTACTACGACCGGAAGAAAGCCGCCGGGAAAACGTCGATGGAAGCGATGCGCTGTTTGAAACGGCGACTATCCGACGTCGTTTACCGGCAACTGCTCGCGGATGCGATACGGCCGAGTAAGGCAGGTCCGGGAGGACACTCGGGGGCGACTGCAAGCTCCAGCGCGGTCGACTCAAACCCCGATATCGACGCTTCGGAGAAGTCACTTCCCGGACCCGCCAACACCCACGTTACCCGCGCGAAAAGCTCCCGGCCAGACCGTTCTTCAGCCCGTTCCCGACGCCCTGTTACAGCGCCGGCCCGCAGCGGTCGTCAAGCGCAGTCTGCTTGACGACGGCGAGGACCGGCGCATCATCAACAGGCGGGAACAACCCCTCGTTGACATAGAGGGGAGCCAAATGATTGCGTTTCGACGAGCCCGTTCCGGTCGGCCGCCGGCATCCCGAGCGTCGCCGTTTGGCGAAGTCGTGGGGTGCCCGGCAAGCAATTCGAGTAGCCATCGGGTCGGGCCTTTGGGTCCGCCGACCCGGGTCTCAGCAGACTCGTTTTCGGTTGCCTGCCCGCACCCCCAAACGTCGACGTTGCCGGGGGCCGGCGAGCAATACGAGCAACCATCCGGTCAGGATTTTGATGAGCTGGCCGAGCTCCGCGGCCCGTTCCAGCCACCTGCCGGCACCCCAAACGTCGACGTTGCCGGGGTGCCGGCGAGTGATTCGAGCAACCATTCGGTCAGGATTCTGATGGTTCGGCCGAGCTTCCGCGGCCTGTTTCGGCCGCCCGGCCTGGATGCCCGACGTTGCGTCAGGCGGTCTCGCGGGTGCCACCTGCGAGCAGTTCCAGGAGGGGTTGGGTGGGGATTTTGATAAGCCGACCGAGCCGCAGAACCGGGGTCGGCCACTGGCCGTCGTGCACCAGTCGGTAGGCGGTTGTGCGCCCGACACCGAGCAGCGCGGCAGCCTGAACGAGGTCGAGAACCGCGGGTAGCGGCACCGCTGGATCCAGTGCGGATGCTGGGCGCGACGTGCCCGGACTGCGCGGCCGGCGTCGACATCGAGGTCGATGGTGAGGCTGTTGTTGGTGCCATCAGGTTTGCTCCTTGGGTAGGAAAGCCCTTCACCTACCTATGGGTGTCATCAAGCTCACGAAAGTCGCGGTGTGGGTGTGGATAACGTCCGCCGGTGCCTAGCGCGAGCGCAGTGAGCGCCTTGGGCGGAACTCTGAACGGCCGACCAAAGCGCGCCGGTTGCCTGCCCACCGGTGCAGCCGTCACCCCTTGCGGTCACCCCCGCCGCTATGAGCCACGGCTCGCCCGTCGAGGAGTTCGACGCACAGTATTTCTGCCCATTGCTGGCTCTTATGTGGTCGGCGAATATCGCCTCGTGTCACCGGATGGCAATCGCTGCCATGTATTCGCTCGCGCAGCTTTGAAGCGTCGAAATACAACCGCGCAATGCGCAACCCACAAGCAAGAAATTATCGAACCGACGAACCGAACCGGCCAACCGAACAACGACCTGAAAACCTAAGCCTGTAAGCACAAACGAACCAGACGACACCAACCGACACGACAACACAATCATGAATCGCGTTCTCACTAATCAAGCCAACTAATCAGCAGACATATGCATTCTGCGAATGTATGGTGGCGGCGTCGGGTCGCGATATCGGTGCGGGGGAAAATACGCGTGTTGTCGTCGGCGAAGATCGGCCGCACCTCCTGGCGCTATTACCAGGCCAGTGTCGCGGTCGGCGCGTGCGAGTACTACCTCGGCGCCGGCGAACAACCCGGCGTCTGGGTCGGCCGCGGACTGCCTGAGCTCGGCCTCGAGCCGGGCGGCGAGGTCAGTGAGCAGCAACTGGAGGCGATGTTCGCCCGCGGCCTGCACCCCGTCACCGGACGAGGCCTTGGGTCGGGCGTGGCGGGCGGATGCGGTCACCGGCTACGACCTGACGTTCTCCGCACCCAAGAGCGTCAGCGTGCTGTGGGCACTGGGCGGCGCGACCGCGCAAACCCAGGTCGCGCAAGCGCACCGCGCCGCCGTCCTCGCCGCCCTGGCCTACCTCGATCAGCACGCGGCGTTGTCGCGGCGCGGCACCGACGGCGTCGAACAGATCCGCACCGGCGGGTTCGCCGCCGCCCTGTTCGATCACCGCACGTCGCGCGCGGGGGATCCGCAGCTGCACACCCACGCCCTGGTCCCGAACAAACTGCTGTGCGCGGACGGGGTGTGGCGCACGATCGACGGGCATGAGCTGTTCCATCACAAGAAGGCCGCCGGCGTCCTCTACCAAGCCGCGCTGCGCGCCGAACTGCACACGCCGGCTCGGCGTGGTGTTCGGAGCACCGTCTGCGCACGGGCAGGCGGAGATCCTCGGCGTCCCGAAAGAAGTCATGACCGCGTGGAGTAAAAGAACAGCACAAATCGCCGCCGAAGCAGCGCCCGTCATCGCCGACTACGAAGCGACCCTCGGCCGTTCGCTGACCCGCAACGAGCGCGCCGCCGTCACCAAGACCGCGGTCCTCAAGACGAGGGAAGGCAAAGAACCCGCCGGCAGTGTGTCGGTGCTGCACGAGCGGTGGCAGACCGAAGCCGCGGCACTGGGCTGGGGCGCAGAAAGCCCTGCACACTGCCGTCATCGCCGCCGCAAGACCCTTCGCAGTCGATGTCACCCCCGTGACACAACCTTCGCAGTCGCTGGCACCGCCGTGACAGAACCCTTCGCAGTCGCTGTCACCCCCGACTGATCCACACCCGCTTCGCATTCGGAGTTGGCGGTGCTCGCAGCCGGGCGGCGACGTGGGGTGTTCTCCCGCGCCGACCTGACCATCGAGATCGCCGCCGCACTCCCTGTCATCGCCGAGACCGCGGAGCAGACCAGGGTGCGCGTCGAGCACCTCACCGATGGCAGCGTCGGCCATTGGACGGCGATGCGTTTGGGTGCGCCCCAAGTCGGTGTCACCCCCCGCGCCTCCGACCCCAGGTTCACCAGCCGCGAGGTGTTGCAAGTCGAAGCGGCGGTGCTGCGGGTCGCTGCCGCCGGCCAGGGCAAGCGCGTCGGCCAAGTCCCCGCGGCGGCGCTCGACCCGGAGCTGTTGGCCGGCCTCGGTTCGGATCAGCGGGCCGCCGTCACGAAGCTCACCACCGGGGGTGACTTCCTGGTCGTGCTCACCGCCCCGGCCGGCGCCGGGAAAACCACCACCCTCGGCGCCGCCGCGCGCATCTGGGAAAACGCAGGGTTCCGTGTGGTCGGGTTTGGCGCCGTCCGCGCGCGCCGCCGCTGAACTCGCGAACGCCACCGGCGGCACCACAGACACGTTGGCCAAATGGCTGCACCAGCAAGTACCGACTCGCGCAGCTGCCCGCACACGAGCAGGCCGCCTGGACAGCCGACCGCGCGCACCGTGCTGGTGGTCGATGAGGCGTCGATGGCGTCCACCTTCGACCTGCACACCCTGACCCGCATCGCCCGGCAACGCCCGAGCCAAAATCGTGCTCGTCGGCGACCCGGCGCAGATCGGCACCATCAACACGGCCGGCGGGCTGCTACCCGCGCTGGCCGCGCGCGGGCACGGCATCGAACTCACCGACGTGCACCGCTTCCACCATGAGTGGGAAGCCGCCGCGTCACTGCGACTTCGCGACGGTGACCGCAGCTGTGATCGACGTCTACGCCGACGCGGGCCGGCTGCACACCGTCCCCGACCCCGACCACGCTGCCGCCGCAGTGTTCGAGCACTGGCAGCGCGCACGGACCGACGGCGCCGAGGTGATGATGCTCGCCCGCACCCGCGACGACGTCGACCAGTTGAACGCCCTCGCCAAAACCGCGGCCCAACAAAGCGGTCAGTCGCACGGCCCGCACGTGACCGTCGGCGAGAAGAGTTTTCAGGCCGGGGACGTGATCCGCACCAAGCGAAACAACCGCAGCATCACCTTGGGCGACACGCATGTGCGCAACGGCGACCGCTACACCATCCTCGCCACCACCCAGGACGGCGGGCTACTCGTCGACGACCTCACCGGTCGAGGCTCCACGATGCTGCCGCCGGCATACGTCGCGGAGCATGTCGAGCACGGCTGGGCCAGCACCATCGACGCCGCGCAAGGCGCCACCACCGACATAGCGATCCTGCTCGTCCGACCAGGGATCGACCGCGAACACCTCTACGTCGGACTCACCCGCGGACGAGAAGAAAACCACGCGTATGTGGCGCCGCAAGTCGACGACGACCACGCGCTCCCGCCCGTCGGCGACACCGGCGCACGATCGTTACTCCACGCGGCCCTCGCGCGCAGCGGCCGCAACGAAGCCGCCCACACCCTGCTCGATCGCACCGGCACCGGCACGCGGGCGGTGCCGGACGCGCCACAGATCCGACCCGGCGCGTGGGCACCGATGACCCGCAGCCACCGCCCCGTCAGCGCCGAACGCGAACACGGCATCGGCTTTGGCATATGAAGCTGGCACCGATGACAGGCCACGAGCAATCAGACAAGCTGACCAACGCCACCCGCACCGTTCGAAGGAGAACCAAGATGACCGACGGACGACGCGGCAGCGTTCGACAAGCCACTAACGGCACTTGGTTCCTCATCGTCGACATCGGATCCGGCGCCGAACGCAAGCAAACAAGACGCCGCGGCTTCACCACGAAGAAGGCTGCGCAGTCAGCGCTGACCGGAATCCTCAGCGCTCTCGAGGATCAGGTCTACGTCGCCCCGAAGCGACAGACTCTCGCTGACTTCCTGACGACCAGCTGGCTGCCGGCGATCGAGCACACCATCAAGCCGGGCACGTTCGAGTCCTATCGCCGCAACATACGAGTGCACGTCGAAACGCGACCGATCGGCCGCGTGGAACTGCAGAAGGTCGACGCTCGGCACCTCAACGCGTTTTACGCGCAGATGCTTGCGGGAGACGAGACGCATCGCAAGCTATCGGCGCGATCGGTCTCTTACATCGCGACGATCCTGCACCGAGCATTTCGGGACGCGATTCGGTGGCAGGCGATCGTGCGAAACCCGGCCGACGCCGCTGACCCGCCGAAGTCGCAAACCAAGCCGGAGATGCACATCTGGTCTGCAGCTGAACTCGGCGAGTTCTTGGCAGGCATCAGCGACGACCGGCTTTCCGGGGCGTGGTGGCTTCTCGCAACGACGGGTATGCGGCGCGGCGAGGTTCTGGGGTTGCGCTGGGCGGACGTCGACCTCGCGAACGGCCTGCTCCGAATCACACGAACACTGATCACCACCGAGGCACGCCGCAAAGGTGAGCCCGGCATGTCATGGGGTACTCCGAAAACAGCGAAGGGACGCCGGTCGGTCGCTCTCGACGACACCACCGTCGCCGCCTTGAAAGCCCATAGGAGCCGTCAGCTCGAAGAGCGGCTCTCGCTCGGCGCGAGCTACACAGACCAGGACTTGGTGGTGTGCCTCGCAGACGGGACACCGCTACATCCGAAGACGCTGTCCTACTACTTCACCCGTCATGCACTTCGGCTTGGTCTGCCCACGATCCGGTTGCACGATCTGCGCCACACCCACGCGACGTTGGCGCTGCGAGCCGGCGTCCATCCCCGTGTCGTCCAGGAGCGACTCGGCCACGCGAACGTGGGCATCACTCTCGACACCTACAGCCACGTCGATCTCGAGATGCAAGCAGCCGCCGCCGCGTTGGTGTCGGCACTCGTCTCAGGGACGTCGTCCTAGTCGCTGCAGGTCGACAAGAAGCCCTCGAATAGCGCGACGAAGTGCGCCCTCGCGACGTTCAGTTTCTACGTCGCGAAATTTTCTGTGACCACTTCTGTGACCACTAGGCCAATTCGGCCACTTTCACGACGTCCCGCAAGCCTGTGACCTGCGGAAACGTCGTTTCGGGGTGGCGGTGGAGGTGGGATTTGAACCCACGGAGAGCTTTCACCCTCACACGCTTTCGAGGCGTGCGCGCTCGGCCACTACGCGACTCCACCGCGGGAGAGCCTAGCTGACCCCTCGGTGGCCGCCGAAGAACGCTCGAATCAGCTCGCCGCACTCGTCCGCTAGCACCCCGCCGACCACTTCCGGCCGATGGTTGAGACGGCGATCGCGGACGACGTCCCACAGCGAGCCGACCGCGCCGGCCTTCGGATCAAAGGCCCCGAACACGAGCCGGGAAACCCGCGCCAACACCAGCGCGCCGGCGCACATCGTGCACGGCTCGAGGGTGACCACGAGCGTGCAGCCAGACAGCCGCCAACTCCCCAGCGCCGTAGCCGCCGCCCGCAACGCGAGAATCTCAGCGTGTGCCGTCGGGTCGCCGGTCAACTCGCGCGCGTTGCCCCCGACGCCCACCACCTCGCCGTCCGGATCGACGACGACGGCACCGATCGGGACGTCGGCGGTGTCGGCAGTGAGCATGGCCTGCTCCAGGGCGAGGCGCATCAGCGACTCGTCCGAGCGCGGTCGTCAGCGGTAGACCTCGATCTCCTCGGCACAGCCGAGGCGCTCGCAGACCGCGGTGATCACGTCGGCCGGCAGCATGCCCTCTTCGGCGCACATCGCCAGCAGTTGCGCCGCCGGTGATCCCGAGGTCGGCGAGCACGTCGGTCGCGCCCCGAGGTTCGGCGTCGGGTCGAGCGGCGGGCTCTTCTTCTTCCTCATCGAGCTCGACATCGTCATCGTCATCGAGTGCCGAGTCGGGCTCCTCGAAAGCGTCCTCGGGAGGCTCTTCCTCGATAGACCAGCGCGGCCAACTCGCTGCCGGGCACGACGCGCGCGTCGGAGATGAAGGTGCGCGGCTCGCCGACCCCGTCGACGCGAACGATGGCGAACCACTCGTCGTCCTCTTCGACAAAGAGCAAGACCGGGCCGTCGTCGACGGATGCGTCACGCATCACCTCGGCGACCTCGTCGATGTCGGCGAGGCCCTCGAGCTCGACCTCCGTGCTGTGCCAGCCGTCTTCGGTTCGCGCGGCAAGGGCTGCGAAGTGGGACACGCACTCTCCCGAAAGTGGCGCCGGTGGTTGAGGGTTAGTGAACGCCCGCGTCGACGAGACGTTCGAGGTCATCGCCGAACCCGAGCCTGCGAGCTATCGAGAACAGCATCTCATCGGCATACGCGTCGATGTCGGAAAGCATCAATCCCAGCTCGATCTCTGGCAGCCCGAGGTCGGAGAACAGCGCGAGGTCACCGGCAGGGACGACGTCGTCGAAGTCCTCGTCGGTCGGCTCAGGGACGCCGAGCCACTCCAGCGCCTCGCGCGCCAAGGCCCATTCGTCGGCCGCCGTCACGTCGGAAAGCAGCAGCCGAACGCCCTCACCGCTCAGCCGTACCGCGATGAAGAAGTCGTCGGCGATGTCGACCAGGCCGACGGTCACCTCGCCAGGCTGCTGGCGCAAGACCGCGATCAAGGATTCAAGGCTGGACGACGCGCGCTCGGGGAGCAGACCCAGCTCCCAGCGCCCCTCCTCGCGATAACACACCACGGCGAAGTCGCGACCGGCGTCGTCCTCCGACCCCGAGCTCGCTTCCCGTGCTCCTGGCCTGCGATCGCTCGACATGGTTGCATCGTGGCACGCGCTCCCCGGGCCAGCCAATGGGAGGGCGCCGAGAATCCGGCTGTACCGCGCCGCCTCCTGACTCCCTGATACCGTTCCGGCATGCGAACTCTGGTGGCGGACCATCCCCTGATCGCCCACAAACTCACCGCGCTGCGCGACCAGCGCACCGACTCCCCGACGTTTCGCCGGCTGGTCGACGAACTCGTCACCTTGCTCGCCTACGAGGCGACCCGCGACGTCCGGACGAACGAGGTCGACATCGTCACCCCGGTCGCCCACGCCCGCGGCATCCGGCTGTCGCGACCCCGGCCCCTCGTCGTCCCGGTATTGCGCGCTGGGCTCGGCATGCTCGACGGGATGTGCCGGCTGCTGCCCACCGCCGAGGTCGGGTTTCTCGGGCTGGTGCGCGACGAAGACACCCTCGTCGCGACTACTTACGCGTCGCGGTTGCCCGACTCGCTGATCGGCCGCCAGGTGTTCGCGCTCGACCCGATGCTCGCGACCGGCGGCACGCTTGGCGCCGTGATCAAGTTGCTGCTCGAACGCGGCGCCGACCAGGTGACCGCGATCTGCCTGCTAGCGGCACCCGAAGGTCTCGCCTACCTCGACGAGCAATTCGGGACGTCGACGGTGCCGGTAACCGTCGTCACCGCGGCGATCGATGAGCGACTCAACGAACGCGGCTACATCGTGCCGGGCCTGGGCGATGCGGGCGACCGCCTGTACGGCACGGTCGGTGCCGGCTGACCGCTAGTTCGCTCCCGCTCAGCGCCCGCTAGCCGGTAGATCTTGACCGGCGTCCCGCTCGCGTCCCACACGTTGCCAATCGAACTGACGAGGTGCGTCGTGGGAGTGTCGACGATGGCGCAGTTGCCCTTGTAGACGCGAGGAGGTATGGCCGAACCGGTTGGCGACGACCGTGATGCCATTCAGCGGCAACTCTTTTCCGGCGCCGTTGTGGCCGGAGAAGTTGAATGAGCAGCCGCCGCCGTCCGCCCAGTTGCCGCTGATGAAAAGGCTGCTGATCTTGCCGATCGACTGGGTGACCTGAATCGCTGAGTTGTCCATCGTCGCGGACTGCAACCAGTTGCCGGTGACGTGGAAGTTCGACCCGCCGAGAATTTGAATCGCGTCATTGTGGGTGTGTCCGTTGGCTTGCCCCGGGTCGTGGGCGAAATACGTCAACCCGTGAATCCAGCTCGCACTCACCGTCGAGTTGCTGAAGAGCTTGATGCCGTCGACGCCACCGTGAATGTTCAGTCGCAAGATCGTCGCGCCCTTGACCCGCATGTCGTCATTTCCGAGCGACGGATAGGTGTCGGTCACCTCGGAGTCTTCGACCAAAATGTTGCTGCCCGATTGGATGTCAACGCTGGCGTCCTGACCCTTCGCACCCTCGATCAGACTTCGCTTCACGGTGACATTGCTGGCCTGGATGATCAGCTGCCCCTTGATGTCTTGGCTGTCGATCACCGTTCCCGGTTTCGTCACGGTGACCGTCCCATGCACCACGGTGAGCTTCGTGCCGGGCGGTATGCCGGTGTTCGTCGGCCCAGGCTTACCCGGCGGCTCGGGCACGGTCGGCGTAGCTTGGGCTGTCGGCGTCGGCAGTCACCGTCGGCTTCGGGTGGTTTCGGCGTCGGCTTGGGCTTCGGTTTCGGCTTGGTCGTCGGCTTGGCTATCGAAGGCGAGGCGGACGACGAGGGCGGGGTCGTCGCGGCCGACGTCGACGCGGGCGCTGTCGATGAGCCTGGCACGACGGAACCTGGCGCAGCTCGAGAGGGACGACGATGTGCCGGGCGCCGATGAAGTCGCGGCCGACGAACTTGCTGGCGGTTGCGACTGCGACGAGCCGACCTTGCTCGAGGGCAGCCGGTCGATGACGGCAGCGACGATCAGCCCGCCGAGCAGCACAAGCACCAGCGAGACGACCACGACGCGATCACGAACCGAACCCGGCATTGGCATGGCGAGTCAGATCGCCTTGACGGCCGCGACCAGCTTCGAGAGCGAGTCCTTCGCGTCACCGAAGAACAACGTGGTCTTCGGGTGATAGAGCAACGCGTTGTCGATGCCGGCGAAGCCGGGGCGCATCGAGCGCTTCATGAACACGACGTTGGTGGCTTCGTCGACGTTAAGAATCGGCATGCCGTAGATCGGGCTGCCCGCGGAATCGCGAGCGGCCGGGTTCACCACGTCGTTAGCACCGACGACGACAGCGACGTCGGTGGAACTGAACTCGGGGTTGGCGTCGTCCATTTCCTTCAATTGCTCGTAAGGAACGTTCGCCTCGGCGAGCAGGACGTTCATGTGTCCCGGCATGCGACCAGCTACCGGGTGGATTGCGTAGAAGACCTCTACGCCACGTGATTCTAGTAGATCGACGAGCTCTCTGATGGTGTGTTGAGCTTGTGCGACCGCGAGGCCGTAGCCGGGAACAATCGCGACTTTTCGCGCGTATGCAAGGAGAATCGCGATGTCGTCGGCGCCCGCGGACTTCACCGCGCGGTCGCTCGAGACGACCTCATCGGTCGAGCCGGCGGTCGATGAACCGGAGAACGCGCCGAACAGCACGCCGGTGATCGAGCGGCCCATCGCTTTGGCCATCAACAACGTGAGCATCGTTCCGGACGCGCCGACCAGGGTGCCGGCCACGATAAGCAGCGTGTTGTCGAGCACGTAGCCAGACGCGGCGACGGTCAAGCCAGTGAACGCATTCAGTAATGAGATGACAACGGGCACGTCGGCGCCGCCGACTGGCAGCACGAACAGCACGCCAAGTCCGAGGGCAAGCACGGTGCAGATGACCAGGAACGTCACGCCGCCCGTCTTGCCGCTAGCGGTGGCGACGGCGGCGATTCCGCAACCGACCGCGCCGAGCCCGACCAAGGGGGTGAGGATCCGCGCGCCGGGTACCAGGATCGGCCGGCCGGTCATCAGTTCTTGCAGCTTGGCGAACGTGATCAGCGAGCCGGTGAAGCTGACGCTGCCGACGATCGCGGTGAACGCGACGGCGATCGCGGCTGCTGTCGAGTCGACTCGGTGCAGCCGCAAGAACTCGTCGAGCGCGACCAACATCGCGGCGCCGCCGCCGACGCCGTTGAACATCGCGACCATCTGCGGGATCGCGGTCATCTTCACCATGCGAGCGGCGGGCACCGCGATGATGACGCCCGGCCACGATCGCGATGATGATCGGCACGCGGTGGCCAAGGTGCCGCTGGGCAACCGTGACCACCACGGCGACCGTCGCGCCGAGCTGCGCCGACGAGGTTGCCGTTACGCGCGTGCTTCGGAGACGAGAGTCCCTTCAGCGCCAAGATGAAGCACAGGGCCGTGAAGAGGTAGGCGACCTGGGTGGCGGTGCTCACGAAGCCGGCCGATCCGCTTTGCTTGCTGCTTTCGCGGCCTTGCCGCGACCCTTGAACATCTCCAGCATCCGGTCGGTCACCACGAACCCACCGACCATGTTCGCCGTGGCGAGTACCACGGCAACGAGGCCGAGGGTCAACTGAACGCCGCCCGACGACGTCCCGGTGATGAGAATCGCACCGACGAGGATGATTCCGTGGATCGCGTTCGCGCCCGACATCAGCGGAGTGTGCAGTACTGCCGAGACCTTCGAAATGACTTCGAAGCCAACGAAAATCGACAGCATGAAGATGGTCAGCAACCCGACGTTGTTCACCCGCGCACCTTTTCCATCAGCGCACGGCCCCGTCGTGCACGACCATCGCGCCGGCGACGATCTCGTCGTCAAGGTCTGGTGTAACCGTGCCGTCTTTGGTCATGAGCAGCAGCAGGTTCGCCAGGTTGCGCGCGTAGAGCCGGCTCGCGTCGAACGCCATGCCACTGGCCATGTTGCGACCGCCCCACACCAGCACGCCGTTGTGCATGACTTCCTCGCCCGGCCGCGACAACTCGACGTTGCCGCCGGACTCCGCGGCGATGTCGATGATGACTGTGCCTGGTCGCATCGCTTCGACCATCGCGGTATCGACCAGCATCGGCGCCTGCCGGCCCGGAACCGCAGCCGTCGTAATGACCGCATCAGACGGCCGCTAGAAAAGGGGTCAAGAGCTCGCGCTGGCGTGCGGCCCGATCCTCGGTCATCTCGCGCGCGTAACCGCCGGCGCCTTCGAGCGCCTCGAGGTCGAGCGCCACGAACGTCGCGCCAAGGCTTTTGACTTCCTCAGCCGCCGCCGTCCGCACGTCATATGCAGACACGACCGCACCCAGGCGCCGCGCTGTAGCAATCGCCTGCAATCCGGCAACACCCGCGCCGAGGACGAGCACCTTCGCTGGCGGCACGGTTCCGGCGGCCGTCATGAGTAGTGGGAAAAATCGCGGCAACCGCTCGGCCGCGATCAATGCCGCGCGATATCCGATGACCAACGACTGCGACGAGAGCGCGTCCATGCTCTGCGCACGCGAAATTCTCGGCAGCCGCTCCAACGACATCGCGTTGACCTTGCGCGTCGCGAACGTCTCCATGAGTTCTGGTTCGGCGGCGGGCTGCAGAAAGCTCAACACCAAGGCGCCCTCGTGGAGGAGCCGTGCGTCGGTGAGCGGGAGCGGTTGCACCGCAAGAACCACGTCGGCCAGCTTCAACGCATCACGATCAACGAGTTCGGCGCCCGCTGCGACATAGGCCTCGTCGCTGTACCCGGCCGCGAGCCCGGCGCCGCGCTCAACCGCCACGCTCAAGCCGCCAGCCAACATCCTCGTGACGGTGTCCGGAACACACGCGACGCGGCGCTCATACGCTGCCGTCTCGCGCGGCACGACCACTTTCACGCCCGAAACTTACCCCACGCACTTGCGCGCCGGCCCGAAACGAGGCGCGGCTGGCTATTCGGCGCTGCGGTCGGGCCGACCCGCCGCCATGCCCGCCCCCGCTTCGGCGCGCTTTGCTCTGCGGCTATATAGCCGCAGAGCTGAGCTGCTCCTATATAGCTGCAGAGCTGAGCTGCGGCTATATAGCCGCAGAGCAAAGCGGCCCAGGAGGACGTCCCGCAGGCGCAAACCGCGCCTCGATCAGTGGGTCAGTATCAGCCCGTTGGCGTGCAGCGTCACCAGCAGGCCAGTTGAGGTCAGGCTCACTGCGGTCATCTGAACACCAGTTGGCAGGCCGGGCAGCTTCACCGAGAACACCGCCTGGGCCAGCACCTGCTGCCGAACCGCCGCGGGCACCGGCTTTCCGTTCGCCTGCGTCACGGAGAGCGCGCTGAGCACGAGCGATCCCCCGCGAATAGACACGCCGGCCGTCACCAACACGGTCACGCGCGCTGGCCCCGCGGCCACGACCTCGCTCACCTTGAGCTGGTTGCCGCCCGGAGCCGCCGAGATGATCGTCAGGCCGGGGATGTCCGCCACCGCCAGCAGGTCAGGAAACGGAATCGCTGCCGTGCCCGTCACTTCATGCACCGGCACTGTGCCGACGTCGCCGTGCAGTGCCTTCGAAAGTGGGATCCGCACGCCGGCGAAGTCGAGCTTCAGCACCGAGCCGACTGGCTCGCCGCGCTGGAAGATGTCGGTCGCCGTCACGTCGATGTGCTTGTACTTCCCGTCCGCGACCTGCGTGAGGAACGGGAATCCCTGAATGACAACGTGCGGCTTCTTCGCCAGTTTCGCGTCGGTCTGGACGGCGGTTGCGATTTGTCCGGCCGCGACGTGGGCGGCGTAACGATCGCCCAAAAAGCCAAGGCCTCCGAGAATCGCCAGCACGATAAGAGCCCAAACGGTCCGCCTCATGCGCGGACGCCGTAGCGCAATAAACGCACGCGATTAACCGACCATGATGCGCGCGACAACGAGCACGGCAGGGGGGACGACGACCAGTGGCAGGGTGGCAGCGACCGGCCAAGCCACTACCCCAGCTGGAACCTTGGCCAGTGCAGCCCGCGCACCGACCGCTAAAGCGACCGACACCAGCGCGACAACCGCCCCGGTTCCGAGACCGAATGCGCCAGTTGCGTGGCTGACCAGCAACCCGGCCCCGGCGCCAAGGGCCAACCCCGCGGGAATCGACGCCCACAACGTGACCACCGGCTGCACTGGCAAGACGCCGACTGCGACCGCTGTGAGCGCAACCGCGACCAACGTCGTGCCGTGCGGCCCGCCACGCACGGCGATCAACACCGACACTGCGATCGCCAGCGCACCCGAGGCAACCGATGCCGAGATTGCGTTAGTCAGCCGGTCGCGGCCGTCGCGCCTGGCCAGCTGAATGATGAACGCGACGAGGACGAGGCCCGCGAGCACGCCGGCCAGCCCGCGCACATTTGCTCGGTCGTGCGTCCGAAGCAGCACGACATCAGCTGCGACAGCCGCCGCAATCGCGGCAAAAGCCCCGCTCGCCTGGCCGACAGTCGTCAGGTGCGCACTGCGAAACCACCCAATGACAAGCGCAAGTTGGACGACGAGGAGTGCCGCCGCCAGTAACACCCGGCCGCTCGACGAAGCAGCCAGGACGACCACAGCGAACAGCGAGGTCGAGATCGCCGCGAGCGCGGCGGTCAGCACGGCCCGGGCGGAAGACCCGTCGGGCGCTGCCGAAACGGAAGTCACCACCTCATGGTCGCACCCCGGCGCGGGCGCGCCCGTGGCGAACGACGCCGGCAACCCCGGATCAGCGTCATCGGAGGCTCCGAAACGCCGCGGTTACCTGCGTTCACGTCGCCGAAACCCGCTGGAAACACTCGCACTCGTATCCTTGGCTAGTTCGTTGGGGCGCGGAACATATTCCGAGACGCACCGAACGCCCTCAGCGTCGAGGGGTGTGGCACCCAAACTGCTGAGTTTTCGTGAGGGGAGGCCGACGTGAGCACCCTGTTGTTGCTGACCAACGCCTTGCAGCCGTCGTCTGAGGTGGTGCCCGCGCTGGGCCTGCTCTTGCACAAGGTGCGGGTGGCCCCCGCTGAGGTCTCGGCCCTGCTCGACGCGCCCCCGGCTGACGCCATCCTCGTCGATGGGCGCCGCGACCTGGCCCACGCGCGGTCGCTGTGCCAGCTACTGCGAACCACCGGCGTCTCGTGCCCGCTGTTCCTCGTCATGACGGAGGGTGGCCTCTCCGTGGTCACTGCGGAGTGGGGCATCGACGATGTCCTGCTCGACACGACCGGTCCGGCTGAGCTCGAAGCGCGGCTGCGGTTAGCCGCCGGCCGGCTCGAGTTGGCCGCCCGCAACGTCGACGCCGAGGACGAGGTCATCCGCTCCGGGGAGCTGACGATCGACGAAGCCACCTACTCGGCTCGCCTCAAGGGACGCTCGCTCGATCTCACGTTCAAAGAATTCGAGCTGCTGAAGTACCTCGCGCAGCACCCGGGTCGCGTCTTCACCCGCGCCCAGCTGCTGCAAGAAGTCTGGGGTTACGACTATTTCGGTGGCACCAGGACGGTCGACGTGCACGTGCGGCGGCTGCGCGCCAAGCTCGGCACCGAACACGAGGTGCTGATCGGCACGGTCCGCAACGTCGGCTACAAGTTCGTGCTGCCACAGGTCGAACGGTCGGCGAGCCACAGCGAGGTCCCGGCCGACGACGATGACCCCGCCGAGATGGTGCTGCGCGACCTTCGCCAGATCCGCATCAACGACTAGGCCGCAGCTGGTCGCTCCCCTAGGGTCGACGGCGTGGCTCCTGACCCAAACCCCGACCACGTCGACGTCGTCGGCCGGTTGACGCCAGCCCAGATCGAGGCCGTCACCGAGGTCGTCGACGCGGCGACCGAAGCCGACGGCGTCCGTCCATTGTCCGAACACACGATGCTGCACCTGCGCTACGGCGGCGACGAGCCGGCCCGCAATCTGTTGCTGTGGCACGGTTCGCACCTCGTCGCCTACGCGCATCTCGACACCACCGACCCGGTAGACGGACCGAGCGCAGAGATGGTTGTCGCTCCCGCCACTCGCCGCCAGGGCTTCGGCCGCGCGATCATCACGGCCGCACTTGAGCACGCGCACGGACCGTTGCGGTTGTGGGCCCACGGCGGACTCGCAGAGTCCGCGTTGATGGCTGAGCATCTCGGCTTTCAGCGCATTCGCTCGCTGTTTCAACTTCGCCGATCGTTGTCCGCGACGTTGCCCCCCGTCGTCCTGCCTGATGGCGTTTCGGTTCGAACATTTCAACCAGGCGTGGACGACGAGGCGTGGCTCGCCGTTAATAACCGCGCGTTCGCTTCGCATCCGGAACAAGGGCACTGGACGCTGGACGATTTGCGGCAGCGGATGGCCGAAGAGTGGTTCGATCCGGCTGGGTTTTTCCTTGCAGAGAAGGAAATCGACGGCGGCACGCGGCTGATCGGATTTCACTGGACGAAGGTGCACGGCCATCGCGTTGACGAGCACGGGCACGAACCGATCGGCGAGGTCTACGTGGTCGGCGTCGATCCGTCAGCGCAGGGCATGGGACTCGGTCGACAGCTCACGCTAGTCGGGTTGCAGTATCTGCGGTCGCTCGGTTTGCAACAGGTCATGTTGTACGTCGACGAGTCGAACGTGGCGGCGATCAAGCTGTACGAGTCACTCGGGTTCAGTCGCTGGGACACCGACGTGCTGTTTCGCCACGACTAGCTAGCTCACCAGAGCTACGACGCCTAGCGCGTTATCGATCGCGTCGGTCGACAGCGTCCCCGCGCTCGCCGCGGCGACGATGATGAGTTCGCTGTACAGGTCGATCTCTTCGAGAAACGCCGAGTCGTGGATGCGCGGGTCGAACGCGACACCGCTTCGAGCCGAGGCCGTGCCTTGAAGCGAGATGCTCATTTCCCCTCCTGGCCGGTGAGCAGCGAAAGCCACCACAGCCATGGGCCAGAGCGCGACAGCGATAAACAGACGCTAACCGCCCGAGAGGGCGGATTGAATGACCTAATCGTGTCATCTGCGAAGGTCGAGAAGGCCTTACTTGCCCCGCAGTCCGAAAGCTCAGTTCGGCCGGCGCAGCTGCCGATAGACCACCATGCAGATCATGTATGTCGAGACGTGCCCCGACTGCGATTGCGTCGTCGTGCGCGCTCCGACCGGTGAAACCAAGCCGTCACGGTTGATGGCGGGATGCTCGGGTTGCAGCTGCCACAAGTCCTGGCAGAACGCCCAGCTACCCCAACAGCACGGCGAATCCGAGCAGTTCACCCGGATCGCGTCGTCGGGCAGCTAGGAAAGCCGCGCCACTAGTACAGGCCGCGCCACTAAGAAAGAAAGTCGCGCAGGGATCGCTGGACGACCCCGCTGAGCGCAGCAAGCGCGGCGCGGTAGGCCACGTCGTCCGCTAAGTCATCGCCGTGCTGATCCGCATCGAGCGGTTCGATGTCACTCGACGCAGTCGGCCCCGCGCTGGTGGCCGCGAGGCCAGCCGCTACCGATTCCACCGCATCGAGGTGCCCGACAGCCGCCGCGTGCGCCTGCTTGTAGGTGAGCAACCTGGTGTCCTCGTCGTCGAGGTCGACGCGGGGAGGGATCACACCTGCACCTGGAATGTTGCCGTCCGAAGCGTTGCCAGGTTCCGTTCGCTGGTCACGCAGGCGTCGCGAAGCGCGCGTTGGTTGGCCTCGGCCAGGGCGGTGACCTCGGCGATCAAGGTCCGGAAGGCGGCCCGGTGAGCGTGAAACAGCTCTGTCCAGGGCGTCGGGGCGACGGCGGCCAGATCTGAGAGCGTCGCGCCGGGCGGCAGACCCAGTTGGGCCGCCAGGTCGTCGACCTCGAGCGCTCGGGTGATCTCGACGAGTTGGAGTTGCTCCAGCACGAGGTCGACTTCATGGGTCGACCGGGCGAGCCACCGAACGCTGCCGGCGCGCAGCAGCAGGCGTTCCGAGTCGAGCTTGAAGAGCAGCAGGTCAAGCAGCTCGCGCTCGCGCCAAAGGGTGTCGGAGACCTCGGCAAAGCCACTCACGAAGCTCTCCTTTCCTCACCGGCAGGTCCGTCTGTTGGTCCGTCATAGGACGCGAGTTGAGTCACCATCGGCAGGTCGAGCGGCAGCCTGAGTCGTCCTCTCGGGTCTTTCGCCTCCCAAAGCCCTGTTCCGATTAATCAAACGGGCCATCTGGCCGCGTGCTGTATGTCTGCCCCGGACTAGTCACTCTTGACCGTTTCGAGGCTCGTAGTCCATTTGGAGTCAAGGAAACCCTGGTATCACGGCGATGACTGTCCTATGTCAGTCAACCGCAGCGTCGCAGTGCTCCAGCTCTGAATGCGCGCACCTCAGAGAACCCTCAGGTCGAGCATGCCTGCGACGACCTCGTGCGTGAGCACTTGCCGCTCGTGGGGTATCTGGTCGCCGAAGCAGCGAGCAAGCTGCCCTGGACACGTGAGCCGCGACGATCTGACCTCCGCGGGCATGATGGCGCTGGTTCAAGCCGCCCGCGGCTTCGACTCAACTCGGGGCGTCCCGTTCGCGCGCTATGCCAGTGTGCGAATTCGCGGCGGCATCATCGACGAGCTTCGCGGCCACGACTGGGCCAGCCGATCGGTTCGCATCAAGGCAAGGCAACGCGGGACGGCGGAAGAGTCGCTCGCGGCGCTACTTGGCCGCCATCCGACGCAACAAGAACTTGCCGATCACCTCGGCGTTTCCCGTCTCGAGCTGTCGTCCGTCGAAGGCGACGTGCACCGTTCGGTGGTCTTGAGCCTGCAAGGTTTCGCTGAGGCCGGCACCCTCGAAGGGATGCTGCCCCACCAGGACGCCAGGCCCTGAGGAGCACCTGCTCAACCGCGAGCGCGAGTTCTACCTGCTCAATGCGGTCGCCGCGCTGCCGGACCGGCTGCGCGTCGTGATCCAGGGCTACTTCTTCGAAGAGCGACCCATGGCGGAGATCGCCGACGAACTCGGCGTCACCGAATCGCGGATCTCGCAGATGCGCGCCGAAGGCCTTGCACTGTTGAAGGACGGCATGACCGCGATGCTCGCGCCGGAGCAGTTGGAGACCCAAGATCGTCCGGACGGTTGCGTCGCTCGCCGCAAGGCGGCCTACTACGCAGCCATCGCTGCGAGCTCGTCGTATCGCGCCCGCATGAGCATGTCCGAGCAGGCCGAATCCGGAAAGCGCGGTATTTCTGGCGCTGCGTGACCCACCTTTCTCAGGTCCGGACTTCCGCGGCCGAATGGGACTCTGACCACGCGATGTAGGTCACCTGAAGACTGGGCCGGCAGCCGCCGGTGAGCGCCGGTCGCGGACGGAGTAGGTCACATGATCGTCTTGACCCGCCTCAACGGGCCGTCGTTCGCGCTGAACCCCGACCTGATCGAACGTGTCGAAGCCAACCCCGACACGGTCGTCGTGCTGATCGGGGGCGCGAAGTACCCGATCGCCGAATCCGTCGAAGAGCTCCTCGAACGCGTCCGTGACTACCGAGGCCGGGTCATCGCCTCGGCACACGCCGCAGAATTCCCCGCGGCCCCGCTGCCGGCGTCCGACTCAGCTTCGTCTTCGGAACGAGTGCTGCGGATCCTGCCGACCCCGGGCTCCGAATAGCCGGCCCCCGAATACCCTGGCTCCGATACCCGGCCCCCGAATAAATAGGGGCCGAAAGTCCTTGCCTCGATCGTCTGCGATGCCGACACGGTTCTCGTGAATCGCAGCCGGGTCGACGCTCGATGACGTCCGTCGGCGGCCACCCACTCGCGCAGACGCTCACGCCGAACGCGCCGGTGCTGATCCGCGTCGGCAATCAACACGATCGCGAGTACACGTCGCGCATCGAGGACGTCGAGACCGACGCGATCACCATCAATTCACCAGCCGGCGCGAGTGCTGCGCTGCTTGCGAGCGGGTCTCGCGAGGTCGACCTCTCGTGGCTGTCGCCGCGCGGCCGGTATGAACAGCGTTGCGTCGTGGTCGAGCACGCGTCGGGTGGCCAAAAGCAGTGGCGCCTTCGCCCGGTACGACGGGCGGTGCTGATCCAGCGACGCCGATACGTGCGAGTCGCCGCGCAAGTGCCGGTGCGGGTTGTGGTCGAGGGTCTCGAGGTGCCCGGGACTCACCGTCGATGTTTCCGAAGGCGGCTTCCGAGTAAGGCTGCCGCGTCAGGTGATTCCCGAACTCGCGTACACGACGGTGATCGCGAAGATCGGTGGCGTGCAAGTCGCGGTCTCGGGCTACGTGCTGCGAACCAGCGATGCGCCGCCGGACAGAACCGACGCGGTGATCGCGTTCGATGCCGGGACTGGTGAAGTGGAAGCCATTCGGCGCTTCGTTCTCAACGCGCAATTACGAGCGAGGGCTGCACGCGCGACGCGCGACTAAGCACCGCGAACGAGTTCGCACCACACTGTCTTTGCCGCATCGGTCTGATCGACACCCCACGCCTGGCCGAGAATCTGCACCATCCGAAGGCCTCGACCGGTGGTCGCGTCATTGGAAAGCCGTCGCATCGACGCGCGCGCGAGCGGCCGGCCATCGGTGACGGCGACTCGGATGTGCGAGTCATCATGCGAAATGCTCAGCACAAACGGCGTACCGGCGTGAACCACCGCGTTCGTCGCGAGTTCGCTGACTACCTGTGCGACCGGCCATGCGTCGTCGGTCGCGCCGCCGGCCTCGAGCACGGAGTTCGCAAAATGGCGCGCCTGCGCAACGCTGCTAGGGCGCGCCATCGAACTCGACGTGGGTTTCTTGCACACACTGATCGTACGCGTGATCGTTGCGGGCACTCGCTCATACACGTGCACGTTCGGCCCGTTTCGCCGCGACATCGGTGGGGTACGAGACCCGTCGACAGTCGTTGTGGTCTTCGGGCCGACGACAGTCGCTGCGGTCTTCGGACCTAGCGACATCGGCGCTGCCGGGGGCAGCACGTCATCGGAGGTTCTCTGTGGGGATCGGCGCATCGGTCTTTTTGATTGCCTTGGGCGCGATTCTGACGTTCGCGGTTCACGCCAGCGTCAGCGGGATCGCGATTCACACCGTGGGCGTCATCTTGATGATCGCGGGCGCGCTCGGCCTCATCGTCACGTTGACGATCTTCGCGCCACGCCGTCGGGCGGCTCTCTACCAGAGCACCACAACAACCCGCACCACCCCGACCGTCTGAGCTCTAACCCCTTCTGAGCTGTAACCACAGCATGTGCGATCACTGTCGCAGGAGGGCAGCGATTGCACTGTCTGTGGTCCGGCCGACAATGAGCGGATGGTCAAGGCGCGCGACATCGGGCTGCTGCGGCTAGTTGCGCAGCGGATTGCTGGCCCGGGGTGCGCAACCGCGGCCGACGCAGTGCGATGGATGACCGCAACCCAGGCGCAGGACTACGCAAGCGCGGTGTTGGCCGTCGCGCTGCGAACCCAATCGCGCAGTCGCAGTGAAGTTCACGCCGCACTCGACAACGGTTCGGTCGTCAGGTCATGGCCGATGCGCGGCACTTTGCATTTCGTTGCAGCCGAAGACCTCCCGTGGATGCTCGCACTAACCGCCGAGCGATCCCTTGCGACATCGGAGAAGTACCGAGCGCAGTTGGGCCTCGAGCTCGTCGACCATCGAACGTGCTCGCGAGATCGCGATCGAAACGTTGTCAGGCGGCGGCCGCACATCACGCGCCGATTTGCTTGCGTCGTGGGAAAAGGCCGGCATTCAGAACGTGAAGGAACACGGCTATCGGCTGATCTGGCACCTCGCGCAAACCCGCACGCTCTGCCTCGGCCCGACCGGCGCAGGACCAACCAGCGAGCAACACTTCGTCCTCTTCGACGAATGGATCACCACGCCGCGACACCTCGAACACGACGAAGCACTCGGCGAGTGGGCGTTGCGTTACTTCCGCAGCCACGGACCAGCGACGGTCAAAGACTTCACGTGGTGGACCCAACTCAAAGCCGCCGACGTGAAGGTCGCCGTCGCGATCGCGGCGCCGCAACTCGAACGCATCGTCGTCGACGACGTGACGTATTACCTCGACCCGCAAACACTCGCGTTGCTCACAGCGAGCAAGACGAAAGGCGCGCGAGGTCTTCCTGCTGCCCGCGTTCGACGAGTACCTGCTGGGCTACCAAACAAGGACCGCGGTCTTGCCCACGGAGTTCGCTTCGCGGATCGTGCCCGGCAGCAACGGCGTCTTCCTTCCAACGGTCATTTCGGACGGCGAGGTGGTCGGTACCTGGAAACGGGTGGGAACCGGGACGAAGCGCAGCCTTGCTGCAGCTGCCTTCACGAGTTTCGGCGAACGGATTAGTGCCGCCACCGAACGGGTATACAGCGCGCCTCCCCGACGGCTGATCAAGTTCGGGTTGCCCGGACCGATACGTGCATGTTGGCCACGAATCGGTGCCGGAAGGTCGGGCAATGCGGACAAAAATGCACGTCGGAGTTACGAATACGACGGGTTGCGACCCTCGTATCCGTTTCCGCGATTGCATGCACCGCGCTCGTCGCGACGCCAGGCTCGGCGCTCGCCGTCAGCCTCCCGACCGTCTCCAACGTCAGTCCCAACCGCGGCCCGGACGCTGGCGGCACCACAGTCACGGTCACCGGCACCAACCTCACCGGCGCGACCGCGGTCTACTTCGGCGCAGTGCACGGAACGTCGATCGTGGTCGGGTCGGCGACATCGCTGACCGTCACGTCGCCTGCGCAGACGTCAGCAACCGTCGACATCACCGTCGTCACTCCAGGCGGCACGTCACTCACCAGCGCGGCCGACGTCTACACCTACGAGAAGGTGCTGTTCACCGACTCGTTCACGAACGCCACGACCGCAGAGCCGATGTACTTGCCGGCCGGAACCGGCGCGACCAACGTTGCTTGCCTCACCGCCGGATCGTCGACGACGCAAACACCGATACCCGACTGCTCCTCGTCGGGCGGAGACACTGCAGGCAATGGCGTTCTGCGTCTGACGTCGAACGCGGGCAACCTCGAAGGGTCCGCGTTCTACAGCACCTCGTTGCCGACCGCGAACGGACTCGACCTCACGTTCAACACCTACCAGTACGGCTCAGCGAGCGAGGCCGACGGCATCGCCTTCAGCCTCGGCGCAACCGACCCGTCGAACCCCAGCGCGCCGGTGAACATGGGCCCGGCCGGTGGGCACCTCGGGTACTCGGGCGGAACCGCCGGCCCCGTCCGGAGTCGGTCTCGCGCACGGCTACATGGGGTTCGGCCTCGACGTGTTCGGCAACTTCACCAACAGCCAGTACGAGCGGCACCGGCTGCACCGACCCGAGCTGGCTGACGAGTGGCGCTGCACGCGCAGAACGTCACGATCCGCGGACCGGGCAACGGCATGGTCGGCTACTGCGTCGTCGACTCGACGCTCAACCCGACGCACGGTGGCGGTCTCGGTGGCAAGAAGCTCGACAACGTCAGCGGTACTGACAGCACCCGATCGACGTCGCTCGTGCCGGTCGAAGTTGCGCTCAACCCGTCGACGGCCCCGGCAATCACCGTACCGGCATCACGATTCCGGCCGCCAGCTGGGCAATCCAGTTCACGCCGATCGGCGGCACCGCGCAACTGATGACCGGCGCGCTGCCGAGCATCGCGAACGGCCTGTACCCGTCGAGCTGGATCAACCAGGCAACGGGCATGCCGTACATGTTGACGTTCGGCTGGGTCGCCTCGACCGGCGGCTCGACCGACGTGCACGCGGTCAGCAACGTGAGCGCGACGACGCTCCAGCCGCTTGAGCTCAACGGTCTTCACGTTGACGAACACCGACAGCGGCTCGTCGAACCTGACCGGCGGCAGCAGCTACACCTCGACGTTCACGCCGACGCTCAGCGCACAGAGCGGCGTCGAGCAGCAGCCCATCACCGTCGCGGGCACCTACCCGACGGGCCTGGTTCCGACGACCATCTACGGCGGCGCCGGCTGGACCAACTGCCAAGTCACCGGCCAGACGTTCAGTTGCACCTACCCGGCCTCTGCCGGAAGCCCGGTCACTGCCGGGACGACGCTGCCCGCGGTACAGGTCGGCTTCACGGTGAAGTCCGGCGCATCGCTCGTCACCAACGCGAACGTCGTCCAGGGTCAGGTCAGCGCGGCCGACGCCCTCCCGGCGTCCGGCAATGACTACACGACCGTCACCTACGGAACCACGACCGTACACGACGATGGCGCCGACGCAGGGATCGACCTCCGGCGGCACCGCGGTCGTCATCACCGGCACGAACATGTACGGCGTCACCGGCGTGACGTTCGACAGCACCGCGGCGACCAGTCCATCAGCTACGACTCGAACACGCAGATCACGGCGTACTCGCCGGCGCACGCGGCGTCGGCAGCAAGACGTGGTGCTGAGTTACGGGACGTCGAGCACGGTGACCGCAGGCACCTTCACGTGGAACGCGAGCGCACCGACGATCACGTCGATCACGCCGAGCAGCGGCCCGACGCCGGCGGCACCGTCGTGACCATCACCGGCACCAACTTCACCGCCGCGACCACCGTCATCTTCGGCGCCAACGCGGCGCGCCGCTTTCACCGTAACGTCTCGTCAACGCAGATCACCGTGACGTCACCCGCCGGAACCGCCGGCCAGGCTGCAGTCAGCGTGACGACGACGAACGGGACGGCAAGCACCGCGGCCGGCGCCGGCTTCGTCTACTACGCGACGCCTGTTGTCACCAGCCTGACGCCGGTGCAAGGCCCGACGACCGGCTTCACCACGGTGAACATCAGCGGCAGCGGCTTCACATCGGTCACCGGCGTCGACTTCGGTGGCACCGCGGCGTCGAGCTACACCATCAACTCCGACACCTCGATCACCGCAAGCACGCCGGCACATGCAGCCGGCGCGACCACGGCGCACCTGACCTACGGCGGCGGCACGGTCGTCGCCGGCACCTTCACCTTCATCGGGCCGCCGACGTTCACGCTCGATGACGCCGACCTCCGGCACCGACGGTCGGCGGCACCACCGTCACGATCACCGGCACGAACTTGCAAGGCGCGTCGGTGACCGTCGGCGGCGTGCCCGGCACCAACGTCATCGTGGCGTCCGACGGCTCGAGCCTCACGTTCGTCACGCCAGCCGGAACCGCTGGCCCAACCGCCGTCACCGTCGGCGCGGTCGGCGGCAGCGTGTCGGCCGGCAACTACACCTACGTCGCGCCGCCCGTCATCTCCGGCCTCGCGCCGACGTCCGGGCCTGGCAGCTGGCGGCACCAGCGTCGTCATCACCGGCACCGGCTTCACCGGCGCAACCGCCGTCAATTTCGGCGGGACGGCGGCAGCGAGCTTCGTTGTCAACTCCGACACCCAGATCACCGCTGTCTCGCCGGCGGGCTCCGGCGCGGTGACCGTCGGCGTCACAACTCCTTACGGTTCAGGCACTTCTGCCGGAACCTTCACCTACATCCCGCCGCCGACGGTCACTGGCCTCGCGCCGACGTCCGGCCCGGCTAGCGGCGGCACGAGCGTCGTCATCACCGGCACCGGCTTCACCGCTGCAACCGCGGTGAAGTTCGGCGGCACCAACGCGGCGAGCTACGTCGTGAACTCCGCCACGCAGATCACCGCCGTCACCGCAGCCGGCACCGGCGCAGTCACCGTCAGCGTGACGACCGCCGAATGGCACCGGCACCTCGGCCGGCACCTTCACGTTCATTGCCGCGCCGACCGTCACCGGCCTCGCCCCGAACTTCGGGCCCTGAGGCCGGCGGCACCAGCGTCGTCATCACCGGCACCGGACTTCACCGGCGCAACCGCGGTGAAGTTCGGCGCGACCGCACGCGACCAGCTACGTCGTCAACTCGGCCACCCAGATCACCGCGGTCTCGCCCGCCGGCACCGGCTCGGTCACCGTCAGCGTCACCACGGCGAACGGCACCGGCACGTCGGCCGGCACGTTCACCTCCATGCCGGCACCGACGCATCTCCGGCTTCGCGCCGACGTCGGGCCCTGCGGCCGGTGGCACCAGCGTCGTCATCACCGGCACCAACTTCACCGGCGCAACTGCGGTGAAGTTCGGCGCGACCGCACGCGGCCAGCTACGCCGTCAACTCGGCCACGCAGATCACCGCGGTCTCGCCTGCCGGCACGGCTCGGTCAACGTCAGCGTCACGACGGTCGGCGGCACCGGGACGTCGTCCGGCACCTTCACCTTCGTCCCCGCACCGACCGTCACCGGCCTCGCGCCGACGTCGGGCCCTGCGGCCGGTGGCACCAGCGTCGTCATCACCGGCACCAACTTCACCGGCGCGACCGCAGTGCAGTTCGGCGGCACCGCAGCGGCGAGCTTCACCGTCAACTCGGCGACGCAGATCACCGCGACATCGCCCGCCGGCACCGGCTCGGTCACCGTCAGCGTCACGACAGTCGGCGGCACCGGCACATCGGCCGGCACCTTCACCTTCGTCCCGCACCGACCGTCACCGGCCTCGCGCCGACGTCCGGCCCTGCGGCTGGTGGCACCAGCGTCGTCATCACCGGCACCAACTTCACCGGCGCGACCGCGGTGCAGTTCGGCGGCACCGCCGCGGCCAGCTTCACGGTCAACTCGGCGACGCAGATCACCGCGGTCATCGCCGGCCGGCACCGGCTCGGTACCGTCAGCGTCACCACGGTCGGCGGCACCGGCACGTCGGCCGGCACCTTCACCTTCGTGCCGGCACCGACCGTCACCGGCCTCGCGCCGACGTCCGGCCCTGCAGCTGGTGGCACCAGCGTCGTCATCACCGGCACCAACTTCACCGGCGCAACTGCAGTGCAGTTCGGCAGCACCGCGCGGCGAGCTTCACCGTCAACTCGGCGACGCAGATCACCGCGACCATCGCCTGCCGGCACCGGCTCGGTCACGGTCAGCGTCACGACGGCGAGCGGCACCGGCACGTCGGTCGGCACGTTCACCTACCAGCCGGCGCCGACCATCACCGGCCTCGCCCCGACGTCCGGCCCGGCGGCCGGTGGCACCAGCGTCGTCATCACCGGCACCAACTTCACCGGCGCAACCGCAGTGAAGTTCGGCGCCACCGCACGCGGCGAGCTTCACCGTCAACTCCGCGACCCAGATCACCGCGGTCACGCCAGCCGGCACCGGTGCGGTCAACGTCAGCGTCACCACCGTGAACGGCACCGGGCACCTCGGCCGGCACCTTCACCTTCGTCCCCGCGCCGACGGTCACCGGCCTCGCGCCGACGTCCGGGCCCGACGACCGGTGGCACCAGCGTCGTCATCACCGGCACCAACTTCACCGGCGCAACGGCGGTGCAAGTTCGGCGGCACCGCGGCCGCGAGCTACACCGTCAACTCGGCGACCCAGATCACCGCGTCACCGCCGGCCGGCACCGGCGCGGTGACCGTCAGCGTCACGACGGTCGGCGGCACCGGCACGTCGGTCGGCACCTTCACCTTCGTTGCCCGCCCCGACCGTCACCGGCCTTGCGCCCGACGTCCGGCCCGGCGACTGGTGGCACCAGCGTCGTCATCACCGGCACCAACTTCACCGGCGCAACCGCGGTCAAGTTCGGCGCCACCGCGGCGACGAGCTTCACCGTCAACTCGGCGACCCAGATCACCGCGGTCACGCCCGCCGGCACCGGCGCGGTGACCGTCAGCGTCACGACGGTCGGCGGCACCGGCACATCGGTCGGCACCTTCACCTTCGTTGCCGCTCCGACCGTCACCGGCCTCGCCCCGACGTCCGGCCCTGCGAGCGGCGGCACCAGCGTCGTCATCACCGGCACCAACTTCACCGGCGCAACCGCCGTGAAGTTCGGCAGCACCGCGGCCGCGAGCTTCACGGTCAACTCCGCGACGCAGATCACCGCGACGTCACCGCGCCGGCACCGGCGCGGTGACCGTTAGCGTCACGACGGTCGGCGGCACCGGCACCTCGGCCGGCACCTTCACCTTCGTGCCCGCACCGACCGTCACCGGCCTCGCGCCGACGTCGGGCCCGGCGACCGGTGGCACCAGCGTCGTCATCACCGGCACCGACTTCACCGGCGCAACCGCGGTCAAGTTCGGCGCCACCGCACGCCGCCAGCTTCACCGTCAACTCGGCCACGCAGATCACCGCGCGTCACCGCGCCGGCACCGGCGCGGTCACGGTCAGCGTCACGACGCCGAACGGCACCGGCACGTCGGCCGGCACCTTCACCTTCGTTCCGGCGCCGACCGTCACCGGCCTCGCGCCGACGTCCGGCCCCGCAACCGGCGGCACCAGCGTCGTCATCACCGGCACCAACTTCACCGGCGCAACCGCGGTGCAGTTCGGTAGCACCAACGCGGCCAGCTTCACCGTCAACTCGGCGACGCAGATCACCGCGACGTCACCGGCCGGCACCGGCGCAGTCACCGTCAGCGTCACGACGGTCGGCGGCACCGGCACATCGGCCGGCACCTTCACCTTCTTGCCGCACCGACCGTCACCGGCCTCGCGCCGACGTCCGGCCCGGCAGCCGGTGGCACCAGCGTCGTCATCACCGGCACCGACTTCACCGGCGCAACCGCGGTCAAGTTCGGCGGCACCAGCGCGACGAGCTTCACCGTCAACTCGGCCACCCAGATCACCGCGACATCGCCAGCCGGCACCGGCGCGGTGACGGTCAGCGTCACGACGGTCGGCGGCACCGGCACGTCGGCCGGCACCTTCACCTACGTCCCTGCGCCGACCGTCACCGGCCTCGCCCCGACGTCCGGCCCTGAAAGCGGTGGCACCAGCGTCGTCATCACCGGCACCAACTTCACCGGCGCGACCGCGGTGCAGTTCGGCAGCACGACGCGGCGAGCTTCACCGTCAACTCCGCGACCCAGATCACCGCGGTCACCGCCAGCCGGCACCGGCGCGGTGACCGTCAGCGTCACGACGATCGGCGGCACCGGGACGTCGGCCGGCACCTTCACCTACCTGCCAGCACCGACCGTGACCGGCCTCGCCCCGACGTCCGGCCCTGCAAGTGGTGGCACCAGCGTCGTCATCACCGGCACCAACTTCACCGGCGCAACGGCGGTGAAGTTCGGCGCGCACGAACGCGCTGAGCTACATGGTCAACTCGGCGACGCAGATCACCGCGGTCAGCCCGATCGGGACCGGCTCGGTGACCGTCAGCGTCACGACGGCGAACGGCACCGGCACCTCGGCCGGCACCTTCACCTTCCTTCCCGCACCGACCGTCACCGGCCTCGCCCCGACGTCCGGCCCTGAAAGCGGTGGCACCAGCGTCGTCATCACCGGCACCAACTTCACCGGCGCAACTGCCGTGCAGTTCGGCGGAGTCGCCGCGACGAGCTTCACCGTCAACTCGGCGACGCAGATCACCGCGGTCACCCCGGCGCGCACCGGCGCGGTGACCGTCACCGTCACGACGTCGAACGGCACCGGGACGTCGGCCGGCACCTTCACTTTCCTTGCCTGCGCCGACGGTCACCGGCCTCGCGCCGACGTCGGGCCCTGAGGCTGGTGGCACCAGCGTCGTCATCACCGGCACCGACTTCACCGGCGCAACCGCCGTGCAGTTCGGCGGGACGGCGGCAGCGAGCTTCACCGTCAACTCGGCGACGCAGATCACCGCGGTCAGCCCGGCCGGCACCGGCGCGGTCACCGTCAGCGTGACGACGCCGGCGGCACCGGCACGTCGGTCGGCACCTACAGCTACGTGCCGGCACCGAACATCACGGGCTTCGTCCCGACGTCCGGTCCGCAAAGTGGTGGCACCAGCGTCGTCATCACCGGCACCGACTTCACCGGCGCGACGGCGGTGCTGTTCGGCAGCACCGCCGCGGCCAGCTTCATCGTCAACTCCGCGACCCAGATCACCGCCGTGTCCCCGGCCGGCACTGGCGCAGTCAACGTCAGCGTCACGACGGCCGGCGGCACCGGCGTCTCGTTCGGCACCTTCACCTTCCTTCCGCCGCCCGCGATCACCGGCCTGGCGCCGACGTCGGGCCCGCGGCCGGTGGCACGGTCGTCGTCATCACCGGCACCGGCTTCACCGGCGCGACCGCCGTGCAGTTCGGCGGGATCAACGCGACGAGCTTCACCGTCAACTCAGCGACGCAGATCACCGCGTGTCGCCCGCGGGCGCCGGCGCAGTGACCGTCAGCGTGACGACGCCGAACGGCACCGGAACATCGGTCGGGCACCTTCGGATACCTGCCGGCGCCGAGCATTTCCGGCTTCGCCCCGACGTGCGGACCTGAAGCCGGTGGCACCACCGTCATCATCACCGGCAGCGACTTCACCGGCGCAACCGCAGTCACTTCGGCGGGACGGCGGCAGCGAGCTTCATCGTCAACTCGGCGACGCAGATCACCGCTGTCAGCCCCGCGGGCGTCGGTGCGGTGAACATCAGCGTGACGACGGCGAACGGCACTGCGGTCTCGTTCGGCACCTTCAGCTACTTGCCGGTGCCGTCGATCTCCGGCCTCGCTCCGGGCAGCGGCCCTGAGTCGGGCGGCACCATCGTGGTCATCACCGGCACCGGCTTCACCGGCGCAACTGTGGTGAGCTTCGGCGGCGCGCCGGCGACGTCGTACACGGTCGACTCGTCACGCAGATCACCGCGCTGTCGCCTGCCGGCACCGGTTCGGTGACCGTCAGCGTGACGACACTCGGCGGCAGCGCCACGTCGGCCGGCACCTTCGCCTACGTCGCGGCCGGCGGCTGGGCGGTGGCGGTGGCGGTGGCGGTGGCGGTGGCGGTGGCGGCGGCGGCGGCGGTGGCGGCGGCGGTGGCGGCGGCGGCGGTCTCGGTGGCGCCGCGGGCGGACTCATCGTGACTCGCATCGGTGGCCCCGACCGCGACGCGACCGCGAACCTGATCTCGCAGGCGATGTACCCGACCGCGCACTCCGCGCACGTCGTGATCCTGGCGCGCGACGACGTCTTCGCCGACGCGCTGGCCGGCTCGCCGATGTCGAAGGTGTTCGACGGCCCGGTGCTGCTTACGCCGAGCAACTCGTTGGGAGCCAGTGCGCAGGACGGCATCATGCGCGTGCTGAACCCGGGCGACACCGTCTACATCCTCGGCGGCACCTCGGCCATCAGCGACGACGTGCTCGCACAGATCAGAGCACTCGGTTTCGTGACCGTGCGCATCGGCGGCGCCGATCGCTACGGGACAGCGGCGTTGATCGCGGCGAAGCTTTCGACGTCCGAGACAATCACGAAGGTCTACCTCGCGACCGGCGTCAACTTCCCCGACGCGCTGGCTGCTGCAAGTGCGGCCGGATCGACCGGCGGCGTCATCTTGCTGACGGCTGACACGATCATGCCTGGGGAGACTGCTAGCTGGCTCGCCGCACACAGCTCGCTGCCGCGCATCGCGGTCGGCGGTCAGGCCGCGAAGGCATCTCCGGGAGCGACCGTGTTGGCCGGCGCCGACCGCTACGAGACAGCGACTGCAGTTGCGGCCGCGACGTTCCCGGCGCCGACTGGCTTGCTGCTGGCCACGGGCGTGAACTTCCCTGACGCACTGGCGGGTGCGGCCTACGCCGCGCAACAGGGCTGGGGCCTGCTGCTCGTCGACCCGGGAACGTCGTCGGTCACGGGTGCCGAGGCGCAGTACTTGCGCAACGTGTCGGCGAGCGTGCTGTCGATCGTGATCCTCGGCGGCACCAGCGCCCTGCCCGACGCCGCAGCAAACGTCATCGTCAGCAGTCACTCCGCCCGCCACCCAGTAACTGGGCGGACGGCGAGGGCGAGCAACCTCGGCGCGGCGCCGCGACGCCAGGTCAGTACTGCAGGGCGGACTTCGCAGCGATCTGTGTGCCTGCAGGTGTCACCAAGAACCACGTGCCTGCCTTGCCTTGTCCGCTCGTGTCGCCCGCAGCCTTGTCGCCCTTGAAGTAGTACAGCGGGTGGCCCTTGTAAGTCACCTGCTGAGTGCCGTCGGTGCGCGGACTCGTACCGAGCAACGTCGCGGTCGCACCGGTACCGGCTTGCGGTGCGCCGTTGGTCACGAGCGCCGGCCAGTTCGCGACGCACTGCCCGTAGCACGTCGACGTGGGCGAGGTGTCCGGCGTGTACATATAGAGAGTGTGGCCGCTGCCGTCAGTGAGGTACGCGCCGAGCGACCTGTCTTTGGTAGCAACAGTTGCGGGAGCGGTCGCGCGCTGCACCCGGCCGGCACTGCCGCGTGCACTACTAGCTGGAGGCGCAGTCGACGGCGCTGCGCCAGTCGAGGACTTGCTGCTCGCGCATCCAGCTACCAACAGTGCAACGACGCCGAGCGACATTGTCGCCTTCATCGCCGTGCGGACGGTACTCGCATCACGTTCTTCATTCTGAGACTCCCAGATGTAGATTGGCTCTACGACGACGCCGCTGCAGCCGGCGACAGCGCCGCCGCCGATCTGCGTGCCTTGAGGCGACACCAGGAACCAGATGCCTGCCTTGCCCTGACCGTTCGTGTCGCCAGCGGCCTTGTCGCCCTCGAAGTAGTAGAGCGGGTGACCGTTGTAGGTGACCTGCGTCGTGCCATCGGTGCGTGGTAGTGCCGAGCATGCTCGGCGTCGCACCGGTGCCGGCATTCGCTGCACCGGTGGTCAGCAACGCCGGCCATACCGCGATGCATTGCCCGTAACACGTCGACGTCGACGACGTGTCAGGTGTGTATAGGTACAGGCTCTTGCCGCTGCCGTCTGTGAGGTAGGTGCCCAGTGAGCCCGTCTTCGCCGCGACGGTGGCCGGGCCGGCGGGGCGCGGCTGCACCGGATCCGCCGGCTGCCGCGCTGGGGTGCTGCGCTAGGGTGCGCGCGGGTGCGGCCGTGCTCGCTACCGCAGTAGGAGTGCCGCTGCTCGACTTCTTGCTGCGGAGCATCCGGCCACCAGCAATGCGGCCATTCCAAGGAAGACCGTCATCTTGATCAGTGGGGATTTGCGCATCTTTGGCTCCCGAAGTCGTGGTGAGTGCTCGGTCCCACTACGGACGCCGCCGCCGTCCCGTTCAACGTGCCCGTTGCGACCACCGTATGGTGACGGGCATGCCTGACGAGATCGAGTTGGCTCGACGCTGCTCGGTTCGCTGATCCGCGCGCTCGACGCCGCGCCGCCATACCGGCTCGCCACGGTCCTGCACGAGTTCCTGAGCGCGAAATGGGTGCGCAAGCAGCGACGGTGTTGCTCGCGGACTACGAGGAACGCTCCCTCGAGCCGGTGCCGGACGCCGTGCGGTCGCCAAACCTGGGCGCGCAACGCATCGACGGCAGCGAGGCCGGCCGCTCCTACCGTGAGCAGCAGGTCGTCGAAGTAGCGATGCCGGACGGCGGGGTGGCGCTGTATTTCCCGATCACGCAGCGTGCGGAGCGGGTCGGGGTTCTCGAAGTGCAACTGCCATCCGCGAGCACGCGGCTCGCGAGCAACTCGGAGAGGTCGCCCGATTGCTGGCGTACATCATCGCGGCCGCCCGCCGTTACACCGATCAGTTCGAGCGGATCCGCCGGCGGCGCGACTTGCAGCTTGCAGCGGAAATGCAGTGGGAGATGCTGCCCGTGCTCGCTTACGGGTGCGCCGAGTACGACATCGCGGGCAGCCTCGAGCCGGCATACGAGATCGGTGGCGACACGTTTGACTATGCAGTCGCGCCAGCGGATCTCACGATCTCGGTGTCTGACGCGATGGGACACGGATTGCGGTCAGCAATGCTGGCGAGCCTGGCCGTGACGACGATGCGCAACGTGCGCAGGCACGGTGACGGTGTCGTGGAGCAAGCAGCGAGCGCGGCTGCTCATATCTCGGCGCAGTTCGCTGGCGAGTCCTTCGTGACGCTTGCATTGATGCGGGTCGACGTGCCGTCGGGGGCGGCGGCGGTGGTCAACGCCGGCCATCCGTTGCCGATCCTGGTGCGTGACGGCGTGGTCAGCACAGTGCAACTCGCCGCTGCACCGCCGCTCGGGATGTTCGCCGACACGTTGTACGTTCCCGAGCGGTTTCAGCTTCGCCCGGGCGACCGCCTCATCTTGATCAGCGACGGAATCGTGGAGGCCAAACCGGTAGGCGGCCATCCCTTGGGTGAGGCCGGATTGCACGCTTTGTTACGCGACATGGGCGACCTGTCAGCGGTCGAGACCGTTCGGAAAGTGACCGCGGCGGTGGTGGCCCATCGCGCTGGTGATTTGCAGGACGACGCCACCGCCGTCTGCCTCGATTGGCGCGGCTTGAACTAGCGCTCGGCTACCAGGGTCCAGCACGTACCCGGGGTCTTGGGGACGCACTCGCTGGAACGTGACCGATCGTATGTGCCGCGCTGTCGTATTTCAAGACCGGCCGAAAGACCCCAAAGGAGCCGTCATCCCCCCGCCGCCAGACCTCGCCGGAACTCTGCGCTCGCGATGGTCTCCTGGAATATCGACGGATTGACAGCCCCGGACAGGACCTGGTCGAGCAGCTCCGCGAAGCTGTATTCCGGGTCGGCCGTGCGCGCGCGATCGATCGCAATCCCGGCGAGCACGCCCTCGCCCCGCAGATAACAGACCCACGCGAGGACCGTCAGCGCCGCCGCGTCACCTGGCAACACCGAGCGCCGGACCAGCTCCATCAGAAGGGAACGGGTCGCTTCACCCCGGTCGCCGTCGAACCAGGTGAGGAGTTCGTCGCGCACACCCCAAAGGTCAAGCGACACGATGAGCCTCGCAGCCTCGTCCGCGGTGAGTCGCCAGCGAGGCCGGCAGCCCGCGCGTCAACGGCCGCGCGAAAGAGGGCAAGCGATTCGGCGACCACTTCGTCTTTGTCCCCCGCAGTACCCGCGCGGCGAACTCGTCGTGCACACGCGTGATCGCGTACGCCATCGCCGCCGCTGCAAGCCACCAACGGGATCGAGCATGGCCGCGAGTTCTTCTCGAGACCCCAACACGACGTGACCTTCGACAGTCATCGCGACCGCGAATTCGGAGGTCGCGTCACGTTCGATCAACGTTCCGGACGGCGGGCAGCACCCGGCGTCCGTGCATTGCATCGACCACCATCGGCCATCGCAGACGCACAGCACCTCGCAGACCTCGATGCGAGCGCGCGTCAGATGTTTGATGAGCGCGTCAGCGAGCGGCTTGACCGACGGATGAGCGATGCCATCGGACGGCGGGTAGAGCACGATGATCGCCCGCGCGGCGCCGTCCCGCTTGAGGTAGTCGACGAAGTTGCGGGCGCACACCGTCGCAGATTTCGCCCCAGGCAAGTCGATGCGCGCGGTCAATCCGAGGCGACTTCGCGGGCCGCGCAACGAAAGCACGACCAGCGAAGCGTGTGGCTCGAATCCCACCAGATAAGGGACTGCGTCGATGATGTCGGCCGGCGAGCGAAGCTTGACCCGGGCCTGCGTGTCTGTCGTCATGCGACGAAGCCTGCGTATGTCAGCTCGCGACACTGCCGAACTCACGGTTGTGGACGCCGCGAAAGTTACCCACAGAGCCTACGTAACTGCGGGCCCGACGAGTTCGGCGTACGCGACGATGTCGTCTTCATAGCTATGCGCCTTGGCGTTGAACGCGCCGCCACAGGTGATCAATCGCAGCGCGGAGTAGGCGGTGTTGCCGTAGACGAGCTTCGTCGGGAACGCATCTTTGGCGTACTCATGCACGCTGAGTACGCGGAAAACAGCAGTGCTGCCGTCCGCACGCGTGACGTCGATTTCGGCGCCCGGCAGTAGTGAGTGCAGGCGGTAGAACACGCCGTCGACACCTGCCCAGTCAATGTGGCCGACGATGATGGCCGGTCCGAGCTGCCCAGGTGTCGGAGCGCCGGTGTACCAGCCGGCGGGGAACGCACCCGGCGGAACTTGCAGCGATCCATCGGCTAGCAGTCCGAGGTCCATCAGCGTGCTGTCGACGCCGATCGACGGCACCTGCACTCGCACCGGCGCCGATTTGCTCATCGGCTTCGCGATCGGCAGGTTCGCGAGTTCGGCCGCAGTAGCAACAGCCGACGGGACGTCGGGTGCTGACGGCAGGATGGAGTCCATCGGCGAATCTGGCGCGGACGCGGTGCCGACGACTCCGGCACGGACGCGACGGCCGATGACGGCGCCGGCGCTACCGACGGCGCAACGGCGGACTTCGTCGAGCTCGACGTTCCGCAGCCGGCGACGAACACCGCCGCGATCGCGCGCACGCGGCGATGCGCGCTCTCACCGTTGCCGACGGCGACGGTGAGCGAGCGTCGATGCAGTCACGCTGGCACCCGCAACCGCAGTCCGAGCGTGGCAATCCCGACCGCCACGACGGGCGGCACGGTGCCCGCCCGCGGAATCGAACTGCCGTCACCGGTGTGCACGGCGCCGACCGGAACGCGCTGGATCTGCGGTGCGCCCGGCACGGCGGCTGCGATACGTGCACCGCCGCCTGCTGCAGCGGCCGCTGCGGCTTTCGCTGCAGCGGCGGACTTCGACTGCTGCGGCGGCCGCGGCTGACCGCGGGCTTGGTTGGCTTCGGCGTACGGAAGCCGTCGGCGTGGCAGGCGTGTTCGGCGTCGCAGAGGGCTTCGGAGTTGGCCGAAGGCTTCGGCGTTGCCGACGCGCTCGCGCTCGGCGACACAGTCGGCGTCGCGGCGCAGGTCGGCCGAATGATCGTGTCGTGAATCAGCGTGACGGCGCCAGCGCCGGACGCCTGCTCGCCCGCAAGCAGCCGACCAATGACGGTGACACCGCTGCCGAGCGAAATGCTGTCGTGCGCCATGACCGTGCCGTCGAGCGTCGATCCGGCACCGAGAGTCGCCGCGCTACCGACCTTCCAGAAGATGTTGCACGCCTGCGCGCCACGAATCAGGTTGATGTTGCCGGTGCCGCCGGTGATCAGCGTGCTCGCCGTTTGAAAGATGAAGACGGAGTCCGCGTTGTTCGCGCCGTCGAGGGTCAGCGTGCCTGACATGCCAAAGGTGCCGGACGCCGATGTGTACACGCCTGCGACAAGTGTCTGACCTGCGAGCTCAGTGAGAACAATGCCCGGAGTTTGGCCCGCGGCATTGTTGTACGCGTTGGTCAGCGCCGCCTTCGCGCCCTGGGTCACCGCGTCGTTCGGGTCCGGCTCGTGTGGTTCGCGCCGGTCAGCGTCACGCAGTTCGCACCAGGACACGCCGCGAAGCCGGTCTCCGACGCGGTCGGCGACGAGCCGACGTCGCCACTGATCGTCGTGATGCCGGTGTTCGTGATACCCGAGCCGGCGAGGATCGCGTACGTGCCCGCGGTGCCGAGGGGGACGGTGGTCGCGGCCGCCTGCGCGGTACCCGTCACATCACCAACATCCCGGCCATCGACAGGGCGAGGAGCGAGGTCGCGGACGCGTGCCGTACCGAGATGCGTGTCATTCGAATGCCGCCCTAGTATGGAGGTAGCGGCAAAGGAGGCACGAGGTCCGGACCACCCAACAACACGCTAGGTAGTCTCATCGTCACCCGATCGGAAAAAGGAGCCATTTGCGAAATATTCACCCATTTGCCAGAAATTCTCGGGAACTCGGACCCTATACGCCGTCGTGACGAGCAGGCCGTCCGGGTCGGCGTACAGGACGACCCCGTCGGCCGTCGTGCCGACTGGCACGAACGCGTCGCCGAGCTGCACGCTGTCGAGCACCGCGACCTGAAAGCCAACGCAGCCGACCTGGGGCGCACGAGCCCGCGTCGGATCGGAGAACCCGAACATCTCAAGCGCCGTGTCAGCCGAGCGCAAAGCGGTGATGTGCAGGCCACGATCGTCTCCCGGAAACTCGAGAGTGGCGAACGGCGTGAAGCCGAGCGGTCGGTACCGCTCGAGTGTCGCGTCGACGTCGGCGACAGTTACGGCTACATGATCGAACCGGGGCCGGGCAGGGACGTCCAACCCTCGCTCACGCGCAACCGCCGCAGGGTCGAGCACTCGTGCGTACTCGGCGGTGCCCTCGACGAACTCCAACAGCGTGCCGTCAGGGTCGTAAAAGAACGCGATCCGC
>CAWCZJ010000015.1:0-58214 GCA_963799955.1 uncultured Actinomycetes bacterium
TCGACGCGAGCACCCGCCACGCACCGGGTCACAGCATCGGACTCTTCCTCATCATCGTGATTCTCGCGGCCGTGGTGGCGTTGATCGTGGTGCGCGTCGGTACATTGCGGCGCACCGCACGTGCAAGCGACCAGCCGATCTTCGAAATCGGCGAGACCACTGCCGACGACCATCGCAAGGCCGCTGCTCAGTTCGCGGCTGATGGCCTGTGGGCAGAGGCGATCCGCGAACGGCTGCGGGCAATCGCGCGCGAGCTCGAACATCGCGGTGTGCTCGATCCGCGACCCGGACGAACCGCTGCCGAGTTGAGTCGCGAAGCCGCGGTGCAGTTGCCTGCACTTGCCGATGACTTGCGAACCGCGACGTCCGTCTTCGACGAGGTTTGGTACGGCGGCCGTACGGCGACCGCTGCCGACGAGGAGTTGCTGCGCAGGCTCGATGCTCGCGTCGCAGGCTCGCATCGCGGACTGGTTGGCAGCGCGTGACCGCCCTCGACGAACTGACGACACGATCTGACAGCGGTCCGATCCGTGCAGGCCACAGCTCTGACCCGACGATCCGCCAGCGGTGGCGGCGCATACGTGTGTTGATCGGCGCTGGGGTTGTGCTCGTGATCGGTGCAATCATCGTGGCACTGGGTTCAGGGAAGGCTGGCGAACCACTCGACCCGAAGTCCTACACGTCGTCCGGCACGCATGCTCTTTCGGTGTTGCTTGCACAACGCGGCGTGCACGTGCTGAGGGAGGCCGACGCCACGACTGCAGCAGACGTCGCCGTGCCGAACATGACGCTCGTGGTGGTGTCGCCACAGTTGTTGACTAGCGACGAACTCACCGTCATCGCGTCGTCGCGCGCCGATCTCGTTGTTGTCGGCGCGCGGCTCGACGAGATCCAGGCGCTCGGCTTGCCGCTCGCCACCCAGCCCGACGATGGCGACACCCTGCGACAACCGTCGTGTTCGTTGCGCGCTGCCACCGTGGCGGGTTCGGCCCAACTCAAAGGCGGCGGCTACACCGTGCCGAGCGGCGGGCAGGGCTGCTATCCCGACGGCGGCGACGGCTTTGCGCTGGTGACCTTCGCGACCTCGGGCCACCAGGTCACGTTGCTGTCTGACGGCACGCCGTTGATGAACTCGGCCCTTGGCAACGACGGCAACGCCGCACTTGCCCTCGGGCTTCTCGATACCCACCCGGACGTCGTGTGGCTGGTGCCGCCACAGATCGCTCCCGCGTCGAGCACCGGAGGAAATGCGAGTGTCGAATCGCTGTTGCCGAGCCGGTTGGGCTTCGCAGTGCTGCAACTGGCCATCGCCGTCATCATCATCGCGATCTGGCGTGGCCGACGACTTGGTCGGCTGGTGCCCGAAGACCTACCCGTCGTCGTCCGGCAATCTGAGACCGTGCGCGGCCGCTCCCGTCTGTATCGGCGATCGCACTCACTCGACACGGCTGCCGACGCGTTGCGCGATGGAACGCGGGACCGCCTCGGTCATCGGCTCGGCCTCGGTCCGCGGCCGCAGCCGGCGGCCCTGATCCAGGCCGTCGCCGCACAGGTGGGGCAACCCGCCGCGCAGGTCGAGGCCCTCCTATACGGTTCGACACCGGCCGATGACCTCACACTGGTGACGCTGGCGCAGGCACTGACCGCCCTCGAGCAGGAGGTACTCCGGACGTGACGTCGACCAGTTACACCGAGCAGTCGCGAGACGCGTTCGCCGCAGTGCGGGCCGAGGTCGCGAAGGCAGTCGTCGGGCAGGACGCCGTCGTCAGCGGCCTCGTCATCGCGTTGCTCGCCGACGGACATGTGCTGCTCGAAGGAGTTCCGGGGGTTGCGAAGACCTTGCTCGTTCGGTCGCTCGCTGCGGCGCTGTCACTCGACACGAAGCGGGTGCAGTTCACGCCCGACCTGATGCCGGGTGACGTGACCGGCTCGCTCATCTACGACGCACGTACTGCCGAGTTCGAATTCCGCAAGGGGCCGGTGTTCACGAACCTGCTACTTGCCGACGAGATCAACCGCACGCCCCCCAAGACGCAGGCCGCGTTGCTCGAAGCGATGGAGGAACGGCAGGTTTCTGTCGACGGCTTGCCACGGCCGCTGCCCGACCCGTTCATGGTGATCGCCACGCAGAACCCGGTCGAGTACGAAGGCACGTATCCGTTGCCCGAGGCGCAGCTCGACCGGTTCTTGGTCAAGCTCAACGTCCCGTTGCCCGGTCGCGACGACGAGTTCGGCATGCTGCGCCGACACGCCGAGGGGTTCGATCCGCGCGACCTCGCCGCTGCCGGTCTGCATGCTGTCGCTGGGCCTGCCGAGTTGGCCGCCGGCCGGGCTGCTGCTGCTCGCGTCTCCGTTGCGCCCGAGGTGTTGAGCTACATCGTCGACCTGTGTCGGGCGACGCGCAGCTCGCCGTCGGTCTCACTTGGTGCGTCGCCTCGCGGCGCCACTGCGTTGTTGCGGACGTCGCGTGCGTGGGCGTGGTTGTCCGGCCGCGACTTCGTCACGCCCGATGACGTGAAGGCTTTGGCGCGGCCGACCTTGCGGCATCGGCTCGCGCTGCGTCCGGAGGCCGAACTCGAAGGCGCGACGACGGACGCGGTGCTCGAAGGCGTGCTCGCTACCGTCCCCGTTCCCCGGTGAGCCTTCAGTGGCGCTGACGCGGCGCACCGCGATTGTTGCGCTGGCCGGCGTGCTGGTCGTGTTCGTCGTTTCCGTTCCACGGTTACATGGTGCTGATCGTCGAAGGTGCGTTGCTTATCGGCATCGTCGCCGACCTTGCGTTGGCAGGTAGCGTGCGCGCGCTCCGGGTATCGCGCTTCGGAGACACCGCGCGCCGGCTCGACGAGGTGTCCGAGGTCGGCGTGCTCGTCGTCAATACGGGCGGACGACGGGTGCACGGCGTTTTGCGCGATGCCTGGCCGCCGAGCGCGGAAGCGTCACCGACTCGTCGGGCGATCGACGTCCCGGCCGGTGAACGGCGTCGCTTGACGACGGTGATCCGGCCGCGACGCCGGACCGAACTCCAGGCCGGCCGGGTGACGGTGCGCAGCTTCGGCCCGCTCGGTCTCGCGGCCCGGCAAGGCAATCACGATGTGCCGTGGAGTCTGCGGGTGCTGCCCGCGTTCCCTAGCCGGCGCTACTTACCGGAGAAGCTTGCGAAGCTTCGGATTCTCGACGGCCGAACGGCTGCGCGCGTGCGTGGCCAGGGCACCGAGTTCGACTCGTTGCGTGACTACGTCGAGGGCGACGACGCCAGGTCGATCGACTGGCGCGCGACCGCTCGGCGGTCAGCGGTCGTCGTCCGCACGTGGCGGCCCGAACGTGACCGCCGGATCGTGCTCGTCCTCGACACCGGCCGCACGTCGGCGGCTCGCATCGGTGCGGCACCGCGGCTCGATGCCGCGCTTGACGCCGCGTTGTTGCTCGGCACGCTCGCGTCACGCGCCGGTGACCGCGTCGATCTAATCGCGATGGACGACCGCCCGCGACTGCTCTCGCGCAGTGCGCGCAACCACGGCGACCCGCTGTCGGGTCTGCTCGAGGCGATGGCCGGATTGCACCCTCGATTGGTCGAAACAGATGGACGCCGGTTGGTCGCCGAAGTGCTGCGGCGAGTCAAACAGCGCGCACTGATTGTGCTGTTCACGACACTCGACGAAGCCGCGATCACCGAAGGGCTGCTGCCGGTGCTGCCGTCACTGACTCGCAAGCACGTCGTCATGCTGGCCTCGGTGGCCGACCCGCAAGTGCTCGCGATGGTGGGGGTGCACGACGACTCGCACACGGTCTACGACGCGGCCGCGGCCGAGCGGACGACTGCTGCGCACCGCCGCGTCACCGCGCTATTGCGCCGGCTCGATGTCGAGGTCGTCGATGCGGGCCCGGCGGAGTTCGCGAGCAAGGTCTCCGACGCGTACCTCGCGCTGAAGGCCGCCGGCCGGCTCTAGGCAGTCGCTTCGACGGTGTCGGCGCTCAACGCTTCGTCGAGGTCGCCGGTCTCCCCTGCACGTACCGCGCGCGAGCCGAACACGACCACGTAGGTGAGGAACGCGATTTCGACGATCACCCCGATCGAGATGCGCGCCCACGTCGGCAGTGGCGACGGCGTGACAAAGGCCTCGATCGCTCCAGACACCATCAGCATCGCGATCATGCCGAGGGCGATCGTGAACGACGCTCGACCTTCGGCGGCCAGCGCATCAGCTCGCGTTCGTGGCCCCGGATCGATCAGCGTCCATCCGAGCCGCAGCCCGGTGCCCGCGCCGATGAAAACCGCAGTGAGTTCAAGGAATCCGTGCGGCAGGATCAGTGCGAAGAACTCGGGCAGCTTGCCGTTCGCCGCCATGATGCCGCCGATCACGCCGACGTTCACGCAGTTGCCCCACAGCAAGTAGAGCGTCGGAATGCCGAGGAAGATGCCAAGCCCTAACGCGCCGGCCGCAATGACCGCGTTGTGGGTCCACACATTGGCCGCGAAGTCTGACGCCGGGTGCGCGGAGTAGTAGTCCTTGAAGTCATGCGAGACAAGTTGCCGGACGTCGGCGGGTGTCGCGAGTGTGTCGATGACCTTCGGGTGGGTGGCGATCCAAACCCCGATCGCCGTCATGACGGCGAGTGAGGCAATCGCGGTCGAGACCCACCACCGCGCCGTCCGATATAAGACCGCAGGCAAAGTGACGACGAAGAAGCGAGTGAAGTCGCGCCATGCTGGGTCATGCGTTCCGGTGATCGCGGCACGGGCTCGTGCGGTCAGAACCGAGAGCCGCGAGATGAGATGCGCATCGGGTGACCGCGACTGGATGACCGACAGGTGCGTCGCGGTGCGCTGGTACAACGAGATCAGCTCATCGACGTCCGCGCCACTGAGCCTTGACGGCCGTTCGGCGCGCTGCACCAGCGTTTCCAGGCGCGCCCAGTCGGCCTGATGTGCGGCAACGAACACATCGATGTCCACTAGAGGGCAGACTAAGGCACTATGACGGCTGGCGTGGTGACGGGCGAGGCAGTAGCGCTCGACGTCCGCTTGGCGCATTGGCCGTCACGACTGCTCGCCAAGCTCATCGACCTGATCCTGCAGTTCATCGTCTTCTTCCTGCTGATCCTCATCGCCGGCCAGCTGGTGTCGAATTCGGACGGCGACGCCAGTGCGGCGATCGTGCTCTGCATCCTCGTCTTCTGTTTCGTCGGTTACAACGTGCTCCTTGAGACGGTGTGGCGCGGACGGACGCCGGGCAAGGCCGCGTTGGGTTTGCGCGTTGTGCGGGACGACGGCGGGCCGGTGCGGTTTCGACATGCGCTGGTCAGGGGCATCATGTTCCCGCTCGAGAGCTGGGGACCTGCGCTGTTCGCAAGCATCTTCAGCAGGCGAGGCAAGCGCTTCGGCGACATGCTGGCCGGCACCATCGTCGTGCAAGAACGCGTGCCTGGTGTCACTGCGCTGCCGGTGCAGATGCCCGCGCCGCTTGCCTGGTGGGCGACGACGCTTGACCTGTCGCGACTCGACGACGATCTCGCGTTGGCGTGCCGGCAGTTCCTGGCGCGACAGAACGAACTCCACCCTGCGTCGCGCGACGCGATGGGCAACGAGTTGGTGGCCGCAGTAGTGGCGCGCGTCACGCCGCCGCCACCTCCGGGCACTCCGGGTTGGGCCTACTTGTCGGCGGTGTTAGCCGAGCGGCGTCGTCGCGAGGAACAGCGAATGTATCGCAGCTGCGCCGGTCGCGGAGCCTTACGGAGGTGCGCAGCCTTACGGCGCGGCCCCGTTGGGTACTGCACCTCAATACCGAACTACGCATCAAGGAGTCGAGCCCACGTACGGCGCAGCGCCGCACCACGGTGGTGCGTCTCATCCACAGCCGCTTCAACCGGATCCCCCAGCTCCGAGTTATGCGCCGCCCGTCGATCCTGCGCCTGTGAAACCAGCAGAGCCTCCGCCGCCAGGCCCGTTTGCGCCTCCGCAGTGACACGACGCATCGAGGTTCTCGTCGTTGCGATCGCCACGGGCTTGGTGTTGAGCGCTTGCACGCATGGCTCAGGGTCCGTGCCGTCTACCGCGACGCACACCCCAACACAGTTCAGCATCCGACAGGTATACGAGTCGAGCGATACTGGACTGACCGGCACCGACGTCGGAGGTGTACCGCAAGTTTCAAGTGCACCCACGACCGCGTCGCCAGTACCGAACGCCCCCGACACGCCGCCGTCAGCAGCGGATCTCTCTGCGTATGCCGCGCTCGACTGCTCCATACCCGCCAATCAGAAGGCTGGGATCCGCACCGACGACCCGGCGAAGTTCGTTGCGACCTGCGGCAATCCCGACGGATCGCCGACCTACTTCAAGTACCTTCTAGGTCCGTCTGTAATCCGCGGAAGCGATATTTTGGCTGCGTCGTCGGAACTCGATGTTCAGACGAGCACAGACTGGACGGTCAAGTTGACATTCAAGCCGGACGCGACAAACACATGGGCGAAATACACCGCTTCACACGTTGGCACGCCGGTAGCGATCTCAATCGACGGCAACGTCTTATCGGTCGAGCTCCCCCAAGCCGAAATCGTGGGGCCGACCGTGATCGATGGGACATTCACGAAGAAGTCAGCAGCTGCCCTTGCCAAACAGCTCAGCACTGGCATCGTTCAATAGCGCAATTGCCACCGACCATGGAGGCGGGGTTCGCCAGGATCGCACCTAGGCAGTGAGCGAGCAAGGCAAACTTTATTCGTTTCCACACCTGAGCATTCGCGGTCGAAAATGTCAGTGGCCGCAGATAGTTTCGGGTGATGGAAGACCTGCTGGACATTGCGAACATGGTGCCAGGCCCTGAGCTGGCGGCGCGTCTCGCAGCTATCGACCCGGCAGATCTCGATGACGACTACGACACGTTGGAGGTCGTGGCGGCATGGGAGAGGCAGGTCGCGTGGACGAACGCCGGACAGCTCGCGGCGGTTGCGGAGTTCGCTCGTCGGCCGGTGTCGATCGGGCTGACCCCAGACGTCGCGCGAGCCAAGCGTGGCCCGCTCGGATCGGTTCGGCGCAGCAATCCCGATGATGAGATCGGCGCCCGGTTGTCGATCTCGTCCGGGTCGGCAAGTTTTCGCGTCGGCCTAGCAGTCGAGCTCGCGGGGCCGTTGACAGCAACCGCCGCGGCACTGGCCGCGGGAACGATCGACGTGCAGAAAGCCCACTCCATCGCCGACGGGTGCCGCTACCTGGATCCGGGCACAGCCGCTGAGGTCGAGGGTCTCGTGTTGACCCGCGCGGGTGATCAGACCAACGCGCAACTGAAGAAGGCGGTCCGCAAAGCCGCGATCACCGCCGACCCGGTCGCCGCGCAGCAACGCCACGTGGCGGCCAAGTACGAGCGCGGGGTGTGGCTGACGCCACTGGACGACGGCATGGCGGAGGTGCGCGCAGTGATGGCCGCCGCTGATGCGGTCAAGGTCTACAACGTGCTCACCGCGGCGGCGCTGTCGGCGAAACTTGCCGGTGGGAAACCCGCAACACCGCCCAGTTGCGCGCCGATTTCCTGCTCGCCCCCTTCGATGAGGCGATCGCCACCGGTGAACTGGCCGGTGTCGTCCCGACGAAGCTGGTGTTCGGTTCCCGCGGCTGTGGGGAAGCCAATGTGACCGTTCCTGCGTCGGTGATCATGGGCGTATCCAACGTTCCCGGTGAACTGGTTGGTTACGGCCCGATCACCGCCGAGGTGTCCAGGGAGTTGACCCGCGACCGGGTGATGCGCCGGATCGTGACCAACCCGTTGACGGCAGTTTCCTGGCCGCGGACACCCACACCTGCCGGCCCAACGCGGTGCTGCGGCGCCACATCCAACTACGTGACGGCACCTGCCGGTTCAAAACCTGCGACCGGCCCTCACTGGTCTGCGACCTCGACCACTCCAAACGCCACCCCGACGGCAAAACCTGCGAAGGCAACCTCGGCCCGTTCTGCGAACGACATCACATCTTCAAACACGCCCTGGAGGGTGCGCTCGCGCACTTGAAACAGCCCAACCCCGGCACCTTCATCTGGACCATGACCACCGGCCACAGCTATACGACCACCCCACCCGCGATCGGGCTGCCGATCAAAGACGAGAAACTCGCAACACCACCACCAACAAACGACGACGACGACGAACCACCGTTCTAACGGCGAAGCCTGTCGTCTGTCAGATCGGAACGGATGCGAGATCGGCAGCTAGGATTTCTCGGTCCTCGTCGTCGGTGACATCGTTCACGAGCTTCAGTCCGCGCAGTTGCCATTGGCGAGCCTCGTCGATGTCGCCCGCGACTGCGTGTGCGCGAGCAATCGCTTCGTAACAGAAGGCGAGATCGAACCCCCCGATCCCGTTCGCTTCGCATATCTCCAGCGCGCGACGGGCGTGGAAGAGTGCGGGCTCACTACGACTGATCGTCGCGTACACCCGCGAGCACTGCCACTCCCCGCGCACTGCGTGCACTTCGGTGCCGACGCGGCTCCAGTGGTAGCGCGACGCGTGAGCCATGTGGATCATCCGCAGATCCTCGTCCGGCGTGCGGCTCCGATTCTCGAGCAGCGTCCACACGCCGTTGAACAGTGATGCCGCGAGGCCCGTCTCCACGTCGACATCGAGGGCGTTCGGTTCCGTGTCCATAGCAGCGGATTCCCTCCCAAGGGCCACCGGCGGCCTCGGTCTTGCACCTGCCCCGACTGTCAGACGCTGGCAGGTCTAGAGGCCCGTAGCTGTCTGACAGTCGCCGCCCGAACGCGACCGAACCGCGACCACGCTCAGTAGCGGTAGGAGTCCGCCTTGTACGGGCCTTCGATCGGGACGCCGAGGTAGTCGGCCTGCGCCGGCGTGAGCTCTGTGAGCCGCACTCCGAGTGCCGACAGGTGCAGCCGAGCGACCGCTTCGTCGAGGTGCTTGGGCAGCACGTACACGCCGACTGGGTACTGCGCGGTCTTCGTGTACAGCTCGATCTGCGCAAGCACCTGGTTCGTGAACGAGTTGCTCATCACGAAGCTCGGGTGGCCGGTCGCGTTCCCGAGGTTGAGCAGCCGACCCTCGGACAAGACGATCACGCCGTGTCCGTCTGCGAAGACCCACTCGTCGACCTGAGGCTTGATGTTGATGCGAGTCACACCCGGGAAAGCCGTCAGGCCAGCCATGTCGATCTCGTTGTCGAAGTGTCCGATGTTGCCGACGATCGCCTGATGCTTCATCCGCGAGATCTGGTCGGCGGTGATGACACCGAGGCTGCCGGTGGCGGTGACGAAGATGTCGGCCGTGGCAACGACGTCTTCGAGGGTGGCCACCTGGTAGCCGTCCATCGCCGCCTGCAGTGCACAGATCGGGTCGATCTCGGTGATGATGACCCGCGCGCCCTGGCCACGCAGCGACTCCGCGCAACCCTTGCCGACGTCGCCGTACCCACACACGACCGCAACCTTGCCGCCGATCAGCACGTCGGTCGCCCGGTTGATGCCGTCGATGAGCGAGTGCCGGCACGCCGTACTTGTTGTCGAACTTCGACTTGGTCACCGAGTCGTTGACGTTGATGGCCGGGAAGAGCAGCGAGCCCGCCTCATGCATCTGGTACAGACGATGCACGCCGGTCGTGGTCTCCTCGGTCACGCCCTTGAGACCCGAAGCAATCGCCGTCCAACGTCGTGGGTCTTCGACGAGCGAACGCTGCAGCAGCCGCAGGATGACTCCGAACTCTTCGGAGTCCGCCGTCGACGGGTCCGGAACCTCGCCCGCCTTCTCGAACTCGACACCCTTGTGCACGAGCAATGTCGCGTCGCCGCCGTCGTCCAAAATCATGTTCGGACCGTCGCCCTCGGGCCACACCAGAACCTGCTCGGTGCACCACCAGTACTCCTCGAGGGTCTCGCCCTTCCATGCGTACACCGGCACGCCAGCCGGCGCATCGACGGTGCCGGTCGGTCCGACAGCGATCGCGGCAGCCGCGTGGTCTTGCGTCGAGAAGATGTTGCAGCTCGCCCAACGCACCTGCGCACCTAGAGCCACAAGCGTTTCAATCAGGACGGCGGTTTGCACTGTCATGTGCAACGACCCGGTGATGCGGGCGCCGGTCAGCGGCTTGCTCTCGCCGTACTGAGCACGCATCGCCATGAGGCCCGGCATCTCGTTCTCGGCGAGAGAGATCTCCTTGCGTCCGAAGGCGGCCAGCCCAAGATCGGCGACCTTGAAGTCGAACGTCATGAAACATCTCCCTGTTCGTCGGTGTCGTGCCCTGTTGGGTGTGTGGGTTCTGCGGCCATGGTGGTCACGGTCTCGGCCCTGGTTGCGGTTGTATTGCCAAGGATAGTCGTTCCCCGCGCCAAGTCCGGCTCGAGGTAGATGACACGCGCAATGCTGACCGCGGCCCGCACCCGCCGCTCGGCCGCGTCGATCCCCCGGGCAACCTCGGCCGCGGTGTCGTCGTGGGCTACTGCAATCTTGGCCGCAACGAGCAGTTCGTCCGGTGCGAGATGCAAGGTGCGCATGTGAATCACCGACTCGACCTCAGGGCCGGCCGTCAGCGCCTCGATGATGCGCTGCTGCACCTCGGGCGTGGCCGACTCGCCGATCAGCAGGCTCTTCGTCTCGATCGACAACACAATCGCCACCGTCACCAGCAGCGCACCGATCGCGACAGTGCCGACGCCGTCCCATCGCGGGTTGTGAGTGACCACCGAAAGGACCACACCGGCGAGTGCAAAGGTGAGTCCGAACAGTGCGGCAGTGTCCTCGAGCAGGACGACGGGCAGCTCCGGATTCTTCGTCCGGCGCACGAAACCCACCCACGACTGGTCGCCCTTGATCTTGCTCGACTCCACGATCGCGGTGTGGAACGAGTACGACTCCAAGCAGACCGCACCGCCGAGCACGACGATGGCGATGACTGTACTGTCCAAGTGATGCGGGTGCGTGATCTTGTCGATGCCTTCGACCAGCGCGAAGAGGCCGCCGACACTGAACAGCACGAGGGAGACGATGAACGCGTAGAAGTAGCGTTCGCGATCCGTAGCCGAACGGGTGCGCGCTGTCGCGCTCCTTGCGCGCCCGCCGGCCACCGAGCAGCAGCAGGCCTTGGTTGCCGGTGTCGGCAACGGAGTGCACGGCCTCGGCCAGCATCGACGACGACCCGGTGAACGCAAACGCGACGAACTTGGTGACAGCGATCCCGAGGTTGGCGGCAAGCGCTGCAACAACCGCCCGCGAGCCGCCGGAGGTGCTCATGTGGGGTTGCTCATCCCTCGCCCGCGCAGCGCGCGCTCATATGTCGCGCCGACGGCTCGACTCGATCCGTTCCTTCATCTCCAACACCGACCGCGTCGGGGAGGGGTCGATGCCCAACCCGAGGGCCAGATACACACTCGCGAAGTCGCCGAGCGCGATCAGCTGCGCAAGCCTTTCGAACGGCAGCCCGTTGTCGGCGGCGACCTGGCTCGTCCGCACACCGCGCTCACCCGCGAGGTATTCCGCGGCACGCCGCAGGCCAGCGTCGGTCTCCGTCTCACTGTCCGGAGCGTCGCGCATCAACACGACGCGCAGCGGCATCGTCCTGGGCGACTCGTCATCGAACGGATCGCGAAACACGTCCTCGGGCGTCGTCGTCGCGAACAAGCCGTCGAACAACGCGACGGTGCCGTGCGCAGCCTCCTGCAACCCGCCGTCCAGCGCGGGGTATTTCGCGTTGGCATGCAACTGGCGCGCGAAACGCTTCGCCGCCACCCGACACAGCCCACCCGCACCCCAAACGACAGGCAGCGAGCCGGCGATGTCGATCGCCAACCGCTTGGCCGGATTCACGAACGACTCGCTACTGGGCCGGCATGCTTCCGCGGTGGCATCGAGCCGATCAGCCGCAAGCGCCATTTCGTCGGCCGACACCGCCGCGATGCCAAGCGCATCGGCGACCGCGAGCAACGGAATCGCGAGTGACCACAGGCTGGTGCGCGTGTGCCGGTCGGCCTTGTCGACCGCAAGCGTGAGACCTCGAACGCGATCACCCAGGACGTCGAGGGGCGAGCGTGGCGCCGCGATCGTGACGACGCGGCAACCGCGCCGACCGGCCTCCGTCACCGCGTCGAGCGTCGGCCGTGCGGTGCCCGATCGGGACACCGCAATCACCAGGTCGAGCGGCCCGACCCAGCGCGGCAACGTTGGCCCAGATGCCTCGATAAGCGGCAGCGAAATGTCGTCGGCAACCAGTGCCCGCAACACCTCACACGCAGCCGCACTCGACCCAACAGCCGAGAGCACGACGGCGCGCGGCCGCTCGTCGGCCAGCGACTCGACGTCCGCTTCTCCGACGAGGGTCGAGGCCTCCCTGACCTGGGCGCCCGAACCCGCGATCGTGCGGAGCATGCCCGCCATATCTGCGGCGGCGAGCGCGTCAGGGTCGTCGAGCAGCCGCTCGTCGAGCTCGACCGACATCAGCCGGCAACCGGCAAGATCCGTGCCTCGTCGATCAGCAGGACCGGGATGTCGCCGCGCACCGGATACGCCCGGCGGCACTGCGTGTTGGTGCAGACCAGCTCTTCTGGGTCCGCATCTTTGGGAGCGTCGGGCAACCGTTCGATCGTGAGCGGCGAATGGCACGCCGGACACGCGAGGATCTCCAGCAGCGACGGTTCGAGGTTCATAGAAGTCTCAGTTGGCGGCGTCAGCCGATGATGTAGGACCTGTCAGCCGCGGATGAGTGCGAGGACCTCGTCGCGCACCCGGTCGAGCGTCGCCTGGTCGTCTGCCTCGACGTTCAAGCGCAGCAACGGCTCGGTGTTCGAAGGACGCAGGTTGAACCACCACGTCGGCGTCGTGACGGTCATGCCGTCGAGGTCGTCGATCGTCGCGCCCGGCTCGTCGATGTAGGCCGCGCGCACCTTCGCACTGACTGCGGCCTGATCCGTCACGGTCGAGTTGATCTCCCCCGACTGCACGTATCGCGAATACTCGGCGAGGAACTCCGACAGCTTCGTGCCCGGCGGTGTTTCGCCGAGCGCTGCAAGAACGTGCAACGCGGCCAGCATTCCCGAGTCGGCGCGCCAGAAATCGCGGAAGTAGAAGTGGCCGGAGTGCTCGCCACCGAACACCGCATTCGTCTCGCCCATCGTGGCCTTGATGAACGAGTGGCCGACACGGCTGCGCACCGGAACTCCGCCATGCTCGCGTACGATTTCGGCCACGGCCTTCGACGTAATGAGGTTGTGAATGATCGCCGAGCCGGGGCTCTTCTTCAATTCGCGGACGGCGACCAGTGCGGTAATCACGGACGGCGACACGATCTGCCCACGCTCGTCAATGACGAAGCAACGGTCGGCGTCGCCATCAAACGCGAGACCGATATCGGAGTGCGTCTCGAGCACCTTGGCCTGCAGGTCGGCGGTGTTCTTCGGATCGATCGGATTCGCTTCGTGGTTGGGGAAATTCCCGTCGAGCTCGAAGTACATCGGCACGATCTCGAGCGGCAGATCCTTCAACACGATCGGCACCGTGTAGCCGCCCATGCCGTTGCCCGCGTCGACGACGACCTTGAGCGGTCGAATGCCGCTGAGATCAACGAGATGCCGCAAGAAGACTGCGTAGTCCTCGACCAATTCGTGCGTCGTGATCGTGCCCGGTGTGCCGGTGTACGCAGGGATGCCGTTCTCGATCAGCGAGCGGATCTCCAGGAGGCCGGTCTCTTGGCCAACCGGTCGCGCGCCTGCGAGGCACAACTTGATGCCGTTGTACTTCGCCGGGTTGTGGCTGGCGGTCAGCATGACGCCAGGGATGTCGAGGCTGCCTGCCGCGAAATAGATCATGTCGGTGCTCGCGAGGCCGGCCATGATGACGTCGGTGCCTTGGCTGGCAGCGCCTTCTGCGACTGCCCGCGAGAGCGGACCCGACGACTCGCGCATGTCGTGCGCGATCACAATGCGCGGCGCCTTGGTGAAGATGGCGAACGCCGCGCCCACAGCGCGCGCGGTCTCTTCGTCGAGCTCGTCGGGCACCACGCCGCGGATGTCGTACGCCTTGACGATCTTGGAGAGGTCGCGCACTGGGCCTGCCTCGGTTTCTCACCGTTGCCGCCGATACCGGCGGGCGCACAGGGAATGTGCGCGTGAGCGCAGCCTACCGAGCCGGATCGCTGCAGCGGGAACGCGGCAGCGATCACCGACCGACCCGGGCGACGAACCGCGATGATGAGGGCATGGTCTGGACAGCACCGAACCCGCCCGAGCTCGCCGACGGGCCGCTCGTCGGAGACGACCGGCCGATTCTCGAGGCTTACTTGAGGTGGCAGCGACACACGCTGTTGAGCCTGTGCGCCGGTCTCACCGGAGAGCAACTCACGATGCGGACCATCCCGCCGTCCAACCTGTCGTTGCTCGGCTTGGTACGGCACCTGGGGAAAGTGGAGCGCATCTGGCTTCGACAACGGGCCGCCGCAGAAGCCATCGGCCCGATGTACGGGACGCCCGACGACGTCGGTTTGAAGGACGCCGACTTCAACGACCTAGACCCGGCGGCCGCGGAAGCAGACTTCGCCAGGTACTACGAGGAGTGCAGGGCGGCCGATGCCGCAGTCGCGGACTTGGGATTCGACGACACGTTCACCGCGAAGGGCGAGACGTTTTCGCTGCGGGTTGCGTACGTCCACCTGATCGCGGAGTACGCCCGCCACAACGGCCACGCCGACCTGCTGAGAGAGCAGATCGACGGGACGACGGGACTGTAGAACTGCCGAGCTAGGCGATTTTGCGGGTCTTGGCGATGACGTGGTCGAAGGTCAGCTGCGCGCCGCCCTGGAGCCACCAGCGGTTCTCGCAGTGGTGGCACGAGGCGAAGTGCACCCGCGAACCATCCGTGAGCGTCATCGCGATCGAAGTGACGCGCTCGCTGCCGCAGATCCGGCACTTGGTGAGGTTGCGGGCCTCGACGTTCACCAGCGAGGCAGGTCCACTGAGTTCGGTGGACGCCTGGCGTGAGGAACGGAGGGTGGTCGCGGTCTTCGGCACTGGGTGCTCCTACTGCGTCGGGTAATGCTTCGAGGATGACGATGATTGGCGTGCCATGCGGATGAGAGCTTCTTGATCACCCGAGTGGGCCCTGCTGAGACAGAGCCGAATGGGTGACATACGCCCTATCGGCCTAACACCCGTCCCGACTTTAATAGCGGGCGATTCGGGTATAAACCGGACATTGGTCCCACACGCTGGCGTTCCATCGCTGCCGCCGTCACAGGGTGCCAGTCCGCGCACGCTCAAGAAGGCGTGCAGAGGCTGGCACTTGGCAAGAACTGCAGGTCAGGACGTCGGGGGCTGCAGGACGCGCAAATGCCCGCGGCGCCCCTGACTCGGACCGCCAAGGCTGCCCCCGAGCCGCCGGCCGAGCTGCTGGCCGAGCTGCCGGCAGAGTGAGTGCCGCCCGCGCTGCTCGAGATCGTCTCCACCGCGGGTCGGGCAGCTTCGCGGACGGCGTCGGCGAGCGCCTCAAGATCATCGGCCGTCGGCCCGGCCGGCTCGGCGATCTCAAGCCGGACGACCTCCCAGCCGAGCGGCGCCGTGAGCCGCGCCGAATGCCGGGCGCACAGGTCGTAGCAGTGCGGCTCGGCGTAGGTCGCGAGCGGGCCGAGGACCGCGGTCGACTCGGCGTAGACGTACGTGAGCGTCGCAACCGCCGGCTGACCGCAGGCGGTCCGGGTGCATCGACGAAGAGGGCTCACGAGCGCGAAGGCTAGTAGGCGCGCGGGGTGCGCGGGGGCATCCACCCACAGATCGCGTCGCGTGTCGGGCACATTCGTGCGGAGCGTCGGGCACATTCGTGCGGAGCGTCGGGCCTCGGGCTTTCAGGACTAGGCTCCGCAGGCGTGACTCTGCCCAGCGATCACCGCCGCCGCGATCGGCGCGGCCGCGGGATTCGCGGCCCGTTTGCACCCCAGGCGGTCCCGATCACCCGCACGCGGGCGGCCGCTTTCGACGAGCTGGTGCTCGACGCCGTCGAGCACCTCGAGGTGCGCTGGGCGGACCAGCTGAACAAGATTCAATTCGCCGTCGAGGACGTCCCACCCGCCGCGCTCCTGGGCCGCAGCACCATCGAGCCGGTACCGCTTGGCGCGTGGTTCCCGGCGACCGGCAACCGGCCTGCTCAGGTGGTTATCTACCGGCGTCCGATCGAAGCACGGTCGACCGGCCTTGAGGAGCTGGCCGAACTCGTGCACGACGTCGTGGTGGAGAAGGTCGCCGAATACCTCGGGCTTGATCCCGAAGCAGTCGATCCCGGTTACGGCGAGGGCTGGGAGCCAGGCCCCGACCAGTAGCCCGTCGATCAAAGAGACCTACGGCAGCCCGGCCGCCGGATCGAACTGCACCGGTGGGCGCAACAAGGTGCGAGTCGGTGTTTGCAAGACCAGTTCGGTCAGATCGGTGCTGTCCTGCACAACCTCCGTCAGCGACCACGCGGCATACAACGCACCGCCACCTTCGGGGATCACCACCACCCCAGGCGCGGGGTCGGTCGTCAGCGACGCGAGATCCAGCACCGTCGTCGTCCCGCCTGCCACTGTCATGTCGTTGACGACTGGCGCCGAATCGGGCTGCGTCGGCAACACGACAACGCGAACTGTTGCGTCGTCGGCGCCCGGCGCCGACAGCAACAGCGTCGTGTCGCGCCCCGCGGCGATCTCACCGCCGGCAACCACAGTCGGCCCCGACAACGGCAACGCGGCGCCGGTGAACGCGTAGTCCGACGCACCGGTTCCGTCGGCCGGCGACGTCGAGATGCCACCGACGACGACCGGCTGCGTCGACGTCACCACAATCGCCGCAGCCGATCCCTGCAAGACGGGGTCGAGGCTGATCTGCGACACCGCACCAGCGGCCACAGAGAGCGAGGTGAATTCGGTTGGTACATAAGCACCGTCCGACGTCACCGCCGTCAGTGAATACGTCGCATCGAGAGTGCCCGGGTTGCCAACAACCAGCTGACGCGATCCGGCGTCACCGAGGATCCCCGGCACCGTCTGCGTCGTCGCGGGCGCTGTGGTGCGAGGCAGCCAGTCGACGCCCAACGGGATCGAGCCGTTCTCCGTATCGGCACGCAGCGCCGGGACGACACGGCCTGCTGTTGCGGCCACATGCACGACCGCAACCGGTAGCCCAGGATCGATTTGATCGAGTGCAACAACGACTTGCGTCTGCGCAGCAACGACGATGCCTTGGCGCACGGTCGGCTCGCCGCCATCACCGCCCCAGATCGACACGTTGACGCTTGCCTGCACGCTGTCGACGTTGCTCAGCAAGAGCGTCGCGTGCGCGCCGACGTTGCTCGAGAAACCGGCGAACCACGCGTCGGTCGTCGGGCCATCGCACTGCACGGCCGCTGCCTGCGGAACGGTGCCAACCATCGTGCGGGCGAACTGCACAGCACTCAACGTGTCAGTCAACGGGCCACTGACCGAGATCTGCGTCGGCGTCAACGCGACCGGCCCGTCAACGACCCAGCCGTGACCAGGTTGGATAGCAACCGGCGCCGCTGATGCACCCGCCCCAAGTGCCTGCGTCGTCAACTGCGAATCGGATCCCGTCGTACCGGCATCGGCGTAAGCGATGCGGGCCGCGCCAGGAGACGCCGCGCCACTCCCCAGTGCGCCGCCAGCAGCCGGGCCTGTTCCCGCACCGCCCGCTTGCGGACACACCAGGTTCGCGTCACGCACCGCGATGACCGACGACAGCGACGCCGCCGATCCATGCGGAGTCGGTGCGACAACGGCAGCTACCCACGTGACAGCAACAACCAATGCAACGACGGGGACGGCGGCCAGCCGGGGATCGAGTCTCATGCGTGCGCCACCTCGGCCGGAGGTCCGGTCATCGGATCGGCCACATCGCTGCGCACCGGCCGCCCTGAGCGCCGCTGTTCACCGGCCCGGCCGCCGGCCGGGATCGCACCGAGCAGTGCGACGAGCAGCACCACGAGTTCGAACAACAGCCAATCGGCGCGACGATCCGGCGAGCGGAACACGACGACGTTCGCCGCTGTGGTCGGCAAGCTGAACGCCTGCATGCCGTCTAAGGTCGTCGATGGAAGCGGGGTACCCGGCTGAGCCGCGGCCTGACCCGCGCCGACCTCGCCCAGTTGACCAGCAGTTGCGACCGCCCCCACGGCTCCAATCGGGCCAGGCGCAGCGACTGCCTTCGCCTGCCACGCCGACGACGGCGCCTCGGTCAGCACCAACACCCGCGACCCCAGCGAGAACGGGATCTGCAAGGCCGGTGCGTGCCGGCCGACGCCGACCGGATCGCCCGGCAACTGCCAATCGTCGTTCCCTGTAGCGGCGATCGCGAGACGGCCGGCATTGGCTTGCACCTCCCAGACCCGCCATCCGTCGCTCGTGTTTTGCGGAAGCACTCCGCCGCCCGCCGCAATCCGGGCACCGAGACCTGCATCCGCAGATTCAGGCACCAACACGTAGCGGATCCCGGCGTGCGAAAGCTCGGTAGCCGCGCGTTGACCGATACCGGCCGACAGGTCGGCCACCGCCGCGCCGACGACGGCGACCTGGCCAGGATCCGAGAGCAGGTCGGCGTCGCCGAGTTGCTGATTGCGGTCGCGCAGCACGGTGTAGTCGACCTGGCCCGAGGGCCCGGGCTTGAGCACCACAGTTCTGGCTTGACCGTGCGCAACGGATTCGGCGGCGACGAACGGCGGCAAGATGTTGACCGGACCCGAATGCAGCACGTGGCCTGTGCCATCGGCGATCCAAAAAGCACCGGCGACCAGCGGAGTAATACCTGCCGCCGTTGCCAGTACAAGGGCGAGCGGTTGCCGCCAACCAAAACTCGTTTGGGTAAGACGGGCGCGCAATCTGGTACCGGCAACCGCCGCCGAAGTCAGCAGGCCGGCTCCTAGGATCGCAGTCGCGATACCAGGCCAACCCGCAAGTTTGTCTGAGGTACCAGGCACGTGTGCCTGCACGCCGGCCACGATCAATCCGCCGACCAAGCCGTCGATCGCGAGCAACCAACCGAGCCTTGCCGGCCCCGGCCTCGTCAACTGCAATAACCCCGCAAGCGCAGCCAACGCGATGACGGCATCGAGCCAGATCGGTGGCAGTGATGGGCCGCCCGGATGTAGCAGCAACATGTCGATGGCCGGTAGCCGGCGGGCTTGCAGCTGCCCACTCGGTTGACCGACGCCGAGCACGAGCAACGCCGGGTGATGCCACAACCGCGCCGACCAGGGCATTAACAATGCGGGCGGTACTGCAATCACGATGAGCACTCGGCGCACGCCTACCCACGACCGGCGGGCGAGCGACACGATCAGTGCCACTGCAAGAAGCGGAGCCAACAACACGTACAGCATCGGATCGAAGGCTGCGCCGAAGGCCAGCACCAGCCCCGCTGGCCATGCGGGCCGGACGCCAACCACTCGCCGTCCGGACCGTCTTGCTGTTGACCGCTCTGCACGCGCATGCGTGTACAACGGCGGCAACAACGACTGGCCGACAAGCAACAAAGCTAGTGGCAGGACGGCGAATGCGACCGCCGTTCCCAACCGACCCGATGCGATCGATCCGCTCGCAACAGGCAGCAACGCGTAAGCAGCCGCGAGCCACACGCGCAGGCGCTGCGTCGTGACGATAGGACGCGCGGCGATGTAGGCCATGAGGCCGGCGACCGGCACGCTGCCGAGCAACAACACTTTGACCGCGAGTTGTGCGCTGCCGAACAGCACCGCACCGATCATTGCGACGATCGCCAGGTAGGGCGGTGCGTCAGTCGTGCTGCCGAACCCGGTGGCGTGCCAGCTGGCGGTGTAGGTGTTCCAGAGGTCTGCCGCTGACGTCGGTGCAGGCAGCAACATGCCGCCGTGCAATGTCCCCTTCAGTACATGCCGCTCAGCCACGAGCGAGACGATTAAAAGTCCGAGTACCAACACCAGGCCCGGCTGGGTGACGATGCGCCGGAAGAGTCCGCGGTCGTCGGTGATCGCGTCGTCGTCGCGCCGCCCGATGTCGGCGAGTCGCTCGCGCGCCGATTCGCCGTAGCGCCGCAAGCGCGTGCCACGTGGTGCGAACAAGGCTCGAACCTCACGCGACGGGATGCGGCGAGTTGCACGGCGTGCTTTGCGAGCACGCAACAGTGTGCGTGGCCGGATCAAGACGGTGAGCGTCGCGCGCATGTCGTCCCACGCATCGAACGGTCGTTTCGCCACGACGAAGAGGGTCGACCGGACGACGCCGGCAAACATCACACGCAGGATCGTCCACGGCACCCACGCCGCGGAGCAGTTCGTGAGCATCGTCCAGAGCGCGCTCTGCCGGTCGAGCCTTCGCGGTTGCGACGGTTGGAACGCAATCGGCCGCAGACCGCTCGTCGTTGCCTGCGCGTGACGCAACACGGCGCGGCTGCAAATGACGACGCGATGGCCGGCCAGATTCGCCCGCCAGCCGAAATCGGTGTCGTCGCGAAAGAGCGGCAACGCTGGATCGAAGCCGCCGAGATCTTCCCAGACGTCGCGGCGAACCAGCATCCCCGCCGTGCTGACAGCGAGCACGTCGCGATCACCGTCATGCTGCCCGTGATCGAGCTCGCCCGGTTCGAGCCATGTCTCGCGTCGGCCGCCGCGATCAAGAGTGGCGCCGACCTCGAGCAGCAGGCGTTGGTTGTCCCAGCCCAGCAACTTGGCGCCGATGACCGCCGCCGACGGCATCTCGTCAGCCAGTTCCAGCATCGCCTCGAGAGCTTGCGGAGCAGGCGCACTGTCGTCGTGCAGCAGCCACAGCCACTCGACGACGGCCCCCGAATCTGACCTCGTCGACGCCAGCCCTGGCGCGTGCTCGAAGGCCGCCGTCGCCATCGCTACGGCCGCGCCGAACCCCATCTCGCGAGGCGCGTCCAGGACGCTCGATGCGCCGACCGCTCGCTCGAGCAGCTCCCGGGTGCCGTCATGGCTGCCGGTATCGACGGCGACGAACCGCTGCACCGGCCGGCGCTGGGTCTTGACCGCGTGCAAAGTCGTGGGCAGCCAGCGAGCGCCGTCATGGGCGACGAGCACCGCTGTGACGACGTGACGGGGGCGGACCAGATGGTCATGTCTGATGGCAGATGAGGTCATACGGCCAGGCCGGGGAAGACAGCAGGGGTCGGACTGCACGGGTGAGCACGGGTGAGAGCGTGGAAACGCCTCACCCTACGCGATGAGCGGCCAACACCCGGTCGGCGTCAGTTCGCCGACCGGGGCCTGTGGGATTGATCCAGCGGGCGCGCGCGTGCTGTCGTGCCGGTTAGCTGACCCGCCGCTTCAGACGGCGACGCTCACGCTCAGAAAGGCCACCCCAGATACCGAAGCGCTCATCGTTGCCGAGTGCGTACTCAAGGCACTCAGAGCGGACGGCGCAGGTCGTGCAGATCCGCTTTGCCTCCCGAGTAGACCCGCCCTTCTCCGGAAAGAAGGCCTCCGGGTCGGTCTGCGCGCACAAAGCGCGCTCCTGCCAACGCAGTTCTTCCTCGATGTCGATCGGAAAGCCGGACTCAGCAACATCTGCGTCCGCAGCGTCGGCGTGCAGTGGGTGGACCTCGCGGTAGATCTCAATCACCGCGTACCTCCTCGACCCTTGTCACCTTCGAAACGGGGCTCCATTGCCCCGCCTGCGAAGAACATAGGTGGAATTACATGCGCGTCATTACCCACTAGTCAAGCCAAACGGTGATATTCCCTCACACAAGATGTCGGCAGTCGCTGGTAAGCGGCTTCGCTGCAGCCCCCGTTTTGCGCCTGCGAGCCGCTAAATCGACGCTTCAGATGGCAAATCGACCCATTCAGTAGGTGCCTTTCGACCCATGCCACTATCGGGTGACATGGACGGCTCCGGGGGCTCACCAAGCTCAACTTCGCGCGAGTCCGGCGCCGTTCGACGCCGCGAGCCAGGCGCCGTTCGGCGCCGCGAGCCAGGCGCCCTTCGGCGCGTTGTCGCACTCGCAGGTGGCATCGGTGGGGCCCGATTTTTGCGCGGTTTGCTCATCGCACTCTCCGACGCCGACCGCGAATCTGGAACGGAAAGCCGAGTCACTGTCATCGGGAACACCGGTGACGACATCACCCTTGTTGGCCTTCGGATATGTCCCGATCTCGACACTGTGATGTACACCCTCGGCGGCGGCATCAATGAGGAGCAGGGCTGGGGTCGCGCCGGTGAGACGTTCGCAGTCAAGGACGAGCTCCTTGCCTACGGGGCAACTCCTGAGTGGTTCGGGCTGGGCGATCGCGACATCGCGACGCACATTCTGCGCACCGGTTGGCTAGCGGACGGCGTGTTGCTTTCCGAGGTCACGCGTCGCTTGTGTCAGCGATGGGCTCCCGGCGTGGTGTTGCTCCCGATGTCGGATGACTCGGTCGAAACCCATGTGGTTCTCGACGATCAGGACGGCGAGCGGACCGTGCATTTTCAGGAGTGGTGGGTGCGGCTGCATGCAGCAGTACCTGCTCGGAGCATCGTCGCGGTCGGGGCTTCGTCGGCTCGGCCGGCGCCGGGAGTGCTCGAAGCGATCGCGGAAGCAGACCTGATCGTTTTCCCGCCGTCCAACCCGGTCGTCAGCATCGGCACGATCCTGCAGGTTCCTGGCATCCGCTCGGCATTGATCGACGCGCCGGCGCCCGTCATCGGGGTCTCTCCGATCATCGGCGGAGCTCCGGTGCGGGGTATGGCCGATGCGTGCCTCACTGCGATCGGCGTCGAGACGTCAGCACGCGCCGTCGCCTCGCACTACGGGTCGGAGTTGCTCGACGGCTGGCTCGTCGACGACGTCGATGCCGACTCCATGGTCCCGGCACTCGACGGGATCGCTGTGCGGTCGCGGCCGTTGCTCATGGTCGACCTCGAAGCCACCGCAGCCATCGCGCGCAGCGTGCTCGACCTTGCGGCAGACTTGCGCGTATGACGCTCGAAATCCTTGCCGTGCATGGCATTCCTGAGGTCGTCGCCGGTGATTCACTAGCCGACCTCATCGCCTCGCACGCGCCGTCGCTACTCGACGGCGACGTCCTCGTGGTCACGTCGAAGGTCGTGTCGAAGGCCGAAGGTCAGATCGTCGATGTCGACCGCGAGCTCGCTATCGACGCCGAGACCGTGCGGGTCGTCGCCCGTCGCGGTGACACCCGCATCGTCGCGACCCGGCACGGATTCGTCATGGCGGCTGCTGGAGTCGACGCGTCGAACGTCACCAAGGGTGAGGTCGTGGTGTTGCCCGTCGACTCCGACGCGTCCGCGCGGCGGATTCGTGACGGCATCCGCGCGCTCGTCGGCGTCAACGTCGGCGTCGTCATCAGCGACACATTCGGTCGGCCGTGGCGGGTCGGCGTCACCGACGCGGCAGTCGGATTCGCGGGGCTCGAACCGTTCGAAGACCTGCGTGGCAGCGTCGATCCGTACGGCAACGAACTTCAGGTGACGCTCACCTGCACGGTCGACGAACTCGCCGCCGCGGCCGATTTGGTCAAGGGCAAAACGAACGGCGTGCCGGTCGCGATCGTGCGCGGGCTCGCCCTCGTGCTGCAGCCTGAAACCCCTGACGCACAAGGGATTTCCAGCGTTGTCCGGTCGATCGACGAGGATCTCTTCTCCCTCGGCACGCGCGAGGTTCTGCGCGCCCGTGTCGACGCCGTGGAGTTCACCGGTGAGCCGGTCGATGCCGACCGGGTGACGCGGGCGCTGCAAGCGGCGTCCCTCGCCGCGCACCCGTCGGGCTGGCACGGGCTGCGGTTCACTGTTCTGCCGGCAAGCGACTTCGCGTCGATGGCTGCGTTCGCGGACGCAGATGTGCTGGCTTCGGCTGCAACGGTGATCGTTCCACACCTCGACGCTGCCGCCACCGCGCGCGATCTGCTCGCGGTCGGTGCGGCCATCGAAAACGTGCTGGTGGCGCTGGCCGTCGAACAGCTCGGCTCGTGCTGGATCTGGCCGTCGTCAGCAGGTACGGATGGTTTGCCCGACTACCCGCTCGGACTCGTCGCGGTCGGGCGGCCCCGCTCTCAATAACGAACGACGCGCAGAGCGAACGGGCTTGACGGATGCCAGCTGCTCCGTCCAAGTGCCATCCGCCTGGCCAATCACCGTCGGCATGTCGATTCCCAGGTTGCGTCGCCCGAGTACGCCGCAGGGATGACGGCCGGCGTCCCCAGGATCGACCTCGCGGCGGTCGAGACGAGCGCGGCGGCGCGCCTAGCGTCGAGGTCAGACGTACCGACCGGCGCCGAATCCTAGGAGACAACATGATCGAGGCCCGCGGCCTTACGAAAAGGTACGGCGACAAAGTCGCCGTCAACGACCTGAGCTTCACCGTCCGACCGGGGATCGTGACCGGCTTCCTCGGTCCGAATGGGGCTGGCAAGTCGACGACCATGCGGATGCTGCTCGGCCTCGATGCGCCGACCGGGGGGACCGCGACGATCAACGGCTCGAGCTACGTCGACATCGCAGCCCCGCTGCGCGAGGTCGGCGCGATGCTCGAGGCCCGTGCCATCCACACCGGACGTTCGGCCCGAAGCCACCTGCTCGCACTTGCTGCCACCACGGGGATCTCGACTCGCCGCGTCGAGGAGGTCATCGACCTGGTCGGCCTCACCGACGTCGCACGCAAGCGGGCTGGCGGGTTCTCACTCGGGATGGGTCAACGCCTCGGAATCGCATCGGCGCTTCTCGGCGACCCGGGAACGCTGATCCTCGACGAGCCCGTCAACGGCCTCGACCCCGAGGGCATCCTTTGGATCCGCAACCTGCTCAAGAGCCTCGCGGCCGAAGGACGGACCATCTTCGTGTCGTCGCACCTCATGAGCGAGATGGCACTCACGGCGTCGCACCTCATCGTGATCGGGCGCGGTCGCATGATCGCCGACGTCAGCGTGCAGGAACTCACGGCGATGTCCTCACGCGACCAGGTGCGGGTGCGTACACCCGAATCCGCGCGGCTGCGTGAGCTGCTCGCGCGCGACGGCGTTGTTGTGAGCAGTCACGGCGACGACGTGCTCGAGGTCACCGGTTCTAGCAGCACCGACATCGGCCTGATCGCGGCCCGCGCCGGCATACCGTTGATCGAGCTGATTCCGCAACAAGCTTCGCTCGAAGAAGCCTTCATGGACATCACCCGCGACGCCGTCGAATACGGGACCCCGCAACGACCCGACGCCGAATTGGCGACTGCCGGAAGGAGCACGAAGTGAGCACCACGATCCAAGAGGCGCGGACGGCGACAACGGCGAACACGCATCTTCCTGAAGTGACGCAAGCTCGGGTCATCAAGTCCGAATGGATCAAGCTGCGTTCGCTGCGTTCCACGTTCTGGAGTTTCCTCGCGGCGGGCGCGATGGTCATCGGCCTCGGGCTGCTATTCAGTCTCGTCCGTGAACAGAACTGGAACTCGATGGCCGCGCCAGAAAAACTACTGTTCGATCCGACGCAGACCAGCCTGCGCGGCACTTATCTCGCGCAGCTCGCGATCGGCGTTCTTGGTGTGCTTGCGGTGACCGGTGAGTACAGCACCGGCATGATCCGTGCGACGTTCTCCGCCGTTCCGCGCCGCCTGCCGGTGTTGTGGGGCAAGTTGGTCGTGTTTGGTGCTGCGGTCTTCGCGGTCATGGGTGTCAGCAGCCTCGTCACATTCCTCGCGGGACAGGCGATCATGAGCGGCACGCACCACCAGGCGAGCCTGTCGACGCCAGGCGCTTTGCGTGCGGTGATCGGCGGAGCGCTCTTCTTGACGGTTGTCTGCATGCTCGGCATCGGTCTGGGATTCCTGCTCCGGAGCACTGCCGGCGCCGTCGCGACGCTGTTCGGCCTGATTCTCGTGTTGCCTATCCTCGTGCAGGCGCTCCCGAGCCCGTGGCCCGACCACATCACCAAGTTCCTGCCCTTGGCGGCCGGCACTGTGCTGATGAACACGGTCAAGGACCCGACGATGCTCTCGCCTTGGGCTGGGTTCGGCGTGTTCTGCCTCTACGCGGTAGCGGCCATTGCGGCCGGCGCGGCGATACTGAAGCGCCGCGACGCGTAACACGATGGCCCTCGTACTTATCGGCGGCCCTACCGTAGACGTTGTGCGAACTCAGCCCGAGCCAATTCCGTTCCGGCCGGCCGCCGTCCCGACAGTCGGACGGCGGCCGCGCCGGCGTGGGCGGTCTGCTGTCGTTTTCGACATCTGCGTCGCGCTGGCGCTCCTCTTGGTCGGCCTGCCCAACGTCTCCCACCAGCCAAACAAGGGCGCGGCGCTAGCCCTCGACTGTGGGTTGGCGCTGCCACTCATCTGGCGGCGACGCTGGCCGACCACCGTATTCGCCCTGATCGCGCTCGCCGCATTCGTGCAATGGGTCACGAACGAAAGAATCAGCGCGGACGTCGCCTTGCTGATCGCGTTCTACACAGTGGCCGCACGAGAGGGCCGGCGAAAGACGGTCGTTGCGGCGGGAGTCCTTGAGCTCGGCGTCGTGCTCGCAGCCGTCCGGTGGGTGCATGGCGGCTGGGGCAACAAGCTGCTCGTTCTCGTGTTGCTGTCGGGCATGGTGACGGCCGCGGGATTCATAGGCGCGAACATCCGCACGAGACGCGCTTACCTTGCGAGCATCGAGGATCGCAACCTGCACCTCGAACGCGAGCGGGATCAGCAGGCGCAGCTCGCCGCCGCTGCCGAGCGTGCGCGAATTGCCCGCGAGATGCACGACATTGTCGCCCACAATCTGTCTGTCATGATCGCGCTGGCAGACGGCGCCACCCTCACGGCGGGTGACGATCCGGCGCGCGCGACGACGGCGATGCGACAGGTGTCTGCAACCGGTCGGCAGGCTCTGATGGAGATGCGCCGGCTCCTCGGCGTCCTGCGTGATGACGGGCCGGTAGCTCTCGAACCGCAACCCGGGCTCAATGACCTCGAGACGCTGCTCCTCCAGGTCCGGTTGGTCGGTCTGCGCGGCGAACTCGTGACCGAAGGGCGACTGCCGGCGTTGCCCGCCGGCCTGCAGCTCACGATTTACCGGCTTGTGCAGGAGGCGCTCACCAATACGCTGAAGCATGCGATCGAACCGCACACGGCGACGGTGCGGCTGCGGTTCTCCGACGAGAAGGATCTCGAAGTCGAGGTGACCGACGACGGCGCCGCCACAAGTAGGGCGGACGCTGCGGGTGCAGGGCATGGCATCAACGGCATGCGTGAACGCGTCGCGGTTTACGGCGGCACTGTCGAAGCGGGTCCCCGGCCGGGGCGTGGATGGCAGGTACGCGGCCGGTTCGACCTGCGCGCATCGGGCGTCGGCTCTTGACCATCACAGTGCTGCTCGTCGACGACCAGGAACTGCTACGCAGCGGCTTCCGGATGGTCCTCGACGCGCACGATGGAATCGCGGTCGTCGGCGAGGCGAGCAGCGGTGATGAGGCTGTGCGCAAGACGGCCGAACTGTCGCCGGACGTCGTCGTCATGGATGTGCGGATGCCGGGATCCGACGGCATTCAGGCCACCCGCCAGATCACCGAACAGCATCCGGCCTCGCGCGTCCTCATCCTCACGACGTTCGATCTCGACGAGTACGCGTTCGCCGGACTGCGCGCCGGTGCGAGCGGGTTCCTGCTCAAGGACGTGCCGCCTGCTGAACTCATCTCGGCGATCCGCTCGGTTGCTACCGGGGACGCCGTGGTCGCGCCGCGCGTCACGCGCCGGCTCCTCGAGACGTTCGCCGGGCACTTGCCTGATCCGGATTCGGCCCGCGCACCGGACCGCAGACTGGCCAAGCTGACGGACCGTGAACGCGAAGTGCTGGGCGAGGTTGCGCTCGGACTCAGCAACCTCGAGATCGCCGTGCGGCTCAGCCTTTCGGAGGCGACCGTGAAGACGCATGTCGGTCGCATTCTCGCGAAGCTGTCGCTACGCGACCGCGTACAGGCTGTCGTATTCGCCTACGAAAACCGGCTGGTCCGGCCGAGCTAGCCGCGCCACTCGACGAGTGCGCGGGCTAGCGCTTGAGCTCAGCAAGAGCGCCGACGAGGGCGTCGACGGCAAAGTCGACCTCTGCGGCGGTGATCACGAGCGGCGGCGCGAGCCGAATCGTCGAGCCGTGAGTGTCCTTCGCGAGCACTCCCCTGCGCAGCAACTCTTCGCACACTTGGCGGCCCGTGGCGATCGCCGGGTCGATGTCGACGCCGGCCCACAAACCGCGCGACCGGAAGCCGACCACGCCGTGGCCGATCAAGCCCCTAAGCCTGTCGGCCAACTGCGCGCCGCGCTCCGCGGCCCGCTGCTGATACTCACCGGTGTTCAGCAAGCCGATGACCGCCCGGCCGACTGCACACGCGAGCGGGTTGCCGCCGAAGGTGCTGCCGTGCTCGCCCGGGTGCAGCGCACCCATGACGTCCCACGTCGACACAACCGCAGAGACCGGCATGATGCCGCCGCCAAGCGCCTTGCCGAGGATGTAGACATCTGGTCGAACGTCTTCGTGGTCGCAGGCGAACGTGCGACCGGTGCGACCAAGACCTGACTGGATTTCATCCGCCATGAACAACACGCCGCGAGCGGTGCAGAGCTCGCGAACCGCACGCAGGTACCCAGCCGGCGGGATGACAACACCCGCTTCACCCTGGATCGGTTCGATGAGCACCGCGACGGTGTTGCTGTCGATCGCAGACGCGAGCTCATCGACGTCCCCGAAGGCGACCTCGCGAAAGCCTGGTGTGAACGGTCCGAAGTTGCGCTTCGCGTCACAGTCGCTGGAGAAGCTCACGATGCTGATCGTGCGGCCGTGGAAGTTGTCACGTGCGACGACGATGTTGGCGCGATCGGGCTCCACGCCCTTGACCTCGTAGCCCCACTTGCGAGCCAGCTTAAGCGCGCTCTCGACCGCTTCGGCGCCGCTGTTCATCGGCAGCACGGTCTCCATGCCGCACAGCTCTGCGAGCTCGGCACAAAACGACCCGAGCAGGTCGTGGTGGAACGCGCGGCTCGTCAACGTCAGCCTCTCGAGCTGTTCGCGTGCAGCGGCGACGATGACCGGGTGGCTGTGGCCGAAGTTCAACGCGGAGTAGCCCGCGAGGCAGTCAAGGTAACGGCGCCCGTCGACATCGGTCACCCAGACGCCCTTGCCTTCGCGCAAGACGACCGGCAGCGGGTGGTACGTGTGCGCTGCATGTGCCTCGTCGCGCTCGACGTACTGAGCAGCCGTTGACCGGTCGCCCGTCACCGAGATGTCCACGAGAACATCGCTCGGCGGCGTCATGCGCGCAACTCCAACGTGCAGCACTTGGGTCCGCCGCCGGCTTTGCGCAACTCACTGAGATGGACCGGTACGGGCTGGTAGCCGCGCACGAGCAAAACCGCCGCGAGCTCGACCGCCTCCACAGGGAGCACGACGTGGTAACCGTCGCTTACCGCGTTGAGTCCGAGCACCGCGGCGTCGGCGGCAGTGGCGATGATCGCGTCGGGGTAGAGGTCGCGCAGTACCGCTTGGCTACGAGCACTGAAAGCGCCTGGGAAATAAGCGATTTCGTCGGGACCGAGCACGCACAGCGCGGTGTCGAGGTGGTAGTACCGGGGGTCGACGAGCTCGAGCGTCACGACCGGAAGACCGAGCGCCTTGCCTGCTTCTGCGTGTGCGGCCGGGTCGGTACGGAAGCCGGTGCCGGCGAGCAACCGGCTGCCGGCGACAAGCAGATCGCCTTCACCCTCGTTGACGTACTGAGCGTCGTGGGTGTCGAAGCCGGCGGCGCGAAACCAGTTCAGGTAGGCCGGGCCCTCAGCCGCGCGTTCCGCGTGCAGGAACTTCGCGCCGTACACGCGACTGTTGGCCACGGTCGCGCCGTTCGCCGCGAACACCATGTCGGGCAAGCCGTCGACGGGTTCGATCTGGGACACGTCGTGACCGAGCTGGCGGTAGGTGTCGACGAGCCCGCGCCACTGCTGGACGGCGAGCTCGGTGTCGACCGGCACCGACGGATCCATCCACGGGTTGATCGCGTACTCCACGGCGAAATATCGCGGCTCGCACATGAGGTAGCGGCGGCGGGTGGCCGCCCGCTCATGGGCGGCGCTCAGGGTGTCGGGCGAGGTAGATCTGACTGAGTCGCTCACGGTTGCCGTCATGGTCTAACCATGGGCGACTCCCGGCTTTCGAACAAGCCTGTTCCCTTGCGTCATGACGACAGAGTCAGCCGTGAAACCGCTCCCGGGCGGCGATTCGTTGCGTGGCGGAGCCGACTGCTAGCTGGGGTCGGTGGCTGCCTCTCGGCGGAGCAGGCGCGACAAGACCAGCACGCTCTTGGTGCGGACCACGAAACTCTCCGCCCCGATCCGCTCCAGCACGTCCTCGAAGTGCCGCATATCGGCAGCGACCACGTGGATCAGAGCGTCGGCCTCGCCCGACACCGTGCAGGCGTCGACCACCTCCGGGTGCCGCGACACCGCCTCGGCGATCGCGCTCGGCGACGTCCGACCTTGGCAGTACAACTCGACGTACGCCTCCGTCGTCCAGCCGAGTGCTGACGGGTCGACGATCGCGGCGAATCCGGTGATGACACCGTTCGCCCGCAGCCTGTCGACGCGACGCTTCACCGCCGGAGCGCTAAGTCCGACCTGAACCCCGACCTCGGCGAAGCTGGCCCGCGCGTGGTCGCGCAGCACCGAGAGGATCTGCTGATCGATCTCGTCGAGGGCCATCAGTGCGACCGGTTGTCGCGAATCGTCATGCGCGGACCGTAGCGCGGAGCAGTAATCCCAGTTGCTTCAACGAGCCGGACGACGCGTTGCCGGTGTGGTCGGTAGGGCTCGAGCAGCGCGAGCATTTCGGCGTCGTCGCTGCGCGGGCGGCCGGTGAGGAGAAACCCCACCGCATTGGGCAGGTGGTAGTCGCCGACCGACACGACATCGCCGGCCCCGTGACTGCGCTGCACCACCTCGGCGGCCGTCCATACGCCGATGCCGCGCACGGTCATGAGCCGCTGCATCGCCTCCTCGGCCGCGAGCGGACCGAGTTCGATCGAGGCGTGGCGCGACCGACGCCGCGGTGAGCAGGGTGCTCCGCCGTGCGCCGTCCAGGCCGATGCGGTGCCAATCCCAGTCAGGAATCGAACGGATCGCCGCAGCCGACGGCATCACCGCCATGCCTTCGGGCGCAGGGCCTGGCGCCGGGTCACCGAACCGGCGTACCAATCCAGTCCAGGTACGGCGCGCTTCGATGCCGGTGACGAGCTGTTCGAGAATCGCCGGCACCAGCGCCTCAAAGACCAGGCCACTCGAACTCAGTCGCATGCCGGGTAGCCGCCGATGAGTGTCGCGCACCCGGCCGGGCGGCAGGTCGAGGCCGGTCCAATCGTCGTCGGTACCAAGCAATGATGGGACGGCGACGAGGGCCCATTCGGCGCCACTTCCCCAAGCCTGCGTGGAAATCTCGCCTGCAGCAGGGTCGGTGGCAAGCCGAACAGTGGCCGGACCATTCGGCGTCCGCCATGTCCGCCAGTGCGCACCGTCTAACCCGACGCGATGGCACGGGTCGTAGCGGCCGCGCCGGTGCGGACCCAACGTCGCGTTGAGGTCGAGCGGCCCGCTCGGACGGTAGCGACGCTCGAGTGGCAGCACTCCGGCGGTCAGGGTCATGACTCGTCGCTCGAGAAGCGCACCGAGCCGGGCGCGAGAACCACATTCGGCCACACCCTGACCCCAGTGAGCAGTTCGTTGCCGGAGCCGATCTCGGCACCGTCGCCGATCACGACACCGTCGAGCACCGCGCCTACGCCGATATGCGCGCCCCGGCCGATCACGCTCGCCCGCACCCGCGCGCCCTCTGAGATCACCGCGTCGTCGAAAACCACACTGCCGTCGACGATGGCGTTGTCGCCGACCAGAACACCTGCGCCGATGCAGCTCCCGCCGATCACGGTCGCCGATGCCGCCACCCGCGCACCGGCGAGAATCAGCGCTTCTCCGATCGGCCCCGGCAACGCCGGCGATGGCGCAATGCCGCGCACCAGATCGCACGACCCTTGCACGAATGCGGCTGGCGTTCCGAGATCAAGCCAGTAGCCCGAGTCGACGTATCCCATAATTGTCGCGCCGCGCGACAGGAGCTGCGGAAACGTCTGGCGCTCGACGGAAACCACTTCTCCGTAAGGGATTGTGTCGATGACGTCGCGACGGAAGACGTAGCAGCCGGCGTTGATGAGATTCGTCACCGGCTCCGGCATCTTCTCCAGGAACGCAGTGACGCGGCCCGAAGAATCGACCGGGACACAACCGAACGCGCGCGCATCGTCGACCTCGGTGAGGTATAGCGTGACCGCCGCGTCGTGCTTTGCATGCAACGCCAGCTGTGCGCCGATGTCGTGACCCGAGAGCACGTCGCCGTTGAACACGAGCACCGGCGAACCGGCGTCTCCGCGAAGGCGTGCACTCACATTGCGGATCCCGCCGCCGGTGCCCATCGGCTCGGTCTCCGTCACGTACTCCAGCTCAAGACCGAGCGCCGAACCATCGCCGAAATACTGCTCGAACGTCTCCGCGCGGTAGGACGTCGCAAGAACCACGTGGTCGACCCCGGCGGCGCGAGCCTGGGCAAGCTGGTGGGTCAGGAACGGGACGCCGGCCGTCGGCAGCATCGGCTTCGGCGCGGTCAGCGTCAGCGGGCGCAGCCGGGTACCCCGCCCGCCGACCAACAGAATCGCGTCGATGATTCACCCCTGTCTCGCCCCTGCGATGAGCTTAAGCGAGCCCCAGATCGACATCAGCGAGGCGTAACCGGCGAGCCGCTCATCTGGTTCCCAGGTTCGCGGGCTAGCCTTCGGGTCGGACGACGGGGGCGCGCCCTTCTGGAATCGAGCCTATGCAGCGTTCCAAGCCACCACTCGCCGTCTGGACCGCGATGGCGCTGCACCTCGGCGTGATGGTCATCTTCACCCTCCTCTACCCCGCCTATTGGGGGTTCGACGAGACCGGCCACGTCTCGCGGGTGCTCGATTCGCAGCACGGCGACCTCTACCCGACCCCGGGCGTCGCCGCCTACACACTCGGCGTCAACGACACGTACCAGATGTTCAACCTCAAGGACCAGCCGCCGTTCATCACGTACCTACCGCTGCCGCGCGCCGATCGGCCAAGCTTCGACAGCCTGGGCGGCGGCACGTCGGAGCCCGAGCCCGCTTCGGTACCGAACCAGCTCGCCCAGCACCCACCGGGCTATTACGCCCTGGCGGCCGGGGTGCTCGACGCGATACCGGGCTCCGCGAACCTGTCATGGGACCAAACGGTGGGCGTCTTGCGCCTGCTCGACATCCTCTTCCTGCTGCCGCTGCCGTATCTGTGCTGGGCAATCGCGAAGCGCTACACCCGCGGCGGCGTCGCTGTCGCGACCGCGTTCGCGCCACTTCTGCTGCCGGCCCTTGAGCGCCTTGGCGGTTCGGTCAACAACGACGACCTGCTGATCCTGCTGACCAGCGTCTTCCTGTTGCAGGTGACGAAGGCAATGGCCGGCGACATGCGCATCCGCGTCGCCGTGACGATGGGCGTCAGCTTGATCCTGGCCCTGCTCACGAAAGGCTTCGCGCTCGTCCTGCCACCTGTCGCCGTGCTGGCCTATCTCATCGGGTGGCGGCGCAACCGCTTGCCGTTCCCGCATTGGCCGGTGCGCATCGTCGTGCTGTCCGGTGCGATCGGCGGTCTGTGGTGGCTGCGCAACCTCAACGTCTACGGCAGTGTTCAGCCCGCCGGGCTCACCCCCGCGCAGGCGAACACAGTGTGGCCGCCACTTCCAGCCGGCTCGAAGGTGCACGTGGCGACCTACGCGCATCACGTGCTCGATCGCATGACTACCGACGTCTGGGGCGCGTTGGGCCTGACCGTGCCGCCGAGCCTGCCCGGCTGGATTACGTTCGTCGCCAGCGCACTCGCCGCGGCTCTGCTGGTGCTGGGTTTCGTCGCAACTTTTGCCGGACGACGGCCGGGTGTCGAAGACGTAGGCCGACATGTCGGGCGGCCCCCGCGGGTGCCCGCCGTCGAACTGCTCGTCTTGCTGCTACCCACAGTGCTGGTGGTGGTGCCGCTGATGTTCCACGGCTGGGCCGATTACCACCGCACGGGGCAACTCATCGGCATCCAGGGCCGCTACCTCTACCCGAGCTTCGTCGGGCTGGTCGCTATCGCGGCCGTGGGCGCCGACCTGGTCATCGGCCTACTCCCGCCGGTGGTCGAACGCTTTACACCGGTCGTCACCTGCGTGCTTGCGATCGCAATCGAAGTGACCGCGGGCTGCGTCGTCCTGTCGAAACTGTGGCTGGGCAAGGGATCGCAGCTCACCGGCAACATCAGCCGGCTCGCGCACGCCGTCGGCACCAACTCACCGTGGCCCGGCATCGTCACGATCGCGATGCTGGCGTTCGTGACTCTTAGTGCACTGGCAGCTCTTGCGGCTGTGTCGGTCGCTGATCGAGATACCACTCATACGTCGAACGAATCCCTTGTGCCAGCGGAATCTGTGCCGTAAATCCGAGTTCACTAATGCGATGGACGTCGAGCAGCTTGCGCGGGGTGCCGTCGGGCTTCGTCGGATCGAAGAGCCGCTCGCCTTCGTAACCAACGATGCCCGCGACGAGCTCGGCCAACTCGGCGATGGTCAGATCCTCGCCGACACCGACGTTGATCGGTGCCGGGTCGTCGTATCGCTCCAGCAGTAACTCGCATGCGCGGGCCAGGTCGTCGACGTGCAAGAACTCGCGCCGCGGCGTGCCGGTGCCCCACATCGTGACACTGGGCGCGCCCTCAGCCTTTGCTTCGTGAAAGCGCCGGATCAGTGCCGGTAGCACGTGCGACTTCTGCAGATCGAAGTTGTCGCCGGGACCATAAAGGTTCGTGGGCATCGCCGAAATCCAGCGCACGCCGTACTGGCGGCGAGCGGCTTGCACTTGCATGACACCGGCAATCTTCGCGATCGCGTAGGCGTCGTTGGTCGGCTCAAGCGGACCCGTCAGCAGTGAGTCCTCACTGATCGGCTGTGGTGCGAGCTTCGGATAGATGCAACTGCTGCCAAGGAACAGCAGCCGCTCGACGCCAACCGCGAGGGCAGCGTCCATAACGTTCAGCTGGATTCGCAGATTGTCGGAAAGAAAATCTGCCGGGGAGGTCGAGTTGGCCATGATGCCGCCGACCTTCGCGGCCGCGACGACGACCGTGCGCGGCCGTCTCGCATTGAAGAACCCGAACGTCGCGTTGCGATCGCGCAGATCGAGCTCACCCGACGTCCGACCTATGAGGTCTTCGAAGCCGGACGCCGCGAAGTGTCGCCACACCGCGGAGCCGACGAGACCCCGGTGGCCGGCGATGTATGTCGGCGCGCTTTTGTCCAGGTCTCCCATGTGGCCCAATGCTAGCCTTGGCCTGCTGTTTCTCCCCTGTTGGTCCGACTGCGGAGGCGACCGTTCCCAGTTCTCGCAAGATCGCACTGGTGACCGGAATCACCGGCCAGGACGGTTCCTATCTCGCCGAACTGCTTGCTCTCCAAGGGCTACGAGGTTCACGGCCTGATCCGTCGGGCGTCGACCTTCAACACCGAGCGGCTCGACCACATCTATCAAGACCCGCACGACAGCGACGTTCGGTTGCGCTTGCATTACGGCGACCTGCACGACGGCGTCGGCCTGGTCAACCTGATGCGCGCGGTGCAGCCTGACGAGGTCTACCACCTCGGTGCGCAGAGCCACGTCAAAGTCAGCTTCGAGATGCCCGACTACACCGGCGACGTCACGGGCGTTGCGACGATCCGGTTGCTTGAGGCCATTCGTGCCTCAGGGATCTCGACGCGCTTCTACCAGGCATCGAGCTCGGAGATGTTCGGTTCGACTCCCCCGCCGCAGAACGAGCAGACGCCGTTCCACCCGCGCTCGCCCGTACGGCGCCGCGAAGGTCTACGGCTACTGGGTGACGGTGAACTACCGCGAGTCGTACGGCATGTTCGCAGTGAACGGAATCCTGTTCAACCACGAGAGCGAGCGTCGCGGCGAGACGTTCGTGACTCGCAAGATCAGCCGCGCGGTAGCGCGCATTCAGGCCGGCCTGCAGGAGAAGCTCTACCTCGGCAACCTGTCTGCGTTGCGTGACTGGGGCTACGCACCCGAATACGTCGAGGCAATGTGGCGGATGCTCCAGACCGACGAACCCGACGACTTCGTGATCGCCACCGGCGTTTCGTATTCGATCGAGCAGTTCGTGGAATTCGCGTTCGAGCGAGTCGGTCTCGACTGGCACAAGTACGTCGAGACCGACCCGGCCTACCTGCGGCCGGCCGAGGTCGACAGCCTCTGTGGCGACGCGTCGAAGGCCAAGGCCGTGCTCGACTGGGAAGCCAAGACCCACACCCCGCAACTCGCGCGCCTGATGGTCGACGCCGACGTGGCAATGCTCGCCGATCAACTCGCCGGGCGAGCCATCCGCGTCGACCGGTGAACCGACTGCGCGTCGCAGTTACTCTCGAGCAACTGTGGCACGAGGTGCCCGGCGGTACCGCGTCGTCGGCGCTGGAAACCGTTAAGGCGCTGCAAAAGCGCAATGGCGTCGAGGTTCTCGGGGTCGCCGCCCGACACGACACCCTGCCGCCGCCACCCTGGACGCCGACCGTGCGCGTGCACCAGCTACCGCTTCCGCGGATCGCGCTCTACGAGTCGTGGCACGCACTTCGCTGGCCACCGGTGCAGCGTGCGACGGGACCGGTCGACGTCATCCATGCAACAACATTTGCGATCCCACCGAAGAACGCGCCGCTCGTCGTGACGGTCCACGACCTCGCGTTCTTGTACGAGCCCAATCACTTCACTAAGCACGGACTCCGGTTCTTTCGGCGCGGCCTGGCGTTGGCACGTCGAAACGCGGACGTCGTGCTGGTCCCGTCGCAGTCGACACTCGACGACTGCGTCGAGGCGGGGTTCGAGCGATCACGGCTGCGGCTCGTGCCACACGGCGTCGAGGTTCAGGCCGTCAATGCGGATGACGTCGCAGCGTTCGTCGGGGCCCATCAACTTCCCGAACGCTACGTGCTGTGGTGCGGCACCCTCGAACCGCGCAAGAACGTTCCGACCCTGCTCGAGGCGTTCGCCAAACTGCGGCGTACCGATCCCGAGCTCGGGCTCGTACTGGTCGGCCCGACAGGCTGGGGTGACGTGCCGGTGTCCGCCGACTTGGCGCGGGGCGTGCGACTGCTCGGGTTCCTACCGACCGATCAGTTGCACGCCGCCTACGCGGGCGCGCGAGCGTTTTGCTATCCGAGCTTGCGCGAAGGCTTCGGGCTTCCGGTGCTTGAGGCGATGGCGCACGGGGTTCCGGTCGTCACGTCAGCTGCGACCGCGATGGCCGAGTTCGTCAGCGATGGCGGCCTGCTCGTCGATCCGCTCGATGCCAATGCGATCGCCGCTGCTCTCGAAACCGTGCTTGGCGAGCGGCACGACGAGTTCGCTGCCTCAGCCCTGAAGGAGTCTGCCCGCTACACATGGGACGACGCCGCGGCACTGACTGTCGAGGCGTATCGAGCGGCGGCAGGCTTATGACCCTCACCGTTGGCCTGAATCTGCTGTGGCTGGTGCCTGGAGTCGTCGGCGGCAGCGAGGGCTACGCCACTGGCCTACTCGACCCGCTAACCAAACGCGACGATGTCGAGGTCGTTGCGTTCGGCCTACCAGGCTTTGTGAAGACGTACCCGCAGCTGGCCGCGGCGGCACACACCGTCGTCCCGCCGATGCCTGAAGGCCGCCATGTGCTGCGGCGTGTGCTCATCGAGAATGCCTGGCTGCCAAGGCATTTGCGGGCGCAGAAAGTCGACCTCGTGCACCACCTGGGCGGGATCGTGCCTCCGGGGTGCCGCGTGCCTGCCGTCGTCACGCTCCACGACCTGCAATACCTGTCATACCCGGCGTACTTCAGTGCCGCGAAGCGGCGGTACCTCGCCATGACGCAGGGCCGCTCGTTGAAGCGGGCCGAGGTCGTGACTGCAGTCAGCGAGTTCACGAGGACACAGGCGATCGAGGCGTTCAACCTCGACGAAGCCAAGGTCGTCGTCATACCGCCGGTCGTGCGACGGATGCCCGCAGTCTCCGACGATCGACGTAGGGAGCTGTTGGCCGAACTGGGCGTGCATGCGCCGTACATCCTTTATCCCGCGGCGACCTACCCGCACAAGAATCACGCCATGTTGCTCGAGGCATTCGCAGCAGTGACTAAGACCGAGGACGTCTCGTTGGTACTCACGGGGGCAGTCGGTGCCGGCGCCTGGGGGTCGGCCCACTCGACACGTGCTGACCTCGCCGATCTGACGGCACGGCTAGGCATCGACGACCAGGTTAAGTCGCTCGGCTACGTGACATCCGAACAGCTCACCGCCCTATACGCGGGCGCGCAGATGCTCGCATTTCCCTCCCGTTTCGAGGGTTTTGGCATTCCGATCCTTGAGGCGATGGCTGCTGGGTGTCCGGTAGTAGCGGCCAACGCAACCGCACTGCCGGCCTTGGTCGGTGACGCCGGCGTACTGGTCGACCCCGACGACGGCCCCGGTTGGGCTCGCGCGATGAGCGACTTACTCGCCGATGATGCCGCTAGGCAACGGCTGTCGGACGCCGGTCGGGCGCGAGCCGCGGAGCTCGCGGCTATAGACCCGGTGCAACTGCTGGTCGATGTCTACGCAAGGGTCGGCAGGTGAAGATCCTGGCGGTGCTTCCGCACTTCGACCCCGACGTCGCCCCAACGGGAGTCATTGCGACCCGTCTCGTCGAAGAGCTCGGAGCGCTCGGACATCACATCGAGGTCGTGACGTCGCTGCCTTGGTACGAGCACCACGATGTGCTCCCCGAGTGGCGCGGCAAGGTCGTTCGTCGCGAAAAGACCTCGTGGGGTCGCGTGACGCGGGTTCACCCCTTCCCGACCGGAGACAAGCGCAGCATTCCCAAGCGCGCCGTCGGTTTCGCCGCGTTCTGTGCACTCGACGCCGGGGTCGCGGCGGTCGGCGGCAAGGTCGATGTCACGTTCGCGATGACACCGCCACTACCGATGGCGGCGACCGGATGGTTTGCGGCATTGGCCCGACGCGCGCCACTGGTTCTCAACGTGCAAGACGTCTTCCCGGACGTCGCGGTCGAACTCGGCTTGCTCCGCGGCCGCACCCTGATATCCGCAGCGAGCGCGCTCGAGCGTTGGTCCTACGCCCGATGCGCAGCAGTCACTGTGCTGTCAGCCGATATGCGAGCGAACCTGGCCGCAAAGATGCGCAGACCGCAACGATTGCGCGTCATTCCGAACTTCGTCGATGTCGAAGTCGTCCAACCCGGGCCCAGAGAGAACTCGTATCGCGACGAGTACGGTCTGACCGGCAAGACCGTGGTGATGTACGCCGGCAACGTCGGCATGTCGCAGTCCCTCGACCTTCTCGTCCACGCGGCGCGCTCAACGAGTGACCGCGACGACATCGTCTACGTCATCAACGGCGGCGGCTCGACCCTGCCCGAGCTTGAAAAAGAGGCGACGGGTCTCAACAACCTGCGGTTCGTCCCTATGCAGCCGATCGAGCGACTACCCGAGCTACTCGCAGCGGCCGACCTTCACGTCGTCCCGTTGAAAGCTGGATTGGCACGGTCGAGTGTGCCGTCGAAGACCTACTCGATCATGGCCGCGGGTCGACCTCTGGTTGCCAGCGTCGACGAAGGCAGCGAAGTGCAACGCGTCATCGAGGCTGCTGGCGCGGGCATCGCAGTGCCGCCCGACGATGCCGACGCATTCACCGCAGCAGTGGTGAAGCTGGCCGACGACGCAGGCGCGAGGGAAAAGATGGGGGCGGCGGCCAGAGCATACGTCGAGCGGACGGCGTCGCCGCGCGGCGTCGCGCAGGCCTACGCAGATTTGTTCGAGTCAGTCGCGCGCAAAAGTAGGCGCGCTGCAAGTAATGGTTCAGCGGGAGCGGAAGGCGCGCGGCGGTGCAGGCATGTCGATGCGCGGGCAATTGCGCAGCGTCAGGTCGGCGTGGCGCAGTGCTTCGTCGCAGAGCGAGTCGACGGTGTAGCCGATACGCGAGCCGACTACGGTGATCGTCGCCCGGAAGATGGTGATCTCCCAGCGGGTGGGCATGCCGTAGGCGACCTGGATGCTGCCGATGAGGCCGGCCGCCGCCGCGGAGCGCTCGTCCTTGCCCTTCCACGGGCGTTCGAACAGCCGCCAGCAGCCCGGCTCGGCGTGCCAGCGACCGCCTGAGCGGACGTCCTCGGCGCGCAGCCCGTCAAGAACCCGGCGGGCATTGCTCTCAGACAGGACGGCTGCCGGGCGGATGACCTCGGTCACGGTGACGTCGTCGTAGAGCCGGCTGGCGAGACTTTCCACCGCCTCGCGCTGGGCTACGCCCGGCACTTTGTCCTCGCTCACGGCTCTTGTCACCCGATTTCCTGGACACCCGTGCACTGGTGAGCTTCAACGCTCGGTAGCCATCGTGAATCAGCCGTGTAGGCGGCTACAGTGCGTATCGGCCGTCCGAGGGGCACGCTGAGGCCAATCGAGGACCTTATTCGCCGTCCCTCTTCCCTGAGCGTGCCGTTCTGAGCACAATCACACCCGGACCAACTCCCGGAGAGGCCGTGCGATGCCAGTGCGAAGCTCCTACGTCCAGGGCACGCCCAACTGGGTCGACCTGTCGACCAGCGACCAGGGCGCCGCGAAGGAGTTCTACGGCGAGCTATTCGGCTGGACGTTCGACGACCAGCCGATGGCCGACGGCGTCTACTCGATGGCGCTGAAGTCGACCGGACTCGTCGGCGCGATCTCGGTGCTGCCCCCCGACCTAGCCGCGCAGAACGCGCCGGCGATGTGGAACACCTACCTCGCCGTCGACGACGTCGATGCGACCCTGGCACGCGTGGATGCCGCTGGCGGCAAGATCGCGATGGCCCCCTTCGATGTAACGGACGCCGGCCGGATGGCCTTCATCATCGACCCGACGGGTGCGCCACTCGCGATCTGGCAAGCGAACACGCACATCGGCGCAACGTTGGTGAACGAGCCAGGGTCAGTGATCTGGAACGACCTACGAACGGACGACGTCGGTGCTGCCACGTCGTTCTACGAAGCTGTGTTCGGGCTGATCGCAGATCCGCAAGAATCCGGCACGACGCCGTACGTCAGCTTGCGATGTGGCGACGACGCCGTTGCGGGTATCTCCGCTCGGACCAACGAGGCTGCGCCGAACGAGTGGCAGATCTACTTCGCCGTCGAAGACACCGAGTCCGTGGCAGCACATGCGCTCGCGTTGGGTGGCGACGTGATCCTCGAGCCGATCGACACACCCATCGGTCCGATGGCCACCCTCGCCGACCCGCAAGGAGCCATCTTCAACGTCATAGCCATCGCGGCCCAATAGCGACGGCAAGTCGGTGGGCCCTACGGCGTGGGGCGAGAAGCAGATGCTGATGCTGCGGCACGGGCCTCTCGATGGGCCGCCAGGCGATCGCGCTGCCGGGCCGCAGCAAGCAGATGCAGGCCGTTGTGCCGCGCGATGCCCGCCGCGACCGCAGCGAACGCGCCGTCGCCCACGACAGAAATCACGCGCGACGTCAGCGCGACGACGGTTGCCGACGGCACCGACAGCACCGAGCTCAAGATGGCGATCGTGATGACTTCGCGCAGACCCGCGCCCGACGGCAGCGGGATCGCGAGGAAGCCCGCAGACCAGGCAAGCGCCGTGCCACCAAGAGCCAGCAGCAGCGACCGACCGATCGGCGCATGCAACGCCCAGCACAGCACGAAAACCTCGAACCCGACCGAGAGCCATCCGATCGTCTGCCAGACCGAGCGCGATCAGCACGCCCCGCAACGTGAACTCGTGGTCGGGAGGCTCGCGGCGCAAGAACCTTGAACAGGAAATGGGTCAGCCGGTCGAGGTTCTTCGGCAGCAGCGCGACCACTAGCAGCGGCAAGACGAGCAGCACCCAGATGTACTGCAGCCACCTCGCCCGGCGCGGAGAACGGCAACGTCACCACCGCGATCACCAGTCCAGCTGCCAGTGAAACGGCCATGCCGAGCACACTTGCTGCGACCGTTCGGCGCGGCGGTATCGCGTGGTCGCGGCCCAGGTCGGCCTGCGCGACGACTGTCCACACCGAACCAGGCAGGTATTTTCCAAGCTGGCCAAGGAAAAAGATGCGCATCGCGACTGGAAGGCGAAGCGGCGAGCCGAGGTCGGCGAGCAACGAACGCCAGGCCATCATCGCCGCGAAAATGTTGCCGAAGCCGAGCAAGGTCGCGATGAGAAGCGAGTACCACGACAGCCGCTCGTAGCTGTCGCCGATCTGATGCCACTTGCCGTGCAGCGCCAACGCGAACAGGACGATGAGAATCGCGAAAAATGCAACCCTGGCCAGCAGTCGAAAGCGCGGCGGCAGGTGCGGGCGTCTCACCGACTCGCCCGGGTGCCGGCGACCGCGACGCCCGCCAACGCCGCGGTCAGAACTTCGATGTAGCCGTTCCAGCTCGAGTCGGTGTCGACGATCGGGACACCCGCGCGTAGCTTCTGCGGGGTGCCCGGCGAGTAGAACCGCTTCAGCGCGGCGGTGAGATCGTCGACGTCGTCCGGCTCGGCCAGCACGCCGTCGATGCCATCGTTGACCTGGGCGCCTAGCGTGCCGGCGCGGGTCGCGATCACCGGTACGCCCATCGCGTGTGCAAGCAGGACGTTCTGCGACGCGGTGCCTGCGCGGTAGGGCAGCACCAGCGCGTCGACGTCCCGGAAAAGGCCGGCGATCTCCGAGCCCGCCACGTAGCTCGGGCGCAGCATCACCCGGTCAAGCAGGCCGAGTTCGGCAATCTGATCGCGCAGCCCGCTCACCCCGGACCAGATGTCGCCCGCGACCACGAGCTTCACGTCGGGAACACTCACCATGGCGCGGAGCAGCACGTCGAGGCCCTTGTAGGGCCGCACGGTGCCGAAGAACAACAGCCGGTTGAACGGCTCGTCGGCGTCCGTCATGACCCGCCGCTCGACCGGGAAGGCCGGCAGGTGCGGAGGGATGTCGGCGACGACGATCTGCGTGCGGTGATTCACCACTGTCTTCGCGAGCGCGGCGAGCTCGGGCGAGTGCACGAGCACCGCGGAGGCCCGCGAGAGCAGCGCCTTGACGAGCACCGTGTCGCCGTGGTGTCGCTCGTGCGGGAACACGTTGTGCGCGACGACAGCGACGCGGGGCCTGCTCAGCGTGCGCCGCGCACGCAAGGCGCGCAGGATCGTCAGATACGCGGGCACCTGCACGGTCGAGGCGTGCACGAGCACGACCGCGTTGTAGTCGCGAAGCCCTACGCCGGTACGCCACCAGGTGATCGGGTTCCACCAGGCGAGCTGGTAGGAGGTCGCCGGGTAGATGCGCACCTCGGGCTCGCCGCCAGGCACCCGCAGTGTGCCTGGGTGCAGGAACGCCGGGTACTGCGCCGACCAGGAGACAAGGTCGACGTCGTGGCCAGCGGCAGCGAGCCGGTGACACAGCTCAGTCGTGTGATGAACGATCCCGCCGGTGTGCGGGTGCGTCGGGCCGACGACGGCGATGCGCACGTCGTCACTCCCCACGCGATCGAACGATGAGATCCGCCAGCAGGGCGACAGCTCCGATGATGAGCCCGGTGACGAAGATCAACAGTGTATTGGTCGTCAGATGGAAGTGATACCGCGCCACGTCGAAGATGCCCTTGACGAAGCCGATGGCGACGAGCCAGATCGCGAGCGGCATCAAGACCTTGAGCGGATTGAAGTACATCACCATCCGCAGCACCTGAAGGATGTAGCGGTAGGCGTCCTTCAGGGGGTGGAACTTCGAGCTGACCCGCGCGCTGCGCGTAGGAGATCGGCAGGTAGTCGACGGTGTGCTGGTTCGACAGAAACGACAAGGTAATCGTCGTCACACAGGAAAAGCCCGGGGGCAGCAAACGCAGGTAGGGCAGCGATACCTCACGACGAAACGCACGCAGCCCTGAGTTGAGATCAGGGATCGTGGTCCCCGACAACCATTCGGCGAACTTGCGGATGACCCACTTCGCCGGCACCCGGAACAGCTTGTGGGTGCCCTGCTCGCTCGTTCGGGCGCCGACCACCTGATCGACATCGGGGTTGTCGTCGAGGTAGCGCACCAGCTCAGGGATGCGCTCGTTCGGGTAGGTCATGTCGGCGTCGGTCCAGACGACGATCTCGCCGCGTGCATCGCGGGTGCCAATGCGGCGGACGGTGCCCGAACCACCGTTGCGCCGGAAGGCGACAACGCGCAGCTTCGGGTAGGTCTTCTCGACGCTGCGCAGCCGCGCGAGGGTCTCATCGGTCGACTTGTCATCGATCGCCAGCAGCTCGTAGGCGTAGCCGCTGGCGTCGAGCGCGACACTGATCCGGGCGATCTCCTCGAGCACGTGGTCCTGCTCGTTGTAACAGGGCAGGACGACGGTCACATAAGGACGAGGCGGGACGACGTGAGCTGACCCGCCTGGATCACTGCCCGTGACAGGGCCCGGAAGGCGGCGGCGCCGCGACCGGCCGTTCCGGCGCGACGCTCAACGGCTGGGCAGCCACCACAAGCCCTTCCACGCGGGAGCACCGACAAAGATCTACGGAAGTTTACCCTCCGCGCCGGTCTCCACCCCTGAAAGCTCGCTGTGAACCATCTGTGGACCCAGAAACCGTAAAGACCTAGCCGCCCGACGACTGAACAAGTGAGGCCAGCGTGGCATCGGAGATCGCGCTGGTGCCGCCAATGGCCTGCACCGTGTGGACGACATCGAGCTCGAATGGGTTGTGGAGGAACGTCGGTCCTCCGGTCCCCACTGTCGCCGGATCGACCGTCATCAGGATGATGTTCTTCTTGTGCCCCGCTACCGGTCCCGCGGGGAGTGCGTCTGCGAACGTGTCGCCGCGGACGACGTAGACGGCAGTGCCAACCGCCGGAGTATCTCCGGCATTGAACGCTAGTGTCTGCAGCCCAACAGGATAGGCAGTCGTGCCCGCGATCCCCATCACCTCCCAGGTCGCGATCTGGGCCGCCGTCTGCGTTCGATCCGTTCCAGCGAGACGCGTCCAGACAGCGATGCCCAAGCTCTTCAACTGAGCTTCGACGTTTGCGGAGACGGCGGAGGTGCCCCCGACAATGATCGCGGACTTGGCTCCGAGAGTACTGAGCGCCGACTTGGTCGACCCTGCGAGACCCGCTTTTGGCGTTAGCACCAGCGGGTAGCCCGACACATACACAGCGGGACCTACTGACAGAGCGTCGGCGAATTGCTCGCCTGTGGCAATGATTACAGTCTGCGACTGCGCGTGCGAGTAGGTGTCGACGAGGTTGTTGGTGGCATACCTGTCAGACCCGCCAATCCGAACGACTCGTACGAGGGGCGCGCCCGCCTGGCCGCCAACGTGTATCGCTTCGACCTGGCGAGCAACCGCATCACTCACCGCGCCTGCACCGCCGACGATGTACACCACTTGGACGCCATGCTTGACGATCTCCTGCGCGGTGACGGCAGGCATGACGTTCGGGTCGGTACTCAAGATTCCGGTCGCGAGTCCGCGTGCAAGATAGCCAGCAGACAGGCGCGTCAGGATAGTTCGCGCCTGAGGTAAGTACGACCGATGCCGTCGTGCCGAACGCGGAGTCGAAAAGTGCCGCGCCAGTGGCGTAGCGATCCGACCCGGCGACCCGGGTGAGATCGACGACAACTGCCACATAGGTCGGGTCGACGAGCGTGCCGTCGGTCACCGTCATCACGACGAGGCCGGTGGTCGATGGCGCATCGATCACGGCGCCCGACAAGACGAGGAGGTTGTTGAACTGCGACGAGCCTTGCGCCGTGAAAGTCAACGTCGAGGTTCCCGTACCCGAGAAGCCCGATATCGTTGGCGCTCCCGTGGGCGAGAGGAGGCGTCACCCAAGTTCCACCCGACAGCGCGAGCGTCACCACGTCGCCGGACTGGATCACGCCGTTGTAGGCCGTTCCGATAGTGATCGCAGGAATAGCGACGTTCTGTTGGCCCGGATTCGCAATTGCCGTCGTCGCCACTTGGGACGTAAAGGCCGCTATATGCCCGACGCTCGCCGTCGCCGAAGCGGAGGTCCCGCCAGTTGACACGAATCCGTTGGTTGTGGCGAACGGTGTGCCGTTGCTCGCGACCGCACGCAATCCGATCGTCGCGTTGGCAGCCCACGAGGCTAACTCGGTGCCAAGGCTCAGTGTGAGGCCGGAGATCGTGAAGGTTGACGTCAAGGCGTCAAGCGGCGCATTGCTCGGCATCGTAAGCACAAACTCGTCATTGACAGTCGAAGTCGATGCCTTGGCTAGAGCGACGCTCGGAGCAGCCACTCCCGCGCTTGCGGTGACTACAGGCGTAGACACGAAGGACGCGGGCGAGGTCGAACCCGACGACGTTCGGGAGAGCGCCACGTTGGAGGTTATGTTCCACAGCTGGACAGTGACGGTGTCTCCCGCCGACCATACTGGCGACGATGCGCTGTCGGTGAACTGCAGGGACAGGTTTGACCCGAGAGTCACGGTTGCGCCCGGCTTTACGGTCACCAGGGCGTTGAACGGGTAGTGAGGTGTGCAGCGCCGCTTACACCAAACGCCAGGGCGGGAGACGCCGAGGTAAACGTGAGCGTAGCCACGCCAATCACAAGCACACCCATGAGACCGACGCCGCGATACCCGGCGAACCGCCTGGACTGCATAGCTCCCCCAATAGGCACAAAGGTCGCATCGAGCGCCGCATGAAACGCAGCTATAAACCGAGAGCCACGGCTACCTGTGTCTGGACCGTACTTGAAATCGCGGTCGAGCCACCGAAGATGAAGCTGCTGGCAACAGTCGCCTTGTTCGCCGTGAGGTAGGCGCTACTAGGCGTGGCCAAGAACGTTCGGATCCGACAGGAGCAAGGGTGCGTCCTTGTGCGCCAATAGCGATCCTCCTGCGAGCGCATCCGCAAACGCGGTGCCACTGGCGATCCCGATAGAGGTAGGCGCAACGAAGAACTTCGTTGCGACGGCAGCCGCCGTGCCGTACCGGTCGGTGCCCTACAAGGGCCGTGGCTGGGGGATCCGCGATGACTGCGGGCCCGCCAATCGCGTACACCTTGCCGGGGTGGGCCGTCAGATAGGCCGAAACGGACGGCGGCAGCGCAGTACCGTCGGTGAGGAGGACTACGCCTCCGACACTGGCAGCAGCAGTGCCAGCGGCAAGCGCGTCAGGGAAGTTCGTGCCGGTCGCCAACATGACGGTGCTCGGGTTCCCCGAGCGCGCCGGCGACAGCCAGAGCCGTGCCGTATCGGTCGGCACCGGCATAACGAACGACGACATAGCCAAGGCTGCTCAGCGGTGGCGGCGACGCTCGCAGGGATCGCGCTCACACCACCAAGGAGGTACACCGTGCGGCCGGCCGGGAGCACTCGGACGATCTCGGCCTGCGTGGGCGGCGATAGCGAGCCACCGCTAGCAAACAACAAGGGCGCCGTCCTTGCCGCTGCGAGAGCCGTTCCCACCAGAGCATCGGGGTAATCGTCTGAACGCGCGAGAACAACCGCACCCGCAGTGCCAGCGGCGGGAAACTCTGTGTTCGAAATAGCCACGGCGGTCGCGAATCGATCGGCACCCGACAATCTGCTTACGGCGCTGTTAGACACAGTCGCAATAGTTACAGGTGCGGCAAGCGACCCCGTACCGTCACCTGTGTACGCGTGCAGGAGAAGAGTGCCAGGCACGACAGCACCTTCGACGTTGAGCGCGATCCCTGTCACCGTGAATGTGTAGTGGTCCAATGCAGTACCGGCGCTGCTGTTTGTCAGGGTTATGACGAGCTCATCCTTGAGTCCGAGGACCGACGCTGCGCCGGCACTCGATGCGCGGGTCGCGGTAAAGGTCGGCGCAATGTCGTGCGCAACATCGCCAATGGGACCGGCACCGAACGCCCCGTTGCTCGGTCCGGTGACCGCAACGGACGGGGTGACTGAGAACCCCACCGCAGCATTCGTAGTCGCGGGGTCCGTGGCGCCCTCGATCTTCAAGTAGATGGTCTGCCCGATGGCGAAAGTGTTGGTGGTGTCAATCTGGTAGGACGGCACGGCGACACCCGACGTCCCCGGATGAACCGTCGGCGCCGTCGAAAGCGTCTGGTTGAAAATGAAGCCCAATGCAAGGGCCTTGTCGCTGCTGGCCCCGAGTAGGCCAGTGGCGATGAGACGGGCGCAACCGCGCCGCCACCAACCGTCGTCGCGATCGGTGCGTCATTCTCATCGCCAAGCCCTTCGCAACCTCGGAGTCTGGAGCCACCGTACTGGTGCCAGCTAGGCGATACAAAGCGTCGGGCCGGGGCTTTCGCCCCGGCCCGACGTTGACTTGCGTGGAGCGACTAGCTGATGGAAGCGATGACCGCGTTGGCCGTCGCAACCGACACTGCACTGGTCAGACCTAGGACCGTAACGGTACCGAGGGTCGCGGCCTTGCCACCGAGGTAAGCCGGAATGCCGGCACCCAAGGTGTTGGGGTCACCCGTGAGCAGGATCGGAACCGCATTCGCAACGACGGGCTGAACCGCGTGGCGGGCGGATTGGGGCAGTAGTGCTAACTACTGCACCAGCCACCGTGCCAGCTGCCAGGGCGTCGGCAAAACCGTCGCCACGAGCAACATCCACACCGTCCTGGAGAAGCCGAGACCGTTCAGCACGCCGTACGTGCTGGTCGCAGCGAACGCCTGCGTGCCAGCGGTCGTGGTCTCCCACGTCGCGATGTCCTGCGCCGTGATGGTGCGGTCAGCACCAGCAGACGGTAGGCGATCGTGATGCCGAGCGCCTTGATGGAGGCCTCGGTTGCTGCGGACACTGCCGACGTACCACCGACGATGACCACGTTCTTGATACCGAGGTTCACCAGCGTTGACTGGGCAGCCGCGGAGAGCGACGGACCGTTCGTCAGCACCAACGGGAACTTCTTCGACACAACTGCCGGTGCGACCGACAGGGCGTCAGCGAAGTTCGAACCGACCGCCACGATGGCCGTGTTGACACCGGCGACTGCGCCGTTGAAGAGGTCAACCTGGTTGTTCGTCGCGTAACGGTCTGCACCAGCAACACGGATCACGTTGATGAACGCGTTCGCGTTGTTGTTCGAAACGTGCATCGCCGCAATGGCGTTGGACACGTTGGTGCTAACCGCTGCGGTACCGCCAACGACGTAGACCGTCGCGATACCACCGGTGATGAGCGCCTGCGACGTGGGCTGCGGCAGAACGTTCGGGTCGGTCAAGAGCACCCGAGTACCGGAACCGCCATTAAGGCCGGCCGCCAGGTAGTTCGCCGACAGTGCGTCGGGGTAGTTCGCGCCACTCGCGATGACCGCAACCTTGTTGAACCCACCGGTGAAGCTACCGGAGAGGAAGAGTTGCGCTGCGGTTGCGTAGCGGTCAGTTCCACCGATGCGCGACTGGTTGAGAACGCCGATCGCGTTCTGCACGGACCCGATGGTGGTCGCGCCCTTTGCTGCCGTAAGGGTGATGATCCCGGTTGTGGCCGGAACGTCAACCTGTAGGCCCGCCACTGTGACAGTCGCAGCGACGGTCGTAGCCGGGGCAGTGACGACGAACGTGTACACGTTCGAGCCCGCCACAGTAACGGGGTTCGTTGTCGTGTAACCCGTCGGCACGGTGATTGTCGGGGTGACGGCTCCGGTGAAATGAGCCGTAGCCGGCAACAACGTGAGGGTAATGGTGTTCGGACCGGTCACGAGGACCGCACCAGCGGTGACCTCAGACAAAGTGAGAGTGCTCAACGCCACGCCGGTGGAGGAAGGCGCCGCCGAGACCTCAGTCAGAGACGACTTGGTGTTCGTCACGTTCGCGACGACCACGCCTGCAACAGGTGCGGTGCCGCTTGACACTGCCGTGGTCTCGGTGACTGCGTAAGGAGTGACCGCAGAACCGACGTTGACCTTCTGGCCGCCAACGACGAGCTGGATGTTGTCCGAGCCCGTGCCGGCCGAACTGTTAGTGAACGTGATCAGAGCCTGGTCCTTGACGCCGGCCGTCGTGCATGCTCCAGCCGAAGACTGCAACGCGACCGTGAAAGTCGGGGTAACGAAGCTGGTGTCGGTGACGCTCCCGACGGGAGTGTCGAACGGGTTGGTGAAGGGTCCGCTCGCGGTCACGGTGGGCGCCGCAGAGAAGCCAACAGCACCGTTCGTGGTGCCGCAACCCGGCGACTGGCTCAGCGAAAGAGTGAGCGTGTCGCCGATGTTGAAGTGGTTCGTGAGGTTCAGGTCGATACGAACCGATCGCAGTGGCGGTCGATCCGGGAGTGACTGTGGTCGCCCCGTTCGTGCCGTCGATCTGGTTCGTTACGACGCCGAGCGCTGCGAATGCGCTCGTGGCGGTGCCAATAAGCATCGCTCCTGCCGTTACGGCTGCCGCGAAGCCCGCGACTCCCGTACGGCGCAACCGTCTGGTTGCTGTTGTCACTCTTGCCTCCATCAGAGAAGTGGTGGTGGCGAGGTGGCTCAGCCCGAAGGCGCAATACCGAATAGCCCCGCCGATACCCGAGCAGACTGCTCGATTTGGGACCTTACAGGTTTTGCGCTCTCGGAAGCCAGACGCCCCACCCACGACGTATGTCGTGTCGTGGATTGGTTTTCCAAACCGGACATTCGTCCGATCTAGTCCCCTGAACCTACCGACTCTTGACCATGGGCGAGACAAGGGAGGCATAAGCCTCGAGGTGGCTTCTGCCAACCTCAATTGAAGAGTGTCTTAACGTTGCCACTCCTCGAGGCGGGCCGAACGGGAGCCTTGCCAGCGCTGCGGCGAGCGCGATCGGGTCCTCGGGCTCGACCAAATAACCGTCGACGCCGTCCTCGACGCTCTCCGCCAGACCACCGACCCGGCTAGCGACGACCGGCCGGCCACGCGTGAACGCCTCCAGCGCGACCATGCCAAGGCCTTCACGGCGTGACGGAGCGACCAGAGCGTGCACGCCCTCGAGCCGGTGCATCAACTCGGCGTGCGGCAGAGCGGGGATGAGCCGGATCCGATCGCCGAGCGGGGCAGCCAAGAAGCGCGAGGCGGCGCCGTTCGGGACCAGAGCCGACGATGTCGAGCCGGACGTCGAGCCCGCTGCCCACCGCGATCCGCATCGCCTCGATCAGGACGTCGAAGCCCTTCTCGTGCGACAGCCGACCCGCAGCGAGCAACCGAATCGGCGGATCGGCGGGCATCGGCACTGCTGGCGGACCAGCAGGCACCGGCAGTCGCAACACCGTCGTATGCAGGCGCGGATCAAACTCCAGAATCTGGCGTTGCAGGTCTTCCGACACGGTCGCTACCAGCGAGGCCCGGTGCATGACGTGCGACGCGAGCTGGCGCAGCGCTCGGTAGCGCAACAGGTGCACGTCGGAGCCGTGGACAGTGATGATGAGCGGGACGTCGAGGCGCCGGGCTACTGGCAGCGCACACAATCCGGCCGGTAACCACCAGTGCGCGTGGATGACGTCTGGCCGGAAATCGCGGGCCGCTTTCTCGGCTGCCTTGGAAAAAGACGCGAGATAGGCGGGCAACATCACGCCACTGAAACGCCGCGAACTTCCGAGCAGGCCGCCTCGATACGACAGCCGCTCCATCGATTGCAGGCCATAACGGAAGCGGTGCACTTCAACTCCCGCGACCGTGTCAACGGTGGCGAGGCCCTTGTCATGGGGGGCGAGCACCCCGACGTCCATGCCCGCTTCTTGTTCTGCGTGTGCAAGGTCAAGAAGAAATGGCGCGACGTGGTCCCGCGCATCGCGCGGGAACGAGGAGGTCAGATGAAGCACGCGCACAACTCGTAGCGTAACGGTCAGCGCGCGCAATGTCCGAGTACAGGCTTGTGGTTCGGGCAAACCATTAATGTTCCGCGGCCGCCGCTTGAACGTTCAGTCGCCGGATACGGCCCTGGTGTACGCAACCAAATGCGCTTGAGCGCTTGCTTCCCAAGTGAACTCAAGCGACCGCGCGTGCGCCGCGGCGCCCAACGCACGGCGACGCGGCTCATCGGCGAGCAACCCCGACAGCGCCGTCCCGATTGAAGCGGAGTCTGGCTCCGTGTAGGCGACGGCATCGCCACCGACCTCTGGCAACGACAACCGGTGCGTCGTCAGCACCGCTGCGCCGCACGCCATCGCCTCGAGCACGGGCAACCCAAAACCCTCGCCGTGGCTGGGATATGCGACCACGACGGCGCCGCCGAGGAATGCGGAGAGGTCGGCCATCCGCAGGTAGCCCGGTCTGATGACCCGCAGGTGCGAAGGCACTTCGGCGACCGCGGCCTCGATCTCGTCGTCCCAACCGGCTCCGCCGGCGATCACCAACGCGGGCGGCTCGGCGTAGTCACCGACGGCGCTGACCCAGCCGCGGATCAGGCTCGGCACGTTCTTGCGCGGCTCGAAAGCCCCGAGGAACGCGATGTATTGCTGGCCACGCAGACCGAGTCGCGCGGAGATGCGCGCCGCCTCCGCCTCGGTCGGCGGGCGGAACACGTCGTGGTCGACGCCGTGGTACGCAACATCGATGCGGGTCGAGTCGGCGTCGACGAGGCGGACGAGTTCGTCGCGGGTGGCCTTGGACGGCACGATGCACCTGGTCGAGCGCTTCACGGCGGAGCGGATCGCGGCGCGGTAGAACGCACCGCGGGTGGGCGGGTAGAGGTCGGGCTCGCTGAAGAACGTGGCGTCATGGATCGTCGTGACCACCGGGCGGCCAGGGCGCATGGGTACCGAATAATTCGGCGCGTGAATGACCTTCGCGGCCACGTGCTCGGCCACCAGTGGGAGACCCGTTTGCTCCCAGGCGATCCGCGCGGTGCGGTTCGTGAGAGACGCTGGCCCGGCTACGATCTGCGCGGCGGGCACCAGCCGGCCGTACCGCTCGGCGTCGACCCGCTGGCACACCACCGCGAGGTCGGCGTCCTTCTCCGCGAGTGCCGCGAGCAGACCGTCGACGTATCTCCCGAGGCCACCCCGGTCAGCGGGAACAGCACTGGCGTCGATGAGAACCCGTGGCGCCACGATGCAGTCCACCTCGAACGTTCACGTCGGATCGGTTGCTTCGGACCGTCATGGTCCCTGGCATTAGTCAGCGAAGCTTACGCCGCGAGCACGCTAGCGAGCCGCAGGAAGGATGGTGGGAGTGGCTGGGTCGGCCGCGACAGACCGGTCGGTCGTCGCAACCGTCGTCATCGTCGCCTGGAACGGCGCTGACCTGATCGGTCCGTGCCTCGATGCCGTCTCTCAGCAAGAACTTGCTGACGGATTCGTGACGTGGGTGATCGACAACGCCTCGACTGACTCGACTGCGGCTGTCGTGCGCGCGCACTCGGTCGGGGCTCGGCTCATAGCCGAGGGCTCCAACCTTGGCTTCGCCGGTGCCGCCGAGATCGCCGTGCGCGACGCAACGACGCCGTTTGTCGTCGTCCTGAATCAAGACGCGCGCCCCGAACCTGGCTGGCTCGCCGCGCTACTTGCTCCACTGACCGCGCCCGACGCGCATCGCATCGCCGCTGTCACCAGCAAGGTGATCTTCACTGCCGACGGTCGGTTGAACAACACCGGCGTGATCGTGGCTCGCGACGGTTACGGTCGAGATCGCGGGTTTGGCCAGCCGGACGACGGCCGGTTCGCCTCGGCAGAAGACGTCTTCGCCTTTTCTGGCACTGCGGCAGCGTTACGAGTGGTGGCAGCTCGCGACGTCGGATCGTTCGATCCCTCTTTCTTTCTTTACTACGAGGACACCGATCTTTCCTGGCGCCTGCAGCTGGGTGGGTGGCGAGTGCGCTACGCGCCCGACGCCGTCGTGCGTCATGTGCATGGCGCCTCGACCGACGTGTCATCCAAAGCTTTCGCCTTTTACAACGAGCGCAACCGGCTGCTCATGTTGGCGAAATGTGCACCGCGATCTCTTGCTGTGAAGGAAGTTCTGCGCTTCGCCGGCATCACGGTGGTGTTGCCGATTCGCCGAGTGTTCCGCGTCGACATCCCCAAGGGTCATCAGTTCCGTGTCGCAACGCGCGTGCGCGCACTCACATCGTTCGCGCGAATGCTGCCAGCCGTGCTCACGAAGAGGCGCGCAGTGTCGCGGATCTGCCGACGCTCTCGTGCCGAAGTAGCCGGCGAACTCACCTAGCCTCGAGCGTTGCAGTCCAGCGCACGTTCTTGCGTGCGCAGGACTTCAACACCTTGTCAGCCGGTTGCTATGGACTGTGCTACTTCGTTGAGCACCGCGTCGGCGACTGCTGTCGTGCCTCCGAATGCTTTCACCGATGCGATCCCGCCAGCATGCGTCGTCAGATAGCTGGTGATCGGCTCTGGCAGCGCTCCGGTTGCAGGCACCAACAGCATCGGTTGGTTGGCCGTCCCTGCCACCGGTCCCGCTGCGAGAGCGTCAGGGAAGTTCGTGCCGGATGCGACCGAAATCCCTGCCGTCGTGGGGAAGAACGCGAGCGCGACCGCGTCGGATGTGGCGTAGCGATCAGGACCCGCAATGGCGATTGCGGTCGGATCCGCTTTGGTCGCCGGGCCTCCAACGGCGTACCGGGTGGTGGCGTACGCAGTCAGATACGCGTAGGTCGCAGGCGTTCGGGCCGGGCCATCGGTGAGGAGGATCGCTCCGTGTGCCGCAACGGCCGCCGGCACGGCAGAGAGCGCGTCGGGGAAGTTGATGCCGCTCGCTTCGAAGACAGTCGTCGGGTTGCCCATCACGCCGGCAATTGCGACAGCAGTCGCGTACCGATCCGTTCCCGCGATCCTTGTTGGCACGTCGCCGATGGCCGTGATCGCGTTTGCTACGGCGTCCGATAGGGCTGATGTCCCGCCGAGCAAGTACACCGTGCCGCCCGTCGGCAGCACCCGCTTGATTTCAGCGGCCGCGACGGCATCAAGTGAGCCGGACGACGTGAGCAGCAGCGGTGCGTGCTTCGCAGCGGCTAAGGGTCCGCCGGCGAGCGCATCGGCGAAATCGTCCGCCCGAGCAAGCACAACCGCGGATGCGCTACCGGTACTGGGAAACGCCGACGCAGACACTGCGACTGCGGTCGACTGTCGATTAGTGCCAGACAACCGGGTCGGGGTGACCGACGATGAACCATGTGTTGAAAGCACCCACGTGTCGCCCAGGGCCGCTGTTGTTGAGGCGCCGCCGAACAGCACCAACTGACCTGTCGCGTCGTCATAGGCCGACGCTGCCAATACTCGAGGCCCAGGCGACGGCGACAGCGTGACCGGGTGCCAGATCGCGCCGTCCCACGACCACGGATTCGTCACCCGAATATCAGCGGTGCCGGTGATCTGACGACCACCGAACGTCATGACCTGCCCGTACGCGGGGTCGTACGTCATCGTGCTGAAGTCGACGCCCCCAGTCACGTTGTTCGGCGATTCCCGCTCTGTCCACGTCGTGCCGTCGAAGGTCCACGCGTCGCCATAGAACCCACCCGCGATCTCTCCGGCGTCCCAGATTGTGGTGACAAGTACGAGGTCCTGATGCGCGCCGTCGTACGACATCGAACATCCGCTCTGTGGCGGGCCCTCTCCCACCGCTATTTGCAGCCAGGTGCCATCACGCCATGTCCACGTCTGCGTCGTCATCTGGCCTGGGGTCTGGCTGAGGTCTCCCCCGAACAACACGAGCTCGCCGGTCGCGGTATCCGTTGCCATACATGGCAAGTAGAGCAACGGCATTTGCGCCGGGTGCTGCACAGTCCACAGCGAACCGTTCCACGTCCACGTGCCGTCGTCGCTATACACGACCAACTGCTTGGTCGCGGGGTCGTACGCGATCACTGAGTTCTGCTGATCCGGTATCACCGGTGTGAAGTGCTTGGTCCACGTCGCGCCGTCAAAGGTCCACGTGTCGTCATCGAGGTCGGGTAGCCGCGCGGCGTGGACTCCACCGACGCCGACCACGACAAGCTGCCCGGTCGCTGGGTCAAATGCCTCAAGGGCATGATCGCGAGCGGACGGCGAACTGGCGGGCGTGAGTTGCGACCAGACCGGCCTCGCGGACGAAGCCGCCGGAACAGCCGATGCCGCGGGTGCTGCCGCGGACCCACCAGGCGCGGCGGCCGCGGTCAGCGGCGCAGCTACCGCACCACTCGCCGTCCCGAATGGCAGTGCACCGAGCACGAACGCCGCAGCGACGATCCGACCGACTCCATCGCATCCCCCTAGAGGCGCAAGAACGCGCGCCTCGCGAAGACTAGCCGGTCGCGATCGATTGCCCGACCTCGCTGAGCACGGAATCAGCGACGGCTGACGTGCCGCCAAACGCCTGCACCGAAGCGATTGCGCCTGCGTGCGTGGTCAGGTAGCTCCTGATCGGTTCGGGCAATGCACCCGCTGGCGGCACGAGCAGCATGGGTTGTTTGGCCGCGCCTGCGACCGGTCCGGCCGCGAGCGCGTCGGGGAAGTTCGCTCCCGACGCGACCGAAACACCGGCGGTCGTGGGGAAGAACGCGAGCGCGACGGCGTCTGATGTCGCATAGCGATCCGCGCCCGCAATGCCGATCGCAGCCGGATCCGCGTACGCAGCTGGGCCACCGACCGCATAACGGCTTGTGGCGTGCGCCGCCAGATACGTCGATGTCGCTGCAGCTTGCGCGGAACCGTTGGTCAACAAGATCGTCCCGTGTGTCGCAACGGCAGCCGGCACCGCCGACAACGCGTCGGGGAAGTTCGTGCCGCTGGCCTCGAAGACTGTCGTCGGGTTGCCCATCGCGCCGGCGATCGCGACAGCAGTGGCGTATCGGTCTGCACCCGCGACTCTCGTTGGCACATCGCCCATGGCCGTGATCGCGTTTGCTACGGCGTCCGACAGTGCTGACGTTCCGCCGAGCAGGTAAACGGTGCCGCCTTTCGGTAGCACCCGCTGGATTTCGGCTGCTGTTACTGCATCAAGTGAGCCGGACGACGTGAGCAGCAACGGTGCATGTTTCGCGGCTGCCAACGGTCCACCCGCAAGGGCGTCGGCAAACTCATCCGCGCGCGCCAGCACGACCGCCGATGCAGAGCCGCCGGGGAACGCAGCCGAAGACACCGCCGCAGCCGTCGACTGGCGGTCCGCGCCCGAGACGCGACTAGGCGTCACGGACGACGATCCAGGGGTGGCCAGGACCCACGTGTCACCCAACTCGGCAGTGCTCCCGGCCCCGCCGAACAACACCAGCTGATTCGTCGCGGGGTCATAGCTCGAGGCGGCAAGCACCCGAGCGCTGGGCGCCGGTGCGAGCGCCACCTGCTGCCACGTCGAGCCATTCCAGGACCACGGGTTGGTGAGCACGGCGTTGCCGTTGCTGACGTCGTAGCCGCCATAGGTCATCACCTGCCCGTAAGCAGGGTCGTACATCATCGTGGTGAAGTCGACGCCACCGGTCGTGTTGGTGAGCGTTTCGCGCTGCGTCCACGTGGTGCCGTCGAACGTCCATGTCTCGCCCGGCGATGCGCCGCTGGACTCGCCCGCATACCAAGTCGCTGTAACGAGAACGAGGTCCTGATGCGCGGCGTCGTAGGTCATCGTGCAGGTCTGCGCGTCCGCGCCTTGCGGGCTGCCATCCGGTGTCGGCAGCTGCACCCAGTTACCGTCGCGCCACGTCCAGGTCTGCCAGGTCAGCGTTCTCCCGTCATTCGCTACGACGTAGTGCAAGCCGTAAAGCACCAGCTCGCCGGCCGCGGTATCGGTTGCCATGCATCCGCCCAACAGGGACGGCGTCTGCGCAGGGTGCTGGGCGGTCCACTGCGATCCGTTCCAGGTCCACGTGCCATTGCCGTTGACCCCTAGCAGAACCAGTTGCTTCGACACGGGGTCGTACGCAAGGCGCGAATCGTACTCACCCTCATCATTCTGTGGGCCTGGCGAGACAGACGTCACGTGCCTGCTCCACGCCGCGCCGTCAAAAGTCCACGTGTCATCGTCTACCGAAGGTTTGGCCGGAAAGAAGTCCGCGGTGCCTCCGTACAACACAAGTTGGCCGGTTGCCGGATCGAACGCGGACAGACTCGCCCTCGCGAGCGGACGGCGAGGTGGCGGGCGTTAGTTTCGTCCACGCGGGACTCGTCGACGGACTCGCCGACGGACTCGCCGCGACGATGGCGTGCGTCACCGCCGGTAGCGGACCGGCGAAGGCACCACTCGCCGTCCCGACTGTCACTGCACTGACCGCCAACACGACAGCCACCATC
>CAWCZJ010000016.1:0-249969 GCA_963799955.1 uncultured Actinomycetes bacterium
CCGCGGGTCCGCACCACGGCAACGGGTGCCGCATCTTGACCGCCATAGCCCTGTGGCGAAAACGCGATCATTTGCCGATGAGCGGATGCAAGGCCTCTTGGAGACGAGTTCGTCGAACGGGCATGCTGGGTGTGCCGAGGATGTGACAATCGTTCGGTGGCAGGGGTCGGGGAGTCGTGAGCGACGGGTCAGTTGAGGAGCGCCGCCGGTATCCGTTGGAGATGGGCGAAGCTCGCCGTGTGCCGCTGGGTGCGGTCATCCAGCTGAAGTTGTCCAGCGGCCAGTTCGGCTACGTCCAGTACGCCTGCGCCGGGTGGGTAGGGCCGGTAATTCGCGTGCTGCCAGGGGTGTACGAGGAGCCGGTGACCGGGCGGGCCTTGCGGCGTCTGGTGGCTGGAGCCTCACTGTTTCGCACGCAGTACGGCATCGACCGGGAATGGCGGCTGTCCGGCGCCCAAGTGGTTGCGACCCTGCGGGTTCCGTCCGATGAGGCAACGATTCCGCCGTTTCGAGTCACCGGCGACTCCCCGACGGACGCGCGGTGCTGGGTTCGGCTTCCCGACGGCAGCGGTGTGACCGGTCCGCAGTTCGCCGCGAGGTATCCCGAGGTCGAATTTGAGGCGATGCCGACCTGGCCTATTCCGTTCTTCGGGACGCTGTCATGGATGATGGAGACTCAGTGGACACCGCGACGCCAACGCCGGGGTGCGCTAAATCTCGAACCACGCCCGGAACGGCCTGGGCAGGTGGTCGAAGAGCCGGTGCCCGCGAAACGTCGCCGCCTTCACACCCGGTACCTATGCCTGCTACCGAGCGAGAAAGCTGCGGTGTTAGCCGCCGAAGAATTGCGTCAAGCCGGTCTGCCCGTTGAGTTCGGATACGACGAAGACAACATGGAATGGTTCCTGGAGCTAGAACTGCCGGGCCGGCCCGACGGCCAAACAGCAGGCACCCTCGGTGAGGTCTCGGAGCGTCACGGCGGGTACTTCGACGGCAACCTCGTAGGACCGTTCAGCTAGCCATTCGCGGGAACACGACCGGCCCACATCCGCACATGCCGCCAAGCGGTACTTTCGCCCGAGGATGACATCGAGTCCGCTGACCAGCTCAGTGGCGGGTCGTCCGCCGTCTGGTCAAGGGGGTGCCGTGATGCTCGGCCTTCTTGTCGTCGGCCCGGTCTTGACCGTGATTGGTGCGCTGGTACTCGGCCTGCAGCGGCACGGCGTAAAACTGCCTACTTACATCGCGCCGACATCACCGGCGTTCGACGCATTCATCGCGGGCTGCTCCGTCGTAGTCGGGCTAGGACTTTCGACGGGATCGCTTGCCTATGCGGCGGTCTTCGGCATGACCTCTTCCCGAGGCGCGGGTTACTCCGCATGGGTAATCGTTGGCGCCATCGTGGTGCTGGTTGGCGCAGCCGTGGCATCGAAGCGTAAACGTCACGATGCGCCTGGTCGACATTCCCGCTGAACACCTCTCGCGCAACAACACGTCGCCACGGCCCGGCTCGGGATCAGAGCCGTCGAAAAACGTACTCTCTTGCCGCGATAACGCAGGTGGGAACCTGCTGAATCGACGGTGATTCATCTCGACGTTTGTCGTGCCGCGCAACGTTCCGGCAACGTTCTCTAACGTCCGTGATGGTCTATGACGAAACGCGGCAGACTTGCCGTCGTGACGCCAACCCCAACTGCGCTCCACACACCAGATTCTCGGTGGTGGTGGGACGGCGAGCATTGGCTTCCGGCGTGGTCGAAGGACGGCAGGTTGTGGTTCAACGGCGCTGCCTGGGTCACACCCTTCCCGGCGTGGCGGCGTTGGACACAGCCGACGGGGCCGTGGTGTTCGTCGTCGGATGGGTCGGTGGGACCGTTGGAGGGATCATGGTGATGGGCGATCCTGGCCCGGGCCAGGTGAAGACTGAGCCGGGCTGGCTCGTCGCGGCCTCCTTCGCGACGACGGCGTTGATACTGCCGCGATGACGCGCGTTGGTTCAGGGAGCTAGCCGAGGGGGTCGGGGACTGCGTCGGGCCCGGCTTGGCAGCGCAGACCGAGTTGGTGCCATGCGGCGGCGCCGGCGTCGTCGGCGAGTGGATCCCCGTGTCCGAAGCCGACGACTTCGGCTGGTATCTGCGTGAGGGTGGCCATTGATTGGCGGGCCCTGGCGCGGTCGGTGTTGAACGGGCCGAGCATCAGTCGCGAGGGTCTGCTCGCGATGGTGTCGCCGGTGAACAGCACCTGGTGCCTGGGCAGCCAGATCGCGATGCTGCCGTCGGTGTGGCCGGGAGTGCCGATGATCTGGGCGCCGCCGCCGAAATCGATCGTGTCGCCGTCGATCAGCTCGGTGTCTACGGCGCACGGCGGTAAGTCGGGCATCGTCGCGGTGACCTGGTCGAACAGTGGCTGCTCGGCGGCCGTGAGGTTCGGGTGTGCTCGTGCGCGTTGTCCTCTGATCGTCGCTGCGTCGTCTCGGTGCGCGAGTATTTCAACGTCGCCCCACTCGCGCACAGCTGCGGCCGCCCCGGCATGGTCTTCGTGGCCGTGGGTGATGATGACGCGCCGAAGGTCGCGGCGTTGGTATCCCAGTTCTGCGATTGCGGCGGCAAGGTCGCCTTCGCTGCCGGGAATTCCCGTGTCCACCATCGTGAGTTGCGAGCCGTCTCGCCACACATAGACCTGCCCGAAGCTGGGCTTGATCAGGTGTAGTTGCGGTCGAAGTTCGACGATCTCCATCCACAAAGTCAAGCGTTACTGATCGCGCCGAGCCACCCCTGTTCGCTGTCAGCGCAGGCTGCACGATGCTCGACGGTGAGCCCTGCTTCGCAGTAGTCAAAACGTCCGGCCGAGGACGCGCACATTTGCCGCGATGACGCGTTCGGTCGTGCCGAGATCCGGTGGTTCAGGGGTGGCTACTTCCTGCGCCTCGGTTGTGGCGAATGAACGACTAAATACTGCTGAGCGGCGTCGTTCGTCTGGAAGGCGTGAGCTTGCTCGGCGTCGGCGGCGCTGTCGAATCTGAGCGCCTGTGACTCGTGCACTCCCCACTGTCCCTGGATGTCACCTTCGAGGCAGTAGTAGCGACGGCTGCCTTCGGCAAGGGGAACGGCGATCTCCCACTCCGGCGCTCGCTTCGCCTTGCGACTCTCGGAGCTCATCGCCAGTCGCCCTCCTCAGTTGCACGTTCGCGTCGTGGTGTCGCGGAGCATCCGAAATCGCATATCCGGCCCCACCGTGTTGCGCGCGCTATCTATCGCGTGGGAAATGGCTCCAGCTAGCTGACGCGTCTGTCGATAGCCCTCGATGGCGGATCGACGAACTCCGTCGGAAGGGCGCTCATGCACTTCTTGCCCGCAGTGGTCATTCTTTTAGCCGCGTCGACGGTCTTGGCGTCGAGCGGCCGCCCTGCTGGACGATGGTCCGGCTGGTGGCGGATCGCTGCAATTGCGGTGCTTGTAGTGCCAGTTGAGCTTTTGCTCCTCGTCGTGACCGGGTTCGTCGGCAGCGGTTACTGGTACTTCTATTTCTTCGTGTACGCGGCCTGGCTTTTCGGATTCGGACCATTCGTGTTCGGTCGCGCGATCGGGCCCAACGCTCAACGGCTTGCCATTGCCATCGTCGGCATCGGCGGCGCAGTGTGGCTGACAGGCTGGCCTTCCGTGCTAAGCAACCCCGGATGGCAGTTCTGATTGAACGTGCGACGCGAAGCCCGAAGCGATGGCTGAGTGTCTCGTCAAGTGTCTTGGCCCACCGTTGTCTGCCTCTCGATGCGTCCGGATGGGCCGAGGGGCGGAGCCATCAGACCTCATCGGGGGGGGCTAACCACTGATCTGCCCCTGTGACGTGCGTTCGCTCGGCGAGGAGACACGGTGTCAACCTTCCGGTCACTGGACTCGCGCGCGATGTAACGCAACGACTGCGGCTACAACCCGTCGGATCGACTCGGCATCGCCGTCCCACTCACCGAAGATGTCTGGCTCAGGGCTTCCGACAACGTTGCCGTCATGGTCGTGGATCTCCATCTCGGCGTGAAGTTCTACTCCGTGCTCGTCTACCAACGCGATCCGGTAACGGCCCACGTGAGGCGTGGCCTCGACCTTGCTCAGCAGCGGGCGCATCGCACCAGTGTGTCAATCACCGCCAGGTTGAGCCGGAGCGAGATCACACGCACTCAGTTGCCGCCGAGCGCGCTCCGCGGAACGCGATCATTTGTCGCATTGACGGACGGTAGGACGTTAGTGGATCGAGGTCGGTAGCCCGCGACTACTGCGGCGGGTGGGCGGCAGGTGGGCGCTTACCACTAGGCACGCCAGCGCGATGGACCGCCGGTGTTTCGGGTGCGTCGCCCGTCGCGATGTGGCGATCTTTGAGCCGATGCCGCCAGCGATCAGGCCAGTCTCCAAGGCGTCCTCGCGAGTTCGCAGCGGGTCAGGTTGCACGTCTACGACGATCTGCGCCAGCGAAGCGACAGCCTCATCTTCATGCGACGACGATACGCCCACACCGAGGCTGTGGCCGTCGACGAGTTACACCGCCGCAGGCTCATCGCAACGGTGGGAGGTTCCATCCGCTATTGCCGCGTTGACGGTCGTGGTCGCGCGATGAGTGGGCGGAACCTAGTGAGTTTCGAGCTGCGTGATCTCGTCCTCGACGAGCCGATCAACTTGGCTAAGAAGCCACGCCCGAAGGATTGCCGGGTGCTCTTCGCGAAGCCACGCAACACCCGAGGCGGCGTCGGCCGCCCCACCAGCTCGGTCATAGAGCCAGTCCCGAAGGAGCAGCCTCACGTCATCGCCGGCCGCCTGCTGCGCATGCACCGACGCAGCGAGGACCTGCTGGGCGATGAGGAAGTCGGCGTTCGCGTCCAACCATTCATGAAGCGCGACCGGGTCCTCGGCTCTGAGTCGCGCGACGACCTCCCGAGCGGCGGTGAGCATCTCCGCCATCGAGCTTGGGCCACGCCCGTCGGCAGAAAGCGCGACGAGTTCGTCCACGTTCGCGCCGAAGTCCCATTGCGCCATCCGACCCTCCGCCACCGTTGCCTTGACCTTGACGCAACAGCTTGTCATCCGAGCTCCGAAGATCGACCGCATGTGCCGCCGAAAGCGCGACATTCGACTGACGTCATGGCCGGTGAGACCGGTGGGGTTATGACCGTTCGGCGACTATGAGCACGCGACGCGTCATCGCGTCGACCGTGGCCGCCATTTCGGCGATCTCTGCGCGCACCTGCTCGACCGGCATGTCGCGTTCCTGGGCCAATTCCTCGGCTGAGGCGGCGAGGAGCCGGTTAATCTCGCGGTGGCGAGGTTCCCAGTCCGGGGTGTCCTCGTACGCAACGACATTGAGTCCGGCTGCCGCGAGCAGGTCACGATGGTCTGCGACCTGCGGCGGTCTGCCCTTGGGCTGGTGATGGTAATCCCAGGTCGTTAACACCAGCCTGCCGCCAAGACGCAGCACGCGAGCGAGTTCGCGCATCGCCGCGGCCTTGTCCGGGCTGAACAGCAGCGCGTCGATACTCATCACCGCGGCGGCGTGCCCATCGGGTATCGGCAAGGATTCAAACGACCCTTCGGCGGTCGCCACCCGGTCACCAAGCCCTAAATGTTCGGCGCGTCGCATGACCTCCGTCAACCCGGCTACGGCGATGTCCACCGCGAGGTATCGAGCACCCGTTGTGGCAGCAACCCAAAGCCCGGGACCGCCTCGACCAGACCCGACGTCGACCAACAGATCCCCAGGACCTACCTGCACCTCGATCGCGATCCGCGCCAACTCACTTCGCGTCGTGAAGCTGTAGGGCGCTACCTCGGCCGGATACTCCGCACCCAGTACCGCCGCCCACACGCGTGCCTGCACCGCCGACTCCGGAGCGGCGAACTCCTCAGAGAACAAGGCCGCCCAGTCTCGACCCGCGGCATCGGACACACCCTCCACTCTAGGCTGTCGGCCGAGCAGGCCGAAGATCTGGCACCCGCCCTACAACGAACGGCGCTGTCATGCCCGCGGTCGCGTGCAAGCGGACGATCACACCGAGCGCGAACGTCTGCCGCGATCACGCTCGTTCTTCTCACGTTGGCTCAGACGCCGTACGTATCGTTGCTGTCATGCCGATGCACTGAGTTCGCTTCGGGAACGGCAAGGGTCTGGACGGCGTCGAAGTGCCGGTCGTGGAGAGGAGCGAGAAATGGCACAACTGGTCGCCCGGTCGTCCCGCATTGTTGCCGTGGCGGTCGCCGCGGCGCTGCTCGCTGCTTGCGCGAGCAGCTCGAAGGTCGCAGGCAGTTCGCCGTCGAGTCCTGCGACTGCGCCCGCGTCGTTCGTGCCGTCGCCGGCTGACCCGCTGGCGCTGGTGGGTTCGTGGTTGCTCGATGCGCCAGGCGTGCCGTCCGGCACGGTGTTGCGGCTTGGTGATGACCTGTCGCTATGGAGCGACTGCGGGTATCTGGATGGATCGTGGGCTGCTGATCACGCCGGGCTGTTCGTCGGCCAACTCTGGGGCGGAGACGGTGCATGTATGACAAGCGTTTCCAGCCAAGGCCCGACGCCGGCGTGGCTGGCGAAAGTCGTCGCGTTCAGGCTCGACGGCACGGGTGCGCGTGTTACTCGACGCCTCGGGGGCGTTGGCGGCCGACATTGCGTCCAGGCGGGCACCCCACAGCTGGACCGAACCTGTTGCCAAGCCTGGCTGATCCGCCAACGGTCACCGACCAGCTGCGCGCGAGTCTGGCCCCGGCTGTTCCATTGCCCGCGGGTTTGGTCGCGGCCCGTCCGAGCCAGCTCATCGGCTACTGGGTGTCTGCGGCAAATCCGAACCTGCGCGGCGACGCAGATCTTGCAGCCGATGGCTCCTGGCAGGGCACCGACGGGGCGAACAGTGCAGGTGGTCGTTGGTCGGCGGCGCCGGACGGAGAACTCGTGGTCACCGCGGGCGCGTCGACCGCGATGGGCTGCGCGCCAGAGGCATGCGCCGATGTCAACAACTGGTTCGTTCAGGCATCGCGCGCCGCCTTCGACGGATCGACGCTGGTCTTGCTTGATGCCGCTGGCAAGGAAACCGGCCGAGCAGTGCGTGGCGTCGCGAGCACAGCCGGCCCAACCGGCTCGTACGCGTCGCCCCCGCCAGCGACGAGCGCTGTCACTTCTGCCAGCGCACCGTGAACAACTCGGGTGCAGGACGAGAAGCGAGCCCAGTACGGTCTGGGCTATGACCGCTGATGAGTTCGTTCCAGCCGCATTCGATCCGCCAACCTCACTGGTCACCGACGAGTTCCGGCTCGAACCGCTGGGGCCGCAGCACAATGAGGCCGATCATGCCGCCTGGACGACGAGCATCGAGCACATTCGCTCGACACCCGGTTATCCCGACGGCAACTGGCCACCGCTCGACGGCATGACTCTCGAGCGGAACCTCGCCGACCTTCGCCGCCACGCTGACCACTTCACCCAGCGCGTGGGCTTCACCTTCACCGTCCTCGACCCAGGCGACAACGACGTCATCGGCTGCGTCTACTTGTACCCCTCGCCGTCCGACGACTGGGACGTCACCGTGCAGTCGTGGGTGCGGGCCGACCGAGCGGCACTCGACGGGCCACTGGCCGACGCCGTCGCGGGCTGGCTCGCCGCCGCCTGGCCGTGGACGCGGGTCGACCGCTGCGGTCGCTAAGTCTTGAGCGGCGAACTGGTCCAACGCATTGTTGTCACAAATGTCGATCTGCGAGGCCGCGCGGTTCGTCGTCCAGCGTAGAAGGCCCAGCCGGGCTCGAGATGATGGGACGATGACATGGCGAAGTTTCTGGTCTTGATCTATGGCGACGAAGTGCGCTGGAACGCGATGTCCGCGGACGAGATGCGCGCTCATGACGCTGCGCACGTCGCATTCAGCGACGGCCGCGGGCAAAGCGGATCATCAATGGCGAGGAACTGGAGTCGCCGTCGAGGGCCAGGACGGTGCGCCGCCGCCACGCAGCTCGCGCCGCTGCCGCGACTGACGGGCCCTTCATGGAGACGAAGGAGATCCTCGGCGGCTACTACCTCCTCGAGGCAGACGATCTCGACGAGGTCGAGGCGCTCGTCGCGTTGCTGCCTGAGGTGCAGGCTGACCACAGCGGAGTCGAGATCCGGCCAGTCGTCGACCACGGGTGACGCCAGACCACCGTTGAGTGGCGTCGTCGTAGGTGAACGATGTAAACGGATGCCGGGCGCTGTGGCGTAGTAGGGATGTGGAGCAACTGGAGTTCGCGGACTTCTACGTAGACAGCCGGGACGTTTGCCTGCGGGCAGTGCTGGCTAGCGTCGTGGATCGCAGCCTTGCCGAGGACTTGGTCGCCGAGGCGTTCACCCGCGCGTTGATGTCGTGGCCGAAGGTGAGTCAACACCCCGCGCCGCGCGCGTGGGTCGTTCGTACGGCACTCAACACGCGAGTGTCTTGGTGGCGCAAGCGTCGCAAAGAGGTGCCGCTCGGCGTCACCGCCTATCTGGCCGCCGTTGCCGAACCCGTGATTGAGGTTGATCCCGGCCTGTTGCGAGTGTTGCGTCAACTACCTCGTCGGCAGCGAGAAGTCATCGCCGTACGGGTGTTCCTCGATCTGGATACTCGGGCAACCGCCGACCTGTTGGGGATTTCCGAGGGAACCGTCAAAGCGCATCTTTCGCGTGCCATCGCGACGTTGCGCGTTCAACTCATCGACCATCATCAGGTGGAGGTTTTGCCATGACCGAGCACAACGTCGAGTCAGCATCGGTGCTGACTGCGGTCCGCGATGCGTTCGGACCCGTCACGATGCATACCCCGCTCGACGCCGTTGTTGCCCAGGCGGGTATCCGGCGCCGTCGCCGTCGCGCGATGACCGTCGCGGCCGTTGTCACGAGTGCTCTGGCGGTGGGTGCGGTAGGAGCCGTCGGCGGTACGGTCACGGTTCGACCCGCTCTGCGAAGTCGGTAACGCCACCGACCTGCTGTGCAACCCGTGCATATCGTGACCGCGGCGTACACAGTCGAGAGTCAGCCGAACGGCTCTGTCACGGTGACGTGGACGAAGCAGGGCTATTTCCAAGACCCGTCAGGCTTGCAAGCGGCACTGCAAAAGGCTGGCTTCCCCGTGTTGGTGAAGGTCGGGGAGTTTTGCAAGGGGCCGACGACGACGGCTCCCTCGACCCGAGCGGTGTGGGCAGCGGTGTTGATCAAGTGATGCAGGCCAGCACCGACAGCAATGGCCAGGTCGTTTTCACCTTCGACCGATCAGGGCTGCCGGCAGGAGACGAGTTGTTCATCGGCTACCTCTCGCCCGCGCAACTTGCGATCACGCACGGAGCTCCCGGATCCGTGGAACGGCTGGTCCCCACCAACACGACCCTGACGTGCACGACGCAAGCGCCACCGTCCCACTACGGAGCCCAGCAGTCTCATTGACAAGGGGCGAAGGCACCGGTGAGCAAAGCGGGTCCGAGCACCGCCCATGCGTCTCCGTAGTAGGTCGGGTTCTGGGCAGCTTGGCTCTGTGCGCTTGCGAGAAGCCCGGTGGCGGCGGCGCGGTCTCCCGCGGCTTGCGCTGCAGCCGCGGCAGCGACTTGGGGTAGTGGATTTTGGCTCGGGTTCGTCACTGCCCCGTCAAGGGTGAGCGCGATGGCTTTGGATCGATCGCCAACCGACAAGACGCTCCACCAGTCGGCCGCGAGCTTGACGGCGTCAGATGCGCAACTGGTCGCCAACCAAATCGGAACGCGCTGCGCGTCGAGCCCGTACTGGATCGGCGCTGATCCGCCAGGCGCAGCGATCGCGGTGATCCCACCTCGTTGCAGATTCGCCCAGTCCGGCGGTAGCTGCTTGCCGTTATCTGTCAGCTGCTGCAGGAGACCGATGGAACCCGATGCTGCGCGCGACCATTTCTGGTCACCGGTAAGAGCAGCGAGCTTGTCGTATACGGCCGGCATCCAGTACGAGACATCGATGGTCGAGACCGCACCAACAGCCCACGGGCCGGCCGCGACCACGGGCGTGCCGTCGGGTAGTTGAGTCGTCTCGTGTGAGATGACGGCCGCGGCCACCTTCTTCCCGTCGGCGTGCAACGCGTTACTGTCGGCGCCGTTGTACCGGAGCAATGCGAACGCGATCAGGATGTCGGCGTCCGAGGCAGATTGTGGGTCGAGTACCGACCCGTCGCCGTTGGCGTGATACGAGAGCAGCCCGTCGGGCCTTTGCAGATGCTGCTTCGTCCAAGCCCAGATGCGTTGCGTAGTCGCGCTGTCGCCGGCTAGTTCGGCGATCAGCATTCCGTACGCCTGGCCCTCGCTAACGATGTCGCCGCCTTGGTCATGGCGGATCACCCGGCCGTCGGCCGTCACGTAACGAGCCAAGAACGCGTGCGCCGAGGACTCGGTCGGCGCCGATGAGCTGGACGGCGCGTCAGTCGCGCTTGCAGCGACGCCGAGCGTGGTCGACGCTGTACTCGACGCACTCGACGGCGCGCTAAGGGTTGTCGGTGACGCGGTAGGCAGCGCGCTCGTCGCAGTTGTCGTCGGCGCCGCGGTGTGTGCACAACCCGCCGTCATAAACGCCGCGCTCATCAGCAGACCGCTGGCAGCCAACACTCGACGCTGCAGATCGCCCGGCATTGCCTACGGACTGCCGACGGCGGTTGGTGCGGCGGCGGGTGCTGTAGGTGTTGCGGCCGGTGCCGTCGCACTCGCAGTCGGCGTGTTGCAGTCGGTGAGCCGTTGGCGCGGCCGTCGGCGTTGCAGTCGGGACCGCGGTCGCTGTTGGCGTCGGTGCTGCGGTCGGGTCTGCCGTAGGGTTGGTGTCGCATGCGTCGGCACGGCCGTTGGGGTTGTCGTGCTGCCAGCAGACGACGCAGGGGCGCTGGCCGAGGCGCGGTGCCGATGCGGGCGTTGTCTTGCTGGGTGCCGACGGTGAAGGTGTCGATTTCGCCTTCGTGGCTGGCTTCTTGAGAACGGCGGCATGGCCGCGCGCCGGACCCACGAGAGGTGGGCTCAGCACGCCGGTGCCACCAGGTGAAGACAGCAACGCCACAACTGCGGCCGTCGAGGCGGCGGCAACCGCCAACCCACCCGAAGCAATGGTGACCTTTCGCGTCGGCGACGACCGCTGGTACTCGGTGCGTCGACGCTCTCGAAGCTGCGGCGGAAGCGCTGCGTGCTGTGCCGCAAGACTGTTCCAGGGAGCGGCAGCGAACGCCAACGTGGGCCACAGCAGCAGAAGGGCCACGAGTGGTCCACCAAGGCCGCTGTGGCGCGACAATGCGCCCGCGATACCGAGAACTCCGAGGACGGCGAGGCTGGTTTCCGCGAGATTCCCGCGAACGGCGTCCCACCAGTGGGCTTCTTCCGCAGTCTTGGGAGTACGAACGAACATCGCGTGCTTTGCGTACAGGGCCTGGACCGATGCGCGTGCGACGACCAAAGCCGTGCACTGCCAGATCATGAACGCGCCGAGAGCATCACGCCATGACGCACCGGTACTGCGCCGCAACAAGGCGATGGCCCGAACCAGCCGAGCACAACTAGTAGCGGGATTGCGCCGATCAGGAAGCCGGTCAACTTGCGGAACAACAGCCCGCCGCCGAACGCGATGTTCGCGCCGCCGACGACGAGGAACAGGAAGAAGACCAGGCCGAGCAGGTCCCCGTACCACTGAACTGCTCCAGACAGATAGGCCCAGCGCTGCCCAGCCGTCATCCGGTTCTCTTTGTCGACGCGTCCTGGCATCATCCAGCGCCAATGCATGCGCAGGATTTGAATTCCACCGAAGCACCATCGGAACCGCTGCCCTTTCAACGCCTCCAATGTCAACGGCATGACGCCGCGACCAAATGACCGGTCGATGTGCGCGCCAGACCAACCGCTGCGAAGCAGTCGCAAGGACAACTCGGCATCTTCGGTGATGCACCACTCGTCCCATCCGCCGACCGCTTCCAGCGCGCGTCGACGGATCAGGCCCATCGTGCCGGCGAATATTGCGCCGCCGCGTTCATTGCGGCTGGGCTGCGACACGGCGAAGAAATAGAGGTACGAGTAGTAGAGCCGCCGGTAGAACGGCGCGTGCTCCCAGTCGCGGTAGTCCTGCGGTGTCTGGAGGAATCCAAGCTTCTCGATCCGCGAAAAATGGCGCGCAAACGCGTAGGAACTGCGGGTCGACCTGATAGTCCGCGTCGATGATGCCGATCAGTTCGGTTCGTGGATCAATCGCATGCCGCAATGCGTAGTTCAGTGCGCCGGACTTGTAGCCGGGCCAGTCCTCGAGATGCACGAACTTGACGTCGTTGCCTCGACACCACGCCTCGAGTGGGCGCCACAAGCTTTCGTCGGCGGTGTTGTCGTCAATCGCGATGATCTCGTACGCCGGATAGTCCAGCGCCTTCAACGACTTCAGAGTCTCGATCACCATGTCCGGAGGTTCGTAGTGCGCAGGGACATGCAGGCTGACGAACGGAAAGTACTCGCGCCCCGGTTCAGCCGGTAGTGCAGTGCTCGGACGCCGCAGCCACCGCTCGCGTCCAATCGCGTCGCACAGTTCCCACAAGTATGCGCACCCGAGGAGTGCCGCGAACACTTCGAGCAACCACAAGATGACGCCGCCGACGGTGCCACCGGCGCCCAAGTGGGAGGCGAAAGTCCAGTCGATCATGAAGACGAGATACGCGGCGAACAAGAAGGTCGTCGCTGACCAGCACACGTGAGCTCGACCACTCCACCGCCGGGTCAGCGGCAACCACGCGACGCTGACGACGATGAGGCCGGCCACGGCAACCGTCACGTTGCGGCTGGTGACGCCGATGCCTAGTAGCGCGGCCGACACCACGACGGCAAGTGCAGCGGTCATCAGCACCGCAAATACCATCCGACGCGTCGCCGGCCACGCGCCTTCGGCTGCGCCTAGCCGCGGCGTCCGGACGAACATGGCGAGCGTGGCGATCGGCACGGCGAACAGGCCGGCCAACAAGAATGCGGCAATCAATGCACGTCTCCCAGCATGAAGCGTTCCCAGCGCGTATCGACATCACTCATGCCCGCGCCGGCGGCGATTGACTACATCCGTTCCCGTCGACTTCTTGCGACCACACATCCCGACCAAGGGATTTCCGTTCCTTGGGATGGGCGAGAGCCTGGCTTAACCGAATGCGTTCGCGTCGCGCGAGCGCACCAGCGAGAATGTGTGCACGATGACGATTCCCCGGTTTACCCCACGCGTCGATGCGCGTCCGAACGACACAAAGTGGCCACAAATGCCATGGCCGCCGCCGCACGACATCGTGCTGCGCGGGCGGTGCGTCGAGCTCAAGTTGGCCGATCCGCATCGCGACGCAGCTGAGTTGTTCGCCGCACTTGACCACGACGCCGTTTGGCAGCCACGTCGCAGGTCGACCGTCCGACGTGGCGGCCTTCACGGAGACTCTCACTCAAGCGGTGGACGCCGGGCGGTGGCCGTGGGTGGTTCGCCTGAGCATCGATCACGGCGAACTCAAGAGCGGGCGCCGTCGTCGGTACGTCGTCATACCTCGAGGTCTCGCCGCGCGATGCGAGACTGGAGATTGGCTTTACTGCTTACACGCCCGCAGTCTGGGCCGGCGTCGTCAACCCGGAAGCGAAGCTACTGCTGCTCGGCTATGCGTTCGAGACACTCAACGCCGGGCGTGTTCAGTTGAAGACCGACGTGCGTAATGCACGCTCGCAACAGGCAATCGCTCGCTTGGGCGCGCAGTACGAAGGCATCTTGCGGCGCTACCAGCGACGGGCCGACGACACGGTCCGTGACACCGTGCTGTTCTCGATGCTTGCGGACGAATGGCCGGCCGCTCGCGACGGGCTCGACGCTCGCCTCGACGAGCTGCTGAGCCGCTAGTCACACAGCGGGTGTTTCGCCCGCCAGGATCTGCGCCAGCATCGGGGTGTCGATGTTGCCGCCGCTCTGAATCACCGCGACTCGACGGCCGTGCGCGGCCGCCTGCTCTGACAGCAGGCCGGCCAGTGCGATTGCGCCGGCCGGTTCTGCGACGTTGTGCGTCGTCGACAACAGCAACCGAACGGCGTCCGCGCAGCTGTCCTCAGTGACTTGCAGGATCCGCGCGGCGCCCGCATTGATGACGTCGATAGCGCGTGCATCAGGCGTTCGGGTCGCGACGCCGTCGACGAAGGTGCGCGCCGACTCAGTCGTCACGAGCGTGCCGGCGGCGAAGGACAACGCCGTTGCGGGTGCCTCTCGGAGACCACGCCGACGATCTCGGTGTGCAGGCCGAGCAAGTCGCGGACGCCGATCAGCCCGCTGATGCCGGTGCCCATCCCGACGCCGACGTAGACCGTGTCGAGATCGCCGACGGCGTCGAACAGTTCGCGCGCATACGTCGCAACACCCAGCACGAGGTCGGGGTGATACGGGCGGCACCACTTCGAGTCCGCGTTCAGCGGCGAGCTCTATTGAGTACTCGCGCGAAGCTTGATAGTCGTGCCCATGTTCGATGACCTCAGCGCCTAAGGCGCGCATCGAGGCGTTCTTGTCAGGGCTGTTGCCGTGGGGCACCACGATGGTGACCGCGAGGCCGTTGGCGCGACCCGCGAACGCGAGACTCTGGCCGTGGTTGCCGCGGGTCGCCGACACGATGCCAGACACATCGGGTCGGCGGGCGCGCAGGCGGTCGGCGTAGACCAGACCGCCGCGAATCTTGAACGCACCGACCGGGGTGTGGTTCTCGTGCTTGACCCACACATCGGCGCCGACCTCAGCACCGAGCAACGGCCACGCGTATTGCGGCGTCGGTGGAACCCAACGACCCACGAGTTCGGTCGCGTACGCCAACTCATCAGCACTGAAGGACATGTCGGCAGTCTCGCACCCATGTCGCCGCTTACGCTCACGGTTATGTCGGACGCCGATCACCACCCGCTGCCGCCAAGTCCCTGAGCTGGTGGCTCGGGCTCGGGCGTACCGCGACTCGGGCGGGTCCCCGGTGCCCGCGCGGGCGTCGGCGACGGTGATCCTGTTGCGTGACGGGGAGGAGCAGCTCGAGGTCTTCATGATCCGGCGCCACACGGGGATGCTCTTCGCGGGCGGCATGTAGCGTCTTTCCCGGCGGCGTAGTCGACGCCGCCGACCACGTCGGCCGCGACCACGAGCAAGCCCACGCGTTCGCCGCCATCAGGGAGACCTTCGAAGAGTGCGGCGTGTTGCTGGCGTCGGGTCCCGAAATCGACCCCACGACACTGGAGGCCGACCGGCTCGCGCTGATCGAGCATCGCGTGACCTTTGACGAGGTCCTCGCCACGCACGGAGCGGTCGCGCAGCCACAGCTGCTCCGACCGTGGTCGCGCTGGATCACGCCTCGATTTCGAGCCGCGCCGTTACGACACGCATTTCTACGTCGCCATCGCACCAGCGCAAGATGCGCGCTTCGTCGGCGGTGAGGCCGATGCGGCGCAGTGGGTCGCGCCCGAATCGGCACTGGATAAGCAACAAAGCGGTGACTGGTTGCTCATGCCACCCACCGAATGGACACTGCGCGAGCTCTCGGCGTTCACGTCGGCCGCGGACGTGTTCGCCGCGGGCAGCACCCGCGACCTCACGCCCGGTGCAGGTGCGCATCGACCTCGACTCCGAGCCGCCGCAGTGGGTGAGGACCGATGACGACGGGTGAGGATCGACTCATGACAACCCCTGAGCACCCGACCGCCCGGGCGTTCATGGTGCTGGCGAACAATCCATCGCCGATGACGCTCGAGGGCACCAACACCTGGGTGCTCGTCGAGCCCGGCGGCGACCAGGCGATCGTCGTCGATCCTGGTCCGGACGACGCGCGGCACCGCGACGCGGTTATGGCTGCGGTCGAAGCTGCCGGTGCGGAGCAGGTCGCGCTCATCGTGTTGACGCACGGTCACGCCGACCACTGCCGAGGGCGCGCCCGGCTCTCGGCGAACGCACCGCCGCGCCGATCCGCGCCATGGCCGCAGCGCACTGCTCGCAAGGTCAGCAGCCATTGGAAGACGGCGAGCGGCTGGCGATCGGTGGCTTGCACCTCGACGTCATCGCAACGCCGGGCCACACCGCCGACTCTGCCTGCTTCGTCATCAACGCCGACGCCGCGTTACTTACCGGCGACACGATTCTCGGCAGAGGCAGCACCGTCGTTGCCCGACCCGACGGCGAGCTCGCCGCCTATCTGGCGACCCTGCATCGACTAGCCGCAGCTGGTCGACGAACGGCAACTTCTCGTCGTCCTGCCTGGGCATGGTCCTGTCGTTGACGATCCAGCGGCGAAGATCGAGCAATACCTGCAGCATCGCGAAGAGCGCCTTCAGCAAGTGCGTGCCGCGGCGAGCACAAAGCGACACGGTCGATGAGGTGCTGCAAGCGGTCTACGGCGACGTCGCAGCCAGAGCTGCAATTCGCGGCGCGGTGGTCGTTACTTGCGCAGCTCGACTACTTGCGCAACGAGGGCGTCAGCGTGCCCGCCGAGTGAGCCCTTCGACGTCGCGGATCACGACCGCGCGCGACTCGATGCGGATCCACCCGCGCGCGCTGAAGTCGGCCAGCGCCTTGTTCACGGTTTCGCGAGAGGCGCCGACAAGTTGCGCGAGTTCCTCTTGGGTGAGGTCATGCGCGACATGGATGCCCTCGCTAGTCGGCTGACCAAATCGTTCGGCGAGACCGAGCAGGGCCTTCGCCACCCGTGACGGCACGTCGCTGAAGACGAGGTCGGCCAGGACGTCGTTGGTGCGACGAAGCCGCTGCGCCAAAGCTTGCAAGAGTTGGACGGCGACGTCAGGCCGCCCGGTGATCCAGGGCCGCAACTCTTCGTGGGCCAGTGACGCGAGCACGGTGTCGGTCAACGCCACGGCGCCGGCAGTTCGTGGTTTGGGATCGAAGAGCGACAGCTCGCCGAACATCTCGCCGGGCCCGAGCACCGCCTGCAAATTCTCGCGGCCGTCAGGTGCCGTGCGGGCCAGCTTCACCTTGCCTTCGATGACGGCGAACAGCTTGGTGCCAGGGTCACCCTCGTCGAAGATGACGTCGCCCCGGGAGAAGTTCTCGTGGCGCATCGCGACCCGCAGCGCCACGTTGGCGTCGTCGTCGAGCGCGGCGAACAGGGGGAGCTTGCTCAACACATCATCCACGCCGTGATTCTCACACCTTTTGGCGCGGACGGCTGCGGGGCGAGGCGGCCTCGGGCGAACTTGGTACGCCGTGCACGCCTTCTTGAGCGTCTACGCGCTACCAGGTTGCCGGCATCGACTAGCGGCGTTCGGCCAGAGCGCGCCGGCTTGCGGCTTCCTTCTGGTCGGCCGGGAGCGCGAGCAGGCAGAGGCCTGGGTCCTCGCGGTAGCGGGCGATGAGTTCGTCGGTCGAACCGGTGATGCGCCGGTGCAAGGCGTTGCGGTACGCCGATAGCTGGGCTTCGGCGGTCGGCAAGGTCGCGGCGCCAGCAGCTCGTTGTGGGCGGAGTCGCCGACTCGAGGCTCCCGCTCCCACAGCGAGGCAAGGTCAGGCAGCGGCGGTACGTCTTCGATCGGCAAGATGGTGACGAGCGCCCGACGGCTGCTCGTGAGATGGGCATCGGCCAGCACATTGCGCAGGTTGTCGACTCGCGCTGCGCCGGTCTCTCCGGCCCGGACGACGTCGAGCCGGGCTTGGATGATGCGCCGCCAGTAGGAGACCCGGTTCTCTTCCTCGGCCAGCGCGGTGCGGTAGTTGCGCAGGTCACCGATGGAGAGGTGGTCGAAGTCGGTACTGCGCTCAGGAGTGCGGCGAGTGCCTGACTGGCTGCTCCCGGCGCTCAAGGCGACCCCGTCCCGACTGCAGTCTGATGTGGCTGGCTACGGCGTTCTTCTGGCTACAGAGGGCGCATCGGCGGGTCCGGCGCGGGCCTTGAGGGCTTGTGGGTCGAGGTCACCCGGGTGGCCGGTCAGGGTCACCCGTCCAGTCGAATGGCAGTCCCCGCGAATAGGCTCGACGTCGTGGCGCGGCGGAAGATCGAGGACGAATCGCCGCTTGCGCTTGTCCGGCGGGCGCGCACGATCAACCGCGAGCTGACGCTGCTGTATCCCGACGCGCACATCGAGCTCGACTTCGGCAACCCGCTCGAGTTGCTGGTCGCGACGATCCTGTCCGCCCAGTGCACCGACAAGCGGGTGAACATGGTCACCCCGGTGCTGTTCGCCAAGTACCCGACCGCGGCTGACTATGCGGGCGCCGATCGCGGCGAGATGGAAGCGATCATCATGTCGACCGGGTTCTTCCGCGCGAAGACCACCTCGATCATCGGCATGGCGCAGGCGGTCTGCGAGCGGTTCGGTGGCGAGGTGCCGCCGCGCCTCAAAGACCTCGTGACGCTGCCCGGCGTCGGCCGCAAGACCGCCAACGTGGTGCTCGGCAACGCGTTCGGCATCCCCGGCCTGACGGTCGACACCCACATGCTGCGCCTGTCGACTCGCTTCGGCTGGACGACGAACACCGACCCGGTCAAGGTCGAGCAAGACATCGCGGCGCTGATCCCGCGCAAAGAGTGGACGCTGCTGTCGCATCGGGTCATCTGGCACGGACGACGGGTGTGTCACGCCCGTAAGCCCGCGTGCGGTGCGTGCGGGCTGGCGCGCTGGTGCCCGTCGTTCGGCATCGGCCCAACCGATGAGGCGACCGCGCTCAAGCTGGTGAAGACCGGCCCGGTCGACACGCTGCTTGTGAGCGGCATCAAGCGGCGGGCGTGGTTGACCGCGCTCGGTGTCGTCGTCCTCGTTGTCGTTGCTTTGCTCGTGAATCGGGCGACGGCGAAGCACAACGACTCGACGCCGCTGCGCGCATCGCTCATCGCTGCGGCCCACTTGCCCGACTGCCCGGTCGCCGCCGGCGCCGGCACGGTCGCCGCTGGGCTGCCCTCGTACACATTTCCTTGCCTGGGCAACGGTCCGAAGGTCGACCTCTCGAAGCTTCGCGGGCCGCTGTTGATCAACATCTGGGCCGGTCCTTGCACCGAATGCAAGGTCGAGGCGCCGGAGCTGCGGTCGTTCGCCACCGCGGCTGCGGGCAAAGTCGCCGTGCTCGGCATCGTCGACGGCGCCTACAACGGCAGCGAGACGTGGGACGACGCCCTCGATGCCTCGCACGGGCTCGGCCTGACCTACCCCTCGGTCTGGGACGCCAACGGCAAGTTCGTGCAGTACTTGCGGGTGCCCGGCATCCCGGTCTCGATCTTCGTCGACGCGTCGGGCGCGGTCACTCACGCCAAGATCGGTGTGCTGGCTCCCGGTGAGCTGGCGAAGTTGTCGGCGCAGTACCTGGGCGTCACGGTCACGGACGCCACGTGACACGGCGTCGCCGAAGCAGCGCCGCCGGCGTGGCTGGCGACGCTGCTGCACGCGGCAGACGGGCTCGAGGCCGCCGATCTGAGCCGATCGACGCCGCCGCCCGACGGGGGTCGCGAGAGCGCCGTCCTGGTGCTGTTCGGTGAGGGGTCTGACGGCCCCGACGTGCTGCTGATCGAGCGCAGCGGCCACTCGCGGCAGCACGCGGGCCAGGCGGCGTTTCCCGGCGGCGCGGTCGAGCCGGACGACGATGGGCCGGCGTCGACAGCGTTGCGCGAGGCCGCGGAGGAGACCGGTCTCGACCCGGCCGGGGTCCACGTGCTCGCCGTGCTGCCGGCGTTGTGGCTCCCGCCGTCCGGCTTCATGGTCGTTCCGGTTCTGGCGTGGTGGCGGGCGCCGTCCGTGGTGGGCGTCGCCGATCCCAATGAGGTCGCCGCCGTTGCTCGCGTTCCGATCGCCCGGCTCGTCGATCCGGCGAACCGGTTCCGGGTGCAACACCCGAGCGGTTACATCGGAGACGCCTTCGACGTCGACGACTTGTTCGTGTGGGGATTTACCGCGGGCCTGCTGTCGCGGTTGCTGGAGATCGGCGGCTGGTCGCAGCCCTGGAACGCTGCCGACGTCCGCGATCTGCCGTCGCTGTAGCGTGAAGCGCGTGCCGCAGACTCACACTCCTGATCGCAGGTTGTCTGCTGCTCGCAGGGTGTTCTGCCAACAGCAACACGCTGCACGTGTCCGGCACCGGCGCTCCGAAGCCCGATCAGGCGAGTGCCTCAGCGACCGCGCAACCGGCAGCCGACGGCGTCCAGCAGATCGTGATCGACACCCTTGACGACGGTCACTTCAAGCCGGACGTCGTCTACGCCAAGCCGGGTCAACTCAGGGTCACGATCACCAATCCGAGCGTGGTGCCGCAGGATTTCGAGGTGCCGAGCCTGAACGTGCATTCCGAGACGATCTTCGCCGGACGCTCAACCACGGTCACCTTCAACGTCCCGGCCGCCGGGGTCTACTCGTTCGACTGCCATTTCCAGGAGCACGAAGGAATGACCGGTCAACTGGTCGTCAGCTGATCGGCGCAGCAGCCTCCGGCATCCGTCGCCTCGACCCCGTTAGGTTTGACCGTGTGCACGCCGACGCCCTCGACCTGATTCTGGTCGTGCTGATCGTCTTGTCGGCGTTCTCGGGCTACCGCCAGGGTTTCGTTGTCGGGGTGCTCTCGTTCATCGGGCTGCTCGGTGGCGCAGTCATCGGAGCCCAGATCGCACCGCTGATCGCGAAACACTTCTCCGGCACGGTCGCGCCGTTCGCTGGTGTCGCCATCGTGTTCGCGTTCGCCTCCGTCGGGCGTATCGGCGCGGGCGCGCTCGGCGCGATCGTGCGGCGCCGGCTGAAATGGCAACCGGCCCGCACCGTTGACTCGGTTGGTGGGGCAATCGTGTCCGGCCTCGCCGTCCTGCTTATTGCTTGGTTTATCGGCAGTTCGCTGGTGCAGGCGCCTTTCCTTCGGTGGCAAGGCAAGTCAACGGTTCGCGCGTGCTCGCAGCCGTCGACCATCAAGTGCCGTCGCGGGTTCGCGGTTGGTTCGCCGACTTTCGCGCGGTGGTTGCTGACGGCGGTTTCCCGCAGGTGTTCGGAGCACTCGGTGCCGAGCGCATCATTCCGGTCTCGCCGCCCGACCTTGCCGTCATCGGACAGCCAGGTGTCGTCGCCGCACGCGCGAGCATCGTGAAGATCACCGGTGATGCGAAGTCGTGCTCGCGCCGCATCGAGGGCAGCGGCTTCGTCTTCGCCGACGGTCGGGTCATGACGAACGCACATGTTGTTGCAGGCGTGCGCAATCCGCAGGTGCAGGTCGAGGGCGAGGGTCCGCAGTTGGCGGCCACCGTCGTGTACTACGACCCGAAGGTCGACGTGGCGATCCTGGTGGTGAAGGGCCTGCACGCCCCGTCGCTGGCGTTCAGCGGACCTCTCGCACCGTCGGCAAACGCCGTCGTTGCTGGTTTTCCTGAGGATGGGCCCTACCAGACAGTGGCCGCACGCGTCCGCGGTTCTGAGCTCGCGCGCGGGCCTGACATCTACCAGGACGCCGACGTGACCCGCGAGATCTACGCGGTGCGCGCGCAGGTTCAACCGGGCAACTCCGGCGGCCCGTTGCTCGACACATCCGGCGGCGTGGCTGGTGTTGTGTTCGGCAGGGCGGTCAACGACGACAGCACCGGGTATGCGTTGACGGCGTCGCAAGTGAGCGTGGCCGCAGCAGCAGGGCGGACGGCGACGGCACCCGTCTCAACACGAGGCTGCGACTAGTTCTGCCCCCACCCTTGCCGATGATCATGGAGAAATGGGGGCTTTTTGTCGACGGAGTGCCCCATTTCCCCATGATCACGAGCGGGCGCGCGGGCGTCGCGAATGGTTGGGCCAGCGGAGGGTCAGTGGCGGCGGGTCGGTGGTCGGTGCGGCGGCGAGAGCTTCGGCCCAGGTGAGCACGCCTTTGATGTCGATGCCGTGCGTGTCGCCGGCGTAGTTGGCAACGCGGCCGGCACCTCGGCGCAGCAACGTCGTCGCGCCGACGGTGTTTCCGCGCATCGCGTGCGTGAGGCCCACCGCGATCTGTGCGAGCCCTTGCCACAGATCGCGTTCACTCGGCGGCTGCGTTTTCCAGAGCGCTTCGAGAACTTCGTGCGCATGGAACGGCCGGCCGCTATCGAGGTAATTCTGCGCGAGCGCAATGGTGTCGTCGACGCTCATGTGCAGTTCGTCGGGCACCCGCTCACTGCCAGCACTCGATCCGCGTGGCAACGGTCGACCCAGCCCATCGCGCGGTCTTGCGTTGCGTGCGCGACCTAGCGGATCACGGTCGCGTTCGACGGTCATCGTTCGAGCGCCACAGCTAGCGGCTGTGGTCGAGTTCGTCCAGCCAGTGCAGGATTTCCGCTGACACCGCCTTCGGCGATTCCTCCTGCAGGAAGTGGCCGGCGTCCTCGATCAATCGCCAGGTGTAGGGCCCACCGACGTAGCGACCCGAACCTGCCGCCGTCCGCGGAAGTACGCAGGTGTCGAGAGCAGCCATGCAACTGCAACGTCGGGACGCCGACCGGCTCGCGTAGTTGATGATTGAACCGTTGTCCGTCGCGTCTCAACTGCGAGCGCAGCGTCCAGCGGTAGTACTCGAGTGCGGAGTGCGCGACGTGCGGGATCTGGATCTGCTCGCGGTAACGCCGCTCGGATTCTTCATCAGGCCAACTCGGCGCCGACCATGCGTGCAACATGCGCCCGACGGCGTCCGCGTCATCTCGCACGAGCTGTCGCTCGGGGACCCACGGCCGCTGGTATCCGACCAGATGGGCGCTGGCCATGAACTGGCCGCGCGGTTCGGTGAGCAGCGCGTTGCGGAAGCGCAGCGGATGAGGCGCAGCGAGGGTGACGATGCCGCGAACCGCACCGGGATGCAGCACGGCCGTGCACCATGCGGCGTAGCCACCCCAGTCGTGTCCGACGATGATCGCGTCGCGGGCGCCTAGTGATCGCACGATGCCGGCGACGTCGGAGGCGAGAGTGAAGGCGTCGTATCCGCGCGGGGGCTTGTCGCTGCCGCCGTAGCCGCGCAGGTCAGGGGCGACCGCCCAGTAGCCGGCCCCGGCGATGTCCTGGAGCTGGTGGCGCATCGACCACCAGAACTGTGGGAATCCGTGCAGCAGGATGACGAGCGGGTCTTGGTTGGCGTTGCCCATCTCGGCCGCGTGGAAGCGCATTCCGTTCGCGCTGACCTCGCGGTGGCTCCATGGTCCGTCGACCATCACCACGGAGGAGTCGGGTACGGGCATCCGCCCAGCGTGCCACAGGTTGGGGCAGATGGTGCCTGGGGTTTTCCGGGGGCGCTGGGCTACCTGGCTAGCGGGTGCCGTTCCGGGAGCTGGCCGGCTTGCGGACGATCGCGTGGATATCCGCCTTGACCGAGTCAGCCGTGCGGCTCGACGGCTTGGCCTTCGCCAGCATCCTGACGCCGATGAACGCCGCGATGCCGCCCAGCACCAGGTAGCCGCCGCCCACGATGAGGAACGACCAGCCCAGGCTCACGCCGAGCGCATGGATGCCGAGCGCGATCGCGATGGAGATGATCGGCAGAGCGAACAGGGCGAGGACGCCGGCGACCACCAGACCGACCGCGCCCACCGCGAACTTCTTGGCCGCCTTGAGCAGGTCAGCCTTGACGAGCTCGATTTCCTGGTGCAGCAGGAGTGCCAGGTCGCGCGTGAGGGTGGCCACCAGCTCGCCTAGCGAGCGCTCGCCCAGAGGTGTCGTCACGCGTCGAGTATGAAGCAATCGCACTAGTGCCAAACCGTTCGGGCCGTCACAAGTTGCCGCATCATGCAATTGATCGTTTCACGGCCCAGCGACGCCGAGCTTTCGGGCCATCCACGCCAACGAGCCGCCCTGCACGACGACAGACAGCGCGACGACCACGAACACGATGGCGTACAGCCGCGCGGCGTCCGGCACCCCACCGCTGACCGCGAGGGCTCCGAGCAGGATCGGGACCGCTCCCTTCAACCCGGCCCACGCGATGAACGCGGTCTCGCGCCGGTCAACCTTCAGCGCGGTTAGGAGCGGCGCGCACACGAGCGGCCGCAGCACGAGCGTGAGTAGCGCGAAAATGCCGAGACCGATGAGCCATGCGTGGTGTTCGAGCACCGTGTGCAGGCGGACCGTGATGCCGAGCATGACGAAGGCGACGACCTCGCCAATGCTCGCGAGCGTGGAGTGAAACTCTTGACGGGTGCCTCGTCGCTGACCGTGTCACCGAGCACGATGCCGGCGATGAGGACCGCCAGGAAACCGGAGCCGTGTGCGACAGTCGCTAACCCATACAGGGCAAGGATTCCAGCCAGCGCAAGCAAGGGCTGTGGTGCTTCGAGGGTCGGACGACGAGGGCTGAGCAAGCGTCGCAAACCGACACCGCCGGCGATGCCAACGGCACATCCCACAGCCATGTCGACCGCGAAATTTCCGAACACAACGGCGACTGACCCGTGCTTGTGCGTCGCCAGTTGCACGAAGCCGAGCAGAAGTGCGATGCCGGCCGGATCGTTGAATCCAGACTCCCCTTCGAGGATCGCCGACGTCCGGCCTCTCAGCGGTTTGTCTGCAAGGACGGCAAAGACAACTGCGGGATCTGTGGGCGCCAGCGCGGCGCCGAGAACTGCGGAGAACTTCCAGTCGAGGCCGAAGATGGTGTGTGAGACAACCGCGATCAATGCCGTCGTGGCGAAGGTCCCGAGCACGCCAAGGGTGACGATCGGCGCCGCGGCTTCACGGAATCGCCGTCGTCCAAGATGCAGCCCGCCGTCGAACAGAATGACGATCAGGGCCAGCGTGACCACGTTCTCGACGACGTGCAGGTCGACGGCGGTTCGCACCGACTTGATGGAGTTGGCGGCTACGGCGGCCGCGATCAGGAAGACCGCAGGGGCCGGGATCCGGATCCAGCTGGCGACCTGGCGTCCGAGTAACGCCGCAGTGCCAACGAGACCCCAGACGAGGACGACGCCGCCGAACGAGGTGACGTCGTGCATGGGTGCACCTCACGGGAGTCGGCGGGCAGGCTCGGACCATGCCGACCAGTCTTCCCGGCGCACCAAGCCGCAGCCTATCGCCGAGACGGCCGCTTCCCGCCGTCCCGCCCTGGGCCGTTGGCCCGATGATCACGTTAGGCAGCCAAGATGGACCCTAGGCAGGCGCCCACACCTGCCTAAGGACCTGTGCAGGCTGCCTTACGTGATCAACTTCCGAAGGCGGGCGGGGCTCGGTTACTCCTCGGTTGAGGCTGGCATTTGGGCCGCGATGGTGGCGACCACGTTCGGGTCGAGCAGCGTGGTCGTGTCACCGAGCGTTCGGTGGTCGGCGACGTCACGCAGCAACCGGCGCATGATCTTGCCGGACCGCGTCTTCGGCAGGTCGGGGCTGATCAGGATGTCGCGCGGTTTTGCGATCGCGCCGATCTCCTTGGCGACGTGCGCGCGCAACTCGGCCGCGAACGCCGCACCACCGGATTCGCTGTCGGGCACGTTGCCCTTCACCGTGACGAAGGCGACGATCGCCTGGCCGGTGATCGGGTCATTAGCGCCGACGACAGCTGCTTCTGCAACCTTCGGGTGACCGACGAGCGCGTGCTCGACCTCGGTTGTCGAGATGCGGTGGCCGGAGATGTTCATGACGTCGTCGATGCGACCGAGCAGCCAGAAGTCGCCGTCCTCGTCCTTCTTCGCACCGTCACCGGCGAAGTACAGACCGGGGAATCGCGACCAGTAGGTCTCCTTGTAGCGCTCGGGGTCGCGCCAGATACCGCGCAGCATCGATGGCCACGGCTGGCTGATGACCATGTAGCCGCCCTCGCCGTTGCCGACCGACTTCCCGTCGTTGTCGACGATGTCGGCGGCGATGCCGGGGAACGCGGTCATGGCCGCGCCGGGCTTCGTCGAGGTAATGCCCGGCAGCGGCGTGATGAGGATCGAGCCGGTCTCTGTCTGCCACCACGTGTCGACGATCGGGCAGTTGTCGCCACCGATGTTCTTGCGGTACCACATCCACGCTTCGGGGTTGATCGGCTCACCGACGCTGCCCAGCAGTCGCAGCGACGAGATGTCGTGCATCTGCGGGAATTCCTCGCCCCACTTCATGAAGGTGCGAATCGTGGTGGGCGCGGTGTAGAGGATCGTGACCTTGTACTTCTCGACCATCGACCACCAGCGGTCCTTGCCCGGGGTGTCGGGGGTGCCTTCGTACATGACCGACGTCGCGCGGTTGGCGAGTGGGCCGTAGACGATGTAGCTGTGGCCGGTGACCCAGCCAATGTCGGCGGCGCACCAATAGACGTCGGTGTCCTCGTGCAGGTCGAAGACGTTCTTGTGAGTGGCGCTCACGCCGGTGAGGTAGCCGCCGCTGGTGTGCAGGATGCCCTTCGGCTTCGCCGTCGTGCCGCTCGTGTACATGATGTAGAGCGGCTGCTCGGCGTCAAATGCCTGCGCTGCATGGGTTTGCGGCTGCTTGTCGACCACGTCGTGCCACCAGACGTCGCGGCCCTCGTACCACTCGACGTCCTGCCCTGTGCGGCGCACGACGAGGACGGTCTCGACCTGCGGGCACTCCTTCACCGCCAAGTCGACCGCGGGCTTCAACGCACTCGCGGCACCACGGCGGTAGCCGCCGTCGGCCGTGATGATGAACTTCGCCTCGCAGTCGTTCGTGCGGCCGGCGAGTGCCTCGGCCGAGAATCCGCCGAAGACCACCGAGTGCGGTGCACCGATGCGCGCGCACGCCAGCATCGAGACGACGGTCTCGGGGATCATCGGCATGTAGATCATCACCCGGTCACCGGCTGCGACGCCGAGTTCGGTCAACGCGTTCGCCGCCTGGCAGACCCGCTTCGTGAGCTCGGCGTAGGTGATCGTGAGGGTGTCGCCCGGCTCGCCTTCCCAGTGATAACGCGACCTGGTCGCCGTGACCGGCCTCAACATGGCGGTCGAGGCAGTTGACCGCGACGTTCAACTTGCCGCCGACGAACCACTTCGAGAACGGTGCGTCACTCCAGTCAAGAACCTGCGACCACGGCTGCGCCCACGTCAGCCGATTCGCCTGCTTTTCCCAGAAGGCCAAGGGATCCTTCGCAGCTTCCGCGTAGATCTCCTTCTTCGCGATCGCATCTGCGGCCAGCTTCGGCGGCGGATCGAACCGCCTCGTCTCGTGCAACAAGTTCGACAGGCTGGCCTCGGGAACAGCTCCGGTCACGATGCGCCTTCCGTTCCTTTGTCTCGTTCAGTTGACACTGCAAGCGATCTCAATTCGTACCGCACCAAGTTGGCACCGCCTCGGCGTCCGATCAAGTACCCGTCGGTGCCTCAAATAACCTCGGGCCTGCCGGGCTTGACCGTCTCTTTACGCCCGCGATCGGCAAATGCGAGCGGCGCCCCGTTTGCACGGGACGCCGCTGCTCGCACGATCCTCCGGTTACCAAGCGTGCACCTGCGAAGTGTCGGCGAGCAGGTAACTCGCGAGGAGTCACCGCCCGACTCGACCGCCTGATTCGGCTGGTTCCGCGTGGGTGCCTGAGGTGTCGTGCGCGAGTCCGGAACCTCGAGGGGAGACCCCTCGCGATACCCGACCCATGCCCACGTTTCTACGCCTATCGCCTCCCGATCGGAAGGGCCTTGCGACTTGGAAGAAGCTCAGATTTTGCCCACCCGGATCTGGCGACCCGTGATCAGGAGAGCCCGAGGCCGGCTCGACCGGTGCCGTTCAGCTGATCGGCCGTGAACCGATTCAGCCAGCCTTCTTCATAGTTCTCGGCGGGGAAGTCGGTTGGGCTCGAGCCCGAAAGGAAAGCCTCCCGGACGGACGCCGCGTAGGTCTCGTTACGCGGACACCACGGAGCGGCCGGGATGTACATGACGTTGCCCCAACCCTTCTGGTCGGTCACTGGCGCCACGCTGTGGATCATGTCGCAGTGCCACCAGACGGAGTCGCCCGCTTTCACGTCCGGGATGCCCGAGGCAGCTTGGAGCAGCAACGAGTGCCAGCTCCTGCTGACAGGGAAGACCTGGTTGAGTGCGACGCCGGTCATGTCGTCGTCGGGAACGTCTGGCAACAGCGGACGCAACATCAGGTAGCCCATCGCCTCGGGGATCGGGACGGTGTGCAGCACGCCCTGGTCGTGGTCCATGTCCGAGAGGGCGGTCCACCCCTGAAACGTGCGGAACGCTGAGCACATCGTGGTGCCCGGGTATTGCGTCCCGGCGGTGCGGTATGACGCGTCCCACGGGTCGTACTCCTCGACGGTGCCATCGAAGAGGTGACGGAACGTCTTCTGGTAGGCCTCGGTCATCCAAAGGTCTAGCGTCCCTGGGTCGAGGTGGGAGCCAAGTCCCTTGGAGTCGGCACCCGGGGGCCGGCGGCGGATGCGATCGGGATACAAGGAGTCGCGGTCAGGGTCGAACCACTGAACTCCGTCTGATTCGTGAGCGCCACTGGCTGTTGAGGAAGCCCTGCACCTTCGCCATTCGCTCGCTCTGCCGAGCCTGCATCTGGGCCGGCGACCAGTAGATCGGGTAAATCTCCGGCTTGGAGCCCACACTGCCGAAGAAGTCGTCGCCTGGGCCGCGATAGTTCTCGAAGAACTTGTTGCTCTCGACGTAGTCGACGATGTCTTGATCCCACGCGAGCGCTTGCGTCCGCTCGAAGTGCCCGCGCACGACCAGGCAGCCGCGCCGCCGAAGCGCTGCTGTCGCTTCGGCTGAGACAGTCCCTGCCGCGATGTCGGCGTACTCGATCACGGGCCAGACGGATTCACCCCGCTCTTTTGCTGCGAGGACTTCTTCGACCGCTGCGGTGACCCGCCGTTCGATGACGCCGAACACCTCATCGAGGCTGCGAGCCTGACGCTGCGATACGTGCACGCAACGCCTGCTTGATGTCGCTGGTCGCGGCCTTGAGGTCTGCCGGGTGGGCGTTCCCAATGCGGCAGCGGCGGCAGGCTGGACCGTGTCTCGGTGCGGGTGAGCGTCATGACGGCTCCTTCAGTAAGGACTCCTTACTCGATGAGCGTAGGGTCGCCGCCGTATCCAGTCAAGACTCCTTACTAGATTGGTAGCCATGAACCCGGCCAGGCCGTCGTTGGAGCTGCTCCGGTCACTGACCGATGAGCATGTTCTGCGTGCGCTGATGGAGACGCGACGCCTCACGCGTGCAGAACTAGCGACTCGCACCGGGATCTCCAAGCCGACGGTGTCGAACAGCGTTCTTCGACTCACCGAGGCAGGAGTGCTACGCGACACCGGTGAGCGGGCTATCGCCCGTGGGGGCGTTGGCTCGTACTACTCACTCGCTGACGATCTCGGCGTTGCACTCGTCGCCAGCATCGCGCCCGATGGAATAGTGGCCGAGGCCATCGACGTCCACGGCGAGGTCATCCATCGCGAGGTCGAGCCGATCTCACCGCACCTCGGCGACCCGGGTCTCGTCGCAGGAGTCCTGCGCGCCGTGTCCAAACGGGTACTGAGCGGCGCATCGTCGGTACGGCTCGCCGTCGTCAGTGCTGCCGATCCGGTCGACCGCATTACGGGCGATCTCGTGCAACTTCCTGACGCGCCCTTTCTCGTCGGCGAGCTGTCACCTGTCGACACCCTGCGACGTCTGGTAGCTGGCCCGGTTGTCGTCGACAACGATGTGCATTGGGCTGCGCGGGCGGAGCGTGAGCTGGCGGGCCCGGACAAGTTGAATGACTACGCGTACCTCTACCTCGGGGAAGGCCTTGGTTGTGCGGTCGTCAGTGACGGCGAAGTGCGTCGTGGCAGTCACGGCATCGCCGGGGAGGTCGCGCATCTGATCACCCGCGGCCCCGACGGACGCGCGGTGACCTTCACCGAGGTATTCGCCGCGCTGCAGTTGCGACGCAACAAGAGCACGGCGATCGACACGCAGGCAGTGATTCGCTTGATCGAGAGCAACTCGGCGTCGAAGCAGCGCGCTCGAACAGCTCTTACCGCCGCTATCTGTGACGTCATCGCCGGCCTGGTTGCCTTCACCGACCCGCAAGTTGTCGTGATCGGTGGCACGTGGGGGACGCACCCAACGTTGCGGAAACTGCTCGACGAGGCATTGCGGCACCAGCCCCGACACGTCGAGATTCGCGGCGCGCTCCTGCTCAACGAACCGTCCCTCACAGGTGCGCGGCATTACGCACTTGAGCAGCTGAGGCAAGCGGTGCTCGACAGGGCTGCAGCTGCTACCTGAGCGGTCAGTTCTTGGTCGCGGCTCGCAGTGCCGGGCCGTCCTTGCTGCGGCGGCGGGCGTACCAGACCAGGCCGGCAGCAGCCATGCCCGCGCCTAATCCGGCGGCCGCGTAGACAGGGCTACGTGGCGAGCCGAGGCCCACTCGCGCACGCAGCGGCACGGGGTTGTCGAAGTTCAACACCGGCCACCCTCTGCTGACTGCCTCCTTGCGCAATGCACGATCGGGATTGACGACCGAAGGGAAGCCCACCGCCTCTAACAGCGGGATGTCAGTCGACGAATCGCTGTAGGCAAAGGACTGCGCGAGGTCGTAGCCCTCCTCGCGCCGCGAGCTCGATGACGGCCGCCGCCTTGGCTTCGCCGAAGGCGTAGTAGTCGATGTCGCCGGTGAACCGCCCGTCCTCGACGACCATGCGAGTCGCGATGATGCGGTCGGCGCCAAGCAGTTCGCCAATGGGCTCGACGACCTCGATGCCTGACGTGCTCACGATGACGACGTCGAGACCGGCCGCGTGGTGCTGCTCGATCAGGGCGGCCGCCTCGTCGTAGATCAGCGGATCGATGAGGTCGTGCAGCGTCTCGGCGACGATCGCCTTGACCTGCTCGACGTCCCATCCCTTGCACAGTTGAGACAGGTAGGCGCGCATGCGCTCGATCTGGTCGTGGTCGGCGCCACCCACCAGATAGACGAACTGGGCGTAGGTGCTCTTGAGGAGCGCCCGCCGGTTGATCAAGCCGCCTTGGTAGAACGGGCGCCCGAACGCCATGACGCTCGACTTGGCGATGATCGTCTTGTCGAGGTCGAAGAAGGCCGCCGGCCGGCCGTTGGAACTCATGCTCTGAGGATAAGACGCCGGAGGTGATCACCCGTGCGGCGGCATGGGCCTTTTGTCACAAACTGTTCTTGTCACGAATTGATTGCGACAGGGGGATGCGCTTATCGGGGCGCTTGCCTTACGTTAGTCCCGGTACGGCTCTCCCCCCAGAGTCGGACCCTTCGTGAATGGCCCCCGCTACCCCCCCGGCGGGGGCCGTTCCATGTCCTGGGACGGGTCGCACCGGGACCGTTGCCGGACCTTTGCTGGTGATCCTTTGCGGGACCTTGTCCCCAGCCGAACCCAGCGAACTGCCGGATCCACAGATCGTCGCCGGGCAGCCTGCTTGACGTGCTCAGGACCTTGATCGTTGGCTCATGCCGATCTCGCCCGAACCCGTTGCCAGCCCACGGCCGCTCCTGGTGACCGCCGATCCAGACCTCCTCGACGACATCTTGCGACTCGGCGCTGCGGCCGGTGTCGACATCGACGTCGCGCACGATCCGGTCGGCGCCCGGCTGGGGTGGTCGAAGGCGGCCGTGGTGCTGGTCGGCGACGACGTCTCGATTGCGCTCGGCCGCGCGTCGGTGCGGCGCCGGGTCGGAGTCGTGCTCGTGGGGCGAGACCTCGACGACGGCAACATCTGGAAGCGGGCGGTGGGCGTCGGCGCCGAGCACGTCGCGTTGCTGCCGGACGCCGAGCCGTGGCTCATCGCACGACTCGCCGAGGCAGTCGACGAATCCGCCGAGTTGGGGCTGACGGTTGCCGTGATCGGCGGGCGCGGCGGAGCGGGTGCAAGCACGCTCGCTGCGGCTCTCGCGGTCACAGCGATGCGAGGCGGACGGCGGGCAATGCTCGTCGATGCGGATCCTTACGGAGGTGGGGCGGATCTGCTCTTCGGTGGTGAGCACGCTGCGGGTCTGCGCTGGTGCGACATCGCTGGCGCAAGCGGCCGGATCGGCGGCGAGGAGTTGCACGCCGCGTTGCCACACATGGGCTCGCTCGCGGTGTTGTCGTATGACCGTGGCGATCCGCTTGATCTGCGGGCTGATGCGATGTCAAGTGTGCTGTCGGCATCCGCGCGGGTGTGCGACCTGACAGTGGCCGACCTGCCTCGGCACTTCGACGACGCCACCGGCGTCGTTCTGGAAGCGGCCGATCTCGCGTTGCTCGTCGTCCCGGCCGAGGTTCGTGCAGTCGCTTCCGCCGCGCGGATCGCCACCGAAGTCGCCGCGGTGGTCGAGGACCTTCGCGTCGTCGTCCGAGGTCCAGCTCCGGGCGGGCTTGCCGCGCTCGATGTCGCGACTGCGCTCGGCCTGCCGTTGGCGGGCTACCTGAAGGCGGAGTCGAACCTCGGTGCGAGGCTCGAACGCGGTGAGGCGCCGGCGGGTCAGGGCCGGGGACCACTCGCGCAATTCTGCCGAGACCTGCTCGCCTCGTTGACGTTTCCGAACGATCGGCTGCGCGACCTCATGCCGACGTCCGCGTTGATCGGGCCGCCAACGTGGTCGGCGAGCTCGAGCCGGACGGCTGGCGTCCGACGGCGGCGCCGTGACGCTCGACGCTGCGCCCTGGTCGACGCCGCGCTGGTTGCAAAGGTGCGTGGTCGGCTTGCCGACGACGTCACGCCGCCAACGACCGCGCGGGTGGCCGCACTCGTTCGCGAGGAGGCCGGCGTTCGTGGCGCGGCACAGGTACTCGCGGCCGTCGAGACACTGCGCAGTGAGTTGGTCGGTGCCGGCCCGCTCGATGCGTTGTCTGCACGAACCTGGCGTGACCGACGTCCTGGTCAACGGACCTGACGAGGTGTGGGTCGACCGCGGTCGCGGGCTCGAGCGCACCGACGTGCGCTTCGGCAGCGATCGCGAGATCCGCCGGCTGGCGGCTCGGCTCGCTGCGGCGGCTGGTCGCCGCCTCGACGACGCCGTGCCGTACGCCGACATCCGGCTCGCCGACGGCGTCCGGCTGCATGCGGTCTTGCCGCCGGTATCGCCGGGCGGGGTGTGCCTGTCGTTTCGGATTCCGCGTCGCCGCGCGTTCTCCCTCGACGAGTTCGTCGACATGGGTGCGATGTCGCGCGAGGCAGCCGCGCTGCTCGCTGCTGTCGTCGCATCGAGGGCGTCGTTCGTCGTCACCGGCGGCACCGGCACTGGCAAGACCACGCTGCTGTCGACGCTGCTCGGTTGCGTCGATCCGCGCGAACGCGTGGTCATCGTCGAAGACTCTGGCGAACTAAGGCCTGATCATCCGCACATCGTCAGGCTCGAAGCGCGCTCGCCGAACATCGAAGGTGCTGGCGCGATCGAGCTGCGTTCGTTGGTGCGGCATGCGTTGCGGATGCGGCCTGATCGACTCGTTGTCGGTGAGGTCCGCGGCGCCGAATGCGTCGACTTACTGGCCGCGCTGAACGTCGGGCACGACGGTGGTGCCGGCACCCTGCATGCGAACTCAGTCGTCGATGTGCCGGCCAGGATCGAGGCGCTGTGCACCGCCGCAGGCTTGTCGCGTGAAGCCGCGCACAGCCAGCTTGGTGCCGGGCTTCGCGTCGTCGTCCATCTCGCGCGCGGGCATGATGGCCAGCGCGTACTCGACTCGGTCGGTGTCGTGGTTCGACGCGCTGATGGTCTGGTCGAGGTGCAGCCCGCGGTGCGCCGCGATCGCGGGCGTTGGGTCGACGACGCAGGTCGTGCCGCTCTCGATCACGTGCTCGACGCGTGAGCCAATCACTGGTGCGGCTCGACGCGGTCTCCGTGCGCGGCTCGGCAACGCGCGGTTCCTCCGGCGTCGATCGGGTCGCGGCGCTCGGCGCGTGGGCTCGCCGGCGAGGCTTCCGCCGCGCTCGCGAGCTGCAGCTGACGCGTACCGCCGTCGTGGATCTTTGCCGGGCGATGGCCGCCGAATTGCGCGCCGGCCGGGCCTCGGCCGAGGCGTTCGCTGCCGCGGTGCAGGCCGGCCCGGGTCGGTTGAGCAGTGCGCTGCAATCAGCCGTTGCCGTTGGTCGCCGCGGTGACAACGGCGATCTTGCCGATGCCGTTGCCCGCGTCGCCGCAACTCCGGGCTGTGACGGACTGCGGGCAGTGGTTGCCTGCTGGCGGGTGGCAGCGGCGTCGGGCGCCGCACTCGCGCCGGCGATTGATCGGGTCGCCGATGCGCTGCAAGACGAGATCGACCTCAGCCGCGAGGTCGCGTCGATCATGGCGGGTCCGCGCGCAACCGTGCATGTGCTTGCCGGCCTGCCGGTGATCGGTCTTCTTCTCGGGACGGCGATTGGCGCGCGTCCGATCGACTTTCTCTTCGGGTCGGCGCTTGGCGTTGGCTGCGTGCTCGGCGCGGTTGTCCTCGACGCGCTGGGCATTGCGTGGTCGCGCCGGATCGCGCGTCGCGCGGCGCGGCTTGGCTGACGTCGCGGTGCCCCGAGGTGTCGCGGTGCCGCGCGGTGCTGGGCCGGCGCTGCGGGCGGCGGTCGCAGTTGGTGCGGTCGTCGGCTTGTTGGCCGGGTTCGTCGGCGGCTGGGTGTTCGGTGTCGCGGTCGGTTCAGCGGGGACGTTCGTACTTCTTCGACGCGATGCGCGTTCGGGCCGCTCGCGCGCGTCCGGGCGGGTCGGTCGGCCGCGCAGTTGCCGGCAGCTCTCGACTTGCTCGCCGCGTGTCTGGCCGCCGGCGCCGCACCTGCTCCTGCACTGGCCGCGGTCGGGGAAGCCTTCGACGGCGAGGTCGGCGACATGCTGTCGGCGGTTGCGCGGCTTGCGATGTTAGGTGCGCCGGTTGAAACCGCCTGGGCAAACTGTCTGAGCGACCCTCGCTGGGCGCCGATCGCACGCGCAGTGATTCGCGCGCATCACTCAGGCGCGGCACTGACCGACGTCCTCGTGCATCTCGCCGACGATCGACGGCGAGCACTTCGCACCGATGCGCAAGCCGCCGCAGAGCGCGCAGGCATTGCCATCGTGCTGCCGCTCGGTGCGTGCTTTCTGCCGGCCTTCGTTCTGATCGGCGTCGTGCCGGTGGTTGCCGGATTCGCGCACGCCCTGTGGTCGTAACGCTCCACGAGCGGTCGGTTGCCCACAGGCTGCGGCCAGCCTCCACAGATCGCTCGCGCGAGCGACCACGCGGCGGGCCAGCACAGGTTGGCTGGTCACATGACATTCATCAAGCGAATTGCCCAGCGGGCAAAGACAATCCGAACCGCCGTCGACGCAGGAATGACGACGGCCGAGTATGCGGTAGGCACCGTCGCAGCGTGTGCTTTCGCCGCGCTGCTCTACAAGGTCATCACCAGCACGCAGGTTCTCGACCTGCTGACCGGCGTGGTCTCACGTGCGCTTCACGTGCCGTTCTAGTGGCGAGCGCGGTCGTCGCCCCGGTCCGGCGGTCGGACGTCACCCGGCAGCGCGGCTACCAGCGACAGTGGCTACGTCACCGCCGAGACCGCGATGGTGCTGCCGGTGCTTGCGCTCTTGCTCGCTGTCGGCCTCTGGTCGGTTGCGGTGGCGGGCGCGCAGTTGCGGTGCGTCGACGCAGCACGCGACGGCGCGAGGGCAGCAGCTCGGGGTGAGTCCGACGCCATGGTGGTCGCCGCTACGACAGCAGCCGCACCGCAGGGCGCGCAGATCGACGTGCATCACGACGGCAGTCGCGTTGTCGTCGTCGTGAGTGCCCGCATCGGCGGCGGGCTCGGGCCACTCGCCGCGATCGCAGCGCCCACGGTCTCGGCGACGGCTGCAGCAGATTCCGAGGCGGCACCGTGAACAGTCGCGACGCCCCAGCAGCGCCGCCGCGTTCAGCTGAACGCGGCGGAAGGAGCGACGCGGCTCGGCGAGCCTGTGGGCGTTGTCGATGGCGATGGTGCTCTGGGTGTGCGTGGCCGGAGTCGTGCTCGCTGGCGTTGCGGTCGTCGCGCGGCATCGCGCAGCGACAGCCGCGGACATGAGCGCCTTGGCCGCGGCCTCGGTGATCGCGCGCAGTGCAGGTGACGGCAATGCACGCGCGGTCGGGGTTGAACGGGTGCGCGGCCGCCAAGGCCATCGCCCTCGCCAACAACGCGACGGTCACCAGCTGTCAGGTGATCGGTCAGGTCGTCGAGGTCACGACGCGCGTTCAGATTCCGGCGCTCGAGCTGGTTGGGCGGTCTCGGGCTCGATGCCGTCAGCGCGCGTGCGCGGGCCGGGCCAGGGTGACGACGACAGGGAGATCGTCACCGTGATCGAAGTGACGGGCTCGGTTGGTACGTCGGGCAGCGCCGGGGCGTCGGCGAGCAACGTGTCGAGCAACCTGATCGCACCCGCTTTGTCGAGTGGCTCGTTGCCGTTGCCGCACTTCGGCGACTGCACACACGATGGGCAGCCGGTTTCGCACGCGCATGCTGCGATCGCTTCGCGGGTGGCGGTCAACCAGATCGCGGCCGCCTCGTAGCCACGTTCGGCGAATCCCGCCCCGCCCGGGTAGCCGTCGTACACGACGACCGTCAGCCGACCGGTGTCTTGGTGCAGCGCGGTCGAGACCCCACCGATGTCCCACCGATCGCAGGTGGCGACCAGCGGCAGCAGACCGATCGAGGCATGTTCGGCGGCGTGCGCGGCGCCCGGCAGATCTGCCCAGGCGAACCCGGCCTGCGCGAGTTGCTGCTCGCCGATCGTCCACCAAACGGCGCGCGTCGACAGCTGCCGCTCGGGCAAGTCGAGTGGCTGTTCGCCGAGTATTTCTCCACTCACCACACGACGTCGCAGGTACGACACGACCTGCGTCGTGACGTCGACCGAACCGAAACTCACTTCGGCTGCGCCCCACAGCGTTGTGCGCGAGGTCGCGGTGATCCTTACGTCGGTGATGTCGCGTGCGGAGGTGAAGTAGTCGACGTCCGCCGGTTCAACGAGCGCGACGCCGTCGTCGACGTCGAAGCTACGCACCACGTAGGTCGCACCTTGATGCAGGTAGACGGCACCTGTGTGCACTGTCGAGTCGGCCGCCGCTGCGTTCGCCGTGCCGAGTAGCTGGCCGGTCGCCTCGTCGACGATGCGCACCGGCGCACCGCCGCTGCCCCTGATGTCGGCGAGGTCGCTAGCGCGCTCGCGCTTGGTCCAGAACCAGCCGGTCGGCCGCGCGCGCAGCAGCCTGCGCTCGACCAGATCGGCGACGACGTCGGCTGCGGTCGGCCCGAACAGCTCAAGGTCGTCAGGGGCGAGTGGCCACTCACTGGCGGCGGCGCACAGATGCGGCCCCAGCACGTACGGGTTGTCGGGATCGAAGACCGCAGCCTCGACCGGCCGCCCGAACAGCGCCTCGGGGTGGTGCACCAAGTAGGTGTCGAGCGGGTCGTCGCGAGCGATCATCACCGCGATCGACTCCTGGCCCGCTCGCCCGGCCCGACCGGCCTGCTGCCACATCGATGCGCGAGTGCCGGGAAAGCCAGCCAGCAAGACAGCGTCGAGGCCAGAGACATCGACGCCTAACTCCAACGCGTTGGTGGCGGCCAGGCCGAGGATCGTCCCGTGCCGCAACGCGCGCTCGAGCGCCCGCCGTTCTTCGGGCAGGTACCCGGCGCGGTAGGCGGCGACCTGCCGACCCAGATTGCCGCCGACTTCATCGAGCGCTCGACGGGCAGCGAGCGCGACGGCCTCCGCGCCGCGTCGCGACCGGACGAACGCCAGGGTCCGCACGCCGTCGAGCACCAGATCTGCGAGCAGGTCCGCGGTCTCTGCGCTCGTCGATCGCCGCACGGTCGCCTCGTGAGGCACGCCGTCATCGTCGCTGTCGGCATCAAATCGTCGTCCGGTCACCGCCATCAACGGCGGTTCCCATAGGACGAAACGCGCGGCACCTCGTGGCGAGGCGTCGTCGGTAACGGCTGCGACATCGAGACCGATCAGGCGGGACGCCGACACTGCGGGCTCTGAGACGGTTGCCGATGCCAGCACGAATACCGGGTACGACCCATACCGTGCGGCCACCCGTCGCAGCCGGCGGATGACCTGCGCGACGTGCGCGCCAAAAACGCCTCGGTAGCCGTGGCACTCGTCGATGACGACGAACCGCAGCCCGCGAAAGAACGACGCCCACTGCCGGTGCGACGGCAGCATCGAGCGGTGCACGAGGTCAGGGTTGGCCAGCACCAGGTTGGCGTGCGTGCGAATCCACGACCGTTCGTCGTAGGGGGTGTCACCGTCGTAGGTCGCCGCCCGAACACCCGGCAGCCCGACCTCTTCGAGAGCACGCAACTGGTCGGCAGCCAGCGCCTTCGTCGGCGACAGGTAGAGCGCGGTCGCAGGCTCGAGGCGCCCGCGGTTCGGCGTCCCGTCAGTCAACGCTTGCAACACCGGCAACTGGTAGGCGAGTGATTTGCCCGACGCAGTGCCGCTCGCGATGACCACGTGTTGGCCGAGGCGGGCCAGTTCGGCAGCCTCAACTTGGTGCGCCCACGGGAACTCGATCCCTAGCTGGGCAGTACGCGCCGACGATCTCTGGGCACACCCAGCCGGGCCACGGCGTCGAGCGGGCGAGCCTGGCCGGGATGACCTCGACGTGGGTGACCCGCTCGCGGCGGCCCGGGGGCTGGACCAGCCGTTCGAGGACGTGCTCGCTCGAGCGCGCCGGGCCGACCGGTCTCGGCGGCGAATTCTGGGAGTAGCTCTCGGCGGACACCGAGCCCAGTCTGGCATCGGAGAATGACGAAATGCGCTCCGGCGCCAGCGACACCGTTGGGGAACAGGCCGCCAAGCGTGGTTAGATTCGTGGCTAGCCGGGTACCCAGGCTGCACACCGCGCCCGCCGGGCGTTAGATGGTTCTGCCCGCGTGCGGTTACAAGCTGGAGGAATGCAGTGGATCTGTCTTTGTCTACCCGCGCCGAAGGCGAACACACTGTTGTCGTCGTCGGTGGCGAGATCGACGTCTACACCGCCCCCAAGTTGCGTGAGCAGCTGATCGACCTGGTCTCTGCCGGCAGCTACCACATCATTGTCGACATGGAGAACGTCGAGTTCCTCGACTCGACTGGCCTCGGCGTCCTGGTGGGCGGCCTCAAGCGAGTCCGAGCCCACGACGGATCGCTGCGTCTGGTGTGCACCCAGGAGCGCATCCTCAAGATCTTCCGGATCACCGGGCTCACCAAGGTTTTCCCGATCCACGGGTCGGTCGACGAGGCCGTCGCCGCCACGGACTGAGCGGCGCGCTTTGCCTACCGTGACCGTCTCGTTCACGCCCTTACCCGAGCACGTCCGAACTGCCCGCTTCATCGCCGCCTCCGTGGCCCGACGGGCCGGGGTTGCCGACGGCGTGCTCGACGAGATCAAGCTTGCGGTGAGTGAGGCGTGCTCGTTGGCGGTGCGCTTCAATCTGGCCCACGCCCCAGCCTCGCCCGTCGAGTTGAGGCTGATCGAGGACGCGACGACCTTCTCTGTCGAGGTCGCCGACTCGGTCGGGCGCCCGGCGCCCGACGCCGACGGCGAGCTCGCGTTTGATCTGACGAAAGACGACGACCGGGTAGACGGCGTCGACCTGAGCGGGCACGAGCGCCTTGGGCTGGCCGTCATCAGCGGACTCGTCGACGAGGTGAAGGTCGAGTACCTTCCGGCCGGATCCGTCGTCACGATGACCTGGCCGATCGGGTAACAGCGGGATGGTCTCTGCAAGCGGCTACACCCCGGACGTGACTTCTGACACACGCCCTACCAGGGCAACCGTGGGAGCCATAGACTCCCGCATCCGCTTTGACGTCCAACTAGTTGGATTGACCAGGGTTGGACCGCCGATCGGGTTTTCCCGCTTCTGCAATGGCGCAGTCGCGGTCGAGGAGGACACATGCTCGGGCTAGACCTGGTCAGCGCGACGAACGACGCGGCACCGGCGACCAGCGTCACGGGCGGCAACTACACGTGGGTGTGGATCGTCGCGGTCGTGGCGTTGCTTGCGCTCGGAGTGGCCTTCGCGCTGGTGCGCGAGGTGCTGTCGGCCGATCAGGGCACCGAGAACATGAAGCGGATCGCGGGGGCCGTTCAAGAGGGCGCCAGCGCGTACCTCAAGCGGCAGTTCCGAACCCTTGGCGTCTTCGCCGTCATCGTGTTCTTCCTTCTCCTCCTGTTGCCCGCCGACTCGGGCACGCAGCGCATCGGTCGATCGATCTTCTTCTTGGTCGGTGCCGGGTTCTCGGGTGTGACCGGCTACACCGGCATGTGGCTTGCGGTCCGCGCGAACGTGCGGGTCGCCGCGGCTGCTCGCGGTGGTGAGTCTCGTGGTGCGATGCGGATCGCCTTCCGCACCGGCGGCGTCGCCGGCATGTTCACCGTGGGTCTCGGCTTGTTCGGCGCCTGCCTCGTCGTGCTGTTCTTCCGCGCGAACGCTCCCAAGGTGCTTGAAGGGTTCGGTTTCGGCGCTGCCCTGCTGGCGATGTTCATGCGTGTCGGCGGCGGCATCTTCACCAAGGCGGCCGACGTCGGCGCCGACCTGGTCGGAAAGGTCGAGCAAGGCATCCCCGAAGACGACCCGCGCAACGCCGCGACGATCGCCGACAACGTCGGTGACAACGTCGGCGACTGCGCAGGCATGGCCGCCGACCTCTTCGAGAGCTACGCCGTCACGCTCGTGGCGTCGTTGATTCTCGGCAAGGCCGCGTTCGGCAACCTCGGTCTGGTCTTCCCGCTCATCGTGCCGGCGATCGGCGTTCTCACCGCTGTGGTGGGCATCTTCGCTGTGTCGCCCCGCGCCGGTGACCGCAGCGGCATGACCGCGATCAACCGAGGTTTCTTCATCTCGGCCGCGTTCTCCGTCGTGCTGGTCGCCGTTCTTGCGTTCACCGAATTGCCGTCGAAGTTCTCCGGGCTCAAGGGTCTGACCAACGACGAGATCGCCTCGCACTCAGGCAACCCGCGGGTATTCGCGCTCATCGCGGTGGTCATCGGCATCGTGCTCGCTGCGGTCATCCAGCAGCTCACCGGTTACTTCACCGAGACGAACCGGCGCCCGGTGCGCGACATCGGCAAGACCTCGTTGACCGGCCCGGCGACGGTGATTCTGGCTGGCGTATCGGTCGGGCTGGAGTCGGCTGTCTATTCGGCCCTTATCGTCGCGGCCGCGGTCTACGGCGTGTTCCTGCTCGGCGGCGGCATCACCGTGCTGTCGCTGTTCGCCGTGGCACTGGCTGGCACCGGCCTGCTCACCACCGTCGGCGTCATCGTCGCCATGGACACGTTCGGCCCGGTGTCCGACAACGCGCAAGGAATCGCCGAGATGTCAGGCGACGTGACCGGCGAAGGCGCCGTCGTGCTGACTCAGCTCGACGCTGTGGGCAACACCACGAAGGCCATCACCAAGGGCATCGCGATCGCGACTGCGGTTCTCGCCGCGACCGCGCTCTTCGGCTCCTTTACTTCAGCCATCAGCGACGCCCTCGCGAAGGCCGGCACATCGGCGTCCGGCGTGACGGGCATCACGGCGGCGAGCTTGTCGACCGACGTCACCTCACCGAACGTCATCGTCGGCGCGATCATCGGCGCAGCGGTCGTGTTCTTCTTCTCGGGCCTGCTCATCAACGCGGTGGCGCGCGCGGCCGGCGCGGTCGTCTACGAAGTGCGGCGGCAGTTCCGCGAGATCGTCGGGATCATGGAGGGGACGGCGCTGCCGGAGTACGGCAAGGTCGTCGACATCGTCACCCGCGACTCGCTGCGCGAACTCGCGACGCCTGGCCTGATGGCCGTGCTCGCGCCGATCGCGACCGGCTTTGCGCTCGGAGTCGGCGCGCTGGCCGGCTACCTCGTCGGCGCGATTGCCGCTGGCGCGCTGATGGCGGTGTTCCTCGCGAACTCCGGTGGCGCCTGGGACAACGCCAAGAAGCTGGTCGAGGAAGGCAACTTCGGCGGCAAGGGCTCGCCGGCGCACGAGGCGACGATCATCGGCGACACGGTCGGCGACCCCTTCAAGGACACCGCCGGGCCGGCCATCAACCCGCTGCTCAAGGTGATGAACCTGGTCGCCCTGCTGATTGCGCCGCTGATCGTCCGCTACTCCGTGGGCGTGCACCACAACGCGCCGTTGCGCATCATCATCGCGCGTCGTCGCGTTCGCGATCATCGCCGCGTCCGTGGTCATTTCCAAGCGCCGCAGCGTCGCGGTAGGTGCGGGCGAGGACGAACCCAGGCCCTCCGCCATCGTGGTCTAGCGCTCCTATAGGGCTGGTCTAGGGCGGGTCACCGCCCGCCCGCTGAGGGCGGCGAAAGAGTCACAGGCCGGACGCGCGGAAGGCTCCGTCGTGGGGGTCAGTGGCCACCCCCGCGACGCCGAGCGGTTACCGTGGCTCGGGACGCCGGCACCCAATTGACTCTGAACCACCCCTGACCCACCCCTGCTGGCACCCGACACACGCATGAACAACCGATGAGGAGCACCCCGTAGTGGCGCGCGCCAGCACTCCCGCTGCATCCGACGACGACACCCGCCGTCTGGTCATCGTGGAGTCCCCGGCCAAGGCGAAGACGATCGCTGGGTACCTGGGCGGCAACTACATCGTCGAGTCGAGCATCGGGCACATCCGCGACCTGCCGACCTCGGCCGCTGACATCCCGGCCAAGTACAAGAAGGAGCCCTGGTCGCGTCTGGGCGTCGACGTCGACCACGGCTTCGAGCCGCTCTACGTGGTCAACGCCGACAAGCGCCAGCAGGTCGCGAAGCTGAAGGCCGCCCTCGCTGGCGTCGACGAGCTCTACCTCGCGACAGACGAGGACCGCGAAGGCGAGGCCATCGCGTGGCACCTGCTCGAGGTGCTCGAACCCAAAAGTGCCCGTGCACCGGATGGTCTTCCACGAGATCACCCGCGACGCGATTCGCGAGGCTGCGCAGCACCCGAGAGAGCTGAACCAGGCGCTGGTCGATGCCCAAGAGACCCGGCGGATCCTCGACCGGCTCTACGGCTACGAAGTGAGCCCGGTGCTCTGGAAGAAGGTCATGCCGCGGCTGTCGGCCGGTCGGGTGCAAAGCGTCGCGACCCGCATGGTCGTCGACCGCGAGCGCGACCGCATCGCGTTTCGCAGCGCGTCCTACTGGGACATCAACGCCGTCTTCGACACGACGCCGAGCCTTCGAGGCGACGCTCGCCGCTGTCGACGGCCAACGGGTCGCGCAGGGCCGTGACTTCGACTCCGTCGGCGTTCTGAAGACGCAAGAACCTGGTGCACCTCGACGAGGTCGAGAGCCACCGAGCTGGCAGCGGGCCTGAGCAACACCGAGTTCGTCGTGCGCAGCGTCGAGAGCAAGCCCTATCGGCGTAGCCCGGCGGCGCCGTTCATGACGAGCACGCTGCAGCAAGAGGCGAGCCGCAAGCTGCGGTTCAGCAGCCAGACCACGATGCGCATCGCGCAGCGGCTGTACGAGAACGGCCACATCACCTACATGCGTACCGACTCGACGACGCTGTCGGAGACAGCGTTGAACGCGGCGCGCAACCAGGTGCGCGAGCTGTATGGCAGCGAGTTCCTGCCCGACGTCCCGCGTCGGTATGAGAAGAAGGTCAAGAACGCGCAAGAGGCGCACGAGGCGATCCGGCCCAGTGGTGACAGGTTCGCCACCCCCGGCGAGCTCGCCGGGCAGGTTGCCGGCGACGAGGCCCGGCTCTACGAGCTGATCTGGCAGCGCACGGTCGCCTCGCAGATGACCGACGCCACCGGCCAGACGGTGACCATGCGTCTTGGTGGTACGACCCGACCCGATGCGACGAACACGAGTCACGATGCGGAGTTCTCGGCGTCCGGCACGGTGATCGTGCATCAGGGCTTCTTGAAGGTCTACGTCGAGAGCACCGACGACGACACCTCCGACGACACGAGCGAGCGCCGCCTGCCGAACCTGGCCGAGGGTGACACGGCCCGCGCGACGTCGCTCGAACCCGTCGGGCACACGACGAATCCGCCGGCCCGCTACACCGAGGCGAGCCTGGTCAGGGCGCTTGGAAGAACGCGGCATCGGCCGCCCGAGCACGTTCGCCAGCATCATGGGCACGATCCTTGATCGCGGCTACGTCTTCAAAAAGGGCAGCGCGCTGGTGCCCGACGTTTCTCGCGTTCGCAGTGGTGCAGTTGCTCGAGCGGCACTTCGGCGACCTCGTCGACTACGACTTCACGGCCGAGATGGAAGAAGACCTCGACCGCATCGCCGACGGCGAGACAGCGCGCACCGCGTGGCTGACCCACTTCTACTTCGGCGGCCCGCTCGACGGTGTTGGCCGCGGGCGCGGCAAGGGCGGCCCGAGCCGACGACAACCCCGGCCTCAAGGCGATGGTGAACGACCGGCTGGGCGAGATCGACGCGCGAGACGTCAGCTCGTTCCCGCTCGGTGACTCGGGCATCGTCGTCCGGGTCGGCCGCTACGGCACCTACCTCGAGCGCGACGGCCAGCGCGCGAACCTGCCCGACGGGGTCGCGCCCGACGAGGTCACCGAGGAGTACGCGCAGGCGTTGCTCGACAAGCCGAGCGGTGACCGGCCGCTGGGCATCGACCCGATCTCAGGCCGCGAGCTCGTCGCGAAGGACGGTCGCTACGGCCCCTACGTCACCGAGATCCTGCCGGAGGACTCGCAAGGCCAAGCCCCGCACCGCGAGCCTGTTCCAGTCGATGTCGCTCGACACCGTCACCATCGACGACGCCCTGCGGCTGCTGACGTTGCCGCGCATTCTCGGCGAGGTCGACGGCGAAGAGGTCGTCGCGAGCAACGGGCGCTACGGGCCTTACGTGAAGAAGGGCTCCGACACGCGGTCGATCGACAACGAAGAGCAGCTGCTCACCATCAGCCTGCAGCAGGCGCTCGACGTGCTCGCCCAACCCAAGCCGCGCGGACGACGGGCAGCTGCCGCCGGCCCGCTTCGCGAGCTCGGTGTCGATCCGGCGAATCAGCAAACCAATCGTCGTCCGCGATGGTCGTTTCGGTCCTTACGTGACCGACGGCGAGACCAACGCGACCCTTCGCAAGGGCGACGACGTGGCCGCGATCACGCTCGAACGGGCGTCTGAGCTGCTGGCCGACAAGCGGGCGCGCGGGCCGGCGCCGAAGAAGGTCGCGGCGCGCAAGCCGGCCAAGAAGACGGCAGCGAAGACCGCGAGCAAGACCGCCGCGAAGGCCGGCACCAAGACCGCCGCCAAGAAGGCGACTGCCCGCAAGACGGCCAAGAAGGCGCCCGCGAAGCGGACCTGACCCGCCGGGCGCGAGATACTGGCGTGTCATGGCGGTGCCCGGCAGTGGGGAGTTGAGCCATCTCCGAGGAGTTCTTCGGCGCGGTGCCACCTCCGGTGCCGTATGCCGAGGCTGCCCGCACGACGGCCGGCGAGGTCAGCGGCATTCGCGGCGTGCTGGCCATCAAGGCGTTCCGCAAACTGTGGATCGCGCTGTCGCTGTCGAGCTTCGGTGACTGGCTCGGCTTCCTCGCCCAGACCGCGCTGGCCGCCGAACCTTGCCGTCGGTCACACCTACTTCGTGCAGAACTCGTCGGTCGGCCTCGTCGTCTTCGTGCGGCTGCTGCCCGCCGTCCTGCTCGCTCCGCTTGCGGGCGCGTTCGCCGACCGGCTCGACCGGCGGCTCACGATGGTCATCGCCGACATCGGCCGGTTCTCGCTCTACGTCTCGATCCCGATCGTGCACACGCTGTGGTGGCTGTTCGTCGCGACGTTCCTGATCGAGACGCTCAGCCTGTTCTGGATTCCGGCGAAGGAAGCCACCGTCCCGAACCTGGTGCCGCGCGAGCAGCTCGAGCAGGCCAATCAGCTCAGCCTGCTGACGACCTACGGATCCGCGCCCGTAGCAGCGCTGGTGTTCGCACTGCTCTCGCTGTTCACCGGCGTCATCAGTCACGCGTGGCCGTTCTTCACCACCAACCGCATCGACCTCGCGCTGTACTTCGACGCCTCAACGTTCCTCGTTTCGGCGGGCACGATCTTCACCTTGCGTGAGATCTCTCACCAAGGCGGACGACGACGGCGCGCCGAATTCGAAGGCGGCGCCGAGGTGGTGCCGATCTCACAGCCTTCGGTGATCCGGGCCATCGCCGAAGGCTGGCAATTCATCGGTCAGACGAAGGTCGTGCGCGGCCTGGTCATCGGCATGCTCGGCGCATTCGCGGCCGCAGGCGTCGTGGTCGGGCTGGCCAAGAGATACACGCTCGACCTGGGCGGCGGTGACCCCGCCTATGGCGCGATGTTCGGGTCGGTGTTCGTCGGCCTTGCGCTTCGGCATGTTCCTCGGCCCGAAGTTCTTCCGTCGACTCTCTCGCCGCCGGCTGTTCGGACTCTCGATCGCCGCGTCGGGTTTTACCCTCGCCCTGACGGCGATCGTCCACAACCTGGTGCTCGTCGTGCATCGGTGCGCTGATTATGGGCGCATTCTCTGGTGTGGCTTGGGTAACCGGATACACCTTGCTCGGCCTCGAGGTCGAGGACGAGAAACGCGGCCGCACCTGGGCGACGCTGCAGTCGATGATGCAGGTCGACCTGCTGCTCATGGTCGCGGCCGGCCCGTTCATCTCCGGGGCGATCGGCGTGCACACGCTGCACATCAAGCGGGTCGTGCTGCGCCAGGACGGCGCGGCTTTCACGTTGCTCGGTGCGGGAATCATTGCCTTCTTTGTCGGCGTCATCGCCTACCGTCAGATGGACGATCGCGACGTGTCGCTGCGGCGCGACCTCATCGCTGCATTGCGCGGCTGGCGCCCGCTGGAGGGCCGAGGCGTGACGACCGGGCTGTTCGTGGCGTTCGAGGGTGGCGAGGGCGCCGGCAAGTCGACGCAGAGCAAGCTGCTCGCCACGTGGCTGGCCGAGCGCGGGTACGAGGTCGTCACGACGCGCGAGCCCGGTGCGACGCCGATCGGGCGGCAGCTGCGGCAGTTGCTCCTCGACCCCGACAGCGGCGAGATCGCGCCGCGGGCCGAGGCGCTGCTGTACGCGGCCGACCGCGCGCAACACGTGGCGACGGTGATCCGGCCGGCGCTCGCGCGCGGGGCCGTCGTCGTGAGTGACCGCTACGTCGATTCTTCGCTGGCCTATCAGGGAGTCGGCCGGTCGTTGTCGACCGGCGAGATCGAGCGGCTCTCACAGTTCGCGACGTCGGGGTTGCGGCCCGACGTGACCGTGCTGCTCGACGTCCCCGTCACTGACGGCCTTGGCCGTACGTCGGTGCGCGACGAGCTCCCCGACCGGCTCGAAGCCGAGTCGGCCGAGTTTCACGAGCGGGTGCGGGCGGCGTTTCGCGAGCTGGCCGAGGCGTCGCCCGACCGCTACCTCGTCATCGATGCTCGGCTGCCGGCGGCCACGATTCACCAGCTGATCGTGCGGCGGATCGCCGATTTCGTGCCCGAGCTCTCGCCGGATCTTCAACCAACAGTGCAACTGAAAGTCGGACGCCGATGAGCGTGTTCGACGATCTCGTCGGCCAGTCACGCGTGGTCGCGTTGCTGCGATCGGTCGCCATCTCGGCGGCCGAAGTCGCCTGGGCCAGCGACCTTGGCGGCGATCTGTTCGGGTGCTCTCGTCGACGTACCGGCCGTCTTGCCCGACGCGACGTTTTCTGCGGTGCCGGGCGCCGCGATGACGCACGCGTGGTTGTTCACCGGCCCGCCCGGCTCAGGCCGATCGGTCGCGGCGCGCGCGTTCGCCGCCGCCTTGCAATGCACGGCCGCGATTTCTGGTGGCGGCGAGGTCGAGCCCGGGTGCGGTGTTTGCGTGGGTTGCCACACCGTGCTCGCCGGCACCCACGCCGACGTCGAAATCGTTGCGCCGCAAGGGTTATCTCTCGGTGTACGAGAGGCCCGCGACCTTGTCAGTCGGGCCGCGCTCGCGCCGTCCGGTGGCCATTGGCAGGTCATCGTGATCGAGGATGCCGACCGGCTGACCGAGGGCGCCGCGAACGTGTTGTTGAAGGCGATCGAGGAGCCGGCGCCGCGCACGGTGTGGTTGCTGTGCGTGCCGTCGGCCGAAGACCTCGTGGTGACGATCCGCTCGCGCTGCCGCGTTGTCGCGCTGCGCACGCCACCGACCGATGCGGTCGCTGCGGTGCTGGTGTCGCGCGATGGAGTTGCTCCTGACGTCGCGGAGTTCGCGGCTCGAGCGGCGCAGGGTCACGTCGGGCGCGCGCGCCGGCTGGCGACCGACTCAGAGGCTCGGGCGCGTCGGCACTCGGTGCTGCAGCTGCCTTCCGCGTTCGCCGACGTCGGCGGATGTCTCGCGGCCGCTGGTGCATTGGTCAAGGCCGTGAGCGCCGAGTCGGCGGAGGTGACGTCGGCGCTCGACGAGGCCGAAACCGCGTCGTACAAGGAGGCCTTCGGCGAAGGCGGGACGGCGACCGGGCTCGGTCGCGGGTCTGCTGCAGGTGGCGGTGCCGCTGCTCGAGGTGCGCTGCGCTCGGCCGCGGCCGCGTTGAAGGATCTCGAAGGCCGGCAGAAGTCGCGCGCCACGCGCACCCAGCGCGACGCACTCGACCGGGCGCTGACCGACCTCGCCGGGTTCTACCGCGACGTGCTCGTCGTGCAGTTGGGGGCCGGCGTCGACATCGCGAACGTCGACGAGTCGGCCGCGATCTCCTCCTTGGCCGCGTCGTCGTCGGCAGAGTCGACCGTGCGCCGGTTGTCGGCCGTGTTGGCCTGCCGCACGTCGCTCGACGCGAACGCCAACCCGCTGCTCACCGTCGAAGCACTCACGCTGGCCCTGCGCGCCGGCTAAGCGGCGCCCGACCCGCCCCTCCCCGCCGCCGCGTGGCATGCCGTCCGCGCACGCTCGGAAAGGTGCGCTGCCGGCATGTGCGTCGATTGCCGAGCAGGTGTCGCCGCGCTCCTCAGCGGCGGTCGTCCGTTCTTCTTCGGCGTTGCGCGTTCGATGTCGCTGATCAGCCGTTTGAGCTGGGTGATCTCGTCGCGCAAGCGCCTGTTCTCCAGCGGCGCTGAGCGTGACCCACGTGCGGGCGCGCTTGCCTTCGTAGCCCTTCTCGATGTCGACGAGCGCCAGCTTTTTCCAGCACCGTCAGGTGCTGCCCGAGGTTGCCCGCAGTGAGGTCGAGCGTGTCTCGAAGAAAGCCGAACTCCACCCGCCGCGCCTCATGCGCGATCGTCAAGATACCCAGCCGGACTCGTTGGTGCACGACGTCATCGAGCCCATTCGCCGGATGGCTCACGGAGTGGTCCGCCGCTCCGCGATGAGGAACAGACGCCGCCGACGATGAGCACGCCGCCGAGGATACGAGGTGGGCAGGGGGAGGCAGTCGGGTGGAGGGGGATGACGAGGTGCGGAGGAAGACCCAATGAGACGAACGGGCGGTGTCCCAACCGAAGTTGATCGCACCGACGACGATGACGAGATAGCCGACGGCGAAGGCAAGCAGACCCCAGTTGCGTTCGATTCGGGCCAAGACCAGACAGTGCCAAGCCGATCGCGGCCGCCGGGCTTACCAGCCGACAGTAGCATAGGTCGAGAGTTGCGTCTCGACCGCACCACCCGCCCGCCGAGGAATTCCTGGTGCGCCGTCGGGTTGTGGGCAATCCACAGCGTGATCGCGGTGAGCGCCAGCGCAAGGACAACGCCGGCGATCACATAGGGCTTGATCCGAGTGCCGACCCCACGCTGCCGTGACCGCCGGATCGCCATGGCGGCGATGGCCACGTAGGCCAGTGTCAGCGCGACCGGCCAGTAGACGAACAGCGAACTCGGGTAGAGCGAGCAGACGGAGGTGCCCGCCGGTGATTGGACGCGCAGGTTCGCGATGGCGACCGCTAGAACCGGCAGGCTCGAACGACATGGCCGAACCGCTCGAACGGCGCTGCGAGGAGCGTGACCACGCCGAGCACAGAAGCGGGAAACGCGGTGCCGCGCTGGGTGGTGCGCACCCGCCGCGTGAGTTCGCGCGTGGCCGACAGTAACTCGTGAGGCGTGCTCGGAGGCACGGATGCGTCAGTCATGTGATTAGCTTTGCATTACAGACCACTCTACGCAAGAGATAACTCTGTGCTCATCGTTCAGGTTTCGCCGAACGATGGGTGACGGGGACGTAGCGCCTCGGGCAGGTGCAGCTGGAGCAGCTTCGACTCGAGGTCGGTCGGCAGGTACGAAGGCGTCGCGCGCGAAACCACGATCATCGCCAGGAACGCGAGCGGCACCGTCCAGATCGCCGGCTGCCCGAGCAGCACCTCCGGCCACCCGCGCTGACCCACGCCGGCCATCGTCAAGATGATGGCGACCGACGACGTGCAGCCGCCGAGCACGAGGCCGGCGATCGCACCGACCCAGGTCAGCCGCCGCCACCAGATGCCGAGCACGAGCAGCGGGCAGAAGGTCGACGCCGCGATCGCGAAACACCAGCCGACCAACATGTTCAGGTCGAAGCTCTGCACCTGGAGCCCGGCCACCAGACCGACCGCGCCCGCCACGACCGCACACCGCCGGAAGGTGCGCACGCCGCCGCGCATCAGGTCGTGTGCCATCGCGCCGGCGACACTGACGAGCAGGCCGGACGACGTCGACAGAAAGGCCGCGAACGCGCCAGCCGCAACGAGCGCGCCGAGCACCGAACCGCCGACGCCGCCGATCAGCGCGTGCGGCAACACCAGCACGACCGAGTCGGTCTGGCCGGTGAGGTAGAGGCTTGGATCGCGCAGTCGGCCGAGCACCGCGAACACCGCCGGGAACACGTAGAAGCCGCCGAGCAGCATCAACACGATGATCGTCGTGCGCCGCGCAGCCCGACCGTCCTGGTTGGTATAGAAGCGCACCAGGATGTGCGGCAACCCCAACGTGCCAAGGAATGTCGCCACGATCAGCGAGTAGGTCGCCGCAAGTGGATGCGCGCCGCGGTGCCCCGCGTCGACGAACGGCGACACCCACGATTTCCCGTCCAGGATGGGCAATCCGGTCGCGTGGGGAGTGGCCGCGCCGGCCGGAAACACCAGCACCGCGCCGTCCTTCACTTCGTACTTTCCTGGGATCAAGGTGAGCGGGCCGTCGACCTTCACGCCTTCGATCGTTCCGTGCGCCGTCACCGTCACCGGCGTGACCACGTTGATGTCGACCGAGGTCTGCACGTGCACGGTTGTCTGCGTCGCGAACACCGGCGGCGCCGGCCGGGTCAGCGCCTGGCGGTGCACGCCACCAACGACGGCAAGCAAGACAACAGCGGGGACGGCGATTGCCACCAGCTTGATCCAGTACTGCAGCGCTTGGACGAATGTCACACCCTTCATGCCGCCCGCGGCGATGTTGCTCGTGACGACGATCGCCAGCACTCCGACACCGACCCAATACGGCGTGCCGAGCAAGACGTTCAGCGTCAGGCCGGCGCCCTTCAACTGCGGCAGCAGATAGAACCAGCCGATGACGAGCACGAACGCCGTCGCGACCTTGCGCAATCGCGGCTCGCCGAGTCGCCCTTCGGCAAAGTCGGGGATCGTGTACGCGCCGAACCTTCGAAGCGGCGCCGCGACAAGTAGCAGCAGCATCAGGTAGCCCGCCGCGTAGCCGACGGGATACCACAGCATTCCCAGGCCGTCCTTGAGAATCAGTCCGGCGACGCCGAGGAACGAGGCCGCCGACAAGTACTCACCCGGAGATCGCCGCGGCATTGCGAAACGGCGGCACCGCGCGCGCCGCCACCATGAAGTCGTCGGGGGTGCGGGCCACCCTGATGCCGAGCGCACCGACGATCATCGTGATGAGCGTCACCACGATGATCGCGGCAAGTGCGAGCGGCGCGACCGTCAAAGCTTTCTCGACCAGATCCAGAGAAGTGTCGCTCGGTGCGTTCGGCGAGCCGGACGTAGGCGATCGCGATGATGACCAGCACCGGATACACCGCGATACCGAGCACGGCGAGCGTCAGCGGCAGGCCGAACACGTGCTTGTCGGCGAGCGAGGGCACCAGGCTGACGACGAGCGGCAGCGAGATCAGTACGCCGACCGCGAGCGCGATGAATCCCAACGTGAGCCCGAACTGCGCACGCATCAGCGAGTGCAGCAAAACGTCGCTGTACTCGGTGCGCTCGTCAAATGCTTGCGACTCGGTGTCGCGTCGCGGCACGACGACGCCCGTCGAGCGCACGGTCGTGCGCACCGGCGCGAACGGGTGGCGTCGGTTCGGTCACCGGGCGGCCGACGCTCACTGGCTGTCGGCCGCCGTGCTGCACCCGCAGCAGCCGGCGCTTCAAGCTCGGCCGCGTGCCGCCGGCTCACGGCGAGGTCTTGGCCGGCGACCCGGACGACGGCAGCTCCCGCTGCGCCGGTGCGGATCTCGACCACGTACCGCAAGCGCGATGAGGTAGCTGCGGTGGATGCGAACAAACCCGTGATCTGCCCAGCGCTCTTCGAATAGTGCGAGCGGCAGGCGCACCAAATGCGCGCCGCCGTTGCACGGTGTGCAGGCGCACGTAGTCGCCGTTCGCCTGAATCCAGCACACGTCGGCGCGCTCGACCATCAGGGTGCGGCCGTTGACATCAACCGGCACCACGAGCAAGTCGTCACTTGTCCGCGATCCGTCGGTCGTCGTCGGCGCGGCGGGTCGTGGCCGTTTGGCTTCGGCAATCTGCGCTACCGCGTCGGAGAGACGATCGGCCGATACCGGCTTCAACAAGTACCCGCGCGCATGCGCCTGGAATGCGGCGACGGCGTGCGACTCATACGCCGTCACGAAGATGACGAGCGGCGGATCGGTGAACTGCAGCAACAGCCGGGCGAGTTCGAGGCCGTCGAGCCCGGCATGCGGATGTCGAGGAACATCGCCGTCGTAGTGCTCGTCCTGCAGGCGCCGAAGAGCTTCGGTCGCGTCGGCCGCGACATCGACGACGGATATCGCGGGCTGACTCGCGAAGCAGGAACTCCAGGTCGTCACGCGCCGGAGCTTCGTCGTCGACGACGAGCACGCGCAAGCCCGCGGCGTCCGGCTCGGCCGACCAACTCGATGCTGACGCCGTCACGATGCACGAACTCCCGCCTGGTACTTGGGAATTCGTGCCGTCACCTTCATGCCGGCGCCCAAGGCGGTCTCGACCGTGATCCCGTGGTCGGCACCAAAGACCTGCCGCAATCTCTCGTCGACGTTGACCAGCCCGACGCCGTGGTCCCGCCGTCCGGACAAATGCTGGCGCACGAGCTCGGGATCCATGCCCATGCCGTCATCCTCGACGGAAAGGACGCACTCGACGTCGCCGTCTTGGGCCGAGATTGTCACGTGGCCCACGCCTTCTTTGTTCTCGAGGCCGTGTCGCACCGCGTTCTCCACCAGTGGCTGGATGAGCAGGCACGGTACCGCTACGGCGAGCACCTCAGGCGCAATTCGCAGCACGACCTGCAGCCGGTCGCCGAACCGCGCTCGCTCGAGTTCGAGGTAGGTGTCGACGGCCTGTAGCTCGTCGGCGATCGTCGCGAACTGACCCCGACTTCTGAAGCTGTAGCGGATGAAATCGGCGAAACCGAGCAGCAGGTCGCGGGCCCGATCCGGGTCGGTGCGCATGAACGAGGCGATCGCGGTCAGCGCGTTGTAGACGAAGTGCGGCGAGATCTGTGCGCGCAGAAACCGCAGCTCGGCCTCCGCGGCGCGTGCACGCGCGCTGTCGAGCTCGGCCAATTCGAGCTGGGTCGACGCGAAGCGAGCCACCTCGCCGGCGGCTCGCAGCAGGCCGGCGCGGGTCGACGGCGCGAGCGCGACGAGCGTGCCGACGACGACGCCGCTGCTGGTGAGCGGGACGACGACCCCTGACCGCAGCGGGCAGTCGACGCCGTCCGCGCACCGCAAGTCGCGCGGGCCGAGCGCGATGGCCTTGCCGTTGGCCATCACCTGCCGCGCGCCGACCAGAACCGAGGGAGCGTGGTCGATCCCGGGGCCGTCCCACGCGAGCAGCCCGCTGGTGCCGGTGATCGCCGTCGCCCGGGCCGCGAGCAGCGCGCGAAGCGCAGGCGCCGACCGCGCCGCGCTCTCGCGCGTGAGCCCGGCCCGCAGCGCCCGCGCCGCCGACCCGGCCGTGTGCAGCACGTCGTAGGTCGTTCGCTGCAACGGCGTGCCGAGCCCGCGGCTGCCGCGCCGCCAGTACCAGAGGGAACTGCCCAGGGCGATCGCGATCACGCCAAGTCCGATGCCCAGTGCCACCGATTTCACGCCCCGACAGTAGGCCGGGATGCCGGTCGGTTAAAGAGGCGCGCGTGACCACTCGGCGATCACTACCACCACTCGGCGCACAAAAAGATCCGCTCGGCGCGCCACGAGCAGGGCAGACGTTGCGGAGGGCTGGCAGCGCTCCCAGGCTCTGCCTAGATGTCGATCCAGGACCCCGTTCTCATCCAGGAGGCACAGTGTCCACTCAGACTCCGGTAGCACCCGCGCCGGCAGCGGTATCGATCGCGGACCCAGGCCCGCTCGGGCTCGCCGGTTTCGCGATGACCACGTTCGTGCTGAGCACGTTCAACACGAACGTCCTCAACCCAAGCATGGAAGCCGCCGTGTTGCCGCTCGCGCTCTTCTACGGCGGCATCGGCCAGCTGCTGGCCGGCATGTGGGAGTTCCGCAAGGGCAACACCTTCGGTGCGACCGCGTTCTCGTCGTTCGGCGCGTTCTGGCTGGCGTTCTACTGGCTGATCACGTACGACGCGGCCACACTCTGGCTCCGGCTGACCAGGCTCACAAGGCGGTCGGCCTGTTCCTGCTCGTCGTGGGCGATCTTCACCGCTTACATGACGATCGCGGCGATGCGCACGAGCGGCGCGGTGCTCGCGGTCTTCGTCGCGCTGACGATCACCTTCATCTTCCTTGCCATCGGCAACTTCGCGACCGGCAACACCGGCAAGGACTGGACGCACATCGGCGGTTGGTTCGGGTTCGTCACCGCGCTGCTCGCCTGGTACGCCTCGTTCGCCGGCGTCACAAACGCGACGTTCGCCAAGACGGTCGTGCCGACCTGGCCGTTGGCCAATCGCACGGTCGTGGTCACGCCGGCCGTAGCTTCGCTGCTTCGACGCACGCACCTATGGCTCAGCGTGGGACTGAGCCATAGGTGCGTTGCAATTCAAGGCGGACGACGAGGCGCTGGTCTTCGACCATCGCGCGCCGGAAGTCGTCCCAATCCGGGTGCTCACCCGCGACTGCGCGGTAGATCGTGACGAGCTCCTCGACCGTCGCGTCGTCTCGTTCCTGCGCGATCGGCGACAGGACGGCGGTGGCCTCGGCGGCGACCCAGTTCCAGCCGTCGGGTGCCATGACGTGCAAGTTCGCCCGCGGGTCACGGCGCAGGTTCGCGACCTTGACCGTGTGAGCCGTCGTCGAGATCGACACTCGCCTGCGTGGTCGCGTCGTAGGCGTAGCCGATGTTCGACGATTGCGGGCGGCCGTCGCGCTTGATCGTGATCAGCACGCCCAGGTGGACGCTGGCGAGTGAGCGCGAGGTGCGCCGGTGCGAGCTGGGCTGGCTGCGGCTGTCTGGCTGCGTCATGGTGGCGATCCCTTCAGGTCAGGACCCACCGTATGTGCTGAGCGGCGCGTGGGCCGAATGGTCCTGAGCGCAGTCCGTTATGTGCGCCGACGACGTTGGAGTGAGACTTATCCTCCTCGCGCGCCGCCGCATGAGCGAGCAGCCCTGGCAGCCGCCCCAGCGATGGCCCCAGCCGAGCCGCCGCAGCCCAGCAGGCATGGCCGCCGCCGGCCGCCGCCAATCCCTACGGCTACCCGCCGCCGCCGAACCCGTACGCGGCTCCGCCGCAGAACCCCTACGCGGCTCCGCCGGCGAACCCCTACGCGGCTCCGCCGAACCCCTACGCGGCTCCGCCAGCACCACCTACGCGTCCCCCTCGTCGTCCGCCTATTCGTATGCACCGCCGCAGCGCGCGCACCACGGCCGCAACTTGCTGATCGGCGGGATCGTCCTGGCCCTTGTGGTCGCCGTCGTGGCCGTCGAGGCGCAGCATCCGCGGTCGTCGACGGCCGCGCCGCGCAGCCGGCCACGCCGGCGCAGACCAACCAAGCGAACCAGCCCAATCCGACGACGCCAGCCCAGCCCCGGCTCCGACGTCCGACGGCGTCACCGCGTCGTCGCCGCTGAGCCCGATGAGCGGCATCGAGGTGTACTCCGATGACTTCACTGATTCGACGTCGGGATGGTCGACCGGTACGGATCCGAAAGGCGCGGTGTTCGCCTACGCGCCAGACGGTTACACGGTCACCAGCACGGTCGCGGCCCATTGGCTCGCGTTTGCGCCCTACGACGACCCGGCGCAACAGGTCAACCTGAACATGACCGCGCACGAATCCGCGAGCCCACCCACCGGGGCTGGGTTCGGTCTGCTGTGTACGCGCGGACCCGACTCGACATCGATGGTGCGCTACGAGTTCATCGTGAACGAAACCAACCGATGGTTCATCGAACGCAATCAAGGCGACGGTGACGATGTCGCTCAACGCCGACGATTCTCGACGAAGGTTCTTTGCCGGCGAAGCTCGGCACGCAAGAGCTCGAGATCTCCGGAATCTGCGCGACGCTCGCCGACGGCCAGACGACGCGACTCGCGCTTTTCGTCGGGTCGCAAAAGGTCGCTGACATCACCGACGTCGCCGAGTCTGGACGGCGGTGGGTGGCTCGGCGGTCTGATCAGCAGCGGCGACGACGTGAAGTCGACCACCACGGTCGCGGGATACACCGAGTCGGATCTTGGCAACGACGGGATCCTCGCGGCGAACACGTAGGGCTCCCTCTGTGCGAGGCCCGGTCTAGAGTTGCGGCATGAGCATGATGATGGCGGTCAGCTTCACCCGCTACGGCCGCCTCTACTACCTCGATCCCGGGCCGCACGCGCCGAAGGTCGGCGACAAGGTGCTGTTCCCGACGACGGCGGGCGACGAGGTCGCCGAATGCATCTGGGCTCCGACCTACGTGTCGGAGGAGATCGGCGGCCTTCCGATGTGCGCCGGCTTCGCGACGTCCGACCATCTTGCTCGCGACGAACGCAATCGCGCGCGCAAAGCCGAAGCGCGGGTCACGACGAAGCGGCTCGTCCGGCAGCACGAGTTGCCGATGAAGGTCGTCGGCGTCGACTATCTCGACTCCGACAACAGCTTCGTCATCTACTTCAGCGCTCCGCAGCGCGTCGACTTCCGCGCGCTGGTGCGCGACCTTGCGCGCACATTGAATGCGCGCATCGAGTTGCGCCAACTCGGTGCGCGTGACGAGGCGCGCGTGCAAGGTGGCATCGGCCCATGCGGTCGCGACACGTGCTGCTCGACGTTCTTGAAGGACTTCGAGCCAGTCAGCGTGCGGATGGCGAAAGATCAGGATCTGCCGCCGAATCCGTTGAAGATCTCCGGCGCGTGCGGGCGGTTGATGTGCTGCCTGAAGTACGAGCACCCGCTGTACACCGACTTCAAGTCCGACCTGCCGAAGATGGGCACGGCGGTGTCTTCGCCCGAAGGCGATGGCACGTTGGTCGGTTACAACGTGCCGAGTGAGACCGTCATCGTGAAGGTCGCAGAAACGGGTAAGCGTTGCGCCTGCCCGAAGGCCAGCGTGTGCGGATCGCGGATCGAGTACGACGCGGCCTACCCGCGACGCACTCCTCCTTCGTGACCGCGGCCTACCCGCTGGGTGGCCGCGATTGCTGCCGGGGCGGTCCTTTGCGTGAGCGCATGCACGTCTACTTCCCCGCATGTCGCAGGTCCGACCGCGCCCGCGAGTTCGCCGCCGCAGCGCTCCGGCGAGCTCGTCGTCGCGCTGTCGCCGCGAGCTCGCTGCCGCCCGTCGAGCTCATCCGCGCCGCGCATCGTCGTCGTCCCTGCTCGGTTCGCCTGCGACGACGCCGACCGCGTCGTCTCCGGCAGCCGTCGCCGACCGGCCGCCGGTGCCGACAGCGCTGCCGCACATCGACCCGGCGACTCTGCAGGCGTTCTACACGCAGAAGCTCGCGTGGAAGCCGTGCGTCGGTTTGTACTGCGCGACGCTTGACCGTGCCGATCGACTACGCGCACCCATCGGCTGGAGCGATTCAACTCGCTGTCTCGCGTGAGCTGACCACCGCACAAACCGAACCTCGGCGAGGTCGTGCGTGAATCCGGGCGGCCCCGGTGCCTCGGGTATTGAGTTCCTCAAGTCGGCGGCCGGCTTTGTGCGCGAGGCACTTGGCAACGAGTTCGATGTCGTGTCGTTTGATCCGCGCGGCGTCGGCTCGAGCGCGCCGATCCGATGCCTGAGTTCGGCGCAGCTCGACAACTGGGTCGCGTTCGAAGCGGATCCGCAGTCGCCGTCGTCAGTTGCCGAAGCAAGACCAGCTGGCAAAGGGATTCGCCGCGGGCTGCAAAGCGAAATCCGGCGCATTGCTCGCGCACGTCAGCACTGTCGACACCGCGCGCGACCTCGACGTGCTGCGTGCTGCACTTGGCCAACCGAAGCTCACCTACATGGGCTTCTCGTACGGCACGTTCCTCGGCGCGATCTACGCGCAGCTCTTCCCGCAGAACGTTCGGGCACTCGTGCTGGACGGCGCCGTCGATCCTGCGGCGTCCGCGGTTGAGCTCGATCGAGGTGCAGGCGCAGGGCTTCGAGGTGGCATTGAAGGCGTGGATCGCGCACTGCGTGGCGTGACAGCCGGCGAAGTGCCCGCTCGGAACGTCGGCGGCGACCGCGGAACAACACCTCGATGCGTGGCTGGCCACGTTGCGATCCGCGCCGATCGACGCGTCGAGCGGCCGCGACGCTGACGCTGTCGCTCGCCGTCCAGGGCATCGCCGCGGCGCTGTACACCACGCAGGATTGGCAGCCGCTGACCGCTCTCTCTACCGCTGCGATGAAGGGCAACGCCGACGGGCCTGCTGACGTTGTCCGACCAAATCGACGGCCGGCAATCCAACGGCAGCTACGACAACCTGATCGAGTCGAACATGGCCATCAACTGCGTCGACCGCCCGAGCCTCGGGCCCATCTCGGCCTACGCGGCCGCGGCGATCGCAGGCGCGAAGAACGACGGTCCGACTTTCGGTGAGTTCATCGGCTGGGGCAACGTCGCGTGCGCCGACTGGCCAGTTGCCGCCGAGCTCGCGCCCGGCCCGATCAGCTCCCGCCGGATCGCCGCCGATCATGGTGGTCGGCACGCTGCGCGACCCCGCGACGCCGTACCGGTGGGCGCAGGCGCTGGCGAAGGAGGCGAAGGGCCCGTTGCTCACCTACGACGGCGACGGCCACACGGCGTTCCTGCAGTCGAAGCTGCGTGGACGCCGTGGTGAAGACGTTCCTTGTGTCGCTCACCGACCCCGCGCCCGGGACGACCTGCAAGGACAACTCGTAGGCGGCCGTTCCTCACGGGGGCGTCCGCGCCAAGATTTGTGCGTTGTCCGTGGAACCGGACGTGGCTTTCGGGGGTGTTAGTCGTATGCGAGCTGCTGTCCGCCGTCCGGCGCCGAGCGTTGCGTCAGAGGGCGCCGCGGATCCGCGCGACCTCTACGCGGCGTCTTATGGCCGGCTCGTACAGGTGCTCACGCTCGTCGCGGGCAGTCGAGCCGAGGCCGAGGATGTTGTGCAAGAGGCGTTCGTCCGGCTGGTGCCGAGGTGGTCGAAGATTTCGACCTACGACGACCCCGAGGCGTGGGTGCGGTCGGTCGCATTCAGGATCTTGTCGAACCGCTTCCGGCGGGCGCGCAATGCAGCGGCGGCGTCGCGCCGAGCGTCTCACGTGGTGCAGACGAGCGAGGTATCTGGCGACAGCGTCGACATCGGCCGTGCCCTCGCGGCGCTGCCGATCGATCAGCGTGAGGTCGTCGTGCTGCACCACCTGCTCGACCTCCCGATCGCCGAAATCGCGACATCCCTCGGCGTTCCCGCCGGCACGGTGAAGTCGCGGCTTTCGCGCGCGCGTGCTGCGCTCGCACCGCTTCTTGGGTGAGGAGAGTCCCGACCATGCCTGATCTCCACGAGCTACTCGCGAGGGAAGCGAGCCGGGGTGGTCCGGTGTCGGCGCCACCCTTCGAGACGTTGGTCGCTCGGTCACGCCAGCGTCGAGTAAAGCAAGCGTTGGCTGTGACGGCTGCCGTCGTTGCTGTGACGGCAGCTGTCGCCGTCCCGTTGATTGTTCGTGGTAGTGGGTCCGCCGTGGTTGCCGGTCCTGCGATCACTACCACCGACGCCGCCGCAAGGGCAGCTGCGCAGCAAGTCGTGAATCAAATGGTTGCCGACGTGAAGCTGCCCGCAGGTGCCAGCCCACTGGCGACTCCGCCTGCGCCGCTGGCGTCCGAGGGTCCGACGAAGGACACGGTCACAGCGGAGCGCTTTTTCACCGTGGCGGGAACGATGGACTCGGTCATTGCCTACGTCACCGCGCATCCGCCAGCCGGCTTGGTCGAAAATGGAACTTCGACGGAAACCAGCGGCACGCAGCGGTGCCACAGTCGAGACGCGAGGTGTCAACTTCACTGGTACGGAGACCTCCAGCTACGAAGCGCCGGAGCTCTCGGTTGCTGTCGTACCGCAAGGCGCCGGGGTTGCAGTGCGGGTGGCCGCGCAGGCGACGTTGCGGCCCGTGCGCACAACCGCCGAATTGGTGCCTGCGAATGCCGCTGCAGTCACAGTGACCTACCGCCAAAGCGACGGCGTGGCCCACAATACAGCTGGGAATCGCCACAAGCCCAGGTATTGGCGGGCGCGTTGAACGCTCTCTACACGCAGGGGTCGGACATCACCGACTCGGGCTGCGCGACGAGCAACCCGGTGTACACCGTTACCTTCGAGGTGTCGCATCAGCCGCTGGTGTTCACCGACTACGGGTGCGGCTTTATCGCCGTCACCGCAGGGGGTGTCTCGCAGCCCGCGCTCGAGACCGGGAGCGTGGAGTCGAGGCTCTTCTCGATGCTTGGGCTGCAACCGGCTCCGCAGTCGAGCGCGCCTCCCAACGGCTCAGTACCACCGGGTGCCTCGTCGCCCGCTCCGTAGCCGCGAGGCGACCCGTTAGACTCTCTGGGTCGTCCCGAGGTCCGTTCTGCTGGCCGAGGGCGGCACGCCGCCTTAGCTCAGTTGGCAGAGCAACGCACTCGTAATGCGTAGGTCTGTGAGTTCGAATCTACAAGGCGGCTCACATTTCCGCAGGTCAGAGGCCTAATTCGAGTTTGCTGAGGCCGGTCGTTTCGAGACCGAGTAGCCAATGAATAAGCCAAACCCACGCGGAGACTGCATTTCCGCAGGTCCACGCGCGCATCGACGCCGGACAAGGGTGCCGTTCGAGTAGCCAACGAAGTAACCAACGAAGACGGCTACGGACCTAGACGGGCTGCTGTGCACGCGGCGCCCTCGCGTGGCTCGCACGTGCAGACACCGGCGGGACATGTATGGCCCGTGAGCTGCGCACCTGCAATGCGTAGGTCAAAGCGCAGCGTCTCCCTCGCCCAGCTTGTGCGAGACGCCTAGCTGGACCTGCTATGGCGTCCGCTGAACGGGCCCGGACTGCACAGCCGACGCAACCACGGCAACCCGGTGGGGGGCCGAAACGGGCTGATCTAAACGCGATCATTTGCCGAGCTGAGTGCGTTCGGAGGAGTGCGTACCTAGTTGCTCGCGTAGCGGCCGCTCAGGTGACAGAGGCCTAGCTCGCGAGCGCCTCAACAAGGTTGGTGCCCTGCGGGAGACGTCAGTGACCGCTGATCTGCTGCATCAGCGCACCCGTGTCCATGACACCCCAGTGCTCGGCCACCCTGCCGTCCTCGAGACGCAGCCAGTCGCTCACGCCCACATCGATCGGGTGGCCGGAGGCGGCCACCCCCATGAACTCCGCGCGGTGAATCCCGGTCAGACGGGCCAGGACAGACACCTTGTCCCCCTCCGCGATGACGTCGTGCACCTCGAAGGTTGCCTTTTCGAAGGCCGCGTGGATCATCTCGAAAAGGTGGCGGACGCCGGCCCTGGTGGGCTCGAGCCCGGGAAGACGCTCGTGCTCCACGAAGTCGTCGGACATCAGTTCGTCGAAGACGTCGAAGTCGCCGGCGTTGTGCCGCCGGTAGAGCTCGAGCACCACAGCCTTGTTGGCGTCTGACATCGCATGCCTGCCTTCGGTGGATTTCCTCTGGGGGAACGGAGGCAATCTATCCCCAAAATCACTAGAAGTCTACTAGATAGAACTCTAGTTACATGAGCAGGAGAGACTCTCGCTATGCTCACGGGAATGGTCGATATCTCTACGATCAGGGTCCCGCCCGACTACGAGCGCGAGTTCCCCGGCGCCAGTCGGTCGGCCGCCGAGGTCGCCGCCAACCTTGTTCAGGCGGCGACCGAGTTCCTCACCGAGATTGACCGGCCCACCCGCAAGGCCGCCGGCCTGTCAGCGCGTGGCTTTCGAACCCTGGCGATCCTCGACGGCGCCGGCACCCCACTTACCGGTCACTACATCGCGGAGCAGATGCTCATCAGCAGCGCCAGCATGACGTCGCTGCTGGACACGCTCCAACGCCGGGCACTGATCGAGCGGCATCCGCACCCCACCGACCGGCGCAAAGTGCTCATCCACCTCACCGACGACGGTCAGCGCATCGTCGACCAACAGCTGCCAGCCATCCACGCAGTCATCACCCAGGCCCTCATCGCGATCCCCGAGCAAGACCGTGAACCATTCTTGACAACGCTCACGGCTGTCCGGATCGGGCTGGCCGCACTCACGGAGACGCCCCCGCCGCAGCACAAGGCGCGGCGCACAGCCCGGAGGGCGGACCTGTGACGAAGGCGCAGGGATGACCAGCATGGAGGACATCACGCTCGAACAACCCTCGGGCCAAAGGAGGCAACCGCTACGCCTACGCCGCTGGCTCATTTTGCTTCCCGCGGTCTATTTGGCTGGGCACTTGCGGTGGCGGCACCTGAACCGCGACTGGTGCTAACCACTCCGACGGTTACGGCGTGGTGGTCGCCTGCGACGACCTAACCGCTCCGCTCGATGAAGATGAGTTCACCGTAGGTTTCACGCTCTTGACGCTGTGGCAGCAGAGCTCGTCAGGGCCCATGCAGGTCTCGCATGTGGTGGCGAACGCCTTGGGCATGGGGTTGGTCGCAGGTTTTGCGTTCCTCTTCGCAACTCCGCGTGTTGAGATAGTCGACGGTCGACTGTTGCGAGTGGCGAACATCTTTTTTGCGATCACTGTCGATACCGATCAGATTGTTGCTCTAACTCACGACCTCGGGCTAAAGGTCAGGCTCCTGAACGGGGAGTCCTTCGGGAGCTCAGCGTTTGGTCAATCCGTGCTCGGCGGGATCTTGGGGTATAGGCGTGCCGCCCACGTGGTCGCGAAGTGGGAAACGCTGTCACGAGACAACCCGCAGATGGGGCGACCGGTGCCAGTGCCTGTGCGTCGTACGAGGCGCATGAGGGCCGCGTGCATGCCGTATGGGTTGCTGTGGCCGCTCGCCTATGCCTCGATTGGCGCCGTCATCTTCGAGCTAAAACACTAAGAACGGCGGCCCGTGGCCAGGTCCGTAAAACGTCCTGTATTGCCGCTGTGACGCGCGTTGGATTGCGCCGAAAGTCGGAGCCGGTGACAGGCTCTAACTGTGGCGGATGACTGGCGGATGGTCCGAGAGGCCTTGAACGCGCAGCAGGTGGCCGGCGCCGAGGATCTGGGTCGATTCGTGAGCAACACGGAGTTCTTTCGCCCGAGTGCGCTTGACGAGCGTGCCGCGATGCCAGTGTTCCTCGCCTTGCTGCCTCGCGTGTCTGATCCCAAAGTCGTGGGCGCTGTGGCCGGGCACCTGCGACGACCATGGGCTCGTCCGGCCGCCTTCGCGCCGTTATATCGGCTGGAGTATTGGCGACGCACTGGTCAATGCCGCGACGAAGAGTGAGCTGAAGTCGCTCCTCGGGATTGTCACGCGGCCCAAGTTCGGCATTGCCCGACAGATGATCGTGTACGCGCTGTGGCGGTTTAGGGCCGCGCCCGAAGTAGCATCCACGCTCCTGAGCCTGATCGATGACCCAGACGTTGCGCTTCACGCGATGAGCGCGTTGCAGAGGACGGTCGGCGCCCGGGATGCGTTGCCCTATCTGATCCGGGTCCGCGACGAACACGCAGGGAACCCACTCGGCGCGACCGCCACCAAGCAAATCCGAAAAGCCGAGGCCGCGCTACCTCGCCAAGCCGACTGACAGCGAATCGGCTGCCAGAACATCCGCATCTGCCGGATGTGGTGTGCGGCCGGTGTGTTCAGTTGCCGGGCTCGTTCAGCCATTGCCCAACCCGCCGCTGCACCTTGTCGCGCACCTGTGCGTAAAGGCGCTTGCTGTTGCTCGGGTCGATGCCTTCCGCCGCGAACACGGCCTCGGCGAAGGCGTCTGCGTTTCTCGGCGGGGACGCTTCGAGTGCCGCGCGCTGTTCTGGCCGAAGACAGAAGCCGAGCTCAGTACACAGCTCATCCAGGAGCCACGGCAGTTCCGACTCAAGGGTCTTTGGCGTTGCCACCCTTCGACCATGCCATGGGCCGCGAACGTCCTCAACTGCCGCCGAGCGCGTTCCGCGGAACGCGAACAACTGCCGCAATGACGTGCTTTCTGTCGTGGCGATGCGCGGGCGCGTCATAACGGCACAACGCGGCGGTAACCAAGGTCAACTTGGCCGAGTACGCTGACGAAGTCCGCGGCGCGGTCAGGGTCTTTGGTCAACCCTGATGCGTCCAACCGCGTGGGGGCGGGGAATCGTGCGTCGACAGTTGGCCTCGTTGCGGGCGGGAGTCGTCCTCTTTGTCGAGGTTGGTTCCCTGCTCGGCGGAGGCACGGCCATGGCCGGCGAACCCGTTGGTCCAGCCGGTTGGACGCCGGTTATCCAGGCGACCGATGCGCCGAACTTTGTGGGCATCACTGGATCACCTGTCTTCGACGATGCGACTGGTCAACTCCTGCTCGCTGAAGGTACGGACACGTGGACCTGGGATGGCGCACGGTGGGCACACCGGCCGGATGCTGCCGGCCCGCACGTTGCAGACCCGGTCAGTGCATATGACCCCGCGACGAGACAGATCGTCATGGTGGGTGGTCCGGTGACGACGTCCCCTGTCTCGGCGCTTCCTCCTGGCACCGAAACGTGGACGTGGAACGGAAACGTCTGGGCGCAGCTGCACCCGGCAACATCACCGGCGATGGCCCCGGCGTGTGCTGCATTCGACGATGCGACCGGGCAGTTGTTGATGTTCGGTGGACTGTTCCCGCAGAGCCCGGCAACCTGGCGCTGGACGGGATCGAGTTGGGTTCGATTGTCTCCGGCAGCTAGCCCGCCGAATGGCCAATGCTCTATGGCGTACGACCCGGTTCTCAACACCCTGGTGCTGATGACGGTCGGTGCCACCTTCGGAGGTGCGCGGGGCACGCCGCAGCTGTGGGCGTGGGATGGCACGAACTGGCATCAGTTGCCGTCGACGGGCCTGCCGGGCGATGCCGGTACTCCTTCGATCGTCTATGACCCCGACGCCGGCGAGATGGTCGTGCTCGTCGATGCGAGCAACGTCGACACGGACATCAACCGATTCATTTGGGGCGGTGCCGAGGAAGAGACGTGGACGTGGAACGGCAACTCATGGGCGATGATCTACGCCACGACACCGGCTAACAGGATCTACGCGGACCTGGTACTCGCTTATGACAAGAGCACCCACCAACTGGTGCGGTGGTACGAGACCGCCCTCGGTGCAGCGCGAGGTGGAAGCAGCGCGTCTCCCACGCGCATTGCGGGCCAAGACCGGCTCGCTACCGCGGTTGCCGCGTCTGAGTCCGCGTTCCCCGTATCCAAGGCAGCTTCCGCCGTTGTCCTTGCCAGATCGGATCAATTCGCCGACGCGCTGGCTGGCGGACCGCTTGCCGCGGCGAATCATGGCCCGTTGCTACTAACGTCGCCCGCCACATTGGATCAGGCAACCGCAACCGAGATCAGCCGGGTACTCAAACCTGGTGGAACCGTCTACCTAGTTGGTGGAACGGCAGCACTGGGGCCGTCGGTCGCATCGGCAATATCAACGCTGGGTTTCGCAGCAGTGCGAATCTCCGGAGCGGATCGCTTCGGCACCGCACTCGCGATCGCGACCAAGCTCGGCAATCCTTCAACGATTTTCGAGGCCAACGGCGCAGGGTTCGCGGACGCGTTGTCGGCCGTTCCGGCCGCAATCGTCAAGCACGGCGCGATCCTGCTCACGAGTGGCTCGACCCTATCCGCGGCGACCTCGGCGTACGTGCGGGCGCACCCAGGGCTGCACTACGCGGTGGGTGGTCCAGCGGCAACAGCTGATCCATCTGCGATAGCTCTAGTCGGCGCGGATCGTTATGCCACGTCGGCGGCAGTTGCGCTCGCGATTTTCCCTGATATCACTGGACTTTCCGTCGCGAATGGCGAGAGCTTCCCCGATGCCCTTGCCGCGGGTCCGATCGCCGGAGCCGCGGGCGACCCGCTCCTGCTGGTCGCACCGACAGACCCCCTGCCGGAACCTACGTCTGCGTACCTCAGCACGCGCGGCAGTGCGGTATCAACGGCGCAGGTTTTCGGCGGCACCGCGGCCATAAGTGACACCGTCGTGTCGCAGGTCGCCAGCGCACTACACGGGCCGTGACGGCGAGGTCTGAAGGCCCACTTGCTGGAGGACACGTCCACGGTCGGCGGCTGGTACCGCACTCAACTGCCGCTGTGACGCGCGTTCGACCGTCAAGGTCGTAGGCTCCGGCACGTGGCCGACGACCTTGCAGAAGAGATGCGACTCCATAAGGCGGAGCCTTCCCCCGACTCCGTCGAGAACGGGCTGGAGTACGGCGAAGTACTTGTGCCCATGATCGACGCCGACATCTACGGCTGGGCAACGAGGGCCGGTTCGCTCTCCGGCGAGGACCGGGCCCGCTTGGCGCAAGCCACGGACGATCTTCAACGGTCCATCGACGCATTTCCTCCAGATGCCCGACCGTACTACGAGCGCATACTCCGTATTGCTCGGCTGACACTCGCCACCTGAGCGAAGCGCGCACTTCTGCCGCTGTGACGCACGTTCGCAGTGCCCGTGGCGCGGCTAAGGTTCGGTCGACGACGGGGTGACCCGTGCGCACCTAGTTCAGCCGAGTTCATCCGTCGCGCTTGGGGCGTCGTGGTGTGCCGCGCTGCCACCAGTCCACTGGCGGCGCCGGGTCGTCAATCAGACTGGCGATGAACTCCAGCTGAGACCCGCCGCCGTCCAACCAGCAGAACTTCCACAACTCACGGGCCGCCCGGTGGTACTGGTAAAGCGCGGTGTTCATCTGTTCGGCATCACTATCGGTGCGGTAATGATCCAGGGCGATGCCGACATGCTCGATGAGTTCACGCAGACACGACTCGTAGTACGCGGCAACACGTTTCTGCGCGTCGCGGCGTGTGCTGCTCACACCGCAACGCTAAGCCATGTACGCGTGGCCCGGCCATCACCGCCGGAGGTGGCGTAGGCGCTGGTCGAATTGTTGTCCCGCGCCGACCCGGCCGGTTAGGCCAAACGAACGCGCGTTACGGCGGCAAATGTGCGCGGTCAGATCATGAATTGCCGGCGGTGAGGACGACCGCCGCACCGGTGTCACCCGTTTGCCGTTCAAGTTCTTCACCCAGCGGCGTGGACACAGGAGATGATCGCGGTACAGGTGTCTTGCCAATGGGGGATTTGTCTATGCGGATTCGACGCTGCGCTGCGGCGATCGCGGTCTTCGGCTGCGCGGCCGCTGTGCCTGTTGGCATCGGCGGCAGCGCCACTGCGGCCGTTGGTTCGTGGAGATTTGTGCGGGTGCAGGGCTCGGACCGTTATGCGACGGCGGCAGCGATCGCGAAGACAGCGTTTCCCGTCTACGTCACGTTCCGTGGTGGTGGCCAGTGGCGTGTCTTTCCCAGACGCGTTGGCGGCGTCGTACCTGGCCGGGATCGTTGATGGGCCGATCTTGTTGACCGATCCCCTGCAGCTGCCCTCGGTCACGTCGGCGGAACTGACCGCACTCGGCGCGACCCAGGTGTACGTCGTGGGTGGGACCAGTGCAGTGTCAGCGCATGTCGCGGCACAGATCGGCGCGATCACGGTGGCTGGAGTGCATCCCACGTGAGCCGGCTGTCGGGAGCAACCCGCTACGCGACAGCGCAAGCGGTCGCCCAGTTCCCAAACAGCCGGCGGCGTCGGGGTTATTGACGGTGAACCCACCGCTTTCCTGGTGTCCGGCGACGGCGTTTCCGGACGCGCTCGCCGCTTCCCCTGTCGCCGATGCGGCGCGACTACCAATCATGTTGACCGACCCGACGACGCTTTCGCCGCAGGTGGCGCGCGATCATCAGCGCCGACCACATTCAGCATGTCGTGATCGTGGGTGGCACTTCTTCGGTCGCCTCTTCCGTCGAGACCGCGGTACAGGCACTTGGGAGTGACGACGCAGCGAGTCGCCGGCGCCGATCGCACAGCTGACCGCAGCAGCTTTGGCGGCGTGGGCCATCGGCCACGCCGGATTCACCACGACAGGTATCGCGCTCGCGCGGGGAGATCAGGCCGGTGGCGGCGTGGACGCGTTGTCGTTGTCGGTGTTGGCCGCGCAACGCCACAATCCGCTGTTGTTGACTGCGTCACCGACTGACACCGGCGCAGGGACCGCAGGTTGGTTCGCCGACAACGGGTCGACGCTGACTAACGGAGTTGCCGCTGGTGGCGCCAGCGCGTTGACCGACAGCACGCTTTCCGGGCTCGCCACCGTCGCCGGCAAGGCAGGACCCGCATCCACGGGCACCGTATGGGCGTGGGGGTTCAACGGCGACGGAGAACTCGGCAACGGCGCCAACCCCTTCGATGGCAGCGTCCACATTCCTGGCAGGGTCGCAAACATCACCCATGCCGCGATGGTGGTCGGCGGAGGTCAAAACGCGTATGCACTGCACACCGACGGAACAGTGTCCGAATGGGGCCTCGACACCGGTGCCCCCGGCTCGCTCGGCGCCCCGGCCGCGATCAATGACACCCCGGTGCCCGTCCAAGGGCTCAGCGGAATCACTGCCCTGGCGGCCAGCTACAACGCCGGCTACGCCTTGGACAGCACAGGAACGGTGTGGGCGTGGGGCAGCGGCGCGCTCGGCCAGGTCCAGACGACCTCCGGCTATCCGCAGAGCGAGCTACCCATTCGCGTGGCCGGGCTTCCAAGGATCACCGCGATCGGGGCCAGCTGGGACGACGGCTACGCCGTCGCAGCAGACGGCACGGTGTGGGGTTGGAGCAGCTCGAGCGGTACTCCAATCAAAATCACGGGCCTGACTGGCATCAAAGCGATAGCGGCAGGTTTCGCTTCTACGCTCCGATGGCACGGTGTGGAGCTTCAGCGTCGACCCCGCCCATTTCGCTGATCCAGCAACCCAGATCACCGGACTTGCCAACATCACCTCGATCGCGGCGGGCCAAGCCACGAGCTACGCGCTGCGCTCCGACGGAACCGTATGGGCATGGGGATCCAACCAAGGCGCCGCTCTTGGCGACGGCACCGGCGATGAAGGCAGCACCACGAGCCCCGTGCAACTTCCTACCCTCACCGGGATTACCCAGATCGCCAGTTTCGGTGCCACCGCCTACGCGCGGAAAGCTGACGGCACCGTCTGGGCATGGGGTTCGTACTACGCCGGTGCGCTCGGCAACGGCACCGACGCGTACACCTACCCCGGAATCACCGGGGCCGACGTTCCGGTCCAAGTCACCGGACTCAGCGGCGTCACCTCCATCGGCAGCGGCTCCGCAACCGGATACGCCATCATCGGCCAATAGCCGCGAGCTCGTACAAGCCAATGTCGAACGACCAATCCGAGTCGTTGCCACGGCGCCCACCGTCCCCCGGTCGCTCGCGTCAATGCGGCACATGTGCGCGTTCCGCGGAACGCGCTCGGCTGCAGAAGTGCATACCACGTCGCAGACAGAACCAAGGGAGCGTAGACCGCAATGGTTTTGTCGCAACGTCTTGTCGAGCCCGGTCGTGAGCTTCGTCCGGTGGCTGTAGCCACGGCCTCAGGGCCTCACTCGGCGAGCAGCGAACTCTCGCCAAGATGCAGAACGTCGGGCTTCAGGGTCGACTCCGCCCGTTCAATCAGCGTGGCTACCAGTGGCGTGAGCACCCGAGTCCACGCGGCAAGATCGTCGTCCGTGTGATATCTCAGCCAGCTGCGTATAACGTCGAACGTGCGCTGCGGTTCGAAATACTTGAGATATTGATCTCGGACAGCGCCAAGTGGGTAGAGCTCGATTTGTTCGATGGTCGGGGTCGGCAAGGACTCGATAATTCGATTCTGCTCGGAAAGAAGAATCGCAAGCTCGTCATCGCGTAGAAGCTGAAAAAAGAGTGCGCGCCCATTCAAACCGCGAGCGGGCAGCCGCTGCTTAGAACGCTCGAGCTCTACACGAAACTCTCCTCCGGCGAACGGATCTGTTGCCTTGCTATCAATCTGAAGCGAAATGAACGTCGACATGCCCTTTCCACCGTCTCGCCTTCGCCAAGATGGATACCCCGCCCGGCTCAGTCGTTGCATCCCCGTGCGCGTCAGTTCTGGGTCGAGTCCGGCAGACAAACGGCTGTAGACCGCGTCGGCGGATCGATTCACTTCAACCTCCGCTTCGGACACTCAAGCGTCGCTACTGCGACTACGAGGAAGGCGACGAGACAATCCGGAGCCGGCGTCGGCGTCGTCGCCTAACCAGCTCAGGAGGATCCACTAACGCAGGGACACGCCGAGTCAATTGGTGCAAGCTCCGCATACGTCGAGGCTACCCGCAACGCTCGTAGCTGCAGATGCAACTATCGACCGTCACCGCGGCATTTGCGGATGTGGCGTGGGAGGGTCAGGCTCGCGTCATGGCTTGGCCGACCGAAGGGACGGGACCCGTCGTGACCGAGGACGAGGAGCTCGCTGCGTTATCAGCAGCAATGATTCCGAGGTTCTTCTTTGCCGCAAGGTGGTCGACGGGATTGACTGCGAAACTGCTACCTACGGTCTCGGCGACGGCAACCTTCACTGTGCAGACGCCCGCTCCGGCGCACCGCATTGAGACGGCCCTTGCGCGTCTCCGCGCCACCGTGGACGTGGTGCCCCACGCCGACGGAGTCAGACTGGCCGGCCATCTCGGCTCCGGGTTCCGCAACATGAATCCCACCGTGTTCGTGATAGCGATCAGAGATACCTCGGTCACGGGTACCGCGAGTGTTCATATCCGCACGGCCGCAAAAGAAGGACTGATCAAACAACGGTCAGCGCAAAAAGTGATCGATCGCCTGCGTGCATCTATCCAGGACGTCATCATCGATCGTGATCCGCCCATCGGCGAATTCGAACGCGCGTAATCACCGCAAATGTGCGTGTTCAGCTGAGCGCGAGCGGCGGCAAGAACGCGTTCACGTGAACGCGCGTCGACGCGGCAATGGAGGATGTTCTGACCACCCAAGGCGAGATGATTCCCACATGAATGGACCTACCGCCGCGGAGCTCAACGCCATCGGGCAGCCTCGCGACGCGGCGACAGCTGAAACGTGCGCGGCGTTTGAAGGTCGCGACCACCCGGCCGCCGATACCCGGATGGCTCGTCGTTGGGGCTTCGGGGTAGTGCTCAGCCTGTGTTGCGTGCTCGTCGCGGGATGCAGCCATGCGGCCCGACCTGCGGCTGCGCCCCGAGCAGTGGTGACGACCCGGCCACCTACCTCGCCGAGCATCACCGTTACGGCGCCCGCGGCACAGAGCCCCGCGAGGGTGTCCTGGGACGCGGCGTCCATATTGGCCGCGCAAAAGCAAGTGCAGGCGCAGGTCGCAGCAGCCGACCCGAGTGAGTTGGCGCACTGGGCGCTCGACTGGACGTTCCAGCCGTTTAGCGTCGTGACTCCTTTGACGGACGCAGAGGCCCAATGGGCGGGGGAATATCTGACCTGGCTTGACCTGCAGAGCAGGCTGCAATCCACGCAGCGGCCTTCACCGGATGCGGCGACCTGTAACCGTCTCGCCGACGAGGTTGTGCCAGTGACTAGCGGTAACAGCGCGCGGGCTCAACCACGCCACGCGGACCTCTACATGCAATGCATGGCCGGCATCCTGCCTGACAGTTGAGGCCGGAAGCGTCCGTGGTGCGAAGCGCCAATTGACTTCGGGCCGTGCACCCCGGCCATAGGTCACGTCGAGGTTCCAGTGTTCCACTACGTCAACCGCCCGACACCGATAACAGATCAATTCTGAACGCACTACTTTCGGGAAATGATTGTGCTTGGGCCAGGCCGGTTTCTGTTCCTGCAGATGGGGCGAACACGTCACGTGCCTGCCAGAACTGAGCAGACCGCTCGCGGTGGAGGTCGCGGTTCAAGCCGCTTGCCGCGACTTAGTTCGCTTCACCGACACCTAGCCGGTGGGCGAGCGCGGCGGCTTCCATCCGAGTGCTCACGCCGAGTTTGGCCAAGATGTTCGAGACGTGCACGCTCGCGGTCTTCGGGCTGATGAACAGTTCGTTGGCGATCTGCGGATTAGTCCTGCCTTGCAGGAGCAGGTTGAGCACCTCCCTTTCGCGCTCAGTCAGCGCAAAGCGCGCGAGCTCATCGCGCGGCGCCACGTCCTGGGCAACGAGCCCCATGTGAAGCGAAGGGTCGTCGACATCGGTCGTCGTGGCGGCGAGCGGCAACCGTGCACGACGAGCGAGCGCCGTTGTTTCGTCGATGATCGGCTTAGCACCGATGTGGTTCGCAATCGCAAACGACTCTTGCAACGCAGGGGTCGCCGCGACCTTGTCGTTGAGCGCACACAGCGCTGCGGCTGACCGGAACAGCGCGTACGCGATCAGGGCTTGGTCGGCGGCCGCGCGGCAGTTCGCAACTGCCGTCGACCATGCGGTCACCTCTGCGACCACGTCCGACCCGACTGCGGTGGCCGCGGCTTCGAACCGGATGCGCTCGGCCATGAACACCGCCCGATGCGCTCGATCGTGGTGGGCGACGACCTCAAGTGACGCGGCCGCTCGATCCAGCAGATCAGGAGCGGGCACCGGCAAAGGGTCGCGCCGATCGCGCGCTTGCTCGGCCAGGTCGGCAGTGACGCGCATTGCCAACCGGAGCAGCGGCCAGCCGTAGCGGGCGTCAAGGCGGTTGGCCGCCATCGTTCGCTCGATGAGGTCGCGCGCGGCGGAGAGGTCGCCGAGGCCATACGAGGCGGCGGCCTCAACGTAGGCGATGGGCACCAGGAACTGCGGGTCGTCGCGGCCGCCGCCGAGTACGCGACGTGTCGCGCGCATGTCGGCCGCGGCGTCGGCATAACGCCCGGTCAGCACGGCGAGTTCGCCCTGGAGACTGAGCAAGGCGGCCGCGTACGCGCCTTCAGGCTGCGTGCTCATGGCCTCTTCGAGCAGCGGCGGGATCTCGGTCCAGCGGCCCATTCGCAGCAGTGGCTCGGCCAGGTTGGCGACAAGGAACGAGTTGACGGTTCGCGACAGCCCGACCCGTTTCGCCAGCGCTATTCCTGCAGCGGCAGCTTCCGCTGCTGCGGCATGCAGACTCAGCATTTCCAGGACGTCGGCAAGATTGGTGTAGGCCCGTAACGTCATCTCGGGCAGATCGTGCTCATCCCCGCGGGCAACTGCGGCCCGCAGGGTCAACACTCCGGCATCGCTGTCGCCGAGGTAAGACCCTGCTGTGCCGAGCGTGATCAATGCATCGACCTCGTGCTCAGCGTCGCCGACCGCGCGGGCCGCCTCAAGAGCCTGCTTCGCGGTGTGCGCGGCTGTCGCCATATCGCCGGCCCACATTGATGCGCGAGCCAGCGAACTCAATACCACCGGATGAGCGTGGGTCGTGCGATCGACCGGCAGCAGTGCCATTGCTGCATCCAAGGTCGCGATCGTGTCGGCGACCTTGCGGATGACAATCAGTGCTCGGGCTCGATGCTCGAGCAGCCGGGCCTGCCGCACCTTGTCGAAGTCCGGCGGCCGCTCGGCCATTGCCTGGTCGAACAACGCCAGGGCTCGATCGGTCTCGCCCGCAACGTACGCCGCCGAACCGGCCCGACGAGTCACCTCGACCAGATCGATGCCGGCTCGCTCCTCGGCATCCGGTACTCGCGGCCAGATTTCGAGTACGCGTTCGAGATGGCGCTGCGCCTCGACCGGCGAGTAAGCGCTTGTCGCATGCTGGGCAGCGTCGATGGACGCCGTGAGCGCGCGCGGCAGGTCGAGGGCGGCGTACCAGTGATGCGCGAGAATCGCCGGCGACGCAGATCCGTCGATCTGCGACGACAGTGTCTCGCCGTACTCCGCGTGCAACCGCACGCGCTCGCCGGGCAGCATTGCTTCATAGATCGCATCGCGGGCCAAGGCGTGCCTGAACTCGAAGCCGCGCCCAGTCTCGTCGACGACGAGCAGGTTGCTCTCCGTTACCTCGCGCAACGCCAGGAACAACGCGGCTTCATCCAAACGAGCAACCCGTGCGAGCAACTCATCGGTGACCCGCCGACCGCCAACTGCGGCGATACGCACCAGCCGTTGCGCGGTCTCGCCAAGCGAATCCATCCGGGTCAGCAGGACGTGGCGTAGTGACGCAGGTAGATCTGCCGGGTCACCGCCATCGCGGACCACGCCCACGAGTTCTTCGACCAAAAAGGCGTTGCCCCCTGAACGGTCGAAGATCGTGTCGACGAGGTCACCGCGAGCGCCGCTGGCCAGGATCGCTTCGAGCTGCGCAGCGACCTCGGATCGGTCGAACCGGCGCAGCTCTACCCGGTCGACCGACCGGACCCGGCCCCAGCTGGCGACTAGCGGGAGTAGCGGGTGGCGTCGATGCAGTTCGTCGGAGCGATACGTCGCGACGAGCAGCACTTGCTCGCCGCGCAATGCGCGCACCAAGAACGCCACGAGTTCGAGCGTTGATTGGTCGGCCCAATGCAGGTCCTCCAGAACCAGCATCAGTGGCCGCTCCAGGCTCAGACGGCTCACCAGTCCGAGCACCAGCTCGAGCAGTTGCGCGGTGCGGCCGCCGTCGGAGTCGTAGCTGTCAGCGGCCGAGCTTGGGTCGAGTTCGGGCAACAACCGGGAAAGACCGCGACGAGCCGGCCCGAGAAGTTCGGCGAGGTCGTCCGGCGACCTGTCGTGGGCCAGCGCGCGCAGAGCGTCGACGAGGGGAGCGAGCGGTAGCCCCTCCGCGCCGATCTCGACGCATCTCCCGACGAGCACCAGGAAACCCGCCTCGGTTGCACGCGACGTGACTTCTTCGACGAATCTCGTCTTGCCGACGCCAGCCTCACCGCTGATCAGCGCGAACCCCGGACGCCCTGATTCCGCACGCTCGACCGCGGCGCCCAGTGTGGCCAACTCTTCGGTTCGGCCCACGAAGATCGGGCTCACGACGCTGGTACTCATCAAGGGAAGGTTGCCATACGTGATGACCGCACGCGGCGACGGCACCGCAGCACGAACCGGTGCCCACCGCGAGGGGATGGGCACCGGCCGTTCCGCGCCGTCATGCGTTTACCTGGAGCGGGGACTAACCGGCGGCGGGAGTACTGTGACCGAATCCGTCGAGGTGTCGTTGCCGGGGGTTGCGTCGGTGGGCGTCACCGACGCGGCGAGCGACAGCTTGACCCCTCCTGCGGCGGCGACCCGCACGAAGATCCTCAGGTGGGTGCGGCTCCTCGAGTGCAGGGTGGATGCGAATACACAGGTAACGGTCTGGCCGACCGCCGTACACCGCCAGCCCGACCCCGTCGCGTGTGCGTAGGCAAGTCCCGCGGGCAATGCGAGCGACACCACCGTCGGACTCTTGGTTGGCTTGCTCCCGCTGTTGGTGACGTCGACGTCGACCTCTGCGGTTGAACCACTGACGAACTTGCCCACGTGATGCAGCGAGACGCCGAGGTCGACGCCCGCCGGCGTGGTCCCGCCAGTGCTTGGAGCCGGGTTGACGACTAGCGCCAGCGTCACAGGGGCGACCTGCGGCACGATGCCGGAATCGGTGACGTTCGCCGTGAGCGATGACGAGCCCGAAGCGGAGGGCGTCCCGCTGATGACGCCGGGCGAGCTGAGGTTCAAACCCGCCGGCAACGAACTACCGGCCGCAAGCGCCCAGGTCAAGGTCCCGGTTCCGCCACTGGCCGCCAATGTCGCGGTGTACGGCAGACCGACAGTCGCCGCGGGCAGCGCAGCGGTGGTGACCGTCAGTGGCACGATCGGTGCTGGCGCGATCTGCAGTGTGAACGCCTGCGCATTGAACGGGTCGACCCCGTTGCGGGCGATGACATTGAAGCGCGCGACACCGTCGCTGCCCACCGGCGGCGTGCCTGACATGACGCCGGTGGTCGGGTCGATCGACAGCCACGACGGTGCACCCGAGCTCAATGCGTACGTCGCGACTGGATAGCTGGCGGCGTGCACGGTGAAGCTGAACGGGCTGCCCACAGTTGCCGATGCCGAGCTCGCCGAGTCGACGCTTGCGCCGGTGTAAACGGTGAGTGCGAACTGTTGCGTGGCGTTGCCGCCGGTGCTGGCGCCGACCACGGTGAACAGGTAGGTGCCGGCAACGCCCAACGAGCGGAAGCTGTTGCCGGTTATCAATCCGGTCGTCGGATCGATCGAGAGCCACGAGGGCGCGCCCTGAAGTGAGTAGGACGCCGCTGGTGTGCCGGTCGACGTCACCTGGAAGCTGAACGAGGAATCACTCGACGCGATGCTCGCCGCGGCGTTCGACGTGAAGCTGACCGCGGTCGTCGCGATCGTGAACAGGGCGTGCACGTACCCGTCGCCGTAGGAGTTCGTGGTGGCCTCGGTAAGGGTGGTCGAGTCGAGCGGCGCCATGCTTCCGCCGGCGCCACCGCCACCGCCACCACCGCCGCCGTTGCCGGCGTTCCCGCCGTCGCCGGCGCACCAACCGCCACCACCGCCACCGCCGCCACCCGCGCTGCTTGCAAGGCCGGCGGCCTGTCCCTGACGTCCTTGCTCGATGCTGACCGGGACGGCGCAACCTAGGCTGTTGCCGGTGCCTCCCCCGAGAGCATCGGTGGTACCCGTGCCGCTGTGCGAGCTGTAAATGTCTTGGGCTCCCGATCCACCGGAGAAGCCCGCGAATGCGCCACCTGCGCCGCCGCCACCACCGCCGCCACCGGCGACCGTCAGGACGGTTCCGGTATCGGAGAGGACGTACGACGCGTCGCCGCCAGTGCCGCCTGCGCCGCCCGCGAGACTTCCGACGCCGCCTGGCAGACCGCGGCCCGCACCACCGACCTTGACGATGAGTGACTCGCCGGGGAAGAACTGGTCGCCGGCACCGACGGGGACGTCGGCGGCGATCAGGGTGCCTTGCCCCCCGGCGCCGCCGTTGTTGCCCCAGACACTGTCCGCCGCGCCGTTCGTGCCCGGCCCCACCACCGATCGCGAGGTACAGCGACGTCGCGCCGGCCGGAACAACAAGGGTGAACGCACCCGGGGTATCGAAGTTGGAGATGGAGACGTCAGACGCGCTCGCCGCGCCCGCGAAGCTGATCGCCGCCACCATGATCCCGCCGAAAGCAGTCATCGCGGCGGTGCCGGCGGCTGTCGCGCGTCGCATACGCCGGCCCGCACTCTGCCGAGGCCGCTGGGTGCCCGCGCGGTGGTCGCGAGCAGAGTCGCATCCGGCGGGGTGCTGGTCTGCCATGTCGGGAAAGTTCGTCAACACAGTGTGTCTGTCCTCTCGGTTGTCAAATCGCTTCAGGTGCGACTGACAGTGCCGCTAAGACAGGGCGGCGAAATCGGGCAACGGCCCTAGTTGCCCGGCGTATTCGCAGGTACGTTTAGGGGCGGTACGCCTTAGGTGGGCCGGCTGGCGGCACTAGGCGGCTTAGGTGCAAGGCGTGACGGATCAGTGGACCTCGACGGTTGCTGACCGGTCGCCATCTCGCGCGCGAACGGCGGCTGTCCTGCCGCCGATCTAGATCTGGTCGACTTCGACGGCATCCCAGGCTTACTGGCGTGGAAGCCTTGCTGCGGTGGGAATATCCCCCGGGCGGGCCAGTCTGCGCGCGCCCGATGATCGACGCCGCCAACAGAGCGGGCTAATCGTCGAAATTGGCGCCTGGGTGCTTGAACGTGCATGCCGGGACCGCGATGCCTGGACAATCACGTACCCCCAGGTTCCTCTGCAAATTGCAGTCAACGTCGGTGCGCCAGCTGATGGGTGAAGGATTTGCCGCAACCGTTTCCAGCGCACTGGCGCGAACCGGGACGCCGCCCCGTGCGCTAATCCTCGAGAATCCTCGAGGTCACCGAGAACGTCCTCATCAACGACACGCTGGCAATGGTGGCGCTCGGAGACCTGAAGAAACTTGGCCTCCAACTCGCGCTCGACGACTTTGGCACCGGCCACTCATCGCTGAGCTACCTGCGACGACCATCCTGGCGAGCGGACTCTCTTGTGCGTCGGGGTGCAGGACGACTTGGGCGAACACCGATGCGGTTGCAGCTGCGTCCCCCGGAAAGGTCGCGCATACCGCTGGCCGACCCGTGGAGTGATCCTCGACCCTCGTTCGAAGTGGGAGATCACATCGACGGAAACCCCGCTGGCGGCAGCGGTGTCTGACACTCGGTACGGCGGCGAGCCGCGCCGCGGCGAACGTGTGTTGGTAGCGGGGAAGTTGTTCCCGAGTTCAGCGGGCAAGGTCTGGCCGACGTGTGCTGATAGCGCCACGAAGCGTCGAGGCCGCATCCGAGTCGCGCAGCGAGCTTTGCTAGCCCGACCGCTGGGAGCGACCGGTCGCCCGTGACGAATGCCGAGACATCGGTGACCGCGACCCCACTGCTTGAGATCACTTGCCGAGTGGGAGCCGAGGCGACAAACATTCAATGAGCGGATCGGAAATCGCGTCGCGACATCAAGGGAGGTTGACGGCTCTCAACATGCTGGCCGTGGCAGGACTCGGCCTCAGACCTGCTGCGATACCGCATCGCCGTGCACCCACAGTTGCCCGCCATCTGCCACCACTGCAACAGCAAGACCGGCCACCGTCGCCACCACCACCCGTTCTCCCGCCCGAACCCACCGAACGCTGTCGTCAAAACGAACGGACGACAGTAGCGGCGGTCAACGAGCTGAAGGCACCCACGTCCGTGGCTCGGCGCATTAGTAGACGTCGCGTGATTCAGTCACGCGCTGCTGAGTCACGCTTCCGGGGTAGGCGACCGGAGCCTGCCCGACGGTGCGTTCTTCGACGACGGTGGCTCTGCGGCGCGGCGCGAAGATGGTCAGTGTTACCACTAGACCGAGGGCGCCAGCGATCATCAGGATGACGCCGATGGTGTGGATGTTGAAGCCGGTCGCGGTTGCGTGCACGGCGAACGTCAAGATGGCGCCCACCGCGATTAGAAATACGGATACGCCGATACCCATCGGATCCTCCCGACTCAATGTCCTGCTGCGATATGTCCTGCTGCGATCAGCGGGACTTTACGACGCACAATTGCCCCCGCCGGCGGGGCTCAAACAAACCGCATGCTCGGACCTTCACGCGCCGCGCGATGAGAGTGTCAGAATCGCCGAAATAGCGTAGGGCTGCACCAGGCAGCAAACGTGACAAGGGCGCGGTCCTACCGCGAGATGTGAGCAACGTGTAGCGAAGTCGTCCGAGGGTGAAGATACCAAAATCGGTACTCGCACGGCCGCTGAACTTGGCACCGATGGCAGCGTCGCATCGTGCACAAGCGGGTTCCGACGTTTACTGCGTGTAGGAGCGTGGACGGCGCGCGTTAGGGGTGGTCCGTTGCTCACAGCTGGTTGGTGTGCTGTCCTGGTGGAGCTTCGCGTGAAGAGTCGTGAGCGGCGGCGAGTCATCCTGCCCTGGCGCCACCGAGCCATCGAGCGGGCCTGCCCCACGATGGATTAGCAACGTCGTTGCGGGGCACCTAGTGCACGTATCTGGCTGTCTTGCCATTGATGACGAAGGAGGATGCTGTGATCGTGCTCGGGATTGTGCTACTCATCATCGGTGTTGTCGCGCACATCGGAATCTTGTGGACTCTTGGTATCGCCCTCGTGCTTATCGGAGCTGTCCTGTTCCTGCTTGGCTCAGCCGGACACGCGCTTGGCGGCCGACGCCACTACTGGTAGGAGCGCTCGTTTGGGGGCGACCCGCCTGTGTGCGACGAGAACCGCATGCACGGCGATGCCATGAGTTGCGCCGAGTACAGGTGCAAGCGCGAAGGGAACACGGTGGACATGGATCAAGATGGACAACGCGCGCGCCTCCGTGCGCGCCGGATCTTTCTCCAAGAGCGGTCCGCGGCGTTGGCGCTAAGGGCGCGCGTATTCCCCAAGCGGTTTCGGCGCGCTGAGGCACGAAAGAACTACTACCTCTCGACATATAACAAGCGGTGACCTGACACTTGAAGCCGATGGCCTAGCGGGTGCGCACAGGAGACGATGCGGTTCGCACGTCCCCGTCAGGGGTTCATCCGCTTGGGCGGCCGTCTCGATGCATCGCACGCCAAGGCGTTGCAGATGACAGCATGGCGCTATGACAGCTGTCCGCTGCGAGGCAGTTCGGTGGGTGTCAGACGAACCCTTCCCCGGGTGGTCGAGATCCGCTTGACCGATGCCGAAGGGTCCACGCACGCCTTCTTTGACGGCTCTCTCCCGCTGTCTCTCTTGGGACGTAGGGCATTACGCACTTGTCTTCTGCTCTTGCGGCGGCCGCCCTCGCCGGCCGCAAGAGGATCCTGCCGATCTTCCTTACATCCTTCATCTTTCCCAGCCTGGCGCTCTCGCTCAAGCGCGAATAGCGGGCTACGGCCGATCGGGCGGATTCTTTCGTTCATGTGTCCTCGAGTTTGACGCACGCTGCAACTGGATAGGGCTTCCATGGCCCTGCCAGTCGATTCTGCTTGGCATGGGGCCGCCCGCCCGTGTGGACGACATTTCGCCCTTGAGAGGGGACATTTTGAACAGTCACGATCTCGCTCCTTCCCGCAGGACCGAAGCTCGGCGATACCGTGGCGCATCGATCGGTGTAATCGCCGCTCTGGGCGCTGGGTTTGTCGGCATCGCGATTCCTGTTACTTCAGCCAGTGCAGCGACGCCCGCGGTAACCCGAATCTCCGGGGCGACTCGGTTCGATACCGCGATTGCCGCGTCACAGGATCAGTTCACTGCGGCCGGTAGTGCCAAAGCTGTCGTGTTGGCCCGCGCAGACACCTACCCCGATGCGTTGTCGGGTGGCCCGTTGGCGGCCAAGGTTGGCGGTCCATTACTGCTGACTTCATCGACGTCCTTGCCGGCGTCCGTGCAGGCCGAACTCATTCGGGTACTGCCCAAGGGCGGCACGGTATACGTCCTCGGCGGCACTTCCGCCGTGAGTGCTTCGGTCGAGACGACGATCACCGGGCTCGGCTTTGTCGTGCAACGTCTCGCCGGTGCTGACAGGTTCGCGACCGCGGTTGCGGTCGCTGGCGCCATGGGAAATCCCACGACGGTGTTCGAGGCGACCGGGCTCAACTTCCCCGACGCGCTTGCGGGTGGCCCGGCGGCAATCAAGTCTGGCGGCGCAATCTTGCTGACCAACGGCTCGACACAGTCGACGGCCACGGCCGCCTACCTTGCCGCGCACACCGGTGGAAAGCATTACGCCCTCGGTGGTCCGGCTGCCGCTGCGGACAAGACAGCGACGCCGCTCGTCGGGGACGATCGTTACGGGACTGCGGCAGGTGTTTCCGCGATGTTCTTCCCCACGGCGACCTCGGTTGGTGTCGCGACGGGTACTGATTTCCCGGACGCGCTGGCGGCTGGCCCCGATCTCGCCGCCAAGGGCGCACCCCTGATGCTGGTAGCGCCGACAGGCGTCCTGCCGGGCGGGACGACGGCGGCACTGCTTTCGTTGTCGACGACGGTCAGGAGTGCGGAACTCTTCGGTGGGACCAGCTCGGTAAGTGATGGCGTGGCTACCCAAATCGGCACACTTGCTAGCGCAGGTGCTGCCGCTGCGGCCGCAAACACCTCCGCGGCGTACACCGGCCGCTACGGAGTTGCTACGCAAACAGTGACCAGAGGTAGTGCGACTTCATCAGTCACACAGGTCATCGACGGCACCAACGGCGCAGTTACAACTTATGTGAAGACCGGAACTGCGCCGCCTGCCGCAACGACAGCGACACTCGCGCAGCTGCAAGCGGTGCCGCTCGACGCCGCTGGGCTGGAGGCCGCGGTGAACACGCTTTACAAGTCATACGACACCTCAGCTGGCATAACGACGACAGACGCGGACGCGTTGTTCCTCGTGAACGCCGAGCAGGTATTCCTCAACCCGACGACTCCGCCGAGTCTGCGCCTCGCCACGTACGGAGCGCTCGCCGCGGCTCCGGAAACTGTGGTCACGTCCGGAGTGAAGGACTCCACGGGCCGCTCGGGCATCGCGATCACAGCCCAAGTCACCGGCAGTACCACCAACGGCACGATCACCTTCATCTTCGATCCGGCGACAGGATTGCCGCTTGAGGACGTCGTCGCATCGTCGACAGGTTCAGTTGTCGCCCGCATCACGATTAACTCCATCACGACGACAAACACACTGCCGACTAACCCGTACATGTAACAAGAACGGAAACGATTGGCCCGGGGCGTGAGCGCCCCGGGCCAATCGTTTTTCCAGACAAGTCGACGGGAGTAGGTCGGCCCAGGTGAAAGCCCTGTGCAAAGTCCACGCCCTCGGCTCGCAGCAGGGTCAACGCGTCTTCGTTCTCGACGCCCTCCTCCGCAATCGCATGACCAGGCCGGGACGCCCTCGACGATTTGCCGCTCAACCTGCGCGACTCCCGGTCCCGATCTAGGCGGGCGGAATCAGTCGAGGGTCGATCGGGTGCGTGTCAGCGTCTGCAGCATGACCTAGTAGCGGCAGCCCGGCCCACACTTCGATGGATTTGAGAACCGAGTAATGGCTCTCGAAAGCAGTGTCAGTGATGTGAGGGACGTAACGGCCCACGACCCAGGCCGCCATAAGGCAAGACTGGGCTGACGACGCGGGCTGCGGGTTTAGACAATTCTCGCCGGTCGATGCGTGGGACCCGGCAATCACGCTGCCTTCGTCAAACGTAACGATGATCTCGAGCGCGCCACTTCGATAGTCGGCGGTTGTTTGCAGGAAGCGGAGCGTGCGCGAAAGGAACTGGTCGTACGCAGCGAGCGTGGTGTCGTGGCCATTGTCGACGTTGTCGGGAATCACGAAGCTCACCCGCGGCAGTGCGGCGGATCTTGCGGCCGAGTAGAACGCGCCTTTCATCGTTTGCGAGTTTCCAAGAGGGACGTCGTCGGCCGAGCATGAGGTCAGGTCGCGGTAATAGACGGCGGGGTTATGGCGCGCCACATACTTGAAGCGGGTCTGGCCGGAGCTTGCTCGGTACTTGGTTCCGTCCACAACGCTGCACGGCGTCGGCATACTTTCGGCGTAGGTGCGCCAGCCCGTTGCTCCATACTTTGCGGCGAGCTGGCTGAACACACTCGCGCCGGCGATAGAACTTGACGGCGACTGCGGGCAATCGGGATCGGTCGTGTTCGGCGGCTGGTCGCACAGCGCCCAACTGGGATAGGCGCCCGAGGTCATGCCGAGGTAGTTCGGTTCGCTTCCGTGGGTGACCGCATGCATGTCTCCCAATGAGCCGCACTGCTTGCTGAGTACCGTCTGCGCGAAAGGCGCAGACTTGTTGTTGATGTCCGTCTGGCTCTCATTCTCGCCAATGATCACCATGAGTTTGGTCGGCCGAGGTGCGCTCGCGCTGCTCGTTTCGCAGAGCGAGTTCTGCGGTGGTCGCCACTGAATGGCGATCGCCCAGCCGGCTACCGCGGATACTACGAGTAACCCAAGCACGAACGGCAAGAGCATTGGCGGCCGCGCGGCCCGCTTTCCACGCAAGTTTGCCCCGATCTGGATGCGCTACCGACGGCTCTCACAGTATTCGCGTTGCCTGACGAGTGGGTGACGGTTAGGGGGCGCAGGTGAGGTTCGGTGCCACGGCGGACGGTACGGCGATCGCAGGTGTCGACGCGGAACTGACACTCGTGAAGTCGCTACCAAGAGTCAGCACGATGCCGGCCGACGTCGTCGGACTCAACATCGCATTCGGCACGTGTGCCTGCAGCGCCTCGGCAGCCGCGAGCTCCGTCGGCCCGTAACTGATCATGGTAGAGGAAGTGGCCGCCGCGTCTCCGACGACGCCGATTTGGAAGCCGATGCCTTGCAGCTGCGTGGCTGTTGTGCGCGCGAGGCCGGTTCGGCCAGTCCCGTTCTCAACGCTGACTTGCACGTCGGACGGCGAGGCCGGGGGCGTCGAAGCGGTCGGGGAAGCGGCATCGGTTGCGAAGCTGGCGAAGAGCGCCGCCATCCCCGCCGGGTCGAGCTCGACGTTGTCTTGGGGCAGGTTGCCGTACACGCTGCTCGTCGCCCTGTAGTTGGCCTTGGCAATCGGTGCGGTGAGGAAGTTCACGTGCGTCGGGTCGAGGTGACTGAAGCGGGACGCAAGTTTGCGCATGTCGCCTAGGGACAGACCCGAGTCGACCGTCAGCGACTTGGTTGCCACGTTAAGGAACTCGGTGAGTTTCAGCGGATTGGTCAACGTGCCAGCCGAGAGAACCTTCTGCAGCATCACCGAGAGGAAGTATTCCTGGTCCTTGATCCGCTCCAGATCCTGGTTCGGAAACGATTCACGGTCGCGAACCAACGCCAGTGCCTGGACCCCGTTTATGTGGTGCTCGCCCGCAGTGAGGAAGTCTCCCGAATTGGTGTCGTGCCGGGTTGTCGCGACACAGACATCGATACCGCCAAGCGCGTTGACCATCCCCTGAAATCCGGCGAAGTTCACCGATGCGAAATGGTCGATGTGAAGCCCGGTGAGTTGTTCCATCGTGGCCACCAGTAGTGGCGCACCGCCGATCGAGAACGCGGCGTTGAGCTTGGCGTGTACTGCAGGATGTGTGACGTTCTTGGCGTCGACGTATGGCGGCAAACCGACCCACGAATCGCGCGGAAACGAGACGACCGTTGCCTTTGCATTGCCCGCCGGGATATGCACCAGCATCACGACGTCCGACCGTTGGCCGGTGACGAACGCCGCACTACCGGGGGCGACGTTGTAAGCCTGGCCGCCAGCAAAGTCACGGCTGTCGGAGCCCATCAGCAGGAAGTTCTCCGAGCCGGGTGCGGCCGTGGGGGTGGGAGTGGGGCTCCCACTCGATCCGGTTGTCGAGGTTGCAGTGGGGCTGCCGGGAAGTGTGGACGGTGGCGGCGCGGTGAGGCGGATGTTGACGCGATGGATCTGCCCGAACAGCACCGATCCGACGATCGCAACCGTCGCAATCAATACTGCGCAAAACCCCGCAACGATGACGGCCACGCGCCGCCAACCAAGCCGGCGCCAGAAAGTGCGCGACGTGCTCGGCACCGATGCCTCCTACGATCTTGGACCCAACTGCCGCTACCAAGGCGCCGCGCTGTCGCTACGAGGGTATTCATACTCCATGACGAGTGCCTGACGCTGCACGCAAGGGGACCTTCATGGATTCGTCATGTACACCAAAGCAAGATCTGAGAGTGCGGGGGAGCTGAAGGGCGGGCCACCATGCGGGTGGGACGAGACGGCCGTTCTCCTGCGACACCACTAGTCGTTGCATCGCTGTTGATTGCCGCGGCGGTGACGTTCGGCGTCGGCCAGGTTAAGACTGCGTCGATCGAGCACGCCTACCGGCACACCGAATATGTTGCGGCATCGGTGGTCGGAGTGGGTGCCAACCGGATTGCGAGCGTCCGATACCCGTGGGCTGGTCAGACTCGAACCGGCCAGCTCGACGTTAGTACTGCGTCCGGTGTCGACCGGGGTGACCGTCTTGCGTTACGCGTCTCCGATGGTGGGCGCCGATTGCAGTTGGAAACGCCCTTCTACCGACCGGTTTATCCGTGGACGGCGGCTGCTCTAGCAACGATGGCGCTCGTCATCGCCATCTCGTCCCGGCGGTCCTCGGAACGCAGAGGGCAGTTCAAGCGATGGTTACCCGCCGAATTGAGCCGCGCGCCTCGCTACCGCTAGCCAGGAGGTGCCGCGCAGCGCGCCGGAACATCATCAATTGGACGGCGGCAGCTGCGGCGCCGACCACGAGCGCAACGACGTGCTCCCGACCGGCCAAATCTGGATGCAGCGCGAACGCAGCTAACACCCCAACGACGAGCAAGCTGCCAAGCCGCGGACAGCCCAGCACAACGGCGGCGTACACCGCCAGGCCGCAGGTCGCCGCGGACGGCCCGGTGTCCAGCGCGTACCGCCAGGAGGTGGGAAGTCCACCAAGAACCGCGGGGGCGTACCAGACGAAGTAGCGGCCGGCGAGGGTACCGATCACGTGGGCGAGTCCTGCCACAGTCAGTGTCCGGCGAGCACCTACAGCAGCCTCGGCGATCCCGAACGCAAGCAGCACCTGGGCGACGGAGCCCCACACCGGCAGGAGTGCCGCAGGCGCGAGCAGCGAGCCAGGCAACCGCAGCAACGAGACCCCGAGCGGTGCATTCACACGTTCGCCACAACACATCGCGACTACCGACCTGCCCGCAGTGTGGTCCGCCCACCACATGAGCACGATGGCTGATGCGATCGCGGCGGTGAACAGGTAGCCGCGGATACCACGCTCAACCCACCGGCCTGTGATGATGTCGCGAATCCGGCGCACTTCGGATCCGAGCCCATACCCAAGGGAATGCACGGTCACCTCGCTAACGTCACCCACCCACTAACCTCACGCCGGAGTCGCGACAGTCTTCCGAACTTCCTAGGCCGAAACCTCGTGGATGACCCTGAGATTCCCCCTGAACACGGCTCTAGTCACGAGTGTTATTGCTCATGCAAGGCGGAACGCGAGTTCGGTGTCCCAGGTGTCCATGTCCGGACTGTCCGTCAGGTAGATCTCGAGGCGGCATCCCCATCGGTCGCCTGCCGGCCCGGGTGCGGAATCCCAAACGAGTCCCTGGTTTTCCGCCCAATTCAGTAATGCCGCCACAGCGTCGATCAGCCCATCGGGGTGCCCGTGGTGCAGCGCCACCGCGTAGCGACCTGCTGGCAACACGCCGACCAACACCCGCTCATCGCCGTCCAACGATGATGTGATCGGCCACCCGACCTCCACCTCGAGCTGCCGCTCCATGTCGATGACGTTGTATTTGAAGAACGGCGCACCGCTTGGTGCAGTGCCACGTTGAGCGAGCCAGCCCGCGACTTCCGGAATGAAGCCAGGCAGCACCGTGCCGAGCTCCTGCATCGTCGCAAGCGATTTGATCGCTGCGTACGGCTGCGCGTCTCGGTGCTCGATCCGCGGCTCGTCGATCGCCTGGGCCATCTTTCACTCCTTCGCACTGGGGCCAGTCTCGCCTAACTGAGACGTACCTGCCCAGCGATATTCATCGGCGAACCGCCGGCCGGCCCTGTCGATTTTGACTCCGCTGGTTCGTCGTGAAGTTGTCTGCAGCCTCGTCCACGCGACCTCATCGACTTAGGAGCATCGTCATGGCCCATCCCGTGATTCACGCCGAGATCCGTTCCGCTGACCCCGACGCCACCCGCGCCTTCTTCGGTGAGCTGTTCGGTTGGAAGGTTGCCTCCGAGGGCGCCTTCCCCGGTTACACGTTCATCGACACAGGGGTCGAGGGGGGCACCTACGTGGCGATCAGTCCGCGCCAAAGCGCCGAGGACGAAGTGCTGTTCTTCGTCGGTGTCGAAGATGTCGACGCCACCCTCGCGAAGGCGGAGAAGCTCGGCGGCAAAATCATTCAGCCCGCCCAGCATGTGCCGGGCACCAGCTTCGGCGTTTTCGCGGACGCTCAGGGACACCGGGTCGGCGTAGCCGCGAACGGCTAACTGCAGTACCGCCAACCGGTGGCGGTCAGTGCTGCAGGGCGGTGCTGACCGCCGTCCGCACCGAGTCGCTGACGGCGGAGGTGCCCCCAAAGACGTGGGCGGACGTCGCGGAGCTGGCGACCGAAGTCAGGTACCGCAGTGTCGGGCCAGGGAGACTGTCGGCGCTGGTCAGGACAAGCGGTGCGCCGACGTGCGCGAGTAAGGCTCCCGCCGCGAGCGCGTCGGGGAAGTTGGTGCCGGTCGAGATACCTATCGTCGTGGGCGCCGTGAAGAACGTGGTCGCGACGGCGACCGCAGTGGCATACCGATCGGCACCCGCAATGGGGTGGGCGGTCGGCGCCGCAACAGCGGCTGGACCGCCGATCGCGTACGTCGTCTTCGCGTGAGCTGCTAGGTAGGTGGCTGTTTCACTCGGCATGACGGGTCCGCCCGTGAGCAACACCGCACCGCCGACGTGAGCCGCGGCCGGTCCAGCCGCCAAGGCGTCGGGATAGTTGGTCGCGGTCGCGAGCAAGACGGTGGTCGGGTCGCCGAGCGCGTCAGCGACAGCGACAGCCGTGGCGTAGCGGGTCGACCCAGCAAGGCGAGTCGTGTGGTAACCCATCGCTTTCAGCTGCGCTTCGACAGCGGCAGGGATCGCAGACGTGCCACCCAGCAGGTAGACCGGGCCGCCGCTCGCAAGCACGCGCGTCAGTTCTGCCTTTGTCACTGCTGGCAACGCTGCGCCTGTCGTGAGGAGGAGTGGCGCGTTCTCTCGCGCAGCAAGAGGCCCACCTACGAGTGCGTCGGCATAGTCGTCGGCACGGGCGAGCACCACTGCACCCGCGCCGCCCGACGGGAACTCCACTCGCGACGCCGCATCCGCGGTGGCGAAACGGTCGGCACCCGAGAGCCGGTCGACGTCGACGGTCGAACTACCCGCACTGCCCCCACCGCCAGAACCGCCTCCGCTACCACCGGGACTGCCCCCACCGCCAGAACTGGTACCGCCGCCACCCGAGGTACCGCCGCCACCAGTCGTGGCAGCTGTCACAACCATCGCGCCGGTGACCGGGGTCGAGCCACCGTCGGCGTCCAGCAAAGTGCCATCGGCGTTCGCGCCGGTCAATGTCCACGTGTACGAACCCGCGGCGACAATAGTGCCGCCAGTGTTCTTGCCGTCCCAGCTGACGACTCCCTCGCCAAACGGGGTTTGAGTTGAGTCACAGGCCAGCGCGCGCACTGTAGTCGAACCGGACTTGATGGTCACCGTGCAGGTCGTGAGACTCGTTGAGGCAACGAAGTCGGCGTTCCACGTGTGCGCTCCATCTGCGATGAGACCCGATGGTGCGATGCCGTTGCCGAGATACCGCGGCCGCTCGGCGATGTGTGTGAGTGCCTGTGCGTGTGCGAGGCGGTCACTGCCTACCCAGCCGATCGTCGATCCCGATATCGAAAAGCTAGGAGTGAATGTCGCAGCTAGGGGTGTGATGTCGTTCACTGTCGAGGTGTAGAGCGGGTTGACATACAAATCCCACGAACTACTCGTCGTGTTGTAGGCCTCAAAAGCTAGGTATTGCGCGGAAAGAGCGATCTGGACCGCACCGTCCGACGGGATCGTTTGAATTGGCCCCATGGTCGCGAAATTACGATAGCTGGCAGGCTGGTTGATGCACTCGCGGACGCCAGCGACGGTGCATAGCGATACACCCCACGCGACTGTGTCACCCGCGATGGCCACGCTGCCGGTGACGGTCTGTCCCGCCGCAGTGAGCGCTGGCGAGAGTTGCGTCGCTAGGGCAGTGTCGAGGTTTTTCACCCACACCGAACCGTCGGACGATAGCCAGGCGAGCTTGTTGCCTGAGAGCTGGTAGGGCTGCTGTCCGCTAAACGTCGGCCAAGGCGGGCCTACCGGCGCGGGAAGGTTGGTCGACGTGCCTGCGACCAAGTCGTACAGCGTCGCCGAACCGTCGTATTGATTTTCCAACAGCCGGGTACCCGAGACCGTCACGCCGTCTGTGCCCATGGGGTTTGGGATCTGCTGAGATCCACTGGGTCCGCTGACCCAGAGAGCCTCAGCGGTTGGCGTGTTCACCATGTAGGCAGTTCGCGAGCCCGACGACGAGAGCGGAGTGTAGGTCGATGGGTCGGACACCGAGGAGATGATGCTGGCGGTGCCAGGGGTGATCGTCGACCCAGACGTCAACAGCGGGCGACTCCACGTACCGGCGCCAATACCGTTGTCGACCCACGTTGCGCGGCCGGGTGACAACGCGATGGCGGTCGCGCGCAGGCCCTGCGGTCCGGCGGTGATGATCTGGGTCGCGAGGCTGGCTGCTGAGGGCATCGTGTAGAGCCCGGCTGTGGCCGGAGTGCCGTTCAGGCTCACGAAGAAGGAGTTGCCTGCGGCTAGGGCGATCTCAGACGCCGACGTCGGATAGGTGGTCAGCGTCCCACCGGCTGCCGGCATCGTCTCGAAGTATTCGGAGAAGTCCGGGTTTTGGATCGTGACGCCGGTCTGTGTCGGAGTTATGGCGACTCCCGAAGCGTAGGGCAATGTCGTGCGAACTTCATTCGTGCCGTCGAGACCGATGCGAACGACGGTCGAGTCAGCTGGCATGAACGCCGACTCGTCTGCGCCGATGGTCGGGTTCTCTATCCAAGCCGCCGAGCTGGTTCCGAGAACAGGCAGGCTCGAGACCGGCGCTGACGACGCCAGCTGAATGAGGTGGGTGGGCGTCGCGTAGCTGACGTAGTAGAGCGACACCGGAGGGATTGCTTCCGTCTCATAGGTCTCAATCAGCACGCCGCTTGTTGAGGCGTACACGTAGAACCATGACGGAGTGCCGGGCACCGTGGCCATGTCCGTCGTTGCGTGCGTGCTGACGTTGACGTCGTAAATGTGAGTCGCGGTCGAGCCGTTCGGCACTGCCGAATACAGGTACCCGTCAGCGCTGGTCGCCTGGAACATAGCGCCCGCGGGCACAGTGGCCGTGCCACTGGCAGAGCCCGTCATCGTCATGTATGTGAAGGTCGAGGCGTCGTCGAAGCTTCCGATCATCGAGCCGACGATCGCGGACGACCTGCTGGACGGGACGATGTTTGCCGGTAGCGGCGCGCTGGAGCCACCGCTCGGCTGCATGAAGGAATTCTCTGTGCCACCTCCGCCGAGGTCGGTCACGGAGTAGAGAATTCCCGCGGTGCTTGCAGCCCAGAGATGGACGTCCTTCGGCTGCCCCGAAACTCCGGAGTCCAGGTTGACCGGACCGGGGCTCGCGCCGGCTGGCGCCGCCGCGCCGAGACCGACGACGGCAAGACTTGCGGTGCCCAAGACAATCGCAGTCAAGGCGCGTAAGCGTCTGCGGTGCAGCATGAACTTCCCCCGTACATCAACCAACTCAGCAGTCAAGGTGACTGTAGCTACGGATCTTCAATCGGCGCCGGGCTTTCGGCGAACCGTTCGGCTGACCTGTAGAGCCGTTCAGCCCATCGGTACGAGCTTGGCGGGGTCAGCGATCACGTGTAGTCGCTCAATCACTCCATCGGCAACCGTCAGATAGATGACTGCGTAGAGGCTTCGGTCGACGAATGCGAGCACCTGTGTCTGGTCGCCAAAGGGATCCGACACCAACGTCTTGGCGCCCAACCAGCGCATGAGATTGCGCGACACCTTGCGGACGCCGCGGTTCACGACACCGCTGCGTGGGTCGAGCGGGCCCATGTCGGCGTCGCCCCAGACCTCTGGGTCGAGCAGCGGAACCAGCGCATTGATGTCTCCGCGTGACACCGCATCGATGAACTGGTCGACGACGAGTCGGTGTTGCGTGACGTCGACGTCCTGGGACACGACGCCGATATCGCTGGCAATCTTGAGCCGGGCTCGCCGCGCGAGTTGACGACAGCTGGCGACCGGTCGCCCGACAGTGACAGCGATGCTGTCGAACGGTGTTTGGAAGATGTCGTGCAGCACGAAAACGACACGCTCAGCTGGGCTCAGCCTTTCGAGCACGATCAACAATGCGGAGCGGACTTCGTCGTCGAGCGTCACCCGGTCGGCTGGGTCGGGAGCACGCTCGGCCGCGTGTGTGAACTCGATCGTGGATGCGTCGACCGCCCGCTCACGCCGTACGCGCGCCGAACCCATCTGGTCGAGACATACCCGGCTGGTGACCACGATCAGCCAACCGCGAGTATCCCTGATCGCTGCGCGGTCAGCCGTCGAGAACCTCGCGAACGCCTCTTGTACGGCATCTTCGGCTGCGCCGATGTCGCCGAGCATGCCGTAGGCGAGGTTCACCAGATACGAGCGATTCGCCTGCCACGCCTGGGCAAACTCGTCGTCGGTTGCCGTCACCGTCATCTCCGCACCTCCCATAGAACTGTTCAACGTCAAAGGACGACGTAGCCCTCTCGATAGTGACACCGCCGACGGTGCGTCACATTCTCGCCGTCCATCCCGTCCTTGAGCTTGAACACCAAACACTCGGAGGACGGCATGACGGCAACACTCGAACGACCATCGGCGCTCAAGACGCGTGGCGGCAAGGCGATCCTTGCGCTGCTCTGCGCGGTCGCGTTCCTCGACTTCGTCGACGCGTCGATCGTCAACATCGCCTTGCCATCGATCCGCGATGACCTGCACGTTTCGGTGCAGGGGTTGCAGTGGATTCCGTCCGGCTATCTGCTTACTTACGGCGGCTTCATGCTGCTCGGCGGACGCGCGGCTGACTTGCTGGGACGGCGGCGGGTGCTGGTCGCGGGCACGATCGTGATCGGTATCGGTTCACTTGCCGGTGGCCTGGCGCCGAACGTGGGGACGCTCGTCGGCGCCCGCCTCGCACAGGGCGTCGGTGCAGCGATGATGTTGCCCGCGGCGCTGTCGATCCTGACGACGACTTTCACCGAGCCGTCCGACCGGCACGCCGCACTCGGCGTGTGGGGTGGCGTCGCCGGCCTCGCGTCGGCGGCGGGCGTGCTCCTCGGCGGGATTCTCACCGACGGCCCAGGCTGGCGCTGGGTGATGTTCGTCAACCCGCCGGCGGCCGTCCTCGTACTGGTCGGCATCTTCAGGCTGATCGACGACGACCGGCCCACCCGGCGTCCCAAGGGCTTCGACGTCGCCGGATCGATCCTCGCGACCGGCGCCATGCTGTTGCTCGTCTACGCACTCGTAGAGGCACCCAACCAAGGCTGGTCAGCAGCCCGCACCGTGCTGGAGCTTGCAGGCGCAGGTTTACTCGTGGTCGCATTCGTCATCGTCGAGACTCGTTCGCGCAATCCGGTGCTGCCGCTGTCGATCTTTCGCACCCGCGGCCTGGCTGCTGCCGACGTGACGCAACTGATCGCGTTCGCTGGCTTCCTGGCGGTGTTCTTCTTTCTCACGCTCTACATGCAGACCGTCCTCGGGTTCTCACCACTGCAGACCGGCGCCGCATACCTCCCGCTCTGCGTCGGCGTCGGCATCGCGGCCGGGATCAGCGGCCAACTGCTCGCACGCATCGGCACCCGCCCGGTGATCGTGGCTGGTTGCCTGATCGCGGCGTCCGGCATCTATTACTTGTCGCGCCTGCACGTTCACGGCCACTACGTGACGAACATCCTGCCTGGCACGCTGGTCATGTCATTCGGGCTCGGCGCTGTGTTCGTCGGCGTCGCGACGGCTGCCAACGCTGGCGTGCCAAAACAGCAGGCAGGGCTGGCCGCCGCACTGCTCAACGCATCTCAGCAACTCGGCGGGGCGCTCGGCCTGGCGATCTTCTCGGCGATCGCCACGGCCCGAACCACGCATCTGCTGGCCGCGCACGTCGCGACTCCGAACGCGCTGACTTCAGGGTTTCACCGGGCTCTGCTCGCGAGCAGCATCTTCGTGCTCGCTGCCGCACTGTTCGCCGTCCGCGCCCCTAATACTCGAGGAGACAATGATGCGTTCGAATCCGCCGGGAGCGACGGTGTCTGACACACGAGATGTGAAGTTCGTCGGCACCGGCCACTCTAGGCGAGCGACGCGGCGACGAGCTGGGGAACCGGTGCTTCGGCATCGCTGAGGCCGATGCGGTTGTGCAAGCGGCGCAGCAACTTCGGTGCGTACCAACTGTTCTCCCCAAACGCCCGCATGAAGGCGGGCACCAGCACACCACGCACGAGCGTGGCGTCGATGAGGATCGCCAGGCCGGTGCCGAGACCGAAGAACTGGATGAAGCTGACCTTGCTGGTGGCGAACGCGAAGAAGCTCACCGCGAGCAACGCTGCCGCAGTCGACACGATTCGGCCGGTGCGGGCGAGACCGTGGGTGACCGCATCGGCGTTGGTTGCACCGTGGTCGTGGAGTTCTTTGATGCGGCTCATCAAGAAGACCTCGTAGTCCATCGACAAGCCGAATGCGATGCAGAACAGCAGCACTGGCATTGAGGTGTTGGTAGGCGTGGGCGTGAATCCCAGCAGCTTCGAGAAGTGGCCGTCCTGGAAGATCCACACCATCGCGCCGAGAGTGGCTCCGAGTGTGAGGACATTGCCGAGCAATGCCCGCACCGGCTGCACGATGCTGCCGGTGAACAAGAACAGCAGGATGAACGTCGTCACCACGATGATGCCGCCGGCAAGTAGCAACCGTGAGCCGATCGCCGCCTTGCCGTCGATCAGCGCGGCCGTGTCGCCACCGACCAGCACGTGCGCACCCGCAGGCGCGGGAATGTCGCGGACCTGCTTGACCATCGTCGCTGCTGCACCGGACGTGCTGTACAAGCCGGTGGTGATCGTGAGCCGTTGCGTGCCCGACACCGTGCCCGAGTCGACGACGTGCTGCACTCCTGCCACTGCACTCAGGGCGCCTTCATACGTTGCCAAGGTTGCCGGTGACAGCGGCGGGGAGACTACGACGTCGGTGACACTGGGCGCCGTGGCGAAGTCGTTGCGCAACGCGTCGCCGACCTGGTGGCTCGCCGCGCTGGTCGGAAGCGCCCGGTCGTCAGGGGCCGCGAAGGTGACCTTTAGCAGCGGCGTCGCCATGAACAGCAGTACAGCGATGACGGGCACCGCGGCGATGATCGGACGCCGCATGACGCCCTTGGCCAGCCGACCCCAGAACGGGGTTTCGGCACTGCGCACCGCCTTGATGCCGGGGATGCGGCCGGCATTGACCCGGTGTCCGAGCACGGTCAGCAACGCGGGCATCACGATCAACGCGCCTATCGCGGCGAACGCCGTAACTCCAACGCCTGCGTACGCGAATGATTTCAGGAAGTAGACAGGGAACACGATCATCGCGGCCAACGCTGCAGCCACTGTCAACGCAGAGAAAGCGATCGTGCGACCGGCAGTTGCCGTCGTCCGCGCCACTGCTTCTGGCACGTCGACGCCGTTCGCGAGCTCCTCACGGAACCGGCTCACCATCAACAACGCGTAGTCGATGCCGAGGCCTAGGCCGAGCGCGGTCGTCAGGTTGATCGCGAAGATACTGACGCTAGTGATGTGAGTGAGCACGCTGAGTTCTGCAAGCGTTCCGAAGATCGCAAGAACCCCGATGCTCAATGGCAGTAGTGCTGCGACCACGCTGCCGAATACGACCATCAGCAAGATGAGAGTGAGTGGCACTGCGATGCTCTCGGCGACAGCGAGATCTTTGGTCACCTGACCACCGATGCCGGTGCCGAGCGCGCCGCCGATCCGCACGGTCGCGGCCGAAGTGTTCTCGTGCGCGTAGTCGGAGAGCAGTTTGGTCGACGTCGTGGCGGCCTTGTTGTCATCGCCGACTACGCGAGTCAGGATCAGTGCGTCGGTGCCGTCCTTCGAACGCAGGCTCGGTGCATGGGTCATCCAGTACGAGGTAACGCCGGTCAACCTCGGGTCGGCTTTGAGTTTGGCCGCGAGGGCCTCCCCGGCGCTCGTCGCCGCGGCGCCGTCAACCGTGCCGCTGGTCGCGTGCACCAGGAAGATCATGTCCGGATCGCCGCCGAATTTCTGATCGAGCAACACCCTGGCCTTGCTCGAGGCGGACGCCGGGTTGTCGAAGCCGGCTGACAACAGGCGGCCGAAGACACCGACGCCGAGAACGGCGAAGACCAGCAGCGCCGCGCCACTGAGCGCCAGAACCAGCCGGGCGCGCCGGACGACGACCGATCCCCATGTGTAGAACACGACAGGCTCCCTGACTCCGCTGCACGATGTTGACACCGTGAACTTGCCATATGGATGTTCACGCCGTCAACATGTTTCTGTGCCGAGTTCAGAAACGCCTCCCGCTACCCCCCCTCGGGCCCACCCGTACCACCACGGCGACCTGCGCCATGCGCTCATCGAGGCGGCGGTCGAGCTGGCTCACGAGGGTGGGCCGGGCGCGATCGTCCTTCGGGAGGCAGCCCGGCGGGTTGGGGTATCTCCGAACGCCGCCTACCGGCACTTCGAGTCGCTACCAGACCTCGTCGTGCAGGTCGCGCTGATGGCACTGAATCGGATGGCCTTGACGATGCAGGCCGAGCTCGAGCGATGCGTCTCGACCAACGACCCCGGTCTTGATGCGCAGGCGCGGATGGAGGCGGTGGGTCGGGGCTACATCCGATTCGCGCTTGCGGAACCCGGACTTTTCGCGACCGCGTTCACCTCACCGGAGAAGACGGCCATGCATGAGCGCGCCAACGCCGACAACCTGTTGACACCTGAGACGCTGCTCACCGATCGGCTCGACGAACTGGTCGCCACCGGAGTGCTCAATCCCGACGAGTACGACGCCGCGGCCAAGACCGGGTGGGGCATCGCGCACGGTCTTTCGATGCTGCTACTCGGACCGTTGTCGGGGGTTCCCTTGGACGAGCGGCCGGCACTCATCGATGCCTGTCTGCACATCGTGACCCGAGGGATTCGGTCGAGTTAGGCGGCCAGGCGCGGACTTGCTCTAGGTCTTCGAGAGCCGCAACGCCAACCTTGGGCACGCCGCGATTGCCCGCTCGGCGTGATCGCGCAGTGCGGCCGGCACCCTCGGATCGGGAATCAGTGGGAATCCCCATTCGTCGCGGCTGATCAACTCCGGCAACAGTTCGGCGCACAAGCCCCGCCCGTCGCAAGCGGTCCAGTCGACGAGCACCCGTGACTGGGTAGTCGTCGTCATCGCGTCACCGCCGTGGGTAGTACTGCATCGCCGGACGTTCGGCTGCAGTGGCCGCCGAGGTGAAGTTCGACTTCGGCGGCGAACACCCGCAACCCGCTACCGAGGAAGCGCATGCTGCCGTCGGGGTGATGGCATGCACCGCGGCCCACGACCAGTCCTGCAAGTCGGCGCATCTCGTCGACGGCCTGCTGAGTGCTGCCCGTGAACGCGACGGATTTGAGTTGGGTGGCGATGCGCGGAAGGCCGTTGAGGCACGGCCCACACTGGCCGGCGGACTCCTCGGCTAGATAACTCATGACTCTGCTCATCTCGATGAGACCGCACGTTCCGTGGCCCATCGCGACCATGACGCCGGCTCCGGGCGAGGCGCCGAGCGGAGCGAGATCGGATCGCGAGAGCTTCGCGGAGGCGACCTCGTCGGCAGTCAACCAGGTGCCGTGATAACCCCCGAGCAGAATGGCTTGAAGATGCCTCGACGTTCCGCCGGCGAGAGCGAGCACGTCTGCCAACGGTGTTCCGTGAGCGGCCTCGACAATGCCAGGAGCACGAACCGCGCCGCCGACGGTGAGCAGCATCGTGCCCGGCTCTTTGGCGGTTCCCATCGCGGCGAACCACCCTGCGTCGCGGCGCGCAATCAGTGCCAGCAAGGCGAGTGTTTCGACATTGCTTACGAGCGTTGGCCGCCCGCGCACGCCACGTTCGGTTACCCGAGGCGACTTGAAACGAGGAAGAGCCGCGCCGCCAGAAAGGTGACTGACGACCGCTGTTTCTTCGCCTGAGATGAACGCGGCGGGCGCCGCGACCACGGTGACCGGGATCGGGTCGAGGCCTGCGCGCCGCCGTTCGCCAAGTACGCCTTCGAGGGTTGTGACGGCTACCCGGTGGTTGACGTAGAGAAAAGCGTCCGTCGCGTTCGTTGCACGCGCCACCAGCTGCAAGCCGTCGAGCACGAGATGCGGACGTCGAGCAAGCAACCATCGATCCTTCGCGCTCGCCGGCTCGCCTTCGGCGCCGTTCGCAACCACAGTCGCGCGGCCGCGCGCCGCATTCACCGCTTCAAGCTTGCGGTGCAAGGGAAAGCCAGCACCGCCGTGTCCGGCAAGACCACTGCCGGCGGCAAGCTGTACTACGGCGTGCGCAGTCATCGCGGGAAGTCGACCGTGCACGGCAAGGTGAGCCGCTAGCTCATGCTGTGAAGCGGGCGAGGGGCCCATGATGGCATCACACGCGACGACCTGGGCACTGGTGTGCATCTCTTCCTCGTGCAGGGTTGTCATTGGAGGCCTTTCGAAGCTGCAAGCAGACGGGTTTGGCGCGACGGCACTTGCGTGCCGACGGTCCGGTCCGTCTCATCGAGGAAACGCGTCGAGAGTCGCCAGCCGGTCAATCCAGCGACCATCAGAATGCAGAACGCGAGAATGCCGAGCATCCAGCCGCGTTGCATGTCAGTGCCGGTACCGATGGTGTGCAGAACGGCGAATGGCCACAGCGCGTACGCCGCCCAGTGAATCGCGTGCCACACGCGATGCCCGATCCGCTGACGCAGCAGACTTGTGACGACGAGCGCGACGATGAGATCCAGTGACGCAGCACCGAGACCGACCCACAGCGGCTTCAGATGACTGCCAAACGGGAGCACTGCATCAAGCCAGCGCAACTGCGACTGCGGATCGAGCGTCAGCGTCACGACGTGCACAGTGAGAAAGACAACCGCGAGCAAACTCGCGGAACGATGCACGGCGCTGACGGCGAATCGCGGCAGACCCGGCAGCGGACGTCCGGAACGTGTAGCGATGCCGAGAGCGACGACGAGCGTGAGCAAGACGAGACTGACGACACCACTGGAGCGCCCCAGGTACCACAGTGCCTTGTCGATCGATGCGGCGCTCATGCCGCAGCCTCCGACGGCCATCCGCCGAGGGTGCGTATGCGGCCGTCTTGATCGACGAGCCTGGCGGCCACTGGACGACTTGCTAGCCAAGGCTCCGCAGCACGACCGCGCACAATCGCTGCAGTGGTTGCCGCGTTCGCGTCAACGCAACTGCTGGCGACGGCGGTCACCGTTCGCCAGACAGGGGCGACCGGACGCCGAGTGGCCGGGTCGAGAATGTGATGGAGCCGCGACGTGCCACGCTGCCACGTGCGACTGATCGTGCTTGACGTCGCGACTGCGTATCCGTCGCGCAGAACCACGACCGCATGCGGGCCAGTTGTGCTGTCAGGTAGATCCTGCACCCGCACCACCCACCCGCCGTCCGGACCTGTTCCGGCCGTCGCGATATCGCCGCCCAGGCTCACGAGCACACCCGCGCCGAGTTCGCGATGGATTGCGGCCGCGCACCGATCTGCACACCACGCCTTCGCGGTCGCACCGAGATCAAGCACCAGTCCGGCAGGCACGCGCACACGTCGGCGGCTGTGATCGAGCTCGACGTCACGCCACGTCGTCCGGTACACGAGGCGGTAGGTGAGAGGCACGACTGCGTCGTCTGTGCCGACGACGTCGACCTTCTTCAGCTTGCCGTAGTCGCGGTCGTAGCCGAGTCGGCTCATGTCTGTGCCCATCGTCGGGTCGACGTCGCCGTCCGTCGAACGGGCGACATCAAGTGCACACGCCAAGGCTTCAGCAAGGATGGCGCTCACCGATGTCCACGCGTTCCCGCGCGCGGCGAGTCGTGCGACCTCGGAGTCCGATCGGAATCTGCTACAAGCAAGATCGAGCTCCGCCAGGTTCCGGACGACGATGCCTTGTGCGGCGTCGAGATGTGCGGCGTCAGTAACAACGATTCGCGCGGTGGTACCGATGGCGGGCCACTGCACGGCGGACAGTGTCATGATCCGCTCGTCACTGCGTGTTGCACCGAAGTCGACGTCGATTGCTGGACGGCTTGAGGCGTAGCGCTGGCACTCGTTGTCGTGTCGTCCGAAGAAGTGCTGGACGTGCTCGCTGTCGAACTCGAAGTGGTCGCGGCCGGCGAATCGGTCGACGTCGTCTGAGTCGTGCTCGTGACGGTTGTCGGGACGGTAGCTGCAGCGTGATGGGTGCCTTGCTGGGCAATTAGTGCGCCCAGGCCAACAACGCCGGCGACACTTGCCGTCGCGATTGTTGCGTTGGCCGTGGCGATCCGGCGGAAGCCTTCCGCTCGCGTGGTCATTGCGACCTCCTATGCTGTGACGCGCTATCAACACATCGTTTGTTTTCGGGAATCCGTTCACTCAGACCCTGAAGCACGTGTCTGACTGGTGACATAAAGCCATCTGACAAATTCCTGAGAATCCGTTCAGGTGTGCAGGGGCTTGAGATCCACCATGAACTGCAGGCCTGACAGCGGCGTTAAAGGGACGGTGTTGGCGGTGCTGCCACCCCGTCAGCTCGTTCGTAAGGTCGGTCGTGGATATTGGAAACATGTTGAGTCGTCGCCGCGCGTTGGTTGCGGCGGTGACAACTGCCGCTGCTGCCGCTGCTGTGGTTGGCGTGCTGTCAGGGACCTCCGCATCGTCGACGGGCGGCGCTCCCCACACCGTGGCGGCGAATAGCTCGTCACCGACCGCGCCGCCGCCCCTTGCGTCGTCAGCGGCCGTGCCTGCGGTTTCCTCGCCCACTGCTGCTCCGACGGTTGCTCCTCCGACGGTTGCTGCTCCGACGGTTGCCGCTCCGACGGTTGCCGCTCCGACGGTTGCTGCTCCGTTGTGGCCGGCGGTCGCACCTGTCGGTACAGCGGGTTTCCTGCAGCCAGGGTCTGACCCGGGCGTGCTACCCGCGGACGTGCTGATCGCCGACAAGAGAAACAACCGGCTCATCGTCGTCGATCCACAGGGACGCCTGGTGTGGCAGTTCCCGCGGCCGGGCGACCTTGCGACAGGTGAGACGTTTCTCATCCCGGACGACGCATTCTTCAGCGCGGACGGCAAGTACATCGTCGCGACCGAGGAAGATGACTTTGCGATCCGCGTGATCGATGTCGCGACACACCGAATCGTCGGCAGTTATGGCCACCCTGGCGTGCATGGCTCCGGGCCGGGGTACGTGTGGAATCCCGACGACGCGATGATGCTGGCGAACGGCGATCTGGTTACCGCCGACATCAAGAACTGCCGCGTAGTCGTGGTGTCGCCCGCCGCACAGACCGTCACGCGGCAGCTCGGCATCATCGGGCACTGCGCCCACCACCCGCCGTCCACCTTCGGTAGTCCTAACGGCGCGTTCCCGACAACGGCCGGCCACTATCTCGTCACCGAGATCAATGGCGACTGGGTTGATGAGATCGACCTCGCGGGACACGTGTACTGGTCTACGCATCCGCCGCTCGTGCGATACCCGTCGGACACGAACGAGATCGGCCCCAACAAATACCTAACGGTGGACTACTCATCTCCGGGTCAGGTGGTCATCTTCAACCAAGCCGGACAAACGCTGTGGCGTTACGCGCCGACTGGGTCGAACCGTTTGAACCATCCGTCCCTTGCACTCCCGCTGCCGAACGGCGACATCCTGCTCAACGACGACCTCAACGATCGCGTCATCGTCGTGGACCCGCAGACGAACACGGTCGTCTGGCAATACGGACACACTGGCGTGCGCGGCACCGCGGCGGGGTATCTCAACATCCCCGATGGGGTTGATCTCGTACCTCCGTATTCATTCGCGGCCGCTCACACGGCTGCGCTCGGCGTCTTGGTTGGGCCCTGATGAAGCGGACGTTCGCCGCGATCGTTGCCACCGTCGCAGGGCTGGTGTTGCTGCTCGGGTTCAAGACGCACTCGGCTCGACAATCGTCGCAGCCTCCAATCGCCGCGACGGCATCAAGTCCGCCAGCGCCCCAGACCTCCGCGCCCGCAACCACGCTTCCTACAACGGTGCCGTCCTCGAATGGGCCGCCTGCCAAGAAGCCCTCCGCAACCGCACCCTCGGCTCAACCGCAGACCCGCGACATCACTGGGTCTTCCATTCGCACGCGCTACGGCAACGTCCAGGTTCAGGTGAAACTTGTTGGAGCTCAGATCACCGACGTGACCCCGATCCGGCTTCCTGACAGCAACGGCGTCGACCAGCAAATCGACCAACAGGCTGTACCGATCCTCATCCAGGAGACCGTCGCTGCGCAGAGTGCGAACATTCAGGCGGTGTCGGGCGCGACTTACACGAGCGACGGGTACATCCAGTCGTTGCAGTCAGCGCTCGACCAGGCGAAGTGAGTCTCGGCCGCGCATACGCGTGGTGGATCTTTGTTGTGCTGGGACTGACCGGCTGTGCGGTCGATCGCGACGCCGACGCAGTCACGGCTCCTGTGCCGTCGTCATCGCCCGTCGTGTCATCGGCGATTGCAGCAACGCCCGACCCGCCGGCGCCTACCCGCCTCCCTGTGGTGCTCCCAGCGTTGGTGAATCGGACGACAACGTTCGGGTACTCGGTTCGGGGCCGACCCTTGACGGTGACCGAGATCGGAAATCCGGCGAGCCCGCACCGGGTCCTCATTGTTGGCAGCATTCACGGCAACGAGCTGGCCGGCGACCAGATCGCGACCGCCCTAAAGGCCGCTGCACCGCGGACGGACCTAGACGTCTGGATCATCAACCAGCTCAATCCCGACGGGGCCGCATCTGCGACCCGGCAGAACGCGGACGGCGTAGACCTCAATCGGAACTTTCCGTTCCAGTGGCGGCATCTAAGCCCGCGAGGGTCGTTCGACTACAGCGGAACGCGTGCATTGTCGGAGCCCGAATCGGCCGCCGCAGCACTCCTCATCACCCGCCTCCGCCCAACGCTGGCGATCTGGTTTCACCAGCATCTCGCCGCGGTCGACGACTCTCAGGGGCCGATCAATGTCGAGAGGCGCTTCAGCGCTCTGGTGGGTCTTCCGCTGGCACGACTGACGGACTATCCAGGCAGCGTCACCGGGTGGCAAGACTCGACGTTCGGTCCAACGGCTTTCGTTGTCGAACTGCCGGCAGGACAGCTCGCGCCCGGTTCTGCGCAGCGTTACGTCGACGCGATCGAGACCGTTGGGGCAATCGACTAGCGATCGCCGCGGGTCAGCCTGTCCATGGATGGGTGGGCGTGGTGCCGTCGGGCGCGAGCAGGTCGAATCCGTCGGGTGTATTCAGCAGCCCTGGCGCTGTGCCGGATACGTCGTCGACGCCGTACTGCCAGACGATGGCCTTGGCCTTGGGGTCGATCATCACCACTCGATGCCGGTAGTCGTCGTTGACGCAGATGACACCGCTTGGCAGGACCTCGGCGAGACTTGGGTGATTGAGCATGCCGTGCCCGCTCGGAACGCGGTACTCCCACAAGATGTGCCCGGCCCGGTCGAACTCGACGACTCCGCCGGGCTTTGCGTAGTCGGCCACGATGTAGGTGTCGGGACCGATCTGCTGCGGGTCGGACGGGTAGGTCAACGGGAGGTGGACCGTCCAGACAAGGCCACCGGACATGGTGTATTCGCTGATCCACGAGCCCGTTACCTCCGAGATCAGCACGTTGCCGTTCTGCAGCGGTGTATCGCCGTTCGGATAGCCGAGCGACGTCGGTGGCTTGTGGATGCAACTGCCCGTGGTGCCGATCTGGCCGATCGGTTGCTCATGCGCACTGATGATCAATACCCGACAGTTGTTGGCGTCCGCGACGATGACGCGTCCGTCGGCGAGCTTGTAGGCGTCGTCGGGTTCATGCAGGTAACCAGCGGCCGCGCTCGCGATGCCGGGGTGGCCATAAGACCAGAGCGGTTTTCCGCCGGGATAGGAGATCTCGACGATCGTGTTGTTGCCCTCCTGGTTCGACAGGATCGCGGTGCCGTGGTCGGTGAAGAAGGCATCGTCAGGAAAGAAGAATCCGGACGGCGGTGCCGGCGCTGTCGCGTTCGGGAAGGTCCAGTCGATGGTGCCCGCCGGGTCAACAAGAGTGAGGCGATTGTTGCCGCGATCCGCGATGAGGAGCTTGCCGCTGAACAGCGCGGCGGGAGTGCCCTTGGACAGTCGCTTGGGCTCGACCAGCGCGATCTTCACAGCGACGATGGCGGTTGTCGGCGCGACCGTCTGCTCAGCGGTGAGGGCATTCCCGCCGAGAACATAGGCCGTGTCTCCGACGACGGCCGTCGCCATGTCGGAAACAGACTCGGGCATAGAGCCGACGAGGCTCACCGAGCCGGTGGCAGGGTCGAACGCGAAGATCGCGTTCTGTGGGTTGTGCCCGTCGGAACCGCCGAGAATCAATACCTGACCGCCGATGACCACTACGGCGGCATGTGCCAGCGGGTGGGGGAGCTTGCCGACGACTGTGCTCAGGCCGGTGCCCGTGTCGACGCGCTGGATGTCGGCAATGGGCTGGCCTTGATGTTCGCCGCCGAAGATCCACACCGCGCCCGACGACGCGTAGGCGGCGCCGTAACGAACGGTCTTCCCGAGCTGTCCGACCGAACGAAACGTGACGCCGTCGGTCGTAGCTAAGACGCCCGGAAGCTCGTGTACGCCGTCGTACCCCCCAATCACGTATAACTCGCCGCTCGTGGTGGCGACGGAATCGTCCGAGCGAACCTGAGGGAGCCGTCCGACGACCGCCGCGGTGCCATCGGCGTGCACTGCTTGCACCGCATCGCTCGATGCGGCTGAGCCGCCTCCGACCACGAGCGCCGTGCTGCCGACGACGCCAGCGCCTGCATCGTGCACCGCGATCGGAAGGTGGGCCGCCGGACGGATCGACATCGAGCGCGGATCAAACACCAGCGTTTGAGAGGTCGTGACTTGGTGCGCGTCGAGCCCGCCGGCCACGACCACCTGTCCATTCAGCGCCAGGGCGACCACCCGGGACAACGCGATCGGTAGCCGCACCGAAATCGTCGTGGCCGTTACTGCGGTACGAGCTGGAACGGCTGGAGCCGGGTCGCTGGAGGCTGGCGCAGGGTCGGCCGACCCTGCGGCGGCGGGTGCCGACTCCGGTGGGGCGGGCGCTGACACCGGTCGAGGGGGACTCGGGGAGGGCGGCAAGGACGTCGTTGCGGACTTTGGTGCGGGCCGCGCATGCGACGTCGTGCAGCCCGCCAGCACGAGCGCCAGGGTGGCGATCGTGAGTGCGACGCTTCTGGTGATCCGCCGATGGGTGTTCGCTGCAGCCGCTGACATCACCAGCCCACTATGGCTGCGCGACATGACGAACCCCTGAAGCGTCGATCCCCGGACGCGTCGATCCCGGAGCCCGCATGCGATGGCGATCTTGTGGGGCCGGGTTAGCCTGTCCAGATGCCCAAGCGCTTCACGGTGCTGTTGATCGCTGCCTCGATCGCGGCCTCGATCGCGCTCACCGGTTGCGGTGCCGCGGCGGGCAGCGCCTCGAAGGCCTCTGACTCCGTAGACGTCGTCGGTCTTACGACGTACGCCGTCAACGCCCGGCACTCGGCGCCTGCGCTGAAGGGCAAGACGTTCGACGGCGGCTGCACTCTCGTTGGGTTCGGTCGGACAGGGGAAGGTCGTCGTCCTCAACGTCTGGGCTTCGTGGTGCGGCCCGTGTCGCGAGGAGTCGCCGATGCTTGGTGCGCCGGCGAAATCGTATGCGTCTCGGGGCGTCGTGTTCGTCGGGATAGATGAGGCGGACACCACGTCAGCCGGGCGGGCGTTCGCGGCCTCGGCGGGCATGACCTATCCGAGCTTCGTCGATCCGCAAGGCGCAATGCTGAGCAAGCTGAAAATGCTCCCGCAGATGGGCATCCCGAGCACACTCGTGCTCGACACGCACGGGCGCATCGCGGCACGCGTCATCGGGCCGACGACCGCTGCCGAGTTGAAGCAGGTCCTCGACGGTCTGGTTGCGCAGACTTGAGCCGGGCCGTCTCGCTACACGGCCGACGCGAGCGGCCGTTGATCGTCAGCCGGGTGCGGTCCGCGCCTTGCCCGCAGGGATCGCCACCAGGTCACGACCGCGATGATCGCCAGCAGGTACCACTGGACGACGTAGATAGCGTTTTGCAGGTGGAACTGTTGGGGAGCGTGGTCGTCCGGAGGAGCCGCGGGCACGGGCTGCAATGACAGCGGGTCGGGTGGCGATTGCGCGGTCCTGATGAGGTAGCCGGCCCGCAGGGCTGACCGGGCGGCCGGGATCGTGCCAATAGTGAGAACGTCACCGACCTCGATCCGCCCGGTGACCGAGACCGGGGAGCTCGGCGGAGTCGCGAGCGCATCCCCGTTCGCGCCGATCCAACCGCGGACGACGGGCACTTCGGTCTTGTCGGCCAGCTCGAGCGGGGTCACCACCCACGACACCGGCTGACCACTGAGCGAGTGACCCGGCACGACTACTTGGCCGGGTGAGACGTAAACGCCCGTCACCGTGACCTGGCGCGCGACTGCCGTTGCGGGGATCGCGGTTCCGGCTGGGACCAGTGTTTCCAAGGAAATTGCGCCTGGCTCGGCGGAGTAGCCGTCGACGGCTCGGTACGTACGGTGCCATTGCCAGCGGCCCAGCATCACGAACGTCAGCACGAGGAGCACCACCACAGCAGTCCACAGGGTTGAGTTCACCGCCGACGCCCTGGTGCGCATGCGGCTCAGGGTAATGCCACAAATCTGAGTCGTCTGTTGCGCTCTGCGCATCGATGTGACGGGTGTTGCTTATAGCCCTCGAACCTTACGAACACATGACGGCGCCAATGCGCGTGCCATAGAAAATTCTGATCAAAAATAACCGCGGCGACCTGGTGCGTTGCGGTTCGGGACGTCCTAGAGTGACGCGCTAACCGAGCAACCGATTGCGCAAAACAACATCATCAGCTGGCTCTCACCAGCCGAGAAGGGTGGCGATACGTGGCCGCGGTCTCCGCCGTCGCGTCTCCGGTCTGGCGCTCACGCCTGACCATCGCCCGCGACTACTTCGCGCTCACTAAGCCCCGCATCATTGAGTTGTTGATTGTCACGACCGTGCCAGCGCTGGTGCTCGCTGCTCGGGGCGTCCCTTCCTTCCGGGTGTTCAGCGCGACTTTGGTCTGCGGCGCGCTCGCTGCTGGTTCTGCGAACGCCCTCAACTGCTACCTCGACCGCGACATTGATGCGCTCATGCACAGGACGGAACGGCGCCCGCTGTCGCGCGGTTCAATCAGCCCGACGGGTGCGTTGGCGTTCGGTCTCACGCTCGGCGTCGTCGCCGTGGCCGGGCTCGCTCTCGCGACCAACCTGCTGGCGGCGGGCCTGACGGCGGCCGCGATCGCCTTCTACGTGCTGGTCTATACGGCTCTGCTCAAGAGGCGGACGTCGCAGAACATCGTCTGGGGCGGCGCGGCCGGCTGTATGCCTGTTCTCATCGGCTGGGCCGCGGTGACCGGTTCGCTGGCCTGGACCCCCGTCGTCCTCTTCGGGGTTGTTTTTCTCTGGACGCCGCCACACTTCTGGGCGCTCGCGTTCCGGTTCCGCAACGACTACGCGGCCGCCAGCGTGCCGATGCTCCCCGTGGTGGCAAGTGCACCGGTCGTTGCCAAGCAGATCGTTTTGTACACCTGGGCCATGGTCGCGACGTCGCTGCTGCTTTATCCCGTCGCGCACCTCAGCGTCGTATTCCTCGCGGTGGCTGTCGCGCTGGGCGCGGTATTCATCCGCGAGGCGCACGCGCTCCGGACTCGGGTTTCGAGGGGCGACGACCCCAAGCCGCTGCGGCTGTTCCACTGGTCGATTACGTACTTGAGCCTGCTCTGTATCGCAGCGTCGCTCGATGTGCTGGTGCGGTCATGGCTATGACTCATGTGATGTGCGCGCTCCCGCCGACAGGAGGGTCGAGATGACCAGACCTATGCGCGCGACCGCCGTTGGGGTCGTGTTCGCCGTCTTCGTGGCGGGGGTGACGATGCTGTTCCTGTACTTCCTCCACTACCCGCCTACTGTCGCCGCCGCCGCGACGACTGGAAGCAACGGGCAGGAGGAGCATTCACCTGCAGGCCGTCCCCGCGCTCGGTTACGGACCGCACCCCACCTACGTGTCCTACCTTGCAGAGATCAACGGCAAGTGGGTACACACGACGATGTTCAAGCTGAAGGCGAACACGCTCGTGCACTTCACGATCGACCAGTACGACACCGGCAGCACGCTGCGGAACTCGTTCATGGACCAGGTGCAAGGCACCGTCGACGGCACTGAGGTTCTGAACGGCGGAGCACCGGTGCGCATCATCAACGACAACACCGACAACGGGATCGGGCACACCTTCGCAGTGCCTACGCTCGGTATCTCGGTGCCGATGCCAGGTATTCCGTCCGCCGATACCAACGTGTGTGCCATCGCGCCGTGCGCAGCGTCCTTCGACCACAACACGGTCACGTTCACGATCAAGACTCCGGCGGCGGGGCTCTACCCGTGGCAGTGCTTCGTGCCCTGCGGACTCGGGTGGCCCTACGGAAACGGTGGCGGCATGTCCACGCTCGGCTACATGAACGGCTTCCTGAAGGTCGTGGCCTGATGACGCAGCCAACAGGGGCCCAGGCGTCCGTGCGCGACGAACGGACGGATCGGCAGCACATCCTGCGCATCGCAGTGATCTGGGTTGTGCTGTCGGTCGTGGGGATGGTGCTGGTCTATTTCGTGTGGGGTCCGCACATGCCGCCGGGCAAGGATTCCGACCAGGCGCGGGTGCAGCAGGATGGCAACCGAATCCTCGGCACCATCGCGGTCCCCGTCTTCGTATTCATCTGGGTCTATTTGGCCTACGTGCTCATGAACTGGCGGGTGAAGTCGAGCACTCCCGTCGACGAGGTTGGCGACGGGCCGCCGCTGAAAGGGCATCGTGGATTCCAGGCGACGTGGCTCGGCGTCACGACGGTGACCGTGCTCGCGTTGTTCGTGTTCGGCACCGTCGACCTAGCTCACAACAACGGGGCGGGAACGGGTTCGGGTCCGGCTCCGATCTGGACACCGACGGGCTATAACGCCGACGTGACCAAGAGCAAACTGCTCGTTGTCCAGGTCATCGGGCAGCAATGGCGATGGACGTTCCGCTACCCGCAATACGGCGGCCTCGAGACGGCCGAGATGGTCGTACCTGCTGGTCAAGAGGTTCAGTACAGCGTCACCTCGCTCGACGTCATCCACTCGTTCTGGGCGGTGAACCTCGGTATCAAGGCTGACGCGAACCCCGGTGTGAACAACGTTGCGTTCGGGACAGCCGACAAGATCGGCTCGATCAATATCCGGTGCGACGAGCTGTGTGGTCTCTATCACGGGTCGATGACCTCGACTGGCAAGGTCGTGAGCGCGGCCGACTTCAAGACCTGGGTCACAAACGCAGCGTCGACGTCCCAACAGCTGATTCCTTTCCTGCCGCCCTACGCGGACATCTACCTTCCGCAGTCCGACGGCGGCTATTACGACCCAGGCCAGGATCCGCTCCCCAGCGGGCCGCCACCTGGTCCCGCCTCGCCCAGCGTGATTCCGTAGGAGGGCCACGACTCATGGCAATGGATACGACGGCGCCCCCAGCGGTCGACAGGGCGGGCAACCCCGGCGGCCCGCCGGCACCGCGCGCCACCCGGCCGTGGTGGCTGAGCCCCAACCTCCTCCTCGCCTTCGTCGGTGCCGCCGCTGGCTACGCGATCGGGCACATGGTCGGTAACTGGATCGCGCACACCTACCAGCAGGTGCAGGGCGAGGGTCAGAACAACCACGCACTCGTGCTCGGCTACCTGTTCGCGACGTTCGGCTGGCTGGCCGGAATCGGCGCGCTGAACTATCCCGTTCCAAAAGTTGTTCGGCTACGCTCCCGCGACCGAAGCCGAAGGGGCGCACGAGCGCAAGCCAACCGTGCGGTCGTATTTCAGCTACACCCTCGACCACAAGGTCGTCGGCGTGCAGTACCTCGTCGCGATGCTCTTCTATTTCTTCGTCGCTGGGTTGTTCGCGTTGGCGATCCGGTCTGAACTGCTATCGCCGACGCGCCACATATTGCAGCCGGGCACCTATCTCGAAGTCGTCGGCGAGCACGGCACGATGATGATGATGATGATGACGTCGGTCATCCTCGGCCCGTTCGGCAACTACCTCGTGCCGTTGATGATCGGCTCGCGCCGCATGGCGTTCCCGCGCCTAGAGGCGCTGTCGTTCTGGATCACGCCAGCCGCGTTCATCGTCTTGCTCTCGGGCATCATCGTCGGCGGTTTCCCCACCGGCTGGACCGGCTACGCTCCGCTCTCGATCGAAGCAGGCGAGGGCCAAGACGCCTACCTGGTGGCGTTCGGGCTGATGGCGCTTCTCGATGATCGTCGGTGGCTTCAACATCATCGCGACGATCATCAACTATCGCGCGCCGGGAATGACCTGGACGCAGAGTGCCGGTCTTCGTCTGGTCGATGCTCGTGACGGCGATGCTCATGGTGCTCGCCGCGCCCGTGTTGGTCGCCGGCGACCTACATGTCGTTGATGGACCGAACCGCCAGACCGCGTTGTTCGACGCGGCAACACGGCGGTAGCTCATACTTGTGGGAGAACCTCTTCTGGTTCTTCGGTCACCCTGAGGTTTACATCCTGGCGCTTCCGGGATTCGGCATCGCGTTGGAGTTGCTCGCGGTATTCGCGCGCAAGCCGGTGTTCGGCTACCGCACCGCGGTCGCAGGCATGGTCGGGGTCGGCGTGCTGTCGTTCTTCGTGTGGCAGCACCACCTCTTCGTCAGCGGCATGAACCCCGACATGCGCCCCGTCGTCATGCTCACCACCGAACTGATCTCGATTCCGACGGGCATCATCTATCTGGCCGCGGTCGGAACACTGTGGCGCGCGCGATTACGACTCACCGTCCCGATCCTTTTCGTACTCGGGATGCTGTTCAACTTCCTGATCGGCGGCATCTCCGGCGTCTTCCTGTCCGACGTACCGACCGACGCTGTTGCGCACGGCAGCTTCTTTGTGATGGCCCACTTCCACTACACGATCATGGGCGGGCTCATCTTCACGTTCTTCGGCGGCGTGTACTACTGGCTGCCGAAGATGACCGGTCGCCAACTCGATCAAAGCCTCGGCAAGATCCACTTCTGGACGCTGTTCGTCTTCTTCAACTCGACGTTCCTGCCGCTGTTCGCCATCGGCGAGCTGGGCATGCCACGACGCGTCTTCGAGTACGAGAAGGCGCTGCAGGGCCTCAACGACTGGGTGTCGATCTCGGCGTACTTGATCGGGCTGTCGATGCTGGTCTTCGTCTACAACTTCGTGAAGACGATGTTCATCGACCCGCGCCCGACCGAGCCAGTAGGCAACCCGTGGGGTTCACGCGGCCTCGAGTGGATGACCTCCACGCCGCCGGTCGCGTACAACTTCGCGCACGTGCCGACTGTGGTCTCGAGCCCGTACGAATACGGCACCGGCGCCGGACCGATGGCGTACATCGGCGGCGAGCCACCCGGCGTCGCGACTCAGCACGAAGGGGTGAACTGACGTGACGACGACGGCCGGCGGTATGGCGCCAGGTGAGGCGGAGAATCGCGCTCGCGATCTCAGTCTCGAGCGGACGTCGATTCGCGGCGCTTACTGGACAGGCTCGCGCATGTTCGTCGCGCTGTCAGCGATGCTGTTCGGGTCTGCCGTCTTCGCCTACTTCTACCTGCACTCCCTCGACAACGACACGTTGTGGCGGGCGCCCGGCCAGCGAGAGTCTGCCTTCGTCAGTGTCTCAGTGTTGGCGATGGTTCTGGTTGGTGCAGCGCTCTTCTGGTTCTACACCTGGTCGTGGCAGTCGGGCCGAGCGCGCACGCAACTCCGCTGACTGGCGGGTGGCGTGCGGGATCGCCGCGGTGCTATTTCTCGCGGCCGCCATTACCCAACTCGCGAGCATGACGAACACGGGCTGGGCGCCAGGTTCATCTGGTTTCGCATCGGTCTACGTCGCCACGATGCCGCTGTTTGCCATCTACTGCCTCGCCGCCGCGTATTGGCTCGAGACGTTGCTCGCACGGTCGTTGCGGGTGCGATGGGTGCTATCGCCCGAGGGTCCGAACCGCGACGACCGCATTCAGCTGGCGTTCGCAGGCTCTGCTCTGGGCGCGAAGGCGTTCGTCGTCTTCGTCGCGCTCGTTAACATCGTGGTGTTCATTCTCTTCTCCGTGCTGAACTGAGGGCGCGATGCATACCAGCCAGTTCATGACGTTCGTCTTCCCCGTCACGATGTTCGTGGCCGCAGTGGTATGGGGTTTTTTCCAACGCCGCGGAAACTAGCCGACCAAGACGCTGGAGCGTACCTGGTCGAGGCCGAAGTCGACGGGCGGAGTGCTGAGGGCTCCTGCTGTCTTGTTGAACACCGATTGCGCGTCTGTGCCCGCGGTGTTGATCTGCGCCAGGCGGGCCTTCACATCGGCCAACGTCGAGGGGTCACCTGGCGACGACAGCAGGTGCTCGATGTCCTGGGCAACGTCGACAGCGGTGGGAAAGCACCAGAGGTACAGCTGCTGGGTCGAGGCTCCGAGGCCGAAATTTGCCAGCGACGACGGCGGTTGCAAGGTTCCGAGGTCGTCGATGCGACTGTTTCCCATCGGCGTGCAGTCAAGTGCGGTCTGGCTCGCGATCGCCTTGGCAGTCTGCCGATCGCGCACGATGCCGGCGGTGATTTGGTTGTAGGCGCTGAGCGTCTCGGCTACCTCGACACTGCACGACTGCACGTCACCTCTGACCTGCGTGGCGTACTGCGCGAAGTCGGACCTCAGTTGGCCAGCGGTGGCGCGATGCGGCCAGTCGACGATGGCGACGAGAGCGAGCACGACGACAACCGCAGCCGCGATGCTGAGCTTGCGGTGGCCCAGGATCCAGGCCAGCCATGGTTGCATCGACGTCGGCGCCTGCGTCGGCGTTTCCGTCGGAGTCGTAGCGTCTGTCATCGCAGGAACACTACAACCACCGCTCGCGCCACCACCTAGAGAGGAATGGTTCGATCGCCGCCTTTCAGCACTGGTCCTTCGACCCGTTCATCCTGGTGATCGCGGTCGTCGCGTTCGTGCACGGTCGAGGGTTGCGCAGACACGTTCGGGCCATCGCTAGGTCAGGCCGACCGGTGCGTCCGTGGATGGGTCAAGCGCTCATTTTCTGGGTCGGCCTCGTCGTCTTGCTGCTGGCAGTCGTATCGCCGATCGACTACTGGTCAGATACCTACCTGAGTGCGCACGTCGTTCAACACATTCTGCTGGCGTTCGTCGGGCCGCCGCTCATCGTGCTCGGTGCGCCATGGGTGCCACTGTTGCGTGGGCTTCCGCGGCCGATCGCGCGGACGTACGGCAAGCTCCTGCGGTGCACGCGCGCTCGGCGCCCTGTCGCAACTCGCCCGGTTTGGAAGGCGGCGGCCTCCGTGCGGCGGATCGCCGCGAAGCCATATACCCCTGTGGTGCTCTTCAACGTCAACATGTTGATCTGGCATCTGCCTGGCCCGTTCGATCTCGCTGCTCGAAACGAAACCGTTCACATCTGGCTTGAGCACGGCACGTTCTTCGGTTTGGGCGTGTGTCTGTGGCTACAGATCTTTGGCTCGTATCCGTTCCGGCCAGCATTGGCACCCGTCGGCCGGGTTATCGCATTGATCGCATCGAACGTGACGATGGTCGTGATCGCGATGACGATGGTGATGTTCACTCACGATCTCTACCCGTGGTACGCCAGTCGCGGGGCGTCGGCCCAAGCTAGCGATCAGCAAATCGCGGGCGCGATCCTGTGGGTATGCGGCGAGGTCACCTTCCTCCCGTCGATCCTCTACACCGTCACGAAATGGCTGGACGACGACACCGCGCGTGTGACGCCGCTCAGCCGGAAGAGCCGTACGGAATCGCCACTTGCACCGTCTGCGCCTTGACCCATCGCCCATCGGTCAGCTCGTAGTCGGTGAACGTGTCGGAGCCTAAGACGAGTGCATCGCTACGGTCGCTCGAGACCGAAATGGTCGCCGTGCCCGCGGGCGGAGCCGCGAGCTGAGTCCAGGCGCTCCCTTCTCCGGCAATGGCCGCAGCGGTCAGTGCGCCCGTCGTGGCCTTCGTAAGGACCACGAAGCCAGCGCCCGACGTCACACCGGTCGACGTCAGTACGCCACCGACGGACTCCGGAGCTGACAGCGTCCATGTCGGCGAACCGAGCGAGGAATTCCAGGCAGCGATATAACTCGTCGCGGACCCGTTGTGAACACCGATGAGCGCCGCAGCGCCTTGCTTGTACGCCACGACGCGTAGCACTTCGACGACACCCTTCGCGTCTGCTGCTTGGCAACTGCAGGCCGGCCGACACAAACGCTGATCCGATGCGCTGGAGTAGCCCGACGACACCCGGCTTCGAACACGAAAGCCCGACAACGATGTCCGTGCTGGTCGTCATGACTGCCGTCACTTGTTTGACACCGCACGGTTCAGCAGCTGGCAGCGCACCGAGTGCGGCAAGTGTTGTCACCGGCTGCCATGCTGACAGCCCCGCGGCGCTGGTCATCACCTGCGTACTGGTCAACGCGGCGGCCTGGCCGGTTGGAGAAATGCTCAGCGCGTCGGGCACATTGGCCAGGCCGCCGGACAGAAGGCCAGGTGTGTAGGTGGCACCACCGTCCTGCGTCGACGCCAGCGGCGAGAAACTCAGCAGCTCGCTCGGACGAAAGCCAACAACGGCTCCCGCACTCGTCGGTGCGATGACCAGCCCGCCGTTGTCGGCGACGTCGGGCGGCGTGTGTTCGGCCCAGCGTTCGCCTCCGCTCGGCAGGGTAAAGAGTTCCCAGAATGTGTTGGCGGGGTCATCGAGGTGGCCCATTGGAAATGTTGCCCAGGCGCCACTCGACGTGACCACCGAGCTCGTCAGCGGGACGCCGCTCGATGGATCAGCCGCCGAAGGAGCTTGCAGTGGAGTGAGAACTACAGCCCATCGTGATCGTCAAGATCCCGAGTGCCAATGTCGCCGCGGTGTACGTGCCTTTCGGCGATCTCATCCTGCTGCGACCGCGCGCATTTCTTTGTTCAGCAGGGCTGCAAATGATGCGGAGTCGGTCGTCGTGTCGCCGGGATCCGCACCGAGGATGGTGCGTAGATGCCCGGCGCCGTCGATGACATAGGTGGTGTCGCTGTGCGCGGCCATTCCGCCGCTGCCGATTGTCTGCACTTGAATGCCGTAGGCGTTCCACACCGTAGTCAGTTGGGCGAGCGATCCGGTGAGGAAGTACCAGTTGGGCATGTTCATATTCTCTTGGGCGTCGAAGGCCTGCACGAACTGCACGCCGAGATACGTGGGGTTGGCCACTACCGCGACGAACGCCGTGTTCTTGGCGGCGGCAGCCCCGAGTGAGTCGTCGACTTGGCGAAACTCTTGGGCGATCAACGGGCAGTCGCTCGTACAGACCGGGTCGAGGAACGTCAGCGCAACTGTGCGGCCCTTCAGTGTCGCAAGGCTGACGGCTGCTCCGTTCTGATCGGTGAGCGCAAAGGGTGTCGCCGGGGTGTCAGTCGGCTCCGGTTGGCCGTTGATCGCCTCGGTGACGATCGTGTCGGTGCGCGTGTTGACGGATGCGAAAGCCATCGGCACGGCACCAACCAACACGATGCCAAACGACGCGACGGCCGCTGTTGCGCCCAGTACCGCCGGAGAGCTCAGGGCAGTACGCAGGCTCGTGGGTCTCACTTGCTCGGGTTTAACGACCGCCGGCGACGCTTGGCGGGTAAGCATTAGGTATCCAGCGCCGATCAGCAAGACCGTGGGAATCATGCTGTTCGGGTCGGTGCCAACGCCGCCGAGGAAGCCAAGATCTTGCACGAAAACCCACACCGCGATGCACAGAACGCTGCTGAACACCAACGCTACGAACGTCACCTGTTCGCGACCCGTCAGAAGCGCGATCCCGATTGCGGCGAGTGCAAGCACGATGAAGAGGTTCACGCTCCACCCGTGCTGCGCGTCGAACGAGGCGAATGAACTCACCACCGATGACAGTGCGTGCGGCTGCGGTGTCTTGGACATCGTCTGCACCATCGACGTGAGCGCTCCCGCGGTCTCGCGCGGATTGCGCTGCCCTTGCCAAAATCCGCGACCGGGCCAGGCCTGCAGGATCGCCATCGCGACGAAGAACACACCAAGGCCGCGGATCACCACGCGCCCGATGCGCTGCCCAGCCCACGCACGGTCGGGGAGGGCGACCAGCACACCGGCCACGACGTAGAACAGCACAGCGCCCGGGGCGCCGAACAACCAGCTGAGGCCGGAGCCGAAAATGCCGCCGAACGCCTCCCCGAACACCCATACGACCAGGCCCCAGCCGACGCTGACAACCCCGGCCAATTGCGAGAGCCGCCCGCGACTCGCCACGAGCAACAAAACGCCGACGCCGACTTGGATCCAGACAGCCGACGCCGCAGCTGGAATTGGGTGTCGGAGCCAGACCAGAACGCCGTTGTTGACGAGGTGCTGAACCCAGGTCGGCGAACTTGCCGCGGCAGGCTGGACAACGTCGGTGGGCAACCCCACGGGCATGCCCTGCTGGAGTTGTAGCAGGCCGTCGAAGATCCAGAGCAGGCCGAAGCTGATCCGCAGAAACTTGCGCGCTGGATGTTCGCCGAACTCCCCGGTGGGCTGGTGGAGTGAGTGGCTGGTCGCGAGTGGGCTGGTGTGGGTCGTCCGCCGGCTCGATGTCCGGCTTCGGCCGAGGCGCGGTGTAGGGCCAGACCCACGCGGTTGCTGCGATGAGCACGAGCACGAGCACGATGAGCGCTTGATGGCGTAAAGCAGACTCAAACGCCGCGAGAATGAGCGGGTTGCTGCTGGAGAGTGTGCCGCCCATCCCTTGCATGACAGCCACCTCTTCTCACCAGGTTGTCCCGGTTACCTTATGGGAGCGCTGGCGGGTGCCGCGATGGTCGGCGGTGGTCAATGAGACAGCGTTGATCTCATCGGCTGGAGTTCGGGCGCGCTGCTGGACAGGCGTCCGGCCCAACTTGCTTTCGCCCCCGCGTCGCCTACCCGATAGACCTGTACACCCGTCCCCACAGCAAGCACGACGACCAGTACGGCGGCCACGCGGTGGGCGCCAATGAGGCGGTGAGTTTCGGCGTACCGCCGAAACGTTGGTATGGCGTCGACGAGGTGGTTCTCGAACGCGTTGAGTTGCCCTGCGTGCGCTCGTCGCAACCCATCGACGATGACAAACGCGGCCAGTGCCACTCCGAACGCGGCGGCAAGTGGCAGGAGCTGGTGAGCGAGCTGGACGTGTTTCGCGATAAGCGGGGTGGGTGGCAGCCGAGCACGTAGCGCGGAGCCACTGAGGAACGCGAACGGGACAGCGACACACGCGATGAACGCCACCACAAGGGTCAGCAAGCTGTACGCGCGCCGGAGTGCTGGCACCGCCACCAATAGCAGTGCCGCTAGCACCGAGAGGGGAAGCAGCACGACGACGACATGCACGATCAGGACGTGGGTCGGTGAACCGTGAATGGTAGCTGGCATTACTGCATTCTAGATAGGCAATAACGCGCTCACAGAACGTTTCGCAACACTTGCGTGCCGTCAGGAAATCGTCAGGTGCCGACCCGTATTGTCCAACTCTTTGGCTGCAGGGGGTTCGAAGCGTGTGCTGTTGACTCGACGCATCGGTGTGAAGGTTCCGCAGGTAACCATCGGGTTTTGGGTCGTCAAGGTCCTGACGACCGCGATGGGTGAAGCAACCTCTGACTACAGCGTCCACCAGGTCGACCCAGTCATAGCGGTGGCATTCGGCTTTGTTGCCTTCGTCATTGCATTGGCTTTGCAGTTGCGGCTGCGCGAGTACGTGGTGTGGATCTACTGGCTCGCCGTCGTCATGGTTGCGGTGTTCGGAACGATGGCTGCCGACGTCATTCACGTTCGATTCGGCGTGCCGTACGTGGTCTCAACGATTGGCTTCGCGATCGTTTTGGCGGCCGTGTTCACTACCTGGTACAGGGTCGAGGGCACGTTGTCGATCCACAGTGTCGACACCACACGACGCGAGTTGTTCTACTGGGCGACGGTGCTCGCGACCTTCGCGTTGGGCACCGCTGCAGGAGATATGACGGCCTACACACTCCACCTTGGCTTCTTCTCATCTGCGTTGTTGTTCGCCGCGGCCATCAGCGTTCCGGCTCTGGCCTATCGCTTCACCGGGCTGAACGCAATCGCCGCGTTCTGGTGCGCTTACGTACTCACCCGCCCGCTTGGTGCCTCGCTCGCTGACTGGATGGGCACGCCGCACAAGCTCGGCGGCCTCGACTGGGGCAGAGGAAACGTGAGTGTCGGGCTCACGCTCCTGATCGTCATCGGTGTTGCGATGCTGGCGCGCGGCGCCCCGGTGAGCGCGGACGTGAACGCTTAGGCCCAGAGGGCATTGAGTTGCCCGGCCACGACATCGGCGGCCGGCACAACCGCGGTCATGTTCGCTGTCGGCAACACAAGATCAGGGTTTTCGATCCACTGCTCGTCGAAGTAGTGCGTGACGTCGCCAGCCAGGAATCGCGACGGTTGCGACCACGAGTGTGCGTCGTCGTGCGCGCGCGGATGGTGGTGGTAGCGCAGCGGAACGTAGACGTTCAGGGCTCGGCGCGGTCGGGTCATGGCCACGTAGAAGAGGCGTCGCTCCTCCTCAAGACCCTGCGCGGTTCCGAGCGCCATGTCGGAGGGAAAATTGCCGTCGGCCGCGTGGAGCAGATGCACGACGTCCCACTCGAGGCCTTTCGCCGAATGCACGGTCGACAGGATCAGCCAGTCCTCGTCGATCAGTGGCGGGCCGGCGAAATCGCCGGTCGAGCGCGGCGGCTCGAGCGCATAGTCGGCCGCCACATCGGCCAGTCGCGCGCACGATGCCGCTGCACTTACGAGCACGTCGAGGTCGGCGATGCGCGACATCGCGTCCGGGTAGGCGGCTTCGATCAACGGCGCGATGGCGACGCGCAACCGTTCCGCGTGCACGCCGACCGTCTCACCGACATGCGATGCGAGAGCTGTAACAGCGGCATCGGCGGCTTGCCGTACCCGTGCAGGCAACAATGCCGACGCATCCGTCCACCGCGCCAGCACATCGGCGTCCGCGCTCGGTCTTGTCTTGAAGCCCCTCAGTCTTGTCTTCAAACAACGCCAACGCATCGATAACGCGACGCGCGGTCGCTGGGCCCACGCCGTCGAGTAGTTGGAGCAGCCGAAACCACGACACCTCATCGCGGGCGTTGTCGGCGAGCCTGAAGGCAGCGAGCAGATCCTTGACGTGGGCGGCTTCGAGATAGCGCAAGCCGCCGTACTTCACGTACGGAATCGCGCGCCGGCTGAGCTCGAGTTCGAGGTGTTCGGAGTGGTGCGCGGCCCTGAACAACACGGCCTGGTCGCGCAGTCGCAGGCCCGCTTCGCGATGCTCAAGCACCCGGTCGCATACAGCGTTGCTCTGTGCATCTTCGTCAGCACAGCGCAGGAGTTGCGGCCGGTTGCCGTTCGAACGCTCCGGCTCGGCAGCGCGCAAGATTGCCCGAAAGCCAGCTGGCGCTTGCGCACCGACGGCGTTCGCCGCTTGCAGAATTTGCGGCGACGAACGGTAGTTCGTTTCCAGCGTGATCGTCGTCGCGTCGGGAAATGCGAGCTCGAAGTCGAGTAGATGGGCCGGATCGGCGGCCCGAAATCCGTAGATCGCCTGTGCATCATCACCCACGACAGTGAGTCGGCGATCAGCGGAACGCAGCGCCGCGACCACGTCGACCTGCAGCGCGTTCACGTCTTGGTATTCGTCGACAAGGATGTGGTCGAACTCAGCGGCGAGTTGCTTGCCGACGATCGGGTCGAGCGCAGCGGCGCGCCAGTAGAGCAGCAGGTCGTCGAAGTCGACGAGACCGAGCGCGCGCTTTCGCACGACGTACTCCTTGCACATGGCGGCTATCGATTCGGTCAGCTCGCTGCACCACGGCGCGACGACCGCGATCACGTCGGTGAGTGGTTGGCCCGTGTTCACCGCTCGCGAGTACAGGTCGAGCAGCAGCCCCTTGCGCGGCAACCGTCGTCGTGCCGTCGAGGAGCCGAGGTGCTGATCGCGGACGAGATCGAACAGGTCAGTGGCGTCGGAGGTGTCGAGGACAGCGAACCCGTCGGGCAGGCCGAGTCGCGGTGCGTGGTGGCGCAGTGTGCGGTGGGCGACCGAATGAAAGGTGCCGCCCTGAACGCGACCGGGGCGTCGCCGTTTCGCGGGGGTCTTGGCGAGCATCGTTTCGGTGCGCGCCAGCAACTGCCGCGCCGCCCGGCGGGTGAAAGTCAGGAGCAGCACGCGCTCGGGCGGCGTGCCAGAAGCGAGCAGCCAGGCAACCCGGCTGGCCAGCGCCGTCGTCTTTCCGGTGCCGGCGCCGGCCACGATCCGCAGCGGGACCGGCGTCTCGAAGGTCGCCGCCGCGCGCTGTTCGGGGTTCAGGTCAGCCAAGAAATCGAACACATGTTCGACCCTAGCCCATCAGCCGGCGTGCACGGCGCACCAATCAGAGCTTCGCGGCGACCTTCTGCGCGAGCGTCATCGCTGCCCCGGACACTCCCTTGATGACCTCGACCTGGACCACCTGCTGGCCCTTGGTGAACGTGATGGCGTCATCTGGGCCTGCGCTCGTGACGAGCTCGTAGCCGCCGTCGCCAACCGAGACGTCTTTTACAGTCTGCGAGTTGGGCGCCACGCTGTTGAGTTGGTCCGCCGTGCCGGCGTCGCGCGTCTTTTCGGAGGCGAGTTCGGCGCTCGCAGACGGGTATGTTCCGTACGAGATGTTGACGGCCGTGCCGGTCCCTGAGGCGTCCTTGGTCCAGATGCAGCTGTGGTAGTTGGTGGCGCCTTGCGGCCCGCCGCTGATGTCTCCGGTGATGTTGCCCAACGGGACGCCTGCGGCGGCCTGGATGTCGGCAGCCGTCACGATCTGGCATGCAGGGCCGTTGGCGAGCAGGGTGTCGTCGCCAGCCGCCGCTGAATCCGTCGCGGCGTTAGCTGTCGACCCGCCGCCGCCTCCGGAACCTGCTGAACTCCCGCCTCCGCCGTTGCCGCCCGCGGACTGTGAGGGTGCACCTACGTTCGGGATTGCGGCCTTCGCCTTGTTCGACTTCGAGCACGCCGTCAAGCTCAGGCCTGCAATAGCAACGATCGCAACTGTGGCGACGAAGCGATTGTGGATTCCCGCCATGATGTCCTCCCCAGTGCGCGGTGCGATCGTGTCGCGATCGTAAGGCGGGCGAAGAGGGTGCGGTATCCGCAATCAATTGCGTATGCGCTTTAAAGCATCAGAACGGGACGGCGGTTTGCAGCAGGTTCGTACCCTGTTCACGTCCCGATACGGTGCGGTTGAAGTCGATGGCGTCGAGCTCGACCGACGGCCCGCGGTTGCCAGTGCCGCCACTGGCGAAAGTCCAGCTGCCGCCGGCTGCTCCCCTGAGGTGCAGTTCGCATGGCTCGCCATGACGACCAGCCCACTCGTGCGCCACGTCGGAGGTCAGCGCACCGTCGTGCTCCGCACTTAGCTCGAGTGGCCGACCGGTTGCGCGGCTGATGTCGATGCGGTGCATCCACGTGTCGCGCGTCAGGATCGTGTCTGTCAGGTAGCCGATCGTCCAGTCCTCGTCGACGCCACCGACCGGCTGCGGAATCGGCAGTCGGCGGTTGCGCACCAGACTTGGGATGCGGCGACGGGCCCGAGCCGCCCGAGGGCCGACGACCCGCAGGCGCTCAACGATCTGCTGCGCGGACATGTTCGTTCGTGCGTCAACTTGCACTGCGGTCAGCGCATCGATGAACACGCCGCCGCGCTTCTTTGCGCGGATCGCCTGGCTGACTCCTTGTCGCATCGAGGCGGCCAGTTCCGCCATGCCAAGCACGTGGCTGGCCATCGTGCGCACGTCCCAGCCGGGGCAGTCGGTCGGCCGATTCCAGTCCTGCTCCGAAAGGGTCGCCAGCATGTTCGCGAACCGGTCGTACTCCGTTGCTGCGAGTCGCATGAGGGTCGGCCGGTCGAGTGTTGAGGATCGCGGCCGAGCCGAAGCCCGCGTGGTGGGCGCGGCTGTGGTCATCGCGATCTCCTTCTCGGGTCGTGGGGTAGGCCGAGGTTGTCGGCGAACATGTCGACTCCCTTGTCGAGCAGTCGTGCCCACCGGTCGCCGCCGGGATCGTTGGCCTGCTGCGCGTTGATCAAGCCGCCCACGAGAGCAAGCAGCAGATCAATGTCGCCATGGTCGGTGACGCCAAAGCGGTGCAGGTGAACGCGCATGCGCTCGAGCACATCGACGGCCGGCGCGTACGACTCGGGAGTCGGAACGAAGCCGGGGATGATGCGTTCATTCATCAACTGGTAGCGCGCCGGGCTAGCCATCGCGAAATCGAAGAACAGGTGCGCGACCTTCTTGATGGCCGCGCGCGCCGACTTCGGCAGCGTCAGCTCGACTTCTGCGAATGCCTGGCTGTATTGCGTCCAGGCTTGGCCGAACATGGCGTCGTAGATGGCGAGCTTCGACGGAAAGTAGGAGTACAGCGACGGGGCCTGCATCCCGATCGTCAGGGCGACATCGCGCAAGGTCACTTCCGCCAGGCCTTTGTCCGCCGCGATTGCCCACGCGGCGTCAAGAATCTCGGCGCGCGTTGCCTCACGCCGTTCCGACTGCCTATCGCGGATCGGGGCTCCTAACATAGTTAGGAGCATGCGCGCGAACGCCCTCCGCGTCAAGAGCACCCATCGCCGTCCGCCCTAGTTCGACAGCGCTGTCACGCAAGGTGAACCGTCACTCCAACAGGTGCGCCCACGTATTGAGGGGCCGCCACGCCCCCTTGTGTGATCAACCGGCGCGCGGAGCTAGGCGGTCTCGGTCGCTACTCGGGCTGACCCAAATGCGGGTGCGCGGGCTGCGGTCTCGAGGGCAACCATCGCGATGCCGGTGAGCAGGGCGACGGCAGCGCCGACTCCGACTGGCAGGTCGGAGGTCCCAACGGCATAAGTGAGCCAGCAGACTTGTGAGGCAATCCGCAGGCCCCACGTGCTCAGCGAGACACCGGAATTAGTGTGCGCCCGCCAGTTGCCCACCGAGTCATAGAGCTGCGGCCATGTCGATACGGTGCCGACCGCGAACGCGAGGTACCCGATGCTTTGCGGAGGGATCACCCACGCCGTCACCTCGAGTACTCCGGCACCAACGGCGAGAAACAGCCCGCGGCGTACGCGTGAGGTCGGCGACTGGATCAGGAGCACGACCGCGACGGCGCCGCTGATGAGCAGCACGTTTCCGGGCACCTGCGGCAGGGCACCACTTCGTAGCCCGTAAGTCATCCAGAGCAAGCACGCGAAGATGAGCAGCGACCACGAGGCAGGTGACACTCCCGGCAGCGACGGATGCCGCACGATCCGAATGATCTGGGGGACCACCATCGCTACGCCGAGCGCGGCCCCGAGGTAGCCGAATCCGAACGCGATCTCGTGCGTGGTCATCGTCGTGCACCCACCGTGCATACTCCTCAGACGGGACGGCGATCACTGGCGATCGTCCGCAGCTACCTCTTATCTCGGCATATCGCTGACGGTTCTTTAACGATACAGGTATAACGATACAGGACCGGAGAAGGGAGCGCCGACGTGACCCTCGGACGCCCAACTCTGGAGACCGTTGCGCAAGCCGCCGGCGTCTCGGCGATGACCGTGTCGAATGCGTACAACCGCCCCGACCAGTTGTCGGAGGAGACCCGGGTGCGGGTGCTCGCGGTCGCTAAAGAACTCGGCTACGCCGGGCCAGACCCGGCCGGTCGGTCGCTGCGAACGCGGCGCGCGGACACCATCGGCGTGCTGTTGACCGAGCAGTTGCCCTACGCGTTCGCTGACCCTGGCCTGGTGTCGTTCCTGCACGGCTTGGCCAGCGGCCTCGCTGATGCCGGGCAAGCTCTCTTGCTGGTGCCGACCGAGGTCAATGCCGAGCACGCCCACGTGCGCAACGCACTCGTCGACGGGTTCGTCCTCACGTCGCTGGTGCCCGGACACCCTGCGGTCGTCGATGTCTTGGGCCGCCGGCTGCCCGTCGTCTCCTGGGGCCAACCGAAAATCCCCGGCGTTCCACGGATCTGCGTCGACAACGCCAGAGCAGCAGCCAAAGCAGCGCGACACTTGCTCGAGCTCGGCCACACCAGTTTCGGAGTAGTCACCTTCGGCGAGTGACGAGCCTGACGCAGCAGACGCCGATGCCCGGCGTCCAGCTTGGGATGCGCGCGCGAGTATCTGGATTCCTCCGCGCACTCCATGCCGGTGGGATCGATCCGACGTCGGTATCGGTCGTCGCCGCGGCGCGTAACTCCCGAGCAGCGGGCAGGGATGCGGCGGCACGGCTGCTCGCTGATCGTCGTCCGACCGCGGTATTCGGCGTCACCGACGTGTTAGCGCTCGGCACCCTCGACGCCGCCGCGAGCGCCGGTATCGACGTCCCGCGGCAACTGTCTGTCGTCGGCTTCGACGACGTCGCTGCTGCTGCCGCGAGCGTGCCGCCGCTGACGACCGTGGCGCAATCGCTGTTCGATCAGGGTCGGTTGGCCGCGAGTGTGGTGCTCGACCAGGTCGCCGGTCGGCCGGTGCGCATCCCGCCGATCCGCACCGAGGTCGTGGTGCGCGGCAGCACCGCACCACCTATGTTCCACACCCCCGTGTAATAGTGACGCATGCTCGACGCGGCTCCTATCTCGCCGCCAGTTCTGGCACGACCTCATCAAAGGGAGAAAGCCATGAGCGGCGACTGGGGAGTTGCACTCGCAGAGATCGAGTTGCCGGACTTCGACCTACCTCGACAGCAGCCGGTCATCCCGGCGGCGACCTACGAGCGACGGATCGCGAACCTGTATGCCGCGATGTCGACTCGGGGTCTCGACGCTGTCATCGTCTACGCCGACCGCGAGCACTTCGCCAACATGTCCTACCTCACGGGCTTCGACCCGCGCTGGGAAGAGTCGCTGCTGATCCTCGTGCCAGGCCAGACCCCGCGCCTTATCGTCGGCAACGAGAACGTCGCATGGGCCAGGGTCGTGCCATTCGAGATCGACGTCGTGCGGCTACCGAAGTTCAGCTTGATCGGACAGCCGGATCCCGGCGACATCGCGCTTTCCGCCGTCCTGCGTGATGCCGGGATCGAGACTGCACGGCGGGTGGGCTTGATCGGCTGGAAGTTCTGGACCGGCCCCGAGACTGAGGCGTGGATCGAGGTCCCGCACTTCATCGTCGAAGAGGTCGCGGCGCTCGTCGAGAGTGTCACGAACGCCACCGACCTGCTGATGAGCCCGGACGGCGGGCTGCGCATCGACAACGATGTCGACCAGATCGCGGCGTTCGAGTTCGCCGGAACGCACGCGTCGCAGGCGGTGCGGCGGCTGCTGCACGGCGTCCGGGCTGGCATGACCGAGCTCGAGGCGACGCAGCTGATGCGGCCGATCCTGCTGCCGTTCAGCTATCACCCGACGATGCTGAGCGGGCCCAACGCCGCGTACGGAGTCGCCAGCGCAGGCGACCGCGTATTGCAGGTCGGCGACCCGGTCTGCGCCGGGCTTGGGTACTGGGGTGGCAATACTGCGCGCGCCGGGTTCCTTGTCGAGGAGGCAAGTCAGCTCCCGGATGGCGCCGCCGACTACGTGCAGAAGCTTGCGGAGCCTTACTACGCGACGGCGGCTGCTTGGTACGAGACGATCCGCATCGGCCTGACGGCGGGGGAGCTGTATGACGTGACGTTTAGCCGGATCGGCGATCCGTTCTACGGCGTGTACCTGAACCCGGGCCACTTCATCCACCTCGACGAGTGGCCGTCGTCGCCGGTCAGCCCGGCATCGCCGGTGGTGTTCGCCTCCGGCAACGCGCTGCAGCTGGACATCATCCCGATCACCGGCAGCGCCTATCACACAGCCCAAATCGAGGACGGCGTCGTGCTGGCCGACGCGCAGCTGCGACTGGAGCTCGCGGCGCGCTACCCCGACGCGTGGAGCAGGATCCAGCAACGGCGCTCGATGGTCACCAAGATTTTCGGGATCGACCTGCACGACGAGGTGCTGCCGCTGTCGAACGCCGCGGCGTACTTCCCGCCGTTCTGGCTGGCGCCGCAGCTGGCAATGGTACGAACCTGACGAAGGCCCCCCAAACAACTTCTCCCCTTCTGCGCCGTTTCGGCCCGTTCAGTGCGCTGAGTCGGCATCTGCGCGTCGTGGGACGGCGGTCGGCTATTCGCCGTTAGCAAACGGGTGCAAAGAGTTCGCTCGGGTGGGCGATGGGTCTGCCTACCCCCGCTGCCGACAACTCTTACATCAGGGTGGCTGCCGCGGATCACCGCGGCGCCTGGCTTGCCGTGGGGAGGTTGATATGTCGCGTTCACGTTTGTTCGGTCGTGTCCTGGGGTCCGCTACCGGTCTGGTAGCCCTCGTTGCCGTCGTCGGTGCTGGCTGGAAGTGGTAGTTCGCTGCTGCTGCAGCTGCTAACACTCCAGCCGCTTACGGGAAGGAGCTTTCGTCGTGAAGGCAGAACTCATGACGCCCGTCGTCGACGCCGATGGTGTCCTAGTCGCCGGCCACAAGTGGCGTTGATCGGCTTCGCCGAACGATGGCGTTAGATCCCTGCGCTCTCTAAGCGCACGGAAGTACTGATGCACGGGTGCACGTGTGCACGGAGTACGAGAGGAGGGCAGCAGTCGATGACGATTCGCCGCAAACTCGATACCTACATTGGCATCGCGGTTATCGTTGCTGCCCTCCTCGTCGCATTTTCGGTACTCAACGCGGTCCGAAGTGGCCTGACGATCGCCGTCGTCCCGGTTCTGGTCCTTGCGGCCGTGCTGATCATCGGCGAGCTTCGCCCGATCCGGATCTCACACGGCGACGGCAGCGTCGACGAAGTCACCATCTCCAGCTCGTTCAGCCTGGCCCTCGTGCTGACCGGACCACTCATCGTTGCGCTCGGCGCGCAATCGATCGCGACCCTGCTCGACGACGTGCGTCAGCGCAAGGATCTGCGCAGGATCGTCTTCAACCAGGCGCAATACATCATCACCCTGACCGCGTCACGGCTCGCGTACTCGGCGTTCACAGGTCGAGGCTTGTTCGAAGACACTCGCGACCTGCGGCCGCGCGACGTGCTGGGCGCGCTGGCCGCGGCCATCGTGTTCTTCGTCGTCAACCACATGATCACCACCATCGTCATCGCCTTGTCGTTGGGCGAGAACCCCATACAGCGGATGCCGATGGACTTGCGCTACCACTTGTCCACGTCTGGCGTGTTGCTCGCGTTGGCGCCCGTACTGGTCATCGCGGTGGACTTCTCCGCCTTCGCGCTGCCACTCCTGGTGCTGCCGATCGCCGCCGTGCACAAGAGCGCCAAGCTTGCGATTCAGCGCGAGGAGGAGTCGTTGCACGACTCCTTGACCGGCCTGCCGAACCGGACGTTGTTCCACCGCACAGCGAGCATCATGTTGGCCCGGGCATCGGCCACTGGCTCGTCGACGGCGTTGATGATCGTCGACCTCGACCACTTCAAGGAGATCAACGACACGCTCGGTCACCACATCGGCGACCAGGTGATCGAGGCGGCCGCCGATCGGCTGTCCGCGGCGCTCGGCGCGAACGCGATGGTCTGCCGCCTTGGTGGCGACGAGTTTGCCGTGCTCGTGCCGGACATCGAGCCAACCGCCGTCCTGATCGTCGCGCACATTGCCCTGCGTACGCTCGCTGCACCACTGACAGCGGACGGCGTTCGCATCGACGTCGGAGCGAGCATCGGCGTCGCGGTGGCACCCGAGCACGGGCTCGACGTGTCGACCCTGTTGCGGCGTGCCGACGTCGCTCTGTACACCGCAAAAGAAGAGCGCAATGCGGTTCGCTTGTATTCGCTGGACGACGACCGCAACACGGTCGAGCGGCTGGAACTTCTCGGCGATTTGCGCGGTGCGATCGAGCACGGCGAGGTCATCGTGCACTACCAGCCGAAGATTTCGGCACTGACGGGCGGCGTCATTGGCGTCGAGGCACTTGCGCGTTGGCAGCATCCCGACCGCGGGCTCATCATGCCGGACGACTTCATCAACTTGGCCGAGCACACCGGTTTGCTCTCGCTGCTAACCGCCTCGGTTCTGGGGACGGCGCTCGCGGATCTGCGACGTTGGCGAACAGTCGAGCCGACGCTGACCGTGGCGGTCAACGTGGCGCCGGCTCAGCTGAATGACCGCGAGTTTCCGGAGTCCGTTTGGGTTGCGCTGCACAAGGCCGGAGTGCCTGCCGCAGCGCTGACCCTTGAGGTCACTGAAAACGGCGTCATGGCCTCGAGCGGCCGGGTGCGCCAGGTGCTCGACGACTTGCGGCGCATGGGTGTGCAGCTGTCGATCGACGACTTCGGAAGCGGCGCAACATCGTTGTCGTATCTCGGTCGGCTACCGCTCAACGAGTTGAAGATCGACAAGGCCTTCGTGATCGGTCTTGCGGATCCGGTGAACCACGCGATCGTGCGATCGACGATCGAGCTCGGACACAACCTCGGTATGCAGGTCGTCGCCGAGGGCGTCGAGACCGTCGATGTGTGGCATGAGCTCCAGGTGCTCGGTTGTGACGTACTCCAGGGCTACGTGATCGCGCGGCCGCTCACTCCAATCGCGATGACCTCATCACTGTCCACTCCGCGTTTGGTTGCGCCGATCGCGTACCGCGCCCGTCTCGCCCCCGTTTCAGAGGTGGCTCTCGGCGCCATCATCGCCCTCCCTGCCACGCAACACTGATCAGGGAGACTCACCATGCTGATGGCGTTGCTCGCCGGCTTGCTCGTCGCCACCGTGCCACTGTTTGGTGGCCACCTTCGAGCGCTTGCGCACGTGCGCATCAAGTCGTTTTGGCTGATTGCGGGCGCGCTTGCCTTGCAGGTTGTTGCGATCAGCGTGGTGCCGACCTGGCCGCGCGCGGTACTCGTGAGTGCGCACCTGGTCAGCTATCTGATGGCCGGCTGGTTTGTCTGGCTCAACCGTCGCGTCAGCGGACTCCCGATCGTCGCCCTGGGTGGTGCTCTGAACGCCGTGACCATCGCGGTGAACGGGGGCACCTTGCCTGCGTCACGTTCGGCACTAGCGACGGCCGGCATCCATCCGGTGGCCGGCGACTTCAACAACTCCGGCGTGCTCGCGCATCCACACCTGGCGTGGCTCGGTGATGTCATCCCCGTTCCCGCGAGCGTGCCGATGGCCAACGTGTTCAGCGTCGGCGACCTGTTGATTCTGCTCGGGCTCGCCTACGGCCTGCATCATCTGTGCGGCAGCCGTCTGGTCCGTTCGTCTCGCCGCGCGGAGCTCACGGCTGAAAACCGAACCCCGCGACTGGTGCTGCCGGTCAGCCGGCGGGCGGCGTTGGGTCGGACGGCGGGTAGTTAGGCGGTTGATCACCGGACGGCGGATAACCCGGCGGTTGGTAGCCGGGGGGCGGGTAGCCGGGGGGCGGGTAGCCCGGGTATCCGTACGGCGGATAGGGCGGCGGCTTCGGTGGTCCGCTCCAGAAAGGTCGTCCCGCCTGCTGCCCTCGACGGATCGGACCCTTGCCGCCGGTGAACCAGCAGATGCCCGCGATCACCGGACCGAAAGGCACGAAGAATGCGATCGCGGAGCCGATGATCCACGTCTGCTTCGTGTTGTCCCACCATGGCCCAAACGCCTCATTGGGCTGTCGAGCGATGCTGATCAGGCCCGCTATTCCGACGATGTACATAGCGCCGAAGACGAGCCAGATCACACCGACGAAGACGAAGAAGACGGCAGGAAACGCCGTGGTGGTCGAGGTGTCGGTGGTCACTTACCGAGCGTAGTGGCCGCAGCTAGCTCTTGAGGGCGTTCCTTACGTCGGTGACAGCCGCATCGAAGTCTTGGTGGAAGGAGACGGTCGACGGATCATGCATGCCGGGCGCCGTCGTGACGCGGCGCTGCTGCATGGCAGTGATCGCACTTGTCGAGACCATCGCGATCCGCGCAACCTTGTTGGCGACGACGAACTTGATCAGGCGCTGGATCACTTCCTGTACTTCTTCGGACTGCGCCGCAGCGCCCCGCGTGTCGATGACGGCACCCCAAGGGCTCGGCGCCTTCGCTACCTCGAGCTTGACGGCGGCGACATACTGCTCGGCCTGCTGCACGGTGAGTGTGCCGGTGCGCGTCTGCAACAGGACCCCGCCAGGCAGCCACTCAACGTTGAAGGATCCGGTCATGTCTGTGCCCCTTCTCGCAGGATGCGACGCAAGACTTTTCCTGATGCCGACCGCGGGATCGACTCGACAAACTCTACGGCGCGCGGCCTCTTGTACGGCGCAACTCGTTCGGCACACCACGCGATGAGTGCGGCGTCGGTCAGGTCGATCTCCTTGCGGACAACAAACGCCTTGGGAATCTCGCCGGCTACCGTGTCGGCGACGCCGATCACGGCGACGTCGACGACCAACGGGTGCTCGCGTAACACCGCCTCGAGTTCGGCGGGCGCGATCTGGTAGCCCTTGTACTTGATGATTTCCTTGAGCCGATCGACGACCCACACGGTTCCTGATTCATCGATCTGAACGACGTCGCCGGTGCGTAACCAGCCGTCCTCGACGATCGCGTCCTCCGTGGCCGCAGGATTTTCGAGATAGCCGCGCATCACCTGCGGCCCGCGTATCCAGAGTTCGCCGGACGCATCGGCGTTGCATCATCACAAGCGTTAGTCGGGTCGACCACTCGGGCCTGTGTACCCGGCAGCAAGTGGCCGACCGATCCGGGCGGAGTCTGCGGACCTGTATCGGGGACCCAGGTGATGCCCGGACTCGCTTCGGTCATTCCGTAGCCCTGGCCGACCGGGCACTTCAAACGAGCCTCGAGCGCCACCACCGTCGCGGCACTCAGCGGCGCCGCACCCGACATGGCATGTCGAACGGAACTCAGATCAAGCTTCGGATCAGCGGCCGCGACGACAGCAGCTAATGGCGGAGCCAGGTGCAGCCGCGTCACTCGCCGTTCGCCGATGAGCGCCAGGAATCGATCCGCGTCGAAACGCGGCATCGTGACAATCGTGGCGCCGTGGCGAAGACCGTAACCCAAGATGATGGACATGCCGTAGATGTGGAAGAACGGCAACGCTGCGAGGAAGACATCGCCGGAGTCGACGTGGTAGACCGCTTCGTGTTGGCACAGGCACGCAACGAGGTTGCGGTGGGTAAGTAACACTCCCTTGGGCAGACCGGTAGTTCCGCCTGAGTACGCCAGCACCGCGACGTCCGATTCAGGATTGGCAGAACCACCCTGATGCGCACCGGTGCCGGCAGCCGTCGTATCGCACAGCGAGGTGAGGTCGAGGACCGGGATCGCGGCGGCCGCACCTGCTGCCAAGGCGACTGACATCGCGCTGGCATCAGCGATGAGCGCGACGGCATGCGACTCGCGCCAGTTGGTGGGTCACCTCTCGCGCCGTGAGCTGCGGATTCAGGGCAGTGATCGTGGCGCCGGCAGCGAGCGTGCCGTAGAAGGCGGCCGCCCAAGCAGGGCGGTTGGGACTCATGAGCGCCACGACGTCGCCTGGCTGCACGGGCACCGCCGCGAGGGATTGCGCAATCGCCGGGATAAGTCGCTGGAGTTCGCCATACGTCAACGTCTCGCCGGTGGTTCCATCGACGAGCGCGGGACGGGCCGAGTTGATCTGACGCTGCTGCAAGAACGTAGTCAGGAAGGCTGATTCGCGGGATGACGGGATCGGGGTACAGGCTGTTGTAGATCATGCCCGTGACGCCTTCGTCGATCAGCTGCGGTGGTAGGAATCGAGGCCGGGTCGCAACGTCTTCTCGTCGAGGAACTGCGCGAGGCCCTGCTGCTTGCCGCTCTCGGGATCGCCGAGAACCGCTTGGTCAAGCTTCGCGTAGAGATAGTCCTCTGCTTCGTCCCACGACATCAGCCGGGCCTTCTTGAACCCGACCTTGGCGGCTCGCAAAACGGCCAGGTTCATGCCCGCCAACTTCAGTGCAACTTCGGTCGTGCGCTCGCGCAACTGCGCTAATGGCACCGACTCGTTGACCAGCCGCATCTGTGCGGCGCGTACTCCGTCGAAGGTTTCGCCCGTCATGATGAACCACAGCGCGTCGCGGCTAGAGACGGTCTCGGCGAGAGCGCGGCTCACGAGGCCGCCGGGCGGAATCCCCCAGTTCACCTCTGACAGACCGAAAATTGCTTCGTTCGCGGCAATCGCCAGATCGCAGCACACGAGTGGGGTGAACGCCCCGCCAAAGCACCAGCCGTTGACCATGGCGATGGTCGGCTTCGAGTAGTGGATGAGTCGTCGCCACTGCCATTCGGCGCTGTCGCGTCGCGCTTGGGTTTGCACATGCGGCGGGCTCGCATCAACTTCGCGGAAGTATTCCTTCAGATCCATGCCCGCTGACCACGCATCGCCGGTGCCGGTGAGCACGACGACGCGCACTCGGTCGTCGCCCTCCAACTCCTGCAGGACAGCGATCATTTCGCGATTCAGTGTCGGGCTCATCGCATTGCGCTTGTCGGGACGATTCAGCGAAACCCAGCCGATGCCGTCGTCGATTTCGACGGCGACCGTTGACTCCGACATCGTGCCTCCAGTATCAGGTACCTTGATATAGGGAGTGTGCTCTGTCAGGTGCCAGACCGCAATCCCTAGAGGCGCCCTTGTCGTTGCTACCGTGTCGGTATGGCGCCGCGGCTGACGTATTTGGTGAAGCAAGCCGAGCTCGCCATCCGTGCACAGCTCGACCGCATCGTCGGTCGGCACGGCCTGACGACTCTGCAGTACACCGCATTGAGCGTGCTCGAACGTAACCCGGGCATCTCGTCCGCGCAGCTGTCGCGGCGTTCGTTTGTGACCGCGCAAGCCGGCAACGAGATGGTCGCCATCTTGGAACGCAAGGGCCTCATCGAAAGACAGCCGAGTCCCGCGAACCTGCGAATCCGGCTGGTGTCACTGACGACAGCCGGAGCGGCGCTGCTGGAATCGTGCAACGGCGAGGTCGACGAACTCGAGGCGAGAATGCTGCGCGGTGTCGATGCGTCGGCGCGGCGACAGCTGCGGTCGGGGCTCGAGTCATGCACGGCGAATCTTCACGACGGAGCCGCAGGTTCCGACGTCCCGCGTCGTTCTCGATAGGGGACGCCGAGTGGCTGGCCGAGTGCCGTCGGGTGGTGTCAGCGTGACGAGTCGGGTCGCCGACATCTTGGAGACTTTCGCCGGCCAGCGCGACAGTCTGAGCCTCTCTGAGGTGGCCCGACGAACCGGCTTGCCGCTCACGACGACCCATCGCCTCGTGGGTGAACTTGTGAGCCGGCATTTCCTCGAACGCGACGAGTCCGGCCGCTACCAGATCGGCCTGCGCCTGTGGGAACTCGCATCTCACGCGCCGCGATCGGTCGGGCTGCGCGAGTCTGCGCTGCCGATCATGGAGGACCTGTACGAGGCAACGCACGAGAACGTGCAACTCGCCATCATCGACGGTACGGACGCGGTCTACGTCGAGCGGATCGCGGGCCGTGACTCCGTGCAGGTGCTCACGCGCCCCGGTCTTCGGCTCCCAGTTCACGCGACCGCCGTTGGGTTGGTGCTCCTTGCGCACGCCTCACCGCGAGACGCAGGAGGAAGTGTTGAGCTCGCCGCTGGCGCGCTACACCCGCTACACGATCACGGATCCGCGCCGGTTGCGGCGGATACTCGCCGAGGTCCGGCTGGTCGGATACGCCATCAGCGACCGGCAGATCCAGACGATTTCGTCGTCGGTCGCGGCACCCGTCCGGGACAGTTCAGGCGCGGTCGTCGCCGCGATCTCCGTTGTCGTCAAGGCGAGAGACAACGTGTCGGCACAGTACGTGCCCGCTGTAATGGCGGCTGCGCCGCGGCATCTCGCGTGCGTTGGCGTAGCGGCTAGCCGACCTGCATTTCCAGCTGCTGCGCAAGGACGTCGAGAACCCGGTAGCAGGCGAGCACGTCGGCAACGCTGGAGTTCGGCTCGCGGCCTTCGCTAATGGCTGCGACGAACTCGCGGTCCTGCAGCTCGATGCCGTTCATCGACACCGCGACGTGCGAGACGTCGACGGGTTCGTCCTTGCCGGTGAGCAGATCGTCGTAGCGCGCGAGGTAGGTGCCGTTGTCGCAGATGTAGCGGAAGAACGTCCCGAGCGGGCCGTCGTTGTTGAAGCTCAGCGACAGCGTGCAGATCTTGCCGCTCGCCGTCCGCAGCTGGATCGACATGTCCATGGCGATCCCGAGAGCCGGATGGATCGGCCCTTGAACGGCATTGGCGATGACGACGTCCTCGCCAGTCTGATACTGGAAGAGGTCGACCGTGTGGGCCGCGTGGTGCCACAGCAGGTGGTCGGTCCAGCTCCTCGGCTGGCCCGAGGGCGTTCATGTTGGAACGGCGGAAGAAGTAGGTCTGCACGTCCATCTGCTGGATCGACAGCTCGCCGGCCACGATCTTGTTGTGCACCCACTGATGCGACGGGTTGAACCGGCGGGTGTGCCCGACCATCGCAACCAAGCCCGGTCTCGCGCTGTACCTCGTCGACCGCCAGCGCGTCAGCCAAGGCTGTCGGCCAGCGGAATCTCGACCTGCACGTGCTTGCCCGCGCGCAAGCGTCGCGATCGACTGCGCGGCGTGCAGCTGGGTCGGCGTGCAGAGAATCACTGCGTCGACGTCATCGTGCGCAAGAGTCTCGTCGAGGTCGGTGGTCGCGTGGCGCGCGCCGTACTTTTGCGGCCACCTCCCGCGCCTGCTCGATGCGACGGCTGACGATCGAGGTGACCTCGACGCCGTCGATGTTTTGCAGGCGCGTCGAGATGTTTGATGCCGAACGCGCCGGCACCGGCGACGGCGATGCGCATAGCTTAGCTTTCTGTTTCCGTCGACTGCACTGGCCGGACGACGATGTGCCCGACGGCAGTGTTGGATGCGGGCACGTGGTAGAAGCGGTAGAGCTCCTTGATGCGTCGGCCCCATGCGCTCCGCGCATGATCAGCCACATCACCATCTCGACGCCCTCGGAACCCGACTCGCGCAGGTACTCGAAGTGCGGCATCTTGCGCAGCAGCTCGGGGTCTGCCGTCAGGTTGTCGAGGAAGCGCGGTGTCGAACTCCTTGTTGATCAGCCCGGCGCGCGGGCCCTGCAGCTGATGACTCATGCCGCCGGTGCCCCACACCTGGACGTTCAGGTCTTCGGGGTAGCTCTCGATGGCCCGGCGCAGTGACTGTCCGAACATGGTAGCAGCGGTTGCCGGTCGGCGGCGGGTACTGCACGACGTTGACCGCGAGCGGAATGACCTTCACCGGCCACGCGTCGGGCTGGCCGAACACGAGCGACAACGGCACGGTCAGCCCATGGTCGACCTCGAGCTTGTTCATGATGGTCAGGTCGAACTCGTCGAGAATCATCTCCTGGGCGATGTGCCATGCGAGGTCGGCGTGACCCTCGACGACCGGTACCGGCCGCGGGCCGTAGCCCTCGTCGGCCGGTTCGAAGCTGTCGGCGCAGCCGATCGCGAACGTCGGGATCATCTCCAGCGAGAACGCCGACGCGTGGTCGTTGTAGACGAGGAAGATGACGTCGGGCTTCTTCCTTGATCCATTGTTTGGTCCACTCGTAGCCCTCGAACAGCGGGCGCCAGTAGTCGGTCTCGGTCTTGCCGAGGTCGATGCGCTGCGCCAATCGCGGGCACATGGCTTGTCGTCAACGCCGGCAGTGATTCTGGCCATGTCAGCGTCTGCTCCTTGATCGAACGGTTGCCCTCGATCGACCGGCCGCCGGCCAGCATCATCGCGGCGTACTCCTCGACGGTCATGTCGGTCATGGTGCTGACGGCCTGCTGGAAGCTCAGACCGTCGGTAGCGAAGATCTTGGCCAGGAAGTAGATGTTGCCGCCCTCGGCGATCGCAGCGTTGTAGTCGCGGGTGAGAACGGCCTGCTTCTGCGCCTCGGTCATCGGCCACTCGTCGAGGTACGCGCGCTCGTCGGCCTTGAACCGCGGCGCGATTCTCGGCCTTCATCAGGCTCATGCAGAACTGATTGAGGTGATAGCCCTTGCGCGAGCGCTGCGCGGTGAACACCGTGGTGCCGGGGATGTCGTCGAACTCGGAGACGTCCACGCCTACTCTCCTTCCCAGTAGAGCCGCATCGGATTGTCGATGAGCAGTTTGTGCTGAAGTTCTTCGGTTGGTGCGACCCGCGGGATGAGATCGACGAGTGCGCCGTCGTCCGGCATGTGGGTCTTGAGGTTCGGATGCGGCCAGTCGGTTCCCCACAGGACGCGGTCGGGAAACGACTCGACGATGTGCCGGGCGAACGGCACGAAGTCGTCGTAGGTCGGGGGGCCGCTGACGCGACAGCCGCTCGGGGCCGCTCACCTTCGACCAGAGTTGGGATGCTCGGCCATCAGTCTGACGAACAGTCCGAACTCCGGCCCATCGACCGGCTTGCGTCACGTCGGGACGTCCCATGTGGTCGACGACGACCGTCGTCGGCAACGAGGTGAAGAAGTTCCAGCGCTCGGCGAGGTCGGCGGCTTCGAAGTAGACCACGATGTGCCAGCCGAAGGGCGCGATCCGCTCGACGAGGCTCAGGTAATACGCGTCGGGCTTGCGGATCGACCAGCCGTTTGACGAAGTTGAATCGCACGCCGCGCACGCCCGCGTCATCGAGCGCGTTCAGTTCGTCCTTCGATGATGTCCGGCGTGATGGTGGCGACCCCACGCGCAGGCCATTCGCGTGCGCCGAGCGCGTCGACCATGGCCCGATTGTCGGCGCCGTGGCAGGTGGCCTGGACGATGACGTTTCGAGAGAGTCCGAGAAAGTCGCGGGTCGCGAAGAGCTGGTCCTTGCCGGCGTCACACGGCGTGTACTTGCGCTCGGGCGCGTAGGGGAACTCGTCGCCTGGGCCGAACACGTGACAATGCGCGTCGACCGCACCCGGGGGTGGTGTGTAGGTCGGCTTCGACGGGTTCGGGTCGAACGGCAACCAATCGGCGTCCATCTGAAAGGTCTGACTCATTACGCTCTCGCCTCGTTCTGTCCCATCACAGGCCTCGCTTCGCGAGGATGGCGTCGAGACGCGGATAGACCCGCCGCGCATTGCCGGAGAAGACGGCGTCCTTCACGGCGGGCGAGACGTCGAGTGCATCGATGTAGCGCTTGGTGTCGTCGAAGTAGTGGCCCGGTTTCGGGATCGATGCCGCGCACCGCGCCGACCATCTCCGAGCCGAACAGGATGTTCTTCGGGTCGATGACCTCGAAGAGCAGGTCGATGCCGGGCTGGTGGTAGACGCAGGTGTCGAAGTACACGTTCTTCATGATGTGCTCGGACAGCGGCGGCTTCTTGAGCATGTCGGCCAGGCCGCGGTAGCGGCCCCAGTGGTACGGAACGGCCCCGCCGCCATGCGGGATCACGAAGCGCAGCGTCAGGGAAATCAGCGAAGAGATCGCCCTGCAGAAACTGCATGAACGCCGTCGTGTCGGCATTGATGTAGTGCGCACCGGTCGCGTGGAAGTTCGGATTGCAGCTCCCCGAAACGTGCACCATCGCCGGCACGTCGAGTTCGACCATCTTCTCGTAGAACGGGTACCACGACTTGTCGATCAGGGGTGCGGCGTTCCACAACCCACCGCTCGGGTCGGGGTTGAGATTGCAGCCGACGAAGCCCAACTCGGTGACACAACGCTCGAGTTCGGCAATCGAGTGATCGATCGGTTCGCCGGGAGACTGCGGCAGCTGGCAGACACCGACGAACGTATCCGGATAGAGATCGACTACTCGCTTGATGAGGTCGTTGCACGCTCTGCTCCAGGCGATGCTGACCGATTCGTCGCCGATGTGGTGGGCCATCGTCGATGCGCGCGGGGAGAAGATCGTCATGTCCGCGCCGCGTTCGGTGAGCAGGCGCAGCTGATTCTTCTCGATCGTCTCCTGGATCTCCGCGTCCGAGATGCTCGGATACAGCGGAGCCGGGCTCACCTGCGTCATAGGCGGCGACCTGCGCGTCGCGCCACGCGCTGTGCGCCTCGGGCGCCGTCGTGTAGTGGCCGTGACAGTCGATGATCACGTTCGACGCCGCCCGAATCGCGTCGAGCAGGGCGCCCAGATCGTTGGCCGCAAGCGCTTCGCGCTGGTCGGCGGCCCAGGCCTGCCGGCGCGCTGTCGCTGTCGCCATGAGCGCGTCGACGTCAGCGTCCCTTACGGTCGCCGCCGCTTCGACCATCTCTTCCGAGCGCCGCTCGCCGTGCTCGATCGAGCGCCGGATCATGTAGTCGGCGAGTTCCGCCCAGTCGGCGGCCGGCAGCAGGTTCGACAGCGAATCGAGCACCGGCTTCTCGACGCCCCACTTGCGTGCGGTGAGCATCGACTCCATCAGCAACGCTTCGAGGCCCTTGACGACGACTGACCGGCAGAGCTTGGTCGCCGAAGCAGGGCCGACCGTGGGCGCGAAGAACTCGACGCCGGAAAATCCCAGACCGCGGGCCGTCTCGACGAACTCGCTCGCGTGCGGGCCGCCGAGCAGCATCGGCGAGCCGATGCGCTTGGGATAGATCGGCGACAGAACCGCGGCCTCGACGTATCGGCCACCGACCTCATCGATCAGCGCGGCTGCTTCCTGCTTTTGTGTTGGCGATGCCGAGTTCAGGTCGAGAAACCAAGTTCCCGTGGCCAGTGCCGCTGATGCATCACGTGCCGCGTAGAGATCGTTCGCAGCGGTTACTGCGCTGATCACGAGGTCGGCGGATTGCACCGCATCGACACCATCGGTCGCGACTCGAACCGGCAACTCGCTCGCGTTACGGGCAGCCCGGCTGTCAGGATCGCCGAACGCGGTATCCCACGCCGACAGCGTGTTGCCAGCTGCGAGGTCCTCGAAGAGGACGCGGCCGACTTCGCCAAGCCCGATCAGTGCAATGTTCATCGGCCCGCCCAGACAGCTCCGGGCACGAAGACCTCGCCACGCATCAACAACCGCGCGGTTCGTAACAGCGCCGCCTGCTTGACGACGACTGCGCCGTCGACGATCTCGACGTCCATCGTGACGGTGAAGAAGCCGGTCGGATGCTCGATGACGACCTCAGCGGGATCGTTGATCTTGGCGACCTCGGCGGCAACCGACCCCGGAACCAAGCAAGCCGTCGCAACCGAGACCGCACCGAAGACGCCGATCGCTTCGTGCACGCGATGCGGAATCAAGGTGCGGGTGTCAACGGCACCACCGTGCTGTGGGCTTGAGACGAGTGTCATCTTCGGCACCGTCTTGTTGGTGACGTCGCCGAGATTCATCATCGGCCCGACCGCGAGCCGGATGTCTTCAATGCGGCGCAACACATCGGCGTCCGCTTCGATTTCGCTTGGGCTCTCGTGGCCGGTCAGGCCCAGATCGTCGGCCTTGATGCAGACGACGGGCATTCCGTTGTCGATGCAGGTGACCCTGATGCCGTTGACCTCGTCGACCGCGTGACCAGTCGGCAGCAGTGCGCCGCAGGTCGAGCCTGCAACGTCGAGAAAGTCGATCGGAATCGGCGCGTGCGTTCCTGGCACGCCGTCGATCGCCGCCGCTCCGTCGTAGCGAACCTTGCCGCCCGGCGTCTGCACGTGCGCGACGGCCAGCGTCTGGGTGTTCTCCATCCAGATCCGCACCGGCGTCACGTCGCCAGTCGCTTCGATAAGCCCTTCCTCGAGGGCGAAAGGCCCGACGCCAGCGAGCAGGTTCCCGCAGTTCTGATTGTCGGAAACCTCTGCGCGATCGGGCCACACCTGCAAAAACAGGTAGTCGACATCGGCATTGTCACGCGCCGACTTCGTCACGACGGCAACCTTCGACGTCAGCGGATGCGCACCACCCATGCCGTCGATCTCACGTGGGTCAGGTGACCCCATCGCGGCAAGCAGAACGGCGTCGCGGGTCTCGCGGTCGGCAGGCAGATCCTCGACGTGGAAATACAGGCCCTTCGAGGTACCACCTCGAATGACCGAGCACCTGATCGCGGTCTGGCTCATGAGTCAGTGAGCTCCGGGCTGTCGACGTAGCGAAGACCGTGCTCGGCCAGCCGTTCGCGCATGTCGTAGAGGTCGAGGCCGAGCTCACCAGCTTGCAACCGAGCACGCTTGGTGACCTCGTTTGCCTCGCGAGCGCGCGCCTTGTCAAGCACGGCAGCGGCGTCCGCGCGCGCGACTACGACCACGCCGTCGTCGTCGGCGACGATCACGTCACCTGGGTGAATGTGCGCCCCTGCACACACGATCGGGGTCTGCACGTTCGCCGGTGTTTCTTTCACGGTGCCTTGCGCAGAGATGGCCTTCGACCACACCGGAAAGCCGATGCGCGTCAGGAAGGCGATATCGCGCACGCCTGCGTCGATGACTAGCCCGCGGACGCCATGCGCCATCAAGCTGGTGGCGAGCAGGTCACCGAAATAGCCGTCGTCGCAAGGGCTCGTTGGTGTCACCACTAATAGGTCGCCAGGCTTCGCCTGCTCGACCGCGACGTGGATAGCCCAGTTGTCACCCGGGGCGACCTCGCAGGTCAGTGCGTTGCCCGCCGCCTTGATAGGCCGATAGATCGGTCGCAGCCGCGATGCCAGCAGGCCGATCCGACCCTGCGCCTCGTGGATCGTCGCCACGCCGAGTTCGCCAAGGGCATCGACGAGCGCCAAGTCGGTGCGAGGAGTGTTGCGGACGACGATGGCCATGAAGTCATTTCTTTCAGCGCGGGTGTGGTGAATCCAGAGTCTATTCCGCTGAGTGGAAGGCTGATCTGTGCGCTAGTCGGGTCGGTAGAACCAGTCGTGTTCGTACGGCAGCCCGGTGTAGTTCTCTGCGAGCGCCGTGGCCATCGCCCGTGAGGTAACGACGTAGTTGAGTTGCGAAAGGGCCAGCGCCTCGTCGAACGGATCGTCGTCAGGCGACTTGTGCAGCGTCGTGGTCATCCACCACGAGAAGTGAGTCGCTCGCCAGACCCTTCGCCCTGCGGTCTCGGAGTAGCTCGCGAGCAGATCTTCGCGGCCGGCGGCGTAGTAACCGCCGAGTGCACGGGCGAGCAGCCGTACGTCGGCGATCGCGAGGTTCATTCCCTTTGCGCCGGTCGGCGGGACGATGTGGGCGGCATCGCCGGCCAGGTACAGCCGGCCATGTTGCATCGGGGTGGCCACGAAGCTGCGCATCGGCGTGATGCCTTTGCTCACGATCGGACCTTCGGTGAGGGCGAAGCCCGAGTCGTCAGCCAACCGGGTGTGCAGCTCGGCCCAGATTCGATCGTCGGACCACGCATCGAGAGACTCGTCGGGGGCGACCTGCAAGTACATCCGGGTCACGGTTGGCGACCGCATGCTGTGCAAGGCGAACCCGTTCGCGTGCCGTGCGTAGATGAGTTCGGCGGACGACGGGGGCGCCTCGGCGAGGATGCCAAGCCAAGCAAACGGGTAGCTTCGCTCGTACGCGGTGAGGTTCGGCACATACTCCCGGCTGATGCCGTGAAACCCGTCGGTGCCGATCACGAAGTCGCACTCGACACTCTCGCGATTGCCCTGATGCTCGAAGGTGACCGTCGGTTGCGCGGAGTCGAGACCCTCCAACGCGACGTCGCTCACTTCGAATCGCAGGTCACCCCCGCTCGCCAAACGTGCAGCGATGAGGTCTTTGACGACCTCTTGCTGGCCGTACACGGTCACGTTGCGGCCGGTGAGTTCGGCGAAGTCGAGTCGGTGCGTCTTCAGCCCGAAGCGCAGATTCGTCCCATCGTGGGGAAGGCCTTCGGCATCCATCCGCGCCCCGACGCCGGCCTCACGCAGTGTTTGCGCGCTGCCATGCTCGAGCACCCCAGCACGCACGCGGTGCTCGACGTAGTCACGATCGCGCTGCTCCAGCACCACCGACTCGATGCCTTGGGACTCGAGCAGTCTGGCCAGCAAGAGCCCGGCCGGCCCCGCACCAACAATGCCCACCTGGGTACGCATCAGAACGGGAACGTCCTGGGCTCGCTTCGCGATGTAATCCATTGAAGGTCGCAGAACTCTTCCACCGCAAAGCCAACTCCGAAGCGTCCCCAGCCGCTGTCCTTCATGCCGCCGAATGGCATCTGCGGCTCGTCGTTCACCGTCTGGTCATTGACGTGAATGATCCCCGCGTCGAGTGACCGCGCGACCACCATGCCTTCTTCGACGGTGGCCGCAAGCACCGCCGCGCATAACCCGAACCGTGACTCATTCGTCCTTCTGATTGCATCGGCAGCGTCGTCGACAACATCGATGATGACAACGGGGCCGAAGGTTTCATCCAATGAGAGTTCGGCCTCCGGCGGCACGTCGGCAAGGATTGTCGGCGGGTAACACGGTGGGCATGCGACGCCACCGGCAAGCACGCGGGCTCCGAGAGCGACGGCTTCCTCGACCCGGCGGGTAACGAGCGATAAGGCCCACCTGCTGATCAGCGGACCGATCACCGTGGTTGGGTCTCGGGGGTCGCCTACTGGCAGCTGGGCCACCCGCGCCACCAGGCGTTGGGTGAACTCTTCCGCGATGGATCGCTCGACGAGTATCCGTCGCACGCACATGCAGACTTGGCCCTGGTGAACGAAGGCGCCGTACGCCGCCGCTTCGACCGCGTAACCCAAGTCGGTGCCGGCGAGCACGATCAACGGATTCTGCCCGCTGAGCTGAAGAACGACACGCTTGAGGTTGCGCCCGGCTGCCTCTGCGAGTCGACGACCGGTAGCGGTCGAGCCGGTGAAGTTGATTCTGCGCACCAACGGATTGGTGATCAGTTCGTCGCCGATCCCGCCCGCTTCGCCGGGCGCGTGCGTGACCACGTTGAGAGCTCCTGCCGGCAGTCCGGCGTCCTCGAAGAGCTGCGCCCAAAAGGTGCCGCCGGTCGACGGGGATTCCTCGGACGGCTTCAGTACCACGGTGTTGCCGAGTGCGAGCGGGCCGGCGATAGCGCGCCCTGCCAGCGTCAGCGATGCGTTCCACGGCGCGATCGCACCGACGACGCCAACCGGTCGGCGGGTCGCCACTGCGTGCGTTCCGGGTACGTCCGAAGGCAAGATCTGACCGGACGGCGAGTGCGCGAGGTCGGCGACCTGACGCAACAGCGAGACCGCGAAGTCGACCTGAATGTTCGCGAAGTGGCGGCCGCATCCGGTTTCGACTGCTAGCTCCGAAACGACCGCGGGCCTGCGCCGTGAAAGGTCGTCGGCGGCTCGCAGGAACACCTTCTTGCGATCGTTGGGCGTCGTCGCCGCCCACTCCGGGAAGGCGTTTTCTGCCGCGTCGATAGCACGTCGCGCATCATCGCTGTCGCCAGCAGCAGCGGTCGCGATCACTGCGCCGTCCCATGGGCTCAGACTCTCGTACTCGCGACCACTGACGGAGTCGCACCACTGACCGTCGATGTAATGGCGAAGCCGCTTCGGCGGGTTCGACGCAGTCACCGGAAGCTGCGAACTAACCGTGCTCGCTGACAACGCCGCCTCCCTCGCTCGTCATCGACGGTAGCTTCTCGGGTCGCGTGAGCCGATATCCGACGGGCAGCAGTTGGAAGTGCAGTCGATCGGTCAGCAGGCTCCAGAGTCCCCGAGGGAGGAACAGCGCGAAGCCCATCGCCACCGCACCGAGGCCGATGAGGTACCACGCACCCTCGTCGGCAAAGTTGTACTGGATGACGAAGAAGACGATGGCACCGACGATCGGCCCCTCGAAAGTGCCGAGACCGCCAACGAGCACCATGAAGATCATGTACGCCGTGTACTGAACACCGAAGATCGACGTCGGTTGGATGAACGACGTGTTCGCAAGAATCAGCGCACCGGCGGCACCGCAACCAAAGCCCGCGAGCACGAACAGCAGGAACCGAAGGGGCCGCACGCGGACACCGACCGACGCCGCGGCCTCCTCGTCGTCGCGAATCGCCTGCAACGCGGCACCGGTCCTTCTGCGCAGCAGCAGGAAGACCGAACCGAGGAGCAGCACCATGAACGCCAGCGACATCCAGTAGGTGTAGTCGCGGCGGTCCGTGATCGAGTACCGGTTCAGCCCGTGCAGCGAGATGCCAGAGCCGCCGCCCATGCTGTGATCCAGGGTGACCAGCAAGGCGAGCGCTTCGGCGACGACCCAGGTTCCGACTGCGAACTGGCCACCGCGCAGCGGCAGCACGAGGAGCGACTCGATCGCTGCGAGTGCCGCGGAGGCGAACGCTGCGATGACAACTGCCAGGTAAGGCGTCACGCCGTGTTGGGTCAAGAAGATGACGCTGTACGCACCGAAACCGATGAACGCCTGCTGGCCAACAGAAACCATCCCGCCGTAGCCGGCGAGGGCGTTCCACATGATGGCGAGGATGAGAAACGTAAACAGGCTGGTGAGTTGCTGCACCGCGTTTGCGCCCATCACTTCGGGCACCAGGAACAGCGCAACGACAAGGACGAGCGACACGACGGAGGCGATGCCAGAGGCACGCGTCGATCGTCGGACGAGCCACCCAGGGCTGATCGGGCCGCCGCGCACGGTGCGTCATCGTCGCCGCGCTCCGGCTGGCAAGGATGCGGCCTCGAGGACTCGCAAGGACCGCGAGAAAGACCAGGTGGCCGGCGAGGATCGAGTATCGCGGATCGATGTTGGCTCCGATCGTCTGCGCGACGCCCAGCACGATGCCGCCACCCAGGGTTCCCCATAGCGAGCCGAGCCCGCCGATCACGACGGCTTCGAACGCGAAGATCAGCTGGGTCGGTCCACTCGAGGGTTGAAACGTCGACCTAATGGCAAGAAATGCGCCGGCCAGCGTGGCAGTCGCCAGCGCGATCGCCGTCGCTTTGGCGTAGACCGACCATGCAGGGATGCCGACGAGCGCCGCGGTGTCTGGGTCAAGCGCGGTTGCCCGCATCTCCCGACCGAACGGCGTGCGGCGCAGCGTCAGTTGCAAGCCGCCGAGGACGACGACGGCGAGCGCGAGTACCAGAAGGCCGATGTAGGGAATCGCAAGTTGGGAGTTGATGACCCAGCTCTTCGTCGAGATCGTGCCGGCCTTCGCGCCGAGCGAGCGAACGTCCGGTGAGTAGGTCTGCAGCAGACCGTTCTGGATCACGATCGACAGACCGAACGTCGTCAGCAGCGGGATCAGCGGTCCACCGCGCAGGCTGCGCGCCAGCACGGTGCGCTGCAGCAGGTAGCCAAATGCGGCCATGATCGGCAGCACCGGCAGCAGCGCGACGAACGGCGACACGTGGTAGGTGAAAGTGACCTCCCACACCAAGAAGGCGCCGAGCACGGCGATGTCGCCGTGCGCGAGGTTGATGATCCGCATGACGCCGAACATGAGTGACAAGCCGCAAGCGAACAATGCGTAGAGGCCGCCGAGCAGCAGCCCCTGAACGACCGCGTTGACCCAACTCATGTCGACCCCTGAGTTGTCGACGACCCCTGGGGCACGAAGGCCGAAGTATGCCTCGGTGATGAGTTCGCGACTGACCGACGCCGGTTGCGGCCTCGAGCACGATCTTGCCTTCGAGGATGCAAATCACCCGGTCGGCGACCGACATCGCGCGGCGCAGGTCCTGCTCGACCAGCACGACGGTCGAGCCCGACTTGATGAGCGACGAGAGCGACTCATACACCGCGTCGACCGCGATCGGCGCGAGGCCGAGCGATACCTCGTCGACCATGAGCAGTCGCGGGTTGGTCATGAGCGCTCGACCGATTGACGTTGCCTGCTGCTCGCCGCCGGAGAGTTGCGAGGCCCTCTTGTTGCGCAGCGGCTTGAGCATCGGGAACGCAGCAACGACCGTGTCGACGGTCCAGGGGCCAGGCTTCGCGCGCCGGCCCGCGACGAGCAGGTTCTCCTCGACCGTGAGATCGGCGAACAGCTTGCGACCTTCGGGCACGAGGGCGATTCCGAGAGCGACGCGTCGATGCGCGGGCACGCCGGTGATGTCGACGCCATCGAATCGAACCGATCCCGCCGGAGGCAGGGTGTGCGCCGGCGAGCGTGCGGAGCATCGTCGACTTGCCTGCGCCGTTGGCACCGACGAGGGCGACTGTCTCGCCCTGGCTCACGGTGAAGCTCACTCCGCGCACGGCTTGCAGGAGTCCGTGCCGAGCTTGCAAGTCCTGGACTTCGAGCAGGGTCACGGGCCTGCCTTCCCGAGATACGCGTCGACAACGGCGGCGTCGCGAAGCACGACGTCCGGCTTGCCGCTCGCGATCACCCTCCCGGCGTCCATCGCGACGAGTCGGTCGATGACCTGGAGCAGCAAATGCACGATGTGTTCGATCCACACAATGCTGATCCCGCGCGCTCGTACTCGCCGGATCGTGTCGACCAACTGCGCGGCCTCGGCGTCGGTCAGGCCGCCGCCAATCTCGTCGAGCAGCAGCACCTGCGGGTCGGTCGCCAACGACCTTGCCAGTTCCAATCGCTTGCGATGCAACAGTCCCAAGCTCTCTGCGCGCCGGTTCGCAAGCTCAATCAGCCCGCACAACTCCAACACCTCGATCGACTTGTCGTACGCGGCGGATTTGCCGAGACCGGCGCCGTACGAGGCACCGACGAGGACGTTCTCGAGCACCGTCATCGCCCCGAACGGACGAGGGATCTGGAATGCCCGCCCGACGCCGCGGCGACAGCGCTGCTCCGACCGCATGTGGGTGATGTCTTCGGTGCCCAGATGCACGGTGCCGGCGCTCGGCGCGAGCGATCCGGACAGCACGTTCAGCAACGTGGTCTTGCCGGCCCCGTTCGGTCCGACGATGCCGACGGCTTCGGCCGCGCCCACCTCGAAGTTGACGTTGTCGAGCACTTTCAGTGAGCCGAACCGTCTTGGACAAGCCCACCCCGACCAGCCGAGCTGATCGGGGTGGGTTGTCCCGGTGTCTGGACCGGCGGGCGCGTCGCTCACGCGCCGTAGGGCTGCAACGTGCCTGCGATGGGAACGTTCGTGTCGGAGGAGTGCTCGCAGATGACGAACGCGAGCTTGTAAGGACCGGATGGTGCCTTGACCCACTGGCCGCCGATGATCGGCGTGACCACGACGTTGGCGTTGGGGCCCTTGCCCCACTGCAGGTGCCCGACCGGCGTTCTGACGTCGAGCGTGCTGATCGCTTTGGAGACAGCCGTCTTGTCGTGGGGATTCGCCGACGCTTGAAGGCGCCGGCCGCCACATCGAAAAGCGCGAGGCTGGCACCCAACTGCTGGTTCCACTGCTTGCCTGAAGCGGTCTGGTACCCGGTCGCCAGGTCCGCGGAGCTGACACCAGTCAATGACGATTGGTAGGGCCAGGTCGGATCCCAGTAGACGCCGCCGGCGAGGCCGACGCCGATCGCAGCCGAGCGCTTCGACCTGCGACGGGAAGAGTCCGGTCTTGGCGATCTGCGCGATCTTCGGCTTGTAGCCCTGCTGTGCGGCCTGCTGCCAGAACGTCGCGAAGTCAGGCGGGATCGGGAAGGTGTTGAAAATCTCGCAGTCGCCCGACTTGAACTTGTTGATCTGCGACGAGTAGTCGTTCGTGCCGTCGGTGTAGGCGCCGGGGTCGACGATCGTGTACCCGGCCTTGGTCAACAGCGGACCGAGTGCTGACCTGATGGCGTTCCCATCGGCATCGTTGGGCCACATCACGCCGACCTTCTTGTTCGTCGACACCTGCGGCCACATCGTGGTGTAGGCGTTGTCGAACTGCTGGACACCGAAGCAGAAGTGATACGTCCACTTGTATGCGGCGTTGTCACCTGGCTTCGCGCCCCGACCGTAGTACCACGCTTCCCACGGCACAACGGTCGACACGCACGGCACTCCGGCCGCCTCGCAGGCGTCGGAGACCGGGTTGACCTGCTCCGGGGTCGACGTCGTGAGCATCAGGTCGACCTTCGACGCCGTTGATCAGGTCTTGCGCGACCTGGGCGGCGCGCGCCGGGTCGGACTGCCCGTCCTTGTCGATGATCTGGACGTCCCACAACTTGCCGTCGATCGTGAGCCCCTTGGCGAACGCCTTGCGAGCCAGACCCAACACGTAGCCGTCCGGCTCGCCGAATCCGGCTGCCGGCCCGGTGATCGGGCTGACGTACCCGATCTTGATGGTGCCGGAGCTGGGATTACCCGAGGGCGCTGCGGACGCCGACGTTGCCGCGGCGGTTGTTGCAGCGGACGACGGAGCTGCTGCCGCCGTGGTGGACGCGGGGGTCGACGCTGCCGGAGCTGACTTCTTACTGCTTGAGCACGCCGCGAGGAGCGGGCTCGTGAACGCTAGCGTCGTCGCGCCCAAGCCGGCCGCGCGCAAGAAATTCCGCCGGCTGATGGCCGCCTGGACGACCTCGGGCTGTGAAGAAGGGTCCACCATGACCTCCACGATTGCGGGTGAGTGGGGCGAAACGTAGGAGGCAGCATGCTGGCCGTCAACGACTTGTTTCACTAGGTGGAACACTTTGGGTTACGATTCGAACATGGCCGTCAGTGACGCGAAACAGCGACTGCCGGCCGCGACGAGCGCCACGGCGGGGTTTTCGCAGTCTCTTGAGCGTGGATTGCAGATTCTGGCGGTGTTCAACGAGCTCCGCCCCGTGCTGGGCATTGCCGACATTGCCCGTGCGGTCGACCTGAACAAGAGCACGACGTATCGCTACGTCGCGACGCTGGCGCGCCTGGATTACCTCCAGCAGGACCCCGAAACCAAGAAATACTCGCTGGGCCCGCGTGTCGCCGACCTCGGGTTCGCGGCGATCAACTCGATGGAGATCACCCGGGTCGCCGCACGTCCGCTCCAAGCTCTCGCCGACGAGACCGGGCACACGGTCAGCATGGCGGTGCTCGACGGCTCAGACATCGTCTACGTCGACCGCCGCCGCAGCGCTCGCGGCGTCCATCTCGGCGATGGAACTGAATCTGCACGTCGGTTCCCGCCTGCCTGCCTACTGCACGGCGCTGGGAAAAGTCCTGCTGGCGTACCGCGATCCGGCCACCCTGCGGGCGCTGCTCGATCGCACGGACCTCGCCCGCCGCGCGCCGAAAACAATCACCGCGCGCGAGCAATTGACCTTCGCCCTTGGCCGCATCCGCGAGACCGGCATTGGGACAAATGACGAAGAGCTGGCACCTGGCCTGCGCGCGATCGCGGCGCCGGTGCGCTCTCGCGCGGGCGAGGTCATCGCTGCCGTCGGCGCAGTTGTGCCTCTCAGCATCGCGACCGTTTCGATGGAGGTGTTTACTGCCCGACTCGAGGCCCCCCTGCGGCGGACGGCCAACGAAATCTCCGCCCGCCTCGGGTATCAGAGCGGAAGCGTCCTAGCTAGCGAACCATGCGTTCCACCTATCGGAACAGCCGGTTGATTATTCAGCGCGGCCCGTCTACGGTTCGGCCACCCGCTGAGCGTGAGGAGGCAACTGGTGATCCTGGACGACTCGAGGTGGAAGGGCCAGATCTTCGTCGGCGGAGCATGGGTTCCCGGCGCAGGCGGCGTTGCCGACGTCATCGAGCCGGCGACCGGGGCCACGCTGGGTCAGAGCGGCCTGGCGAGTCCTGCCGATGTCGCGACGGCCGCCGCCAGCGCCAGCGAGGCGCAACGCGAATGGGCTGCGTTGCCGCACCCCGCGCGCGCGGCCGTCCTGCGCAAGGCCGGCGCGCTGTGGGCCGAGCACGCCGAGGAGATCAGCTGGTGGAACATCAGAGAAGTCGGCGCGATCGACGGCATGGCCGGCTTTGCGGTGCATGTCGCCGAACAGGAGTGCTACGAGGCAGCGTCGCTTCCGAGCCGGCCAGCCGGGGAGATCTTGTCGAGCGAAGGCCCGCGGTTGTCGCTCGCCCGCCGGCTGCCCGTCGGCGTTGTCGGTGTCATCTCGCCGTTCAACGTCCCGATCATTCTCGGCATCAGGTCGGTCGCGCCCGCGCTCGCGCTCGGCAATGCCGTCATCCTCAAACCCGATCCCCGCACCGCGGTTACCGGCGGCGTCACGATCGCCCGCATCTTCGAAGAGGCCGGCCTCCCGCCGGGAGTCCTTCAGATGCTGCCTGGCGGTGCTGACGTCGGCGAAGCTTTGGTGACGCATCCGTTGGTGAGCGTCATCTCGTTCACCGGTTCGACAGCAGCCGGACGCCGGGTGGGTGAACTCGCGGGCAAGCATCTGAAGAGGGTGCATCTCGAACTCGGCGGCAACTCCGCGCTCATCGTGTTGGATGACGCGGACGTTGACGCGGCGGTCAACCTGGCTGCGTGGGGATCGTTCTTCCACCAGGGTGAGATCTGCATGACGACCGGGCGTCACCTCGTGCATGCGCGCCTGCACGATGAGTTCGTCGACAAGCTCGCGGCGAAAGCCGCTCACTTGCCGGTCGGTGATCCCGCATCGGGTCAGGTGGCGCTCGGGCCCGCTGATCGATGCCGGACAGCGCGACAAGGTGCACAGCCTCGTGACGTCGAGCGTCGCCGGCGGCGCAAAGGTCGCGGCCGGCGGCACCTACGAAGGCCTGTTCTACCAGCCGACGGTGCTGACCGAATGTCGAGCTGACCTCTCCCGCCTTTCGAGCAGGAAGTCTTCGGCCCGGTCGCCCCGGTGATGCGCTTCGCGAACATCGACGAAGCGGTCGCCATCGCGACAGCCACGGAGTACGGCTTGTCTCTCGGGATCGTGACGCGTGACGTGTTGCGAGGTCTCGACCTGGCCGCCCGAATCCCGACCGGAATCGTGCACATCAATGACCAGACGGTCAACGATGAGGCGAACACCCCGTTCGGCGGCGTTGGAGCATCCGGTACCGGTTCGCGATTTGGTGGTGCCGCCGCCAACATCGACGCGTTCACCGACACGCAGTGGGTAACAATGCGCAGCGAGCCGCCGACGTATCCGTTCTGATGACGGTCGAGATCACCGCCGCTGTTGTCGAGGCGCAGGACAAGCCATTCGAGCTGCAGACTCTCGAGATCGACGAGCCTGGCCCGGGTGAGGTGCTTGTCCGTCTCGTTGCCACCGGGGTTTGCCACACCGATGGCCTCGCGCGCCACGGCGACTTGCCGTTTCCGTTTCCGGGCGTGCTCGGACACGAAGGCGCGGGCACAGTCGAAGCAGTAGGCCCTGGCGTTACGGAGTTTTCGCCCGGCGACCGCGTCGTTATCGGCTGGCCGTCGTGCGGAAACTGCCGCAACTGCCAAGCAGGTGAGCCGCGCTACTGCCGGCACCTCGGCGAGCTGCTGGTCGGTGGCAGCAGGCGTGGTGGCGATCCTGCATTGCACCGGACCGACGGGTCACCGATCCACAGCCACTTCTTCGGACAATCGTCGTTCGCGACCTACGCGTTGACCACACCGCGGTCACTTGTCGCCGTCCGACCTGATGTTGCGTTGGAGCTGATGGGCCCGCTCGCGTGTGGCGTCTCGACCGGCGCGGGCGCGGTGTTCAACACGGCTCGACCAACACCGGGATCGAGCGTGGTCGTGTTCGGCGTCGGCACCGTGGGGCTGGCCGCGATCATGGCCGCGCGCAACTCGCCCGCGACGAAAATCATCGCTGTCGACCGCCACGAGTCACGCCTCAAACTTGCCTCCGAACTCGGCGCCACGCACGTCGTCAACGTCAACACTGATGAGCCGTTGGCGGCGATCGCCTCCATCTGTGGCGGCCCTGCCGACTACGCGTTGGAGTGCACGGGCGTCATCGACGTCGTCAGGCAAGCGGCCGACTGCATCGGCATGCTCGGCACCTGCATCCTGATCGGGGGCGCGCCGGCAGCGGCGGAATTCAGCCTCGACCACCTCTCAACGCTGTGGGGCAAACGAATCGTCGGCGTGCTCGGAGGTAGCGGGCGTAGTGCGGAACTCATCGGCGGATTGATCGACCTCTACGCGCTCGGCAGGTTTCCCCTCGATCGCATGGTCACGTACTTCGAACTTGACGAGGTCGAGACTGCGTTGGCGAAGTCTTACGACGGATCCGTCATCAAGCCCATCCTACGAATGCCGGGCTGAGACAGGCTGCCTTAGGATCGTGACCTCATGCAGTCACGGCAGCTCGTCCTCGCGTCGGCATCTCCTGCGCGGCTGCGCCTCCTGTGGGACGCCGGGTTTGATCCCACCGTGATGGTCAGCGGCGTCGACGAGTCTGCGGTCGAAAGAGTCGATCCGGCGACGCTCGTCGAGACTCTCGCGGTGCGCAAGGCCGCCGCAGTTGCCAAGCACGTGCCGGCGAGTTCGGTGGTAATCGGTTGCGACTCGATGTTGAGCTTCGACGGCGACATCATGGGCAAGCCACCCACGCCCGAGGTCGCGCGGCATTATTGGCAGCGCATGCGCGGCCGCGAGGGTGTGCTCATGACCGGCCATTGCGTCATCGACGTCGGTTCGGGCCGCGAGGCGTCGGCGGTGGCAAGTACGACAGTGCACTTCGGGACGCCGACAGATGACGAACTCGATGCCTACATCAATACCGGCGAGCCGATGAAGGTCGCCGGTGCATTTACTCTCGACGGTTTCGCCGGACCCTTCATCGAAGGGATCGAGGGTGACCACGGCAACGTGATCGGCCTTTCGTTGCCGTTGCTTCGCACGGCTGCTTGCCGACATCGAGATCAGGATCGTGGATCTGTGGCGCTGAAGATCGGGCCGATCGAAGTCGACCCGCCGATCGTGCTCGCGCCGATGGCGGGCGTGACGAACGCGCCGTTTCGTCAGCTGTGCCGAAGTTACGGCGCGGCGCTGTACGTGAGCGAGATGGTGTCTGCGCGCGCTGTCATCGAGCACAATCCGAATACCGAGGCGATGGTGCGGTTCGGCGACGACGAGCCGGTGCGCAGCCTGCAGCTCTACGGCGTCGACCCCGACGTGATGTACGCGGCGGTGCGCCATGCCGTCGGTGAGATCGGTGTCGACCACATCGACCTCAACTTCGGTTGCCCAGCGCAGAAGGTGAACCGGGTCGGCGGAGGCGCGGCCTTGCCGCTGCGTCGCGTGCTGTTCAGCGCTGTCGTTGCTGCTGCAGTAAGGGCCGCGGGCACTGTTCCCGTGACGGTGAAGATGCGCAAGGGCATCGACGACGCGACGCTGACTTACCTCGACGCCGCGCGCGCCGCCGAAGATGTCGGGGTCGCCGCAATCGCGCTGCATGCGCGAACGGCCGAGCAGTTGTACTCGGGCGCGGCCGACTGGTCGGCGATCACCACGGCTCCGCGAAGCGATCACCTCCGTGCCGGTCTTGGGCAACGGTGACATCTGGGCCGCCGATGATGCGGTGCGCATGATGCGCGAGACCGGGTGTGCCGGTGTCGTCGTCGGTCGCGGATGTCTGGGTAAGCCGTGGTTGTTTCGCGAACTCTCGCAGGTCTTCGCCGGCGAGCCGATCGGACCGGCGCCAGCGCTTGGCGAAGTTATCGCGGTCATGCGCCGTCACGTCGAACTACTCACAACACATAAGCGGACGCCGGAACTCGGCGTCCGCGCGTTTCGCAAGCACATCGGTTGGTATCTGACCGGCTTCCCCGTCGGCGGATCCATCCGACGAGCCTTGATGGACGCCGAGACTGCGCGCGAACTCGATGCGCTGCTCGACACGCTCGATCCGGCCATGCCGCTGCCCCCGGCCGCGCGCAACCTGCCGCGGGGGCATCTGCACGGTCCGCGACCCGTGCAATTGCCGCGCGAACTGGCGGCGACGTTGGCGGACGATCCGACGCCGCTCGTGGGCGCCGACGAGGCGTACTCCGGCGGCTAAGTCCGATACTTCGACCGTTTTTCACTCTTTACACGGGCCGATTTGTGCCGCATAGTGTCGGCAAAAAGGGAGCGATTCGGGGAGCGGAGGTCACAGGGGGACGAGAGAGGTGTCCTATGTCCGGACGTGCTGCGTAGGTCGATCGTCGTTCTTGCCGGCCAGCGCGCTTGGTAGCCGCGGGCCTGCAAGCAACCGCCGTCCGCGGCACCACCTCCGGTCACGTCAGGCGCCAGGTGGTCCAGGTGCACTGAGCCACTTCGACCAGTCGCGCAAGGACTGTCTCGGCACCGCCCGCAACACGACGTCCAAGATCTGGTACACCGTCGCGAACGGCGTGCTCTCCGATGTGTACGCGCCGACCGTCGACACCACCAACGTCGAGACGATGCAGTACCTCGTCAGTGACGGTTCGACCTTCACCGACCTGCAGAGCCGCGACACCACCTATACAGCGTCGTGCCGACCGCACCGGCATGGCGTGCACGATCGTGTCGACGTCGAAGAGCCACGGCTACCAACTGCGGACGACCTACTCGACCGATGTCGCGCGCGACAGCGTCATCATGCACACGCAATACGTGCCGTTGACGGCGGCCGCGAGGCACTACCAGCTCTACGTGCGACTCGACGCAACCGCTGGCGGCAACGGCGGCGGCGGTTCCGGCAACGGCGGCGCCGACTCGGCGACCGTCGACACCTCGACCGGACAGCCGGTGCCGGTGTCGTTCGACACCGTGACCACAACCAACGCAGTCAACCGCGACTACGCCGTGCCCACCTACCTCGCGCTGCACGCCGACCGGCCGTTCACCGCGGTAAGCAGCGGATTCGTCGGCACGCCGAGCGACGGTCTCACCGAGCTCGACTCGACGCACGCGCTGTCGCCGACATACACCGAACGCGACGAGCGGCAACGTCGAGCAGACGGCGCAGGTCAATCTGAACCTGCTCGAACACGACGACGCATCGCGCTCGGATTCGGCACCACGCAAAGCGCTGCCGTGCACACGGCCGCGGCGTCATCGGCGCAGAACTACCTGGGCGCGTTGGCTGCCTACGAGTCGCAGTGGCAGCGATACGACAACGGCCTGCGTGCGCCGGCCAAGCACCTTGCCGGGACTCACGAACGCGCAGGCTCGTCAAACGGCCGCGGCGTATTACGTGTCGGCGAATGTCGTGAAGGCGAGCGAAGACAAGACGTTCCCCGGAGCCATTGCTGCCTCGCTGACAAGCCCGTGGGGTCAGGCGGTCTCGGCGGGCGATCCCGCCAATACCTACTTCGGTTCGTACCGCGAGATCTTCTCGCGCGACCTGTACGAGGCGTGGACCGCGCTGTTCACCGACGGCGACATGTCCACGGCGAGGGACGCTGTTCGGTTCCTGTTCCTGCGCCAGCAACTGCCCGACGGGTCGATGCCGAGAAACTCGCTCGCTCAACGGCAAGGTGGCTCCCGACTCGTTCAACACCCAACTCGACGAGGCGGCTTACCCGATCCTGATGGCGCAGCAGTCGGGGCTCGGCAACGACGCGACGCTGTGGCCGCATATCAAGGCGGCCGCCGAACTTCCTCGTCAGCCACGGCCGGCGTTCGGCGTCGAGCGGTGGGAAGAGCAGAACGGGTACTCGCCGTCGACCATTGCCGCTGAGATCGCCGGTCTCGTTGCGGCTGGCACGATCGCGCAGCAGCACGGCGACGCGGCCGACGCGCAGGTCTACCTGGCGACGGCTGACCTCTACCAGCGCAGCATCAAGAGCTGGGATGTCACGACGACCGGTCCGCTGTCGACCGCGCCCTACTTCATCAGGCTGTCGAAGACCGGCGACCCCAATGCGGCGATCAGCTACGGCCTCGGCAACGGCGGCCCGACGCTCGACCAGCGCTCTGTCATCGACGCCGGATTCCTCGAGCTGGTCAGGCTCGGCGAGCTCTCGCCGTCCGACCCGACTGTCGCGAATTCACTGAGCGTCGTCGACGCGACGATCGAGCGGACGACGCCCAATGGCCCGGGTTGGCTGCGCTACAACGGCGACGGTTACGGCGACTGCTACGCACCCGACCCGCTCACAAGTTGCGGCACGACCGGTACGCCGTGGGCACCGAGCGGCCAGGGCACCGGGCACATCTGGCCGGTGCTCTCGGGCGAGCGCGGTGAACAGGATCTGGCGACCGGGCGAAGTCGCGACCGCCGCCGACCTGCTGCGTGAGCATCGGTCAGTTGGCCGGTGGCGTCGGGCTTGTACCCGAGCAGGATTGGGATTTCGCCGACGTCGCGGCGTCTGCCGTTCGGCACTGATCCGACGGTGGCGTCGATCGGCTACACCGACGGGCAACCCGACGGCTCGGCGGCACCGCTGACGTGGGGTGCTGCGGCGCAGGTGCGGCTGACCGCTGACCTCGCCGCCGGCAAGGTCGTGGAGAAGCCGATCCTCGACCACCGCCCGATACGTAACCCACACGCAGGCTGCCACGACGTTGACGGTCACGTCGCCCGGCCAACAACACCGCAGCCACCGGCACGGTCCCAGTGATCGGAACGACGGCGCCGCACGCCAAGGTCGTCATCGCCGATGTCGCGACCGACAACAACGACGCCACGACGTTGTTCACGCGCGACCGCAGCACTCAACGGGAGCTTCAACATTCCAGTGACTGTCGCGGCTGGCACGAATGTGCTGGTCGTCACGGCGATGACGGCATCGGGTGCAACTGCGCAGACCACGGTCACGCTCGTCAATGACGTCGTCAACGGCACGCTGCTCTTCAGCGCGACCGATCCCGACAACGACGACAACGGTCCGGGCAACTACGCCTACCCGACGGACAGCGCTTTCCACGCCGGCGCGTTCGACCTCGAGCAGTTCCAGGTGTACGACACGGGTACGACGGTCACCTTCCGCGTGCAGACGCGCGACCTGACGCCGACGTTCGGCCCTGACAACGGCGCGCAACTGGTTGACCTCTACGTGCACAACCCGGCGGCCGCGACAACGTCGACACGCGCCGCGTTCGCGTCGCGGAACTACACGATTGCGGCCGCCGACGCCTGGTCGAGACTGATCGAGGTGCAGGGCTTCGGGCAACTGTTTGTCGACCCGAGCAATACCAGCGTAGGCACGGTGACGATCCGCACCAACTCGATCTCGCGCTACACCACGTTCAGTGTCGACAAGACCGCGCTGGGCGGAACGCCGACATCGGGCTGGGCGTTCACGATCGCGCTCACGGGCCAAGACGGATTCGGCCAGGACAACGCGCGCACGTTCGCGCCCACGCCGCAGCCGTTCAACTTCGGCGTGTGCGCCGCGTGCGTCCGCCGACCCGCATCTGCACGGCCGATCCGAACACGGTGCCGAAGGTGATGGACACCATCACGCCAACCGGCGTGGCGCAGTCGACCGAACTCGACTACACGCTCGGTGCGGTAGTGCTCCAGGGAGTTTCGATCCAGTAATCACCGGACGCATGACGGGTGGCGTCAACTATGGCGGTGCGCCCCACCTGCGGTCGAGGCCGCCGGGTAGGGGCAGTGGGCGGGCCGAAAGTACCGAGTAGATCTGCATAAGGAAAATCAATCCGATACTGAGATAGGTGCTGATCACACAGCACGCTGCGCAGGCGGCGTAGCCGGCCTGGTAGGCAACGATGCGGTTCTTGTGCATCGCCTGCATTGAACCCGTCATTTCCTGCTTGACCAGGTCGGCTCGTTCGGCGACCGTGACACTCGTGTACAGCAGCACGCCGAGCAAGAGCAGGTTGAGCCAGTAGACGACGACAGCGAGCCGATACGTGTCGTATTCGGCGAGTACCGACGTCGAGAACGGCATCAACGCAACCGCGGCCAGGAAACCGATATGGGTCCACGACAGTCGGCGGTTTCCGCGTTCGAAGTTGTTCAGTTGCGCCTGCTGCGCTAGCCAGAAGATGCCGAGAGTCAGGAAGCTCATCAGATAGGTCAGGAACTGCGGACCGACATGAGAAAGCGCGTGCCAGAACACCCGCTCGTCGTGCAGCGACCCGTTCGTCCAGAGCGGATGTTCCGCCCCGTGGGCGCCCACCGTCGGCACCTTCAGGTCGAGAACGAGCAGGGTCATGGCGACAGCGAAGACGCCGTCACTAAGTGCAGAAAGCCGGTGCAGACTCTGGCCGGCGACGCTGTTGTAGTCGGGGGCGACCTCGTCGGACACCCGCCGATGTTAAGGCCTGGAGCCGACAGTTGCGGACGTACAGTGCGGACTGCTGCTCGACTCGTCTGCTGCCGTCCTACTGCTGGTAGTGCTCGACCTCGGAGATCGGCCGCGCGTGCGCCTGGCTGGGGTCTTCGCCGAACTCGCGCTTGGCCTGGCGCTGCCGAAGAAGGTCCCAGCACTGGTCGAGCTGCTCTTCGATCTGCCGACGGCGATCTGCAGCACCATCGGTGCCGGTCAGGTGGTGTTCTTCGGCGACGAGTTCGGAGATGCGCGACAGCAGGTCGTCGTCGGCCATGGTGAATTCCTCCAGGATGTTGGGTCCCGAGGCTACGGGCTCCAGACTATGGGCGGTCCAGACTACGGGCGGCGGTGCAGGACCAGCGGGTAGACCGCAGTCGCCCCGAGTTCGCCGAGCAGCGACGCCGCGACGGTCATGGTCCAGCCGGAACTGTAGACATCGTCGACGAGCAGGATCGGGCCGGCCGGCAAGGAGCCTGTCAGGAAGGCTCGCCGCCGGCACCAGACTCGCGGTCACGGCTGCGACGCGCTGCCCCGACGCGACGCCGGACGCTGGCCGCGGGCCGCGCAGCTCCAACGCATCGACCAGAGTGAGCCGGCCGACCGTTGCGATGTGGCGGGCCAGCGAGCTGATCAGCAGCGGATGGGTCCGGGACGGGATCGGCGACCACAGTCGTCGGCCGCGCCGGCCACTCCCGCGCCCACCGCGCGAGCAATTCGACGACCCCGGCGGCCACGTCGTCGGGCAACTCGCCGTCAGGAGCGCGGTCGTCGGTCAACCGGACGACGAGATCTGACCAACCAGGGTCATCGGCGAACGCGAGGGCGCGGCCATCAGCCAGCACGTTGCCGATGCGGCCCTTTCGGGCGGCACCAAAGCGATCGACGGAGCCCGCGGGCCAGAGCTTGCGCGGCTCGATCACGACATCGATGCCGCGGGCAAAGATGCGGGCGGCATCGACGTCGGATTGCGATGGCTGAGAACGCGAGACCCGCGGGCAGCGCGCCGGTGCACACCGAGCAGACGCCGCACGGAACGCCCGCATGCGGGTCGTCGAGTGAGAGCCGCAAGAACGACATGAGACAGCCGCTGCCGGCTGCGTAACTGCGCATGATGCCGGCCTCGGTCGCGCGCGCGGCGGCCAACGCGGCGTACCGCTGCTCGTCGAAGACCCACGGTTCACCGGTCGCCTGCCACCCGCCGCCAACCCGCCGCACCGCACCGTCGACGGCGAGGATCTTGAGCAGCGCCTCGAGCCGGCCACGCCGAGAGCCGGTGGCATCTTCGAGTTTTGGCAACGACAGCGGCTCCGAAGCCGCCGCTAACGTCGAGAGCACCGAGGCGGCCAGGGCAGGATCGGGTGTTGACGCGTCAGCGAAGTAGGCCCAAACCCGGTCGTCGGTCTCAGCCGGAAGCAGCACCGCGACCGCGGTGTCGAGCGCGCGACCGGCGCGGCCGACCTGCTGGTAGTAGGCGACCGGCGATGCGGGCGAACCGACGTGCAAGCAGAACGCGAGGTCAGGCTTGTCGTAGCCCATGCCTAACGCAGAGGTCGACACGACGGCCTTGATCTCGTTGCGCTGCAGCTGGTCTTCGATGCGCTCGCGTTCGTCAGTCTCGAGCTGGCCGGAGTAGGCCGCGACCGCGATGGCCGCGCGACGTGAGAAAGTCGGCCAGCCGCACGGTGTCTGCGACGGTGAGCACGTAGACGATTCCCGAACCCGTCGAGCCGGTCGAGTGCGGCGGCCACCCATGCGTACCGCTGCAAAGCCGAAAGCCCGGGGACGACGCCGAGCTGCAACGACGATCGAGCCAACGTGCCGCGCAGTACCAGGGGCGCCACCGTAGTACCGCTGCCCCGGCTTCCGGCCGCAGCTGGTCGGCGACGTCGCGGGTGACCCGGTCGTTCGCGGTCGCGGTCGTGGCGAGCACCGGCAGGTCGGGGCGGGTGTGGGTGAGCAGCCGGGTGAGTCGCTGATAGTCGGGACGGAAGTCGAAGCCCCAGTCGGAGACGCAGTGCGCTTCGTCGATGACCAGCATGCCAAGGCGTTCGAGCAGGTTCGGCAACACCGACTCGGCAAAGCGCGCCGACGCGAGGCGCTCGGGGGAGGTCAGCAGCACATCGACCTCGTCGTCGGCCAGCTGCTTCTCGATCGCGGCCCAGTCATCGACGTTGGCGGAGTTGAGGGTGACCGCGCGCAGGCCGGCACGATTCGCGGCGCGTGACCTGATCGCGCATCAGGGCAAGCAAGGGGGAGATGACCAGCACCGGCCCCGACCCGGCGGCGCGCAACGCTGCGGCAGCGATCCAGTAGACCGCGGACTTGCCCCACCCGGTTGCCTGGACGCACAGCACCCGGCGGCCCTCACAGACCAGGGCCTGTGCCGCGGCCAGCTGGTCGGGCCGAAGGACAGCGCTTGGCCCGGCGAGCTCGCCGAGCACCTTGGTGGCGACCGCGAGCAGCTGGTCGGGCTCGACCCGAGTCTGGGTCACCGTCCGAGCATGGCCTACCGGGCGGACAGCCGGCCGACGGCGATCCACAGCGCTCCAGGCAAATGCCCTTCAGACCACGCTGGGCGTACCGATACTCCTGTGAGGCTCGGTGACAGGAAATGAGGGTTGCGCGTGGCGTCCCCGGCGGAGGAAACGCCTAGTCGCGGCTGGATTGCGTGGTGGGCCTACCTCACGCTGATCTTTGTCGCGTCCGGATCGCTCATCGGCTTGAGCGCACGGGCGCTGACGCACGACCACCTGACCGGGTCGACGAGCGCCTTCGTGCTGGTAGCCGCGCTCCTCGTGCTCGGCGAGCTGCGCCCGGTCGTGGCCAGCGGGTCCTACGACCCGGACGGCGTGAGCCTGAGCACCGCGTTCGTCTTCGCCATCTTGCTGATCTGGGGCCCGGCCCCGGCGATCATCTTGCAGTTCGCCGGCATCTCGATGCGCGAGGTGCTGATGCGCAAGTCGTGGTGGCGAGTGATCTTCAACGCTGGGCAATACGCGATCTGCCTGGCGACCGCCTCGCTGGTGCTGGGGCTGTTCGGGATATCACCGTCGCTCGCCGCGCCCCACGAGGTGACCGGCGGAACGCTGCTGGGGCTTGTCGTCGCGGCCGTGGTCTACCACCTGATGAACCTGGTGCTCGTCGGCATCATCATCTCGATTCGCCGCGGCACCACGTTGTGGGCCGAGATCATCGACGAGTTCTGGTACTACACCTCGACGACGATGGCAGTGATTGCCTTGTCGCCGGTCATCGCTGTGGTCGCCATGCACTGCATGGCAGCTGATCCCGCTGCTGATCCTCCCGCTGTTCCTCGTCTACAAGACCGCATCGATCTCGCTCGAGCGCGAGCAGCAGTCACTGCATGACGCGCTGACCGGCTTGGCCAACCGCAAGTTGCTGATGGCTCGTACCGGCGAGTTGCTGAACGAGCTCCAGCTCACCGATGGCCGGGTGGCGTTGGTACTGCTCGACCTCGACCGGTTCAAGGACATCAACGACACGCTCGGCCACCCGGTCGGAGACCGGGTGTTGCAGGTCGTGGCTGCACGCGTGCAAGACGCGGTCCGTCCGGGCGATCTCGTGGCGAGGCTGGGCGGCGACGAGTTCGCGATCCTGCTCCATGACCTGAACGACGAGGCGACGGTCATCGAGGTGGCCGAGCGCATTCGCGCCACCCTGCACGAACCGATCTCGTTCGACGGCACGATGGTCGATCTCGACGCGAGTCTCGGCATCGCGCTGTTCCCCGATCACGGCGACGACTTCGACCAGCTGCATCGACGGGCCGACGTCGCGATGTACGTAGCGAAGTCATCCGGCGGCGGCGTTGCTGTGTATGACGTTGAGAAGGACACCAATTCACTTGCCAGGTTGGGTCTTCTCGGTGAGCTGCGGCACGCCGTCGAGATCGGGCAACTGGAGCTCTACTACCAGCCGAAGGTCTCGTTGGCGACCGGCGAGGTGCTTGGCGTCGAGGCCCTCGTTCGGTGGCACCATCCGACGCTCGGTCTCGTGATGCCCGACCAGTTCATCCCGCTGGCCGAGCAATCCGGACTGATGCCACGGCTCACCGACTTGCTGCTCGACCAGGCACTCGGCATGCGTGCACAGTTGGACGCCGGCGGCTCGGGTCTGATCATGGCCGTCAACATCAGCGTGCGTGACTTGCTCGACTACGGCTTCGCCGATCGAGTGGCCGCAGCACTACGGCCGCCATCGGCGTGGTTCCCGAGACGCTCATGCTGGAGATCACCGAACGACGGCTGCTCGCCGACTACGACCGGGGTGCGAAGGTTCTGAGCGAACTTGTCGCGACCGGGGTGCACATCAGCCTCGACGACTTCGGCACCGGATACTCGTCGTTGACCCTGCTCAAGCGGGTGCCCGTCTGCGAGTTGAAGATCGACCAATCGTTCGTGTCGAGGATCGGCGACTCCGAGGCGGACGCCACCATCGTCGGGTCGATCGTCGAACTTGCGCACGCTCTGAACCTCACGGTCGTTGCCGAGGGCGTCGAGACCACGGACGTGCTCGAGCGTCTCAAGGCGCTGGGCTGCGACCAGGCGCAGGGCTGGTTGGTCGGGTCTTCCGATGGACGCCGCGACCGCCAGCGCCTGGATCGCCCGGCATCGCCGCGACCACCAAGTCGTTGCCGCCCCCTTGCGGGCACTCTCCTAAGAGGCTGGCTAGCCCACCTCCCAAAGGCGTGGGCATTAAGGGCTATCTCAGGGCGGAATATCGGGCCTTCCCGCGACAAGGGGCCGGTCCAGGACCAATACTGAGGGGAATGAACAGGACCACGCCGTGATCCGGCGCCCGCTGCCCGGTAGCCCCTTCAACGTGATCACGGTCGCCCGGCCGGTCGAGGTGTTCGCGGTCAACGATCGGGTGAGCCACGACAGGTACGGCCTCGGGTGTGTGATCGGCGTCGAGCCCGACGTCGCGGTTCTGGTCGACTTCGGTCCGCGGCAGGAGCGCTTGGTCGCTCCGTACCCCCGGCTTACCAAGCTGTAGTGCGAACCCTGTTCGCAAACGGTGTCGTCTTTGACGGCACCGGTGCCCCAGCCGCGCGTGGTGCCGTCGTCATCGAAGGCGATCGCATCGTTGGGGTAGCTCAGGGCAACGGCGATGAGATGGACGCCGATGTGCGGGTCGACCTGGCCGGCGCAGCCGTCGTCCCAGGTTTCTTCGACTGCCACACCCACGTGACGGTCTCCGGCTTCGACTACATGTCGTTACTGCAGCGGCCCTTTTCGTTCCAGTTCTACGAAGCCGTCGAGAATCTCCGGCGCACCCTCGACATCGGCATCACCACGATTCGCGATGCGCACGGTGCCGACCTCGGCGTGCAGCAAGCGGTCGAACGCGGCCTGATTCCTGGTCCGCGCATGCAGATTTCGGTGACCGCCATCAGCCAGACCGGCGGCCACGGCGACGGTTGGATGGCGTCGGGCAACTGCGTCGAACTGATGCCGACTCATCCTGGTCGCCCGAGCGGGCATCGTCGATGGCCCTGACGAGATGCGGCGCAAGGTTCGCGAGTTGATCCGCGCGGGCGCCGACGTCATCAAGGTGTTCACGTCGGGCGGTGTGTTGTCTCCCCGCGACGACCCGCGGCACGCGCATTTCCGCGACGCCGAACTCGCGGTGCTCGTCGAGGAGGCCACCGCAGCCGGCATCTTCGTCATGGCGCACGCGCAGGGCGCCGACGGCATTAAGAACGCGGTGCGCAATGGAATCCGCTCGATCGAGCACGGGATCTACCTCGATGACGAGGGCATCTCGCTGATGCTCGAACGCGGCACCTGGCTGGTCCCGACTCTGTCGGCTCCGGTGGCCGTTCTCGATCTGGTCGCTGCCGGCGGACAGGTTCCAGCCGTCGTCATCGAGAAGGCGCATGCGGTGATCGACGTTCATCGTCGCGCGGTAACTCGGGCCATCGAGGCCGGCGTGAAGATCGCCATGGGTACCGATAGCGGCGTCGGGCCGCACGGGCAGAACCTGGGCGAACTCGACCTCATGACTCAGTGCGGAATGTCCCCGGCACAGGCACTGGTCGCAACGACGTCGGAGGCCGCACGCCTGCTAGGCGTCGACCACGACCGCGGCACGATCGAGGCGGGCAAGCGCGCCGATCTGGTGGTGCTGGGCGGCAGTCTCGATGACATGACGGGCCTGGCAGATCGGGTCTTGCAGGTCTGGAAAGACGGCCAACGGGTCGCCGGCAAAGACCGGTAATCTGGACCAGGTCACTCGACCAGCGTTCCAACCGGAGGCCACCCCCATGGCGATCGCGACCACGAACCCGGCGACCGGCGAGGTCGTCAAGGCGTTCGACCCGATGACGCCCGACGAGATCGAGGTTCGGCTCGAGCGAGCCCACCGTGGCTATGACGTGCTGCGTCGCACCTCGTTCGCGCAGCGCGCTGCGTGGATGCGGGCCGCCGCCGACATCCTCGACGCCGAGATTGACGACGTTGCGCGCACCATGACGATCGAGATGGGCAAGACACTCGCGAGCGCCAAGGGCGAGGTCGCGAAATGCGCGAAGGGTTGCCGTTACTACGCCGACCATGCTGAAGCGTTTCTGGCCGACGAGATCGTTGATCCCACCTCTGTCGGCGCCACCGGCGCGCTCGTGCGCTACCAGCCGATCGGCCCGGTGCTCGCAGTCATGCCGTGGAATTTCCCCTTGTGGCAGGCGATGCGCTTCGCTGCACCTGCGCTTGATGGCAGGCAACATCGGCCTGCTGAAGCACGCGAGCAACGTGCCGCAGTCGGCGCTGTTCCTCGAAGACCTGTTCCGGCGCGCCGGATTTCCTGAAGGCTCGTTCCAGACCTTGCTCATCGGCTCCGCTGAGGTCGAGGGAGTCATCTCCGACCCCCGAGTGCGAGCGGTCACGCTGACCGGCAGCGAGGCTGCCGGCCGCGCGGTCGCGGCGGTTGCCGGTCGCGAGCTGAAGAAGAGCGTGCTCGAGCTCGGCGGCAGCGACCCGTTCGTGGTCATGCCGTCGGCCAACATCGACGAGGCGGCCGCAGTCGCCACGACTGCGCGCTGCCAGAACAACGGCCAGTCGTGCATCGCGGCCAAGCGCTTCATCGTGCACACCGACATCTACGACGCGTTTACTGCCGCGTTCGTCGCGAAGATGTCGGCGTTGCGGGTAGGTGACCCGATGGTGGCCGGCACCGATATCGGACCACTGGCCACAGAGCAGGGCCGCGCCGACATCGAGGAGCAGGTGCGCGATGCGGTCGCGAAGGGCGCCTCGGTTCTGTGCGGCGGCGCGCGGCTCGACCAGCCGGGCTGGTGGTACCAGCCGACTGTGGTCGCCGACCTGACACCGGACATGAAGATGTACGCCGAGGAGGTCTTCGGCCCGGTCGCCGGCCTCTACCGAGGTGAACTCACGCGAGGAGGCTCTCGAACTCGCCAACAGCACCGAGTTCGGTCTCGGGTCGAACGCCTGGACCAACGACCCGGACGAGCAGGAGTACTTCATCAACGGTCTCGACGCCGGCGCCGCGTTCATCAACGGCATGACGACGTCATTCGCCGAACTGCCGTTCGGCGGTGTGCGCAACTCCGGCTACGGCCGTGAGCTTTCGAGCCACGGCATCAAGGAGTTCTGCAACGCCAAGACGGTATGGATCGGCAGCACTGAAGCGAGCACCAGCACGCCGACCGCCGGCGACCACAGCGAGTAGAGCGGGCGGCAGGGCTAACTGACGGACGAAGCCGGCTCGCGACGCGGTGCCGGCCGCAGCTGCAGGTGCCCGAGCAGGTGCTCGGTCGCGGCGGCGATCTCGGCGACTGCTTCGTCGAAGGCTTCCTGGTTGGCCGCCGACGGTTTGCGCATGCCGGCGATCTTTCGCACGTACTGCAGCGCAGCGGCGGTGACGTCTTCTGGGGTCGCCTCGTCGACGTACGGCGGGCGCAGGGTCTTGATGCTTCGGCACATGCAGATCAGCCTACGACGCGACCTGCCTACGACGCCGCGCTGGCTCCGACGTCGTGCAGGTGGCCCATGGCCAGCTGGTAGGAGCGGTACAGCGACGCCTCGGCGTAGGGCAGCCCGTGGGCTTCGCAGAACTCGCGCACGATCGGCACCGCGCGGCGCAAGTTCGGCCGCGGCATCGACGGGAACAGGTGGTGCTCGATCTGCCAGTTCAGGCCGCCCAGCAACATGCCGACCGGCACGCCGCCGGTGACGTTGCGCGAGGTGAGGACCTGCCTGCGCAGGAAGTCCATCTCCTCGTCCTTCGTGAGCATCTTCATGCCCTTGTGGTTCGGCGCGAACGAGCAGCCGAGATAGACACCGAACAAAGCTTGGTGGACGCCGAAGAAGGCCAGCGCCTGCAGTGGCGACATGGCGAACAGCAGCAACGTGATGTATCCGGCGACATGAATGAACAGCAGGGTCGCCTCGACACCGCGGTTGCGCGCCCCGGTCTTTGCCACGGCTCGAATACTGGCAATCTTGAGGTTCAGCGCTTCGAGGGTGAGGATCGGGAAGAAGTACAACGACTGCCAGCGGGCCGCGCATTGCCGATGCGACCGCGCTTCGCGGCCTCCTCGCGGCTGAAGGCGAAGACACCGGTGCCGACGTCAGGATCGAGTTCGGCCTGGTTCGGATTGCGGTGGTGCCGGTTGTGCTTGTCGACCCACCAGTCGTAACTCAGGCCGATCATCAGGTTGCCGTGCAAGTAGCCCGCCAGCTCGTTTGCCTGGCGGCTGCGAAACATCTGCCGGTGGCCAGCCTCGTGACCGGTGAAGGCGAGCTGGGTTGAGACGATGGCGAAGTAGACGGCGACCAGCAGCACCCACCAGGTGTGGTTGGCCAGATAGAGCGCGAAGCCGGCGGCCGCCACCATCACGACATTGAGCGCGATCCGCACCCAGTAGTAGAGCTTCCGGCGCTCGAGCAGCCCGGCGTCCTTCACGATCCTGCGACAGCATCGCGTACTCGCTGCCGCGCCGGATGGGGACGTCAACAGACTGAGCAGTCACGGCGATTCCGTTCCAGGCGCGCACGCCGAGGTAGTCGCCACGGGGTCTGGATGGCGGGGTGGTGGTCGGGGAGCCACTGCTCCGCCATCCGCAGTGTCTCACGGCTTGGGGCGCTTCCGGCAGACCCGCCCGGCGCGAATAGGCCGCTAAGTGCGAGGCCAACGGCCCGGTGCGTCAAGAGGCGATTAGCGCGCGCTGCATAAGATGCTCCCCTCGTGGGCAGGAGGCCAGCGTGCGGGTTCGTAGCTTGTTCAACCTTCGGCGCGACCTCGTCATCGCTATCGCGGTGCCGGTCGCCGGCAAGCTGATGTCGGTGGCGGCCCAGCAGCTGCGCGAGCGGCGCGGGCCCAACCGTTCGCCGACCGCCTTGACCAGGGCGGTCAGCTCATCCGCCGGGTCAGCCGGCTCGTCTGAGCCCGGCTCGAGCCCGGCCCTGACCAGGGTCGCCATGGGCGTGCTATGGTCAGCGTAGGTTGCAGTTGCAGTACTCCTCGAACGTTCATGACGCCCGCGGATTCTCGCAGCGGGCGTCTTTTGTTTGAGTTGAGTCGGTAGCAGCTCGCGTATGCGCGGATTGCAGCCATCAACTCCAGCGAATCCGACGTGGCAGCCCGAGCCGCCGACGTGGCGTCTCGTAGCACACCTAACGAGGAGTACCCCAGATGGCGCAAGGCACCGTGAAGTGGTTCAACGCGGAAAAGGGCTTCGGTTTCATCAGTCCCGATGGCGGCGACGCCGACGTGTTCGTTCACCACTCGCAGATCCAGACGAACGGCTACCGCAGCCTCGACGAGAACCAGCGTGTCGAGTTTGAGGTCACGCAGGGCCCGAAGGGCCCGCAGGCGGAGCAGGTTCGCCCGGTCTAAGTCTTCGATCAAACAGCAGCGGCTGTGCTCGGCGGAAACGCCGGGCACAGCCGCTTCGTTCGTGCGCCGGCTGGCGCTTAAATGTCGGGGACGCCGTGCGGGTGGCTGAAGAGCGCCGCGGACGACGATTCGCCGAACTCCTCACGGGACACGCCCGCTTCGACCATTTCGCGACGCAGCCCCGGTGAGGGCGGCTCGAGGCGGCAGTTCAGCGTCAGCGCGAGCTCCTGCGCTTCCTTCCAGGAAGCGACCGTGCCGGTGTCGGCAGGGTCGCCGGTGTCTCGATCTGGGCCGAGACCGGAACCGTCGCCGATGTTCTCGCCGTCGACCTGCACGCTCCAGACGTCGCCGCGTTCCCCCGACCGGCGGTTCTCCAGGACATGCATAACGTGCGTGAGCTCAGGCATTGGCGTCCCTCTCGTCTCGCCTTAGGCGAGGATCACCGGGACGGGCGTTCAACCCGTCCCGTAAGAGTCACGCTAGACCCCTGCGCAGTCGGATGCGAACCGCGCCGAGTGGCAGGCTGATCACCATGGCTCAGACCGTCACCTACGGCTCGCGCGCCGGCCGCTGGGTGCTGCTCGCCACGATCCTGGCCAGCGGGATCGCCCAACTCGACGCCACGGTCGTCAACGTCGCGTTGCCGCGGATCGGCCAGAACCTGCACATCGGGCTCACCAGCCTGCAGTGGACCGTCAACGCCTACACCCTGACGCTGTCAGGTCTGCTGTTGCTCGGTGGCTCGCTCGGCGACCGGTTCGGCCGCCGGCGGATCTTCGTCTTGGGCGTTATCTGGTTCACCGCCGCGTCGCTTGGGTGCGCGCTCGCGCCGTCGGGCGCCTTTCTGATCGCGATGCGGGCGGTGCAGGGCGTCGGGGGCGCGATGCTGACGCCGGGTTCGCTCGCGATCCTGCAGGCCGTGTTCGAACCCGATGATCGGGCACCCGCCGTCGGGGCGTGGTCGGGTCTGACTGGCGTTGCGTCTGCGATGGGCCCGGTCGTCGGCGGCTTGCTCGTCGGGGTCGCGCCGTGGGGCTGGCGGCTGGTGTTCCTGATCAACCTGCCGCTCGGCCGCCGTCGTGGTTGTCGCGTCGCGCCACATTCCCGAGACGCGTGACGAATCGGCAGAGGGGCAACATCGACGTCGTCGGCGCGACTTTGGCGGCGCTCGGGTTCGCCGGGGTGGTCTACGGGCTCACTGAGGGTTCGACTTTCGGCTGGGGGCCTCGACAAGTCGGGGCGACGGCCGGCGGCGTCGTGTTGCTCGCCGTCTTCGCGGTCGTCGAAGCTCGCGAGCGCAATGCCGATGTTGCCGATGCGGTTGTTCCAGCTCGCAGCAGTTCAGCGCGGCCAACGCTGGTCACGATCGTCGTCTACGGCGCGCTCGGCGGCATCTTCTTCTTGCTGCCGGTCGAGCTCCAGCAAGGCGCCGGCTTTTCCGCAGTCGCCGCCGGCGCGTCACTGCTGCCGGTCACCGCGATGCTGTTGCTGCTTGTCGTCGCGGATGGGCCGATACGCGGCTCGGCGCGGACCGCGGCTGCAGATGACAGTCGGCCCGATCGTGGCGGCTATCGGTATCACCTTGCTCGCCAGGGTGCATCCGGGAGCGAGCTACGTCTCATCGGTGCTGCCCGGCATCCTCGTGTTCGGGTTGGGCATGGCGACCACCGTTGCGCCGCTGACCGCCACGGTGATGGCGGCCGCGCCGTCGAGGGACGTCGGCGTCGCGTCGGCGGTGAACAACGACGTCGCCCGTACCGCAGCACTGTTCGCCGTGGCCGTGTTGCCCGCACTGTCGGGCATCACGGCGACTGCCTACAAGTCGCCGGCCGCGCTGTCGAACGGGTTCCATCACGCGGTCTGGATCGCCGCCGCGCTGACCGCGCTGGGCGGCGTGCTCGCCGGGCTGCTCATCCGCAACGACGTGCTGAAGGCGGTCGGCGACGGGCGAGGTCGGTGATCAGGCCGGCGCGGGATCAACCCCGGGCTCGCCAGCCGCACGAGGCCTCCTGAGCCGCAGGAGCTCCCGGCCCGAATTCGGTCGCAGCGGCTCGCGCTCGTTCGCTGCCGGCTGTCGCGTCGGCCTGCTGGGCCTGGATGCCGGACATCGTGCGCAGCGGCAGCTCTTCCACGCGGAGCAGCAGCAGGAAGCCGATCAGCATCACTGCCGCGGCGAGCAGGAAGACCACGTCCATCGAGTTCGAGAACCCGACGAAGAACGGGTGCGCGAGTCGCTTGTCGGCGTGCTTCAAGAACGACGTGTCGTTCAGGCTCGACGACGACAGTTTCTGGCCCTGCATGATCGACGAGCAGCGGCTTGTTCGCGGCCGCGCTGGTGACGCTCGGGTCGGTCGTGCAGCGACTGGAACGACGGTCGACTTCGCCGCGTTCTTGTAGGCGTGGGCGATGTTGCCGCCGGCCGTACTGAAGAGCACCGAAAGGAAGATGGCGACCCCGAGCGTGCCGCCCATCTGCCGGAAGAACGTCGCCGACGATGTCGCGACGCCGATGTCGCGCGCGGGCATCGCGTTCTGGGTGGCGAGGGTGATCGGCTGCATGATGTTGCCGATGCCGACCCCGAACAGCGCGCCGTAGATGTCGGTCTGCCACAGCGGGGTGTCGGCGCCGATGAACGACATCAGCACGAGCGCGATGACGCAGAGCAGCGAGCCGACGACCGGGAAGATCTTGTATCTGCCGGTGCGCGAGATCATCTGCCCGGAGATGATCGCGCCGACCATCAGGCCGGCCGTCAACGGGATCAGCAGCAGGCCCGACTCGGTCGGTGAGACGCCCCGCACGATCTGCAGGTAGAGCGGCAGCACGGAGATGCCGCCGAACAAGCCCATGCCGACGAGCACGCCGACGATCGACGTCAGGCTGAACACCCGGTTCTGGAAGAACCGCAGCGGAATCAGCGCGTCGTCGCCCATGCGATGCTCGGCGAGAATGAACAGCACGAGCCCGGCGATGCCGAGCGCATAGCAAGCCAGCGACGTCCCCGAACCCCAGCCCCACTTCTGCCCTTGCTCGGCCACGACCAGCAGCGGCACGAGGCAGACGAACAGCGACGCCGACGCCGACCCAGTCGATGCGCGCGGGTCGATGCGTGTTGGGCAGGTTCAGCGTGCGCCACACGACGTACAGCGCGACGACGCCGATCGGCACGTTGACGAGGAAGACCCAGCGCCAGCCGGTGATCGTCAGGATCGAACTCGCGCCGGCGAAGAAGCCGCCGAGCACCGGCCCGAGCACGCTCGCCGTACCGAACACGGCAAGGAAGTAGCCCTGGTACTTCGCTCGGTCGCGCGGCGACACGATGTCGCCGATGATCGCCAGCGCGAGCGAGAACAGGCCGCCGGCGCCGAGGCCTTGGTAGGCGCGGAACGCGGCAAGCATGTACATCGAGGTCGAGAACGCACAGGCGGCGGAGCCGGTGATGAAGATGGTGATCGCGATGAGGAAGAACGGCTTGCGGCCGTAGAGGTCGGACAGCTTGCCGTAGAGCGGCGTCGAGACCGTCGACGTGATCAGGTAGGCGGTGGTCACCCAGGCCTGCACCGAAAGGCCGTGCAGGTCGTCGCCGATCGTTCGGATCGCGGTCGCGACGATGTTCTGGTCGAGGGCGGCGAGGAACATGCCGAGCATCAGGCCGGTCAGGATCACCAGGACCTGCTTGTGCGTGAACCCACCCACACCCGGCGCCGATGCTGCCTCGCTCGGCACCGAAGTGGACGTGGCTCCGCTCATCCGGTCTCCTCTGTGTGTGCGGTCTGCCTCGCGATCGGAGGCGGCCTCCACAATTACGCTACTCGGCCGGGGAACTCGCCTGCGAGGCGGTTTCGCCTAAGTCGTCCGGGCAGTAACCGTGCGCTACCACGAACTGGCGCAGCGCGGGCTGGTAGCCAGCCACAGCGAGGGCGCTGGCCGGGTCTGTCGGGTCGACGAGGCGGCCGAGTTGCCGTTGCTGGTCGATGAAGCTCCATGCGCGTCGTCGCGTTGCCCAAGCACGCACTCATCGGCCAGCCAGCCAGCGAGGGATCCGAGCTTCTCCGGCTGGTCGGGTCGTTGAACAGCGCGAGGTAGTTCTGCGCGTCGTCGGCCACGAGGTCGAGATGCTGGCGGGTGACGTCGGCCAAGCGCGTGGCCGCTCCAGGCGAAGAGCTGTACCGGCGGCCCGGAGCCGGCGAACGAGCCGAACTGATTCGCGAAGGCGTCGTCGGCGCTGACCAGCAGCGGCCCAGTTGCGGTCTCGCGAAGCCACGGCGCGTAGTTGCCGAAGGCGTGATCGACCGCGGCGCCGCCGTCCGAGGGTACGGCGCGGACGCTGAAGCAGCAATGCGCGCCACCGGTGGTGAGCGCGAGCAGCGCGACGGGTGCCGCACCGTCGCTGAACCGGCCCAGGCACAACGAACCGGCAGTCTCCTCGGCGTCCGCGCTGGATTGTTCCGCCTGTGTGTCGAGGATGAACAGGTCGACGACGGGCGTACCGGCGGGCGCGGTGACCGGCAGGGTGACGGCGGCGTGGCCGGCGCGGGTGATCGTCAGGACGCCGCCGTTGAGCGCGCTGGGCTCGACTCCGTCGCTCGCGCTCGTTCCGGTCAGGACGGCGGTGGTGTCGCCGAGGGAGACCTGCTGCCGACCGGCGCACCGACCGGCTGGCTGAAGATGTCCGAGGAGCTGCAGGCGTAGCCGGCAGGGGCGAGCGAGACGAGGCGGACGGCGGGGTGGCGGGCGATGCTTGCGTCGCGACGCGTCGGTGCGGCCGAGGCGCAGCCCGCGATCAAGGTCAGAGCGGCCGCGAGTGCGGGCAGCATGAATCGAACGGGCGGCACGGTTGATAGACGCGCCGAAGCGGTCGCCGGTTGCCTGCCGAGGCAGCTGTTGCCGCACACAGCCCAAAGCTAGGACCAGAGGCCGGTGATCTCCGACAGGTCGGCAAGCTGAAACGCGAGCCATTTCGCGACGTCGTTCGCGCGCACGATGTCGGCGGCCGCTTCGCGCAGCTCTCGGCGCCTGGTCGCCGGCATCATCAGTGCCTCGTACAGGGCATCGGCCTGCTGCTGAATGTCGAACGGATACAGGGTTACCGCAAACGCACCCAGTTCTTCGTGGGCGCCGGTGTTCTCCGACAGCGCGAGCACCGCGTCGCGTCGCGAGACCGAGACTGCCTCCTTCGCGACCAGGTTCATGCCGTCGGCGATCGAGTTGACCATGACGACGTCGCAGATCGTGTAGGCGGCGACCGCGGTCGGGAAGTCTTCGTGCAGCCGCAGATCGATCGGCGCCTCCCCGCGCCTGGTGTACCGGGCATTGACGCGGGCGACGACCGAGCCGATGTCGGCGACGTACTGCGCGTACTCGGGCACGTCGAGCCGGCTCGGTTGCAGGAACGCCAGGAAGCGCACCTTGCCGACGAGCTCGGGGTGATCGTCGAGCAGCTTCTCGAAGGCCAGGAAGCCACGGATGATGTTCTTCGACGGGTCGGTGCGGTCGACCCGCACGATCAGCTTCGCGTCGTCGGTGACCAGCCACTGCTCGAGGTCGTCGAGGCGGTTGCGCACCGCCTTGCTCGCGGCCGTTTCGACCAGCGTCGCGACGTCAATCGAGATCGGATACGTGCGCGCAGTCACCGTGCGTGGCCCGACCTCGACCGTCATCTTGTTCGAGATCGATCGTCAGCCCGAGCAGCTCCTGCGCGCACAGCAGGAAGTTGCGGGCGAACCGTTCGGTGTGGAACGCCACGACGTCGTTGCCGAGCAGGCCGTAGAGCAGCCGCTCGCGCATGTCAGGTGGCAACACCCGCCAGGCATCGGGTCCGGGCCACGGAATGTGCACGAAATGCGAGAGGACGACGTCGGGGCAGCGTTGCCTGACCAGTTCGGCGACCAGATAGAAGTGGTAGTCGTGCAGCATCACCAGCGCACGGCCCCCGCGCTGCTCGACCTCGCGAGCGACCGCATCGGCGAACGTCTGGTTGACGCTGACGTAGCCGTCCTCGAACGCGTCACGCTCGCGCTGGCCGATGTTGGGGGAGTAGCTGAGTTCGTACAGACCGTGCTGGACGAACCACAGCAGCGGGATTGGAGATGACGCCGTAGAAATCCTCGTGCGCGAACGGATCGGTCTCGACGAAGCGGATCTGGAGGCTGCCCTCGGCGTCGGCTTCGGTGATCTTCGGCTGTGCCGTCATCGATACGTGCAGGCTGGCGTCCTTGTATTCGCGCGCGACCACGACGTCTTCGTCGGTGCTGGCCGCGCAGACCCACACCGCGTCGTTGAGCTGGCCGGCGAGGCCGACCAGCGCGGTGACCAGGCCGCCGGCGCCCCGACGGGCCTGCCGGACGCCGCCCTCTTCGTAAAAAGCGACCGGTGCTCGATGTGACAGAACGACGACCGGTACCTCGAACTCCAACGGATCGACTGGATGCCGCTGCGCTGGCCGATCCTCTGAGCTTGTCCCTGTCACAGCTGTCTCCCTACCCATGGCAGGCTCGCACCATGCCCACCGCTGCCAAGCCCAAGAATGGGGCCGTTCCCGTCTACCTCGAGGCGGGCAAGACGCACGTCTTCGCCTGCTCGCTCGACTGGCCAGGCTGGTGCCGCCGGGCGAAGACCGACGAGGAGGCACTCGACGCCCTCGCCGCGTACGCACCCCGGTACGCGGTGGTCGCGAAGCGGGCCGGGCTGCGCTTTCCGTCGGCTACCCACCCAACGTTCGACGTCGTCGAACAGATCCCCTGGCGCGGCGGCAAGGCGTTCTCCTACGTCGACTTCGGCGCGCTCGGGTCGGCGGCGCAGCTCGACAGCGAGCCGCTCACCGCTGCGCAGGCGAAGCGGCTCGCGGCACTGGTCGAGGCGGCATGGGCTGAGCTCGACGATGTCGTTGCGGGCGCCCCGGCGGAGTTGCGCAAAGGCCCGCGCGGCGGCGGTCGTGATCGCGACGCCGTGTTCGCCCACGTCGTCGGCGCAGAGGCCGCCTACGCGCGCAAACTCGGCGTCCGACACGCTCGCGTCCGACAAAAGGAGCCGCAGGAGGGCGACGAGATTGCCGCGGTACGGGCCGGCATCCTCGCGGCTGTCTGCCGGCGCCCGTGCGGGCGAGCCGGCGACAGCGAAGGGCTGGCTGCCGAGGTACGCGGCGCGCCGCATCGCCTGGCACGTCCTCGACCACGCGTGGGAGATCGAGGACCGCAGCTGAGCGCGCTGGTTAGGGTGGGCGCATGAGCAGACGAGTCTCGAGGACCTTCGAGGCGTTCGCGGCCGCGGCGGTCGAGGACATCCTGGTCAGGCAGCCGGTCATGGCGAGTTCGCTCGGCGACCACCGCTTCGACGGTCGTCTCGACGACCTGCGCCCCGCGGCGCTCGACGAAGAGCGCAAGGCGATCGCGGCTCGCCTCGTCGAACTGCATCAGTGGGACGACGTGGAGTTGCCGATCGGGCATCGGGTCGACGCCGAGGTGCTCAGCGTGCGACTGCGTGACCGGCTCTTCGACATCGAGGAGGACGGCGAGTACACCTGGAACCCGCTCGCCGCGAATCCAGGTACTGCGCTTTACCTGCTGCTCGCGCGCGATTACGCGCCGCTGCCCGATCGGCTGCGCAGTGCCGGCTCGCGGCTGCGGCAGATTCCCGAACAGCTCGAGGTCGCGCGAGCCACGCTGCACGACATGCCGCGGGTGCACGTCGAGACTGCGATCGGCCAGTTCGGCGGCACGCTCGGGCTGCTCGACGACATCGCCCGGGAGATCGCCGAGCGTGGCAGATCTTCGACGCGAGGTCGAGCCGGCACTCGACGCCGCGCGCGCTGCACTCAACACGCACGTCGCAGTGGCTGACCGGCGAGCTCGAGCGTGCGGCTGGCGACCCGCGCCTTGGTCGGGAGACGTTCGCTCGCAAGCTCAGCCTGGTGCTCGACGTCGAGATGACGCCTGAGCAGGTTCTGCAGGCTGCGCATGGACGAGTTGGTGGTGCTCGAAGACCGCATCGCGCAGGTGGCCGCGCAGCTCGGCGGCACGCCGCGCGAGGTGCTCGATCGGCTGGCACTCGACGCGCCGACCAACGACACCATCGTCGCGATCGCGAAGGAGGCACTCGCGGAGACGACCGCGTTTGTCGCCGAGCACGACCTCATCACGATGTACGACGATCCGGTCGAGGTCATCGTGATGCCCGAGATCCACCGCGGCGTGGCAGTCGCCTATTGCGACCCGCCCGGGCCACTCGATCCGCCTGGCACGACGACCTTCTTCGCGATTTCGCCGACGCCAACCGATTGGCCACCCGAGCGCGTTGCGTCGTTCTATCGCGAGGTCAACGTGCACAACCTGCGCAACCTGGTGATCCACGAGGCGATGCCCGGGCATGTCTTGCAACTCGCGCACAGCAGGCGCGGGCCGGTGCCGACGAGGGTGCATCAGACGTACTGGAGCGGACCGTTCGTCGAGGGTTGGGCGGTCTACGCCGAAGCCGAGATGGTGCGGCAGGGATTCGGCGGCCTGCCTGTTGCGATGCAGCAACTGAAGATGCGCCTGCGGGCGACGATCAACGCGGTGCTCGACGTTCGGGTGCACTGCGACGGGCTCACCGAGGCCGAAGCGATGGAGCTGATGACCGGCCGCGGTCATCAGGAAGAGGGCGAGGCGGCCGGTAAGTGGCGCCGCGCGCTACTTACCAGTGCGCAGTTGTCGACCTACTTCATCGGCGGGCCGGCAGGTGACCGATGTCGTCGGGCGGCTGCGGGCGGCCCACCCACGATGGTCGGACCGGCAGATCCACGACACGATCCTGGGCAACGGCAATCCGCCGCCTCGGCACCTGCCGGCGCTCCTGGGCTTGGATCGTAGGGCGCTCGGAATGATTGCGTGTGCAACCATGTTCAGCAGGGAGATGGCAGCCCAGCTGGGCCGCCGAACGAGGAGGATCCGATGCCTGCCGTGACCGTCGAGAACCCGCTGGCGCTCCCGCGGGTGCCGTTGACCGACCCGCGCTCGACCGCGACCGGCCGGTGTTGTCGGTGACCACCGCGCCGTCCGGCCTTGAAGGTGAAGGCTTCCCGGTTCGCCGGGCGTTCCACGGCGTCGACCTGCGCGCGCTCGACCCGTTCATTCACATGGACCAGATGGGTGAGGTCGAATACGCGCCGGGCGAGCCCAAGGGCACGCCGTGGCATCCGCATCGCGGCTTCGAGACCGTCACTTACATGATCGACGGGCTGTTCGAGCACCACGACTCCAACGGCGGCGGCGGTCTGATCACCAACGGCGACACGCAGTGGATGACCGCGGGCGCCGGCATTCTGCACATCGAGACGCCGCCTGAGCACCTCGTCGCGAGTGGCGGTCTGTTCCACGGCTTCCAGCTGTGGGTCAACCTGCCGAAGGCGATGAAGTTCGCGGCGCCGCGCTACCAGGACATCCGCGCGAGCGAGGTGTCGCTACTTGCTTCGCCGGACGGCGGGGTGTTGCTGCGAGTGATTGCCGGAAACGTCGCGGGTCATCCAGGCCCTGGCGTCACGCACACGCCGATCGCTTTGGTGCACGCGACTTTGTCGCCGGGAGCGTCACTGACGCTGCCGTGGCAGCCCGACTACAACGCGCTCGTCTACACGTTGGCCGGCCGTGGGTCGGTCGGCGCAGCCCGGCGTCCGATCTCGATGGGTCAGCTCGCGGTCTTCGGCGACGGCGACACCATCACGATCGCTGCCGATCAGACGCAGGAGACCCGTAGCCCGACGATGGACGTGTTGATCCTCGGTGGCCAGCCGATCAGGGAGCCGGTCGCGATGTACGGCCCGTTCGTGATGAACACCAAGGCCGAAGTCATGCAGGCGTTCGAGGACTACCAGGCCGGTCGGCTCGGCAGCATTCCGGCAGCGCACGCAGGAGTTCAGGGCTCGACAGAGGACGAGGCCTAAGAACTCGGCTCCTGCACAGGAGCCGACAGGTCGATGACGACGCCGGGTTCGGCTGCGACGCGACGCGCACGCAGTCACGGCCGGCTGCCTTCGCGACGTAGAGCGCGGTGTCGGCTGCGTCAAGCAGCCGGTGCAGGTCGCCGCCCGTTACCGATAGCTCGCTGACGCCGACCGAGACCGTGACGCTGATCCAGTCACCACTGTCGGCGCGCACCCGGATGTCGCGAACCTGGGTGCGCAGCCGTTCGGCGGCACCCTCGGCGTCGAGCAGGTTGAGTCCGGACAAGACCGCGCCGAACTCCTCGCCACCGAGCCGGCCGACGAGGTCGCGCGGCCGCAGGGCTTGCGCGATGGTGCGGGCGACCGCGGCCAGCACCTCATCGCCGGCGAGGTGGCCGTACCTGTCGTTGACCGACTTGAAGTGGTCGACGTCGATCATCAAGATCGCCAGGTGGTCGTCGCTGGCCGCTGCTCGTTCGACTTCGCGGCCCGCGACCTCACGCCAGTACTGCGGGTTCGCCACGTCGGTGAGCAGGTCGGTGCGCACAGCTTGGCGTAGTCCGCTGAACAACTGGTGTTGAAGCAGCAGTACGGGCGGCAGCAACAAGATGGTGAACAACGGTTCGGTCGACCACACGATGGCCGCAAGTGTGCCGATGCAGGCTGCGACGACGTCGACGACGAGTCCGTCGCGATCATGGAAGAAGCTGCGAAGTGCGTCCGAGCCGGTCGAGAGGATCACGATCGCGTTGATCAAGACATTGTTGACGATCCAGTAGCAGGCGAGCGTCACGACGAGGGCGGTGGCCGCTCCGGCACTGTTGGTGAATTGCTGGGTCGTCAGGTGGGCTTGGTTGGTGACGCGCATCATTTCGCGGTGGGTCTGTGAAGCCAGGCCGTAGGCGAGGCCCAGCACGGCTACCGAATACACCCGCTTGATCGGTTGGCCGCGCCACACCCTGGTGTAGAGGTGCACGCTCGGGCCGATCACGGCGAGCATGACGTAGGCCGGCGGCAGCAGCAGCGCGATCGGCAGCAGCCAAGCCGACGCCAGGTCGCGGGACACCCGGTCATGTCGGGTCCGCGGCCAGGCCATTCGCATCGAAACGTCGGCGCTGATCACCGCCGCGCCCACGAAACCGAAGGTCAGCCCTACTTGCGGGAGGTACGTACTGGCGCTCTGGCCGGAGGTGCCGAGCAGAGCCCACAGGCTCGCGGAGAGACCGGCCAGATAGCCGGCAATGGTGCAAAGCACGAGAACCCGTGCGGCGAGTGGCAGCTGCCATACCGCCCAATCGCGGATTCGGGTCATTGCGCCGTTCGCCTCCACCGATGCGCGCCCATCACGCCCACGAGGCGAAGAATCGGACGTCCTGCGCGTGAACATTACGTGCTCTGGCCGCTCGTGTCATCGGACGTCCACCTGCGAACTTGGTCAGAATATGGGGGATCGCACCCATTGAGATCCCCGTGTGCGATTGGGGCCGTCATCGACCTCTGGCGCGGATTGACCGGCGGTCGGCAAATCTGTCGAGGAGGTGGCGATTCATGCGTGATTCACACTGGACTTAAAGAGCGCTGGACTAAAAACAGCTGAACCCCTCGTGGGTGGCCGGATTGACCTGCCGACGTCCGGCCACCCACGAGCCACGACACTGTCCTCCATGACGAACTGTCCCTGCTGCGCGAACTGTCCCCGCTGCGCGACCTGTCCCTGCTGCGCGACCTGTCCCTGCTGCGCAACGCTGTCTCTATGCGCAACCCTGTCCCCATGACGCAGACCAGCGAGGTTGCCGGGGCGATCGTCACATCGGCAAGCAGCCCCTCGAGCCGGCGGAGGTTGTGGCCGTCGCCCGTCACAGAGCGCAGGTCGTGGTCGCGGCGGATGCCCTCGAGCGGGTTGCGGCATCGCGATCGCACATCGAGGCGCTCGCCGAATCCGGTGAGCCGGTGTACGGCGTTTCCACTGGCTTCGGTGCCTTGGCGACGCGGCACATCGCGCCTGACCTGCGCGCGCAGTTGCAGCGCTCGCTGGTGCGCTCGCATGCCGCCGGTAGTGGCGCCGAAGTCGAGCGCGAAGTTGTGCGGGCGATGATGCTGCTACGGCTGGCGACGTTGGCGACCGGTCGCACCGGCGTCCGCCCTCTGATCGTCGAGGGCTACGCGGCGATGTTGAACGCTGGTGTCACCCCGGTGGTGCACGAGTTCGGTTCGCTTGGGTGTTCCGGTGACCTCGCGCCACTTGCGCACTGTGCGTTGGCGCTGATGGGCGAGGGTTCGGTGCGCGACGCGTCCGGCACTCTCCTGCCAGCTGCCGATGCCCTGCGTGCCGCCGGCATTGCGCCCGTCGTGCTTGGGCGCAAAGGAGGGTCTCGCGCTGATCAACGGCACCGACGGCATGCTCGGCATGCTGCTGCTCGCGTGCCATGACCTATCCCGGTTGGCGAAGAGCGCCGACATCGCGGCCGCGATGAGCGTCGAGGCGATTCTCGGCACCGATGCCGTGTTCGCGGCCGACTTGCAGGCGCTGCGGCCGCATCCGGGCCAGGCCGCGTCGGCCGCAAACCTTCGTGCTTTGCTGGCTGGCTCGCCGATCGTCGAGTCGCATCGCATCGACTGCACGCTGGTTCAGGACGCCTATTCGCTTCGTTGTGCGCCACAGGTTGCTGGCGCGTTTCGCGACACGCTCGCGCATGCGCTTGACCGTCGCCGGCCGCGAGCTGGCGAGCGCGATCGACAATCCGGTCGTGCTGCCCGACGGCCGGGTCGAGTCGAACGGGAACTTCCACGGCGCGCCACTGGGCTATGTGCTCGACTTTCTCGCCATCGCCGCGGCCGACCTCGCGTCGATGTCTGAGCGGCGCAGCGACCGGCTGCTCGACGTTGCGCGCTCGCACGGATTGCCGGCGTTCCTCGCCGTCGATCCCGGCGTCGACTCGGGGCACATGATCGCGCAATACACGCAGGCCGCGATCGTCAGTGAGCTGAAGCGACTCGCGGTGCCGGCCAGTGTCGACTCGATCCCGTCGTCGGCGATGCAGGAGGATCACGTCTCGATGGGCTGGTCGGCGGCTCGCAAGTTGCTGCGGTCGGTCGACGGTCTGACTCGTGTTCTTGCGATCGAAATTCTCACCGCAGCAAGGGCTCTGGACTTGCGTGCGCCGCTGCTGCCCGCACCTGGCACGGCAGCCGTGGTTGCGGCCTTGCGTACCCGCGTCGCAGGGCCGGACGTCGACCGGTGGCTGTCGCCGGAGATCGAAGCGGCAGTCGAGCTGACCCGCGCAGGAACGTTCGTGGACGCCGCCGAATCGGTGATCGGACCTCTGTCTTGATAGGAGTAGCTCTGTGAGCGGACCTCTTGTGAGCGGACCTCGCCCCGTTCGGGCGCCGCGCGGCACCACCTTGTCGTGCCTTGGTTGGCCGCAGGAAGCCGCGATGCGGATGCTGATGAACAACCTCGATCCTGCGGTTGCCGAACGTCCCGACGACCTCGTCGTTTACGGCGGCACCGGCAAGGCGGCGCGCGACTGGAACTCCTTCGATGCGATCGTGCGCACGCTGCAGACCTTGAAGGACGACGAGACGATGCTCGTGCAGTCGGGTCGACCGGTCGGGGTGATGCGCACGCACGAGTGGGCGCCGCGGGTGCTGATCGCGAACTCGAACCTCGTCGGCGACTGGGCGACGTGGCCGGAGTTCCGCCGGCTCGAGCACCTCGGGCTGACGATGTATGGCCAGATGACGGCGGGTTCGTGGATCTACATCGGCACGCAGGGGATCCTGCAGGGCACCTACGAGACGTTCGCTGCCGTCGCTGCGAAGACGATTCGGCGGCACGCTGACGCGGGACGCTGACCTTGACCGGCGGGTGCGGCGGCATGGGCGGCGCGCAACCGCTCGCGGTCACGATGAACGGCGGCGCGGTGATCGTCGTCGACGTCGACCCGGCACGGCTGGAGCGGCGCGTTGAGCAGCGCTACCTCGACGAATGGACCGACGACATCGACGTCGCGCTCGCGCGCGCGCTGGCTGCGAAAACCGATGGGCGCGCGCTGTCGGTCGGGCTCGTCGGCAACTGCGCATCGGTGTTTCCTGAGCTGCTGCGACGCGGGATGCCGATCGACATCGTGACCGATCAGACGTCGGCGCATGACCCGCTCTCGTACCTGCCCGAGGGCATCGACCTTGCCGACTGGCACGACTACGCGGAAGCCAAGCCGGAGGAGTTCACCGATCGCGCCCGCGCCTCGATGGCGACCGCAGGTCGAGGCGATGGTCGGGTTCATGGACGCCGGCGCCGAGGTCTTCGACTACGGCAACTCCATTCGCGGCGAGGCCCAGCTCGCCGGGTATGAACGCGCGTTCGCGTTTCCCGGGTTCGTGCCGGCCTACATCCGGCCACTGTTCTGCGAAGGCAAGGGACCGTTTCGATGGGCAGCGCTCTCGGGTGACCCGGCCGATATCGCGGTCACCGATCGCGCGGTGCTGGAGCTGTTCCCCGACAACGAGCCGCTCGAGCGGTGGATTCGGTCAGCTCAGGAGAAGGTCGCCTTCCAGGGCTTGCCCGCGCGTATCTGCTGGCTCGGTTACGGCGAACGGCACCTTGCCGGGTTGCGCTTCAACGAGTTGGTCGCGCGCGGCGAGATCAGCGCGCCCATCGTGATCGGGCGCGACCACCTCGACGCCGGCTCGGTCGCCTCGCCGTACCGCGAGACCGAGGCGATGGCCGACGGATCCGATGCGATCGCCGACTGGCCGCTGCTTGAATGCGCTCGTGAACACCGCGTCGGGTGCGTCATGGGTGTCGATCCATCACGGTGGCGGTGTCGGCATCGGTCGCTCGATTCACGCCGGGCAGGTGAGCGTCGCCGACGGCACGCCGTTGGCCGCGCAGAAGCTCGAGCGGGTGTTGACGAACGACCCGGGCATGGGCGTGATCCGGCACGTCGACGCCGGCTACGAGCAAGCGAATGAGGTTGCGGTGCAACGCGGCGTCCGGATTCCCATGCGGGAGGGTTCCGTGCAGGAAGATCTAGTGCACGAATCTGCACCCGAGTGAGCGTCCCTGTCCCAGCCGATGCCGCTGCCGCCGACATCGGTGACACGCTCGACCGGCTCTGGTCGCAGTTGTGGCCGATCGGCCGAACGCCCGCTGGCGGCTATCGCAGGTTTGCGTGGAACGACGCCGACCTCTACGGCGCGGTCGTGGTTCAGTCGCGGCTGCCGCTGCGCGTGGCCTTGATGTGCAAACCGACCGCAACGGCAACCTGTGGGCGTGGTGGTTGCCGGTGGGTTGGTCGGGCGATCCGCGCGAGGCGTTCGTCACCGGGTCGCATCTCGATTCGGTACCGGACGGCGGTGCGTTCGACGGTCCACTCGGCGTGGTATCGGCGCTGTGCGCCGTCGACCTGCTTCGCGAGTCGTGGAGTGCAGCCGTTGCGGCCCGTCGCCGTCGTCGTTTTCGCCGACGAGGAGGGTGCGCGTTTCGGAGTCGCCTGTGCAGGCTCGCGGCTTCTTACGGGTGCGCTGACGCCCGATGCGGCGCGGGGTCTTACCGATGTCGACGGCGTGACGCTCGATGAGGCGATGCGTCGCGCTGGCGTGGACACAACGCAGCTAGGCCGCGACGACGAGATGTTGCGCAGGGTCGGTGTCTTCGTCGAACTGCACATCGAGCAGGGCCAAGCGCTTGTCGATCTCGACGCGCCGCTCGGGATCGGCACCGGGATCTGGCCACACGGGCGATGGCGCTTCTCCTTTGAAGGGGAGGCAAACCACGCCGGCACGACGCGAATGACCGACCGACGCGACCCGATGCTGCCGTTCGCCGCAGCAGTCGTTGCAGCTCGGGTACTCGCCATACAGGAAGGTGGCGTCGCAACGTTCGGTCGCGTGCACGTCGAGCCGAACGGCACGAACGCGATCCCATCGACGGTCACGGCGTGGCTTGACGCGCGCGGGCCAGACCAGGCCGTTGTGGACGCGATCGTCAATGGAGTTTCGGCGAACGCGCACGCGCGCGCCGCTGCCGAGCGGGTGGAGCTCGCCGTGACAGCTGAGTCGGTCTCGGCGGTCGTCGAGTTCTCAGCCGACGTGAATGCACGGCTCCATCGGGTGCTCGACTCGGTGACCGGTGTTGGTCTGGTGGGTGGTGTCGGCCGGGTGCCGGACCTCGGCACGGGTGCTGGGCACGACGCGGGTGTGCTGTCATCCGTGGTCCCGACCGCGATGCTGTTCGTGCGCAATCCGACGGGCGTCTCCCACTCGCCCGCAGAATTCGCCGACCGGGCCGACTGTCTTGCAGGTGTCGAGGCACTCGCCGCCGTGATGACCGACTGGGTGACCACAGCGCCGGTCGAGACGAGCTGACAATGCCGTCGTGGTGGTGTGAGAACGCGTGGCTCCCTCCTGGTCGGGTAGTCGCCCGCGTCCTGGTGACCGTCGCCGACGGTCGCATCACCGGCTGTCGAGGAGGATGTCGATGCTCCGTCAACCGCGCAGCGGTTGAGAGGACTCGTGATCCCGGGTCTGGCGAATACGCATTCTCATGCGTTCCATCGCGCGCTGCGCGGTCGTACGCAGGCCGGGCGGGGCGACTTCTGGACGTGGCGTGAACAGATGTACGCCGTGGCGGATCGGCTCGATCCGGAGAGCTACTTGGCGCTCGCGCGGGCGACCTATGCAGAGATGGCGTTGGCCGGCATCACGTGCGTCGGTGAGTTCCACTACGTACACCACCAGCCTGGCGGCGTGCCGTACTCCGATCCAAACGCCATGGGCGCCGCGCTGATCGAGGCAGCGGCACAAGTCGGCGTCCGGTTGACGTTGCTTGATACTTGTTACCTGGCAGGCGGAATCGACGAGCCGCTCACGCCTGTCCCAGCAACGCTTCAGTGATGGCGACGCAGCGGCCTGGGCGGCCCGCGTTGACAGGCTTGCTGTTGCCCCGCACGCACGCATCGGTGCGGCGATTCACTCGGTGCGTGCCGTGCCGTCGAATCAACTTGGCGATGTCGCCGACTGGGCGCGCACACACGCCGTCCCGCTTCATTTTCATTTGTCTGAGCAGCGTGCGGAAAATGATGCGTGCATCGAGCGTTATGGCGTCACCCCTACGCGGTTACTTGCCGACTCGGGTGCGTTGGGTGCGGCAGCGGTGGCCGTGCATGCCACGCATCTGACCGCCGACGACATCGCGTTACTTGCCGCGAGTTCGACCGGAGTGTGTCTGTGTCCGACGACCGAACGCGATCTCGCCGATGGCATCGGTCCGGCGGGTGCGTTGGCGGCCGCGGGTGTGGCGCTGTCAGTTGGTTCCGATGGGCAGTCGGTGATCGACCTTTTCGAGGAGGCGCGGGGGATCGAGCTTGATGAGCGGTTGGCTACTTACTCGCGCGGCACGTTCGCGGCCGGCGCGCTGCTCGATGCGATGACAGCCGCTGGGCATCGCGCGCTGGGCTGGCCGGACGCCGGCCAGCTGGCCGTCGGCATGCGCGCTGACCTGGTGGCGGTCGACCTCGCGTCGCGGCGCACTGCCGGTGGTGGGGCAACAGCGGAGGCCGTCGTCTTTGCCGCCTCGGCAGCCGACGTGACCGACGTCGTCGTCGACGGAAACGTCGTGGTGAAGGACCGTCAGCACGTTCGGCTGGGAGACATCGGTACGGCGCTGCAGTCGGCGATCGATGCGGTGGTGCGATGACGACGACGCTCATCGACAACATCGGATTGCTCGTCACCAACGATCCAAGTAACGGCGACGGGTCGGCGCTTGGCATCGTGCGCGATGCCGCAATGGTCATCGAGGCCGAGCGGGTGGCGTGGGTAGGCCGTCGTGCATCGGCTCCCGACGCGGATGCGCGGGTTGACCTCGATCGACAGACCGTCGTGCCGGGCTTCGTCGACAGCCACAGTCACCTGATCTTCGCATCCGATCGCGCCGATGAGTTTGCGTCACGAATGGCCGGAACCCCTTACACCGCAGGCGGTATCGCGGCGACCTTGATTGCGACGCGCGAGGCAAGCGACTCGACGCTTCGTTCGAACGCCTCGCGACTGGTCGCGGAGATGGTTTCGTCCGGCACGACGACCGTCGAGATCAAGAGCGGATACGGACTCACGACGGACGACGAGGTGCGCGGCCTCGCGATCGCGCAATCGCTGACGACTGAGTCGACGTTTCTCGGTGCACACGTCGTGCCGATCGAATACCAGGGTCGGCGCGACGACTACGTGTCACTCGTCGCCGGACCGATGCTCGATGCTTGCGCCCCTGGCACGCGGTGGATCGACGTGTTCTGTGATCGCGGCGCGTTCTCGGTTGATGAAGCGCGACTTGATCCTGCAGGCGGGGATCGCGGACGGATTGTTGCCGCGCCTGCATGCACATCAGTTGGAGCGGACCGGCGCAGTGCAACTGGGCGTCGAGCTTGATGCGGCTTCGGTTGACCACTGCAATCACATGAGCGACGCGGACGTCGAGGCGCTCGCCGGATCTGCCACCGTCGCCACCGTCCTGCCGGGCGCCGACTTCTCGACTCGCAGTGTGTATGCGGACGCGCGGCGAATGATTGATGCAGGTGTGGTGGTTGCTCTGGCGACGGATTGCAATCCCGGATCTTCGTATACGACGAGCATGCCGTTCTGCATCGCCGTCGCGGTCCGTGACATGCATCTGACGCCAGCTGAGGCGTTGTGGGCGGCGACTGCAGGCGGCGCACGCGCGTTGCGTCGCGACGACATCGGCGTGCTTGTCTGTCGGTAAGCGAGCCGACTTCGCAGTGATTGCCGCGCCGTCGTACGTGCATCTCGCCTACCGACCAGGAGTTGCGCTCGTGTCGGCTACCTGGAAGTCCGCTCGATAGTTGTGCTACGTTCGCACGATCGGTTGTGCACATGCTTCCGCAGTTCGTGCACAGATTTTGCGATGTCAGGCGGGTTTGCGGAAAGTGTCAGTGGTCGTCGGTAGCTTCGATTCATGTTGATCGCGGCGTCCGACATCGATTTCGACGGTGATGTCGAGAGCCGCGCGCTGGCCATGTCGTTGTTGCCCGATGCTCGACCTACGTGGTCTTTGCCGGAGTTGCTGGATTTCGAGCCGGGTCTTGTCACGATCAGTCGCTTGTCGTCGCTGGACATCGACACCTTGGATGAAGACTCCGCTTCGGTGGCGCTGGAGTTGGTGGAACGTCAGCAGGCGTGGCTGGGCGAGATTGCGGTAAGGATCACCGCCCGGGTCGCCGGCCCGACCCCACCGCCCGATCCTGAGAGCAGGGATCCTTTCGGTCGCGACAGCATCGATGCCGGGGCGAATCTGGTCGCCGCGACGTTGGGGATGACCACCGGCGGCGCGCAGGGCCGAGCCGATGTGGCACGGCAGATCACCGAGTCGCTGCCTGCGTGCCAGTCGATGATGGCCGCGGGTTCATGGGGTACTGGCACGCGAGGGTCGTGGCTCAAGCGGTGCTCGACGCCGGGCTCGGTGCCGACGCGATCGCCGCGGTTGATGCGCGGGTCGCCTCAAAGATCAAGGGCCAAAGCTGGGCGGCGTTTCGCCGCACGCTTCGCCGCGCCGTACTCGCCGCGAACCCTGACTTGGTGTTGGCCGAGCACGCGGCCGACGATGAAGCACCGGTGGGTGGAGAAGGTCGACTTCTTCGACACCGTGATGAGCCAACTGCAGTTCAAGATGTCCGCGATCGACGCGCAAACGGTATGGCTGGGTCTGGATGCGACCGCGCTGCAACTGCAAGCCGCCGCCAAGACTGCCGGGCTGGCCGATGAGGGCATCGACATCTACCGCTCCGATGCACTGGTCGTGTGGGCGAACCATGCGCTGGCCGATCCGAACGCACCCCGACGACACGGCCGCCGCCAACAAGTCCAGTTCGTCACCGACCTGCCCAGCCTGCTCGACCTGGCCGACAACCCCGCCGAGCTGGTCGGCTTCGGCCCGATCCCCGCCGCCCTGGTCCGCGACCGGGCCGCCGAGGCGGACTGGCGGCGGCTGGTCGTTGATCCGGTCACCGGCCACCTGCTCGACTACGGCACCGTGATCTACCGGCCACCGGCGGAACTGGCCGACTTCGTGATGGCCCGCGACCGGCGGTGTCGGTTCCCCGGCTGCAACACCCGCGCCAGCGTGTGCGACATCGACCACAACATCCCCGCCCCACGCGGCGACACCTCCGCCGCCAACTGCTGCTGCCTGTGCCACCGCCACCACCAACTCAAAACCTTCGGCGGCTGGAAAGTCCAACTCAAACCCGACGGCAGCTGTTTGTGGACATCACCATGGCGGCCGCCAATTCGTCTCCGACCCACCACCCCAACTCGACTGAGGTTGCTCGCGACTATGTCGTCGAGTCCGACAGTTCGAGTTGCCATTCACGCCAGCGTTCGACTGCCCGAAAGCCGATGGCCTCGTTGATCGAAACCATGTGGTCGTTGATGGCTGCGTTCCATGTGTTCAGCGTGCGCACTCTTGGACGGCTGGATCGCAAGTACGCGAGATTGGCGAGCTTCACCAACATGCCTAACCGGTGTCCGCGATGCGACGGCAACACGATCGTTGCCCACTGATACGCGATTTCCGGCAGGTCGTTGGTCAACCCAATGTCGGTCAGCGCGACGATCTGACCTGACGGATCATGACGCGCGACGGTACACAGACACACTTGTCCGTTGGCGACTACTCGCTGCTCCCGCTCGCGGTACCGCTCGGGAGTCCAGTTCTCGGGCTCCCAATCAAGGTCCTCTAGGGGCGCATCGATCGTCATGCGCGAATGCAAGACTGCGAGGTCGTCAAGGATCTCTGCGGGCGCCGGACCCTCCCACTGGAGAAGCGAGTAGTCCGCCGAATGCGCCGCGGCATCCTCGTTCAACCGCGACAGCAGGGCGTCGTCGATGTCGATGATTCGCAGCAGCCGCCGTACCTCCGACGTCACCGGCCGAGCGCCGGCTCTGGTCGCAAAAAGCACGCCGGCGGCGGTGTGGCCGCGGACTCGTCGGGTTCGCTGGTAGGCATCGGTTCGCAGATGTCGCCGATCAAACGTGTTCGGTCGTTGAGCTCGCGCACGTGTGATGAGGTGATCGAGCATTGCGGTGCCGTAACCGTGTCGCCGGTAAGCAGGACGAGTGGCCACGTTGACTACTGCGTTGTCGACGTTGTCGAGCAGAGGCAGGCGTATCTCACCGAGCACGACAGGCATGCCCGCGCCACCTGCCTCCGCGCGGAGATAGCCGAGCCACAACTCGTAGCGGTCGTCACTGCGGGTTGATTCGACCCGCTCGTAGATCTCTTGCACCGGATCGGCCGGCATCTCGTAGTAGTCGGCTTCGAACTGCTCCTGCGCGATCTGGTGCCATCGGTCCGCGGCCTCGCGGCTGGTCACCCGCTCGATGACGAGCTTGCCGCGCCGTGCGCGCCGTACCGCGCCGCCGTCCGCTTCGCGCCCTCGCTCGTGCGCTACGTCGCCTCCTAGTTCGCATGCACTGTCTCTAGCAGGCGCGAGGTGTGACCGGCGACTGAGTTTTCGCGCCGGGAACGGATCCGTTGGCAATCGGGGGCCGCCGCGCCGAAATTCGGCACTCGGAGTCCACACGCGCAACTGATTCCGCGCTATCGTGCGTCCCTGGTCGCACTGCGAGCGGAGGATCCTGCGAGGTGGCGATGGCTGCGGTGTCGCCCGGGACCGAGACCCCATATGGTCGCCCGGCCGTTCGCTTGCGCGAGCTTCGCAAGACCTTCGGCTCGGTCGTGGCCGTCGATTACGTCGACCTCGACGTCTACGACGGTGAGTTCCTGACGCTGCTCGGCCCTTCGGGATCCGGCAAGACGACCGTGCTGCGGATGATTGCCGGCTTCGAACTACCGACCGCCGGCCGCGTCGAACTCGGCGGGGTCGACGTCACCGACCGGCCGCCGTTCGATCGTGACGTGAACACCGTCTTCCAGGACTACGCACTGTTCCCGCACATGTCGGTGCAAGAAAACGTCGAGTACGGGCTGCGCGTTCGCAAGGTCGACCGCAAGGAGCGGCGCAATCGGGCGGAACTTGCACTTGAGAGCGTCCGGCTCAGTGGGTACGGCAACCGCCAACCCAGCGAACTCTCCGGTGGTCAACGACAACGCGTGGCTCTCGCACGCGCTCTCGTCAACAGCCCCAAGGTGTTGTTGCTCGACGAGCCACTCGGCGCACTCGACCTCAAGCTGCGCGAACAGATGCAGGTCGAGCTCAAGGGCATCCAGCGCGAGGTCGGCATCACCTTCATTTTCGTGACGCACGACCAGCAGGAAGCGCTCACGATGTCGGATCGCATCGCTGTCTTCAACGCGGGCCGCATCGAGCAGGTCGGCCCGCCCGCGGAGGTCTACGAGCGGCCGCAATCGGAGTTCGTCGCGAGGTTTCGTCGGCACCTCCAATCTGCTGCGCGGTGAGGTTGCCCGGAGAATCCTCGGCCGCGACGGGGTGTGGAGTGTGCGGCCCGAGAAAATCCGGGTGCTCGACCCGGAGACACCGGCAGTGCCAGGCATCCGATCGACGTCGGGCGTGGTGCGGGAGGTCGTGTATGTCGGCGACGTCACGAGGTTCGTCGTCGACCTCGATGCCGGCGGCCAGCTGGTGGCGCTGCAGCAAAACCTCGAGACCTCGTCGTCCGACGTCCTTGCTTTCAGGGGACGGCGAGTGGTTCTGGCATGGCGACCTGATCACGAGTTCGCAGTGGTGAGTGCCGCGGGCAGCCCGCCCGCGGGCGGCGTTTAAGTCGAAGGAGTACCCATGCGGCACACGAGAGTGTTCGGCCTCACCGCCATCGCGGCGAGTGCCGTGTTGCTCATCAGCTCGTGCAGTTCGTCCAAGTCGAGCTCATCCGCGACCGCGAGCGGCTCGCGTGCCGCACCGCCCAAGGAATCGATGCTGAAATCGCTCGGCAAGGGTGAGGGTGCGCTCAACATCATCGTCTGGGCCGGGTACGCCGAAGACGGTTCTGATGACAAGACAGTCGACTGGGTGCACCCCTTCGAACAGGCGACCAGTTGCAAGGTGAACGCCAAGGTCGGCAACACCTCTGACGAGATGGTCACTCTGATGAAGACCGGCCAGTACGACGGCGTGTCTGCATCAGGAGACGCCACCCTGCGGCTCATCTATGGCGGCGATGTCGCGCCCGTGAACACCGCGCTGGTGCCGAACTACGCGACGATCTCGACCTTCTTGAAGGACCAGCCGTGGAACTCCGTCAACGGCCAGATGTACGGCATCCCCCACGGTTGGGGCGCCAACGTGTTGATGTGGAATCCGAAGGTGGTGACAACGGCGCCGACCTCGTGGAGTTCGGTCTTCGACCCGAGCTCGCCGTACAAGGGCAAGATCACCGCGTACGACTCGCCGATTTACATTGCTGACGCGGCGCTCTACCTGGAGAAGACCCAGCCGACCTTGAAGATCACCAACCCGTACGCACTCGACCAGACCCAGTTCAACGCAGCCATCGCGGTGCTCAAGGCGATGAAGGCGAACTGGAGCCGGCCATGGTCGGCCTACACCGACGAGGTTCAAGACTTCGAGAGTGGCGCTACCGCGATCGGTACGGCATGGCAGATCAACGCGAACCTGATCAACGGCGACAAGAAGGTGGCCGTCGACACGACGGTGCCGACTGAGGGCGCGACCGGGTGGTCCGATACCTGGATGGTCTCGTCGAAGGCCAAGCACCCGAACTGCATGTATGAGTGGATGAACTGGATCACCTCGGCCGAGACGAACGCAGCTGTTGCTCAGTGGTTCGGCGAGGCACCGGCGCAGACCAAGGCGTGCGCGATTGCCGCAGCCGGCTTCTGCGACCAGTTCCACGCCCTCGACGCCGCCTACGCGTCGAAGATCTCGTACTGGACGACGCCGACGACACAATGCCTCGACGGTCGCGGCAACATCTGCGTCGACTACGCACAGTGGACACAAGCCTGGACGACGATCAAGGGGTGAGTGCTCCTTCTACAAACAACACTCCTTCTACAAGGACGGAGGGGGCGCCGACAGCTAGGCGGCTGTCGGCGTTCCTCTACCGTCACGACCGGTTGCGGCTAGCGGGGCTGCTCACTCCGCCCGTGCTGTGGCTCGTCGTTCTCTATCTCGGCTCTCTCGGCGTCATGTTGGTGAGTTCGTTCTGGAGCGTCGACAGCTTCACCGGCGATCTGGTGAAGAAGACAACGACCGCGAACTACCACATCCTGTTCACGCAAAGCGTCTATCGCACAGTCGCATTGCGCACGGTCGGCATCGCACTCGGCGTCACCGTCATCGACCTCTTGCTCGCGTTGCCACTGGCGCTGTTCATCTCCAAAGTCGTGCGAAGCCGTCGGGTTCGCTACGCGTTGCTCATCATGGTGACGATGCCGCTCTGGGCTTCGTATCTGGTGAAGGGCTACGCGTGGCGGATCATGTTCGACAAGGGCGGCGTCATCGACTGGGTGTTGTCGCCGCTCGGGGCTGCACGGGCCGGGTCTCGGCCTCACGGCGACGGTCGTCGCACTTGCCTACTTGTGGCTGCCCTACATGGTGCTTGCCGGTCTACGCCGGTCTGGAGCGACTGCCGGCGTCGCTGCTTGAGGCGTCCGCCGACCTCGGCGCGACCACGACGCGAACGCTGCGATCCGTGGTGTTGCCGCTGTTGATTCCGTCGATCGCTGCCGGCTCCATCTTCACGTTCTCACTGACCCTCGGTGACTACATCATGGTGAAGATCGTCGGTGGCACGACGCAGATGTTCGCCAACATCGTTTACGACAATGTGGGCGTCGCGGGCAACCTGCCGTTCGCGGCGGCCGCCGCGGTGTTTCCGATCGTCGTCGTCGTCGCTTACCTGTTCGCTGTCCGTCGCACCGGCGCACTCGAGAACCTCTAGGCGGTGCGACGATGACGTTCAGCAGGCGGGCCAGGGTGATATTCGGCTGCATCGCGGCGATCGCGTTGGCCTTCATCTACGCGCCTTTGATCGTCGTCCTGGTCAACTCTTTCAATGTTTCTAAGGTCTTTTCGTGGCCTCCGCGCAGCTTCACGCTGTCCTGGTGGAACAAGGCGCTGGTGAACCAAGGTGTCCGAGAAGCAGTGCTGACCAGCGTCAAGGCCGGCCTCGGCGCGACCGCGATCGCCCTTGTACTCGGCTCGATGTTTGCCGCGGCCGTCGTGCGCTACCACTGGTTCGGTCGCGAAGCATTAAGCCTCGTGGTGATCCTGCCGATCGCCCTGCCGGGAATCGTGACCGGCATCGCGCTGAACTCAGCGTTCCGCACGGTGCTCGTCCCGCTCGGCATTTCGTTCGGACTGTTCACCGTCGTCCTCGGGCATGCCACCTTCTGCATCGTCGTCGTGTTCAACAACATTGCGGCGCGACTGCGGCGGACCGGGCAAACGCTGCAAGAGGCATCGATGGACCTTGGTGCCTCGACCTGGCAGACGTTCCGCTTCGTCACGCTGCCCGCCGTCCGCTCGGCGCTGGTTGCCGGTGCCCTGCTCTCGTTTGCGCTGTCGTTCGACGAGATCGTCGTCACGTCGTTCACGGCTGGCCCCGGCATACAGACGCTGCCGCAATGGATCTTCAACAATCTGTTTCGGCCCAACCAGGCGCCGATCGTCAACGCGGTCGCGGCGGCGCTCGTGGTGCTTGTTCATCATCCCGGTCTACCTGGCACAGCGGCTGTCGGAGGGCGGCGCCGGTGGCCGCATCTGACGATTGAGATGTCGGGGTGTTGGATACGTTGGAGGTGGCAAGCCACGCACCCTCGATTGAGACGGGACATCCAAAGATGCGCTATCGCAAGGTCGGGCGAGGCGTCGATACTTTTACGGTAAGCGCGATCGGTCTGGGTGAGATGCCGCTGTCGGTCGCCGGTCGACCCGACCGCACGCAGGCGATCAACACCATTCACGCAGCGCTCGACGCGGGCATGACCTTCATCGACACGGCCGATTCCTATTGCCTGACCGCCGCCGATCTCGGCCACGGCGAGCGACTCGTGGCCGCCGCGCTTGCCTCGTACGGGTCTGACACGACCGGCGTCTTGGTTGCGACGAAGGGCGGTCACACGCGCGGTCCCGACGGGTCGTGGAGCGTCGACGGGCGGCCCGAGTACCTCAAGCGGGCGTGCGAGCAATCACTGAAGACACTCGGCGTGCCGGCCATCGGCCTGTATCAATTCCACCGCCCAGACCCGCGGGTGCCCTACGCCGACAGCGTCGGCGCGATCAGGGAGTTGCTCGACGAAGGCAAGATCCTGCTCGCGGGCATCTCGAACGCGAACGTCACGCAGATTGCCCTCGCGGACCGCATTCTCGATGAGCGTCTCGCCGTGGTGCAGAACCAGTTCGCGCCGAATTTCCGCTCGTCCGAGGGTGAGTTGAACTACTGCCGCGAGAACGGAATTGCCTTCCTGCCATGGAGTCCGCTCGGTGGTATCGGCAACGCCAGCGGCATCGAGCGGCGCTACCCCGCGTTCGTCAAGGTCGCAGCGGCCCGCGGTATCTCCGCGCAACAGGCCACCCTCGCGTGGATGCTCGCAAAGGGCGAAAACGTCATCCCGATCCCAGGTTCAAGCCGGCCGGAGACGGCGGTTGCATCCGCCGCCGCAGCTGACATCGACCTGAGCGTGGAAGAAGTTGCCTTGCTGGACGCTGCATGAGCGTGCGTGCGGCTCGGTTGATCGAGCACGGCAAGCCGCTCGAGGTGCAGCAGGTCGAACTTCCGACACCGGCGGACGACGAGGTGCTCGTCGAGCTCGCATATGCGGGCGTCAATCCAGTCGACGGCTACAACGCGGCCGGCAAGGTGAATCCGGACGGTCCGCTCCCGCGCACGCTGGGAGGGGAGGCAGCCGGTCACCTCGACGGGGTGCCAGTCGTCGTGTCAGGTCGCGGCCTCGGTGCCGTCGCGCGATGGCGTCTTTGCCGAGGCGGCGGTCGTGCCTCGCGATGCGGTCGCGGAGATTCCCGACGGTGTCGGACTCCGTGAGGCGGCGGCGGTCGGAATCGTCGGTCTCACGGCGTATCGGATCGTCGAGATCGCGGAGATCGGGCCGTCTGATCGGGTCCTTGTCCTGGCCGGTAGCGGCGCGGTGGGGCTGGCCGCGATCTCCTATGCGGTGTCCAAAGGCGCGCAGGTATGGGGGCAGACCGGCAACCCGGCCAAGGCTGACGCGATCACCGCGACGGGTGCGTTGCACGCCGTTGTGACCGACGCGGCCGGCCTGACCGCCGCGGTCGAGGCCTTCGAGCCGACCGCGGTGCTCGACTCACTCGGCGGGGAGTTTACGGCCGCCGCGTTGGCTGCCCTCGTCCCCCGCGGGCGAGTGGTGATTTTCGGCGCCAGCGCAGGCGCAGAAGGCAAGATCCAACTCCTGCAGCTGTACCGCAAGCAGCAGCGGATCCTCACGTACGGCGGCCTCATCTCGACCATGCCTGAGCGGCGTGAAGGTATTGCTGCTGCACTCGCGGCGATCGCCGACGGCAAGCTGCGGATCCACATCGGCGCCGAGCTCGGCCTTGACGAGGTCGGGCGAGGCATTGGCGATGGTGGCGGGTCGCAAAGTGACCGGCAAGGTGATCCTTAAGCTGCGGTGATCCTGAAGCTGCGGTGATTGCCCGTGTGCGCGATGATGTGCCGTGACCAATGAGGCGCTGACCTGGCAGGCCGCTGCGTTGATCGGCGCTGCCTGCGTCGCTGTCGCGACCGTCACCGAGCGCGTTGTGCGCGATCGACCAGCTGGGCCTGACGCGCCTGGTCTCCGCAGCCGTTACCGGGTCCTCTTCAACGTCGCGTCGTTCGGCCGTGAGGTCGGCATCATCCTTGGCCTGTACGCGCTTTGGCAGCTGGCCGGCACGTTCTCACTCGGCCACACCAACGAGGCGGTGCAGCGGGGCCACTGGGTCTGGAACCATGAGCGCGCATGGCACTTTCCGAGTGAGGTCGCCGTGCAGCGGCCGATTCTCGGCCACCCGTTCATCGAACAGGTGGCCAACATCTACTACGCGACCATGCATTTCGGGATGCTGCTCGCTGTGCTGCTGTGGCTCTACATCCGGCATCGCGACGCGTATCGCCGTACCCGCACCCTGATTGTGCTGACCACGACGGCATGCCTGCTGGTCGCGCTGGTTCCCGTCGCGCCGCCGCGCCTTATCGACGTCGGAATGGTCGACACGGCCACCGCCTACGGGCAGTCGGTGTACGCGGCGGGACAGCTCGGCGCCGATCAATATTCGGCAATGCCGTCCGTGCACGTGGCCTGGGCATTTCTTGTTGCGATCGCCGTGATCGGTGCTACCCGCAGCCGGTGGCGGTGGCTCATTCTGCTGCACACAATCGCGACCGTGTACTTCGTCGTCGTGACAGCGAATCACTTCTGGCTCGACGGGGTGGTCGCCGTCGCGCTGCTCGGAATTTCCCTTGCGGTACAAGAGATTTCGCGACGGGTGTACACCAAGTACCGCAGCCGTCCGCGGCATTCGATTGATGAACGGGCGGACGCCGAACTGGAGCCCGCTCGACGCGAACTGACCGTCAGTTGCCGGTCAAGGAGAAGTGCTGGTAGTCGGGATCTGACCAGACGCCGCCCCATTTCCAGCCCACCGCTGCAAATGCGTCGACGAGCTGCCCGCCGACGACCGCCATGCCCTGGCGATACGGCGACCGGACCTTGTACGCCGCAGCGCTTGCAGGCAACACCTGGCCGTTGAACACGTATGGATTCTCGACGGTATTCACGTCGATCGCCTCGCCGTATGCGTGGGCCGACCATTTCGGCGGTCCGTTCGCGACCGCGTAGCGGCAGTTGAAGGCAGCGGTGTTGTCTGCGGCCGTTGACGCCGAGTCGCTTCCGCCAAATGCTGAGACCGGGATCATCGTGCGGATCGGGAAGTGCTCTGCGTACAAGGTCGGAATACCTGCGTGATCGCCGGCACCACCGACGCAGCGATCACCAGCGTGCCCATGTGCGGCTTCGAATCGAAACCCCAATAGGTCATCGTGAGGTTGCGTAGCTGCGCCGGACCCACCGGGCAGGTCGGCGCGCCGGCATGCCAGCTCTTGCCGAGCTGCGCCGCGGTGACGGTCGTCGCGTTGGCAACAAACACATCGGGGACGACAGCGGCTTGGCTCGTGGGCGACGGCGACGGCGATGGCGACGGCGCGGGAGCGGGGTGTCCGATCGCCGTTGGGGGCGAAGCGTCGGACGCCCCGGCGCCCTCGGCGGTGTGGAGGGCCGTGCGGACGGGCTCGGGCTCGCCGACGGGCTTGGGCTCGCCGACGGACTCGGGCTCGCCGACGGGCTTGCGACTACCGGGATCGGAGTCGACGTGGCCGCCACGGGCGGCGGTGAGGCCGGTAAGGGTAAGGATGCGGCCGGCGAGGTGGCTGCCGCGGTCGAGGCTGCCCCCGCGGTCGAGGCTGCCGCCGCGGTCGAGGCTGCCGCCGCGGTCGAGGCTGCGCTTTCACTCTTGTGACTGCTCGTACAAGCGGTGGCCAATAGGCCAATGATCATGACTGCGCCCAGCAACGCCGTCCGCCTTGATGGGGTTTCGCGCCGGATCGCTGTCACGGGTTCAGGCTAACTGCCGGTTTACGCACCGGTGAGCAAAGTGCGACACAATCGATGGCGTGAACCACGAGCACGATCTCATCGACACGATCGAGATGTACCTGCGGACCATCTTCGAGCTCGAGGAAGAAGGCGCAGTTCCGCTGCGTGCGCGGATCGCCGAACGGCTCCTGCAAAGCGTCCCCACGGTGTCGCAGACGGTGGCCCGGATGGAGCGCGACGGTCTCGTCACGATCGACGGTGACCGCCGTCTCGAGCTCACCCCCGAAGGCCGGTCGATCGCGACTCGGGTCATGCGCAAGCACCGCCTCGCGGAGTGCTTGCTGGTCGACGTGATCGGCCTCGAATGGGAGCTCGTGCACGAAGAGGCATGCCGGTGGGAGCACGTCATGAGCGAGGCGGTCGAGCGCCGGCTGCTCGACGTGCTCGGTCATCCGCAGGAGTCGCCCTACGGCAATCCGATTCCGGGTCTCGCCGAGCTTGGCGAGGGCACCGATGACGTCGAGTTCCGCGAAGGCCTTGTTGCGTTGAGCGCGGTGCCGGAGAGCACGCATAACGTCATCGTGCGACGCATCGGTGAACCGCTGCAGTCCGATACTGCGTTGTTGGTTCGGTTACGCCGTGCGGGAATTCGTCCCAACATGCCGGTGCGCATCTCACGTGTCGGCGGCGAACTTTTCGTCGGTCGCGAGGGCGATGCGGTCGCGTTCGGAGATGCAGTCACGTCGCACGTGTTCGTGTCTACCGCGCCGTCGGTCGCTACCGCTTCTTGAGCTACTCGAGGGGCAGAACTACTCGAGTGGACCCGTCCATGGGGTCGGCGGCAGCCCATCGATCTGGCGCAGGAACTCGTTGTTGTACCAGTGGCCGAACGCCACCATGTTTGCGTCGCGCGGCAGCGTCAGCAGCGTCTCCATGCGACAGAACTCATCGGCGTCGTCCATGAGTTGGGTCAACATCTTGAGGTCGTCGCCGAGACTGGCGGGTACCTGATACGTCAGGTCGACCGTTGCGTCGCCCCGCTCGATTGCGGCATCTCGCTCCATGTCGGCGCGCGAGGTGCTCGCCCCGAACCGGCGGCCGAGGATGTCGACGAGTTCACGAAGCCGTGGCGGCAGCGCTACGCCGTTCGCGGATGTGCCGTTCGGGCGGATCGCCATCAGGGTGAATTCCCTGATCAGTTCGTCGTGATGCTCTCGGGCTCGCAGGAACAGCGCGACGGGCAGCCCGAGCAATCGGACGGTCCGCAGATCCGCCTGGTCCGAGTGATCTGTCGGGTCCGAGTGCTCTGTCTGGTCCGACGTGGATGTGTGTATCTGCCGAGGATTGGACCACCGGTCATCGGCGTGCGACTCGCATGGATCCCATTTCACCACTGTCTTCGATGCAGTCGCGCGAGATTGGAGAACGACATGCGGGAGGGCCAGCTGAGCTGGCCCTCCCGCATGCCCGGTTCAGTAACTTCACTATGTCGGGTTCGGTTACTTGAAGGCGTCCTTCACCTTTTCGCCCGCTTGCTTCAGGTTGCCGGCGGCCTTGTCCGCCATGCCCTCGGCTTCCAGGTCACGGTTGTTCGTTGCCCGCCCGGTGGCTTCCTTGACGCTGCCCTTCGCGGTCTGCGCGGTGTTCTTCACCTTGTCGGTGGCACCCATCGGTACTCCTCTCATCTGCTGTCTCGTTTCTCGGTGCCGACGGTCGTACCCCGCACCCGCCGCTCTATGCAGAGCTCGGCGACACGATCTTGGACGGTCGGCTCCGCGTCCCCCCACCATCGCCGGGCTCGCGGCACGATCGGCGGAGCGGCCGCTCCGCTGCCCTGCGGCGGCCGTCTCCAGGCGCCGTCAAAGGGCGGTGGCCGTGACGACGGGATCTTCATGAGCCTCGTGTCAGCCGACGTCTCAGCCGATCTTCCTGCCGAAGTGCCGACACAGGCGCATTCTGGTAGCAGGGAGGCCGCCATCGCCAAGATCGTCGTACTGGACACGTCGGCGCTGATGTCAGACCCCGAAGGCATTTTCGAGGCCTTCCCGGGCGCCGACATGGTCATCCCGCTCACTGTCGTCCAGGAACTTGATGGGCTGAAGAAGCGTCTCGACCCGGCGGGTGGGGCGGCCCGCGACGTCCTGCGTCGCATCGAGGGGCTGCGACTCGAAGCCGGTGGCGATCTGCGCAAGCCACTCGAACGCCCCTTCGGCGGCACCGTCCGCATGCAGGTGAACGGCGTCCAGACCGCGCTGCTGCGCGAGCACGGCCTCGCGATCGACACCCCTGACAACAAGATTGTTGGCACCGCGCTCGGCCTTGCCATGGCTTCGCCGGACGCCGGGCCGGTGCTCGTCGTTTCCAACGACACCGCGCTGCGACTGACGGCCGCCGCAGTTGGGCTCGCCGCCGTTGAGCACAACCCGCTCGACCTTGCGCCTGCACTCGCGCGCCCTGACGGATGGATCGCGCTCGATGCGGAGGTCGCGGTTGTCGACGCGCTGTTCGACTCGCACCAGGTATCCGTCGACAGCGTCGCCGGTGCGAGCGACCTCGCTGAGAACACGTTCGCGGTGTTGCGATCGGGCACCAGTTCGGCGCTCGCGCGGGTGCGTGCCGGTGAACTGCATCTGCTCGAGAGCCTCGCGCCCGTGTGGGGCCTCAAGGCGGCGAACAAAGAGCAACGCTTCGCTCTCGACCTGCTGTTGGACGACGACGTCAAGGTCATCGTGCTCGATGGTCCGGCGGGCACCGGCAAGACGTTGTGTGCAGTCGCCGCTGCGTTGCACATGGTCGTCGAACAGCACCGGTTCGAGCGGTTGTCGGTGTACCGGCCGGTGATCCCGGTCGGCCACGCGGATCTCGGATACCTGCCCGGCACGCTGGACGAAAAGATCGATCCGTGGATGGCCGCGATCACCGATGCTGTCGCCGCGTTGTCGGGTGATGGCGCGGCTGCCAGTCGTCGCCGGCAAGACGGCGGTCGCGGCAAGGTCGCGCAGGATTCGCTCGACTACATCAAGGCGCAGGGCCTGCTCACGATGGAGTCGGTCACCCACCTTCGCGGTCGCACGCTGCACTCGACCTTCGTGCTGGTCGACGAGGCGATGAACCTTTCACCGCAGGTCGGCAAGACACTGCTGACGCGCATTGGTGCCGACTCCAAGATCGTGCTGACCGGCGACACGTCGCAGATCGATGCGCCGTTCCTGTCGGAGCAGACGAACGCGCTGACCGCCGTGGTGTCGGCGTTCAGCGGGCAGGCGTGCTTCGGCCACATTCGGTTGACCAGGGGCGAGCGCTCGCCCGTCGCGGAGTTGGCCGCCCGACTGATGTAGCACCCGCAGTTAGATCTGCCGACTGCCTTGAGTTGCTGGGCCAAATGGCCGAATCACTTAGTGCGGTGTGACGAGAGTTGCCTCACGGTGCCTCGAGTGAAATTACAACCGTGTTATTCAGCGTGAACTCCGTTGCGCGCGTGAAATGTCTGTTGTTACGCCTGTTACTGGTGGGACTCAGAAAGCTATGGTCGCCCAGGAACGTGCGGCACATTCAGCCGGTTGCGCGTCCACTTTCTTGAGCCGTCGAGTTGTGGAGGTTAGGTGCACCGCCTCCACTTCGTGCATCTCGCTACCGCCGCGCAGCTTTGGCCTTGACCACGCTCGCGATCGTTGTCGGCGCGATCGGCAGCACCGCGTTGCCCGCAGCCGCTGCGAAGAAGCCGGTGACTCCCGAGCCAATCGCAGAAGCCGGTAATCCCTAGCCAGTCGCAGATCGACAAGGCGAACGCGGCGGCGCAGGCGAAGGCCCAGCAGATCGGGCAGACCGAAGCGCAACTTGCCGCAGCCAATGCGAGCCTGGACAAGCTGAACAATCAGGTCGAGGCAGTCGTCGAGGCCTACGACGGTGCAATGGCGAAGGTCGACGCCGCGCAGCAACAACTCGCGACGGCGCAGAGCAACCTCGCGGCCGCAAACAAGGCGCGCGATGACGCGCAGATCCAGATGAACCAGTTCGCTGCTGCGAGCTATCGCGGCGCAGGCGGACTCGACCGGCTCAGCGCGCTGATGACATCGGACTCACCCGGCGCGTTCCTCACCCGCGCATCGACACTGTCGGCGTTGGCCCGTCACGAACAATCCGTCATCGCGTTGATGACGTCGACGCAAGATGCGCAAGCCTCCGCACAAGACGCGGCGAATGCAGCGCTCGCTGATCAGCAAGTGCAGTTGCAGGCCGCCGCGAAAGCAAAGGACGCGGCCATCGCCGCGGTCAATGCGCAAGCCGGCCAGATCGCCGCGATCAACGCCAACCAGCTGGACCTGGGCGCACAGCTCGCTGTCTTGCGCGGCACCGCAAAAGACCTCGCAACTGCGCGGGCCGCGGGACTCAAGCGGCAGGCCGAAGAAGCTGCTGCAGCTGCCGCGGCCGCAAAGGCAGCGGCAGCACGGGCCGCCGCAGCAAGAGCCGCAGCCGCAGCAGCCGCACTCGCCGCGCAGAAGAGAGCGGCGGCGCTGGCTCAACAGCAAGCGGCCGCAGCCGCAGCACGCCAAAGCAGCTCCGGCGGCGGTGGTGACAGCAGTGGCAGCGGCGGCAGTGGTGGCGGCAGCAGCGGCTATACCAACAATGGCGGCGGCATCGTGCCGCCTGGTGGTCAATCGATTTCGACGTCAGCCCAGCGGCAGACAGCCATCGCGTTCGCCGAGTCGCAGATCGGCGTCTGGTACCGCTGGGCTGGCGCCGGCGAAGTTGGTCCGACCGTGACGTCGACCGGCGTGCAGAGGGTGCCCGGCTACGACTGTTCCGGGCTCACGATGCAGGCCTACGCAGCGGCCGGTATCTCACTCGCCCACTTCACCGGCGCGCAATGGGACGAGGGCCTGCACGTGTCGCAAGCTCAGCTGCAGCCCGGCGACCTCGTGTTCTTCGCGACCAACACCAACGACCCGAGCACGATTCACCACGTCGGCATCTACATCGGCAACGGTCAGATGGTCGACGCACCGGCGACGGGCGAGCAGATCGGCATCCACAACGCGTTCCGCCCCGACTACATCGGCGCGGTCCAGCTGTAAGTGCGGTCCAGCTGTAGCGGTCAGCTGTTAGCGTCAGTGCTGCAGGGCCTTCCAACGTGCGCGCGACGCGAGGATCTCGATCTCTGCTTCGGCGCGGTCGGCCCAGGTTGCGCCCTCGACCGACTTTCCTGGTTCGAGGTCTTTGTAGACCTCGAAGAAGTGCTGGATCTCCAGCCGGTCGAACGGCGGGACGTCGTTGATGTCGCGCAGGTGGCCATGCCGCGGGTCGGTCGCGGGCACGCACAGGACCTTGTCGTCGCCGCCCTTCTCGTCCGTCATCCGGAACATGCCGATCGCACGACACTTGATCAGGCAGCCGGGAAAGGTCGGCTCGTCGACGAGCACGAGCGCGTCGAGCGGGTCGCCGTCGTTGCCGAGGGTGTCGTCGATAAAGCCGTAGTCGGACGGATAGCGAGTCGCCGTGAACAGCATCCGGTCGAGCCGAATCCGGCCGGTCTCGTGATCGAACTCGTACTTGTTGCGATGACCCTTGGGGATCTCGATCGTGACGTCGAACTCCATCGCGCTCCCCGCTCCGTGGCGAGCATCGCCCCGTGTAGTGGCTCATGATTGCCAGCCTGACAATCCGTCGTTGGTTAGTGTCGCGCATATGACGGGCGGACGCAGACACCGCATGCTGCGCATCGCGCTCGTGGTCGTCGTTGGTCGTCGTGGCGGCCGCGGTCGGCGGTGTTGCCCTGTACGCATCGACGTCCGAAGACTCGACCTCCGAACACACCGGCGGGACGTCGGCAGCGGGCGCCGCTGCGACGCCGACGGTCCTGTGACACCGAGCGCTCCCACATCGAGCGTCGGCGTTCGCCTCCGCTGGCTGCAGTCGGCCCCGCCTGCCGTGCCAGCGCTTTGGCAGCGCACCGCTTCGCCTGCGGCTCCGCTGCTGTCGCCCGCGTCGCTTTCGGCTGCCGGACGATCCTGCGACGGCTGGGCTGACGCGCCACGCTTACTCCGCTGCTTGCCGATCATGCGTTCGCCGGCGACGACGTCGCGATGCTGGTCGCCGACGCTGCGAGCGGGCGGGTGCTGTTCGACCACGACGGCGCGGACGTCGTGCCGCCGGCCTCGACCGCGAAGCTCGCCGTTGCGGTGGCTGCGCTGCAGGTCCTCGGGCCCGACGCACAACTGACGACGCGGGTCGTGCAAGGCAGCGCGCCGAGCCAGGTCGTGCTCGTCGGGGGTGGGGATCCGACGCTGTCGGGGCCGGCCGCCGTCGGACCGCTCAGCCCTGGCTACCCGACACCGGCGAGCCTCGCTGACGCTCGCGCAACAGACGGCCACGCAGCTGCGCGCGCGCGGGATCACCGCTGTGAGCCTTGGCTACGACGCCTCTTTGTTCGTCGGGGCCGCCGCTCGCGCCCGGCTGGAAGCCGATCTATCAAACCGAGGGTGACGTCGCTCCGGTGTCGGCGCTCGAAGTCGACGAGGGACATCCCGATCCGGGTCTGACGGCGACGGCCGCCGACCCACCCGCTGCCGCTGCGAGCGAGTTCGCGAAGTTGTTGACCAGCGATGGCGTGACGGTCAGTGGTGTGCCGACCGGCGCCCACGCCGTCCAGGGGAAAGCGGTGCTTGCCAGCGTTGCGTCGCCACCGATGTCCGAACTGGTGCAGCGCATGCTGGGACGCAGCGACAACGACCTCGCCGAGGCGCTGTCGCGTCAGGTCGCGCATCGCGACTGGGCACCCGGCGAGCTTTGCCGGTGGCGTCGCGGCGGTGAAGGCCGCGATCGCCAGTCAGGGCGATCGATCCGACGGGGCTGGCGATGGTCGACGCGAGTGGGCTGTCGCCGCTCGACCGCGTCACGCCAGCCGCTGCTTGTCGCGCTGTTGCGCCTCGCCATCGACCCAGGCCATGCACAGCTCACGCCGATTCTCAGCGGACTGCCGGTCGCCGGGTTCTCTGGAACTTTGAGCGGGCGCTTCGGTGGACTGGCGGCGGCCGGTGCGGGGGTGATCCGGGCGAAGACCGGCACGTTGGACGGCGTCGTCGCACTCGCCGGCTACCTCCAGGACAGCAGCGGCGCGACGTTGGTGTTCGCGACGATCGTGACGGGTGTTGCCAAGACGGCGACCGGCCACGACCGAGGCGGCCGTCGACCGACTGACGGCGAGTCTCGTACCGTAGGCCCTATGACCGACACCTTGCGGCTCGTCGACTGGGATCTCGCCACCGCGACGGCTACCAGGTTCGCGCCGCGAGGTCCGAGCGTGACCAGGCCCGAGGCTTTCGACGCGGTTCGGCAACTGCGGCTGCTCGCGGTCGAGGCGCAGGATCACGTGGCCGCGTTCACCGGGCTGTCCGCGCCGCATCCGCACGAGCCCGCGTTTGTCGCGGATCGCTCCGCCTGGATCGAAGGCAACGTCGGCGGGTTCCAGGTGGTGATGCAGCCGTTGCTCGACAAGATGGCCGCGAAGCAGGCCGGCAAGGTCGGGGCGCCGGTCGTCAGTGCGCTCGGGTCTCGGGTGACGGGGATGCAGGTTGGCCTGTTGCTCGCCTACCTTTCGGGCAAGGTGCTCGGCCAGTACGAGTTGTTCCTGCCACCCAAAGACGGCCAAGCGCGCGACGGTCGGCTGACACTCGTGGCGCCGAACATCGTCGCTGCGGAACGCCAACTCGACGTCGACCCCCGCGACTTCCGGCTGTGGGTCTGCGTGCACGAGGTCACGCATCAGACGCAGTTCACCGCGGTGCCGTGGCTGCGCGCGCATCTGCACGACGAGATCAGCGCGTTCCTGCTGGCCAGCGAGCTCGATCCGTCCGCGATGCTCGGCCGGCTGCGCGACGTCGGCGAGGCGGTGCGCGACAACATGCGGCGCCGCGGGTCGACGGAAGAGACCGATGAAACCGAGGGCTTGAGCTTCCTCGAAGCGGTGCAAAATCCTGAGCAGCGCGCGATCCTCAACCGGCTGACTGCGGTGATGACCCTGCTCGAGGGCCACGGCGAGTACGTAATGAACGGCGTCGGACCCTCGGTGATCCCGAGTGTCGAGGCGATCGGCGCGAAGTTCGCCGAGCGCCGGCGCGGTCAAGGTCCGGCCGACCGCATCGTGCGCAAGCTGTTCGGGCTCGACATGAAGGCGAGGCAGTACGCCGACGGTGCGGCGTTCGTCCGCGCGGTTGTCGAACGGGCCGGGATGCCTGCGTTCAACCGGGTCTGGACGTCGCCGAACACCCTGCCGACCAAAGCGGAAATCGCCAAGCCGGAGCTGTGGATGTCCCGCGTGCTGCGGGCGACCGTTGGAGACTGAGCGAGCCCGGCCGGTTTACGAGACTGCCGGCTCCTTCGACTGCGGCACGCCGACCGGCCGGCCCGACTGTCGCGGTTGCCGCCGTCCGGTGTGCGGTTCGCGAGTGCCCTTGCCGGGCTCGATGCTGATTCGCTGGTGCTGGTCGCGTGTAGTGGCGGCGCCGACTCCGTTGCGCTCGCCGCTGCGGCCGCTTTCGAGGCGCCGCGCCTTGGCCTTCGGGTCGGCGGCGTCACCGTCGACCACGGCTTGCAGAAGGGTTCGACCTCTCGGGCGGCGACCGTTGCTGCGCTTGCTGACCGGGCTCGGGCTCGAGCCTGTCGAGGCCATCAGCGTCGACGTCTCCGCGCATTCCGGCGGTCCTGAGGCGGCTGCCCGCGCGGCTCGCTACGGGGCGCTCGACGGCGTCGCGGATCGGCTCGGTGCTGCCGCAGTCTTGATCGGCCACACCCTCGACGACCAGGCAGAGACCGTGCTGCTTGGTCTCGCCCGTGGCTCAGGGACGCGGTCGCTGGCCGGCATGGCGGCCGTCACCGGCAGCCCTGTTGCCGCGGAATGCACGGACGCCCGCTACCGGCGTCCCCTCTTGGGGGTTGAACGGGCCGTCACGAGAGCGGCCTGCGCTGACCTCGGGCTGCCGGTGTGGGACGACCCGCAAAATGGCGACCCGTCATTCGCCCGGGTTCGGGTGCGGTCTGACGTGCTGCCGGTGCTCGAGGCGGCGCTCGGGCCCGGGGTCGCGGCCGCACTTGCCCGCACCGCCGAGCTCGCCCGCGACGATGCCGACGCCCTCGACCAGTGGGCGGCGGACAGCTACACCGATGTGGCGGACGTCGATGGGTCGCTCGACGTGGGCGCCCTCGCGTTGCTGCCGGGTGCTGTTCGCCGGCGGGTGCTGCGGCTCGCGTCGTTGCGGGCCGGGGTAACGGCGGGCAGCTTGGCCGCCGTCCATCTGCAAGCGATCGAGGCACTCGTCACGGACTGGCACGGGCAGGGCTCGGTCAGCCTGCCGGGCGGCCAAAGCGCCAGCCGGCGGTATGGGAAGCTCTACATCGGCACGGACCTGCATTAGCGACTGCTCGTCGAGGGGCGCACCCGGGTGGATCAGTTTGACGTCAGCGACGACTTGTCCGGGATTTTGCTGAGCGAGAAGGAAATTCAGGCCAAGGTCGTCGAGATGGCGGCTGCCATCGACGCCGACTACGCGGGGAAAGAGCTGCTGCTCGTCGGTGTCCTCAAAGGCGCCGTCATGGTCATGGCCGACCTCGCCAGGGCGATCCACCTGCCCATCACCGTCGACTTCATGGCGGTCTCGTCGTACGGCTCCGGCGGCTCGTCGTCTGGGGTGGTCCGGATTTTGAAGGACCTCGACCACGGCATCGACGGTCTGAACGTGTTGGTCGTCGAGGACATCGTCGACTCAGGGCTCACGCTCTCGTGGTTGGTGGCCAACCTGCGCTCGCGCGGTCCTGCCTCGGTCGAGGTGTGCGCGCTGATGCGCAAGCCAGATGCGGTCAAGCAGGACGTCGATGTGCGCTATCTCGGCTTCGACATTCCCCGTGACTTCGTTGTTGGGTACGGGCTCGACTATGCCGAGAAGTACCGCAACCTGCCGTTCGTCGCGACCCTCAAGCGTTCGGTCTACGACCCTTCGTAAGGTGTGGGGCGAGGCTCGTAGGGGTGTCGGGAACGACCGCGGGCGCGCTAGGGGTTATGCAGTAGCCGTGGCGGCGCATTCGGCTGTGGGTGAACGCATCGCCCGCGGTGTACCGTCGAGGGTGGTACGAGATGTCGGTAGCGCGTCGATTCGGTAGGAGGGACGGAGCTTTCGCTCCGCATCCATGAACGTGAAACGGTATGCCCGTGGCCCGTTGTTCTGGGTCCTTCTTATTGTCGTGTTCCTCGTCCTGCTGAACGGGCTGTGGTCAGAGCGGTAGCTCCTTCAAGTCGGTGTCGACCTCGCAGGTCGTGGCGAACATCTCGTCCGGCAACGTTTCCACGGCGGTGTTCCACGACAAGGAACAGACCGTCCAGCTCACTTTGAAGACGCCGCTTGCCGGGCACGACGACAACGAAGATCCAGTCGTCGATCGCGCCCGACCAGGAACTCCAGCTGGAGAACCAGCTCGACGCCGTCGCCGCTCAGAAGAAGCTCGACCCGGCGAAGCTCTACACGGTGAAGGTCAGCCACACGAGCCTGCTGCTCGAGATCTTGCTGAACGCGTTGCCGATCCTGCTGCTCGTCGGCTTGATGATCTTCATGCTGACCCAGATGCAGGGTGGCGGCTCGCGGGTCATGAACTTCGGCAAGTCCAAGGCGAAGCTCATCAGCAAGGACACCCCGAAGACCACCTTCGCTGACGTCGCAGGTGCTGACGAGGCGATCGAAGAGCTGGTCGAGATCAAGGAGTTCCTCGAGAACCCGGCCAAGTTCCAGGCGATCGGCGCGAAGATTCCCAAGGGCGTGCTGCTGTACGGCCCTCCCGGCACCGGCAAGACGTTGCTGGCGCGTGCGGTGGCCGGCGAGGCCGGCGTCCCGTTCTATTCGATTTCCGGCTCTGACTTCGTCGAGATGTTCGTCGGTGTGGGTGCCTCGCGGGTGCGCGACCTGTTCACTCAGGCCAAGGAGAACGCCCCGGCGATCATCTTCATCGACGAGATCGACGCCGTCGGCCGGCACCGCGGCGCCGGCCTCGGCGGTGGCCACGACGAGCGCGAGCAGACGCTGAACCAGCTGCTGGTCGAGATGGACGGCTTCGACGTCAAGGGCGGCGTGATTTTGATCGCCGCGACCAACCGACCCGACATCCTCGACCCGGCGCTGCTGCGGCCCGGCCGCTTCGACCGGCAGATCGTCGTCGACCGCCCCGACATGGAAGGCCGCAAGGGCATCCTGCGGGTGCACGCCAAGGGCAAGCCGTTCGAGGGCGACGTCGACCTCGACGTCATCGCGCGCCGCACCCCGGGCTTCACCGGCGCCGACCTCGCGAACGTCATCAACGAGGCGGCCCTGCTGACCGCCCGCCACGACCGCAAGCAGATCGACATGCTCACCCTCGAGGAGGCCATCGACCGCGTCATGGCCGGCCCCGAGCGCAAGAGCCGCATCATGGGCGAGAAGGAAAAGAAGATCATCGCCTACCACGAGGGCGGCCACGCACTCGTCGGTCACGCGTTGCCGAACGCCGACCCGGTGCACAAGGTGACGATCCTGCCGCGCGGCCGCGCGCTCGGCTACACGCTCTCGCTGCCGACCGAAGACAAGTTCCTGGTCACCCGCGCGGAGATGATGGACCAGCTCGCGATGCTGCTCGGCGGCCGCACCGCGGAGGAGCTGGTCTTTCACGAGCCGACGACCGGTGCCGCGAACGACATCGAGAAGGCGACGTCGATCGCCCGCAACATGATCACCCAGTACGGCATGAGCGAGAAGCTCGGCGCCCGCAAGTTCGGCCAGGAGAACGGAGAGGTCTTCCTCGGTCGCGACATGGGACACCAGCGCGACTACTCCGAGGAGATCGCCTCCACGATCGACGACGAGGTGCGCCGGCTCATCGAGAGCTCGCACGACGAGGCCTGGGAAATCCTGGTCGAATACCGCGACGTGCTCGACGACCTGGTGCTCGAGCTGATGGAGAAGGAGACGCTGCAAAAGGACGAGGTGCTGCGGATCTTCGCTCGCGTCCAGAAGCGCCCGCACCGCGGCTCCTACACCGGCTACGGCAAGCGTCAGCCCTCCGACAAGGCGCCGGTCATGACGCCGCGCGAAGTGGCTGTCCTTGCTTCCGGCGGCGCCGACGCCGGGCACAGCAACGGCGTTTCCTCCAACGGCGGGTCGGGCAGCTGCGATCCATTCCGACTCTGACCCGGTCGTCGACGGCTCCTCGTTTGACGGCCCGCCCCGACCGGAATGACGGTCGACTTAGAAAAGATCGAGGCGGCCGTCCGCGAGATCCTCGTCGCCATCGGTGAGGATCCGACCCGCGACGGGTTGGTGCAGACCCCGGCGCGGGTGGCCCGGGCGATGGCTGAGCAGTTCGCCGGGCTGGCGCAGCGCCCATCAGACGTGCTCACGACGGTGTTCGACGCCGACCACGACGAGATGATCATCGTGAAGGACATCGAGGTCTACAGCACCTGCGAGCACCATCTCGTTCCGTTCCACGGGGTCGCCCACGTGGGCTACATCCCCAACGTCAAAGGCGAGATCACCGGGCTGTCGAAAATCGCCCGGGTGGTCGACCTGTTTGCGAAGCGCCCGCAGGTACAGGAGCGGTTGACGTCGCAGATTGCCGATGCGATGCAGGAGATCCTGGATCCGCGAGGGGTCATCGTCGTGGTCGAGTGCGAGCACCTGTGCATGTCGATGCGCGGGGTTCGCAAGCCCGGCGCCCGGACGGTGACCTCGGCTGTTCGCGGGGCATTTCGGGACTCCGACCGGACGAGGGCGGAAGCGCTGCGCCTAATTGCGGGTCGCTGACAGCGCGCCCAATTTCGGTCGCTGACCCGCCTGAGCAAGCCCGCCCCGCCTACTCTTGACGTTGTGATCGGAGACCCGACCCCTGTGCGCGTGACGACCGCCGAGAAGCCGGCCGCGCCGTCGTGGCGACCGGCTCACGCGGTAGGGCGAGCGCCGGTCACACCGGCGCTGGGTCCCGCTTGTCGCCGGCGTCTTGACGTTCCTGCTCGGCGTGCGCGACATCGCGATGGTCGTGCGGCCGCACCTGTGGGAGCGCGTCAAGGTCATCAACCACGTGCTGCCGGGCAAGATCGACCCGGCCGTCGTGCACGGCGCCGTCGGCGCGGCGCTGGTCGTGGCGGGCGCGTTGCTCATCTTGTTGTCGCACGCGCTTCGCCGCCGCAAGCGACGCGCCTGGCGAGCCGTCGTCGGCGATCCTCGTCGTCACCGCGACGTTGCACCTCCTCCACGGACCGATCACCTGGCGCGAGACCGTCGATTGGCTGCCGCTCGACGCGGTGTTCGTCATCGCGCTCGTGCTGTACCGCAAGGAGTTCTTCGCGGTCGGCGATCCGCGCACCCGCTGGCTAGCGGTCTGGGCATTCGTCGGCTTGACCGCCGGCAGCTTCGTACTCGGCGCCTTGCTCATCGAGGTGCGGCCGGACGAAGTGATCGGATCAGTCGGCTTCTTCACCGTTGCGCAGCACGTGCTCTACGGGCTGGTCGGCGTTTCGGGGCCCATCCATTTCCATAGCGACAGAACCTCCGACCTCATCACGTGGACGCTTGCCACGATGGGTGCGTTCACTGCGTTGACCACTGTCTATCTGCTGTTCAGGCCGGCCGAGCCGCGGGCGAGCCTGGGCGTTGACGACGAAGCGCAGATGCGCGACGCTGCTGGCCAAGAACGGTGAACTCGACTCCCTCGGCTACTTCGCGTTGCGCCGCGACAAGAGCGTCATCTGGTCGGCGACGAGGAAGTCGTGCATCGCCTATCGGGTGCTGTCGGGAGTCATGCTCGCGACCGGTGATCCGCTGGGTGACCCCGAGGCGTGGCCCGGGGCGATCAAGGAGTTCATGATCGAGGCCGAACGGCACGCTTGGGTGCCCGCGGTTCTTGCCTGCAGCGAGCTCGGTGGTGACGTCTGGACGCGCGAGACGGAGATGTCGGCGCTGGAGTTCGGCGACGAGGCCATCGTCGATGTCGGCGAGTTCAGTCTCGACGGTCGCACGATGCGCAACGTGCGGCAGATGGTGAACCGCGTCGAGCGGGCCGGCTATACCGCGGAGATCTACCGGGTGCGCGATCTGACTCCGGAGATGTCGACGATGTTCCGGCGGCAGGCCGAGTCGTGGCGTGGTGCGGAGACCGAACGCGGTTATTCGATGGCCCTTGGTCGCCTCGGTGATCCCGCCGACGGCGATTGTGTTGCGGTCGCCGCCATGAAAGACGGCATGTTGCGCGCGTTTCTGTACTTCGTGCCGTGGGGCTCCGACGGTCTCTCACTCGATCTGATGCGGCGCGACCGGGCTGCGGATCCGGGACTGAACGAGTACCTGATCACTGCGGCGCTGCGGGCCTGCCCTCGGCTCGGTGTTACCCGCATGTCACTGAACTTCGCGGTGTTCCGGTCGGCACTCGAACGTGGTGGGCGACTCGGTGCCGGACCAGTCATCAGGGCATGGCGAGCGATCCTCGTATTCGCATCGCGATGGTTCCAGATCGAATCGTTGTACCGCTTCAACGCGAAGTTCCAGCCGGAGTGGCAGCCGCGCTACATCGTCTTCCCCGGCGCCAGTGACCTGCCGCGCATTGCCATCGCCGCACTCGAAGCGGAGGCATTCATCGTGTGGCCGCACCCGCGCATTCGCCAGCTGCGCAAGCTCATGCGGCTTGGCCCTGCAGCGTGAGCCGGTTGGTGGGCTTTCCCGAGTTGGGGCGCTGCCGGGTCATGGGCGTCGTGAACGTCACGCCCGACTCATTTTCTGATGGCGGCCAATGGTTCGATGCCGACGCCGCGATCGAGCACGGGCTCGAACTGGTGGCGGCCGGTGCCGACATCGTCGACGTCGGCGGCGAATCCACCCGGCCCGGCGCGGTGCGGGTCGATGCGAGGAAGAGCTACGTCGGGTACTTCCCGTCATTGGAAAACTCGCGGGCGCCGGAGCAACCGTGAGTGTCGACACGATGCATGCCGATGTCGCGCGACAAGCGGTTGACGCAGGCGCGGTGCTGGTCAATGACGTCAGTGGCGGGCTCGCCGACCCGGCGATGGTGCCGTTCATCGCGTCGTCCGGCGTGCCGTTTGTCGTGATGCACTGGCGCGGACACAGTGCCGACATGCAGAATCGCGCCGTACTATGACGACGTCGTCGCCGACGTTCGGCGTGAACTCGAGGCGCGCGTCGCCGCCATCGTCGACGCAGGCGTGAGTGTTGAGCAGATCATCCTCGATCCTGGCCTTGGCTTCGCCAAGAGCCCTGACGGTGATGACAACTGGGCGTTGCTTCGCCATCTAGATGTGCTTGATGTCTCTCGACCGCCCGGTGTTGATCGGTGCTTCGCGGAAGGCATTTCTTGGCCGGCTGCTCGTCTGTTGACGGTGTGGCCCGACCTCCTGCTGAGCGCGACCATGCCAGCTCGGCCGTCACCGCGTTGGCGGCCGCGGCAGGAGCGTGGGCGGTGCGGGTGCACGACGTCGTCGCGGACGTCGATGCGGTGCGGGTCGCCGCGCGATGGAGCTGACGCAGGACGATGAGCGATCGCATCGAACTGCGCGGCCTGCTCGTCCGCGGACATCATGGCGTGTTCGAGTCCGAACGCGCGGAGGGCCAGGATTTCGTCGTCGACGTCGCACTCGACGTCGACATCTCGGCTGCTGCGCAATCCGACGATCTCGCCGACACCATCGACTACGGCGCACTCGCTCTGACCATCGCCGCCATCGTGTCGGGCGAGCCGGTGAATCTGCTCGAGACACTGGCCGAACGCATCGCGACCGCTTGTCTGGCGGATCCGCGCGTGACGTCGGTCAGGTCAGCGTGCACAAGCCCGCGGCGCCGATTCCGCTGACGTTCGATGACGTGGTCGTCACCATCGTTCGCCCGAGGGTCTCGGCCGACAAGGACAGTGCATGAAAGCGGTGCTCGCGTTGGGCGCGAACCTCGGTGATCGGGCCGCAACGCTCCAAGCTGCGCTCGACGCACTTGCTGCGCAAACCGACGTCGTTGCGGTGTCGGCAATCTATGAGACTGCTCCGGTAGGCGGACCCGCGCAGCCCGACTTCTACAACGCGGTCGTGGTCGTCGACACGACGCTGACCGCTTCGGAGTTGCTTGCCGTCGCGCATTCTCTTGAAGCAGCTGCCGGTCGGGTACGGCTCGAGCATTGGGGCCCTCGAACGCTGGACGTCGACGTGCTGGCGTACGGCGATGAGCGCAGCGACGATCCAGCGCTGACATTGCCGCACCCGCGCGCGCACGAGCGCGCCTTCGTCGTGTTGCCGTGGCTGGAGATCGAACCGGACGGTGCGATCGACGGCATCGGGACCCTCGCGGAGTTGGCCAGCAGCGCTCGGTACGGCCGGCGTTCGTCGGCTCGATACAGCCGAGCTCTTCGCACCCGGTGTTCGCACGTGACGCCTACCCGTTCTTCGATACTTGCTGCGCTTGCGGTCGCTGTCGGTCTCGTCAGCTGGCTAGTCGTGCGTGCCTACTACAGCTCGCTACCCGCGTTGCCGATCGTCGGGCCGATCTCGCTCGTCCTGCTCGCCGGCTTCGAGATGATGTACGGATTCTCCGTTCGCTCGCGGCTGCGCAACCCTGGCAACCGCCCGCTCGAGCCGCTGTTCGTTGCCAAACTCGCCGTCCTTGCGAAGGCGAGCAGTCATGCGGCCGCGATCATCGCCGGCCTGTACGGCGGGTTTCTCGTCTACACCCTGACCAAGCTCGGCAACCCGCGAGTCAACGACGACAGCCGCGCGAGTGGGCTCAGCGTCGTCGCTTCGCTTGCCTTGGTCGGCGCCGCGCTTTTCCTTGAATACAGTTGCCGGGTGCCACGGGAGCCTGATGATCGTGTCCGCTAGCCAGGACGCCTTTGCGTCGCCGGTCGAAAGCTGGGTGCGCGTCTCCGTCAAGCTGCGCACGATGCGTCGAGCGTTGCTCGTCGCATCGGGTGCCCTCGTCGCCTTGGTGGCCGTCGTCTTGTCGGTGATTGCTGGTTCAGGGTTGGCTGCTGTTGTGGCGGTCGTCGTGGTGCTCGCGATCTGCGCTGCCGCTTTCGTCGTCGTAGGTCGCAACTACGACTCGTGGGGGTACGCCGAGCGCGGTGCTGATCTGCTTGTGACGCACGGCGTCATGTGGCGCCGGCTCGTCGTCGTCCCTTATGGCCGTATGCAACTCGTCGATGTCGACGGCGGGTCCGATCGAACGCAAGTTCGGCATCTCCACGCTGCGGTTGCACACGGCGTCGGCCGGCACCGATGCGCGCATCCACGGCCTCACCGCGGCCGAGGCGAACAGGTTGCGTGACCGCCTCGCGGCGCTCGGCGAATCGCAGTCGGCCGGACTGTGACCGCACCGGATTCGCAGGAGTGGCGCCGTCGCGGTGGTCGCCTGCATCCGCTGACGCCGGTTGTTCGAGCAGCGCGAGTGCTCGTGTCGTTGGCCGCGATCGGCACGTACAACCTCGAAAAGCTCCGGCATGCCGGCTGGTGGCTGCCGGTGATCGTGGTCGGCGTGCTCCTCGTCGGGTTGGTCGCAAGCGCACTGTCGTGGGCCTTCACCAGATTCGCCATCGAAGGTGGCGAGGTGCACATCGATTCAGGCGTGCTGTTCCGGCGATCGCGCCAGGTACGCATCGACAGGTTGCAGGCGATCGACATCGTGCAGCCGTTGCTTGCCCGCGCACTCGGGCTCGCCGAGTTGAAGCTCGACATGGCCGGCGGTTCCGAGGGTCGCGTGCGGCTCGGTTACTTGCGGCTCGACGAGGCACAGGCACTGCGGGCGGCGCTGCTCGCGATGGCGGCCGGCCTCGACCATCGCACGCCCGAAGCGCCGCAGCGACCGTTGGTGCATTGCACCGGCTGGCAGATCGTGGGGAGCGCACTGCTGTCGACGCCGGCACTCATCGGCTTCATCTGGGTGGCGGCTTTTCTTGCGGGCGCGATCGCGTCTGGACACCCGGGCGTTTTCACCGGCGCACTGGCTGGCGTCGTCAGCGTTTTCAGTGCGGTGTGGCAGACGATCCAACAGCATTTCGGCTTCACCGTCGCCGATTCGCCGGACGGTCTACGGCTGCGGCACGGGCTGTTCGAGACGCGAGCGCAGACGGTCCCGCCGGGCCGAGTGCAGGCCGTTCGCATCGTGCAACCGTTGATGTGGCGGGTGTTTGGTTGGGTGCGGGTCGACGCCAACATCGCCGGCTATGCAGGGCATCGGGCCGAAGACGGCCGGCAGCACAACTCGGTGCTGCTGCCGGTGGGTTCGCGCGCAGCAGGCGCTGCTGGTTGTCGGTCGGGCGTTGCCCGGTGTCGACATCGACGCGGTCCCTATGACACGGGTGCCTGGGCGGGCAAAGTGGCGCTCACCGTTGCTCTGGTGGACCTACCGCGCCGGTGCCGACGAGGCGATCGTCAGCGTGCGCAGTGGGTTACTTACCAAAGTGCACGCGGTCATGCGGCACGAGAAGATCCAGAGCGTGCGTCTGTCGGTCGGGCCGTGGCAGCGTGCACTTCGACTCGCCACGGTGCACGTCGATTCGACGAAAGGACCGGTCGATGTGGTCCTGCGTCATCGAGACATCAGTGAGGGCCGCCGCATCGTCGACGCCGAAGTCGTGCGGGCCGAACGCGGCCGCGCGTTGCGGCTGCCCGATCGCTGGATGACGGCCGAATCCGGGCGCCGCCGACCAGCGGGTAGGCTCGGCAGCGTCCGGTACCCGCTGTGGACTTGAACGCCGAGGACTGGAACCAACGATCGTGAATCAGCTCGACCCGCACACCAGGCCTGGCCGATTGGCGGTCGGCGTCATCTCCGCCGGCCGCGTCGGCGCCGTGCTCGGTGCCGCGCTTGCGCGCGCGGGCCACCGGGTCGTGGCCGTGTCAGCAGTGTCATCGGCGTCTCGCCGTCGCGCCTCGCGCGCTGCTGCCCGACGTCGCGCTTCGTACTCCTGACGAGATCGGGCCGGACGTCGATTTGTTGCTGCTCGCGGTGCCCGACGACGCGCTGCCGGCGCTGGTCGAAGGCTTAGTCAATGCGGACGCGTTGCATGCCGGGCAGTTCGTGATGCATACGTCTGGTCGCTACGGCATCGACGTGTTGTCGCCGGCGACGGCGATCGGCACGTTGCCGCTCGCGTTGCACCCGGTCATGACATTCACCGGCACCAGCATCGATCTCGATCGGCTCACCGGCGTGTGCTTCGGCGTCACATCGGTGCCGGTTCTTCGACCGGTCGCCGAAGCGCTCGTGCTCGAGATGGGTGGTGAGCCGGTCTGGATCGACGAAGCGGATCGAGTGCTGTACCACGCGGCACTGGCGCACGGCGCGAACCATCTCGTGACGTTGGTGGCCTCGTCGATGGACCTCCTTCGCGCGGCCGGCGTCGAGAACCCGCAGCGGCTCCTCGGGCCGTTGCTGTCGGCGGCACTCGACAACGCGTTGCGGCACGGCGATGCGGGGCTGACCGGGCCGGTCGTTCGGGGCGACGCAGGCACCGTCGCGGCGCATGTCGATGCGATCCTGCGGGTTAGCCCCGAAACGGCTGCCGCCTACGTCGCGATGGCGAGGTTGACCGCTGACCGCGCTCTTGCCGCCGGTCTGTTGCCGGCCGACGATGCGGCCGCACTGCTCGGCGTCCTGTCTCGAAGGTCGAGCTCGTGACCGCTGTGACCGGGGTCGCTCGCACGCGTGCAGAGCTCGCGAGTCGCACGCGCGACGTTGGGCCCGACCGTTGCGCTCGTGCCGACGCATGGGCGCATTGCACGAAGGGCCATCGCTCGCTGATGCGGCGCGCTCGCGAGATCGCCGACCAGACGGTGGTCAGCATCTTCGTCAACCCGCTGCAGTTCGCGGCCGGCGAGGATCTCGATCGCTACCCGCGCCCCCTCGACGCCGATCTCGCGATGTGCGCCGAAGAAGGTGTCGCGTTGGCGTTCGTGCCGAGCCGCGACCGAGATGTATCCGCGCGAGCCGGTCGTGCGGGTGGTGGCGGGCGCGATCGGTGCAGCGCTTCGAGGGCGCGAGCCGCGCCGGGCACTTCGACGGCGTGCTCACTGTGGTGGCGAAGCTGTTCGGCCTCGTACGTCCTGACGTCGCGGTGTTCGGCCGCAAGGACGCCCAGCAACTCGCGCTCGTGCGGGCCATGGTGCGCCGATCTCGAACCTGCCGGTCCGCATCGAGGCTGCGCCACTCATACGGGACGCCGACGGGCTCGCGTTGTCGAGCCGCAACGCTACTTGACGGCGCAGGAACGGAGTCGCTGCGCTGGCGTTGCCGCGCGCGCTGCGAGCTGGCGCCGCGGCGGCGAACAGCGGTCGCGGCGGCGGCGGAGATTGTGGCCGCCGCCCGGGCGGTGCTCGACCGCGCAACCCGGCGTCGACACCGACTACGTCGCGCTCGTCGACCCCGATACGTTCGAGGACGTCGCGGCCGACGGCTCAGCGTCGTCCGTCAGGCGGTGCTTGCGGTGGCCGCCCGCGTGGGCGCTACCCGGCTGATCGACAATGAGTCTGTGAGCCACGAAGTGACCGGCGTGAGCTTGATCCAGCGGCTGGCCGCCCCAGAACCGGGCTGGACCGCGCGGGCCGACATCGTGGTCGTCGGCAGCGGTATCGCCGGCCTGACCACCGCGTTGAAGGCCCGGCGGGCCGGCACCGTGTTGCTGGTCACGAAGACCGAACTCGACGCCGGCTCGACTCGCTGGGCGCAGGGTGGCATCGCGGCCGCGCTCGGGCCAGGCGACAGCCCCGCCGACCACCTGACCGACACGCTCGTCGCCGGCGCGGGCCTTTGCGACGAAGAAGCCGTGCGGGTGCTGGTCACCGAAGGGCCCGACCTGGTCCGCGAACTCGTCGAACTCGGGACCCGCTTCGACCGCGACAACGCGGGCGACCTCGCATTGACCCGCGAGGGCGGCCACTTGCGACGCCGGATCGCCCACCGTGGCGACGCGACCGGTGCGGAGATCGAGCGGGCGCTGATCGCTGCCGTCAAGGCGACCGAGGGCATCGAGATCATCGAGCACGCGCTGGTCATCGACCTGCTGAAGACCGCCGACGGCCGGGCCTGCGGTGTCACCCTGCACGTGATCGGCGCCGGGCGTCGTGACGGCGTCGGGGCGGCGCTCGGCCGCGCGGTCGTGCTCGCGACCGGTGGTCTCGGGCAGGTGTTCGCGTCGACGACCAACCCGCCGGTGGCGACCGGCGACGGCGTCGCGCTCGCGTTGCGCGCGGGTGCCGACGTGACCGACATGGAGTTCGTCCAATTCCATCCGACCGTGCTGTGGCTCGGGCCGGGTGCGGCGGGCCAGCAGCCGCTGATCTCCGAAGCGCTGCGCGGTGAAGGCGCGGTGCTGATCGATGTGCTCGGCCGCCGCTTCATGGTCGGCCAGCATCCGCTGGCCGAGCTCGCGCCGCGCTACGTCGTCGCGCAGGCGATCGTGCGCCAACTGCGCGAGACCGGTGCAGATCACGTGCTGCTCGATGCCCGCGGGGTGCCCGACCTCGCCGAGCGCTTTCCCGACCATCACCGCGTCGTGTCGCGCGAACGGCATCGACCCGGTGACGACACCGATCCCCGTGGTGCCGGGCGCGCACCACGCGAGTGGTGGCGTGCGCACCGATCTGTTCGGCCGCACCAGCGTGCCTGGCTTGTACGCATGCGGCGAGGTCGCGTGCACCGGCGTGCACGGCGCGAACCGGCTGGCATCGAACAGCCTGCTCGAGGGGTTGGTGTTCGCGGCCCGGATCGCCGACGAGCTGGTCGCCGATCGCTGCCGCCCGCGGGCGAACCTGCTCATCGACACGCGCGACGCCGGGCTGCTGCCGCCGTCGGCACGTCGTCGGCGTCCAGGCCGCGATGACTGCCGGTGCCGGCGTGCTGCGCAACGCGGACAGCCTCGCGGCCGCCGCGGCGTCGCTCGCCGGCATCGGCGCGCAAGCCGACGACGGCGAGGTTGTCGAACCCTGCGTCGAGGCGTGGGAGGCGACCAACTTGCACACGGTCGCGAACGCGCTCGTCGCCGGCGCGCGGCTGCGCGCAGAGACCCGCGGCTGCCACTGGCGCGAGGACTATCCCGAGACGTCGCCCGCATGGCGCGGGCATCTGGTGACGTCACTTCTCGACGGCGGCGTGCCGGAAACGGTGTTCGAGGCCGCGCCCGTCGTCGTCCTGACTCCATGAGCGGCGCAAGCGTTCGCCGAGCGCGAGCGCTTGACCGGCGTCTCGACCGAGGCCGGGCTCGATGCCGCTGCGGTCGAGAGCTTGGTCGCCGCGGCGCTCGCCGAGGATCTTGGCGGCGGCGTCGACGTGACCAGCGTGGCCGTCATCCCGGCTGACGACAGAAGCGGTCGCCGATTTCGTGTCGCGAGCGCCACGGCGTCGTCGCGGGCGTGCCGATCGCCGCCGCGGTGCTGTGGATGGTGACCGGCGGGCACGTCGAGATCGACGAAAACGTCATCGACGGCATGCGCGTCGAGCCGGGCACGGTGTCTTGTCGGCGACCGGCGCGACGCGTTCGCTGCTCACTGCGGAACGCACGGCGTTGAACCTGCTCGGTCACCTGTCGGGCATCGCGACCCTGACCCGCACGTGGGTCGACGCCGTCGCCGGCACGCGGTGCGGCGATTCGCGACACCAGGAAGACCACACCGGGTCTGCGCGCGTTGGAGAAGTACGCGGTCCGGTGCGGGGGCGGCGTGAACCACCGGATGTCGTTGTCCGATGCGGCCTTGATCAAGGACAACCACGTGGTCGCGGCCGGTGGGGTTGCGGCCGCATTTCGCGCGGTGCGCGCGGCGTTTCCGCAGCTTCCGGTCGAGGTCGAGTGCGACACGGTCGAGCAGGTTGGTGAGGCGGTCGACGCCGGGCGCCGATCTCATGTTGCTCGACAACATGTCGCTGGACGCCATGCGGGCGGCGGTCGCGTTGGTGCGCGACCGCGGCAGCTCGTGCCGACTCGAAGCGAGCGGTGGGCTGACGTTGGCGGGTGCGGCCGCAGTGGCCGCGACAGGTGTCGACTACCTCTCGGTCGGTGCTCTGACACACTCTGCGCCGGTGCTCGACATCGGCGTCGACCTGCGGGCCGTCAGACCGTCGACCTGAACAGGGAGTACCGATGCTGCTGACGATCGACGTCGGCAATACCCAGACCGTGCTCGGCCTCTTCGAGGGCGAGCGCATCGTCGAGCACTGGCGGCTCGCGACCGATCCGCGCCGCTCGGCCGACGAGCTTGGGCTTGCTCGTCACCGGCCTGCTGGCGGCGTCGGATGCCATGACGGTGCTGTCGACGGGCATCGCGTGCTGCTCGACCGTGCCGTCGGCGCTGCGCGAATGCGGACGATGTGCGAGCGCTGGTTCGACGCGGTGCCGCTCGTCGTGGTCGAGCCGGGTATCCGCACCGGCGTGCCGGTGCTGTACGACAACCCGAAAGAGGTCGGCGCCGACCGCATCGTGAACACGCTTGCCGCGTTCACCCTGCACGGCGGCCCGGCCATCGTCGTCGACTTCGGGACGTCGACGAACTTCGACGTGGTGTCTGCGAAGGGTGAGTTCCTCGGTGGCGTGCTCGCGCCGGGCATCGAGATCTCGGTCGACGCGTTGGCCTCGCGGGCCGCTCAGCTGATGAAGGTGCAGTTGGTCCGGCCGCGGTCGGTCATCGGCAAGAACACCGTCGAATCGTTGCAGTCGGGGATCATCTACGGGTTCGCCGTCGCAGGTCGACGGGATCACCGAGCGGATCATCGCCGAACTCGGGACGCCGGCCACGGTGATCGCCACCGGCGGGCTCGCGACTGTGGTGCTCGAGGAATGCCAGCTCATCGACGTCCACGAGCCATGGTTGACCTTGATCGGGTTGCGGTTGATGTTCGAACGCAATATCGCATGACGTCGCCCGCTCGGCCGATAGCCTTCCGCCCGTGAGTGACGACTTGCCCGAGCAAATGCTGGTGCGCCGCGAGAAGGTCGAGTGGCTGCGCGCGCAGGGCATCGAGCCGTATCCGGCCGGCTTTCCGCGGACCGCGACCATCGCGCAGGTTCGCGCGTCGCACGTCGATCTGCCGCCCGACACCGCAACCGGCGACCACGTCGGGGTCGTGGGTCGCGTCGTGCTCGCGCGCAACTCCGGCAAGCTCTGTTTCGCGACGATCCGCGACGGCTCGGGTGAGATCCAGGTGATGATCTCGCTCGACCGGCTCGGTGCCGAATCGCTCGCGCTGTGGAAGTCGGCGATCGATCTCGGCGATCACGTCGGCGTCGAAGGGCGAGGTCATCACCTCGCGCAGCGGCGAGCTTTCGGTGCTCGCCGATTCGTGGGCGCTGACCGCCAAGTGCTTGCGGCCGCTGCCTGACAAGCACCAGCGGACTCACCGATCCCGAATCGCGGGTCAGGCAGCGTTACGTCGATCTGATCGCGAACGCCGATGCTCGCGACATGGTCAGGATCAAGGCGGCTGTGCTCGGTTCGGTGCGAGCGACGCTCGCCCGCCACGGCTACCTCGAGGTCGAGACCCCGACGCTGCAACTGCTGCACGGCGGTGCGGCCGCCCGGCCCTTCCAGACGCACCTCAACGCGTTCGACATCCCGATGTACCTGCGCATCGCGATCGAGCTTTATCTCAAGCGAGTCGTGGTCGGCGGCATCGAGCGGGTCTACGAGATCGGCCGGATCTTTCGCAACGAGGGCGTCGACTCGACCCACAGCCCTGAGTTCACGATGCTCGAGGCCTACGAGGCCTACGGCGACTACAACACGATGGCCGTCTTGACTCGCGACATCGTTCTCGACGCCGCGCGTGCCGTTGGCACCGCACGTGGTGCCCGACGGTCGCGGCGGGTCGATCGACCTCGCCGCCCCTTGGCGAACGATGACGATCCATCAAGCGGTTTCGCAGGCGGTCGGTGACGGACGTCACGATCGACACCGATGTGGAAGATCTGCGCGCGATAGCTGCGCGATGCGACGTTGCGTTGCCGCCGGGGCCGACTGGCCACGATCACGGGCAGTCGTCATTCTCGAATTGTTCGAAAAGCTCGTCGAGCACACGCTTGATCGAGCCGACATTCATCCGGGATTACCCGGTATCCGTTCGGCCGCTCGCGCGACCACACCGCGACGATCCGCGATTGGTCGAGGCGTGGGATCTTGTCGTGAATGGCGTCGAACTCGCCCCCGCATACTCGGAATTGGTCGATCCAATCGAACAGCGCCGCAGATTGACAGAACAGTCGCTATTGGCAGCCGGTGGTGATCCCGAGGCGATGCAACTTGACGAGGATTTCTTGCGCGCTCTCGAATATGGGGCACCGCCCATGGGTGGCCTTGGGCTCGGTATCGATCGGCTAGTCATGCTGCTGACCGGGGAGGGCATTCGCGAGACGATCCTTTTCCCGTTAGTCAGGCCTGAGTAATGGCCGTACCGCCCGCCGACATTGTCGTTCGCCGCGCCCGAACCGCCGATGTGAAGGCCATCAGGGGATTCGTCGATGCGTACGCTCCAGAGCGCAAACTGTTGAATAAGCCCACCGTGACCCTGTACGAGGACGTGCAGGAATTCTGGGTTGCCGAGCAAGCGTCGGGCGACGTGGCGCCTTCAGTGGTCGGCTGCGGCGCGCTGCACGTCATGTGGGAAGACCTGGCCGAGGTGCGCACATTGGCCGTCGACCCCGCGATGCGGGCGAAGGGTATCGGTCATCTGCTGCTGGATCAATTGCAACGCACCGCGCGCGAGCTGGGCGTGCGTCGGCTGTTTTGTTTGACCTTTGAAGTTAAATTCTTCACCGAACACGGATTCTCCGAACTCGAAGGCGAGCCGGTTGCACCTGGCGTGTTCGAGGAGCTGTTGCGGTCATATGATGAAGGCATTGCGGAGTTTCTGGACCTCGAACGAGTCAAGCCGAACACGCTGGGTAACACACGCATGATCAAGTATCTGTAGCGCCCGACGCTATATTCGGCAAATCGATGTCTAGTTCCTGTGTTTGAAAGGACGAACCCGTGGCACAGAAGGTCCAGGTAACACTTGTCGACGACCTCGACGGGAGTTCGGCTGACGAGACGCTGACGTTCGGTTTGGACGGCGTTGTCTACGAGATCGATCTCAGTAAGAGCAATGCGAAGAAGTTCCGCGATTCGCTCAATCGCCTACGTCGGCGCCGCTCGCAGGTCTGGTCGAGCTGCCCGCGCCGGCCGTCCGCGTGGGCGCGCTGGCCGCCGACCCGCCGCTGGCAGCCAGGCACCGACGTCCGACATCCGGGCCTGGGCCCGAACCAAGGGCATCAAGGTCAACGAGCGCGGCCGTATCGCGGCCGACATCGTCGCCAAGTACGAGGCTGCGCACTAGCTGTTCGCGCCAGCCCTGTCGCCCTACGCCAGCTGTTCGCTCGCTGAGCGCAACGGGTCCGCTCCGGCGCTGCCGGAACACCTCGAATCCGGTCACAGTTGAGACTCAGTGTGGGCACGAACGCCCTTTTGGGCGCATTCTGAGCGCCCGAAGACGAAAATTTGGGCTAAGAACGCAAGTCTGGCCTGCAGTTTGGCGAGAACAGTCGCATGAGCGCAGCGAGGGCTGTCCCCGGCGCCGGGATAGCATGAAATGAAGGGAAGGCGCCGCCACTGAGGAGCGAGCGACATGTTCGAGAGATTTACCGACCGGGCCCGACGCGTTGTCGTGCTGGCGCAAGAAGAAGCCCGCATGCTCAACCACAACTACATCGGCACCGAGCACATCCTGCTCGGGCTCATCCACGAGGGCGAAGGCGTCGCCGCGAAGGCTCTTGAGAGCCTCGGTATTTCGCTTGAAGGCGTTCGCCAGCAGGTCGAAGAGATCATCGGACAAGGCCAGCAGGCGCCGTCCGGCCACATCCCTTTCACGCCGCGCGCCAAGAAGGTGCTCGAGCTCTCGCTGCGCGAGGCACTGCAGCTCGGCCACAACTACATCGGCACCGAGCACATCCTGCTCGGCCTGATCCGCGAGGGCGAAGGCGTCGCTGCCCAGGTGCTGGTCAAGCTCGGCGCCGACCTGAACCGGGTTCGCCAGCAGGTCATCCAGCTGCTGTCCGGCTACCAGGGCAAGCAAGAGGCGACCGCCGGTGGTCCCGCTGAGGGCACCCAATCGACGTCCCTCGTCTTGGATCAGTTCGGCCGCAACCTGACGCAGGCTGCGCGCGAAGGCAAGCTCGACCCGGTCATCGGCCGTGAGAAGGAAATCGAGCGCGTCATGCAGGTGCTGTCGCGCCGCACCAAGAACAACCCGGTGCTGATCGGCGAGCCCGGCGTGGGCAAGACCGCGATCGTTGAGGGTCTGGCGCAGGCCATCGTCAAGGGCGAAGTGCCCGAGACGCTGAAGGACAAGCAGCTGTACACCCTCGACCTCGGCGCGCTCGTCGCCGGCAGCCGCTACCGCGGTGACTTCGAGGAGCGGCTGAAGAAGGTCCTGAAGGAGATCCGTACCCGCGGCGACATCATCTTGTTCATCGACGAGCTGCACACACTGGTCGGTGCAGGCGCGGCCGAGGGTGCCATCGACGCGGCCTCGATCTTGAAGCCGATGCTGGCCCGCGGCGAGCTGCAGACGATCGGTGCGACGACGCTCGATGAGTACCGCAAGCACCTGGAGAAGGACGCCGCGCTCGAACGGCGGTTCCAGCCGATCCAGGTCGCCGAGCCGTCGCTCGCGCACACCATCGAGATCCTCAAGGGTCTGCGCGACCGCTACGAGTCGCACCACCGGGTCTCGATCACCGACGGCGCGTTGGTTGCAGCGGCACAGCTTGCTGACCGCTACATCAGCGACCGGTTCCTGCCGGACAAGGCCATCGACCTCATCGACGAGGCCGGCTCGCGCATGCGCATCCGTCGCATGACCGCGCCGCCCGGACCTTCGCGAGTTCGACGAGAAGATCGCCGGCGTCCGCCGCGAGAAGGAAAGCGCGATCGACGCACAAGACTTCGAGAAGGCGGCGTCACTTCGCGATCGCGAGAAGCAACTGCTCGCCGCGAAGTCGCAGCGCGAGCGGGAGTGGAAGGCCGGCGACATGGACGTCGTCGCCGAGGTCGACGAAGAGCTCATCGCCGAGGTACTGGCGACCGCGACGGGCATTCCGGTGTTCAAGCTGACCGAGGAAGAGACCTCGCGGCTGCTGCGCATGGAAGACGAATTGCACAAGCGGGTCATCGGCCAGGAGCCGGCGATCAAGGCGCTGTCGCAGACGATTCGTCGTACCCGTGCAGGTCTGAAGGACCCGAAGCGTCCCGGTGGCTCGTTCATCTTCGCCGGACCGTCAGGTGTCGGTAAGACCGAGCTGTCGAAGACGCTCGCCGAGTTCCTTTTCGGTGACGAGGACTCCCTGATCCAGCTCGACATGAGCGAGTTCATGGAGAAGCACACGGTGTCGCGGCTGTTCGGTTCGCCTCCCGGCTACGTCGGTTACGACGAGGGTGGTCAGCTGACCGAGAAGGTGCGACGCAAGCCGTTCTCCGTCGTGTTGTTCGACGAGGTCGAGAAGGCACACCCCGACATCTTCAACTCGCTGTTGCAGATCCTCGAGGACGGTCGGTTGACCGACGCTCAGGGCCGGGTTGTCGACTTCAAGAACACCGTCATCATCATGACGACGAACCTCGGTACGCGTGACATCTCCAAGGGCTTCAATATGGGCTTCTCCAAGGAGCATGACGCGCAGGGCAACTACGAGCGGATGAAGGCGAAGGTCAACGAAGAGCTCAAGCAGCACTTCAGGCCCGAGTTCTTGAACCGCGTCGACGACACGATCGTGTTCCACCAGCTGACCGAGGACGAGATCGTGACGATCGTCGACCTGATGATCGCCAAGGTCGACCTTCGGTTGCGTGATCGCGACATGGGTCTCGAGCTCACGTCGGATGCGAAGAAGGTGCTCGCCAAGAAGGGCTACGACCCGGTGCTTGGTGCGCGTCCGCTGCGGCGCACGATCCAGCGCGAGATCGAGGACGTGTTGTCGGAGAAGATCCTGTTCGGCGAACTCAAGGCCGGCCAGATCGTGGTGGTCGACGCCGAGGGCGTCGACACCCCCGAGGCCGCGTTCACGTTCCGCGGTGAGGCCAAGCCGGCGCTGGTGCCCGACCTGCCCCCGCTGGCCGAAGCGGCACCCGCTGCCGATCCGGCTGGCGCAGCTGGCGACCGCACCAGCCGCCGAGTAACGCTCGATCCGTTGGGCCGGTACCCGTTGCGGTGCCGGCCCTCGCCGCATCGTCTTCGCACCGTGTGGCGGCAGATTCGGTGCGAAGTGCGTGCGGCAGTTGGAAGCGGCCGCGCGGGAGTGGCTCGACTAGGCCGTCGGCCACCAAGCCGGCCAGCGCTCGATCGAGCTGGACGACGTCGGGCCAGGCCGCGTGTAGCTGGCCGAGGCGAGCGGGCCCGGACTGCGCCCGCAGTACCGCGAGCACCGCGCCCGCGAGCCTGCCGGTCGGTGCCTTCGTAGCCCTGTGCCGCGGCGGGCCGGCACTGCCGAGGGCGGGTAGCCGGCCTGTCGCCACGCGCAGCGGCGAGCAACAGGGCACTGATCACACAGCGGAGCGCGGGCGCGGCAGATCAAGGCGCCGAGCTCCATCAACGCCACGCTGAACGTCGCCGCACGCTCCCCGTCGTCCGGTAAGAGCTCGCTCGCGACCACGCCGCTCTGCGACGGTCGGGGCGCTCGAGGCCTGCGCCTGCCCCGACAGTGCCCGCGCGAGCACCCGGCGCACGTTGGTGTCGAGGACGGCGTGGCGTTGCCGGAACGCGAACGCGGCGACGGCGGCGGCTGTGTAGTCGCCGATGCCGGGCAGGGCGCGCAGGTCGGCGTAGTCGGCCGGCACCTGCCCGCCGTGGCGCGCGACGATGGTCGTCGCCGCGGCGTGCAGGCGCAGGGCGCGGCGCGGGTAGCCAAGCCGGTTCCACGCCCGGACGGCGTCGCCGGGAGTGGCTGCCGCGAGCGCGGCTGGGGTCGGCCAGCGGGTGATCCACTGCTCGTAGGCGGGCAAGACCCGCGCCACCGGGGTCTGCTGGAGCATGATCTCGCTGACCAGGACCGCCCACGGCGTGGCGGTCGGCTCGCGCCACGGGAGCTGCCGCTTGGCCTGGCTGTACCAGTCGAGGAGCTCGCCCACAATCGGCGCCTCAGCGGCCCCGCCTGCGGCGTTGGCACGCTCGGGGGCGCTCCCAGGTTGTCTTAAGAAAGTCGCCACTTCAGACGACAGGTTAAGGAGTCATTGGGGAGGAGCCCGCGTCGGGCTTCCGGACCGAGGAGCGCCTAGGTGTCGGTTGCGCGCGAAGCGTCAACCTCGGCCAGCGCCGATGCGGTCTCGGCCTCTCAGCCAGACGCCCAGGAGCAGGCGGCGGTCACGGTTGTCCTGGTCGAAGACTCCGTGATCGAGCGCCGGTTCCTTCGGGCCGCGATCACCGCCGATCCGGGCCTGTGCGTGGTCGGCGAGGCGCGGACCGGACGCGATGCCATCGCCTTGATCGAGCGGCTCCGGCCGTCGGCCGTCGTCCTCGACCTCGAGCTGCCTGGCACCGCCGCCATCGAGATCATCGAACGGATCATGGCCAGCGTTCCGACGCCCATCCTCGTGTGCTCGACCGAAGTGGACGCTGCGCGGGCTGCTGCTGCCCTGGCGGCTGGCGCAATCGACGTCGTGGCCCGACCGACCGCACGCGACGCCGACCGGGCGTCGTACGCGGAGGCGCTGCGCCGTGGCGTGCGAGTCGCATCCAGAGTCCGCGTCATCACCCATCCGCGAGGGCGCCTGAAGACTCGCGCGCAGTCTGCGTTGGGGCGACGCTGCTGCAGCCGCGGCAAGCCAGCGCAGAACCCACTGTCGACCTGGTGGCGATCGGTGCTTCGACCGGTGGCCCGCAGGCACTTGCCCATCTGCTCGGCGCGTTGCCCGCCGACTTCACGCCGGCTGTCGTTGTCGTGCAGCACATGGCGGACGGTTTCATCGAGGGTCTTGCGACCTGGCTCGACGGACTCTGCGCACTGCCCGTCGGGGTAGCGACGTCGGGTATCCGGCTGCAGCCGGGCACTGTCACGATCGCGCCGAGTGCGCGCAACCTCGTCGTCAACGATCACCTGCGCGTCAGCATCGAGCAACCGCCACCGACCCAGTTCAATGTGCCGGGCGTCGACGCGACGTTCGAGAGCGTTGCGCGCACGGTTGGTCCGCGGGCGATCGGCGTGCTGCTCACCGGTATGGGTCGCGACGGCGCCGTCGGGCTCAAAGCGATGCGAAACGCCGGCGCCATCACGATCGGTCAAGACGAAGAGTCGAGCGCGGTGTGGGGCATGCCGGCAGCGGCGGCCGCCTGTGGCGCAGTGCAGCGCCAACTGCCGCTCATCGAGATCGCGGGTGCGCTGGTCGCCATCCTGCAAGGGCACTCGCTCGGGGGTGAGCGATGAAGTTCTCGCTGACTGACGAGGAGTTCGACACCCTGCGCAAGCTCTTGGAGAAGAGCGCCGGCTTGGTGCACGACGAGAGTCGCCGCGACTCGTTGACCTTCGCGGTGGCGGGCCGCATGGAGGCGATCGGCGCCAGTTCGGCGGCGGTGTATCTCACGATGCTCAGCGGTCCTGGTGGCGCGCCCGAGCGTCAGCAACTCCTCGACGTCGTGACGATTCAAGAGACGCACTTCTTCCGGAACCCGCCGCAGATCCGCGCGCTTCGCCAGCACGTGCTCCCCGAGTTGATCCGCCGGTCGACGGCGCTGAACCGGCCACTGACGATCTGGAGTGCCGGCTGCTCGACGGGCGAAGAGCCTTACAGCTTGGCGATGCTGGTTCGCGAACTGATGCCGATGGCGACTCGCGAGCACGTCAGGATCGTCGGGTCGGACGTCTCCGCCACCGCGCTCGCGTTCGCCGACGCCGGTCGCTACGGCGCTCGAGCCGTGCAGATGGCCGACCCGATCGACCTGGGCCGTTGGTTCGACATCGACCACGGCTCGTACTCGGTCAAGGACGATGTGCGCGAGCTCGTCGATCTGCGGCTGCACAACCTCATCACCGAAGCGCCGCCGTTCGAGAGCGGTGAGGTCGATCTGCTGCTGTGCCGCAACGTGACGATCTACTTCAACCGGACGACGACCAAAGCACTGATGTCGCGCTTCCACACCGCTCTTGGTGACGGCGGCTACTTGTTCCTCGGCCACTCGGAAACGTTGTGGCAGATGAGTGAGGCGTTCACGCTGGTGCCGCTCGGCGACGCGTTCGTGTATCGCCGCGACGACGGCCCGCAGGGTCGCGCGACCTTGCCCGATCGCCGTACCGAAGACGGCGACGCGCCGATCCTGTTGCCCGAGCGACGTGGTCGCACCGAGCGTCGACGCGACCTTCCTGAAACGCCGTCCGCCCGGCTCAAGACCGCACCTGCGGTGCCGCCGCAACGCGAGCCGCGGCACTCGCAGCCGGCGCGGCAGGAGGTTGCGCGACAGCGCCTCCCATCGACCTGCGGATCGCCGCGCGGCGCCGCGATCCGCGGCAGCTGCAACGGCGACCGGCGCGACCGCCCAGGAGCTGGTGGCGACCGCTCGAGAGGCGCTGGCGCACGGGCGCTACTCAGACGCCGTCGGCGCTGCGGGCCGCGCTGCCAAAGCCGACCCGATGCTGGTCGATCCGCACCTGATCGGCGGCGAGGCGCTGGTCAATCTGGGTCGTGACGCCGACGCGATCAGGGAGTTGCGCCAGGCCGTCTATCTTCAGCCCGATTCAGCGTCGGCCCTGATCTTGCTTGCCGGCGCACTTGATCGGCAGGGCGAACCCGCCGCCGCGGGCCGGGCCTACCGAGCTGCTGCCGCAACGGTTGGTGACTTGCCCGCGGAGGAGGTGTCCGCGTTCTTCGGCGGCCGCAGCGCCGCCGAGCTGGTTGACCTGTGTCTGCGGCTGGCGACGCAGGCCGAGCGGACCGCAAAGGCCAGCCAAGTCGGCCAGGTTCAGGACGAGGGAGGCGCCGTGATCGGGTACATCACGTTCCGTCTCGGCGACCGGAACCTCGCGTGCCGGCTCGACGAGGTTCGCGAGGTCGTTCGGCTCGACGGGCTCGACGTCCTGCCCGGCATGACGCCGCCGATCAGCGGCCTGCTCGAGTTGCGCGGCAATCCGCTGCCGGTCGTCGACCTGCGCGGCGGCGGCAGCGCCAGAAATAACGCGGCAGGCTGCAGGGGCGACGTGTTGGTCATGGCCTCGGGCATCGACGCGATCGGCGCGATCGTCGACCAGGTCATCGCTGTTCACGACGAGGACGAGTTGGTCTCGTCAGGTGAGCGACCTTCCGGGCTCCCGGACTATGTCATCGACGTACTTCGACACGACGGCATCAGTACCGGCCGTGGCGGGCCGGTGTTGCTCGTTCACCTGCAGGCGCTGCTCTCCGTCGCGGTCTGAACCGCGTCACAGCAGTGAGCAGCGCTGTTAGACGTAGCGCTCGAGGATCGACGACTCGGCGAGTCGTGACAGACCTTCACGCACGCTGCGCGCCCTGTTCTCGCCAACACCTTCGACCGCCTGCAGATCGTCGATGCCCGCGGCGAGCAGCTTCTGCAGCCCACCGAAATGCTCAACAAGACGATCGACGACGAGGTTCGGCAGCCGCGGGACTTTGGCGAGCAGCCGGTAGCCGCGCGGGCTCACCGGCGCATCGAGCGCGTCCGCTCCGGCGGCGTAGCCCATGACCCGAGCGATGGTGCTGAGGTCGAGTAACTCAGATGCCGACAGCATGTCGAAGTCGCGCAAGACGTCGTCGGGCGTGCGCGACTTCTTGCTGCCCGAAGGGAGGTAGTCGCGGACGACGAGTTCGCGTTCGGGCTCGACGCCGGCCAGTAGCTCGTCAAGTTGCAGGCTTAGCAGCCGGCCATCGGTGCCGAGCTCGACGACGTAGCCCTCGATCTCACTCGCGATCCGGCGAACCATCTCGAGCCGCTGCGCTACCGCGGCGGCGTCGCGCACCGTGACAAGGTCTTCGATTTCCAGCGCAGAAAGGGTTCCGCTCACCTCGTCGAGGCGCAGCTTGTAGCGCTCGAGGGTGGCCAGCGCCTGGTTCGCCCGCGACAGGATCGCACCAGAATCGTCGAGGACGTAGCGCCTGCCGCCGACGTAGAGCGCGATGATGCGCATCGACTGGCTCACCGAGATCACCGGATATCCCGTTTGCTTCGCGGTGCGTTCGGCGCTGCGGTGCCGGGTACCCGACTCGCTCGTCGGAATCGAAGGGTCCGGCTGCAAGTGCACGTTGGCTTTGAGGATCCGGGTGCCGGTGTTGTCGAGCACGATCGCGCCGTCCATCTTGCAAATCTCGCGCATCAGCGGCGCTGAGGTCTCGATGTCGAGATTGAAACCGCCGGTGCACAGCGACTCGACGGTCTTGTCGTAGCCGAGCACGATCAAACCGCCGGTGTTGCCGCGCAGGATGCGTTCAAGCGCATCGCGCAGGTCGGTGCCAGGCGCGATCGTCGCGAGAGTGGCCCGCAATTTCTCGTCGACGGTCCGGTCGAACCGATCGTTGGCTGGCACCAGGCTCCCCGTACTTGGCTGCTCTCAAGAGGCACTGCATGGACGCTGGAGCGATTCTAGCTGTTGGTCGCGAGCGCGTGCCCGATCGCTTCGGCGAGGTTGGAAACTTCGATCGAACGGACGCCGGGTGGGAGCGGTCCTGAGTCGGGTGGCACCAGCGCGAGAGTGAAGCCGAGCCGTGCGGCTTCGGTCAGCCGGCGACCGACGCCTTCGACGCGACGCACCTCACCCGCGAGGCCTACCTCGCCGATGGCGACGAGACCTGGTCGCAGCGGCTTCTCCTTCTTCGCGCGATGCGACGGCGAGAGCGATGGCGAGGTCACCGGCCGGTTCGGTCAGCTTCACGCCGCCGACAGTGGCGGTGAAGACATCCGACCCCGAAAGCACGACCTTTGCGCGTTGCTCTGTCACCGCGAGCACCATCGAGACCCGCCCCGCGTCGAGGCCCGACGTTGTGCGTCGCGGCATCGACAGGCTCGAGCTTCGCGACCAACGCTTGCACTTCTGCGACCAGCGGACGGCGACCCTCGAGCGCCACGGTCACACAGGTGCCCGGCACCGGCGTGCCGCGCCGCGAGAGGAAAAGGCCGCTCGGATCGGCGAGGCCGACGATGCCTTCTTCGGTGAGGTCGAAACAGCCGACCTCGTCGCAGGCGCCGTAGCGGTTCTTGATCGCCCGGACCAGCCGCAGTCGTGAGTGCCGCTCGCCCTCGAACTGCAGCACGACGTCGACGAGATGCTCGAGCACGCGAGGGCCGGCGATGGACCCGTCTTTGGTGACGTGGCCGACCAGGACCGTCGCGATGCCGCGCTCTTTCGCGACGGCGATCAGGGCCGCCGCGACCTGGCGTACCTGGGTGACTCCACCTGCCGAGCCGTCGACGTCGGCGATGGCCATGGTTTGCACCGAGTCGACGATCAGCAGGCTCGGGTTGACCTCGTCGAGGTGCTTCAGCACCGCGCCGATGTCAGTTTCGGCGGCCAGGAAAAGGTCGGGCGACAGTGCCTTGATGCGACCCGCCGCGCAGCCGCACCTGTGCGGTCGACTCTTCACCGGTGATGTAGAGCGTGCGGGTGCCAGGAGTGGCGAACTTCGAGGCGACGTCGAGGACGAGGGTCGACTTGCCCACGCCCGGTTCGCCGGCCAGCAGCACGACGACGCCCGGGCACCAGGCCGCCGCCGAGCACCCGGTCAAGCTCGTCGACGCCGGTCGGGGCGCTGCGGGCCGACTCGGCGATCGATCTCACCGATCGGGCGCGCGGCCGTGGTGACTGATGTTGCCGCCACGCTGCGAAGTCGCAGCAGGCCGGGTTGCTCGATGGTGCCCCACGCCTGGCACTCACCGCAGCGGCCGACCCACTTCAGCGACTCCCACCCGCATTCACCGCAGCGAAAGGCCTGCCGAGCTGCGGCGTGCCGGAGGTGCTCTTGGGCATGGCTGCAGGCTAGTGCCGGGCACGACAGTTCCGGGGCTGCCGGGCGAGCTGTGACAGTTACTTCGCGGACTGCGACGGGTCGGCCTAGTTGGGATCGGCCGGGTGCGGGGCGACTGGCGTCTTCGAGGCGAGTCGCCGCTCGCAATGCGCGACCAGCTCCGCGTAGCCCTGGGCGCCCATCAACTCGGTCAGCTCAGGACCGTAGGAGACGTAGACCCGATCACGCGCGCCGTGAGCTTCCGGTGAGCTCGTGCACCACCAGGTGAGTTCGTGTCCGCCCGAGCCCCAGCCCCTGCGGTCGTACTCGCCGATGGTGACGATCAGCACCTTGGTCTCGTCGGGCCGGTCGACCCAATCGAACGTGCGGCGGATCGGTAGTTGCCAGCACACGTCGGGCTTGGTCTCCAGCGGGTGCCGGTCGATCGTCAACGCGAGGCTGTGCAACGAGCAGCCGGTGCCGCCCTCGAACCCCGGACGGTTCAAGAAGATGCACGCACCGTCGACCCGTGCGGGTGCGCCGCTTGCCGTCTTCGAGTTCGGTGAAGCCCTTCTGGCCCTTCTTGTAGTACTGCCAAGTTTCTGGGCGTGAGTTGTTCGGCAAACTTGCGGACCCGCTTCTCGTCGGCGCGACCTGAGTAGAACGCGCCGTGGCTGCAGCAGCCGTCAGCCGCGCGCCCCGGCACGATGCCATGACAACCGTTGCCAAAGATGCATCCCCAACTCGACGTCAGCCACGTGAGGTCGCAGCGAAAGATCTGCTCGGCATCGGCGGGATCGACGAACTCGACCCACTCGCGCGCGAAGTCGAGACCCGTCTCGGGTAGCGGCGTGCGTTCACCGGCCGCCGTGCCACGCGGCGTTGGGATCGTCGGGTGGGCGGGCTCTTCTTGGCCCGCCTTGTCGGACGTCGAGGTCGATGGCGGCGAGGTGCTTGCTTGGCATGCGCAAAGACTAGGCCCCAAGCCGCAGCACGAGTCGGACGCCGATGTGCACCGGTCGGTGTGTCGGCGCGCGTCGTCGTAGGCTCGAGGAGTGGGCACTGCATCGGACGGGTCGGCACTGGAACGGGTGACAGCCAGCCCGACGGTGGCTCTGTCGACGTCGTCGGTGTGGCCCGAATCGACTGCTGTCGCGTTCGAGGTCGCTGCCCGACTCGGCTACGACGGCGTCGAGTTGATGGTGTCTGGTGATCCCGTCAGTCAAGATCTCGACACCGTGCGCCGGCTGATGGACTACCACCAGACTGCCGGTGGTGTCGGTGCATTCGCCGTGCCTGCTGATCAGTCAGCGGGTGTGGGGGACAGAGCCCTGGGCGAAGTTGATGCGTTCGCAGATCGCTGCTGAACGACTCGGCGCCAAGGTCGTGGTGACCCATCCGCCGTTTCGTTGGCAACGTGCCTACGCCAAGGGATTCACGGACGGCATCCTGGCGATGCACGACGAAACCGACATCGTGTTCGCGGTCGAGAACATGTTTCCGCAACGAGGTCCGAGCGGTCTTGAGGTCGGCGTCTACTCGCCGTCCTGGTCGTTGCTCGATGCCGACTACCCGCACATCACCCTCGACGTCTCGCACGCGGCCGTTGCGCGCGCCGACCCGCTCGTGCTGCTCGAGGGTTTCGGCGATCGGCTCGCCCACTTCCATCTGTCTGACGGCACTGGCTCGCGAAACGACGAGCACCTCGTGCCGGGTCGGGGCACGCAGCCTTGCGCGGAGTTGTTGCAGCGGTTGCGCACCGCAGTGGAGCACAGCGGTACGGCGGGGTGGTGGTCCTTGAGGTGAACACCAGGAGGGCGGCGTCGCACGAGGAGCGGGTGGCCGACCTCGCCGAATCGCTCGCGTTCACCCGCAACGCTCTCGCGGCAACCGCGGCGTGACGACGACGGCGGCCGCATCGCCATGAGCCGGTCGCGGTTCGACGCCGTCGCGCGGGTGTATGACGCCGGCCGCCCGGGGTATCCCGACGCGTTGTTCGACGCGATCGAGGAGATGTCGGGCAGCTTCCTTGCAGGAGCGGTGCTGGCCGACGTCGGGGCGGGCACCGGGATCTCGACTCGCAGTCTGCTCGAGCGCGGTGCTCGAGTCGTCGCGGTCGATCACGGCGCAGCGATGCTCGCCACGTTGCGCAGCCGCACTCCTGGCACGCCGGTCGTGCTCGCCGACGCAAACCAGCTGCCGTTCGCCAACGGATCACTCGACCTCGTGACGTTCGCCCAGTCGTGGCACTGGGTCGATCTCGACCGCGCGCCTGGCGAAGTGCTGCGGGTGTTGCGCCCGGGCGGTGCGCTCGCGGTCTGGTGGAACACCCCCGACGAGAGCGGCGAGCAGTGGCTGGCCGAACATCGCGCGCGGCTGCGCGTCGCGGGCCAGCACGTCGTCGGCGCGCACTTCGAAGCCGCCTGGCGATCGATCCCGTCAGCGTTTGAGAACCTCGACGTCGAGACCGCGCGGATCAGCTGGGACCGGACGGTGCCGATGGAGGTGATCCTCGACGAGGTGCGGTCGAAGTCCTACATCGAGGAACTCGGAGCCGACGATGCGGCGGCTTTCGTCGAGCGCGAGCGCGAACTGCTTCCCGACGGTCGAGCTGCGGCGAGCCTTTCGTGACCCAGCTCGCCGTCGTTCGCATGCCCGCCTGAGGCCGGAAACGTCGGGGATTGTCCGAATATCGGGCGTGCGCGTCCGCTCACGACGCCGCGCGGCGCTCAAGCCGCTACCTGCGGACGTGTCGATAGTCTACCGGAGACCTAGTCGGCGTCGCATCTGGAGGCGTAGATGGCGTGGCTTGCGGTGTTGGCGTCGGTTGCGCTGCTCGCTGCCCTGATCGGGTGGGCACGCACGATCGCCGACCGAAACCGCGCCCAGCAGGCCGTCGTCGCCGCATTCAGTGCGATCGCCAAGGGTGACCTCGCGCGTCCCGTCGTCCTGCCGAAAAGCCGGGCATGGCAGCCGCTCGGTGCAGTCGATAGCTGAGGTGACCGGCGCGTTGTCGCTCGCGCTGACCCGGATCGAGATCGCGAAGAGCGAACTGAACGTCGGCTGGCATGACGTCGACAACATGGCCTGGAAGTCCTTGGAGACCACCGAGACGACGGCAGCGCAGGCAACCGCCGCGGCACGTGCCGCCGAGGGGATCTCGCAGAGCCTGCAACTGATCGCGGCAGCGACCGATGAGTTCGCCTCGACGATTCAAGAAGTTGCCCGGCACGCTTCTGAGGCATCGTCGGTGGCATCGGCCGCAACCGATGAGGTCAACGCCGCAAACGCGACAGTGGCCGATCTCGCTGTCGCTTCGCATCACATCGAGGAAGTCCTGCGGTTCATCGGAAACATCGCCACGCAGACTCACTTGCTGTCGCTGAACGCGACGATCGAGGCCGCGCGGGCCGGCGAGGCGGGCCGCGGGTTCGCCGTCGTCGCCGGCGAGGTCAAGCAGCTTTCGCAGCAGACCGGTGCGGCGACCGCAAATGTCGGTGCGTCGGTCAGTTCGATCCAGGAGGGTTCGGCGCAGGCCGCGGCCGCGATGGTTCGGGTCACCGACACCATGGTCAGGGTCAACGACAACCAGCACGGAATCGCCTCCGCTGTTGATCAGCAGACTGCGACGACGGCAGAGATCGGCCGCAACACCTCCAGCGCAGCGATGGGGTCGGCCGAACTTGCGGAGAACGTCGCGGCCCTCGTCAACAACATCCGGCTGACGGCTTACGCGGGTGCGCATGCGCGCAGCGTCGCGGCAGAACTCGCCCGGATCGAAGACTCGTTGACGCAGGTGCTCGGCCCCTTACCGATTCACGCCGGTCGCAGCTCGAGTCGAGGCCGAGGTCGACCTGCGTGGCACTGGAGTCGAGACCGTCGGCAACACCACGACCGTGTACCACTACGTGTTCGGCTCGGGCATCAACGAGATCGAGTACTCCGCCGATTGGCGGCATTCAAAGGCCAACCTCGAGAGCAGCGGCAGCGACTCGTACTGCGGGATGCAGAACGGCGTCGCGACCGTGCGGTTCGTCGGCACCCGGGTCCGTTACTACGGCTTCGCCGAAGTCGAACCACGGCATGGTCGCGCTGTCGATCGACGACGGTCCGGAGACGATCGTCGACCAGTACGGCACGATCGCGTGAGAACCGGATGTTCTGGCAGTCGCCGGTGCTCCCGCACGGCACCCACATCTTGCGGGCCCGCGCGACCGGCGACCAGAACCCGGCGTCCCGCTACATCTGGGTGACCCTCGAGCGCGATCGAGATCGACGGCTAGGCTGACTGCGCTCACCTGGCCGGTGCGGGGCGACGCGCTGCCGCAGCCGTCTCCTGCACCGTGTGCTGCACCAGCACCGGAATGTACTGGGTGACTCGCGCGCCCTGGTACCGGCTCGCCTCGCGGAACACCGCGTCATGAACCTCGACTTGAGTCGGTGCGGTCGGCGAACTTCCTGCGTCAGCTGGTCGGCGACCCGGTCGAGGTGCTGCTCGAGGACCTCACCACGAAGTTCCTGGCTCCACCGACATGCGACGCGCTCCTCTGTTCGCCCGCTGGTCCGGCTCGCATCGATCGTTGCCTGCCTTACCGGCTGTGGGGAGAGCCGCTGCTTGAAATTCACCTGAACTTCATCGGGGCGCCCGATTCATACTGATAAATCAGGTGCTCTAATTCGCCACCGCAAACCCTCCCAGAACTTTGACCACACGAGGCGACACCGACGGCGCTGCGGTCAGGCTGCGCCCCGGGACGCGTAGCCTTGACCCACCGCCGACAAGAAACGACCGAATCGGAGGACGACGACGTGCTGCGCCGCCTGCTGCTGTCGGCCGCCGCGAGCCCGCGCGTCAAGCACGGGATCAGGTTGTCCCGCTGACCAGCGCACGTCGTCGACCGCTTCGTCGCTGGCGATGACGTCGGTCGAGCACTCGCCGCCAGCCGGCAGCTGGTCGCGGCCGGGCTGCTCGCCAGCATCGACCGGCTCGGCGAGGCGACGACAGATCCCGACCAGGCGCAGGCGACGGCGCCGCTTACATCTGGTCTGTTGAAAGAGCTCGCGGACGCCGGGCTCGCCGAGTTCTGCGAGGTCTCGCTGAAGCTGTCGTCGCTCGGGCAGGCGCTGCGCGCCGGACGGCGAGCGGATCGCGCTCGAGCATGCCCGCACGCGTCTGTGCCGCGGCCCGAAAGGCCGGCACCACCGTCACGATCGACATGGAGGACCACACGACCACCGACGCGACGCTGTCGGCGGTTCGCGAACTGCGCCAGGATTTTCCCAGCGTCGGCGCAGTTTTGCAGGCGTGCTGCTCGCACCGAGGCCGATTGTCTCGATCTTGCCGGTGACGGCAGCCGGGTGCGGCTGTGTAAGGGCGCCTACGCGAGCCGGCGTCGGTCGCCCACCAAGAGCGAAGCGCGGTCGACCTCTCCTACGTCCGATGCCTGCGAATTCTCATGCGGGGCAAGGGTTATCCGATGGTGGCGACGCACGATCCGCGCCTGGTCGCCGTCAGCGGCGTGATGGCGTCAGGCCGGCCGCGCGAAGGGCGAGTACGAGTACCAGATGTTGTTCGGCGTCAGGCCCGACGAACAACGCCGGCTGGCCGCGCGCGGTGAGAAGATTCGGGTGTACCTGCCGTACGGCACCGAGTCGTATCCGTACCTGATGCGCAGGCTGGCCGAACGGCCGGCCAATCTCACGTTCTTCCTTCGAGCATGGCGAGCAAGCGATGACCGAGCGAGGATGAGTGAGCAGACGATGATCGCGGTAATCGGTGCGGGCAAGATGGGGGAGGCGTTGGTCTCCGGACTGCTGAAGGCCGGCACCAGCCCAGACGACCTCATCATCACCGAGCGCTACGAAGAGCGCGCGCACGAACTCTCGCAGCGCTACGGCGTGAAGTCGGTGAGCAATGCCGACGCCGCCCGTCAAGCCGACGACGATCGTGCTCGCGGTCAAGCCGCAGGACATGGACAGCGCTGCTAGCCGAACTCGCACCCGTCGTCACCCCCGACCGCCTGATCGTGACGATCGCGGCCGGCATCACGACGTCCGCGATCGAAAAGCGGCTCGCCGACGGGGTTCCGGTCGTGCGGGTCATGCCGAACACTCCGGCGCTGGTGGGCGAGGCGATGAGCGCGGTCGCCGCAGGCGCGCATGCGTCGGCCGACCACCTCGAGCGCGCCGAGGCGCTGTTTCGCCCCGTCGGCAAGGTGGTGCGGCTGCCCGAGTCGCAGCTCGACGCGGTCACCGCGCTGTCGGGCAGCGGCCCGGCGTACGTGTTCTACCTCGTCGAGGCGATGACCGATGCGGGCATCCTGCTCGGCCTGCCGCGCGCCATCGCGCACGAGCTGATCGTGCAGACCGTCGTCGGTGCCGCGATCATGTTGCGCGAACCGGTGAGCATCCGGTGGCGCTGCGCGAGGCGGTGACTTCACCCGCGGGTACGACGATCGCGGCGATCCGCGAGCTCGAGAATCACGGCGTCCGCGCCGCGTTCCTGTCCGCGCTCGAGGCGGCGCGCGACCGATCGCGCGAGCTCGCCGCCGGCCAGTAGCGCAGTTGGACTCGTGAGCATGCACGAGTTGGCCGTGGTGTGGGACGACGCACTTGCCGAGTACGACTTCGGCCCCGACCATCCGCTCGCGCCGGTGCGGGTCGAGCTCACGATTGCCCTTGCGCGAGCGCTGGGCGTCCTCGATCGCACCGCACGTGACGATGATCAAGCCCGACGCCGTTGACGACGACGTCCTGCGGCTCGTGCACACGACGGAGCTACCTCGATGCGGTGCGAGCCGAACACCCGAGCAGCCGAGTTCGGCCTTGGTACCTCCGATGTTCCGGTGTTCCTGGGCATGCACGAGGCGTCGGCGCGCGTCGTGGGTGCGACGCTGGCGGCGGCGCGCGCTGTTCACGAAGGCCGTGCATTGCACGCCGTCAACGTCGCCGGCGGGCTGCATCACGCGATGCCCGCGAACGCGTCAGGGTTCTGCGTGTACAACGATCCGGCGATCGCGATCGCCTGGCTGCTCGACCACGGCGTGCAGCGCATCGCCTACGTCGACATCGACGTCCATCACGGCGACGGCGTGCAGGCCGCGTTCTACGACGACCCTCGGGTGCTGACGATCTCGTTGCACCAAAGCGGCCGGACGCTGTTTCCCGGCACCGGTTTCCCTGACGAGACAGGCGGTCCGGGGGCCGAGGGCCGCGCCGTCAACGTCGCGTTGCCACCTGGCACGACCGACGCCGGCTGGTTGCGGGCGTTCCACGCCGTCGTCCCGCCGTTGGTGCGGGCTTCGCGCCGCAGATATCTGGTCAGCCAGCACGGCTGCGACAGCCATCGGCTCGACCCGCTCGCGCAACTGTCGCTGACCGTCGACGGCCAGCGCGCCGCACACGCCGCCGTCCACGAACTTGCTCACGCGGTCACTGACGGCCGCTGGATCGCGACCGGTGGCGGCGGCTACGCGTTGGCCGAGGTGGTTCCGCGCAGCTGGACCCACCTGCTCGCGATTGCCGCTGGCGCTCCGATCGACGGCGCCACGCCGACGCCGCAGGCGTGGCGCGAACTGGCGCAGTCGCGTGCTGGCGGCCGGGCGCCGGCCACGATGACCGACGGCGGGTCGGGCGACTACCTCCCCTTCGAGGCAGGCCACGACCCGGGTGATCCGGTCGACCGGGCGATCATGGCGACGATGCGCGCGACGTTTCCGCTGCACGGCTTGACATCGCGGACGCCGAGGGGCTGCGATGACCGCGCTGCCGACTGCACCGCCCACGCGCGACCGAGCTGATCGAGCAGCTCGTCGCGTCGCGGATCGCCGGCGCCGTCGCCACCACCCGCGAGAACAACCTGGCGAACTACGCGCTGATGGCCAACCGCGACCCGGGCTACCTGTTCGGGCTCGAGCCCCGCGGCGCCTGGACGTTCGACGACGTGCTCGCGCTGATGGCGCAGCGGTGCGGAGTCTCGCCCGACCCGATGAACGAGTCGGGGGCCGACACGATCGACCCGGCCTCTCACGCTCGACCGGCTCGAGGCGATGGCCGAGCAGCTTCGCAAGGCGGCGCAGCGACAAGGCGCGGGTGCTGGTCGCGACCGGACACCCGACCGGGCTGCTCGTCGTCCACATCGAACTGGCCCGAGCCCTGCGGGCGGCCGGCTGCACGCTGTTGACGCCTCCCGCGCGGTGGGACGACGTCGACGCACGAGGCGCCCGCACGAGCGGCACGTGCGGCCGATCCTCGGGGTTTCGCGTCGCGAGCCAGGGCGCGAACCTCCTGCACACGCATTCGCCGCGTCCGATGGAACTGATGCTGCAGGCGCTGCGCGACGAAGGGTGCAGCCCGCGCCCGACCTCGTCGTCGCCGACCACGGTTACGCCGGTGCCGCGGGGCGGGCCGGCGTCACTGCGGTCGGCTTCGCCGACTCCAACGACCCGGCGTTGTTCGTCGGCGAGGCAGAGGGCGACGTCGCGGTCTGCGTGCCCCTCGACGACAACGTGATGCCGGATCTGTACGACGCCGATGACGGCGTATCCTGCTCCACGCCGCGTTCGGCTGAAGGCGTGGCTTGAGACGCGGCATGACGGCTAACTCTCGACCAGAACCTGAGAGTTGGCGCTGTCGTCAGCCGAGCGTGGCCGAATCGGCGCTCACTGCTCCATTCGGGCGCACGTCCGCGCCCCAGTGGATGAGCCCTTCCCCACTGGCCCCAACATCGCTACCCTCAGTCACGCACGTGCGTGATCGTCTGCCGGTGGGGAAGCCGGCACCCGTCGCGTGCTGAAAGTTCGGTGCGTCATGGGTGCAGTTGAGCGGCCGCGCGACAAAGCGCTGGCCGAGGTGCGGTTCCTCACGGTCGCGGAGGTCGCCGCGCTCATGCGCGTGTCGAAGATGACCGTGTACAGACTGGTGCATTCGGGGGAGTTGCCCGCCGTCCGCGTCGGTCGCTCCTTCCGGGTCCCCGAGCAGGCGGTGCACGACTACCTGCGTGACGCCTTCATCGAAGCTGGCTGACCGACAGCCTGTCGGCCAGCGCTCGCGCCTCGGCCGGCGCAGCCCGGCACTGGACGCCGGTGGCCGCGCGCGGCGCGGCTACGGCTAGGCGCATGGCTACGTGGGCCGCAGCTCGGCGTGACGTCGGCCGTCAACATCGTGGGCGCAGGCCCCGCAGGAAGTGGGTTCGTTGTGGGTTCGGTCATCAAGAAGCGCCGCAAGCGGATGGCGAAGAAGAAGCACCGCAAGCTGCTGAAGCGCACCCGCGTTCAGCGCCGCAACAAGAAGTAGCGCCCGCCGGCTCAGGCCGCCGGTCGTAGCGGCGGTCTAGCTTGCGGCAGCTGCGAGACCGCTGTCGCGAAGCTGAGCATCCGGCCGACCGGGTCAGCGGTTGACCGCGTTCGGCTGCGCGGAGGCCGCGAGCTGGGTGCGCAGTACGGTCGCCGACGCTGCGGCATGCGCCCGCAACGCTCGACGCGACGCTGCCCGAGCGTGACGACGTGCTGCGCAGTTGCCGCGGCGTCTTGGCGACCGCGGTCTTGGCGACCGCGGTCTTGGCCGGGGCTGGTCGCTGTGGCGTGGTCGGCGGGCTACGGACCGGCTTCTTCGCCGGGTGTTGCAACGGGTGCAGCCGGCTTGGCCGCGGCGGCGACAGCCGCGCCGAGGTCGGACGCCGGAAGTCGACGACGACCCAGATCACCGTGCATCCGCACGAGGGATAGGTCGACGAAGCCGACGCGACGCCCATCTGGGTGTAGCTCGGCGTTGAGGATGTTGGCGCGGTGCTCGGGGCTCGCCAGGAACGCGGCCTGCACGCTCGGGATGTCACCGGCCATGCCGACGTTCTCGCCGAGGACGCTCCAGTTCGAGACCTGCGCACGCAGCGCACCGTTGTGCGACAGCACGTTCGCGGCGGCGAGGTGGTTGGCCCACGCCTTGTGCGACCGCGGTGAGCTGGGCGTTAAGAGCGAGCGGGGCGAGGCCGGCTTGGCCCGCGCGCTATTCGTCGCTGCGGCGAGGTCGCCGGCCGGGCTCGCGGACGCGGGTGACGCCAGTGCCACGGATCCGACCAGGGCGGTGGCGGCCAGCGACGAGGCGGCGACCAGCTTGGTCAGAACGGGGTGCTCCGGCGAACCGCACAGTCCGCAGTCCTTCCGTTCACTGCCGAGCGTCGGACAAGCACACTGCGTCGGGCCGACCTCATGCCGGCGATTTTCGGCCTGAGGAATAGGTCGGCCGAGGGCCAGAGGCCCTTGAACGGCAAATGCCGCAAAGCGGGCATTTCACTGCAGGATCACCCGGTCGGCCTAGAGTTGCCGGGTGCCCGACGCCCGCTGTGCCACCTCGGGTGGTGCTGTACAGCCGGCCGGGCTGCCACTTGTGTGAAGCCGCGCGGGCGGTGGTCGGCAAAGTCGTGGCCGACCTCGGCGAGCCCTTCGACGAGCGCGACATCACCCTCGACCCCGCTGACCTCCAGGCGTACGGGGACTCGATTCCGGTCGTCACCGTCGACGGCGTCCAGGTCGACTTCTGGCGAATCTCCGAAGATCGGCTGCGGTCGGCGCTGCGCCGCTGAGCTCCGGCGAGCGTTCTCGCGCTTTTGTGCGCGCGTTCACAAACCCGTACCCTGGACCGGAACGGCTGGGCATGAGCCAACGAGTCCGGAGCCCCTGTGCGCGCGAGCAGCCCCATGGTCGAACCCGGGGCCCCGGCGTACCGCGAGCGGGCGCCAGAATAGCGCCGCCCCAGGTCCCCGCAGGTCCGCCCGCGCGGGATCCCCGAGGCGTCGATCGCCAGGCTGCCCCTCTACCTTCGGGCGCTCAGGCGATGGCCGACCGCGGCGTCACCACGGTCTCGTCGGAAGAACTCGCCGTGCCTCGGGGGTCAACTCCGCCAAGCTGCGCAAGGACCTCTCGCACCTTGGGTCCTACGGCACCCGCGGCGTCGGCTACGAGGTGGCCTATCTCGTCTACCAGATCTCCCGCGAACTCGGCCTGACCCAAGACTGGCCGGTCGCCATCATCGGCATCGGCAACCTCGGCCGGGCGCTCGCGAATTACGGCGGCTTCGCCACGCGCGGCTTTCGCACCGCGTGCCTGATCGATGCTGATCCGCGCCAAGTCGGCCAGCGGGTGAGCGGCCTCGTCGTGAACCACCTCGACGACCTCGAACGGCTGATCGTCGAGCACCGGGTCGCGATCGGCGTCATCGCGACGCCGGCCGGTGCCGCGCAGACGGTGGCCGACCGGCTGGTCGCGGCCGGCATCACCAGCGTGCTGAACTTCGCCCCCGCGGTGCTGACCGTGCCGCCGGGCGTCGAGCTGCGCAAGGTCGACCTCTCGACCGAACTGCAGATCCTCGCGTTCCACGAGCAGCGCCGCGTCCTCCGACGCCGCGGACGCGGCGGTGGTCTCTATGAGCCTGCTCGTCGTCGGGTTGTCGCATCGCAGCGCGCCACTGCCGTTGCTCGAGCGGGTGGCGTTGTCGAGCCGACGCCGTCGGCAAGTTGCTCGACGACGTTGCGGCCTCGGCGTCCATCGACGAAGCCATGGTGTTGTCGACGTGCAACCGGGTCGAGCTCTACGCCTCGGTCGACAAGTTTCACGCCGGGGTCGCGGTGCTGTCCGAACTGCTCGCACGGCACACCGGCGTGGGCTTCGACGAACTGTCGCCGCACGTCTACGTGCACTACGAAGAGCGCGCGGCCCAGCATCTGTTTGCGGTGACGTCGAGCCTCGATTCGATGCTCGTGGGTGAGCATCAGATTCTCGGCCAGGTACGCAACGCCTTCAGGGTGGCGCAAGAACGCGGCGATGCCGGTAGTGCATTGCACGAAGTGGTCGAGCATGCCTTGCATGCAGCCAAACGTGCGCACGCAGAAACGGGCATCGACGCTGCGGGCTGACGCTCGTCGAGGCCGGCCTGCGGCTCGGCGCGCCCTCGATCGGTGGCCTTGCCGGACGTCGGGCGGTGATCGTCGGCGCCGGCTCGATGGCCGCGGTTGCGGCAGCGGTCCTGCGCGCGGCCGAGGTCAGCGACTTGCTCGTCGTGAGCCGCACGATTGCTGACAGCGCAGGCACTTGCCGCCCGCTCGGCCGGTCGCGCGGCACCGATGGCCGAACTCGAGCACGAGCTCAGCGACGCCGATGTGGTGGTTACCTGCACCGGCGCCGACAGCCAGGTGTTGCCTGCCGACGTCGTCGAGCGTGCCATGGCCGGCGGCCGAGCGGCCGTTGTTCGTCCTCGACGTCGCACTGCCGCGCGACGTCGATCCCGGGTCGCCGAACTCGCCGGCGTCACCTTGCTCGACCTCGACGCATTGAAGCCGATGGTCGAAGACGCGACGGCGAGCGACGACGTCAGAGAAGCTCGACGCATCGTCGACATCGAGCTCGCCGCTTACGTCGCGGCGCGTCGCGCTTCCGGTGTCGCGCCGACCGTGATCGCGCTGCGCGACAAGGCGGCGCAGATGGTGGCTGCCGAACTGCATCGCCTCGAACGCCGGTTGCCGCAGCTCGACGACATCGCGCGCGACGAGATCGCCGCGACCGTGCGTCGCGTCGTCGACAAGGTGTTGCATGCGCCAACCGTGCGGGTGCAAGAGCTCGCCGACACCGCCGGGCCCGAGTCGTATCCCGAAGCCCTGCGTCGGTTGTTCGACCTCGACCCGGCGGCCGCGGCCGCGATCGCCGCCCGACCGGCCGACACCCCGAAGAAGGTGCGCCGTGAACCGGGCAGCGGCCGCCAGTGCCACCACCGTGCTGCGCCTCGGCACCCGCAAGAGCGCGCTCGCGATGGCACAGGCCGACGCGGGTCGCCGACGCGCTGCGGGCGAGCGGGCTCGCGGATCGAGCTGGTCGGCGTCACGACCGAAGGCGACCGCAGCAGCGCGCCGCTGGTCGAGTCGGGCGGCGTCGGCGTGTTCGTGACCGAACTGCGAACTCGGCTGCTCGACGGCACGCGTCGACGTCGTCGTCCACTCGTTGAAGGATCTTCCGACGACACCGGCGGCCGATCTTCGAGGTGGCGGCGATCCCGCCTCGCGCCGACGCCCGCGACGCACTCGTCGCGCGCGACGGGCTGACGCTGAGCGAACTGCCGTCCGGCGCCTCGGTCGGCACCGGATCACCGCGACGGGCCGCGCAACTGCTCGGCGGCGCGGCCCGATCTCGATATCCGGCCGTTGCGGGGCAACGTCGATACCCGGCTGGGCAAGGTCGCGGCGGGCGGCACTGACGCCATCGTGGTCGCCGCCGCAGGCCTGCAGCGCCTTGGCCGGCTCGACGAAGCGACCGAACTGCTCGACGTCGCCCTGATGGTGCCGGCACCCGGTCAAGGCGCGTTGGCGGTCGAGTGCCGCAGCTGCCGACGTCGAACCGGGCGGCCGGCTGCGCGAGCGTGATGGCGCTCGACCATCCGGCCAGCCGGGCCGCGGTCACTGCCGAGCGAACGTTGCTCGCGGTGCTCGAGGCGGGTTGTTCGGCCCCGGTCGGGGCTTTCGCCGAGGTCGACGCGGCCTCCAATTTGCATCTGGTCGCGGTGGTCGTCAGCGTGGACGGCGTGACAGCGATCCGAGGGTCGGCCGATGGGCCCGCTGACAGAAGCCGAAGCAGATCGGACGCCGGTTGGCGGCCGAACTGCTGGAGCGGGGCGCCGGGGCGCTCATGCGGAACCGCGATGACGGCAATGGCCCGGATGACCTGCACCAACCACGTCACGCACACACGACAGAACAGGACGACGATGAGGGCAACGCCCAAGCACGCGGGCACGGTGACGTTCGTTGGCGCCGGGCCAGGTGATCCCGGTCTGCTGACGCTGCGGGCGGTCGATCTCCTCGGCCGCGCCGACGTGGTGATCGTCGACGAGCAACTGAGTGTCGAGTCTGGCCGGCACTGCCGCGCCGACGTGACGGTCATCGACCTCTCAGCAGTCGAGGCCGACCGGCCGCTGACGAAGGCCGAGCGGGCGAAGTCGGTCGTCGACGTCGCCAAGAGCGGCAAGAGCGTCGTCCGGTTGCTCGTGGGCGACCCGCTGTTCGACGGTGACGGCGCCGAAGAGGCCGCCGCGTGCGTCAAGGCGAAGCTCGCTGTCGAGGTCGTTCCCGGCGTTCCGGTCGCGGCGGGAGTGCCGAGCTATGCCGGTATCGCCCTCGTCGACGCGAAGCATCGCGAGGTGCGGTTCGTCGACGCCCGCCCGTCGGCGTCCGGCCCTGACTGGGCGGCGGCCGCAGTGGGCACCAGACCATCGTCGTCCTGCATGTCGAGTCGCCCGGCTGCGGTCAGCGATGCACTCGTGCAGCACGGGCGTTCGGCCGACACCGCAGTCGCCGCGACAAGGGCCGGCACGACCACCGAACAGCACACCGTCGTCTCGACGCTCGGCGCACTGGCCGCCGACGCGAAGGCCGCCGGTCTTACCGGTCCGTTCGTGCTCGTGGTCGGTGACGTCGTGAAGAGCCGCGCCGCGCTGTCGTGGTTCGAGACGAAGGCGCTGTTCGGCTGGCGGGTGCTGGTGCCGCGCACCAAGGAGCAGGCGGGCGAGCTCTCCGACAAGTTGCGCACCTACGGCGCGGTGCCGTCAGAGGTGCCGACGATCGCGGTCGAGCCGCCGCGCACTCCGCAGCAGATGGAGCGCGCCGTTCGCGGGCTGGTGACCGGCCGCTACGAGTGGATCGCGTTCACCTCGGTCAACGCGGTGCGGGCCGTGCGCGAGAAGTTCGAGGAGTACGGCCTCGACGCACGCGCGTTCTCCGGCATCAAGGTCGCGGCGGTGGGCGAGCAGACCGCGGCCGCACTGCAGGCCTTCGGGGTCAAGGCCGACCTCGTTCCGACCGGCGAGCAGTCGGCGGCCGGGTTGCTCGAAGACTTCCCGCCCTACGACGACGTGCTCGACCCGATCAACCGGGTGTTCTTGCCCCGCGCCGACATCGCGACCGAGACGTTGGTCGCCGGGCTGGTCGAACTCGGCTGGGAGGTCGACGACGTCACGGCCTACCGCACGGTGCGCGCTGCGCCGCCGCCGGCCGCGACCCGCGAGGCCATCAAGACCGGCGGGTTCGACGCGGTGGTGTTCACCTCGTCGTCGACGGTTCGAAACCTGGTCGGGATCGCCGGCAAGCCGCACGCGACGACCGTGATCGCGTGCATCGGGCCGCAGACCGCGAAGACGGCAGAAGAGCACGGGCTTGCGGGTCGACGTGCTCGCCGAGAGCCCGTCGGTCGAGTGCCTGGCCGATGCGCTTGCCGCGTACGGCCTCGCGCAGCGGTTGGCCGCCGAGGCGAGCGGCGAGTGGACCGGCAAGCCGGGCCGGCCGCGCGCGAGCACGCGGCGCAAGGCCAAGTAGGTCCGATGACGGGCAGGTCGACGCCGGACGCCGATGGGCGCGGGCTCGTGTCGCGTCCGCGCCGACTGCGGCGCACGCCGGCGCTGCGCAGGCTGGTCGCGCAGACCCACCTGGCGGCGTCCGACCTGGTGTTGCCGATGTTCGTCAAGGAGGGCATCAGCGAGCCGGTGCCGATCGCCTCGATGCCGGGCGTCGTGCAACACACCCGCGACTCGTTGCGCAAGGCCGCCGCGCACGCCGTCGCCGAAGGTGTCGGCGGGTTGATGCTGTTCGGTATTCCGGCGGACAAAGATGCCCGCGGCTCGGGCGCCGACGACCCCGCAGGCATCGTGCAGTTGGCGTTCGCCGATCTGGTTGCCGAGGTCGGTGACGCGACCGTGTTGATGACCGACCTGTGCCTCGACGAATACACCGATCACGGCCACTGTGGCGTGTTGGTCGAGTCATCGACGGGCGAACTCGTCGTCGACAACGACGCCACTCTCGAGCGCTACGCGTCGATCGCGCTCGCGCAGGCGACCGCCGGCGCGCACGTCGTCGGGCCGAGCGGCATGATGGACGGTCAGGTCGCGGCGATCCGGGAATCCTTGACAGCGCTGGGTTTTCCGAGGTCGCGGTGCTGGCTTACGCGGTCAAGTACGCGTCGGCGTTCTACGGGCCGTTTCGCGACGCGGCCGAATGTGCGCCGAAGTTCGGCGACCGCCGGGCCTACCAACAAGACGTGGCCAACAGCGACGAAGCGCTGCGCGAGGTCGCCCTCGACATTGCGCAGGGCGCTGACATCGTGATGGTGAAGCCGGCGATGGCCTACCTCGACATCGTCCGCCGGGTGCGCGACGCGGTCGACGTTCCGGTCGCCGCTTACCAGGTCAGTGGCGAGTACGCGATGGTCGAGGCGGCCGCGGCGAACGGCTGGCTCGATCGCGAAAGCGTGATCGTCGAGTCGCTGACGTCGATCAAGCGGGCCGGCGCCGACATCGTGCTCACCTACTGGGCCGCCGAGGTCGCCGAGTTGCTGCGCGAACGGCGATGACGGAACGGCCGGCGTCCCTCGCGCTGTCTTGCTCGACGCGGGTGGTGTGCTGCTGCTGCCGAACCCGTGGGCGATCGCCGCAGTGTTGCGCGCCGCGGGCGGCTCGATCGAGCCCGCGTTGGTGCGCGCGGGTGCACTACGCCGCGACCGCCGCTATGGATATCGCAGGGCGGGCCGCTCGACTGGATGCGGTACAACCGGGTGTTCGTGCGATTCGCGCAAGTGCCCGAACCGACGGATGGACGACGCATTGCTGGCGCTCGAGCAGCTCTACACGGCGCCGGCGGCCACGTTGTGGAACGTCGTGCCGGAAGGCGTTGTCGAGAACCTGCGCGCACTCGCCGAGACCGGTGTCGCTATCGCCGTGGTGTCGAACTCTGACGGAACTTTGAGTCGGTGCTGCGCCGGTGCGAGCTCCCGTTCGACATCGTCATCGACTCGAGTGTCGTCGGGTACGCAAAGCCGCAACGCGAGATCTTCGGATTCGCGCTCGAGAAGCTGAATGTGCCGGCGGCCGAAGCGATTCACGTCGGCGATACCGGCTGGGCCGACGTCGACGGCGCGCATGCGGCCGGCGTCCGGCCGCTGCATCTCGACCCTTTCAGCGACTGCCCTTACCCGGTGGGTCATCACGAGCACGTGCGAACGCTGGCCGACGTGGTCGCGATC
>CAWCZJ010000017.1:0-7863 GCA_963799955.1 uncultured Actinomycetes bacterium
AGTTGTGCACGACGACGTCGTTGGCGACCAAGGTGTGGAACTCCTCGACCTCAACATCGAACGTGCGCATCGGCTCGAGCGGCAGGACCTCACGAACCACGGAGTAGCGCACCTCTTCGGCGAGCACCTCGTGCAAGAACGGATCGTCGAGTGCGTCGGCGAGCGCCTGAACGCGATCGCGACGCAGCCGACCCATTCCGAGTACCTGGCGCATGCCTCCACGCGGATCGCCCGCTGACGGCCCAACCAGACTCGCCGCTTCGCGAGCGGTCACCCAGCCAAGCAAGTGAGCCAGCACCGGCTTGGTGACATCGCTTGCGAGGTAGTTGCCTTGCGAGCCACGATGGCGAGCGATGCCTTCTTCAGTGAGCGCGGCACCAGCGCCTGGCCGCGCGGCCCCCACATCGGGATGGCCTCGGAGAACGCCGCGACATTGTCGATCCCGGAGATGCGAACCTCATAGACCGGTCGCTGCGCGATGATCCTGCGCCCCTTGATCAAGCCCCCGCGCTTCTGGGTCGGGTCGTAGTGCCGCACCGAGCTGCCGATGCCGAAGCGCAGCAGCAGCCAGTGGATTTGGTGCGCGAGTTGCTCCGAGGTCGTGGTGAAACCGACGCGGATCGCGCCGGTCTGTTCCTTGCTGACGTGGCCATCGGTCTCGAGCAGCCCGAAGATCAGATTCGCACGACATCGGCCGACGTGTCGGGCTGGAAGAAGTAGGCCGGGACGGTCTTCTCCCACGCGAGCTTGCCGTAGATGCCGGCCTCGCGGCACAGCGTTAGCAAGCCGTTCTTTTCGCCCTGGCGATGGAGAAGGACGCTGCGAGCGGGTCCGTCACTCAATGGATTCGCAACCGAGCCCGCGAGCGATAGCCGCAGCATCAGCGTGCAACGTCGGCTCGGCGTTGATGAAGTGAATCGGCGTCTTGCCACCGACGTAGCCATCACCAATGAGGTAGCCGAGCATGCGGGCATGGTCGGGCGTGACAGGTTCAGCGGTGCCGAAGCCGAGGAACCGGCGCGGGCGGGCCAGCCGGTCGCCGACCTTGAGGTCGCCCGCGAGCCGCCAGCCCTGGTCGGTGAGGACCTTGTGGTCGGGGGTGACCCGCAGCGTGTTGCCGCCCTCGAGTGCGAAGGCCAAGCACCTGCTGCACGCCCTGGTCGAACCAGGAGACGACCGGCCGCACGTGCAGCGCTGTTGTCTTTCGCGGCAGAGACCACCGACACGGCAAGGCGCCCATCGACGATGTCTTCGATGCGATGCGTGAGACCGGTGATCGGGTCGAAGACCAGGCTGCCTTCGGCCAAGCACTTGTTCTTCACAACCTTGGCCCGAGTGCGGTTACCGACCGCTTCCTGGCCATCTTTCAATGTCTCGATGCGGCGAACGTCGATGCGAATCGACGCATAGAACTTCAGCGCCTTTCCACCCGTCGTCGTCTCGGGACTGTTGTGCACCATGACACCGTCGACGAAGTAGTTGTGGTTGCCCTCGACCTCGATATCGAAGCGATGCATCGAGCGGGTCTTCGGCTTCACATGAATGTCGAGGATCCGCGCCGGCACTGGGCGTTCCGACGGCTGCAATGAATTCCGGCTCGAGGTGGAAGAGCCCGCGGAAACGTGGCAGCAACTTGTATTCCATCGAGGGATGCACGAACGGCGCCACGATCGCCTGAAACGCGGCCGAGGACTCAGTCGTGAACTGCATGACCTGCTGTCCGCGCGCACCGCGCGTCGTCAGTTTGACGTCAAGTTTGTACGTGTCACGTAGGTACTCGACGATGCGATCACGGGTGCCGACGGCTCATCGCATCGACGACAAATCTCGATACGGCCGCTGCCGCCTTGAGTGCGCTCCTGCACACCCTTCGAACGCAGCGTGAAGCAGCCATCGTCCATGTACCAGATCGCGAGCGCGAGTGGCGTCAGCGCCTTCAGGTACTCCTCCGACAGATGCTTCTTGCCGTCACCGAAGTAGACGGCCTGGCGAAACTCGTTAAGCTCGGGCAGCGGAGTGAAGTCGGCAAACGCCGCCCCTGTCGCGCTTGTGCGGCGACTGCACTCGATATTGGCGAAGAGCGAGACCTTCCAGTCGAGGTAGTCGGCCTGCTTCGGGCCGTGGCCGAGGCGGAAGCGCACACCGCTTCGATCCCTGCGGTTCGGCGACAAGTTGCCGTCGCCCATCAGCGACCCGAGCACGACCTGCATCTGCTGCGAACTCAGACCGGTGCGGCTCGGTGATCATCACGCGGTCGCCCGCGAGAAGCTCGCCGGCCTCGACGCCAGCCCCCGGCGTCCGGATGAGGTGGTTAGCGTCGCAGCAAACTGAGCGCGCCCGTTGCGGCCCGACTTCGCAACGGTGAACTGAAGGAACTCGTCAGTCGGCCCGTTGTCGAACCAGTTGACGATCTTGCGCGGCACGATCCGGTCGGTCTCGGGGTCGTAGGAGAGCACCTCGACGGCCATCTTCTGGTTGACGATCTTGCCGATCTTCTCCTGCGTGCCGTCGGCGAGCGTGACGCGGGTGTTGTAGTTGAAGCAGCCGAAGAAGACACCGATCTTTTCGCGTAGCTGGTTGATAAAAATCGCCGTCGTACCGGAGTTGCTCAATGCGCCGGTGATCTTGCGCAGCGCCTGACTCATCAACCGTGCTTGCAGGCCGACGTGACTGTCGCCCATCTCGCCTTCGATCTCGGCGCGAGGCACCAGAGCGGCGACCGAGTCGATCACGATGATGTCGATCGCACCTGAGCGGATCAGGGTGTCGGCGATCTCGAGTGCCTGCTCACCGGTGTCGGGCTGCGAGACCAGCAGCTCGTCGCTGTCGACGCCGAGCTTCTCGGCGTACTCGGGGTCGAGCGCGTGCTCGGCGTCGATGAAGGCCGCGATGCCACCGGCCCGCTGGGCGTTGGCGACCGCGTGCAGCGCGAGCGTGGTCTTGCCGCTGGACTCAGGGCCGTAGATCTCCACGATCCGGCCCCGCGGCAACCCACCGATGCCGAGCGCGACATCAAGGGCGATCGAGCCGGTCGAAATCACTTCGATCGGCGCCCGCACCTCATCACCTAGGCGCATCACCGAGCCCTTGCCGTGCGCGCGCTCGATCTGGGCCAGCGCGTTCTCAAGAGCCTTCGCGCGGTCGGGTGCTGCCATGGTCGCCATCCGTTCAGTCGCCGTTTGCGGTCGCAAATCTCGGGTCGTGGACGACGTTAGGCGGCGGGTATGCCACTTTCCCGCCGCCGGACGGCCGCTGTGGACCACTCCGATAGCTGTGGACATTAACCGAACACCTGTTCGAACGATCGGCGACACGCCGACCACCAAAAGCTACGGAGCCTCAGGGAACCCACCAGTCCCAGAAACCACAGATCAGCGCAGTTTGGGCGACACTTCGACGGTTCGGCAGACCGCCCGCCAGATCTCCTGGACGTCGACGCCCTGGGCCAGCGCCTGGTCGATCGTGCGGCCGCCGAGCTCGCTCATCACGAAGTCGTGGGCGAACGACGCCGCGTATGCAGGCCCGAAGTGCTGCCGCATCCGGCCCCAGAAATCTGTCAATCGCACGGCGGCAGTATGCCTCGCCGACCCGAGGCCTGCGGCCAGACCCGGACGCCGAATGGCCGGCCATGCACCCAATCCGGGCGTACGGGCGTCCCCAGGTAGAGACTCGTCGCAAATCGAGCCCATAACTCTGCGAGACCCCACACCTTTGAGGACGTCCCATCGACCGGCGCGAGTTCCTTCGACTAGCTGGCGCCGCCGCCCTGGTGGGTGCCCTCGAGGGCTGCACAAGCCAAACCCCACACCCGAGCGGGACGGCGTCCGCCTCGGGCACCCAACCGCCGTCCGCCCTGGCATCTTCAACGGCAGCCGCCAGCTCCGCACCGGCTAGTGCTCCGACCTCGGCGACGCCCGCCGTCTCGTCGGCCGCACAGATCGCCGACCTCGACGCCCTCGCGAAAGCCCTCGGCTCCAAGTTGTTGCGCCCGGCCGATGCCGGTTACCTCACCGCGGCCCGGCTCTATTCGACCCGCTACGACGGCGTGCGACCGGCCGCCGTCGCCCAATGCGCCACTACAGACGATGTGCAGAAATGCCTCGCGTTCATCCGCGCAACCGGCATGCCCGTTGCGGCAAGAGGCGGCGGCCATAGTTACGCGGGCTACTCGACAACGTCGGGCCTTGTCATCAACCTCGCGCCAATGAAGCAGGTCAAAGTGACTGGCGCGAACAGTGCAGCCGTGGGTGCCGGCGCGACCTTGGTCGACGTCTATGCAAGCCTCGCGAAGCAGAACCAATCGATCCCGGGCGGCTCGTGCCCGACCGTCGGAATCACCGGGTCGACTCTCGGCGGCGGTGTCGGGGTCCTGGCGCGCAAGTACGGGCTCAGCTGCGACGGCGTGACTGCGATCGACCTCGTCACAGTCGACGGAAAAGCCATCCGTTGCACGGAAAACAGCGACGCCGACCTCTACTGGGCGCATCGCGGGGGCGGCGGCGGCAACTTCGGCATCGTCACCGCGATCGAGTTTCAGACGCATGCGACACAGACCCTGACGCACTTCCTCGTGCGCTGGGATTGGTCGCACGCGCACGACGTCGTGACGGCCTGGCAGGAATGGCTTCCGACCACTCCGAACGAGCTGTGGTCGAGCCTGCACATCGACGGCGCCGGCTCATCACTAGACACGCCCCACATCTACGCGAGCGGCGTTTTCGTCGGACCGCCGTCTGGCCTGTCGCCCTTGCTCGACTCGTTGCAGTCGGCCTCGAAAGCACCGCTGACCACCCGCTACGTGCAGTCCGGCGACTACCTGTCGACGATGTTCGTCGAAGGCGGCTGCGCGACCCTCACCACGACGGAGTGCCACCGGGCCGACCTCGATCCCGGTGGCAAGCTCGGCCGAGAGGCCACTTACTCCCGCTCCGATTTCATCGCCAATCCGCTGGCGTCGGCCGGGGTCGACGTTCTACTCGCCGGCATAGAAAAGCGCAAGACGCTGCACCTGCCCGGCGGCAGCGTCCTGTTCGACGCCTATGGCGGCGCGATCAACTCGATTGCGCCCGGCGACACAGCCTTCTTCAACCGCGACAAGCTCGCCTGCCTGCAATACGTCGCCCCCTGGTCGCCGAGCGCCTCGGCGTCTGTCGTGGCCTCGAATCAGGCCTGGCTTGACGGCCTGTACGAACAGATGCGGCCCTACGTGAGCGGCTACGCCTACCTCAACTACATCGACCCCAAGCTGGCCGACTGGCAACACGCCTATTACGGGGCGAACCTCGCACGCCTGACGAGCGTCAAAGCGGCGGTCGACCCGAGCAACCTGCTGGCATTCGCTCAGGGCCTGCCCGCCTGACCGGTAGCCCTACGCTCGGTCGGGAACCTGTGGGACGACCGATGCAACCCGTCGGCGGCGTCCGGCGTCGTCAATGCGTACAAGAGCCCGGGGTGATGGTGGACGAGGAGCGGCGACAGGTCTTCGACGAGTTCGCCCGTGCCCGCATGCCGGAGCTACTGCGTTTTGGTCACGCCTTGACCGGTAGCCCGCACGCCGCGGCTGATCTCGTCCAGGACGCGCTAGAGCGAACGATGCTCGCTTGGGGGCGGGTAGAGAACCAAGGCGACCCGGAGGGGTATGTGCGGCGCATCATGGTGAACCGCAACATCAGCATCTGGCGACGTCATCGTCGCGAGACGCTGGTGTTAGACGTGCCTGAAGATGCCGGACGGCGAGGGGCTGGGCCCTCTGAGCCAGTGGTCCGCGATATCGCACTGTGGGATCGAATCCGGGCACTCCCGCCGCGGCAACGAACGGTCATCGTGCTGCGCTACTACGAAGACATGTCCGAGGCGCAGATCGCCTCATTGATGGGTTCGTCTGTCGGCACGGTGAAGAGTCAGGCATCACGAGCGCTCGCGTCACTTCGCCGCGACTCGTACCAGTTCGCCGAATCTGACGGACCGGCCGAGGGAGTCGGCTGATGACACAGCAACCGCCAGACGACTTCGAACGCAGGCTACGCGACGTCCTGCACTCTCGCGGCCTTGGTGTTCCAGTTCCGCCCGATGCGATTGATCGCATCCATGCCGGTGCGCGTCGACGCCAGCAACGACGCGCCGGCGCAAGCGCGCTCGGCGCAGTGGCAATCATCGCGATTGCTGCGGTCGCTATTGGGGTGCGCCCCCACAGCCATGCGTCGAACGTGGCTGGCACTCTGCGCACCGCAAGCCCGTCACCAAGTGTGGCCGCGGCGAGCAGCACATCACCTACTGCAAGGCTTTTCGGAGCCGCCTCGGCGCCTGTTTCGGCGTCCGCCGCACCAGTGAGTAGCGCGCCCGCCATCAGTCCGCTCGTGCAGCCTTTGGCATCGGAAAGCTCCGCGGCCGGTCAGCCCGCTGGATTCACGCCGGTCTCTGTGAGTGCCGTCGGACTCAATGACTACTGGGTGCTCGGGTACACGACCACAAAGACCTCGGACGGCTTCGGAATCACGACGACGGTTCGGCAAACCACCGATGGCGGCCAGCACTTCACGACCGACACAACTCCCCCGGCCATAGTCGGCCAAGCCCCGATCAAGGGAGCGTCGGGTGCGACGACGATCTCGCAGATCCGCTTCGGTGATGCGAAGGACGGCTGGGTGTTCGGTTCGGCCTTGTTCTCGACGACAGACGCCGGCGCGTCGTGGACGGCAGTGAACGGCATTGCAGGTGGGGTCGTCGATCTTGTAGCCGCGAACAACACCGCCTGGGCGATCGTGCAAACAGCGTCGAGTAGTGGCGCGAGCCCTTCCGCGGTCAGCGATCAGTACGCGCTGTACTCGACGAGTTACGGCAAGGGCGCACAGTCGTGGTCGCCGGTCGCGCTACCGGTATCCCTCGGTCCCACAACGCCGAGCATCGTTGACCAAGACGGCACCGTCACGTTAATGGCATCGGGACCATCGCGTGCAGGCAACAAAGTGCACGTGCTCATAGGGACGGCGGGGAAGCCGTTCACGGATCACGTCGGACCATGCGAGCAAGACCTCGGCGGCACAATGTCGAACTCCAAGAAGGCGATCTGGGCAGAGTGCCCGACTGGCACGCAGGCGGGCCTGTATATCTCGACGAACGCCGGTGCAACCTGGACGGCGAACGCTGCTAACAACGCGGCGAAGATCCAAGTGATAAGCGGAGCGGCACTCGGTGCGATCGATGAGACAACAGCTGTCGTGTTCGACGCAGCGAATCAGCGCCTCAGCAAGATCGCGGGTCCTAGTGGCGTACCGGGTGGCGTACCAACGAGTGCAACCAGCATTTCCGACGTGACGTTCTTGGGCTTCACTACGCCCGCCGTCGGTTTCGCGATCACTGTCGGCGAGGACGGCACGACCACGCAACTGCTGCGGACAATGGACGGCGGCGCAACGTGGCCTGCCGTGACGTTCTGAGCTAATGAGCAACAACGGCGACGAGGATCTCGAGCGCCGGCTTCGCGACGTCCTTGCTTCTCGCGGTCTCGGCGTGCCCGTTTCACCTGATGCGATTGATCGCATCCACGTCGGCGCCCGGCGACGTCAGCAACGACGCACCGGTGCGAGTGCACTCGGCGCAGTGGCGATCATCGCGATCGCGGCCGTCGCTATCGGCCTCCGGCCGCAAAGTCACGGCTCGACGAACACGGGCGCACTACGCACCGCCAGCCCGTCGCCAAGCATTGGGTCTGCGTCCTCACCTGTGCCGGCGTCGCCAAGCGCCGCGATCACGTCGCCGACAAGCGTGCCGAGCAGCGTCGCATCGTTGGGAGTCGTCGCACCGACCGAATCGACCATCGCATCTACGCCACCCACACAAGTCTTTTATCCACTTTCGGTGAGC
>CAWCZJ010000018.1:0-17855 GCA_963799955.1 uncultured Actinomycetes bacterium
CGCCAGGCGATAAGACAGCGGGTGCGCGACGAGATCGGGCTACCGATTTCGGTAGGAGTCGCGGGCACCAAACATCTGGCCAAGATTGCGTCGCAGGTGGCCAAGCCCGATGGTCTCGTCGTCGTGCCCGTCGGCGGCGAGCGGGAGTTTTTGCATCCGCTGCCGGTCGAGCTGATTTGGGGTGTCGGGCCGGCAGCCGCGGCTCGGCTGGCGAGTGCTGGCGTGCGCACGATCGGCGACCTGGCCGCGACGCCGAACCCCTACTTGCGGCACCTGCTCGGCACCGCGGTCGGTGACAAACTCAGCGCTCTTGCCAGCAACATCGATCCGCGCCAGATCGAACGCGACCACACCGCGTCGTCGGTCGGAGCGCAAGCGGCACTCGGCCTGCGAGATGCGACGCCCGAGTTGGTGCATACCACGCTGGGATATCTCGCCGACCGGGTAGCCGGGCGGCTGCGCGCTGGTGGCTGCGCCGGCCGCACCATCACGGTGCGGGTGCGGTTCGCGCAGCTGAAATCGGTAACCCGCTCGATTACCTTGCCGGCCGCTATTTCTAGCACCATCACGCTCGCCGACGTCGCCACCGAACTTGCGCACACCGCCTTGCGCGACCACCCCGACGAGCCACGCATCTCGTTGCTCGCGGTTTCGGTTTCACACCTGGCGCCGCAACACGCGCTTCAACTCGAGTTGCCGCTCGGGTTACCCGACGACGAGCTGCGCCCGGGCACGAAAGCAGGAGCAGCGCGCTTCGACGCCGACCGCTCGGTCGACGCCATTCGCACCCGCTTCGGCCGCGGTGCGATCGGCTATGCGGCGATCGTCTTCTCCGACGTCAGCCAGGTGCCCGAGCAGTTCCGCGAACTCGCCGAGCGCAGCCCGCAACCCTGAAGTCTCCGCACTCCGTAGCCTCCGGACTCGCCGGAACGATTACGGTCTAATCTTGACCGACGACGTCGCGCGAAAGAGGAAGTACATGACCGGCAAGCGCCGCGTAATCGCCTTGTTGGTCGCGAGCGTCGGCCTGGTCGGGTGTTCGGGCGCGAAGCCCGCCAGCGCGAAATTGGTAGCCACGGACAAGAGCTTCGTCGCGGCCGTTCGCAGCAAGGTCACGCTGACCTCCTCTGATGCGCAGGTGGTCGACCTGGGCAATTTCGTGTGCACGAGTCTGACGACGCATAACGCCTCCAGCGACACGTTTAACACCATCGGTGCTGCGTTGACGCTGAAGATGTCTCCGTCCGATGCAGGCAAGTTCATAACCGTGGCCGTCATCCAGTTGTGTCCACAGTTCGAGAGCGCCGCGTTGGCGGTCGCCAACTGAAGTACCGCGCGTCACCGGCATCGAGACGGTCGACTCCGCCTGGTTGCCAGTGGGGCAGAGACGTGTTTGTGTCGGCGGGTCGCGCCATACTGCAGCCATGCCATACGACGAAGAACTGGCCAACAGGCTTCGCGAGATGCTTCAGGGCGAAGCTGGCCTCACCGAGAAGCGCATGTTCGGCGGCCTCGCATTCCTTATCAACGGCCACATGGCGGTCAGCGCCAGCGGCAAGGGCGGCCTGCTCCTGCGGGTTGACCCGGCGAAGACAGACTCGCTGGTCAGCGAACCGCACGTCGGTCGGTTCGAGATGCGCGGCCGCGAGATGGATGGCTGGCTGCGGGTCGACGCCGAGGCGGTTGCCACCGCCAAAGAGCTGCGCGGCTGGGTGCGGCACGGCGTCACCTACGCCCGGTCGCTACCGCCGAAGTAGCTTGCCCTTGTTCGACGAGATCGATTGCGACTAGCCTCCAGGCACGCCGACTCTGTTGGCAGTGACTCGGTCGGCACCGACAGGGAGCGAGGCACTCATGTCCGAAGCCCTCATCTTGGAATTCAAAGGCACGCAAGCCGACTACGACGCCGTGAACGAAATCTTCGGAATCGATCCGGCGACGGGCACGGGCGACTGGCCGGCCGGCCTGGTCAGCCACGTCAGCGCCGAGGGCACGGCCGGCAACATGCTGGTGTTCGAGGTGTGGGATTCTCAGGAATCCCACGGAAATTTCATGGCCTCGCGCCTCGGCCCTGCGCTCGGCAAGGTCGGCATGACCGAGCCGACGAGGCAAGAGTGGTTGCGCGTCATGGGCACTTTCCACACCCATTGAGCTGACAGGACCGCGCCGGTTCGTGCTCAGTACGCTGACGGCCTGGAGGCGTCGCGTCGTCGCCTAGACGCACGACGCGCGTTTCCAGGTTCGAGTCTCGACCGAGCGCTTGGATGAGATCCACGGGCCCGCCGATGCATCGCCACTCGTCGTCCCAGAGCGTGGAGAGCAACCACGAATGGTCGGCCGGAGAGATGACGTCGGGCAATGGTCCGCGCCATGACGACGCGTCCTTCCAGCTGGCAGCTTGCGGCGGGCCGGCCTCGACGAACACATACGGCCAGCCCGTGTAGAGGGTCACTTTCGGGACGTCGTGAAAGACCACGTCGTCCGCGCCGGTGTCGAGGTACCCGAGCCACCACGGCTGCGCCGAGGACTGCTCGCTCAGGATCGCGAGTAGTGCCTGATCGTGGCGGGCTCGGTCGTCACGATCCCCGGGCACGACGATGGTCGCGTACGCGTCGTAAATCGGCGGGATCGCCGACGTGATGGTCAGCCCGACAACGGTGCCTTCGCGAATCCAGGCGACGTCTGCGTCGGTGCCGATCTGCCAGCTCTGCGCATCCTTCACCCGCGTCAACCGGGCAGGGAGCTCGTCATCGATCACAGCCAAAGGTACCGCTGCCTCAGACGCGAACGCCGATGGCCGCGTGCACCGAGCGCACCGCACTTGATCCGTCACCAACCGCGGCAGCAACCCGCTTCATCGACCCCGACCGCACGTCGCCGGCCGCGAAGACTGCGGGCACGTTCGTCTCGAACGGCAGCGGTCGTCGTCCCATGTGTGCCCAGATCTCACCCAGATCGGCGTCGAGCAGTTGAGCGTCGGTGCGGATGAAGCCGTCGTCGTCCATCGCGATGGTGGTGAGCCAGTCGGTAGCCGGCACTGCGCCGATAAAGCAGAAGAGTCCCTTGCAATCGACGTCGAGCGTTCGCGCCGTGGCGCGGTCGGTGAGACTGACAGCCGGCCAAAGATGCGTCGCCATGCAGCGCGGTTACCTCGGTCTGCGGCCGAATCGTGACGCGCGGGTCGGCCAGCAACCGTTCGGCGAGATACGACGACATGCCGGCGTAGAGATCGTCGCCGCGCACCACGAGATTGACCGCACTCTCACGCGAGGCCAAGATACAACGCTGCCTGCCCTGCGGAGTTGGCGCCGCCGATGACGGCGACCGGTTCGTTGCCGCAGACCCGCGCCTCGAGTTCGGTGGCCGCGTAGTAGATGCCGGCGCCCTCGAACTCTGACCATCGCGGTAGCGGCAAAGAGCGATAGCGGGCGCCGGTCGCGATGATGACCGATCGGGTGACGATGTCGGTGCCATCTTCGAGGACGACGCGCAGCTGGCCTCTGCTGCAATCAAGCGACGCCGCCGCGCACGGGCTCGAAAGCTCGGCGCCAAACTTCAGCGCCTGGATCGATGCACGGCCGGTGAGCTCGACGCCGCTGACACCGGAAGGGAAACCGAGATAGTTCTCGATTCTCGAACTCGCCGCGGCCTGACCGCCGGTCGCGACTGAATCGATCAAGACGGTTTGCAATCCTTCAGATGCGCCGTAAACAGCGGCGGCCAGGCCGGCCGGGCCGCCGCCGACGACTACCAGGTCGATCGCTCTGTCGGGCGCGCGGTGATACGACAGGCCCAAGATGTTCGGCCAGCTCGCCGGGGGTCGCGGCGATACAACGTGCGGCCCGGCGTCAGGACCACGGGTAGATCGGTCGGGCTCAACCCCGCGGCCGACATGACGGCTCGGCCCTCGACGGTTTCGGAGTCGAACCACAAATGCGGCAGCCGTTGCCGCGCCGCGTAGGTGCGCAGGGCGAGCCCGCTGGCCGACAAGCTGCTGCCGACGATCTCGATGCTGCGAGCGGCCGCACTGTCGCGCAGAATCTCCCGGCGGGCAAGAAACGCCTTGAGGAGGAGGTCGGACAGTTCGGGGTCTTCAGCCATCAGCCGCCGAAATGACTCGGCGGAGACGCGACATGCAGCGCCCGGCTGCTGACACTCGTGCCGTGAGAAAGACCCGCTGCCCGGTGAGCAGATTGAGCTCGCCAAGAAACGCACCCGCCTTATGCTGCACGACGATCTCTTCGGGCTCGTCGGCGGTCGGCGTGGTCACGATGTCGATGACGCCCTGCTGAATCAACACGAGGTCGTAGGTAAGGTCGCCGGGTCGAAAAAGGGTGTCACCGACGTTGACTGTCTCCGACGTGCCGTAGGCACACAGCCGGGCGCGCTGCTCGTCGGTGAGCACGGGGAACGCCCGCGCCAGGGCCTGTTCAGTCATAAAGCACGATACGTGTTTGTCAGGCGTCGCGACGTTGGAGCAGGTACGTCGCGACGGCGAGGAGCACCGCCGTCCACAGGCAGAAGACGCCGAGCCCTTGCCACGGTGTCAGCAGGTCGTTCTTTGCTTGGTGGGCTTGCCCGATCAGGTGTCCGGCCTCGGTCGGCATGTAGGCGTGGACGTGTTTGCCGACGCGGCCCGGCAGCAGTTGGGCCAGCGGTGCGAGCACCAGAATGAAGCCGATGACGCCGGTAATCGCGCCGGCCGTATGCCGGACGATCGCAGCCGATCGCAAGGGCGAACAGACCGAGCACGGTGAGGTACAGGCCGGCTCCGATCACGGCGCGCAGCACGCCGGGATCGCCGAGCGACACCGGCGCGTGGCTGTGCAGGATCGCGGCGCCGATGAAGAACGACGGGAAGGCGACGATCTCGCCAACAGACGAACACCACCGCGCGCGAACACGATCGCCTTGGCGGCGAGCATCGGCGCCCGCGCCGGGCACGGCCAGCAGGCTGGCGCGAATCATGCCGGTGGAGTACTCCGATGCTGATGACCATGACGCCGAGCACACAGATGGTGAGCTGGCCGAGGAAAGCCCGCCACCGAGGATGGTGCTGATCGGGTCGGCGATGATGGACGCGCTCGGTCCGAGGGGTCAGTCTTGTTCCACTGCGACACGGTTAGCGCCGTGAAGAGAGCCGTGAACCCGAGGTACGAAGATCACCAGCAGCAACGAATGACCACATCGTGGAGCGGACGTGCGGAGCTTGGTCCACTCGGCGAGCAGCAGCCGGCCGAAGCCGAGCGCCGCCGGGTCGGGTACGGTCCGCGTGCTCGGTCGGCCGTCGTCATGCGGTCGCGCCACTTCCGCTGTGTTCGCTGCCGCCGGCGTCGTCCGGCGCCGGGAGCGCCGTATTCGGCGCTGTCGCGGGTCAGCTCCATGAAGGCCTCCTCCAGCGACGCGCGCTTGGGTCACAGCTCGTGAAGAACGCAGCCGTCCTGGGCGGCAAGCTCGCCGATACGTGGCGCCGGCAGGTCGCGACACGATGAGTGCGCCGTCCGCCGCTTCTGTCGCCCGGCGCCCTCGGGCGGCGATCAGCTCGGCACGAGCTTGACGCTGTCAGGGACTTCGGACCAGCACGGTGTGCTCTGAATGCCCTTCGATGAACTCGTCGGTCGGGCAGTCGGCAATGAGCTTGCCCCGGCCGATCACGATCAGATGGTCGGCGGTGACGGCCATCTCGTTCATCAGGTGGCTGGAGACGAACACGGTTCGGCCTCGTGGCCAGGTGCTTGATCAGGTTCCTGATCCACAACGATGCCCTCGGGATCGAGACCGTTCACCGGCTCGTCGAGCATGAGCACCTTCGGGTCACCAAGCAGGGCTGCGGCGATGCCGAGTCGCTGACCCATACCGAGCGAGAAACCGCCAGCCCGCTTGTCGGCCACGCCACTGAGACCGACCAGATCGATCACCTCGTCGACGCGCTTGCGCGGAATCCCCTGGGTCTGGGCCAGCACGAGCAGGTGGTTGGACGCGCTGCGACCGGCTATGCACCGCGCTCGCCTCGAGCAGCGCACCGACCACGTTCAGCGGCTCGAGGCAGTCGCGGTATGGCGTGCCCGCGATCGTCGCGCTGCCGGCGTCGGGACGATCCAGTCCGAGCAACAACCGCATCGTGGTCGACTTGCCCGCGCCGTTCGGTCCGAGGAATCCGGTGACCGTGCCCGGCGCCACGGTGAACGACAGATGGTCGACGGCGAGCTTGTCGCCGTACCGCTTGGTCAGGTTGTGAGCTTCGATCACGCCGTTTCACCCTTCGCTGTCGCGCGCGTTCATTCCTGCTTGATACCAGAGGCGCTTCGGTCACGCCGCTGCGGGCCGCGAAGGTGCGTACGGCATAGCTGCCCGCAAACCGGTGCCCGCAACCCCTAGCCACGAGAACCTTTCTAGGTAACTATTGTGCTAGTTACCTAGTTGAATCGAGGAGGCCGATGATCGAGTTCCACTTGAGCACCGCCTCGGGGGTGTCGCCTTACCTGCAGCTGGTCCAGCAGGTGCGCCGCGCGCTGCGGCTCGGGTTGCTTGACAAGGGCGACCAACTGCCGACGGTGAAAGAGGTCGTCGCCCAGCTCGCGATCAACCCCAACACCGTGCTGAAGGCCTACCGCGAACTTGAGCACAGCGGGCTCGTCGCGGCTCGCGCCGGCGTCGGCACCTTCGTCACCTCGACCCTGAGCGACGCGTCACTCGCGGCGCACGGGCCGCTGCGCGTCGAACTCCAACGATGGTTTGACGAAGGCGCGCCGAGCCGGCCTCGACGACGAAAGCATCGAGGCCCTCTTTCAAGACTCCTTTCGGTCGCTAACCGATGAAGGTGTGGCGTGACCGCCGTGCTCGATGCGCAGGGGCTTGGCAAGCGCTATCGCAGACGGTGGGCCTTGCGTGACTGCACACTGCAGGTGCCTGCTGGCCGAGTTGTCGGTCTGGTCGGCCCTAACGGCGCAGGTAAGACCACGCTGCTTCATCTCACGGTCGGCTTGCTCGAACCGAGCGCCGGCACCGTCGACGTTCTCGGCGGTCGGCCGGCCGAGAACCCGACCCAACTCGGGCGGGTCGGCTTCGTCGCCCAAGAGACTCCTATATACGCAGGGCTTTCGGTGGCTGATCACCTCAAGTTCGGCGCCTGGCTCAACCCGAACTGGGACGCCGGCGTCGCCAGCGCCGCATCGACCAGCTCGGGCTCGACCACACCCAGCGAGCCGGCAAGCTCTCCGGCGGTCAACGTGCTCAGTTGGCACTCACGCTCGCGATCGCGAAGCGGCCCGAGTTGCTTGTGCTCGACGAACCGGTGGCCAGCCTCGACCCACTCGCCCGGCACGAGTTCCTCCAGCACCTGATGGAAGCCGCAGCCGACGATGGCGTCAGCATCGTGTTGTCGTCTCATTTGGTGAGCGACCTCGAACGGGTGTGCGACTACCTCGATCGTGCTCGTCGGTTCGCGCGTTCAGGTCGCCGGTGACGTAGACGATTTGCTTGCCTGCCATCACCGACTCATCGGTCCGCGTCGCGACGCTGATCGACTCCCTGCCAATCAAGAGGTCATCGAAGCCAGCCACACCGATCGGCAAAGCACGTTCGTGGTGCGCACAGATGGTCCGGTGCTCGATCCGGCCTGGACCGTTGAGCGGATCGGCCTCGAGGACTTGGTGTTGGCCTACATGCGCGCGCCGGCACCTCGCCCCACGACAACACGCTCACGCAATACCGCGCAGCGCGAACCTCGGCAGTGCCGAATGATGCGGCTCAGTTGGCGACAGTTTCGTGCGCAAGCGGCAGCAGCCTTCGTCGTCCTCGTCGCTATTGGCGTTGTCCTCGCCTTGACCAGGCCGCACCTCAGCCACCTCTACGGCATTTATGCGAAGGCACAGGCGGCGTGCGTCGCCTCCCGAGACTGTCGCGACGTGTCGATCAATCTCGGCCAAGTGGACAAGTTGCTCGAGCTGCTCGGCACGGCACTTGTCGCTCTCCCCGCATTGGTTGGCGCGTTCTGGGGGGCGCCGCTGATCGCCCGTGAATTCGAGGCGGGCACCCACCGCCTCGCCTGGACGCAAAGCATCACCCGCAACGCGCTGGCTCGCAGCCAAACTGACCATCGTCGGTACGGCCAGCGTGCTGGCTACCGGGCTACTGAGTCTGCTGGTGACCTGGTGGTCGAGCCCCATCGACAACGCGCACACCAACCGATTCGGCTCAGGCATGTTCGGCGAGCGGAACATCGTCCCTCTTGGGTATGCGGCCTTCGGTTTCGTTCTCGGCGTGGTCGCTGGATTACTCATCAGGCGCACACTGCCGGCCATGGCCGCCACGCTGGCGGGCGTTCTCGGCACCAGAATCGCGTTCACCTATCTTGTGCGACCGAACCTCCTCTCGCCGGTGCACAAGGCAGTCGCCCTTGATCCCAACACCACGGGCTTCGGCAGCGAAAACGGCGGGCCGCAAACGTTGTTCCCCAACCCTCCGAATCTGCCGAACGCGTGGGTCTACTCCACCCATATCGTCGACAGCGCCGGCCACGGCCTATCACCCCAACTCGTCGCCAGCACCTGCCCGACGCTCGGCACCGGAGGCGGACCGCCCCCGGGCGCGGGACACGGCGCTATCCGTATTCAAGCCCCGCCCGGCGTTCAGGACGCTCTGCACGACTGCGTCGCCAAGATCAGCGCCAGCTATCACGTCGTCGTGACCTATCAGCCGGCGAACCGCTACTGGCCGTACCAGTGGTTCGAGACCGCGGTCTTTTTTGCTGCCGCAATTGCGCTCGCCGGCTTCTGTTTCTGGTGGATCCGCGGCCGCGCAACCTGACCGCGCAGCCTGACCGCGCGCACGTCAGCCGCGCTGCTTCGCTGACATGACCTCGCGGATTCGCACGCGTCGTCCCGTGCGAAGAATGGCACGACGGTAGACGGACGTCGCGACGCGGGCCACCGCGATTGTCGACACGATGCTCAACACGACCGAGATGCAGAACTGCCACCAGGTCGCACTGCCGAGGCTGACGAGAGTGGGCATCGCAAACGGTGCGGTCGGAGGTAGGTAAGCGAGCACCTCGAGGAACGTGGTGGGCCGCCCCGTGCTCGCCGTGATGAGAGAGGCGACGTAGCCGACCGTCAGGGGAATGCTCAACGGGAACGCAAGACTTTGGATCTGTTCCTGCCGCTCGACCGTCGAGCCAGCGGCGGCGTACATCCAGCAGTAGAAGCCGTAGCCGAGTACGAGCCAGAGCAACGCGGCGAGCACCGTCAGTGGACCGCTGCCATGCAGCAGATTCGACCCCACTGCGCTCGATAAGCCGAGAGCAACACCCACGATGAGGGTGGCTTGGGTCAACGCAACGAGCCCGATGCCGAGCACCTTGCCGGCGAGCAACTGAGCTGGGCGCAGCGCCGCCAACAGCACTTCGACCACGCGACTCGACTTCTCCTCGGCAACGCCGGTGAGTATCCAGGTGCTGTACTGCGTCAGCATGATGAAGACGAGAATGAGGCTGACAATCGAACCCGGTGACGGTTTGCGATGGGTCGTCGACGGTTGAAGACTCGTCACCGGCAATGGTTTCGCACTGCCAAGCGTGTCGACCTGATCGGCGGTCAATCCCGCTGCCTGGAACGCGGCGATCGTGCCGAGGGTCGTGGCGAAGATGCGCGAGAGTTGCGCCGGCGTCGAGACATCGTCGGCGGAGGGCGCGTCTTTCACGATGAGTTGCTTACTGTCGACGATCACGATGTCGACCCGCCCGGCGCGAAGGTCAGCGTCGGCCGCGGCCGTATCGGCCTCTGGCACGACCGTCATCGTGTCGCCGATGCTGACGACGCTTTGGTTGAGCGTCGACTTCAGCGTCGCTGACAACGCACCAACCACGCCGACCCGGTCAGGTTGCGCCTTGTTCTTGTTCAGGGTCGGAATGACGATCGCCGCGACGACGACGAGCAAGATGATGACGGTGCCGATCTGGAAGACGCGGCCCCTGATCCGTTCGCGCACCTCGCGTTGGGCCACCAGACCGACGTCACCGAACAGTCTCGCCAACACCGACGGCCTGCGTGCCTCGAGCGACATCGACGACGTTGACGACGACGCAGCGGACGGCGACGGCGCGCCAGCCCGCGCACGACGGCCCCGCTGCCGAAGTGTCAATCTGATCGCGACGAATACGAGTACCGCCGCCACGATGATGAACTGCGGTTTCACGCCAGCGCCTCCCGGAAGACTTCCGACAGGCGCCGGCGCGCGAAGCTGAACTCGGTGACCCGGCCAGCGGCCATCGCCGCCCTCAACACGACGTCACTGTCGACGGACTCATCGAGCACCAGCCGAACTGCGCCACCGTTGACTTCCGACACGGTCACGCCAGCAAGGTCGCGCGCCCACGACGCGTCTCGATCGCCGTCGATCCGCACGACCAGTCGGCGCGCGCCGCTGGTGGCCAGGTCGTCGACACGACCGCTCGCCACTAATTTGCCGTGGTCGATGATCGTCACCGACTCGCAGAGATCCTCGACGAGATCGAGTTGATGGCTGGAGAACACGACGCAGCAGCCGGCGCTCGCGCGCTCGACGAGAACTGCGCCAATGTCGTCGATTCCGCCCGGGTCGAGGCCAGACAACGGCTCGTCGAGCACGATCAGCTCTGGCTCGTGCACGAGGGCCGCGGCCAGCTGCACCCGTTGCTGATTGCCGTGCGAGAGCACATCGACTTTGCTGGCCCAGCGGTCAGCGACACCGAGCCGCTCGAGCCACATCTTCGTCGCCGCGACAGCCTTCGTGGCATCGAGCCCGTGCAGCCGGCCCATGTACGCGACCTGCTCCCCCACCAACATGCCGGGGTAAAGGCCGCGCTCCTCTGGCATATAGCCGAACTTGCGGCGAGCGGGCTGGTCGACCGTGGCGCCCTTCCACCGCACCTCACCGGCATCGAGGTCGGTGAGTCCGAAGATGGCCCGCATCGTGGTCGTCTTGCCCGCGCCGTTCGGACCCAGAAACCCGACGACCTGACCTGCCTGCACCGAGAACGTCAGACCGTCGAGCGCAGTGATCGGCCCGTATCGGCGGGTCAAGCCCCGCATTTCGAGCAAGCCCCCGACGTCAGCAACCACACGCATCCTTCGGTCTCGTCGGCAATCGCAGCCGCCCGGCGGGGCGCTCGACTTCCCACGCTAGCCGAGGTGGGCGCACCTCATGGCAGCGCCCGCCAGGGCCTCGGCAAACGCTCAGGGAGTACTTGACGACCCGATGCCCTAACGGTTAGGTTTCGATATAACCGTTAGATCGGATGACGCATGCAACAGGAAATCGTGCTCGCGATGCTGGCGAAGGAGCCGTCGCGCGCGTATCAGTTGCGGTCGCGACTCGATGACGCGCTCGGCCCGCTTGCCGAAGGGCTCAATGCCGGCCACATCTACGTGACTTTGGGTCGTCTCGAGAAGGCCGGGCTCGTTGCCGTCGCCGGCTCCGGTACCGCAGCCGAACGGGCTGACAGCAAGGTGTACCGGCTCACCCCAGCCGGACACGAACGCGTGTCGGAGTGGCTGAGCGAGGTGAGCTCGCCGAAGCCCGACCTCGCCGAGTTCCACCTGAAGCTCGTCGCGGCAGCGGCGGCCGGGCTGGCCGACCCCATCAGCATCGTCGACCTCCAGCGCCGCGAATTGCTGCGGCGGCTGCGCGACGTGCAACAGGCAGCGATGGCCGAACACGATCACTCGGACGCCGGGTTGGTGCTCGAAGGCATCGTGCTTCGGCTACAAGCAGACCTGCGCTGGCTCGAGTCGTGTGAACGCGTATGGAGCGATCGAGGGAGCAAGCGATGACCGAACCTGCGCTCTTGAGCGCCCGCGGGTTGCGCAAGCAGTACGGCACCGGCGAGGCGCTCGTGCGTGCCGTCGATGACGTCGACATCGATGTCGCTCGCGGCGAGATGCTCGCGGTGATGGGGCCGAGCGGTTGCGGTAAGTCGACGCTGCTGCACCTCCTCGGCGGCCTCGACCGGCCGACGTCCGGTGAATTGCAGCCTTGCCGGGCGACGCATCGACCGGCTCTCGGAACGCGCGCTCGCACAACTTCGCCGACGCGAGGTCGGCTTCGTCTTCCAGGCGTACCACCTCATGGATGAGTTGACCGCCCAGGAAAACGTCGAGCTGCCAGCACTTCTCGCTGGTCGCACGCCGCGAGACGCCCAGCAGCGCGCCCGGAAATTGCTTGAGCAGGTAGGGCTCGCGGAACGAGCCGACCATCTGCCGACAGCGCTGTCGGGCGGCCAACGCCAACGGGTGGCGATCGCTCGAGCGCTTGCCAACGAACCACTTATTGTGTTCGCCGATGAGCCCACCGGAAACCTCGACAGTGCAGCAACGCTCGAGGTGCTGCGGCTCTTCGAACTGCTGCATGCGGGCGGCCTCACGCTCGTGATCGTGACGCACGACGAGCGGATCGCCGCGACTGCGGATCGGTTGATCTCGATGCGCGACGGTGCGCTCGTCGACGAGACGCGCCTCGTCGGCGGCACTAGGAGAAACCTTGCCGACCTCGCCGGGCTGGAAAGCTAAATGAGGGGGCGTGCGTTTCTTGTCTTTCGTCTCGCGGTGAAAGACCTCCGTCACCGGCCGGCGCAGGCGCTCCTGTTGTTGCTCGCGATCGCGGCCGCGACGACGACTCTGACGCTCGGCCTTGCACTTCACGGCACGACGAACAACCCGTATGCGAGAACACGCTCCGCGACCAACGGACCTGATGTGGTGGCGACCGTCATGCCAGGCGGCTCGAGTGCGCCGGCGCCGACAACCACGGCCACGCCAGGCGGGGCCGTTCAACGCGGGCCAGTCCTTGATGCGGCGGCCGAGGCGGCCGCACTGAGGCCCCTCGAGCACGCCGCGGGCGTGGCCGCGTTCAGCGGGCCGTTCGCGGTCACGTGGACGTCGCTCCGCAAAGGCCACACGACCGGAGGCGCGGAGGTCGAAGGCCGAAACGCTGCGATCTCGACGGTCGATCAACCGAAACAGCTGCGTGGCAGCTGGATACGACCTGGCGGTGTTGTCGTCGAAGCGGGTTTCGCCAGCGCGTTGGGTCTGCACGTCGGTGATCAGCTGACCCTCGGCGCGGCAACATTTCAGATCGTAGGGACGGCGGCCACGGCGGCCATCCCGTCGTATCCGGATGTCTGTGCTGAAGCCGAGGGCTGCTTCATTGTCGGCAACGTCAGCTCCGCGAACCCGGGTCTCATCTGGGCAACCGAAGCCGACGCGTCACGCATTGCGGGCACCGACGGACCGATTGCCTACTTCTTGAACCTCAAGCTCAACGATGCGGGCGCAGCGAGTGCGTTCGCCGATCGCTACAACGCCGACGTTTCACCGTCGGCGCCCTATCTGCTCTCGTGGCAGCGCATCCGCAGCGGCGACGCGCAGGAACTGGCCAAGGTGCAGATCGTTCTCTCGTTGGGTAGTTGGTTGCTCGCCTTGTTGGCGATTGCGAGTGTGGCCGTACTTGTCGGCGGCCGGATGGCCGAACAGAACCGACGGGTCGGCCTGCTGAAGGCGGTCGGCGGCACGCCGCGCGTCGTTGCCGTTGTGCTGCTTCTCGAGCACGTACTCGTGGGGATGTGCGCTGCCGGCGTCGGGTTGGCTGTCGGCTGGGTCACGGCGCCGTTGATCGACCGACCTGGAGCTGGTCTCATCGGTGCACCGAACGCGCCGTCGATCACGGCACCGACGGTGGGTTTGGTTGTCGCACTGGCTCTTGCGGTCGGCATCTTCGCGACCTTCGTGCCCGCCGTCCGCGCTGCTCGTCAAAGCACCGTCGCTGCGCTCAACGATTCGGCGCGGCCGCCGCGGCGACGCGCTTGGATCATCCGATTGTCGGCCAAGTTGCCGGCGCCGCTTGCTGCTGGGCACGCGCCTCGCTGCGCGGCGTCCGCGGCGACTTGTGCTCAGCATCTTCAGCGTTGCGGTTACCACGAGCGGGCTCGTCACCGTGCTCATCATTCATGCGGCTTCGTCGAGTTGGTCGCTCGGCCCGCAGGTGATTCGGGTGACGACCGTCATCTCAGTGATGCTCATCGCGCTGGCTGCGGTAAACGCTATTTTCATTGCCTGGACGACTGCGCTCGATGCCCGACACTCAGCAGCGCTTGCTCGCGCACTTGGAGCTACGTCGCAACAGATCACCACCGGCTTGACGACCGCGCAACTACTCCCCGCGCTGCTCGGAGTGCTGCTCGGCATCCCCGGCGGCATCGCCATCTACAACAACCCGCATCACACCGGGCCGACCGCACTGCCCAGTCCGCTTTGGACCGTCACGGTCATCGTCCTGACACTGCTCGTCATTGCTGTGCTCACCGCCGTCCCCACTCGTATCGGTGCACGCCGAGCGGTCGCCGAGATACTGCAATCGGAAGCTGCGTGAACTGCCTCACGCCTGGAAGGCATTGCGATAGGCAGTAGGCGTCGTGCCAACGAAGCGCCTGAAGTGCAGACGCAGGTTGGCTGCTGTGCCCAAGCCGCACTGCCGCGCAACGTGGTCGACGCTCTGGTCTGCGGTTTCGATGAGCTCGCGAGCACGCTGGATCCGCGCGCCGAGCAACCATTGAAGCGGTGGCGTTCCGGTTTCTTCGACGAAACGCCGTGACAGCGTGCGTTCGGAGACACCGGCATGCCGGGCGAGATCCGCGACCGCCAGCGGTTCACCGAGATGGGTGAGTGCCCATGAGCGGGTCGCCGCCAGAGAGCCGTCACGCGAACCCATCGGCGCCTCAATGAACTGCGTTTGACCGCCGTCGCGGTGCGGCGCTGCCACGATCAATCGCGCCAACCGGTTTGCGGTCGCCGCACCGAGATCACTGCGGACGATGTGCAGGCACAGGTCGATACCGCTGGCGACGCCGGCCGAGGTCAGGACCTGCCCGTTGTCGACGTACAACACGTTGCGGTCGACCGTGACGTGCGGGTATTGCTCGGCGAGTTCGTCGACCGCGTTCCAGTGTGTTGTGACCGATAAGCCGTCGAGCACGCCAGCGGCCGCGAGGGCGAACGCACCCGTACAGATCGAGACGACACGACGCCGTCGTCGGTGCACGTACCGCAGAACGTCAAGCACACCATCGGAGAAAATCCGCCCACGGTCGAGAAATCCAGGGACGATAACGGTATCGGCCCGGCGAACGTCGTCCAGATTGCCGGGAACGACGAGGGAGAAGCCCGTTGCAACCTCGACATGCGGGCGTTCCCCACACACGGTGGTTCGGTACGGCAACCACGGCCGTTCGAGAAAGACCTGCGCTGCGATGCCGAAGTCGAGCGGCAGCACGCCGTCAAGGGTCAGGATCGCGACCCGATGAGAGCGCATGGCGGTAATCTAGCGGACCATGGCGATCCTGCCACTCGCCGGACGACGGCGTGCCGGTCAGACTTGACGCATGACGGCATCTTCACCACTCGTCCCGGCGCTACCGAACGCACCGGCGGCACAGACCGTCGTCGATCTGGTTCGCGCTAACGAGAGCCCTGCGATCGCGAACCACAGCATGCGAGCTTTTCTGTTCGCGACCCTCTTGGCCGACCATCGCGGCGTGACCGACTTCGACCCGTTGCTCTTATTCTTTTCGTGCGTGCTGCACGACATCGGCCTGAGCGACTTAGGCAACCGGACTCAGCGTTTCGAAGTCGACGGCGCCGATGTCGCAGCCGATTTCCTTGCAGAGCTTGGATTCTCGGCCACCGACCGGGCAACGGTGTGGGAGGCGATTGCGTTGCACACCTCCGCCGGCATCGCCGAACGCCGCGGCCCGGTCACCAACCTCACCCGCTGTGGCGTAGGCCTCGACTTCGGCCGCGACTCCGAATGTGTCAGCGACGAACAGGCGGCCGCGATTCACGCCGCGTATCCGAGGCTCGGCATGGAGCGATCACTGGTCGACGAGATCGTCGCGCAAGCACAGGCTCGCCCGGAGAAGGCTCCGCGTTACACCATCGCGGGCGAGCTGCTGCGCGAGCGCGCGGCAAGCGGCACGAGCGCACTTGAGCAGGCTGCGGCCCATTCCCGCTGGGGCGTCTGACCGAGGTCTTCGCTTGGGTACCGGGCCGTGCAAGAGAGATCTAGCTGGCTTCGACGGCAACCTTGATGCGCTGGGCGAATGCGTCGGCATCCTTGGCAGCCGCCTTGCGAGCGGAGCCGACAATCACCTTGCCGAAGCCGTGGCCGACAAACGTGTTGAAGATGGTGACCTTCGTCTGCGCGTCACCGACCGCCTCGAGGTCGTAACCGCCCTCCTGGCTGCTGCTGGACATTCGACGAGTTCGAGATCACGATCTACGTTGCGGCAGCTCTCGACGGCGTCGCACCAACCGACGTCCAGAAGGGCTTCTCTCATGTGGGCACAGCTCATCAAAATGCAGATGCTTCCAGGCCCGGACGGCGAGCTGCTGAGCTTGTTCGACCAGGTGCGAGAAATCGAACAGCAGGGTTCGGGCCTGTTGCAGACGCTGATCATGCATGACCAGAAGGACTCCACGCAGGCGTACGTGCTGGTTGTCTTTGAGTCCGAAGAACACGCGCGAGCCCGCGAGGCGGATCCAGCACGGCAAGAGGCAATGAAATCGGTGCAAGCCGCGATGGGCGCAGTCTTCGGGGCGCCGCCGGAGTTCGTCGACCTGACCGTCCTAGCGGACGTGCGGCCGTAGCCGCGACGTTTCAGCCCTCGGTGCTCGTCCAATGTGCGCGGGAGACGTACGGCCCAAGAACAGATGGCGCGCCCGCGGCGCTACCGACAACCGGTTGCCATCAACATGTTGACGTCTTGGACCGGGTAGGCCGACAGCAGCGGGACGATGTGCCCGAGCATGCCACCGACGTCGGGGGTCGACTCGTTCAGCGACCGCGACAGCATCAGTTCGTGCATCGTGATCGGCAGAAGGTCCTGGTCAGGCATCGTGTCCAGCAGAGCTATTTCCGTGCCGGAGTACAACGCGTACCCGATGTCAGCCGTGCCATCTACTTGCAACAGCCACGAGTTCGCGCGCGAAGTGACCGCAATCACGAGCTCATTGGGGAGCGAGGATTGGGTGCTCAGACCGTCGTAACGGTACGGCTGCCCGGAAGCGTAAGAGGCCTTCAACACGGCCATCGAGATGATCGCGATCTGACCCGGGGTTGGGTCGCCTGCCAGCATCCAACCCACCGCTGCTGTGCACCGGCTCGGACGCGTCGGTGGCGTGTTGGGTGGCCGCGTTGCTTTCGCGGCGTACGCATAGCTCGTCGGGATGTACCACACGGTGGCACCTCCGGGCTCGACCCAGTGCGCATCCCCGAGCACCGGTAGCGGCGAGCCGGGCTGGCCGTCGGGGCCGTAGTACGCCGCCGTGAAGGTGGTGCTGTCGATCAGCCCTGCGGCGCCCCAGTACACCGGAGTGTTCGGGTTGGTGAAGACGCCCTGCGCGGCAGGGTTACAGCGCCGGCGGGACCGGAGCTACTGCCTTCGCTGCGGCGGCCTTGGCGTGGGCCGAGCTCGCGAGTGTCGCTGACGCCATCCCCGGCATCGCGAGCAGGACCGCTGCGGCGGTGGTTACCACCAGCGCCGTCCGCTGGATCAACGTACGGGAGGTCTTCGCAGGGTACTGCCGCAAACCGGCAAGACCAGTACGCACCGGTCTTTTCGCCATGCCTTCTTATCGCCGCGTGTGGGCTAGCGATGTTGAGCCGTTCAGTCAACTTCGGCGCGCAAATGCCACCGATGAGCGGCAAACGGCCTAACCTCGCTAGTTGGACGACGCTGAGCGGGCGAAGGTCGAAACCGCGCCGGCCGCGTTCCCGAGGAGATGGGCTCGTGCCGACTGTCTTGCTCGAGACGAAGCTCTTCGTCC
>CAWCZJ010000019.1:0-208590 GCA_963799955.1 uncultured Actinomycetes bacterium
AGGAGAGAGAAGACAACCTGTGCTTGACGTCAACTTCTTCGATGAGTTGCGTATTGGCCTCGCCACTGCTGACGACATTCGTCAGTGGTCTCACGGCGAGGTCAAGAAGCCGGAGACGATTAACTACCGCACGCTTCGTCCTGAGAAGGACGGCCTGTTCTGCGAGAAGATCTTCGGTCCTACTCGCGACTGGGAGTGCTACTGCGGGAAGTACAAGCGCGTCCGCTTCAAGGGCATCATCTGCGAGCGCTGCGGCGTCGAGGTCACTCGCGCCAAGGTGCGTCGTGAGCGGATGGGTCACATCGAGCTGGCCGCTCCAGTCACCCACATCTGGTACTTCAAGGGTGTGCCGAGTCGCCTCGGCTACCTGCTCGACCTCGCGCCCAAGGACCTCGAGAAGATCATCTACTTCGCGGCCTACATGATCACGTGGGTCGACGACGAGGCACGTCACCGCGACCTGCCGAGCATCGAGGCGCAGGTCTCGGTCGACCGTCAGGAAATCGAAGACCGCAAGAACATCGACGTCGACAGCCGTGCCAAGAAGCTCGAAGAGGACCTCGCGGCACTCGAAGCCGAAGGCGCCAAGAGCGACGCGAAGCGCAAGGTGCGCGAAGGCGCCGAGCGTGAGATGCGGCAGATCCGCGAGCGTGCGCAGCGCGAGATCGACCGCCTCGACGAGGTGCTCAGCCGCTTCAAGAACCTGAAGGTCCAAGACCTCGAGGGCGACGAAGTGCTCTACCGCGAAATGCGCGACCGCTTCGGTGCGTACTTCAAGGGCGGCATGGGTGCGCAGTCGCTGAAGGACCGTCTCGAGTCGTTCGACCTCGAGGCCGAGGCCGCGATTCTGCGTGACCTGTGTGTCAACGGCAAGGGCCAGAAGAAGGCTCGTGCGTTGAAGCGTCTCAAGGTCGTGTCGGCGTTCCTCAACACCCGCAACAGCCCGATGGGCATGGTGCTCGACTGCGTGCCGGTCATCCCGCCGGACCTGCGCCCGATGGTGCAGCTCGACGGTGGCCGCTTCGCGACGTCCGACCTGAACGACCTCTACCGCCGCGTGATCAACCGCAACAACCGGTTGAAGCGGCTGCTCGACCTTGGCGCGCCCGAGATCATCGTCAACAACGAGAAGCGGATGCTGCAGGAGGCCGTCGACGCGTTGTTCGACAACGGCCGCCGCGGTCGTCCGGTCACTGGCCCGGGCAACCGGCCGCTGAAGTCGCTGTCCGACATGCTCAAGGGCAAGCAGGGCCGGTTCCGTCAGAACCTGCTCGGCAAGCGCGTCGACTACTCGGCGCGTTCGGTCATCGTCGTCGGCCCGCAGCTGAAGCTGCACCAGTGCGGCCTGCCCAAGGACATGGCGCTCGAGCTGTTCAAGCCGTTCGTCATGAAGCGGCTGGTCGACCTCAACCACGCGCAGAACATCAAGAGTGCCAAGCGCATGGTCGAGCGCGCGCGTTCCGTCGTGTGGGACGTGCTCGAAGAGGTCATCACTGAGCACCCGGTGTTGCTGAACCGCGCACCGACGCTGCACCGGCTCGGGATCCAGGCGTTCGAACCACAGCTGGTCGAGGGCAAGGCCATCCAGATCCACCCGCTCGTCTGTGCGGCGTTCAACGCCGACTTCGACGGCGACCAGATGGCCGTGCACTTGCCGCTGTCGGCAGAGGCGCAGGCCGAGGCCCGCATCTTGATGCTGTCCTCGAACAACATCTTGAAGCCGGCAGACGGTCGCCCGGTCACGATGCCGACCCAGGACATGGTGCTTGGCATCTACTTCCTGACGACGGCGCGCGATAGCGTGCTCGGTGAAGGCCGGGTGTTCTCCTCGACCGCCGAGGCCGTCATGGCTCGCGATCTCGGTGACCTGCACCTGCAGGCAAAGATCAAGATCCGGCTGAAGGACCTGCCTGCGGTCGACAACGGCAAAGATGGCTGGACGGCGCCCGAGGGCTGGGAGCCTGGTCAGCCGCTGATCGTCGAGACGACCCTTGGCCGCGCGCTGTTCAACGACGCGTTGCCGGAGGACTACCGGTTCGTCAACTTCGAGGTGTCGCAAGCGCGACCTCTCGACGATCGTCAACGACCTCGCCGAGCGTTACCCGAAGGTTGTCGTGGCGGCGACGCTCGACGCGATGAAGGCGGCCGGCTTCCACTGGGCCACCCGCGCCGGCGTCACGATCTCGATCTCCGACGTCGTCACTCCGCCGCGCAAGCAGGAGATCCTCGAGGAGTACGAGACCAAGGCCGACAAGGTCCAGAAGCAGTTCGAGCGTGGGCTCATCACTGACGACGAGCGTCGCCAGGAGCTCATCGAGATCTGGACCCAGGCCACGGCCGACGTTGCCCGCGAGATGGAAGAGCAACTTCCCCAAGGACAACCCGGTCTGGATGATGGTCAACTCCGGGGCGCGCGGCAACATGATGCAGGTCCGGCAGATCGCCGGTATGCGTGGTCTCGTCGCCAACCCCAAGGGCGAGATCATCCCGCGGCCGATCAAGGCGAACTTCCGTGAAGGCCTGTCCGTGCTGGAGTACTTCATCTCCACGCACGGTGCCCGAAAGGGTCTGGCCGACACCGCGCTGCGTACCGCTGACTCCGGCTACCTGACTCGCCGTCTGGTCGACGTCTCCCAAGACGTCATCATCCGCGAGGAAGACTGCGGCACCGAGCGCGGCATCATGATGCGGATCGCGGCCCCTGGCCGTGACGGCGCGCTGATCCGGCCGGCCACGGTCGAGACCAGCGTGTTCGCCCGCACCATCGCCGAGGACGTGATGCACGACGGCAAGAAGGTCGGCGAAGCTCGCGGCGACCTGGGTGACCTGTCGCATCGCGGCGCTCATGGAGCACGGCGTGCAGGAGCTCAAGGTTCGGTCGGTATTGACGTGTGAGTCGAAGGTCGGCACCTGTGCCGCCTGCTACGGCCGCTCGTTGGCCACCGGCAAGACGGTCGACGTCGGCGAAGCGGTCGGCATCATCGCGGCCCAGTCGATCGGCGAGCCCGGCACCCAGCTGACGATGCGCACCTTCCACACCGGTGGTGTGGCTGGTGAAGACATCACGCACGGTCTGCCCCGCGTCGTCGAACTGTTCGAGGCCCGCACCCCCAAGGGTGTTGCCCCGATCAGCGAGGTCACCGGCCGGGTCAAGATCGAAGACACCGACAAGGCCCGCAAGATCGTCGTCATCCCTGACGACGGTGCTGAGGAGATCGCCTACCCGGTGTCGAAGCGGTCGCGGCTGCGCGTCGCCGAAGGCGACCACGTCGAGGTCGGCGAGCAGCTGATCGAGGCACCGTCAACCCGCACGAGGTGCGACCTCAGATGCGTGATCAACCGCAACAACCGTTTGAAGCGGCTGCTCGACCTTGGCGCGCCCGAGATCATCGTCAACAACGAGAAGCGGATGCTGCAGGAGGCCGTCGACGCGTTGTTCGACAACGGCCGCCGCGGTCGTCCGGTCACTGGCCCGGGCAACCGGCCGCTGAAGTCGCTCTCGGACATGCTCAAGGGCAAGCAGGGCCGGTTCCGTCAGAACCTGCTCGGCAAGCGCGTCGACTACTCGGCGCGTTCGGTCATCGTCGTGGGCCCGCAGCTGAAGTTGCACCAGTGCGGCCTGCCCAAGGACATGGCGCTCGAGCTGTTCAAGCCGTTCGTCATGAAGCGGCTGGTCGACCTCAACCACGCGCAGAACATCAAGAGTGCCAAGCGCATGGTCGAGCGCGCGCGTTCCGTCGTGTGGGACGTGCTCGAAGAGGTCATCACTGAGCACCCGGTGTTGCTGAACCGCGCACCGACTCTGCACCGGCTCGGGATCCAGGCGTTCGAACCGCAGCTCGTCGAGGGCAAGGCCATTCAGATCCACCCGCTCGTCTGCGCGGCGTTCAACGCCGACTTCGACGGCGACCAGATGGCCGTGCACTTGCCGCTGTCGGCGGAGGCGCAGGCCGAGGCCCGCATCTTGATGCTGTCCTCGAACAACATCCTCAAGCCGGCAGACGGTCGCCCGGTGACGATGCCGAGCCAGGACATGGTGCTTGGCATCTACTTCCTGACGACAGCGCGCGATGGCGTGTTGGGTGAGGGTCGGGTGTTCTCCTCGACCGCTGAGGCCGTCATGGCTCGCGATCTCGGTGACCTGCACCTGCAGGCGAAGATCAAGATCCGGCTCAAGGACCTGCCTGCGGTCGACAACGGCAAGGACGGCTGGACGGCACCCGAAGACTGGGAGCCCGGTCAGCCGCTGATCGTCGAGACGACCCTTGGCCGCGCGCTGTTCAACGACGCGCTGCCCGAGGACTACCGGTTCGTCAACTTCGAGGTGTCGAAGCGCGACCTGTCGACGATCGTCAACGACCTCGCGGAGCGTTACCCGAAGGTTGTCGTCGCGGCGACGCTCGACGCGATGAAGGCGGCCGGCTTCCACTGGGCCACCCGCGCCGGCGTCACGATCTCGATCTCCGACGTCGTCACCCCGCCGAACAAGCAGGAGATCCTCGAGAAGTACGAGGCCAAGGCGGACAAGGTCCAAAAGCAGTTCGAGCGTGGGCTCATCACTGACGACGAGCGTCGCCAGGAGCTCATCGAGATCTGGACCCAGGCCACGGCCGACGTTGCCCGCGAGATGGAAGAGAACTTCCCCAAGGACAACCCGGTCTGGATGATGGTCAACTCCGGCGCCCGCGGCAACATGATGCAGGTCCGGCAGATCGCCGGCATGCGTGGTCTCGTCGCCAACCCCAAGGGCGAGATCATCCCGCGGCCGATCAAGGCGAACTTCCGTGAAGGCCTGTCCGTGCTGGAGTACTTCATCTCCACCCACGGTGCCCGAAAGGGTCTGGCCGACACCGCGCTGCGTACCGCTGACTCGGGTTACCTGACCCGGCGTCTCGTGGACGTGTCGCAGGACGTCATCATCCGCGAAGAGGACTGCGGCACCGAGCGCGGCATCATGATGCGCATCGCCGCGCCTGGTCGTGACGGGGTGCTGATTCGCCCGGCCACGGTCGAGACCAGCGTGTTCGCCCGCACCATCGCCGAGGACGTCATTCACGACGGCAAGAAGGTCGGCGAAGCACGCGGTGACCTGGGTGACCTGAGCATCGCGCGCTCATGGAGCACGGCGTGCAGGAGCTGAAGGTTCGGTCGGTACTGACGTGTGAGTCGAAGGTCGGCACGTGTGCGGCCTGCTACGGCCGCTCGCTGGCAACCGGCAAGACCGTCGACGTCGGCGAGGCGGTCGGCATCATCGCCGCCCAGTCGATCGGCGAGCCCGGCACCCAGCTCACGATGCGTACGTTCCACACCGGTGGTGTCGCGGGTGAAGACATCACCCACGGTCTGCCCCGCGTCGTCGAACTGTTCGAGGCCCGCACCCCCAAGGGTGTTGCCCCGATCAGTGAGGTCACCGGCCGGGTCAAGATCGAAGACACCGACAAGGCTCGCAAGATCGTCGTCGTTCCTGACGACGGAGCCGAGGAGATCGCCTACCCGGTGTCGAAGCGGTCGCGGCTGCGCGTCGCCGAAGGCGACCACGTCGAGGTCGGCGAGCAGCTGATCGAGGGAACCGTCAACCCGCACGAGGTGCTGCGGATCCTCGGCCCACGCGCCGTCCAGATCCACCTTGTCTCGGAGGTCCAGGAGGTCTACCGCAGCCAGGGTGTGCCGATCCACGACAAGCACATCGAGATCATCGTGCGGCAGATGCTGAAGCGGGTGAACGTGCTGGAGTCGGGCGACACCGACTTCCTGCCGGGCGAGCTCGTCGAGCGTCCGCGGTTCGAGGACGGCAACCGTCGCGTCGTCGCGGAGGGTGGCGTCCCGGCGTCCGCTCGACCGGTCTTGATGGGCATCACCAAGGCCTCGCTCGCGACCGAGTCGTGGCTGTCGGCGGCGTCGTTCCAGGAGACCACCCGGGTGCTGACCGACGCGGCGATCCACGCCAAGTCCGACCCGCTGTTGGGCCTCAAGGAGAACGTCATCATCGGCAAGCTCATCCCGGCCGGTACGGGGCTGCCCCGCTACCGCAACATCCGGGTCGAGCCCACCGAGGAAGCCAAGTCGGCCATGTACGCGATGACCGGCTACGACGGCGACTTCGACGGCGAGTACGCAAGGTTCGGCCAGGGGTCGGGTCAGGCGGTGCCGCTCGAGGAGTACGACTACGGGCGGTTCGACCCAAGGTGAGGAACGAACCGCAGGGGCGAACCGCCCCGTGTAAGAGGCGGTTCGATCCTCGCTAGCGTCCAGTGTTGCCAGGTTGCGTTGACGGGTTAGCGATAGCGAACTCGGCGCATGAAGGGGCCGATGGCAGCCGCCGTACGCTTCGCCTGACCCGGCCACGACTACGGCCAGCCCGGCTACGGCCGCCGCCGGGTATGGGCCTCCGCCTGGGTACGGGCAGCCGGGTACGGGAGCCGGGTACGGCAGCAGCCTGGCTACGGGTACGGATATCCGGGTACGCCCCGCCGTCCACCGAGGGCAATGCCATCGCCGCGCTGATTCTGGCGATCGCAAGCTTCCTGGTGTGCCCGATCATCACGGCGATCATCGCGTTGGTGCTCGCCGGCTCCGCCAAGCGCAACATCCTCGCCTCCGGCGGCACCAAGCAAGGGCTCGGCATCGTCACCGGGGCACGAATCATCGCCTGGGCCAACATTGTCGTGGTGACCCTCGTGATCATCGTGGTCATCATCGGGGTGGTGGCCGTCGGGCACAGCAGCACCGGGGATGACCGGCCGAGCAACTAATGGAGCGCCGGGGGCCGGGGTCGTCGGGCAGTGGGTCCCGGTTTTGACCTAGGTCGATGCGATGGGTAATCTTGCCCTTCGTGCCCGGAACCACGGGCCGTTCTTGTGCTGTTGCTGGCTGCCCAGAGTGCTGTCCCTGCGCCAGGACAATCACCCTCGATCCGAGTTTTCGCGGATCGGAGCGTGGGCGGGCGACACACCCGACCGCGTGGGTCGGCGAAACGGTACGAATCGGCACAAACCGCACGAGTCCAGCACGACCATGCAGCAGCTGGCACGGAGACTGAAAGGCACGCATGCCCACGATCCAACAGCTGGTCCGCAAGGGCCGGCAGGACAAGGTCGACAAGACCAAGACTCCGGCGCTCAAGGGTTCGCCCCAGCGTCGAGGCGTCTGCACGCGCGTCTACACGACTACTCCGAAGAAGCCGAACTCGGCGCTGCGCAAGGTGGCCCGCGTCCGGCTGACCAGCGGCATCGAGGTCACCGCCTACATTCCGGGCGTCGGCCACAACCTGCAGGAGCACTCGATCGTGCTCGTGCGTGGCGGCCGAGTGAAAGACCTGCCCGGCGTCCGCTACAAGATCATCCGCGGCTCGCTCGACACTCAGGGCGTCCGCAACCGCAAGCAGGCGCGCAGTCGCTACGGCGCGAAGAAGGAGAAGAGCTAGATGCCCCGCAAGGGTCCGGCCCCCAAGCGCCCCATCATCATCGACCCGGTCTACGCGTCGCCGCTGGTCACCTCACTGGTGAACAAGGTGCTGACCAACGGCAAGCGGTCACTCGCCGAGCGCATCGTCTACGGCGCCCTCGAGGGCTGCCGCGCGAAGACCGGCACCGACCCGGTGATCACGCTGAAGCGCGCTCTCGACAACGTGCGGCCCACGCTCGAGGTCAAGAGCCGTCGCGTCGGTGGCGCCACCTACCAGGTGCCGATGGAAGTCAAGGGCACCCGCGGCGGCACCCTCGCCCTGCGTTGGATCGTCGGCTACTCGAAGGCTCGCCGCGAGAAGACGATGACCGAGCGCCTGATGAACGAGCTCCTCGACGCCAGCAACGGCCTCGGCGCGAGCGTCAAGCGCCGCGAAGACACGCACAAGATGGCCGAATCGAACAAGGCCTTCGCGCACTACCGCTGGTAACCAACGGACCAACCAGAACAGCACCCGAAGAACAGAGAAGGAAGTAGCTCAAGAAGTGGCAACTGACGTCATGGCAGATCTGGCCAAGGTCCGGAACATCGGGATCATGGCTCACATCGACGCGGGCAAAACCACGACGACCGAGCGGATCCTTTTCTACACCGGCATCAACTACAAGATCGGTGAAGTCCACGAGGGCGCAGCCACGATGGACTGGATGGAGCAGGAGCAAGAGCGCGGCATCACCATCACGTCCGCCGCGACGACCTGCATGTGGAACGACCACACCATCAACATCATCGACACACCCGGTCACGTCGACTTCACCGTCGAGGTAGAGCGTTCGCTTCGCGTGCTGGACGGCGCGGTGGCGGTGTTTGATGCGGTCGCCGGCGTTGAGCCCCAGTCCGAGACGGTCTGGCGGCAGGCTGACAAGTACCACGTGCCGCGCATCTGTTTCGTCAACAAGATGGACCGCGTCGGCGCCGAGTTCCATCGCACGGTCGACATGATGATCACCCGCTTGAACGCGATCCCGCTGGTCATCCAGTTGCCGTGGGGCGTCGAGGGCGACTTCAAGGGCGTCATCGACCTGGTGAAGATGAAGGGCATCGAGTGGACGGGCGAGGGCAAGGGCGACACGTTCAACGTCGTCGACATCCCGGCCGATCACGCTGAGGCCGCTCGCGACTGGCACGACAAGCTCATCGAGACGCTGTCCGAGCAGGACGACGACTTGATGCAGCAGTACCTCGACGGTGTTGAGCCGACGGTCGAGCAGGTTCAGGCGGGCATTCGCCGGGCCACGATCGCCAGCAAGCTCAACCCGGTGCTGTGCGGTAGCGCGTTCAAGAACAAGGGCGTGCAGCCCATGCTCGACGCGATCACCGACTACCTGCCGAGCCCGCTCGACATCGGCGAAACCGTCGGTCACAAGCTGGGCGACGAAGAGGTCGAGGTGCGCCGCGCCCCGAGCGACACCGAGCCGTTCTCGGCGCTTGCTTTCAAGATCATGAGCGACAAGTACCTGGGCAAGCTCACCTACCTGCGCATCTACTCAGGCACCCTGACGACCGGTGCTGCCCTGCTGAACTCGACGAAGGACCGCAAGGAGCGCATCGGCCGGCTCCTTCGCATGCACGCGAACAAGCAGGAAGACATCCCCTCGGCGGGTGCCGGTTCGATCGTCGCGGTTGCCGGGTCTGAAGAACACCACGACCGGCGACACGTTGTGCGACCCAGACAAGCCGGTGATTCTCGAGCGGATGATCTTCCCGACCCCGGTCATCTCGGTGGCGATCGAGCCGAAGACCAAGGTCGACCAGGAGAAGCTCGGCGTCGCCATTCAGCGTCTTGCTGAAGAGGACCCGACGTTCCAGGTGCACACCGACGAAGAGACCGGCCAGACGATCATCGCCGGCATGGGCGAACTGCACCTCGACATCCTCGTCGACCGCATGAAGCGCGAGTTCAACGTCGAAGCCAACGTCGGCAAGCCGCAGGTCGCTTACCGCGAGACCATCCGCCGCAAGGTCGAGAAGGTCGACTACACGCACAAGAAGCAGACCGGTGGTTCAGGTCAGTTCGCGCGCGTCATCATCGACATCGAGCCAGGTGGCGGCGAGGGCGACGCGGGCTACGAGTTCGTCAACAAGGTCAGCGGTGGCCGCATCCCGCGCGAGTACATCCCCGCGGTCGACGCCGGCTGCCAGGAAGCGCTGCAGTTCGGCATCCTGGCCGGCTACCCGCTCGTCGACATCAAGGTCACTTTGCAGGACGGCGCCTACCACGACGTCGACTCCTCGGAGCTGGCCTTCAAGATCGCCGGTTCGATGGCGTTCAAGGAGGCGGCCCGCAAGGCCGACCCCACGCTGCTCGAGCCGATCATGGCCGTCGAGGTGCGCACGCCCGAGGACTACATGGGCGACGTCATCGGCGACATCAACAGCCGTCGCGGCATCATCCAGTCGATGGATGAGCTGTCCGGCACCCGGGTTGTCCGAGCGCTTGTACCGCTCTCGGAGATGTTTGGTTATGTCGGTGACCTGCGCGGCCGCACTCAGGGCCGGGCGAGTTACAGCATGCAGTTCGACTCTTACGCCGAGGTACCCAAGAACGTGGCGGAAGAGATCATCAAGAAGGCCCGCGGCGAGTAATCGCTGCGGTTAGTTCCCCGCAACTCCAAATCCGGCACATCGTACGGCGAAGCAATCCGTCCTCAAGGAGCATCAAGTGGCGAAGGCGAAGTTCGAGCGGACCAAGCCGCACGTCAACATCGGCACCATCGGTCACATCGACCATGGCAAGACGACGCTGACAGCGGCCATCACCAAGGTCCTTCACGACGCACACCCCGAGCTGAACCCCTTCACGCCGTTCGATCAGATCGACAAGGCGCCGGAGGAGAAGGCCCGCGGGATCACGATTTCGATCGCGCACGTCGAGTACCAGACCGACAACCGGCACTACGCCCACGTCGACTGCCCCGGCCACGCGGACTACATCAAGAACATGATCACCGGTGCTGCGCAGATGGACGGCGCGATCCTGGTGGTCTCCGCGGCTGACGGTCCGATGCCGCAGACGAAGGAGCACGTCCTCCTGGCTCGCCAGGTCGGCGTCCCCTACATCGTCGTTGCGCTCAACAAGGCTGACGTGGTCGACGACGAGGAAATCCTCGAGCTCGTCGAACTCGAAGTCCGTGAGCTCCTGAGCCAGTACGAGTTCCCCGGTGACGACGTCCCGGTGGTTCGCGTATCGGCGCTGAAGGCGCTCGAGGGCGACGCCAAGTGGGGCGAGTCGATCCTCGAACTGCTCGCGGCATGCGACAGCAACATCCCCGAGCCGATTCGCGAGATCGAGAAGCCGTTCTTGATGCCGATCGAGGACGTGTTCACGATCACCGGTCGCGGCACCGTCGTCACCGGTCGTATCGAGCGTGGCATCGTCAAGGTCGGCGAGACCATCGAGATCGTCGGCATCGCCGAGAAGACCTCGAGCACCACGGTCACCGGCGTCGAGATGTTCCGCAAGCTGCTCGACGAAGGCCGTGCCGGCGACAACGTTGGCGTTCTCCTTCGTGGCACCAAGCGTGAGGATGTGCAGCGCGGTCAGGTCGTGTGCAAGCCCGGCTCGATCACTCCGCACACCCAGTTCGAGGCCAACGTCTACGTCCTGTCGAAGGACGAAGGCGGCCGGCACACGCCGTTCTTCAACAACTACCGCCCGCAGTTCTACTTCCGCACCACGGACGTCACCGGCGTCGTCGACTTGCCTGAGGGCACCGAGATGGTCATGCCGGGCGACAACACCGAAATGACGGTTCAGCTGATTCAGCCGATCGCCATGGAAGAGGGCCTGCGGTTCGCTATTCGTGAAGGCGGCCGCACGGTCGGCGCAGGCCGAGTACAGATCCTGAAGTCGGCTACTCCAAGGCCCGCCGCGAGAAGACGATGACCGAGCGCCTGATGAACGAGTTGCTCGACGCGAGCAACGGCCTCGGCGCGAGCGTCAAGCGCCGCGAAGACACGCACAAGATGGCCGAATCGAACAAGGCCTTCGCGCACTACCGCTGGTAACTCAACGGACGGCCGACCAGCGTCCCGAAGAGACAAGAGAAGGAACGTAGCTCAAAGAAGTGGCGACAGACGTGATGGCAGATCTGGCCAAGGTCCGGAACATCGGGATCATGGCTCATATCGACGCGGGCAAAACCACGACGACCGAGCGGATCCTTTTCTACACCGGCATCAACTACAAGATCGGTGAAGTCCACGAGGGCGCAGCCACGATGGACTGGATGGAGCAGGAGCAAGAGCGCGGCATCACCATCACCTCCGCCGCGACGACCTGTATGTGGAACGACCACACCATCAACATCATCGACACTCCTGGCCACGTCGACTTCACCGTCGAGGTAGAGCGCTCGCTTCGCGTGCTGGACGGCGCGGTGGCGGTGTTCGACGCGGTCGCTGGCGTTGAGCCCCAGTCGGAGACGGTCTGGCGGCAGGCGGACAAGTACCACGTGCCGCGCATCTGTTTCGTCAACAAGATGGACCGCGTCGGCGCCGAGTTCCACCGCACGGTCGACATGATGATCACCCGGCTCAACGCGGTGCCGCTGGTCATTCAGCTGCCGTGGGGCGTCGAGGGCGACTTCAAGGGCGTCATCGACCTGGTCAAGATGAAGGGCATCGAGTGGACCGGCGAGGGCAAGGGCGACACGTACGACGTCGTCGAGATCCCGGCCGACCACGCTGAGGCAGCTCGGGAGTGGCACGACAAGCTGATCGAGACGCTGTCCGAGCAGGACGACGAGTTGATGCAGCAATACCTCGACGGTGTCGCGCCGACCGCCGAGCAGGTGATGGCCGGCATCCGCCGGGCCACGATCGCCAGCAAGCTCAACCCGGTGCTGTGCGGGAGCGCGTTCAAGAACAAGGGCGTGCAGCCCATGCTCGACGCGATCACCGACTACCTGCCGAGCCCGCTCGACATCGGCGACACCATCGGTCACAAGGTCGGCGACGAAGAGGTCGAGGTTCGTCGCGCGCCCAGTGACTCCGAGCCGTTCTCCGCGCTCGCCTTCAAGATCATGAGCGACAAGTACCTGGGCAAGCTGACCTACCTGCGCATCTACTCGGGCACGCTCACGACCGGCGCGGCGCTGCTGAACTCGACGAAGGACCGCAAGGAGCGCATCGGCCGGCTGCTTGCGCATGCACGCGAACAAGCAGGAAGACATTCCTCGGCGGGCGCCGGCTCGATCGTCGCGGTCGCCGGGTCTGAAGAACACCACCACCGGCGACACGCTGTGCAACCCCGACAAGCCGGTGATCCTCGAGCGCATGATCTTCCCGACGCCGGTCATCTCGGTGGCGATCGAGCCGAAGACGAAGGTCGACCAAGAGAAGCTCGGCGTCGCGATCCAGCGCCTGGCTGAAGAAGACCCGACGTTCCAGGTGCACACCGACGAAGAGACCGGCCAGACGATCATCGCCGGCATGGGCGAACTGCACCTCGACATCCTGGTCGACCGCATGAAGCGCGAGTTCAACGTCGAAGCCAACGTCGGCAAGCCGCAGGTCGCCTACCGCGAGACCATCCGCCGCAAGGTCGAGAAGGTCGACTACACGCACAAGAAGCAGACCGGTGGTTCAGGTCAGTTCGCGCGCGTCATCATCGACATCGAGCCCGGCGGCGGCGAGGGCGCCTCGGGCTACGAGTTCGTCAACAAGGTCAGCGGCGGCCGCATCCCGCGCGAGTACATCCCGCGGTCGACGCCGGCTGCCAAGAGGCGCTGCAGTTCGGCATCCTCGCCGGCTACCCGCTCGTCGACATCAAGGTCACCTTGCAGGACGGCGCGTTCCACGACGTCGACTCGTCCGAACTGGCCTTCAAGATTGCCGGCTCGATGGCGTTCAAGGAGGCGGCCCGCAAGGCCGACCCCGCGCTGCTCGAGCCGATCATGGCCGTCGAAGTGCGTACGCCCGAGGACTACATGGGTGACGTCATCGGCGACATCAACAGCCGTCGCGGCATCATCCAGTCGATGGATGAGATCTCCGGCACCCGGGTCGTCCGGGCGCAGGTCCCGCTGTCGGAGATGTTCGGTTACGTCGGTGACCTGCGCGGCCGCACCCAGGGCCGGGCGAGTTACAGCATGCAGTTCGACTCGTACGCCGAAGTTCCCAAGAACGTCGCAGAAGAGATCATCAAGAAGGCCCGCGGCGAGTAATCTGACTGTCGCCGGGTTAGTTCCACCCGCAATCCCCTATCCGGCACGTCGTACGGCGAAGCAATCCGTCCTCAAGGAGCATCAAGTGGCGAAGGCGAAGTTCGAGCGGACCAAGCCGCACGTCAACATCGGCACCATCGGTCACATCGACCATGGCAAGACGACGCTGACTGCGGCCATCACCAAGGTCCTTCACGACGCACACCCCGAGCTGAACCCCTTCACGCCGTTCGACCAGATCGACAAGGCGCCGGAGGAGAAGGCCCGCGGTATCACGATTTCCATCGCGCACGTCGAGTACCAGACCGACAACCGGCACTACGCCCACGTCGACTGCCCCGGCCACGCCGACTACATCAAGAACATGATCACCGGTGCTGCGCAGATGGACGGCGCGATCCTGGTCGTGTCCGCAGCTGACGGCCCGATGCCGCAGACGAAGGAGCACGTGCTCCTCGCCCGCCAGGTCGGCGTCCCGTACATCGTCGTTGCCCTCAACAAGGCCGACGTCGTCGACGACGAGGAAATCCTCGAACTGGTCGAGCTCGAAGTGCGTGAGCTGCTGAGCCAGTACGAGTTCCCGGGTGACGACGTTCCGGTGATTCGCGTATCGGCGCTGAAGGCGCTCGAGGGCGACGCCAAGTGGGGCGAGTCGATCCTCGAACTGTTGGCGGCATGCGACAGCCACGTGCCCGAGCCGGTCCGTGAGATCGAGAAGCCGTTCTTGATGCCGATCGAGGACGTCTTCACGATCACCGGTCGCGGCACCGTCGTCACCGGTCGTATCGAGCGCGGCATCGTCAAGGTCGGCGAGACCATCGAGATCGTCGGCATCGCCGAGAAGACCTCGAGCACCACGGTCACCGGCGTCGAGATGTTCCGCAAGCTGCTCGACGAGGGTCGCGCCGGCGACAACGTCGGCGTGCTGCTTCGTGGCACCAAGCGCGAAGAAGTGCAGCGCGGCCAGGTCGTGTGCAAGCCCGGCTCGATCACGCCGCACACCCAGTTCGAGGCCAACGTCTACATCCTGTCGAAGGACGAAGGCGGCCGGCACACGCCGTTCTTCAACAACTACCGCCCGCAGTTCTACTTCCGCACCACGGACGTCACCGGCGTCGTCGACTTGCCTGAGGGCACCGAGATGGTCATGCCGGGCGACAACACCGAGATGACGGTTCAGCTGATTCAGCCGATCGCCATGGAGGAGGGCCTGCGGTTCGCCATCCGCGAAGGCGGCCGCACGGTCGGCGCAGGTCGCGTCACCAAGATCCTGAAGTAGCAAGCGACGGCGGCCGGGGACGCAAAGCCCCGGCCGCCGAACCTTGTAAGGCAGCACGCTAGCGAGCACGCAGCATGCTCCGGTCGCAGCAGGCAGCAACGAACAGACAGGACCACCATGGCGGGACAGAAGATCCGCATCAGGCTCAAGGCCTACGACCACGAGGTCATCGATAGCTCGGCGCGCAAGATCGTCGAGACGGTGACGCGTACTGGTGCGCAGGTCGCTGGCCCGGTGCCGCTGCCGACGGAGAAGAACATCTACTGCGTCATCCGTTCGCCCCACAAGTACAAGGACAGCCGCGAGCACTTCGAGATGCGCACACACAAGCGGCTCATCGACATCCTCGATCCGACCCCGAAGACAGTCGACTCGCTCATGCGACTCGACCTGCCTGCGGGCGTCGACATCGAGATCAAGCTGTAAGAGGACGCATTCGACATGGCTAAGCAGATCAAGGGCGTGCTGGGCGAGAAGCTCGGCATGACGCAGGTCTTCGACGACGCAGGCCGGATCGTTCCGGTCACCGTCGTCCAGGCCGGACCATGCGTTGTCACGCAGGTCCGGACTCGCGGACGTCGATGGCTACTCCGCCGTCCAGCTTGCGTATGGCGCGGTCGACCCGCGCCGGGTGAACAAGCCCGAGGCCGGGCACTTCCGCAAGGCGGGCGTGCCGCCGCGTCGCTACCTCATCGAGATGCGCACCAACGACGCGTCGGAGTACACGCTCGGCCAGGAGATCACGGTCGACGTGTTCACCGCCGGCCAGAAGGTCGACGTCGTTGGCACCAGCAAGGGCAAGGGCTTCGCCGGCGTCATGAAGAAGCACAACTTCAAGGGTCTGTCGAGCTCGCACGGCACGCAGCGCAAGCACCGTTCGCCTGGTTCGATCGGCGCGTGCGCGACCCCGAGCCGGGTGTTCAAGGGCATGAAGATGTCCGGTCGCATGGGTGGCCTGCGCACCACGATGCAGAACCTCACCGTGCACGCCGTCGACACCGAGGCGAACCTGATCCTGGTCAAGGGCGCGGTGCCCGGTGCCGCCGGTCGCATGGTCTTCGTGCACACCGCAGCCAAGGGTGTTGCGGGCGGTGCGCATGACCGCCGTGACGATCGCCGGTACCTCGCGCACTGTCGAGTTGCCCGCCGAGGTCTTCGACGTGCAGGTCAACATTCCGTTGATCCACCAGGTCGTCGTCGCGCAGCTCGCTGCCGCTCGGCAGGGCACGCACGACGCGAAGACCCGTGGTGAGGTCGTCTGGTGGTGGTCGCAAGCCGTACCGCCAGAAGGGCACCGGCCGGGCCCGCCAGGGCTCGACCCGTGCACCGCAGTTCGCCGGCGGTGGCGTCGCGCACGGTCCGAACCCGCGCAACTACGAGCAGCGGACGCCGAAGAAGATGAAGGCCGCCGCACTTCGTGGTGCGTTGTCCGACCGCGCTCGCGGCGGCCGCCTGCACGTGCTGCCCGGCATTCGGCGAGGGCGAAGCGCCTTCGACGAAGTCGGCGCTGTCCGCGCTGGCTGCGGTCGTGATCGGTGACCAGCAGCGCGGTTCTCGATCGTGCTCGAGCGAACCGACGACCTGACCTGGAAGAGCCTGCGCAACGTCGGCGGCGTGCACCTGCTGGTCGAAGACCAGCTCAACACCTACGACGTGTTGTGTCGCCGACGACGTGGTGTTCACCGAGGGTGCGCTGCAGACCTACGTGAACCGCGCGACCGGCGCCGCCGCAGACAGCGCAAACTGACGACTGCAGAGGACGCCAATCGTGATCCCCGACCCGCGCGACGTGCTCTACGCGCCGCTGATCTCGGAGAAGAGCTACGGCTTGCTCGACGAGAACAAGTACACGTTCCTCGTCGACCCCGACGCCAACAAGAGCGAGATCAAGATCGCCGTGGAGAAGGTCTTCGGCGTGAAGGTCACCGACGTCAACACGATGAACCGCAAGGGCAAGCGCAAGCGCACGCGCGGCGGGTTCGGCAAGCGCAAGGACACCAAGCGGGCAATCGTGACGCTGGTGGCCGGCGACCGCATCGACATCTTTGGTGGTCCGGTCTCCTGACCGGCCTACATTGATGAGCTGAAGGAAAAGAAGCGATGGGTATCCGCAAGTTCAAGCCGACGACCTCCGGTCGCCGTGGCTCCAGCGTCGCCGACTTCGTCGAGATCACTCGGACGGTGCCGGAGAAGTCGCTGGTGCGGCCGCTGCATTCCAAGGGTGGCCGCAACGTGCACGGCCGGGTCACGGTTCGCCACCAAGGTGGCGGTCACAAGCGTGCCTACCGGCTCATCGACTTCCGTCGTGACGACAAGGACGGCGTGCCGGCCAAGGTCGCGCACATCGAGTACGACCCGAACCGCACGGCGCGCATCGCGCTGCTGCACTACGCCGACGGCGAGAAGCGCTACATCATCGCGCCGGCCAGGTTGCAGCAGGGCGACACGCGTCGAGGCCGGTCCGAGCAGTGACATCAAGCCGGGCAACACCTTGCCGCTGCGCAACATCCCGGTCGGCACCGTCGTCCACGCCATTGAGCTTCGGCCCGGTGGCGGCGCGAAGATCGCTCGCTCCGCCGGCACCAGTGTTCAGCTCGTCGCCAAGGAAGGCGCGCTCGCGCAGCTGCGCATGCCGTCCGGTGAAATCCGCAACGTCGACGTGCGCTGCCGCGCAACCGTCGGCGAGGTCGGCAACGCCGAGCAGTCGAACATCAACTGGGGCAAGGCCGGCCGCATGCGCTGGAAGGGCAAGCGCCCGACCGTCCGCGGTGTCGCCATGAACCCGGTCGACCACCCGCTCGGTGGTGGCGAAGGCAAGTCCTCCGGTGGCCGGCACCCGGTCAGCCCGTGGGGTCAGCCCGAAGGTCGCACCCGTCGTCCGAACAAGGCGAGCGACAAACTCATCGTCCGCCGTCGCAAGTCCAACAAGAAGCGCTAGGAGTTCTCCCGCGATGCCGCGCAGCCTGAAGAAGGGGCCCTTCGTCGACGACCACCTCCAGAAGAAGGTGGAAGTCCAGAACTCCAAGGGCACCAAGAACGTGATCAAGACCTGGTCACGCCGCTCGATGATCGTGCCCGACATGCTCGGTCACACCATCGCGGTGCACGACGGGCGCAAGCACGTGCCGGTGTTCGTCACCGAGTCGATGGTCGGCCACAAGCTGGGCGAGTTCGCGCCGACCCGCACGTTCCGCGGGCACGTGAAGGACGATCGGAGGGCGCGTCGTGGCTAGCACCCGTCACGCTCAACACGACCGGCCCGGTCGTCCGTGCGCACGCGAAGCTGCGCTACTCGACCGTGACGCCGATGAAGGCGCGCCGCGTCATCGACCTGGTTCGCGGCTTGCCCGCCGACGAGGCGTTGTCGATCTTGCGGTTCACGCCGCAATCGGCGAGCGAGCCGGTCTACAAGGTGCTCGAGAGCGCGGTCGCCAACGCCCGTTACGCGGCTGGGCTGCGCAACGAGCGGGTCGAGGTCGAAGACCTCGTCGTGTCGGCGGCCTACGTCGACGAAGGCCCGACGCATGAAGCGGTTCCGGCCGCGCGCGCAGGGTCGTGCCTACCGCATCCGCAAGCGCACCAGCCACATCACCATCGAGGTCGAGACGTGGTCGGCTGAGATCGAGACGATGGCGACCAAGCGATCGGTGCCCAAGCGGGTCAAGGCCCGGTCGTGCGCGTCGCGCCGACGCCGCGGCCGAGCCGTGAGCTCGCCGGCGTCGGTCGCGGAGCCGAAGCCGGCGAAGAAGACCGCGAAGGCCACGAAGACAGCGGCCGGCTGCCGAGACGCCGACGTCGAGACGCCGGCGATCGAGGACGTCGAGCCGACCAAGGCTGCGCCGAAGGCGGCGAAGGCGACAGAGGCAGCGCCGGCGGCCAAGAAGGCACGCGGCGAAGGCCGCGGCCAAGACGCGCCACGAAGGCACGACCGACGAAGCCAACGACGGCCGCCGAAGGCCGGCCAAGCCGCCAAGAAGACTGCCGCCAAGAAGGCCGCCGAAGCGCAAGAAGCCGAGCCAGTAAGCCGCGGCGAAGAAGACCGCCGCCAAGAAGAGCGCGCCGCGAAGACAGCGACGCCGATGCCGAGACTCGACCGATGGAAAGGAAGGGACCCGCTAGTGGGCCAGAAGGTCAACCCGCACGGGTTCCGGCTCGGCATCACCACCGAGTTCAAGAGCCGGTGGTACGCCGACAAGCTGTACCGGCGAGTACGTCAAAGAAGACGTCGCCATTCGCCGCATGATGGCGAAGGGCATGGAGCGCGCGGGCATTTCGCGCGTCGAGATCGAGCGCACCCGTGATCGGGTTCGCGTCGACATCCACACTGCCCGTCCAGGCATTGTGATCGGACGCCGCGGCGCTGAGGCCGACCGGATCCGTGGCGACCTCGAGAAGCTGACCGCCAAGCAGGTGCAGCTGAACATCCTCGAGGTGAAGAACCCCGAGATCGACGCGCAGCTCGTCGCCCAGGGCGTGGCCGAGCAGCTCACGCAGCGCGTGTCGTTCCGTCGCGCGATGCGCAAGGCGATGCAGAGCGCGATGAAGTCGGGCGCGAAGGGCATCCGGGTGCAGGTTTCCGGTCGCCTCGGCGGCGCCGAAATGAGCCGCACCGAGTTCTACCGCGAAGGTCGGGTGCCGCTGCACACGTTGCGGGCCGACATCGACTACGGCTTCTACGAGGCGCGCACGACGTTCGGCCGCATCGGCGTCAAGGTCTGGATCTACAAGGGTGACGTCGTCGTCGGCCGGCCCGAGTACGAGGCCGGCGCGATCCCGGGCCGCATCCCGCCGCGGGCACCTGCTGGTCGGCCGGTGCGCGCGCCGCGGGCGGCTCGCCCGGTTCGCGAGGCGATTCCGGCCGCGGTCGAGACCGACCGACGGCCAGCGACGTCGCGGCCGAGCAGCGGTCCGGTCAGCGGCGCCGGCTGAGGCGCCGGCGTCGAGACCGCGGTCGCAGACGGCTGCTCCGGTCGAGACGCCTGACGTCGCGACCGACGCCGCGGTCGAGACTGCCCGCAGGTCGCGGCTGAGGCTCCGAGCGAGACGCTCCGGCAGCGGACGCACGCCGTCCGGCAGTCGAGGCTCCTGCGCCGACGGCCGATGCTCCTCGCAGACAGCAGAGGAGAGCTGAGCCATGCTGGTCCCCCGCAGAGTCAAGCACCGCAAGCAGCACCACCCCGGCCGCTCCGGCGCGTCGACCGGTGGCACCCGCATCGCGTTCGGCGAGTTCGGCATCCAGGCGTTGGAGCCGGCGTACGTCACCAACCGCCAGATCGAGTCGGCGCGTATCGCGATGACCCGGCACATCAAGCGTGGCGGCAAGGTCTGGATCAACATCTTCCCCGACCGACCGCTCACGAAGAAGCCGGCCGAAACCCGCATGGGTTCAGGTAAGGGTTCGCCGGAGTGGTGGATCTCCAACGTCAAGCCCGGCCGCGTCATGTTCGAACTGGCCGGCGTTCCGGAGCCGATCGCCCGCGAGGCGATGCGGCGTGCCATGCACAAACTGCCGATGAAGTGCCGCTTCGTGCGGCGCGAGGTCGGGGAGGCGTCATGAGCAACGCAAACGACCTGCGCACGCTCGAGAACGACGAGTTGGTCACGAAGCTGCGCGAGGCGAAGGACGAGCTGTTCAAGCTGCGGTTCCAGTACGCCTCGGGCCAGCTCGAAAGCCACGGCCGGTTGAACTCGGTGCGCAAGGAAATCGCTCGCATCTACACGGTCATGCGTGAGATCGAGCTCGGAATCACCATCAAGCAAGACGACGAGGGTGTGGCATGAGCGACAAGGCCGTCGAAGCGACCTCGAAGGCGACCGACGACGACGAGAAGCGCGGGTTCCGCAAGACCCGTGAAGGTCTCGTGGTCAGCGACAAGATGGAGAAGACCGTCGTCGTCGCCGTCGAAGACCGCGTCAAGCACCCCTTGTACGGCAAGGTGCTGCGCCGCACCAGCAAGCTCAAGGCGCACGACGAAGACAACAGCGCCGGCGATCGGCGACCGCGTCCTGCTGATGGAGACCCGGCCGCTGTCGGCCACCAAGCGCTGGCGCGTCGTCGAGATCATCGAAAAAGCCAAGTAGTCCAGCACTCGCACCAGCAGGTCGCCGTACGCCGGTCAGCACCGGATTGACGATCAGGAGTCACAGTGATTCAGCAGGAGTCGCGACTACGTGTCGCCGACAACACGGGCGCCAAGGAGATCTTGTGCATCCGCGTTCTCGGGGGCTCGGGCCGACGCTACGCGCGAATCGGCGACGTCATCGTGGCCACCGTCAAGGACGCGTTGCCGGGTGCGGGCGTGAAGAAGGGCGACGTCGTGAAGGCGGTCGTCGTGCGTACTGTGAAAGAGCGTCGGCGTCCCGACGGCTCGTACATCAAGTTTGACGAGAACGCCGCGGTCCTGATCAAGGACGGCGGTGACCCGCGTGGAACCCGCATCTTCGGCCCGGTCGGCCGTGAGCTGCGCGAGAAGAAGTTCATGCGGATCATCTCGCTGGCTCCGGAGGTGCTGTAAGTCATGGCAGGTCTGAAGGTTCGAAGGGCGACACCGTGCAGGTGATCTCAGCGGCAAGGACCGCGGCTTCAAGGGCAAGGTCATCGACGACCGACCCCGGACGCGAGCGCGTGCTGGTCGAGGGTGTGAACCGCATCCGCAAGCACACCAAGGTCACCTCGACCACTCGTGGCGCGAAGACCGGCGGCATCGTCACCCAAGAGGCGCCCGTGCACGTCAGCAACGTGATGGTCGTGTGCCCCGAGTGCGACCGGCAACCCGCATCGGCGCCGTCAGGTGCTGCGACGAGAACACCGGCAAGACGATCCCGGTGCGCATCTGCAAGAAGATGCGGCAAGGAAATCCGGTGAGGACGCGTATGACCACGACCACGACCGAGACGCCGACGAGCGCCGACGCGCCGAGCACGGCACCGCGCCGCGTCTCAAGCAGCGCTACCGCGACGAGATCGCTCGGCAAGCTGCGCGAGCAGTTCGGCTACGCCAACGTCATGCAGATTCCCGGCCTGACCAAGGTCGTGGTGAACATGGGTGTCGGCGAGGCCGCTCGCGACTCGAAGCTGATCGACGGCGCGGTCCGCGACCTCACCACGATCACCGGTCAGAAGCCGCAGGTCACCCGGTCGAAGAAGTCGATCGCGCAGTTCAAGCTGCGCGAGAACATGGCGATCGGCTGCCACGTCACGTTGCGCGGCGACCGGATGTGGGAGTTCCTCGACCGGTTGCTCGCACTCGCGTTGCCGCGGATCCGTGACTTCCGCGGTTTGTCGGCCAAGCAGTTCGACGGCCACGGCAACTACACGTTCGGTCTCACCGAGCAGGTCATGTTCCACGAGATCGACCAGGACAGGATCGATCGCTTCCGCGGCATGGACATCACGGTCGTCACGACCGCGCACACCGACGACGAGGGGCGCGCGTTGCTTCGCCTGCTCGGCTTCCCCTTCAAGGAGAACTAACCGATGGCGAAGAACGCACTGAAGATCAAGGCGGCCGCGAAGCCGAAGTTCAAGGTGCGCGGCTACACCCGTTGCACCCGGTGCGGCCGGTCGCACTCGGTGTACCGCAAGTTCGGCATCTGCCGGATCTGCTTCCGCGAGATGGCACACCGCGGCGAGCTGCCCGGCATCACCAAGAGCAGTTGGTAGCCGTGCACAACCCCCACTACGCCGCAGGTCGCCGACGGTCATTACCGGGCGAGGCGAAACCACGGCGAGAAAGGCCATGTGGCCACATCATGATGACCGACCCGATCGCGGACATGTTGACGCGAGTGCGCAACGCGAACAACGCGTACCACGACAACGTGCCGATTCCGTACTCGAAGATCAAGACGCACGTCGCCGACATCCTCAAGGAGCAGGGCTACATCGCCGGCTGGCACGTCGAGGACGTCGAAGGCCACGCCACCGCGAAGAACCTCGTCGTCGAACTGAAGTACGGCCCGAACCGCGAGCGCTCCATCGCCGGCGTCCGGCGCGTGAGCAAGCCCGGTCTTCGGGTCTACGCGAAGGGCACCAACTTGCCGCGGGTGCTCGGTGGCCTCGGCATCGCGATCATCTCGACATCAGGCGGACTGCTGACCGACAAGCAGTGCGCGAAGCGTGGGGTAGGCGGGGAAGTCCTCGCCTACGTCTGGTAACAGGAAGAGACGAACTCATGTCCCGAATCGGAAGACTTCCGATCCCTGTTCCCAGCGGGGTCGACGTCGACATCACCGACCGTCTGGTCACGGTCAAGGGCCCGAAGGGCACCTTGACGCACACGCTCGCCGATCCGATCGTCGATCGAGAAGAGCGGACGACGGTTCGCTGCTCGTCACTCGACCCGACGACGAGAAGCGCAGCAAGGAACGCCACGGCCTGAGCCGCACACTGGTCGCCAACATGGTGACCGGCGTGACCGACGGCTTCTCCAAGACGCTCGAGATCGTCGGCACCGGTTACCGCGTGCAGGCAAAGGGCTCCGACCTCGAGTTCGCCCTCGGGTTCTCGCACCCGGTCAACATCCCGGCACCCGACGGCATCACCTTCGAGGTGCAGGCGCCGACGCGGTTCGTCGTGCGTGGCATCGACAAGCAGCAGGTCGGTGAGGTCGCAGCCAACATCCGCAAGCTGCGCAAGCCGGAGCCCTACAAGGGCAAGGGCGTTCGCTACCAAGGTGAAGTCGTGCGTCGCAAGGTCGGAAAGGCTGGTAAGTAGTCATGCCTGTTGGATTGATCAGTCGCCGCAAGGCGCGCGGATCCACCAAGTCGGCCCTGCGTCAGCGCCGCCACTTCCGGGTGCGCAAGCGCGTCACCGGCACCACGGAGCGGCCGCGCCTCGTCGTCAACCGCTCGAGCCGGCACGTCTTCGCGCAGGTCGTCGACGACGTACTCGGGCCGCACGCTGGCCTCGGCGTCGACCATGGAAGCCGACGTTCGCGCGGTTGGCCGGCGACAAGACGGCCAAGGCGCGCAAGGTCGGCGAGCTGGTCGCCGAGCGGGCCACCGCCGCCGGCGTCGGCCCGGTCGTCTTCGACCGTGGCGGCTACCAGTACCACGGCCGGGTCGCGGCGATCGCCGATGGCGCCCGCGAAGGCGGTCTGACGCTGTGACGCTAACCCCTGAACTGCGTGAATCTGCACTGCGATGAACACCGAGATGAGGAACGTCTAATGCCAGGACCTCAGCGTCGTGGACCCGGAAGCGGCAGCGGCACAGGTGCCGGTGCCGGCTGGCGGCACCGGCGGACCGGCGGCAGCGGTGACGGTCGCCGCGACAACCGTCGCGACAACCGGCGTCCCGAAGGCGCAGCCGAGAAGACCCAGTACATCGAGCGCGTCGTCGCGATCAACCGCGTCGCCAAGGTCGTCAAGGGCGGACGGCGCTTCAGCTTCACCGCGCTCGTGGTCGTCGGCGACGGCGACGGCAGCGTCGGCATCGGCTACGGCAAGGCCAAGGAAGTGCCCGCCGCGATCGCCAAGGGCGTCGAAGAGGCCAAGAAGAGCTTCTTCAAGGTGCCCCGCATCCAGCACACGATCCCGCACCCGATCACCGGCGAGGCCGCGGCCGGCGTCGTGCTGCTGCGGCCCGGCCAGCCCCGGTACCGGCGTTATCGCCGGCGGCCCGGTGCGCGCGGTGCTCGAGTGCGCCGGCATTCACGACGTGCTGTCGAAGTCGCTGGGCTCTGACAACGCCATCAACGTCGTGCACGCGACTGTCGCGGCGCTCAAGGGCCTCATGCGTCCCGAAGAAGTCGCGGCTCGCCGTGGCCTGCCGCTCGAAGACGTCGCACCTGCCGCCTTGTTGCGGGCGCGCGCGGCCGGGATGGGGGCCTGACATGGGCCGGCTGAAGGTCACCCAGATCCGATCCGAGATCGGCGGCACCAGTAACCAGCGCAACACCTTGCGCACTCTTGGTCTGAAGCGACTGCGCGACACCGTAGTCAAAGAGGACCGTCCCGAGATTCGCGGCATGATCAGGACCGTTTCGCACCTGGTCGCCGTCGAGGAGGTCGACTGACATGGCTGAGACCGACCAGCAAGAAGCAGACAGCAAGACGACGCGACGCCGAGACGCGTCCGCGCCAGCTCACGTGCTGAAGGTGCATCACCTGCGCCCCGCGCCCGGCTCGCACAAGCCGAAGACCCGGGTCGGCCGAGGCGAGGCGCTCGAAAGGCAAGACCGCCGGTCGTGGCACCAAGGGCACCAAGGCGCGCTACCAGGTGCCGGCGCGCTTCGAGGGCGGGCAGATGCCGCTGTACATGCGGCTGCCCAAGCTGAAGGGCTTCACCAACCGGTTCCGCGTCGAGTACCAAGTCGTCAACCTCGAATGGCTGGCCGCGCACTACCCCAAGGGCGGTGCCGTCACGCCAGAAGACCTGGTCGACAAGGGTGCGGTCCGCAAGGGCGAACTGGTCAAGGTGCTCGGCGACGGCGAGATCGGCGTCAAGCTCCAGGTCAGCGCGCACGGCTTCTCGGCGTCCGCGAAGCGAGAAGATCGAAGCGGCCGGCGGCACCGCCACGACGCTGTAGCGCCACGACTCGTGAGTTACAGTCACGGAGCGGGCGCCGGTGGCGGATTCGTCGCGTCACGAGCGGACGCCGTGTCCGCACTCGTCCGTACGGCCCGTGTCGACACGTCAGGTGCGCAGGAGGAATCGTGAACTACGCCCTACTCAGGGCCTTCGGGCAGGCGTTCCGCACGCCCGACCTGCGCAAAAAGATGTTGTTCGTGCTCTTCATCGTGCTGCTGTTCCGCCTGGGCAGCGCGATCCCGGCGCCGGGGGTGTCGGAGAAGAACATCCACGCCTGTCTCGTCGCAGGTCACCGGCGGCAACAACGCGAACGTCTACACCCTGATCAACCTGTTCAGCGGTGGCGCGTTGCTGAAGCTGTCGATCCTGGCGCTGGGCATCATGCCCTACATCACCTCGAGCATCATCATCCAGCTGCTCGTCGTGGTCATCCCGCGGCTCGAGCGGTTGAAGCAAGAGGGCCAGTCGGGCCAGGCGAAGCTCACGCAGTACACGCGTTACCTGACGATCGGCTTGGCGATCCTTGCAGTCGTCGGCGTTCGTGGCGCTCGCGCGCACGCCTGGTCAGATCTTCACCGGCTGTACGACGCCGATCATCCCGAACGACGGCTGGCCGGTGATCCTGACCATCGTCCTCACGATGACGGCCGGCACCGCGATCATCATGTGGCTCGGCGAGCTCATCACCGACCGCGGCATCGGCAACGGCATGTCGATCCTGATCTTCACCCAGATCGCCGCCCGCTTCCCGGCCGAGCTCAACAGCATCCGGCAGACCAAGGGCCTGTTCATCTTCTTGATGGTGATCGTGGTCGGTGCCGTCATCATCGCGGCCATCGTGTTCGTCGAGCAGGCGCAACGACGCATTCCGGTGCAGTACGCGAAACGCATGATCGGCCGCCGCATGTACGGCGGCACGTCGACGTATCTGCCGTTGAAGGTCAACCAGGCCGGTGTCATCCCGGTCATCTTCGCGTCGTCCCTGCTCTACATCCCGTCGCTGTTGACCAAGGTCTGGTCGAAGCAACATCGGCTTCACCCAGTTCGTCACGAACTACCTGTCGCCGAACGGGCACCTCACCTACCTGCTGCTCTACGCCGCCCTGATCATCTTCTTCACGTTCTTCTACGTCGCGATCACGTTCAACCCCGACGAAGTCGCCGAGAACATGAAGAAGTACGGCGGGCTTCATCCCCGGCATCAGGCCCGGCCGGCCGACCGCCGAATACCTGACCTACATCCTGTCCCGCATCACCGTGCCGGGCGCGACGTACCTGGCTGTCGTCGCCGTCATCCCTGAGCTCGCGCTGTCGATCATCGGAAGCTCGCAGCAGTTCCCGTTCGGTGGCACCTCGGTGCTGATCATCGTCGGCGTCGGCCTCGACACGGTGAAGCAGATCGAGAGCCAGCTGATGTTGCGTAACTACGAGGGCTTCCTCCGGTAGTGAGACTGGTCCTGGTGGGTCCGCCGGGCGCAGGCAAGGGGACCCAGGCTCAGTTCATCGCTTCCCATCTGTCGGTGCCGAAGATCTCGACCGGTGACATCTTCCGCATGCACGTCACGCAGGGCACCCCGCTCGGCCACGAAGCCAAGCGCTACATGGACGCCGGTGACCTGGTGCCCGACGAAGTCACCATCGCGATGGTGAAGGAACGGCTCGACGAGGGCGACGCCCGCGACGGCTTCCTGCTCGACGGCTTTCCCCGCAACGAGGTGCAGGCCGAGGTGTTCGACGCCATGCTCGCGGAGATGGGTACGCCCGCTCTCGGTGGTGCTCGAACTGGTCGTCGACGACGACGAGGTGGTGCGGCGGCTGTCGGGCCGGCGGACCTGCAGGGAGTGCGCGCACGTCTGGCATGAGCTGTTCGACCCGCCGGCTGTCCCCGGCATCTGCGACCATTGCAGTGGAAAGCTGTTCCAGCGCGACGACGATCGCGAGGAGACGATCCGGCACCGGCTCGAGGTGTACGCCGACCAGACCGCGCCGCTCGTCGGCTACTACGCCGGCCGCGGGCTGCTGGAAGGCATCGACGCGACGGGCCCGGTCGAAGATGTCACCGCGCGTGCGGTCGCCTCGCTGCGGCACTGGAGCGACTGACGTGTACGCACGGGCGTGCAGGGGGATGGAGAACGATGATCCACATCAAGACCGAAGCCGAGATCGCCAAGATGCGCGCGGCGGGTCTGGTCGTCAGCGCCGCCCTCGAGGCGGTGCGGGCGGCCATTGCGCCCGGAGTGATCGACGGCTCGACCTCGACGCGATCGCCGAGCGAGACGATCCCCGACGCCGGCGCGACGTCGAACTTCAAGGGCTACCGCGGTGGCGCCGGCGGCCAGATGCCGTATCCCGGCGTCGATCTGCGCGTCGATCAACGACGAGGTCGTCCACGGCGTCCCGCGATCGCCGACCATGTGCTGCGCGAGGGCGACATCATCTCGATCGACTGCGGCGCGATCGTCGACGGCTGGCACGGCGACGCCGCGTTCACCGCCGGCGTCGGCAAGATCGATCCCGCGATCCAGACGCATGCTCGACGTCTGCGAAGAGTCGATGTGGCGGGGGATCGCGGCCGGCGTCGCCGGCGGCCGCCTCGGCGACATCGGCCACGCCGATCGAGTCATACGTGCAGTCGCAGGGCAGCTACGGCATCGTCGAGGAGTACGGCGGCCACGGCATCGGCACCGCGATGCATCAGGAGCCGCACGTCCCCAACCTCGGCCGTCGCGGCAAGCGGCCTCACCCTGCAGGCCGGGCTCACCCTCGCCATCGAGCCGATGATCATGATGGGCAAGCGGCATCTCGTGACCCTGGACGACGACTGGACCGTAGTCACGGTCGACGGCAGCTGGGCCGCCCATTTTGAACACACGTTCGCCGTGACGGCGAGTGGCCCGCAGGTGCTCACCGCGCCCGATCTGGGGGTGGCGCGGCTGGCCGCAATCGGCGCGGCTGTCGGGGTCTAGCGATGGCCGTTCGCACCGTCATCGAACGCGGACCCAAGGGGAAGCGGTCGGTCGCTTTCAGCCTCGACTGGCCAGGGTGGAGCCGGGGCGCGAAGAGCGCCGACCTGGCCCTCGAGACGCTCGAGTCGTATCGGGCGCGTTACCGGCCGGTCGCGCGGCTCGCCAAAATGGTTCGCGCAGTTCGATGCCGCTGGGCCACTCGAAGTCGTCGAGGAGCGAGTCGGGACCGGTTCGACCGACTTCTGGGGCATCTCCTTCGCGCCGTCGTCGACGGAGCAGGGGCCGATGAGCAAGGCCGAGTTCGACCGCGGGATCACCCTGCTGCGCGCCTGCTGGGCTTTCTTCGATGATGTCGCGGCACGGGTCTCGCCCGAGATGCGCAAAGGCCCGCGCGGGGGAGGGCGCGACCGCGACCGGATCATCCGGCACACGATCCGCACCGAAAGCGAGGACTTCGCGAAGCAGGTCGGCCTACGGATACCCGACGTAAGCGGCGCTGAGCCCGGAGGGACTGCGGGACTGCATCGCGAGACCTACGTGGCGGCGATGCGCGAGTACAACGCCGGCGAAGGCAAGCGCATGCGGTCATGGACGCTGCCATTTCTCATCCGGCACTCGGCCTTCCACACCCTCGACCATGCATGGGAAATGGAAGACAAGGACCTCAGTTAGGTTCCGCGTCCGGCCACCGTCGAATCCATCTGCCGCAAGCAGCGGGTCGACAATGCCGTGTACCTGTCAGCCGCAGGAGCCCACATACCGGGTCGTACGTCGGCTCGTTGCGGTCAGCGCGTTCGAATCGGCCGTTCTTGGTCTGGTGAGCCGCTGCGGCTTGTCTGGCCTGCAGCTTCGGCTGTACGGGCCTCATGGCCACCAGCGAGCGCAGCCATGATCTGCCGCTCCGCGGCGCGTCATTCTGGACCACGACTGCACGGAACTCTTCGGCGAGGGAGTTCACTGGCCGTGTCGAATCGCCGCGGCGGCGTCGCCATCGGCTGCTGATCTGGGTCCGCGTCAGCGTCCCAGGATGTCGTGGCCAGAACATCGTTCAGTTGTACGGATGGCCGGCTCCGCAGTATCGAGCGTAGCGGACAATGCTTCGGCCGACGCCATGTGATGTCGGCAGCGCTGGCGATACGGCCGGTGACTGGGCGGCGGTCGAGCCGGGCAGGCTTGCCAGTCGGCCGGTAGTCGAAAGCCGCTCTGCGTTGGACTTGGCGTTGGCGAACAGCTCGTTCATCAACCGGAAGTGGGAGCCGGCGAAGATGTAGGACGCGAATTCGCGTTGGACTGCTGGATGCACGGCAGCGGATCACGGCGTCAGCGTTCGGGTCGGCCGCAAGCACGTCCTGGAACTCGTCGAAGATGATCAGCACCCGATGCCGCTTCGTGCGCTGGTGGCCGACGTCCGGGCGAGCGCGAAGCCACTGCTCGAGGGTCGCCGCTGCGCACGGCGGTTCGCAGTGACGTCTAGCTCGAGGCGCTGGGACGGGACCGCCGCCAGGGTCGACGCGATGGACGAAGCCCGCGATGCTCCCGAGCGCGCGCGTGAGCCTTCGGACGAGTCGCGTACCGTGTTGCGAGCGGATGGCGATGCTCGAGCGCTGATGCGAGGCTCAAAAAAGCGACGTTGCACCGCCGGGCGACCTCGAACTGCACAGTGACCAGCGACCTCGTCGGCGCGAGCGGCGATCTCGTTGAGCACTGTCTTGCCGACGCCCCGCAGCCCGGCGAGCACGATGCCTGGTCCCATCGGCCAGCTCGCCTCGCCTGCAGACCGCGGCGAACGCGTGCGTCTTGCCGAGCTGGCGCGGGGCGACAGCGGCTGGCGTTGTTGCCTTCGCGCGGCGATGCGCAGCAGATCATTGGTTTCGGTGTCATCCGATCGATCAGAGTCATCGATGCTGACAGGTCCGGTATAGCGGAACGGGTTCACGATGGCCACGGCTCTACCCTATCTACCACTACTAGATTTGAGCTCCCAGCTACTACAAGATTTGGCTCCCAGCTACTACAAGATTTGGCTCCCGGCTCGAGCGCCCACGGCGTGCCGGGCAGCTCAGGAGTGCGGGTTTCGCGTTCGCCCGGTTCGTCGCGTAGACTTCGCAGTCGGTTCGCGTCAAATCTCGGCTCCCTCATCTAGGGGAGCAGGGCTGACGCGTGCCGACATGCGTGTGTGAAGTAGACGACGGAACGCGGAGGATATGGCGAAGAAAGACGGGGCCATCGAGATCGAGGGCCAAGTTGTCGAACCGCTCCCGAACGCCATGTTCAGGGTCGAGCTCGCCAACGGTCACAAGGTACTCGCGCACATCAGCGGCAAGATGCGCATGCACTACATCCGCATCCTGCCTGGTGACCGGGTCGTCGTCGAACTCAGCCCGTACGACCTCACCCGCGGTCGCATCGTTTACCGCTACAAGTAGAAGAGACGTCATGAAGGTCAAACCGAGCGTCAAGAAGATCTGTGACAAGTGCAAGGTGATTCGTCGCCACGGCCGCGTCATGGTCATCTGCGAAAACCTGAGGCACAAGCAGCGGCAGGGCTAGTACCAAACGCAGGTCACAACCGGCGTCCGATAGTGGACGCCGTACCCCCGGTCGGAGGCCGGGGCCCAGGCTGGGCAGCTCTGGGACGTGACTTGGAGGACCTCCGCGAACAGCTAGGAGTACGCCCCCGTATGGCACGTCTCGTCGGCGTCGACCTCCCCCGCGACAAGCGGCTCGAGATCGCGCTCACCTACATCTTCGGGATCGGTCGCACCCGTGCGACCGAAACGCTGACCAACACCGGTGTCAGCCCCGACTTGCGCGTCAAGGACGTCAGCGATGACGACCTGCTGAAGCTGCGCGAATGGATCGAGGCCAACTACAAGATCGAGGGAGACCTCCGTCGCGAGACGGCCGCCGACATTCGGCGCAAGGTCGAGATCGGGTGCTACCAGGGCATCCGTCACCGCCGGGGCCTGCCGGTCCACGGCCAACGAACCCACACGAATGCACGTACCCGCAAGGGCCCGCGCAAGGCTGTGGCCGGCAAGAAGAAGCCAGGCAAGAAGTAGCCCCGGTAGTCCTTCGGACACCGATCGGGTCCGACGACCTCAGCTTTCAGGAGTAAGCAGCAGATGCCACCGAAGACGCGCCAACAAGGCGCCGGCGCGAAGAAAGTGCGCCGCAAAGAAAAGAAGAACGTGGCTCACGGCCACGCTCACATCAAGAGCACGTTCAACAACACGATCGTGTCGATCACTGACCCGACCGGTGCGGTGATCGCGTGGGCGAGCGCCGGCCACGTCGGCTTCAAGGGTTCGCGCAAGTCGACGCCCTTCGCCGCCCAGATGGCCGCTGAATCAGCTGGCCGCCGGGCGCAGGAGCACGGCATGCGCAAGGTCGACGTCTTCGTGAAGGGTCCGGGCTCCGGCCGCGAGACCGCGATCCGTTCCTTGCAGGCCGTCGGCCTCGAGGTCGGTTCGATTCAAGACGTCACTCCGGTACCCCACAACGGGTGCCGTCCGCCGAAGCGCCGGAGGGTCTGACCATGGCCAGGTACACCGGCCCCGACTGCAAGCGATGCCGTCGGGAGAAGACCAAGCTCTTCCTCAAGGGCGCCAAGTGCGACTCGCCGAAGTGCCCGATCGAGATCCGCCCTTACCCGCCGGGTGAGCACGGTCGCGGTCGCACCAAGGACAGCGAATACCTGCTGCAGATGCGCGAGAAGCAGAAGTGCGCGCGCATCTACGGCGTCCTCGAGAAGCAGTTCCGCGGTTACTACGAAGAGGCGAGCGGCAAGTCTGGCCGTACCGGCGAGAACCTGCTGCGCATCCTCGAGAGCCGTCTCGACAACGTCGTCTACCGTTCGGGATTTGCGTCCAGTCGTGACCAGGCGCGCCAGTTCGTGCGCCACGGCCACTTCCTGGTCAACGGCCACCGGGTCGACATCCCGAGCTACCGGGTCTCCGAGAGCGACATCGTCGAGGTAGCCGAGAAGTCCCGCGAACTCGACCCGTTCATCATTGCCCGCGCAGTGGCCGGCGATAAGCCGGCACCGGCGTGGCTCGAAGTGCTGCCTAGCCGGCTGCGGGTGCTCGTGCACTCACTGCCGGTTCGTCAGGTCATCGACACTCAGGTGCAAGAGCAGCTGATCGTCGAGTTCTACTCCAAGTAATCCCAACTACTCGCGGCGTCAAATAGCGGTCGCCTGCGAGAACCGGAGGAAATCGTGCTCATCGCACAACGCCCGACCATTAGTGAAGACGGCGTCGACGACGTTCGCTCGCGCTTCGTCATCGAGCCCCTCGAGCCAGGCTTCGGCTACACGCTCGGCAACTCGCTTCGCCGCACCTTGCTGTCGTCGATTCCCGGCGCCGCCGTCACGAGCATTCGCATCGAAGGCGTGCTGCACGAGTTCTCGACAGTGCCCGGTGTGAAGGAAGACGTCACCGAGATCATCCTGAACATCAAGGAACTCGTCGTCTCCAGCGAGCACGACGAGCCGGTCGTCATGTACCTGCGCAAGCAGGGCCCTGGCGACGTCACCGCTGCCGACATCGCGCCGCCCGCGGGTGTCGAGGTGCACAACCCCGAGCTGAAGATCGCGACGCTGAACGGCAAGGGCAAGCTCGAGATCGAGCTGACCGTCGAGCGCGGCCGTGGTTACGTGCAGGCAAACGGCAACAAGCAGCCGAGCCACGAGATCGGCCGCATCCCGATCGACTCGATCTACTCCCCGGTCTTGAAGGTGACCTTCAAGGTCGAGGCGACCCGAGTCGAGCAGCGCACGGACTTCGACAAGCTCATCGTGGACGTCGAAACCAAGCCGTGCATGCGCCCGCGCGACGCCGTTGCCAGTGCTGGCAAGACGCTCGTCGAGTTGTTCGGTCTTGCCCGCGAGCTGAACATCGACGCCGAGGGCATCGACATCGGTCCTTCACCGACCGACGCCGCGCTCGCCGCCGATCTGGCGCTGCCGATCGAAGACCTCAACCTCACCGTGCGGTCGTACAACTGCCTCAAGCGTGAGGGCATCCACACGGTCGGCGAGCTGGTCTCGCGCAGCGAGGCCGACTTGCTCGACATCCGCAACTTCGGTGCGAAGTCGATCGACGAGGTCAAGGCCAAGCTCATCGAGATGGGCTTGAACCTGAAGGACGCGCCTCCCGGATTCGACCCGAGCAGCGTTGTCTACGCCGGCGATGACGATGACGCGGACTTCGACGACGCGGACCAGAACTACGCGGAGACCGAACAGCTCTAGGTCTTGCGATGCACTGATGTTCAGATGCGCTGACTGCACGACCGGTTACCGTTGACCTAGGAAGGCCAGGAAATGCCCACGCCCACGAAGGGACCCCGCCTCGGCGGCGGCTCGTCGCACGAGCGGATCATTCTCGCGAACCTCGCGACCGCGTTGTTCGAGCACGGCCACATCACGACGACGCTGGCCAAGGCCAAGCGCCTGCGTCCGGTGGCCGAGCGCCTGGTCACCAAGGCCAAGCGGGGCGACCTGCACTCGCGTCGCCAGGTGATGACGGTCGTGCGCGACAAGACGGTCGTGCACGGTCTGTTCACCGACATCGGCCCGCGCTACTCCAACCGGCCCGGTGGCTACACCCGCATCGTCAAGCTCGGGCCGCGCAAGGGCGACAACGCCCCGATGGCGGTCATCGAGCTCGTCGAGCCGCTGGCGGAGCAGGTCGTCGCCGAGGCTACCGGGGCAACCCGCCGCGGCGCCAAGGAGCGTGCCACGAAGACCGCAGCTGCCACGCCCGCAAGCAAGGCCGCTGAGCTCGAAGCTCTCGACGCCAAGGCGCAGGCAGCTGCCGAAGCGGCCGAGGACGCCGAGGCTGAGGGTGACGTCGAAGGCGCCAGCCTCGCTGCTGCCGAAGCCGACGAGGCCGCTGCACAGGCCGAAGAGATCGCTGGGGAGATCGGCGATGACGAGTCGGCCGCAATCGCCGGCGATGCCATCGCGTTCGAAGAGATCGCCGACGAAGCTGCCGAGGCCGCCAAGAAGGCCGCAGGGACGGTCGACGAGATCGGCCCGGCCAACGCCGAATGCCACTACAGACGGCGCAGCCGTCGAGGACGACGCCTGAGCAGCGACGGCAGCCCGCACGACATCGACGAGCCCGGCCATCCCGATCACGGGACGACCGGGCTCGTTCGTCTTCGGGTCGACTTCGGTTACGACGGCACGGCCTTCTTCGGCTGGGCCCGCCAACCCGGCCTGCGAACCGTGCAGGGCGTGCTTGAGCCGGCGTTCGCCACCGTGCTGCGCCTGCCGACGCCGCCGCTCGTCACCATCGCCGGCCGCACCGATGCTGGCGTGCACGCGCGCGCGCAGGTCGCGCACGTCGACGTTCCTGCCGACGGTGAGCCGCTGCACGACATGCTTGCTGGCGACGTCGGACCGGACGCCGTCGCACGTCGCCTCAACGGTGTGCTGGGGCTCGACGTCCGCGTGCGATCGGTCACCGTCGCGCCCAGCGGATTCCACGCGCGCTTCGCGGCGTTGAGCAGGCGCTACTCCTACCGCGTCGCCGATCACTGGTTCTTTCCGCCGCGCCGCCACGACACCCTCGCGCATCCGCACCCGCTTGACCTCGACGCGATGAACAAGGCAGCCGCGCTGCTTCTTGGAGAGCACGACTTCGCCTCTTTTTGCCGACGGCGCGAAGGGGCGACGACCGTGCGAACGCTGCTGGTGCTCGAGTGGGTTCGCGACGACGTGGGAGTCGCCATTGCACGCGTCGAAGCCGATGCGTTCTGCCACTCGATGGTGCGCTCGTTGATCGGCACCTTGCTCGAAGTCGGAGACGGCAAGCGGGACGTCGAGTGGCCGGCCGCCGTTCTCGCCGGTCGGGACCGATCAGCGGCCGCCCGTGTTGCTGCCGCGCATGCGCTCACCCTCGAAGAAGTCCGCTATCCGCCGGACGCCGAGTTGTTCGCGCGCACCCTGGTGACCAGGCATCGCCGTGGTCAGGCAGCAGACGACGAGGTCCCTGCGAACGATGCGACACTCGCGGAGCCGGCGGACGAATAGACCTAGCTCACCAGTTCGGTTCGGAGCTCGTGGCTGCCGTCTGGCAGTGGCGCCTCGTAGTAGATGCGGTAACCGCCGCCAGGTAACGGGACGACGTCTAGGTAACGGGCATTGCTGACCGGCCCGTCGCCGATTGCCGCCCAGGTGCCGGGTTGCGCTGCCGGCCTCGCGAGGCCGGTGCGCTCGGAGAAGTTCTCTTCCTTGGTCGCCCGGCCGTCGTATGACGCGCGCCCGTCCGCCAGCACGCCGGTGATCCTGGCGCCGCGAGAATCCCACGCCCCTTCGCGACCCGCCAGCGAGATCGCGCCCCAGGTCCACGCCAGGCCGTCGTCGCTCGTCGCGTATCGCGTGTGCATCCGATCCTCCTCACCGGGCAGCTCCAGCGGATGGCAGCAGATCCAGGCCCGCCACTGCGACGCAGTGCGCTGGATCACCGGGTCCTTCACGCCGGTGAGCTCGTCGCCGGGAAAGACCGTTTGGATCTCGGCATCCTGCAGGCCCGCCGGATCGTCAGCTTCGACGGCGTCGATCCGCCAGTGCTTGCTGCCGGGCGTGGCGCACGAGACGTAGAGCCGCCAACGGCCGGTCTCAGTCCGCACGATCGCGGGGCGCTCGAGCGACTCGGCGCCGAACTGCAGCTTGTCCAGCTGGCCTACGGAGCTCAGCCCCACGCCGTCCCCGCTTCGGGCTAGGACGAGCTGCGAACCGCGCTGATCAGCCGTCCTGACGCGGTAGGCGATCACGAAGCTGCCATCGTCATCGATCGCCGCACTTGATGCCCCGACCCAGTTGCCCGGGCCGGGCGCCGGGGCCGGCACGACGACCTCGAAATCGGCCGATCCAGGGGCCGGAAACCTCGCCATGACGGCCGATCCTGCCACTCGCGCCCCGCTTAGAAGGCCACGCTGTGGGCGAACATCGGGCCGGGAAGCATCGCGGCCTCCCGTGAGTTGAGCCTAGGAGACTCAAGGAGGCGGCAGATGCCGAACAATTCTTCGAAATTCACAGGCCCACGAGGTCGTCGAACTCCCCGTGCTCTGGCTGGACGACGAGGTCATCCTGCCTGGCATGGTGGCCCCGATCGCCCTCGACGCAGGCACGCAGGCAGCTGTCGACGCCGCCAGGAACGCAGCCGATTCGCGGCTGCTCATCGTCCCCCGCAACGAGGGGGCATACGCAAGCCACGGCGTTCTCGCCGTCATCGAACAGGTCGGCCGGCTGCCGCAGGGTGGCCAGGCTGTCGTCGTCCGCGGTGTGCAGCGCGCCGGATCGGCGCGGGCGTCTCTGGCGCAGGTGCCGCACTGTGGGTGCAGGCGACGCTGGTCGAGGATTCGGAGACGACGCCGCGAACCGCTGAGCTCGCCGCCGACTATCGCGCGCTGGTGATCTCGATCCTGCAGCTGCGCGGTGCGTACCAGGTAATCGACACGGTTCAGCGGGTCAACGACGCCGCGACACTGTCGGATCTCGCCGGCTACGCGTCGTATCTCGACACCGAGCAGAAGCTGTGGCTGCTCGAGACCGCTGATGTCGACGTCCGGCTGGAAAAGCTTTCTGAGTGGGCGCGCGCACAGCTCGCCGAGCTCGAGGTCAGCGGCCGGATCCGCGACGAGGTTCGCGAAGGCATGGAGAAGACGCAGCGCGAGTTCTTGCTGCGCCAGCAACTTGCCGCGATCCGTAAGGAACTCGGCGAGGACGAGCCCGACGGCGCGGAGGACTACCGGGCACGGGTCGAGAAGGCCGAGTTGCCGCGAGAAGGTTCGCGAGGCCGCGATGCGTGAGGTCGGCAAGCTCGAACGTGGCAGCGACCAGAGCCCCGAGGCGGGCTGGATCCGTACCTGGCTCGACACCGTGCTCGAACTGCCGTGGAACACCCACACGCAAGACAGCACCGACATCACAGCGGCCCGCGCGATTCTCGACGCCGACCACGAAGGCTTGGACGACGTGAAGGACCGCATCGTCGAGCACCTCGCGATCCGGACGCGCCGTGCCGAGCGTGGTCTCGAGCTCGTCGGAGGTCGTGGCAGTGGTGCGGTGTTGGCACTCGTCGGCCCTCCCGGCGTCGGCAAGACGTCGCTCGGCGAGTCCGTCGCGCGTGCGCTCGACCGCAAGTTCGTCCGGGTGTCACTGGGTGGCGTGCGCGACGAGGCCGAGATCCGTGGGCACCGTCGTACGTACGTCGGCGCGCTGCCCGGTCGCATCGTGCGGGCGATTCGTGAGGCCGGTTCGATGAACCCGGTCGTGCTGCTCGACGAGGTCGACAAGATCGGGTCGGACTATCGCGGTGATCCCGCGAGTGCGCTGCTCGAGGTACTTGACCCCGCGCAGAACCACACGTTCCGCGACCACTACCTCGAGCTCGAGCTCGATTTGTCGGACGTGCTTTTCCTCGCGACCGCGAACGTGTTGGACACCATCCCCGACGCGTTGCTCGACCGCATGGAGGTCGTGCGGCTCGACGGTTACACCGAGGACGAGAAGGTCTCGATCGCGCGCAACCACCTGCTGCCACGGCAATTGTCGCGGGCAGCTCTCGACTGCGACCGAGGTCGACATCGACGACGAGGCTCTGCGGCTGATTGCCGGTGAGCACACGCGCGAGGCTGGTGTTCGTCAGCTCGAGCGCGCGATCGCGCGGGTGCTGCGCAAGGCCGCGACTCGGATCGCATCGGCGCCGGAGAACGTGCCGGTGCACGTCACTGCTTCGACGCTCACGGAGTTCCTCGGGCGACCTCGGTTCACGCCGGAGAGTGCCGAACGCACCGCCGTCCCAGGTGTTGCGACCGGACTCGCAGTGACCGGTGCCGGTGGCGACGTGCTCTTCATCGAGGCCACCGCGATGGCGGGTGAGACCGGGCTGACGTTGACCGGTCAGCTCGGCGACGTGATGAAGGAATCCGCTCACATCGCGTTGTCGTACCTGCGCTCGCACGGTTCGTCGGTGGGGATCGACGCGGCGGCGTTCGATCGTGCGATCCACCTGCACGTGCCCGCCGGTGCGGTGCCCAAGGACGGCCCGTCGGCCGGCGTCACGATGGTGACGGCGCTCGCGTCGCTCGCTACCGGGCGTCCGGTTCGCGACGACGTCGGCATGACCGGTGAGGTCACGCTGAACGGTCGGGTGCTGCCGATCGGCGGCGTCAAGCAGAAGCTCTTGGCCGCGCATCGTGCGGGGTTGAAGACCATCTTCTTGCCGCAGCGCAACGGTCCTGATCTGGACGACGTGCCGGCAGCGGTGCTTGCGGACCTCGACGTCCGGCTGGTGGCTGACGTCGCGGACATCGTGCGCGAGGCTCTCGAGCCTGCGGCTGCGGTTCCGTCTTCGGCTTCGGAGGAGGCTGCCGCGTCCGCCGGGCGGCGTGACCATACTCGGGTGCGGTCTGGGCCAGTGATGGCCCAGACTGCATTCACGTGGGTCACGTTGATGTTGTCTCGATCCGGCACACGCTGCCGAACGGCCGCTTGCTGCTCGACGACGTGAGCTTTCGGGTCGGCGAGGGCGCGAAGGTCGCCCTCGTCGGCGCGAACGGTGCAGGCAAGACAACGCTGCTGCGGTTGGTCGCCGGTGACGAAGCGCCGCAGGGCGGCACGATCGGTCGCAGCGGTGGGCTCGGCGTCATGCGCCAGTTCATCGGTTCTGTGCAGGACGACACCACAGTGCGCGACCTGCTGCTCTCGGTGTCGCCACCAGGCGTGCGTTCGGCCGGCGCCGAGGTCGCCGCTGCCGAGCTCGCGATGATGGAGACCGACGACGAACCGACCCAGCTTCGCTACGCGCACGCCCTCGCGAATTGGGGTGACGCTGGCGGCTACGAAGCCGAAGTGGCGTGGGACGTTTGCACCGTCGAGGCGCTGGGCCTGACCTTTGACCGCTGCGAGTACCGGCTCGTCGCGACGTTGTCGGGTGGTGAGCAGAAACGGCTCGTGCTCGAGGCGTTGTTGCGAGGTCCGGACGACGTGCTGCTGCTCGACGAGCCCGACAACTACCTCGACGTTCCAGGCAAGCGATGGCTCGAGCAGCGGCTCGCCGAATCGTCAAAGTCGGTGCTGCTGATCTCGCACGACCGCGAATTGCTCGACAGGGTCGCGAATCGCATCGTCACAATCGAGGGCGGGACGGCGTGGACGCACGGCGGCGGCTTCGCGTCCTACCACCAGGCCAGGCGCGACCGGCACGATCGCCTCGACGAGTTGCGCAAGCGGTGGGACGAAGAGCACAAGCGGCTCGTCGACTTGGTGCGCACGCTGCAACAGCAGGCGAAGATCTCACCCGACATGGCGAGCAGGTACCACGCGATGCAGACGAGGCTCGCGAAATTCGAAGACGCCGGCCCACCGCCGTCCGCCCCTGCACAACAGAAGGTCGCGATGCGGCTGCGTGGCGGACGCACCGGCCTGCGAGCGGTGACCTGCGAACGGCTGGAACTGACCGGCCTCGTGGCGCCGTTCGACCTGGAGATCTTCTACGGCGAGCGGGTGGCGGTGCTCGGCGCGAATGGGTCGGGCAAGTCGCACTTCCTGCGGTTGCTCGCGGGTGACGACGTGCGGCACACCGGGGTTGCGAAGCTCGGTGCTCGAGTCGTGCCGGGCTGGTTCGCGCAAACCCACGAGCACGCCGAACTGGCCGGCCGTCCGCTCGGTGAGGTGTTGTGGGCCGACCACGCGCACGACCGCGGCCGCGCGATGAACGTGCTGCGGCGCTACGAACTCGACGAGCAGGTTGACCAGCCGTTCGACACGTTGTCCGGCGGGCAGCAGGCGCGGTTTCAGATCCTGCTGCTCGAGATCTCCGGCGCGACGCTGCTGCTACTCGACGAGCCGACCGACAACCTCGACGTCGCCAGCGCCGAGGCACTCGAGGACGCGCTCGAGGCGTTCGACGGGACAGTGATCGCGGTGACTCACGACCGCTGGTTCGCCCGCTCCTTCGACAGGTTCGTCGTGTTCGGCTCCGATGCGACGGTGATCGATTCACCGGAGCCGATTTGGGACGGCGTCAGGCCGTCGCGCTGATCGGGTTGCGCGGCAGGCACGTCGCCGCCGCGAATTGACCGACGACCCAGCAGTACGACGATGGTGGCGAGTCCGACCGCGCCGGCCGCAACTGCGAAGCCAGCGTGCGGACTTTGGTGGGTGATCGCGAAGCCCGCCGCGGCTTCTCCGCCGGCGGCGCCCATCAGCGCACCGCTGGTGATCCACGCGAACGACTCGGTCGCGGCACCAGGCAGCGCGATTCGCTGCACGACCTGGTTGATGCAGGAGAAGCACGGCGCGTAGTTCAGCCCGCCCACGAAGAGCAGGGCGCCGAGCAGGACCAAGTTCGTGACGGGGATCAAAGCGACGGTGAACACCGTGATCGCCCCGATGAAGAACACGATGCGCGTCGACATGCGGCCCGGCCACGTGCGCGACCCGAACGCCATGCCGCCGAGCAGGCTGCCAATGCCCCAGACCGCGATCAGGGTGCCAGCTGCCCCGTTGCCGGCGACCTTGCGGGCGGTGGCGATGACGGAGACGTCGATTGCGGCGAACCCGATGACCATCGTGAAGGTGGCGCAGACCAGGATCCGGACGCCGACCGAGCGCAGCGCGGCGTGAGAGGTCGCGGTCTTGCGGGTGCCGCGCGTCGCGCGCGATGCGCGGCTCGACGCGAGGCCGAGCGCGCCAACCCCAGAGAGCATGCCAGAAGCAGCCACGGCGGCCGCCGACCCGAACGCGGCGTTGATCGCCACAGCTAGCAGCGGGCCGACGATGAATACCAGCTCGGTCATGCTCGACTCGATGCTGTAGGTCGTCTCGAGCACGGCTGGGTCTTCGACGACCTTGGGCCACAGGGTGCGCGCACTGACCAGCGCGGGAGGCTGGCAAAGGCCCATCAGCGTCGAGGCGATGAGTAGCGGCCCGATGGCTCCACGCGGGGGCAGGACGGCCAGCAGGATGGCCGGTCGCCGACACCGCGATCGCGGTGGGAATCAGGACGACGGTCTGGCCACGGCGGTCGACCAGACGAGACCAGACCGGTGCGCAGACGCCGACGCCGATGGCTCCGACAGCACCGACTAGGCCGGCGCGGGCGTAGGTGCCGCCCGACTGGGTGATCCGCAGCACGATGGCCAGCGCGGTCATGCCGGCGGGCAGCTCCGCGATGAGCGCGAAGCCGAGCAGTCGGGGGACACCGCGGGTGCGAAACACCTTGCCCAGCCTCGACCGTGCCATGAGGCCGGAGAGATCCATTCCACCAGCCTGCCCGTCGGGCGCCCAGACCGCGAATCCATTAGCTTGAGCGGACGGCGGTTGAGCGGCGGACGGCGGGGACCCTCCCGCCGTCCCGCGGGCCGCTTTGACCCTTCTACGGCTGGCCAGGTAGGCTACGAGGTCGTTGTGCGTATGTGCGGAGTCACTCCGCAGGGCCGCCCAACCAGCCGCTCTGACACCGAACACATGACCTCCCGTGCTACCGAACCCGAAGGCCATCCTGTGCGCACGTTTTCCCCCAAGGCTGCCGACGTCCAGCGTCAATGGCACGTGATTGACGCCAACGACGTCGTCCTCGGGCGGCTTGCGGCCCAGATCGCCGTCCTGTTGCGGGGCAAGCACAAGCCGACCTTCGCGCCGCACGTCGACACCGGCGACTTCGTGATCGTCATCAACGCCGACAAGGTGGCGCTGACCGGCAAGAAGCGCGAGCAGAAGTTCGCCTACCGCCACTCGGGGTTCCCGGGCGGGCTGACCGCCAAGCCGTACGGCGAGTTGATGGTCGAGCGTCCCGACCGGGCGGTCGAGAAGGCCGTGCGGGGCATGTTGCCGCACACCACCCTCGGGCGCGCCATGCTGAAGAAGCTCAAGGTCTACTCAGGCCCGAACCACCCGCACGCGGCCCAGCAGCCGGTGCCGTTCGAGATCACCCAGGTCGCCCAGTAATCGTGGCGACACCTACGCAGACACCGGCCGGCGCGCGCACTACGCGGCTCGGCTCACCGAAAGAAGTTGAGGAGTTCCGTGGCAGACACCCTGGTCGCCGACGACGACGCCGAGATCATCGACGGCGTCGACGATGGCCTCGAGTCGGCCGAGACGCCGCTCGCCTATTCGAGCGAGACCACGACGGTTCGCCGCCGCTCGGCGAGCGGCTCCGGCAACGCCACCGGGCGTCGCAAGGAAGCAGTGGCCCGCGTGCGCCTCGTTCCCGGCACCGGCCAGATCAAGGTCAACGGCCGCACCATCGAGAACTACTTCCCGAACAAGGTGCACCAGCAGCTGGTGAAGAGCCCGCTTGCCGCACTCGACGGCGTCGAGCAGTTCGACATCGTGTGCCGCATCACCGGCGGTGGCATCAGCGGCCAGGCCGGTGCGCTTCGCCTCGGCATCGCGCGCGCGCTCATCCTGATCGATCCCGAGAACCGCCCGACCCTGAAGAAGGCCGGCTACCTCACGCGTGACGCCCGTGTCATCGAGCGTAAGAAGTACGGTCTGAAGAAGGCCCGCAAGGCTCCGCAGTACTCCAAGCGGTAAACGCGTGCCCGACAACTCGGTGCGCGTCATGGATGCGGAGCAAACACGCTTCCGGCTGTTTGGTACCGACGGCGTTCGCGGTGTCGCGAACCAGGAACTCACAGCCGAACTCGCCCTCGAGCTCGCAGTCGCTGCAGCCCACGTGCTCGGCGAGGCTGGTGCCTTCGAGGGTCATCGGCCACTCGCGGTCGTCGGTCGCGACCCGCGTGCATCCGGTGAGTTCCTCGAGGCCGCGGTGGTCGCCGGCCTGGCCAGCGCGGGCGTCGACGTGTTGCGGCTCGGCGTGCTCCCGACGCCCGCTGTCGCGTATCTGACTGCTGACCTGAAGGCCGACCTCGGCGTGATGCTGTCGGCAAGCCACAATCCGATGCCCGACAACGGCATCAAGTTCTTCGCGCGCGGTGGCCACAAGCTTGCCGACGAACTCGAGGACGCGATCGAGGCACGCCTGCTCGAAGAGTGGCAGCGTCCGATCGGGGCCGGCGTCGGGCGCGTGCACGACTACCCCGAGGCGACCGATCGCTACGTCGACTACGTCGTCTCCACCGTGCCCAACCGGCTCGACGGTCTCAAAGTCGTCGTCGACTGCGCGAACGGTGCGGCTTCCTTCGCCGCCCCGGAGGCACTGCGACGCGCGGGCGCAACGGTCATTGCGATCGGCAGCGAGCCCGACGGCCTCAACATCAACGAAGGGTGCGGCTCGACGCACCTCGAGCTGCTCTCGGAAGCGGTCGTTGCACACGGCGCCGACGTCGGCGTCGCGCACGACGGCGACGCAGACCGCTGTCTTGCAGTCGCCGCCGACGGATCCGTCATCGACGGCGACCAGATTCTGGCCATCCTGTCGATCGCGATGAACGAGTCAGGCCGCCTTGCGCAGGGCACGGTCGTCGCGACCGTGATGTCGAACCTCGGGTTCCGGCTCGGCATGGAAGCCGCGGGCATCAAGGTCGTCGAGACTGCGGTCGGTGACCGCTACGTGCTCGAAGCCATGCGCGCCGATGGTTACACGGTCGGCGGCGAGCAGAGCGGGCACGTGATCCTGCTCGACTACGCGACGACCGGCGACGGCATTCTGACCGCGCTGCAGTTGCTCGCGCGCATCACACAAACCAAGCAGTCGCTGCTCGAACTCGCTGCGGTCATGCACCGGTTGCCGCAGGTGCTCATCAACGTCACCGACGTCGACCGCACGCGCGCCGAGACTGACGCCGAACTACTCGCCGCCGTCGAGCGCGCGAGCAACGACCTTGGTGCGTCCGGCCGGGTTCTGCTTCGCCCCAGCGGAACCGAGCCGGTGGTTCGGGTGATGGTCGAGGCCGCCACGCGCGACAAGGCCGACGCTGTTGCCGACCAGCTAGCCCGGGTCGTGCGCGAGCGGTTGGGTTAGACCGTGTGCGGCATCGTCGCCTACGTCGGACCGCAGCCGGCTCGCGACGTCGTCCTCGCCGGCCTTCGGCGGTTGGAATACCGCGGCTACGACTCGGCAGGCATCGCCGTGCTGGACGCCGGTTCGGTGCACGTCCGGCGCAAGGCCGGAGCGTTGTCGAACCTTGAGGTCGTGCTCGAGGCGGATCCGCTGCCCGCAGGTGGTACCGGCTTGGGACACACCCGCTGGGCCACTCACGGTCGGCCGACTGACGAGAACGCGCACCCGCAAATCGACTGCACGCGGCGGGCTCGCGCTGATTCACAACGGCGTCATCGAGAACCACGCGGATTTGCGGGCCCGGTTGCTTAAAGACTGGTCACACGTTTCGATCGCAGACCGACACCGAGGTAGCCGCCCACCTACTCGAGGAAGCATTCGCTGCGTGCGGCGACCTCGCCGAATCGTTGCGTCGCGTGTGCCGGAGCCTCGACGGGTCGTTCAGCTTCGTCGCCGTGCATCGCGACGCACCCGGGCTCGTCGTCGGTGCGCGACGCAACTCGCCACTGGTGCTCGGAGTCGGCGATGGCGAGATGTTCCTCGCCAGTGACGTTGCCGCGTTCATCGCGCATACGCGCGACGCTGTCGAACTCGGACAAGACCAGGTTGTGGCGGTGTGGGCGGACAAGTTCGAGGTCACCACATTCGCGGGTGACGTCGTCGACGGTCGGCACTACCACGTCGACTGGGATCTCTCGGCCGCCGAAAAGGGCGGCTACGACTACTTCATGTTGAAGGAGATCGCCGAGCAGCCAGAAGCGGTCGCCGCGACGTTGCTCGGCCGGCTGACTCACGACGGCGCGCTGATGCTCGACGAGATGCGTCTCGACGAGGGCTTGTTGCGCGAGGTCGACAAGATCGTGGTGATCGCGTGCGGTACGGCCTATCACGCCGGCCTCATCGCCAAGTACGCCGTCGAGCACTGGGCGAATCTGCCCTGCGAGGTCGAGCTGGCGAGTGAGTTCCGCTACCGCGATCCGATCCTCGACGGTCGCACGCTGGTGATCGCGATCTCGCAGTCGGGCGAAACACTCGACACGCTGATGGCCGTTCAGCACGCGCGAGAAATGGGCGCCCGCGTGCTGGCGATCTGCAACACCGTCGGTTCGACGATCGCCCGCGAAGCCGACGCAGTTCTCTACACGCGTGCCGGGCCGGAGATCGGGGTCGCCGCGACGAAGAGCTTCCTCACCCAACTCGTTGCGGTCTACCTCGTGGCGCTCTACCTCAGTCAGGTGCGCGGCACGCAATACGGCGACGACGTGGCTGCCGTCGTCCACGAACTTGCATTAATGCCCAGCAATGTCGCGCAGGTGCTCACGACGATGGAGCCGGTGCGCTCGATCGCGCGGTCGCTCGCCAACGTGTCGACGGTGCTGTTCCTCGGCCGCCACGTCGGATATCCGGTTGCCCTTGAAGGCGCGCTGAAGTTGAAGGAGCTGGCCTACATGCACGCCGAAGGATTTGCGGCCGGCGAGCTCAAGCACGGGCCGATCGCGTTGATCGAAGAGGGCGTGCCCGTGGTCGCGGTCGTCCCGTCGCCGCTGGGGCGATCAGTACTGCACGCGAAAATGGTCGCGAACATACAAGAAGTGCGGGCTCGCGGTGCCCGCACGATTGTCATCGCCGAAGAGGGCGATGAGGCCGGTCGTGCCGTATGCCGACGAACTGATTCGGGTGCCCGTGGTGCCGACGTTGCTGCAGCCGCTCGTGTCGGTGATCCCGCTACAGGTATTCGCGTGCGAGCTCGCAGTCGCGCGCGGCAACAACGTCGACCGGCCGCGCAACCTCGCCAAGTCCGTGACGGTCGAGTAACTGTAATGAGGCAAGCCCACGACGTCGCGACGGTGCGTGCGGCTGAGGCTGCGCTGATGGCGTCGCTGCCGCCGGGCACGTTGATGGAGCGAGCCTCCTTCGGCCTGGCGTCGACGGCCGCGCAACTGTTGCAGCGGGTCTACGGAAGCCGTGTTGTGCTGCTCGTCGGGTCGGGTGACAACGGTGGCGACGCATTATTTGCAGGTGCACTGCTCGCCCGTCGTGGAGCGATCGTCTCCGCCGTCCTGCTCGGATCGTCCGCGCACGTCGCCGGGCTCGCCGCGTTGCGTGCGGCAGGAGGCAGGGTCGAGGGTCCGGAAGCAGTGCTGGACGCCGATCTGGTTCTCGATGGCATCGTCGGCATCGGCGGTGTCGGCGAACTGCGCGAGGCAGCGGCTGAGGTCGTTGAGTTGATTCCGCCGGAGTCGACGGTGCTCGCGGTCGACGTCCCGAGTGGTGTCGACGCCGACACGGGAGTCGTTGCGGGAGCAGCCGTGCATGCGCACGTCACGGTCACGTTCGGTACCTGGAAGCCGGGCCTGCTGATCGATCCGGGTGCGCAGTGCGCGGGTGTCGTCGAGTTGGTCGACATCGGTCTTGGCCCCTGGCTTCCAACAGCATCGATCACGGCGATGCAGGCAGCCGATGTCGTGTTGCCGGTGCCGACAGCGGAGTCCGACAAGTACCGCCGCGGCGTCGTCGGCATCGTGGCCGGCAGCGACGGCTATACCGGTGCGGCGCTGCTCGCGACCGGCGGGGCGTTGCGCACGGGTGCTGGCATGGTGCGGTTCGTCTCGGTCGCGCATCCCGCCGAGCTGGTGCGAGCGCGCTGGCCCGAGGCGGTCGTGACAGTGCTCAAAGATGGGTCGGACGTCGATGTGCTGGCCGCCGGTCGCGTGCAGGCGTGGGTTGTCGGCCCCGGCATCGGGACCGACGCGTTCGCCGGTCGGCTTGTCGCGCAGGTGTTGTCTTCGCCGGTGCCTGTCGTCGTCGACGCCGACGCGCTCACGATCGTCGCCTCGGATCCGGCACTAGTGTCTGCTCGTCACGCGCCCACTGTGTTGACGCCGCACGCGGGTGAACTCACTCGACTGTTGGGCCTCGAGCCGTCTGGCCGCGCCGACGTCGAGGCGCGGCGGCTCGAGCACGCCCGTGCTGGCGCCAACTTGTTCGGAGCCACGGTGTTGCTGAAGGGGTCGACGACGGTGATCTGTTCGCCCGACGGGTTGGTGCGGGCGAACTCGACGGGCACGTCGTGGCTCGCGACCGCCGGCAGTGGCGACGTTCTATCGGGGATCACGGGCGCGTTGCTCGCTGGCGGGTTGTCAGCCCTCGACGCGGCGTCATGTGCTGCCTACTTGCACGGTGCCGCTGGTCGCATCGTTGCGCAGGATGCGCCGATCGTTGCTGACGACATCATCGCCGGCCTCCCTGCCGCGATTCGCTCGCTCCGCTAGCCCTCTTGCGGACCTGGTCCGTGCTCGTCATTCTGGGTGCCGGACAGATTCTGGGCGTGCCGCACGAAGGGGATGACCGTGCTGCTCGACACACCGCCCACCAGCAAGCCGCCGCTGGTCGCGGTGCGCGGCCGACCGGTGCGGATCCGGCTCGGCCGAGGGTTTTGGGCCGCCATTGCGGCGGTGCTCGCGGCGGTCGCGCTGCTCTCTGTGTTCGTCATCTCGCCCAGGACGGCTCAGCCGTTGCGCGCTGCCAACACCCAGGGCTGGATCTATCCGCAAGACGGCGACGTTGCGACCTGGACGTCGATCGGCGCTGTGTCGGAGACGCTCGTGCCGATTCGGCCGGGTGAGGTGCAGGGGATCGTCTTCGACGTCATTAACCCCAGTCGCTATTCGCAGACCATTCTCGGTTTGACACCAGAGGCTGTCATGCCCGGCAGCCACCCCGGCGAGGCACGGCTCGCCGTCGCGACAAGCAGCAGCAACGCGCTGGATGCTGCGCAATACCGCTATGCCGCCCAAGCCGTCGTACCACCACACCAGTCGCGCTTCGTCGAAATCACCTGGCCGTCCGACAACTGCTTGCCGGTCGGCGGCAGTAGCACCATCGCCGCCGTCAGCCTGCGCGTGCGCGTCTTCGGTGTGTCCCGAACCGAGAATGTGCCGCTGCTCTTGCAAGCCGGCGTGCGTGGGACGCCGGCATCGGACACGAACGACGGGGCGACCTGCTGACGTTGGCGTGGAACCATCGATTGCCGTCATGCATCCAAACGCCGTGACCACACGCCGGGGAGTATCGGCGGCTCTGCTTCGCGTGCTCGTCGTGGGTGCCGCGGTGCTTTGTCTGTCCAGCTGCACGTCCGCAGGCCCGGTTAGCTCCCTAGGAGGATCTGCGCCGGTTGGGAGCACGGCCGCGACGGGTTCGGACGCTGTCGATGAACCGCCGTGCATTGACCCAAAGCCCTCTACGCCGATCCCGGTGCAGCCCGCAGTACCGGGTGTGTTGGCTGACGGCACTCTCTCTCAGAGTTGGAGCTTGGACAACGCGATCACCGTCGCGCCGGCAGCCGGAGCGACGCCGATCATCAGCCGCGAACGTGCGTTGTGCATGCTGCTCGCGGCGGAGGACATTCGAGGATCCGGACTGCTCGGAGACGACCTGACCCTGATCCTTGCCAAGGTCACGGTCAGCGACGCGCTGCTGGCTTCGCCTGTCCCGTTTGACGAAGGCCCCCAGCTCACCGCGTTTCATTCGCGGCTAGCCTGGGTCGCGGTGGTTGACCCGCCGATCTGGGCCGCCTGTCCGATGACACCGCCACCGGTCAGTTCGGCCTCTGCCGACGTCGATGGGTCACCGATGGCGTCGAGTCCACCGGTGGTGGTGCCGTACCAGCTGGTTGTGTTGGATGCGCTGACCGGAACCGACGGTTTGGTCTACGGGGCGCGCACCAACAATCCGTGTGGCTCGGGTGCGTTGGATGGGCCTGACGTCCGCTCGCTGGTCGCCTTGGTGTCGGTACCGTGGCGACTCATCAGCCGTGATCCCAGCGGACTATTCGACACCATCGCGCTGGCAGTGCGAACCTGCGACAACGTCGCCGAGAACGAAGGCGCCTACGCGACCGCCACAGGTGTCGTGGAGTTCGACGTGACCCGGCCGATCGCTCGGTGCGGCACCAGACTCGAGTCGGATCAGGCGTTGCACGGGCCCGCGGAGGACACCCGGCCCGCGACGACCCTGACTCACGCGCCGACGGGCTTCGTCGACAGCACGCCACCCTGATCCCACGGGCCTTTCTCTGTCCGCGACAGTATGTGCCGATGGCAGACGCGGGCATGCAGATCGATCACATCGTCATCGGAGTTCGCGATCTCGACGACGCGGCAGTTGTATTTGAGCGTCGCTTCGGTTTGACGACCATCGAGGGTGGCCGGCATCCGGGCTGGGGCACGGCGAATCGGCTGGTCCCGCTTGGAGGGTCCTATCTCGAACTCGTAACCGTCGTCGACGAGGCTGAGGCGTCTAGTAGTGACTTCGGACGATGGGTCACCGCGATGATTCAGGGCGATTCGAAATTTGGCTGGGCGGTGCGCACCCACGAACTTGATCGCACCGCATCGCGGTTGGGCCTCGCAGTCGCGGACGGCTCGAGACGTTCGCCACGCGGGGAGATGCTGCATTGGCGTATCGCTGGGGTTGGCCAAGCAGCGCAAGACAGCTCGCTTCCCTTCTTCATTGAGTGGGGTGCGGGCACGCCGCTGCCGGGTCGAGCCACGGTCGTGCATCGCGCCGGCGCCGTCGCGCTCGGAGAACTGACGGATAAATGGAAACGAGCAGCGGCTTCAGCGATTGGTTAGGAAGGACAGCTCTGCCAATCCGCGTCACGCCGGGTACTCACGGAGTGGCGAGCTTCACAGTGATGACGTCGACGAGCACCGTCGTCGTTAATCCCGACGACTGGTAACGAAGCGGAATCCCAGACGATCAGGTGCGTCTTGGGGTCGCGGTCGGGGTGATCCAGACCGAGGCGTGTGTCGGCGCGACCGCTTGGTTGACCGCTTCGCGCAGTTCGTGATTGATCGTGTCGAGGTCGACGGCGTCGCGGAGCCGGATTGTGAAGGCGGCGATGATCGAGTCAGCGTCGTAGCGGGCGCGGTTGAAGCGCCGATCGACGAGGTGTTGTACGCGCCGGCGTAACGGCGTGAAGAGCGCGGCCGCGGCGAGCGTCGACGCAGCGACTCCAACGGGGGAGGAGAACGGCAGCACGCTTGTGGTCAGCCCGATCAGGCCGAGGAAGACGCCGACCAGCAGGCCGGTGATCACCAGGTAGGACAGCGTGCGGCTGATCAGCCGGTCGATCTCGTACAGCCGGTACTTCAGGATCCCGACACCGATTGCGAGCGGGATGGCGGTCAGGCCGACGGCGGAGATGTCGGTGACGACGCGCCCCGCGCTGCTCGTGTTGTTGGTCGAGACGAGGTAGATCGAGACGACGGACAACGCCCCGCCGCTCATCAGCCACGTCAGTTGCTTACGCCGTTCCGCGGTAGCGCGCCGCCACGTCGCGGCCTGCCGGATAACGAACGCGGTGAGGAGCAGGAGGATGATCGGCGACGCGGCCCAGCCGATCCCCGCCGCAGTTCCGGAAAAGCCCCGTTGCTCCCCGAGGTAGTTTCCGACGTCGTCGACGTCAAACCCCGCGCCGATGTGGAGCGTGGCCAGCGACAGCGACCAGAAGCAGCAGAACCAGGCACCGGCAGCGACGTAGATGACCAGCGGGATCCGCCAGCGCCGGGAAGCGAGGCGGCCGTCGGGGAAGAGCGCGACCGCGAGTCCGAGCAACACGAACCCAGGCACCCAGGATGGCTCGCCGGCGAGCGCGACGCGACCAAACGGCAGCCGGCCGCCATGGTGGTGGTAGTCGAGGACGGCGTAGAGGACCGCGATGGCATAACCGGCAAAAAACGCCGAGGCTACGAGCAACATCCAACCGATCGGATTCGACGGCTGCCGACGGGTGATGACCAGCCCGACCGCGGCGACGATTGCGATGATCAGAAGCAGCACGCCGTCGAACGACGCGCGCAGATCGCGTGCGAGGACCGTGAGCAGGCAGCCAGCGACGACTTCAACCGCGGTGAGGGCGCTCAGCGCAAGCGAAGCCCGCGACGGTGTCAGCGTGCGCCTGAACAGGTTCGCTCCCATGGGCCCGAATCTAGGGCAACAACCGTTCCGGCAGCGTTACGGAACCACTGTGGTTACAGGTCGACGGACTCGGTCGCGGCTAGGCGCTTGTAGGTCGTGCCGTAGGTCGTTGCGACTGTTCCCACGAGGCGGTCGACGAGTCCGGAGCCATTGTCGTTGAGCAACGCGTCATGGATCTGAAACGCGCGCGGCGCACGGACGGCCGCCGCGAAGTCGATGACCTCGCCGATCTTCGACCACGGTGCATGGATCGGGATAAGCAACGTCTCGACAGGCACCGGCGGCACCGTGAACGAATCGCCCGGGTGGTAGACCGAGCCCTCGACGAGATAGCAGACGTTAGCGACCGGTGCCGCGATGAGTGGGTGGATCAGCGCGTGCAGACCCCCGAACGTGCGGACGTCGAAGCCGCCCGCCGAGAAGGTTTCGCCGGCACCAACCGCTGTCACGCGATCCCCGAGCTCGCCCAATGACGAGGCCACCGCAGCTGGTGCCCAGACCCGCAGCGAACTGTCGGCATGAGCGGCCGCGAGCAGGGCCGGCGCGTCGAGGTGGTCGGCGTGCTCATGGGTGATGAGCACCGCGTGCACGCCGGCGAGGGCCAGCTGCGTCTCCGAGAACGTCCCGGGGTCGATCACCAGAGCCTGGCTGCCGTCGTCCAGCCGGACGCAGGAGTGGGTGTACTTGGTAAGCCGCATATCGACATCCCATCACAGGCCGCCTCCCTGGCAGGATGTCGCCGTGACGTATCGCGATCCGGCGGTTGCCGCGGCGGCTCTGCGCGCCGCGGCTCGTGTCGATCTCGGCGCTATCTCCTCGAACGTGTCTCGGATCAGGGAGATCGTCGGCCCGGCTGAGGTGATGGCCGTGGTGAAGGCCGAGGGCTACGGGCACGGACTCGTGCAGAGTGCCCTCGCAGCAGTCGAGGGTGGCGCCACCTGGCTCGGTGTCGCGTTTCTCGAAGAGGCGCTGGCGTTGCGGGCGGCCGGTATCGGCGGTCGGATCATGTGCTGGCTTGGCACGCCTGGCGAACCTGTTGCCGAGGCGGTCACGGCGGACATCGACGTGTCGGCGTCCGCGCCCTGGGCCATCGCAGAGATCGCCAATGCGGCGCTGGAGGTGGGCCGGGTGGCCCGCGTGCATCTGAAGGTCGACACCGGGTTGTCGCGCGGCGGCGCCGTGATGAGCGACTGGCCGGAACTCGTTGCAGCTGCGGCAAAGGCGCGTGCCGAGGGGTACGTCGAGATCGTCGGCATCTGGTCGCATCTGGTGCACGGAAGCAATCCGGCTCATCCGACGACGGCGCTGCAGATCGGCGCGTTCCACGATGCGCTGTCGTACGCAGCAAGTGTCGGGGTGACGCCGCAGATTCGACACCTCGCAAACTCGGGCGGCTTGCTGCTCGTGCCAGGCACCCGGTTCGACCTCGTGCGCGCCGGGCCTCGCGACTTACGGCCTGTCACCCGTTCCTGACCAGCGCGACTCGGCATCGTTCGGTTTGCGACCGGCCATGACGTTGACCGCGCGGTTGGCTCTGACGAAGAAAGTGCCTGCGGGCACAGGGGTTTCATACAGTCACCGCTACGTGACGCAGGTTCCGACAACGCTCGGTCTCGTCCCGCTCGGCTACGCAGACGGGGTGCCGCGGACGGCGACTAACAGTGCCGAGGTGCTCGTGCGCGGCCGGTCGAGCACCGTGCGACGCACGGTCTCGGGCACCGTGTGCATGGACCAGTTCGTGGTCGACCTTGGCCGACGGGGCGACGATTTCGCCGCGGGCGACGACGTCGTGTTGTTCGGCCCAGGCGACCGTGGCGAGCCGACGGCGCAGGACTGGGCCGACGCGTGCGACACCATCTCGTACGAGATCGTGACCCGCATCGGTGTGCGCGTGCCGCGGGTGTACGAGGGTGCCTGAGGCCGGCTGGGCGGATCTCGCGGTGCAGATGCGTGCATGCGTTGCGTGCACAGAACTTGCCGCCACCCGCACGAACGTCGTCGTCGGCACGACGCCAGCGAATGGCGCCACCGTGTTGCTTGTCGGCGAGGCGCCGGGCGCCACCGAAGACGAGACCGGCTTGCCGTTCGTCGGCCGCGCGGGTGCGCTGCTTGACCAGCTATTAGCCGAGGTGGGCCTGCCTCGCGCCAACGTAGCCGTCGCGAATGTGTTGAAGTGTCGGCCCCCTGGCAACCGCGCGCCCTCGAAGGTCGAAGTCGCCAACTGCCGCCACTTCCTGCAGGCGCAGATACGCCGCATCGAGCCGCGGGTGATCTGCGCTCTTGGCGGGACGGCGGCCCAGTGGTTCTTCGGAACGGGCGCGAAGATCGGCGAGTTGCGGGGTCGCGTACACGACGTCGAAGGTCGCCAGGTCGTGTCGACGTACCACCCGTCGGCGGCAATCAGGTTCGGCCCGGCCGGCATGCCCCGAGCCGCGTTGCGTGAAGATCTGGCCTTCGTCGCCGTACTTGCGGCGGCATCGTGATATCGGAGGCGAGGTGACCGTCGAAATCGAGGTCCCGACCGCGCACGACATGCGAGACCTCGGCCTACGCCTCGCGCAGATCCTGAAGCCCGGCGATCTCGTCGTGCTCGACGGTCCGCTCGGCGCCGGCAAGACGACGCTCGCTCAGGGCATCGGCGCCGGGCTAGGCGTCCGGGGCGACGTGACGTCGCCGACCTTCGTGATCGCACGCGTGCACCCGTCGCTTGCTGACGGGCCCGCCGCTTGTGCACGCCGACGCCTATCGCGTCGACGGGCCGCTGGAAATCGACGATCTCGACCTCGACGCCTCGGTCGATGATTCGGTGACGATCGTCGAATGGGGCAAGGGTCTCGTCGAGGGACTTGCTGCAGACCGGCTCGACATCGAGATCTCCCGGACAGTGGGCAGCGAAAGTGAGCTACGCCACGTGCGCATTACCGCCCAGGGCCAACGATGGGACGGCGTGGAGCTCCGCGACGTGCTCGCAAACCGCTAGCGCCGCAGCCAGTTACGCTCTTGTACGTGCTGCTTCTCGCTTTCGACACGTCGACGCCGGCGGTGACCGTCGCGTTGCATGACGGCACCCAGGTACTGGCGTTGCACACCGTCGTCGACGCGCGCCGCCATGGCGAGTTGCTCGCGCCGGGCATCGCGCACGTCCTCGCTGACGCCGGCAGTTCGGCGTCCGATCTGACTGGCATTGCGGTTGGGGTCGGACCTGGTCCGTTCACCGGGTTGCGCGTCGGGCTGATGACCGCGCGTGCGATGGGCGACGCGCTGAACGATTCCGGTCGACGGGCGTCTGCACCCTCGACGTCATCGCCGCGGCGGTCGTCAGCGCGCAACCGTTTCTGGTCGCCACCGATGCGCGCCGCCGCGAGGTCTACTGGGCGACCTACGACGTAAGTGGCACCCGCATCGACGGTCCGCGGGTCGAACGACCGGCGGACGTCGAGTGGCGCGGGCCCGCGTACGGTGCCGGCGCGTTGATGTATCCGGACGCGTTCGCAGGTGCGCGCCAACCGGAATATCCGGACGCCGGTGTGCTCGCGTCGATGGTCGCGACCGGTCGCGCGGTGGTGCTGCCACCCGATCCGCTGTACCTGCGCCGGCCCGACGCTGTCGAGCCCAGCCCTCGTCGTCCGGTGGTCGCCGGTATGAACGCGCGCAGGCGTCCGGCGGAGAGCAACGTGTCGCTCGAGCCCATGCGTTGGTGGGACGTCGACGGTGTGATGGATCTCGAGCGTGACCTGTTCGGCGACGAGTGCTGGACCATCGCGATGTTCTGGTCGGAGCTCGCCGAACCGGAGACGAGGCACTATCTCGTCGCGCGTGACGGTCGATGAGATCGTCGGCTACGCGGGCCTTTGCGCGTATCCCGAAGAGTCGTTCGTGCAGACGATTGCGGTGAAGCGCGACCGGCAGGGGACGGCATCGGTAGCAGGCTCTTGACGGCGCTGATCGACGAAGCACGCCGTCGCGACGAACCGATGGTCGGCCTCGAGGTGCGCGCCGACAACCAGGTCGCGCAGCGCATGTATCAAGGGTTCGGCTTCGAGCAGGTCGGCATTCGCAAGGGCTACTACCAGCCGAGCGACACCGACGCGGTTCTGATGGTGCTCAACCTCGCGGGCGTCGATCGTGTCGAAGTGGGCGCCGACGGACGGCTCAGACTCGTGATGACTGAAGCTCTCGTTCTCGGCATCGAGACGTCGTGCGACGAGACCGGCGTTGGCATCGTGCGCGGCAACACGTTGCTTGCGAACGCGGTCGCTAGCAGCGTCGAGGAGCACGCCCGTTTCGGCGGTGTCGTGCCCGAGGTTGCGAGTCGCGCGCATCTCGACGCGATGGTGCCCGCAGTGCATCGTGCACTTAGCGGACGCCGGGATTTCGATGCGCGACGTCGACGCGATCGCGGTGACATCGGGCCCAGGTCTTGCCGGCGCGCTGCTCGTCGGAGTCGCGGCCGCGAAGGCCTACGCACTCGCCCTCGACAAGCCGCTCTACGGCGTCAACCATTTGTCGGCGCATGTCGCCGTCGACACCCTCGAACACGGGCCGCTGCCGCGAGCCGTGCATCGCGTTGCTCGTGTCGGGTGGGCACTCGTCGTTGCTGCTGGTTCCCGACGTGACCACGCGAAGTGCAGTCGCTGGGCTCGACGGTCGACGACGCCGCCGGCGAGGCGTTCGACAAGGTGGCCCGCGTGCTCGGGTTGCCGTTTCCCGGCGGTCCGCACATCGATCGGGTGGCGCGTCGAAGGCGACCCTGCGTTCGATCGCGTTCCCGCGGGGGAAATCCGACGACGGGAGCCTCGATTTCTCGTTCTCGGGGCTGAAGACGGCCGTCGCGCGGTGGGTCGAGGCCCGCGAGCGTGCGGGTGAATCGGTGCCAATAGCCCATGTGGCCGCTTCGTTCCAGGAAGCCGTGGTCGATGTTTTGACCATGAAGGCGATCACCGCATGCCAGGCGCACGGCGTCGACTACCTCGTCATCGGTGGCGGCGTCGCTGCAAACTCGAGGCTTCGGGCCGTCGCCGAACAGCGCTGTGAAGCGGCAGGTATCACGCTGCGAGTCCCGCGGCCGGGCCTGTGCACCGACAACGGTGCGATGGTGGCAGCACTGGGTACTCGACTAGTGGAGGCCGGCTTAGCGCCGTCCGATCCTCGATTTTCCGGCCGATCCGTCGCTGCCCATCACGGAGGTGAAGGTGTGATCGCACGCATGTGGGAGACCCGAAGATTCGCGAGGGTCAACTCGACGAGTTCTGCACATGGGCGAAGACCACGGCATGGCCGCAGTTCCTGGCAGCGCCAGGCTTCGCGCGGCGGCGAGCTCTACCGCTCCGATGCGCAGGATCGCGCGGTCATCGTCACCCGCTGGGCTTCAACCGAGGCGCTGGCGGCTGGCAACGAATGGTTCGACCTTGGCGCGGAGCGCTTCGTCGCGCGCGAGCCGGAAGCGTGGGAGTTCACCCCCGTCGACCTCGGCTGAGGCTCACTTCACTGCGTCGGCAATCACCGCGTGATGCTTCCCAGCAACAAGTGCGAGGACGACGACTGCTTGCGTGTGCCTTTCAGCTTGAGGTCGCGTCGTAGCTGTTCGACGTCGACCGCCGAGCCGCGCTTCATGATGGTGACGCCGCCGACGTCGCGTTCGCGCTAAGGCGGCGCGCAGGCGCTTCAACGAGAACGGCATGCACCTCGCGCACCTCGAATGCGTGTGCGAATGGCGTCGTCGATGAGCCGGTCGCTCGTGAGGTACGCAGTCGTCGCATCGAGCAGGACGCCGTCGATCGATCGCGCGAGATCGCCGATCAGATGTGCCCGGACGACGGCGTCGTCGGGCTCGTAGAGGTAGCGGCGCATGGGTCCGGTCGGCGCCGGCTCATCGTCGTCCGACCTGCGTCTGCATCGTTGCGCCCGGACGGCAGCAGTGTCGCGCGTCGCCGCGTGTCGCCGTCGGTGAGTTCGCCTGCCCAAAGCACCGCCTCCTTCAGGCCGCCGTCCACGTGACACCCACTCGATCTCGATGCCGGCGGGCACCAGGTCATGCGGGATGCCAGGAGCGACTTTGGCCGCCGCCGCCGGCATCTTGGCGAGCAGGCCGTGACGAACGACCAAGGCGGCGAGTAGGCGTTGACGTCGAAGGTTCGCCGCCCGCTCGACCGCCGCGCCGGGTCGATGAACGCGGCGTCGTACCCGCTGAGGTCGACGCGACTCGACGTCGGCGCACTCGACTGCTGCGTCGCTGTTCAGTCTGCGCCGCAAGAGCCGTGACTGGGTCGTGATCGAAGCCGGTGACATCGCAACCGGCGGCTGTCAAGCGCAGCGAGGTCGGCGCCGATCCCGCAGCACAGGTCGGCCACCGTGGCTGGGCGTCCGAGGGTGGCGTTCAGAGCTTCGAACCTGCGTCGCGCGATGGCGCGGCGGCGACGGCGCTGGTCGCCTGCTCGAGGCCGTTGGCGGTGAACCACATCTCGTCGGCGGCATCGCCGAACTTCACCCGGCCGCGGCGCCTTAGCGTCGCCTGCTCGACGGCAGCCGACGCGACGGTGGGCGGCAGCACGGGAGTGGCGCCGGACGTCCTCGCCGACCGACCAGGTCACTCGCGCCGGCGTCGAGGCGCGCCACCGCGTGGGCGATCGCTCGGCGCCCAGGCTCCGTCGCGAGGGCCGCGAACGTGTCGGCGTCCATCGACTGGTGGCCCTCCTCGTCGGGTCTCCGACTCCGCCGAGTGAAGGAATTCGGTCGTGTTTTTCGGAAATTTACCTGCGTAATTCCTTCACTCGATCAAGGACGGCCGGCGGCTGGGGTGCGAGCGGATCCAGGCCTGGCACTCGGGTTGACGGAGTGCTAAGCCCGGCATAGTCTTCGAGTAGGACGTGCTGGCACTCTCGTATGCGTTTGCCAACACGTTGTTCCGCTCGGCCTGACCCCCGCGACGGCAGGCCTGACCCACCCGACGGCAGGCCGAGCGCTAGACCACCGACCATCATCACAACGACTAACTGAGGAGGGGGAGTCACGCTGTGACGACCGCCACCAAGTCCAAGGTAGCCATCCGGCCGCTCGAGGACCGCATCGTCGTGCAGGCCGTTGAGGCCGAGACCACCACCGCTTCCGGCCTGGTCATCCCTGACACCGCCAAGGAGAAGCCCCAGGAGGGCATCGTCCTCGCCATCGGCCCCGGCCGGTTCGAAGACGGTCAGCGGGTGCCCCTCGACGTCAAAGAGGGCGACCGCGTTCTCTACAGCAAGTACGGCGGCACCGAGGTCAAGTACAGCGGCGAGGAGTACCTCGTACTCTCCGCTCGCGACGTCCTCGCCGTCATCGAGAAGTAGCTCGCTCGCGGCGTAAGTCGCGCCAGCTCGCGCCCGCCGCCCCGAAGCCGCAAGGCCTCGGGGCGGCGTCCGTCGAGCCCCGTTGAACCGTGACGTGAACTTTCGAGAGGACCTCGCAACACATGCCGAAGATCCTGCAGTACGACGAGAGCGCCCGCCGATCGCTTGAGCGCGGTGTTGACGCGCTCGCGAACGCGGTGAAGGTGACGCTTGGGCCGAAGGGCCGCAACGTCGTCATCGCGAAGAGCTACGGCGTCCCGACGATCACCAACGACGGCGTCACGATCGCCCGCGAGATCGAACTCGAGGACCGCCACGAGAACCTCGGCGCGCAGCTCGCCAAGGAAGTCGCGACCAAGACCAACGACGTGGCCGGCGACGGCACCACGACAGCGACCGTGCTCGCCCAGGCGATGGTTCACGAAGGCCTGCGCAACGTCGCGGCCGGCGCCAACCCGCTCGCGCTGAAGCGTGGCATCGAGGCCGCCGTCACAGCGGTGACCGACGCGCCTCGCTCGACACCGCCCGCGAGGTGTCGGGCAAGGGCGAGATCGCCCACGTCGCCGCGATTTCGGCGCAAGACCCCGAGGTCGGCGGACTCATCGCCGAGGCGTTCGACAAGGTCGGCAAGGACGGCGTCATCACCGTCGAAGAGTCGAACACGATGGGCCTCGAGCTCGAGCTCACCGAGGGTCTGCAGTTCGACAAGGGCTACATCTCGCCGTACTTCGTCAGCGACACCGAGCGCATGGAAGCCGTGCTCGACAACCCGCTGATCCTGCTCAACCAGGGCAAGATCTCGTCGGTCTCCGACCTGCTGCCGCTGCTCGAAAAGGTCATCCAGGCCGGCAAGACGTTGCTCGTCATTGCCGAGGACGTCGACGGCGAGGCGCTGTCGACCCTGGTCGTCAACAAGATCCGCGGCACGTTCCAGTCGGTCGCGGTGAAGGCGCCGGCATTCGGTGACCGCCGCAAGGCGATGCTCGAAGACATCGCGATCCTTACGGGTGCGCAGGTCGTTGCACCCGAGGTCGGTCTGAAGCTGGACGACGTCGGCTTGGAAGTGCTCGGCACCGCGCGTCGCGTCACCATCACCAAGGACGACACCACGATCGTCGACGGCGCAGGTTCGGCCGAGGCCGTCGCCGATCGGGTCCGCCAGTTGCGCGCAGAGATCGAGCGCACCGACTCCGAGTGGGATCGCGACAAGCTGCAGGAGCGGCTGGCCAAGTTGGCCGGCGGCGTCGCGGTGATCCGGGTGGGCGCGGCGACCGAAGTCGAGCTCAAGGAGAAGAAGCACCGGCTCGAAGACGCGATCTCGGCGACCCGTGCGGCCGTCGAAGAGGGCATCGTCGCCGGCGGCGGCTCCGCACTCGTGCACGCGGCATCGGCTCTCGACAACCTCGACCTCGTCGGCGACGAAGCGACTGGCGCGACGCATCGTGCGCAAGGCGCTCGTCGAGCCGCTTCGGTGGATCGCCGAGAACAGCGGCCTCGAGGGCTACGTCGTCACCGAGAAGGTTGCCGGCCTGCCGGTCGGCCACGGACTCAACGCGGCCACCGGCGAGTACGGCGATCTGATCGCCGACGGCGTCATCGACCCCGTCAAGGTGACCCGGTCGGCGCTTGCGAACGCGGCGTCGATCGCGGCCCTGGTGCTCACGACGGAGACACTGGTCGTCGAGAAGCCCGAGAGAGACCGAGGCCGACGCGCACGGCTGGTCACGGGCACAGCCACGGCTCCCTGGCGGTCACAGCCACTGAACCTGGCGCGGTGCGACTCCCGACTGAGACCTGCGGATCGAGGCCTCCAACAGCCCGGCGCGCCAGCCTGGCGCGCCGGACGCTGCTGGCTGGGCTGCTCGCGAAGGGCGAGCGGGCGGCGTTCCACGGACCGCCCGGCACCGCCGTCCCGCCTCTTGAAGAAGCTGTTGCGCTCGCGACCAGTAGCGGTCGCACCGCCGAGGCGACGGCGGCGACCTGGCTGCTCGGTGTCGCGCAAGCGTCGCGCGGTCGGTTCGGCACCGCGCTGACGCTGCTCGGCGGCGTGATGGGCCCGCTGCGAGACGCGCTGTCGGGCGCAGACACCGCCGCCGAGCTGCGGCTGTTCGGCGCGCTCGCGGCGGCGACGGTCGCGAGCGTGCACCGGCAGCTCGGTCGGCACACCGTTGCGTGGGAGTTCGACGCGCTCGGGCTGACCGCCGCCGACGCGCTCCCGGGGCTCGACGAGGCCGTCTTCGACTGCCGTCTCGGGTCTGGCGTCTGACGCGGTCGGCCTCGGCGAGATCGAGATCGCCGGCACCGAACTCGGCGTTGCCGCCGGGCTCGCTGAGGTGCACCCCGACTGGTGGCGGCAGCGGGTCCGCCTCGACTGGGTGCGCGCCGAGATCGCGCTGCTCGAGCGACGAACCCGGCGGCGGCGCAGGAGGCGGCGTCCGAGGCGATCGACGCGGCCGAGCTGGCGCACGCGCCGCGGCACGTCGCGAAGGGCTTGCTGTTCCTCGGGGTCGCCCAGGCGCAGCCGGGGCGGCCGAGACACGGTCACCACGCTTGCGTCGGGCCGCCACGCTTGCCGAGCAGCTCGGGACCACCCCGCTGATCTGGCAGGCGCGGGCGCTGGTCGGGTGCGCTGCTCGCCGAGGCCGACCCGGCCACCAGCGCGCGCAGTTTGCAGGCTGCCCGATCTGCGGTACTGGCTATCGCGGGCGACCTCCCTGATGACGTTCGGGAAGAATGGCTCAATCGTCCCGATATCGAGGCTTTGCTGTCGGTATAGCCGCCCGGTTTGTCACCGGAATTGCGCCATTCGGAGTAAGGGAATGGCGCCAGGTTCGGGCTCAGGCTTCGTGCCACCCACCTGCCGATGACATTCCCGATGGCCCGAAAGGGTGAAGTGCCCTGCGGGACGGTTCGGACTATGGATCGGGCGGAGCGCTGGTGACGACTGTGCTCATCTGTGACGACCATCGGCGCTTTCGCGAGCACTTGCGCCGCTACGTCGCCGCGGTGCCTGGCGTCGACCGGGTCATGACGGCGGACACCAGCGCGGAGACTTTCGTGCGCTACGCCGCCGAACTGCCCGCGCTCGTGCTCCTCGACGTCGCGATGCCTGACGCTCGGGGGTCCGGAGACCGCCCGCCTGCTCGTCGCCGCGCACCCCGGCGCCAATGTCGTCATGCTCGCCGGCACCGCCGACAGCGAAAACCTCGCCCGCGCGATGGCCGGTGGCGCCCGCGGCTACCTGACCAAGGACGTCTCGGTCGAGGAATTGTGCGCCGCGCTTGCCCACGTCGTCGTCGATGCGGGAGTCGCGCGCGCCAACAACGGGCACGGCCCGGCCACGGTCATCGATCCGCCGTTGACCGAGCGCGAACGCCAAGTTCTCGACGGCATGAGCCGCGGAAAGACCAACAACGAGATCGGCCGCGAGTTGTTTCTCTCCGAGGACACCGTGAAAACGCACGCCCGCGGCTGTTCCGCAAGCTCGGCGTCAACGACCGCGCGCAGGCCGTCGCGCTCGGTTTCCGCAGCGGCATCGTCCGCTAGAGCGCGAGCGTCTAGCGCAGGTCGATGGTGGCCGGCCCGTCGTCGCGTCCGGGTCGTCGCGCTCTCGCTTTCGGAGACCGACAGCACACCGTCGACGAAGCCCTGCGCGTAGTCCCACGCGACGTAGTCGGCCGGATCCGGTTCGAACGCGGGCTCGTGCGCGCGGAGCTTGCCGACGTCGAGCAGCTGGCGCAGGTTCTGCCGCAGCAGCTCCCAGGCGAAGTAGTGCGGCGCTTCGCATTCGCCGCAATCGACGACCAGACCGCGGACGCCGCGCGGCTCGAGCAGCGTCTGGAAGACCTCGAGGTCTTCCAGATCGACCAGGATCTCTTCGCGGTCCTGCGGCGACAGCGGTTCGCTCGTTGCCTCGTGCATGTGTCGAGGGCTAGTCCGGTCAGCGCCGGCGTGCGGCAGCTAGCATGGTGTCTCAAGCCGCCAGCTAAGGATGGTTAGCCGCCTGCCCGGAGGAAAGCAGCCCAGCCGTGACCGATTCAGCGCACGAGGCCGGCATGTTCCCGGACAAGGTCGAGCCATGATCGGCCTCACCTACGACGACGTGCTGCTGCTGCCTGCGGCATCTGACGTGATTCCGAGCCAGGCCGACACCACGACCGCGGTCACCCGCAACATCTCGCTGCGCGTGCCGCTGCTGTCGAGCGCGATGGACACCGTGACCGAAGCCCGGATGGCCATCGCGATGGCGCGGCAAGGCGGCGTCGGCGTGTTGCACCGCAACCTGTCGATCGAAGAGCAAGCCGCGCAGGCCGACCTGGTGAAGCGGTCCGAGGCCGGCATGATCACCAACCCGGTGACCTGCTCGGCCGACGACACGCTCGCCGACGTCGACCGGCTCTGCGCGCACTACCGAATCTCCGGCGTGCCCGTCGTCGACGCAGCGGCGTGCTCGTCGGCATCGTCACGAACCGCGACATCCGGTTCGAGACCGATCTTCTCGCGGCCGGTGCGTGACGTCATGACGCCGATGCCGCTGGTGACCGCGCCGGTCGGTGTGTCCGACGACGACGCGCTTGAGCTGTTGCGCGGCCACAAGATCGAGAAGTTGCCGCTCGTCGACGGCGCCGGGCGGTTGCGCGGGCTGATCACGGTCAAGGACTTCACCAAGCGCGAGCAGTTCCCCGACGCCTCGAAGGACGCACGCCGGCCGGCTGCTCGTCGCGGCTGCGGTCGGCAGCCGGCGAAGACTCTTACAAGCGGGCCCGCGCGCTGGTCGAAGCCGGTGTCGACATCATCGTCGTCGACACCGCGCACGGGCATTCGTCTGGCTGTGCTCGAGATGGTCAGCCGGCTGAAGCGCGATGTGACGGTCGAGTCATCGGTGGCAACATCGCCACCCGCGAAGGTGCCCAGGCGCTGGTCGATGCGGGCGCCGACGGCGTGAAGGTCGGCGTCGGGCCGGGCTCGATTTGCACGACGCGCGTGGTCACCGGAGTCGGCGTCCCGCAGGTCACCGCGATCTACGAAGCAGCGCAAGGCGTGTCGCGCGGCCGGCATCCCGGTCATCGGCGACGGCGGCTTGCAGTACTCCGGCGACATCGCGAAGGCGATCGCCGTCGGCGCCGACGCGGTCATGCTCGGCAGCCTGCTGGCCGGCGTCGAAGAGAGCCCTGGCGAACTCATCTTCATCAACGGCAAGCAGTACAAGAGCTATCGGGGTATGGGATCGCTCGCGGCGATGCAATCGCGCGGTGAGGTGCGTTCCTACAGCAAGGACAGGTACTTCCAGGACGACGTGTTGTCCGACGACAAGCTCGTGCCTGAAGGCATCGAAGGCCAGGTGCCCTATCGCGGGCCGCTCGCCGCCGTCGTCCACCAGCTCGTTGGTGGTCTGCGTTCAGCGATGGGCTATTGCGGCGCGGCGCACGATTGGTCAGCTGCAGCAGGCACGTCTGGTGCGAATCACCGCGGCCGGCTTGAAAGAAAGCCATCCGCACGACGTCCAGATGACGACGGAAGCACCGAACTACTACTCGCGCTGATTTCTCCTTCACAGAAGGGCTTCTCGGTGGCTGACGTCCAGATCGGCATGGGCAAGACGGGTCGCCGTGCCTATGGCTTCGACGACATCGCGATCGTGCCGTCGCGACGCACCCGCGACCCCGAAGAGATCTCGGTCGCGTGGCAGATCGACGCGTATCGCTTCGAGGCACCGATCATTTCGAGCGCGATGGACAGCGTCGTCTCGCCCGACTTCGCGATCGAGATCGGGCGGCTCGGCGGTCTCGGCGTGCTCGACCTCGAGGGACTCTGGACGCGCTACGACGACCCGCAACCGATCCTCGAAGAGATCGCGACCCTGCCCGAAGGCGATGTCGTGCGGCGGATGCGCGAGATCTACTCCGAGCCCATCAAGGAAGAACTGATCGGCGCGCGCATCAAGCAGATCCGCGACGGCGGCGTGGTCACCGCTGCTGCGTTGTCGCCGCAGCGAACCGCGCAGTACCACAAGGCGGTGCTCGAGGCCGGCGTCGATCTGTTCGTGATTCGCGGCACGACAGTGTCGGCCGAGCACGTGTCGACGCGGGCCGAGCCACTGAACTTGAAGAAGTTCATCTACGACCTCGACGTCCCGGTGATTGTCGGCGGGTCGTACACCTATCAGTCGGCGCTGCACCTCATGCGCACCGGCGCGGCCGGGGTGCTTGGTCGGTGTCGGCGGCGGTGCCGCGCACACCACGCGTCAGGTGCTCGGCATCGGGGTGCCGATGGCGACCGTTGTCTCCGACGCCGCGGCCGCGCGTCGCGACTACATGGACGAGTCCGGTGGCCGCTACGTGCATGTCATCGCGGACGGCGCGATGCGCACCGGCGGTGACATCGCGAAGGCGATCGCCTGCGGTGCCGACGCCGTGATGATCGGGCTGCCGCTTGGCTCGCGCCGCCGAGGCTCCCGGTGGCGGTTGGCACTGGGGCGCCGAAGCGCGGCACAACGATCTCGCCGCGCGGCAAGCGTTTCCGCGCCGGCACGGCGGGCACGTTGCGCGAGGTGCTGTACGGACCGTCGACGGATTCTGAAGGTACGACGAACTTGGTCGGCGCGCTGCGCAAGGCGTTGGCGACGTGCGGCTACTCCGACCTCAAGGAGTTTCAGCGCGTCGAGGTCGTCGTCACCTGCTAGCGAGCAGCGCCCTGATGTCGTCGCCGGGAACCGGCCGGCCGAGGTAGTAGCCCTGCACCCTGGTGCAGCCCAGCGTGCGCAAGATGTCGAGCTGGCCGGCGGTCTCGACGCCTTCGCCCACGGTGTCGAGGTGGAGCGCTTTCGCCATGCCGATGATGGCGGCGACGACGGCGCGATCGTCGGCGTGCGTCTCCAGGCCCTCGACGAACGACCTGTCGATCTTCAGCTCGTCGACGGGGAAGCTGCGTAGCCGCGCGAGTGAAGAGAAGCCGGTTCCGAAGTCGTCGATCGACAGTGAGACGCCGAGCCGCGACAGCTCGGCAACGAGCGGGCCGGTCGTCACCGGATCGCCGAGGGTCGACTCGGTCACCTCGATGCGCAGCTGCGCGGGCTCGAGCTTCGAGGCGTCCAGCGCGCTGGTGACGGTCTCGAGAAACACCGAGGCGTGGCCGAACTGACGGGCCGATGCGTTGACCGACAGCAACGGCGACCAGCCCTGGCTGGCCCGCCATCGACCAGCTTGCGCGCACGCCTCGTGCAGCACCCACTCGCCGATGCCCATGATGAGGTCGGTCTCTTCGGCGATCGGAATGAACTCGACCGGCGCGATCGGCGCCGAGTTCGTCCGACGTCCAGCGCAGCAGCGCTTCGACGCCGACGAGCTGACCCGACGCCAGATCTACTTGCGGCTGGTAGACGAGGTGCAGCTCGCCCTTCTCGATCGCGCGCCGCAGCGCCGACTCCATGTGCAGCCGATCGCGCGATTGTTCGCGCATGCGCTCGTCGAACGTGATGACGCTGGCCCGCCCAGCTGCTTTCGCCTGATACATCGCGGCGTCGGCGTCGGCGACGAGGTCATGCGGCGACTCCCAGCCGGCGCCGCGCGCGATGCCGACGCTGACCGTCAAGAACACCTCGCGGTCATCGACTTGCACCGGCGCCTCGATCGCTTGCCGCAGCTCGCTTGCGAGCGCCTCCGCTTCGGCCGCCCCGGCGAGGCCCTCGCAGGAGATGGTGAACTCGTCGCCGCCGAATCTGGCGACCACGATCGTGCGGGCGAACTGCCTGCTGCACGCGGTTCGCGACAATGCGCAGCACTTCGTCGCCGACCAGGTGACCCATCGAATCGTTGAGCACCTTGAAGTGGTCGATGTCGAGAAACAACACGGTGACGTCGGCCCTGCGGCGCCGGGCGCGGCGCAGCGCGGCGCCGAGCTCGTCAATGAACAGCCGACGATTGGCCAGACCAGTGAGCGGGTCTCGCAGGTTGGCGCGCCGCAGTTCTCCCTCGTCGCGATTTCGCATCAAGCACGATCGTCGCCAATGCGGTGGTGCGCGCGACGTCACGTCGCTCGTCGTCGTTCGGTCCACGGTTGGCTTCGTAGTAGGTGGCGAACGTGCCGAGAACCTTGCCGGCCTCGCCGTCGTGATCGGGTGCGATGACGGGCACCGACCAGCACGCCCGCAGCCCGTGGTCGAGGGCCAACTCGCGCCACTCGGCCCAGTCGGGGTCGGTGCCGATGTCTTCGGTCACGACGTCGTGCCGAGCGAACGCGGCTCGGCCGCACGAACCCACGTGCGGCCCGATCGCGGTTCCGTCGATCGGGTCACTGAACGACGCCGGCAGGCTGGGCGAGGCGATGGTGAAAAGCCGACCGCCGTCGGCCTCATCGAGGAGCAGGAAGGTGCAGTGCACTCCTGGCCGGTTCTCTTCGATAGCGCTTGCCAGCGCGGTGAGCACGCTTTGCATCGAGTCGCCGCGGCTGATCCGCTCGAGAGCGTCGGTCTGGCGGGCGAGCGCGACGGCGTCGCTCGTGAGTCCGGCCAGTGCTTCGCGCGAGCCGCTGGCCTGGTAAGCCGAACTCACGTCGGGATCCCTCCGCGATACGGACGTACTGGAGCCGGATCCGGACCTAATCCAGAGATCCGGACAAAGCCGTATTCGTGCTCACGGTACGCGTCATGGCGGTCTGCGCACAGCCCAAAGGAGGCGTACTTCGATCAAGGTTCGATCAAGCGCGACCGCGGCACAGCTCGAGCAGCGTGAGCGCGAACTGGCTGCCGCCTCGGCCGAGTCCCTCGACGTAGGTGTTCACGATCTTCAGCTCGCGGGAGTGCTCGCGGCGCCGGCCGCCGTGCGCCATCCGGACCGCCTGGATCTGCTTGGACAGCGCGATCCTGCGCTGCACGATGCTGACCAGTTCGGCGTCGACCTCGTCGATCTGTTCGCGTAGCTGGATGATCTCGGCGAGCGCCGGGTCGGCTTCGACGTCGCTCGACGTCCGACCTCGGCCTCGGTTGCGTCGTGCCGGCATCGCTGATGCTGTTCATGCGTCTTGCCTTCCTGTCTGTGCACCCGGCTCTTACGCTTCGACCCGTGGACGCGAAAACGCCCCGGGCTTCAGCCCGGGGCGTCGGTTTGTCTGTCGGATCAGACGGTGGCGACGGCTACCGGACTCCCGGAGCCATAAAAGTAATTCGCCGACCGCGTCATGTCAGTCAGTGTGCGACGACGGGTCGCTCGGCGTCCAGTGCTGTCCGGATGCTGAGACGGCCCGTCCGGAAACGGTGCAGGCCGGGTCGGAACGGCCTGACCCTTCGCCGTGCCAGGACGCCCAGAGGTCGGCGTAGCTGCCGCCCTTCGCGATCAGCTCGTCATGACTGCCGAGCTCGACGATGCGGCCACCGACCATGACCGCGACCCGGTCGGCGTCGTGGGCCGTGTGCAGTCGGTGCGCGATCGCAATCACCGTGCGGCCCTCGACGACGGCGGCCAGCGACCGCTCGAGACGCCGGGCCGCCCGCGGGTCGAGCAGCGACGTCGCTTCGTCGAGAACCAGCGTGTGCGGGTCGGCGAGCACGAGTCGAGCGAGCGCGATCTGCTGGGCCTGCGCGGGCGTCAGGATGAGGCCGCCCGACCCGACCATCGTGTCGAGGCCGTCGGGCAGCGCCGTGACCCAGTCGAGTGCGTCGATCGACGCGAGCACCGACCGCAACTGGTCGTCGTCCGCCGAAGGCTTGGCAAGCCGCAGGTTGTCGGCGACCGAGCCCACGAAGACGTGGTGTTCCTGCGTCACCAACGCGACCTCACGCCGCAGCTGTTCGATCTCGAGATCGACGAGCGGCACGCCGCCCACGGTCACGCTGCCGTCGCCTGGGCCGTGGATGCCGGCGAGCAGTCGACCGAGCGTGCTCTTGCCCGCGCCGCTCGGGCCGACCATCGCGATGCGCTCGCCCGGGCCGCACGTCGAGGTCGATGCCGTGCAGCACGTCGCGACCCGCGCGGTAGGCGAAGTGCACGCCGTCGGCGCGCAGGTGTTCGCCATCGGGCTGCGCACCGGTCGCGACGCGGTCGGCAGGCACCCGACCGACGCCGACGAGACGGGCAAGTGACGACGCGCCGACCTGCAGTTCGTCGAGCCAGCCGAGCAGGCGGTCGACCGGGTCGACGAGTTGCTGGAAGTACAGCGTGACGGCGGTGACCTGCGCGAGGCTCGCGTGGCCGCTATTAGCGAGCAGCCCCCGACGAGCAGCGCCGCGACGACGGGGATGACATACGCCGTCTCGGTGAACGGGTACCACATCGTGCGCAGCCGCAGCGTGTAGCGCTCCGCGACGTACGCGCGCCGCACGTCGTCGTCGCCGCGACGGATCCGCTTGTCGCGCAACCCGAGTGCGTCGATCGTGCGGCCACCTTCGAGCGTCTCGGTGATGCCAGCGAACATGTGCGAGTAGACGCGGCGCTCACGCAAGTAGCCCTGCGGTGCGCGCTTGAGGTACCAGCGCGTTGCCAGGAACAGCAGCGGAAACACGATGAGGCACGGCAACGCGACCAGCGGCGCGGTGATGAACGCAGCGATCAACGTGAGCACCGCGGTCGCGATCGCGATCATCACTTCGGGCACCGCGAACCGCACGCTGCGCGACATCGCGTCGATGTCGCTCGTCATGCGCGTCAGCAGGTCGCCGGTTCCGGCGCGCTCGACGGTCGAGAGCGGCAGCGAGATGACCTTGCGCAGGAATTCCTCTCGCAGCTCAGCGAAGATCTTCTCCGCAATGACGGACGACGCGTAGCGCGCGAGTCGGCACGAAGATCGCCTGCGCCACAACGAATCCGGCCAGGATCATCGCGATCCGGTCGACGTGCGCGCGCGTCGTGCCCTTCTGCACTGCACCGACGATGTCGCCGAGCAGGCGTGGCCCGGCCAAGCCGGCGATGCCGGCGAGCGCGTACAACACGAGCACGCCGACTCGCCGTCCGGCCCTGCTTGCGGATCAGCGTCGACGCGTACGCCTTCACCTCGGCTGATGTCGGCGACCGGGAGCAGCGCGGAATTCGGCGTGCTCATGCGGACTCCTCGTCGCGGGTGACGACCGAGCGATAGCGCGCATCGTCAGAGACCAGCTCGCGGTGCCGGCCGTCGGCGACGATCCGGTCGTCGTACGAGCAGCACCGCGCGGTCGGCGCGGTCGAGCATCAACGGGCTCGTCGACATGACGATCGTCGTCTTGCCGGCGCGATAGCGCGCGCAGGGTGTCGGCGATGCGTGCTTCGGTGTAGGCGTCGACGGCACTCGTCGGTTCGTCGAGCACCAGAACCGGCGCATTGACGAGGAGCGCGCGGGCGAGCGCGATTCGTTGCCGCTGCCCGCCCGACAGGCCAAGTGCGCGCTCGTCGAGCACGCCGTCAAGGCCGCCAGGTATCGACTCGACGGCGTCATGCGCGACGGCGGCATCGATCGCGTCGTCGACGTCGGCGGTACTCGGCTCGTCGATGCGGGTCGAGCTGGTCGCGCAGCGAACCTGCGAAGAGACGCGGGTCCTTGTCACTGACGAGGATCGTCGCGCGGACGTCGTCGAGCGCCATCGCGGTAAGCGGCACGTTGCCGAACAGCACCTGCTGCTCGCCGTCCGGATCGACGTATCGACCGAGCCGGTCGGCAAGCGCGCTCGCCTGCGACGGTTCGGCAGCCGCGACGACGACGAACTCGCCGGAGCGAACGGTCAAGTCCGGACGTCGTGTCGGTGAGGTCGCCGTGCACGCGGCGCGGCGACGGGGTGCGGTCGACTGCACCAGCACGGGCTGCAGGGAGAGCACCCGCAGTATCCGCTTCGCGGCAACGAGCCCGCGGGTCCACCTGTCGGCGACCTCGGTGGCGATGCGCATCGGCGCGAGCAGGAACGCGGCATATCCGTAGAACGACACAAGCTGGCCGACGGTGAGCTTGTGCTGGATCGCGAGACGGGCGCCGAGCCACGTGACGAGGACGACGAAGATGCCGGGCAGCAGCACTTCGGCGGCATCGAGAACCGAGCCCACTGCTGCCACGGCCACGCCCTTGCGCCGAACGTCTTGCGATCGGGCCTGGTAGCGCGCGAAGAATTCGCGCTCGCCACCTACGCCTCGCAGTACCCGCAGGCCGGCGACGGTGTCGGCACCGAAGTTCGTCAACTTGCCGACCGATGCGCGCAGCTCCGTCTGCCGGTGATGCAGCGGTCGCAGCAGAGGTCCGATCAAGAGCATCAGAACGGGGACGCCGATCAGCACCACAAGGCCGAGCTCTTCAGAGGTTCTGAGCATGATGACGGCCACTGCGGCGAACGACGACGAGCGAGCCGGCCAGCCGGGCGGTGATGTCGAGGCAGTTGCCGACGTAGCCGGCGTCGGTTGTCGCGCTGCTCACGACGTCGCCGAGTTGAACCCGCTCGGTCAGCGAAGCACCGAGCCGCGCGGCCTGCCGGGTGAGCAGTTGCTCGACCCGGAAGGTGCCGGTCATCCAGTTGGCGACCGCAAAACGGTGCCGGGTAACGCCCGCCGCGGCTTGCACGATGCCGACGCCGAGCAAGACCGCTGACCAGGTCAGCAGCGCACCGGTGCTGTGGCCGGTGATGCCCTTGTCGATGCCGCGGCCGACCACAAACGGGACGGTGGCCTGGCCACACATCCAGACGATGCCGAAGACCATGCCGCCGGTCAGCGTGGCCCGCTGGCCGTTCACAACCCAGATCAGGAAGCGCAAAGGCGAGCGGGTATCGGGGACGCCGGGGTCAGCCAGCGGGAGGACGCGCACGTGGACTCACGTTAACTGCCCGCGCGCCGTCGGGGCACGCCGTGTTTGACGGACGCGTACCAGGCTGGTCTAGACCTAAGCGGAGGCGAGGTCGGCGTTGCGATTGACGCTGTCCTGGACGAGCAGCTCGCCGCAGTAGCAGCGGAGCAGCACCTTCACGCCGAAGGGGGTGGACTCGATGCCCACCACGGATTCGTAGCCGAGCAGGACGGTAGACCCATGGTTGTCGCAGTAAGGGGTGAACATGTATCCATCCTCCCTGACAAAACCGTGCAGGTCCATCTAGTATTCGCACATGACTATGTTCAGCAAAGACTTCACGATCGATCCGCGCCGCCTGCGGGTGCTGCGGGAGGTTGGTCTGCGGGGAACGGTCACCAGCGCTGCCACCGGCCTGCACCTCACGCCGTCCGCGGTGTCGCAGCAGATCGCCGCGCTGTCGCGGGATCTGGGCGTCCCGCTTGCTGGAGAAGACCGGGCGCGGCGTCAAGCTGACCGGCCAGGCGCAGGTGATCTTGAACCACGCGACCGTCGTGCAGGCCCAGTTCGAGCGCGCCCGGGCCGACCTCGCCGCCTTCGCTGACGGCCGGACCGGACAGGTCTCGGTGGCCGGCTTCGCGACCGGCATCGCCGGGCTGATCGCGCCCGCGATGCGTCAACTGCGTACGACGCGGCCTGGCATCACCATGACGGTGGTCGAGATGGAGCCGCCGGACGTGTTCACCCGACTCGACCGCGGCGAGCTTGATGTCGTCGTCGCGGTCGACTTTCGGAAGGCGCCGCCGCGCAGCGACCCGCACTACCACCGGGTCGAGTTGATGTCCGACGTGCTCGACGCCATGCTGCCGGCCGATCACCCGCTCGCCCACCAGAAGTCCATCGATCTGGTCGACCTTGCCCGCGATGTCTTCGTGACGGCAAGCCCCGGCACCTCGTGTTCTGAAGTGACGTTGGCGACCTGCGCGGCGGCCGGCTTTTCGCCCGACGTTCGCAACTACAGCACCGAGTGGGGAGCCGTTGCCGCGTTGATCTCGGTCGGTGCTGGTGTAGGCCTGCTGCCGAGGCTGGCGCAACCGCTGACCTGCCCGGGCGTGGTCGTGCGTCCGTTGCGCGGACCGAAGGCGGCGCGCAACATCTTCGCCGCCGTTCGGGCCGGCGCCCAGGAGGATCCGGTGCTGGCGGCGACGCTTGAGGCGTTGGTCGACGTTGCTGCTGTCGTCAGCAGTTCCTCGGCCGCCACCAGCCCGCCGTCCAGCAGTCCATCCTCCGCCGTATGACGGCGGGATCCACTGGATCAGGCGGCGCGAACTCTCGCACCCTTGCTGCGCTGGGCCTCGGTGGTTTCGTTGTCCTCGGGCTGCCCGACGGCATGTGGGGAACCGCGTGGCCGGCAATGCGGCACACGTTCCATCAACCGCTTGGCAGCCTCGGCCTGATCCTGATTTTCGCGACGATCGGCAATCTCGTCACCTCGTTGTCGACGGGCCGCACGCTGCGCCGGTTCGGTGTCGCTCGGCTGCTCGTCGTCGCCGGGCTCATCGCGGCCACCGGCGCCTTGCTGATCGCGATCGCGTCGGTGTGGGCGATGGTGCTGATCGGTGCGTTGCTTGCAGGCATGGCAGCCGGTCTCCTCGACACCGGACTCAACACGGTCATCGCGTTGTCGGGTCGGCTGCGATTGCTGAACATGTTGCACGGCGCGTACGGCGTCGGCTCTGCTATCGGCCCGCTTGTGGTGACGGCCGCGATCCTGATCACGTCGTGGCGACCGGCGTACTTCTTGCTTATTGCGTTGGAGTTGCTGCTCGCATACGGCTGGTGGAGAACAAGTTCTCATTGGACGCCGGAAGTGGCGGACGGCGAGGCCGTTGCGGTTGTCGACACCACTGCTGATGCGCCGACGAGGCACGTCGGCCTGCTCGTTGCTCTCGGTGTCGGCGCCTTCTTCTTCTACACCGGCCTCGAAGTCACTGCAGGGCAGTGGGCGGCGAGCTTCTTTCGCGGGCCACTGGGTTTATCGGCAGGCTCGGCCGGACCTGCGGTGTTCGCCTACTGGGGATCGTTGACCGCGGCCCGGTTCGGTATCGCGATTCCACGCCGGACGCCGAACCCGGTGCTGCTCGTGCGGTTGGGATGCATCGGCGGGCTCGTGGCCTCGGCGTTGATCTGGTGGGCGCCGTCGACAGCGGTCGTCATCGTGGGATTCGCACTTGCTGGGTGCGGTGCTTGCGCCGGTCTTTCCTGCGCTGGTGACGTTGACGCCCGTTCGGATCGGGCCTGCGAGGGCGCAGCACGCGATCGGCTGGCAGATCGCCGGCGCCAACGTGGGCGCCGCGGGTATCTCCGCTTTGACCGGCATCATCTTGCAACACGAAGGCCTGCGCACGCTCGGGCCCAGTCTCGTCGTCATTGCGGTCGCATTGATCGGCTGCAACACGGCGTTGGAGTTGTTCAGCCGGCGTTGATCCAGACGGCGACATGAGTGGGCTGCACACTGCGGTTCACGACGTCGACGAGATCGCGCTGAACTTGCTCGAGATCGACCTCGTCCCGCAACCCTGCCGTGAACGCAGCGATCGTGGCGTCGGCGTCGTAGCGCGCCCGGTTGAAGCGGTGATCGATGACTCGCTGCGCGCGCCTTCTCACGGGGTTGAAGAGCGCGGCGACCGTGAGGGTCGATGCCGCGACGCCAACCGGGGACGACAGCGGCAACGCCCTCGTCGTCAGCGCGACAAGGCCGATATAGACGCCGACGAGTACGCCTGTCACAACGGCGTACGACAGGGTGCGGCTGATCAACCGGTCGATGTCGTAGAGCCGGTATTTCAAGATGCCCACGCCCATGCTCAGTGGGACGGCGAGGATGCCCAAGCGAGACGACGCTGCCGACTGTCTTGTTGATCGGGAGACAGCGCGATCGCGAGGCCGATGATGCCGATCGCGCTGCCGCTCATCAGCCATTTCAGTTGCTCGCGCCGATCGCCCGTCGAGCGCCGATAGGCCAGGAGTTGCGCGAACACGAAGGACGATCGCGAGCCCGGCGTAGAGGGGGAACAGCAGGCCCGAACGCGGCCACCCGACGTGAGTTGCCACCGAGACTCACGAGCTCGCCCGAGGAATCGACCTGGATGTTCTTGTCGGTGAAGGCGGCCACATCTTTGGTCCCGATTCCGATCACGAGCAAGGCGCACGCTGCGACGTAGACGAAGAACGGCCAGCGCCAGCGCCTCGACGGCAAGTGACCGTCGGGGTACAGCAGGATCGGCAGCGGCAAGAGCACGAGCAGCCCGACCCACAGCTGGGTGCAGGCGACGGCGAGCCGTGCAAGCGGCAGCCCCGAATGGTCGACGCGAAGGCGAGTACGGCATACATGCCGGAGTCGGGGCGGTGAGGAACAGCATTGCCAGCGCGAGCATGATCCAGCCGATCGGATTGCGCGGTTGGCGGATCGCGACGACAGCGCCGACGAGCGCGAACGGGAGCATCAGCAGGTTGCCGGGGTTGACAGCCTGATGGGCAAGCTTCTGCAGCGGAACGGCGCCGATGAGCAGCGCGAAGGTCACGGCGGTCATCGTCAGCGCCGTCGGTCTTCGTGGCCAGCGGATGCCCGCTTCCGACGTCCGCCCTCACTGGGGTGCCTCCCTGCCGCGATCCGCTGCCGTCGAGGACGACGGTAACCGGCGATCGTTCCGAGAACGCTACGAAATCCCACCCTCTAGAATCAACGGACGATCCCCGAGGCCAGAGGTGGTTTGCCGTGAGCGAGGCCACCGGGCCCCACGGTGCTGGTGGTCGACTTCGGGGCGCAGTACGCGCAGCTGATCGCCCGCCGGGTGCGCGAGGCCGATGTCTACAGCGAGATCGTCCCGCACACGATGCCGGTCTCGGAGATCGTCGCCCGCAAGCCGGCCGCGGTGATCTTGTCGGGCGGGCCGTCGTCGGTCTACGCCGAGGGTGCGCCGTCGATCGACGCGTCTTTGTTCGACACCGGCATCCCGGTGTTCGGTATTTGCTATGGCTTTCAGGCGATGGCCCAGGCTCTGGGCGGTGTCGTCGAGCGCACCGGGCTGGCCGAGTTCGGCGGCACGAAAGTGACCGTCGTGCCGTCGTCTGAGGGTGTGCTGTTGCGCGACCTTCCCGCGCAGCAGTCGGTGTGGATGTCGCACGGCGACTCGGTCACGGCTGCGCCTTCCGGCTTCACCGTGACGGCTGCTTCCGACGGCGCGCCGGTCGCGGCGTTCGAGGATCTGTCGCGGCGGCTGGCCGGCGTCCAGTTCCACCCGGAGGTCCGCCACACCGAGCACGGGCAGACGGTGCTGCGCCGTTTCCTGCGCGAGGTCGCAGGCATCGAACCAAGTTGGACGACGGCGGGCATCGTCGCCGATCAAGTCGCGCGGATCCGTGCGCAGGTCGGTTCGGGCCGGGTGATCTGCGGACTCTCCGGTGGCGTCGACTCGGCCGTTGCGGCGGCTTTGGTGCAACGTGCGGTCGGTTCTCAGCTCACGTGCGTGTTCGTCGATCACGGCTTGTTGCGTAAGGGCGAGGCCGAGCAGGTCGAGCGAGATTTCGTTGCGTCGACGGGTGTTCGTCTTCACGTTGTCGAGGCGTCTGCGGTGTTTCTTGCTGCACTTGCCGGAGTAAGTGATCCCGAGACGAAGCGCAAGATTATCGGCCGCGAATTCATTCGTGCGTTCGAGGCCGCGGCTCGTGAGATCAGTGCGTCGGCGCCGGTCGATTTTCTCGTGCAGGGCACGCTTTATCCGGACGTCGTGGAGTCGGGCGGCGGCACCGGCACGGCGAACATCAAGTCACATCACAACGTGGGCGGCCTGCCCGACGACCTGCAGTTCGCTCTCGTCGAGCCGTTGCGGACGTTGTTCAAGGACGAGGTGCGCGCGGTCGGCGCCGAACTCGGGTTGCCGGACTCTCTGGTGTGGCGGCAGCCATTTCCCGGCCCCGGCCTTGCGGTGCGCATCATCGGCGAGATCACTGCCGAGCGGTTGGCGGTGCTCCGCGAAGCCGACGCGATCGCTCGTGAGGAGCTCACGGCTGCCGGTCTCGATCGCGACATCTGGCAGTGCCCGGTCGTGCTGCTCGCCGACGTCCGTTCGGTTGGCGTGCAGGGTGATGGCCGCACCTACGGTCACCCGATCGTGCTGCGGCCGGTGTCGTCGGAAGACGCGATGACGGCCGACTGGTCGCGCGTTCCGTTCGACGTGCTTGCGCGGATCTCGACGCGCATCACCAACGAAGTGCGCGAAGTCAACCGTGTCGTGCTCGACATCACCAGCAAGCCGCCCGGCACGATCGAGTGGGAGTAAGAGCACTTCGGCCGATAGTGACGTCGGCGCAGACAGCCGCGAATGTCAGACCCCGCTATTCGGCTTCCCGCCATGCGAGAACTCGTTGACGCCCTGGTCCGGTCCGCCGAACGAGAGGGCATGGAACTCTACGGAGTGCACATCTACCGCCGCGGTGCCGAGCCGGTCGAACGCAGGCTCCGCTCGGACGACCGAGTCGACGTGCATTCGGTCTCGAAGACCTTTACGTCCGTAGCGCTTGGCATCGCCGAAGCCGAAGGCCGCCTCGCCCTGGACGACCCCGCCCTCAAGTACTACCCCGAGCTAGCCGGCTCTGCCGCGCCCGGCCTGGACCAGGTCACGCTCCGGCACTTGCTCATGATGACGTCCGGCAGCCCGCACTCCTGGAACGCCGACGACCCCGTCGTGGTCCCGGACCTGGCCGCTGACTTCTTCGCGACCCCGCTCGCGCACGAGCCCGGCACGTATTTCAGCTACACCGGCATCGGCCCGTACGTAGCGGCCCGCGCCCTGCGCGCCGCGACCGGCGCCAACGTCCGCGACTACCTGCTGCCCCGCCTCTTCACCCCGCTGGCCATCCACAACCCCCAGTGGCACACCTGCCCCCTCGGCCACCCGGTAGCGGGGAGCGCCCTCTACCTGAGGACGTCCGAACTGGCCCGCTTCGGCCGCCTCCTGCTCGACGAGGGCCGCCACGAAGGCCGCCAGCTGGTCCCCGCCGAATACTGCGCACGAATCGCGACAGAGACCGTCCCGACCGTGCAGGACCCGACAGACGAAGGCTTCCGCCTCTCGGACAGTTACGGCCTCGGCGTCTGGTGCACCCCCGGGGAAAAAACGTACAAAATGGCAGGCCTCTACGGCCAGCTCTGCATAATCTCCCCGGATAAGGAAGCGGTGGTAACCGTAACCGCCCACGTGGAAGGGATGCGTCCCAGCGAACCTCGATAACAGCCCTGATAGACAAAGAGATCGTCGCCCGCCTATAAAGGTGTTCCTCGGATGGCGCCAAGTTGTCATGCCGACGACGTTGCCAGGGCGCGAACCGCAGCCGAGTCGTCTCGATCAAGATGTGGACGACAATCCGGTCGTCCTAATGCGGGTTTGCATTGCGCTCGTGTTGCCCCGCATTCCCGCGTCGATCGCGGCGGCGGGCGATACGCCGCACCCCGGTCACGGCCTCAGGAACAAGCAGTAGCAACAGCACGTAGGGACCCTTGCCGCCGAGTACGTAGCCTGCAGGTACGGCGAGCAGGAAGACCACGAAACTGATCCACCCCCGCGGGCCGCGTATGTAGTCGTCCGTCGGCGGGGCGTTGCGGTCGGCTAGCTCGAGCCTGTCGAACGTCGGCACTCGTGACGATCAAGCTCAAGGTGGCCAGCGCATTCACTGCGCCGTAGATGGCCAACGAGATCGGCTCGCTGCCATAGCGGCCGAGCAGGCTGGCCGGAAAGGGCATCGCGGCCACAAACAGGAGGAGCGCCAGCGTGTCGCGGATGAGAGCGGGGTGCGTAGTCACGACCGAACGCAACAACCGACGATGCTGTCGCCAATAACCTGCAACCACGTAGAACGTCAGCAGGAATGACAAGTAGCTCGCGTTGTTCGCCGCGAGGTGATGCCGCAGCGATGCATCGGTCGGGTGGCTGCCAAGGTCAGGAACCTGCAAGTCCAGCGCGAGCAGGGTCATCGAGATGGCAAAGATGCCGTCGGAAAGGGTCAGGAGCCGCCCGAGCGAGTTGTCTGCGGGCCGGTCGGGTTGAGTGGAATCAGAGCGCCGCAGCACCGGCTGTTCGTCCTCGTCGCTCACGCGATCACCCTAGGCTGTGAACAGACCACGCTGTGGCCGACGAACCGAGTCGTATCGCCTTTCCGTCAAACGTTCGCGGCTAGTGAGTGCGCCCAGTACGCGCCATCGGGATAGCGGTAGGTGTTGACCGAACCTGAGTGCATGCGCGAGCTGTAGCCCGGCGCACTGGGCAGCACGTAAGCGGCGTTCTTGATGACGCATGGGTCGACGAAGTGTTCATGGAGATGGTCGACGTACTCGGTGACTCGCCCGTCGAGGCTGCCGGATACCGCGACGTAATCGAATATCGACAGGTGCTGCACAAGCTCGCACAGCCCCACGCCGCCCGCGTGAGGGCAGACCGGGACTCCGAACTTGGCGGCCATCAACAGCACGGTGATGATTTCGTTGACACTGGCCAACCGGCACGAGTCGATCTGTACGTAGTCGATTGCGCCGGCTTGCAGGAACTGCTTGAACATCACCCTGTTGTGGGCATGTTCCCCGGTCGCAACCCCGACCGGATTCACGCCAGCGCGGATGGCGGCATGGCCCAAGATGTCGTCGGGGCTCGTTGGCTCTTCTATCCAGAGTGGTTCGAAGTCGGCCAATGCGTTGACCCACTCGATCGCCTGGCCGACATCCCATACCTGATTCGCATCGATCATGAGATGACGATCCGGGCCGAGAATTCCACGGGCGATGCCGCATCGCCGGCGATCGTCCTGGAGGTTCGCGCCGACCTTCAGCTTGATGTATGAGAATCCTGCTGCGACGGCCTCTGTACACAACCGTGCGAGCTTTTCATCGCTGTAGCCGAGCCAACCGGGAGAAGTCGTGTAACAGGGGTAGCCCTCTCGTTCAAGCACGGCGATGCGGTCTGCTCGTGTGGGCTCCAATGCGGCCAACATTGACTCCGCCTCTGCGCGGGTTAACACGTCGGAGACGTACCGAAGATCGGCTGCCGCAGCCAACTGCTCCGCTGACATTCCCGCCAACAGTCGCCAGAGCGGAACCCTCTTGCGCCGTGCCACAAGATCCCAGGCAGCATTCAGCACAGCAGCCAAGGACAGGTGAACGACGCCCTTCTCCGGACCCAACCAGCGCAACTGCGAGTCGGCCGTCAGGGTCCGATAGACCGCGCCCATGTCGGCCGCCATGACGTCAACGTCCATGCCGACCAGATGTGCCGCCTGCTGCCGCGCCGCTGCGACACACAACTCGTTGCCTCGGCCGATCGTGAAGGTCAACCCGAAACCCTCCAACTCAGGGTCGTCGGTCGACAGCACCACGTACGTGGCCGAGTAATCCCCGTCCTTGTTCATTGCATCCGAACCATCGCGTTCGAGCGAGGTCGGAAATCGCACGTCGACCACGTCTACGGACTGAATAGAAGGCACGAGAGACCCCAGAACTGATCGGATGTAACGCGCAACGTTAGGCTTAGGGTTCGCAAAGGTCAAACGATTCGGGCACGTGAGTTCGGCCGGGAGGCCGCGGCCCCGCACGAATGCGAACGCACACTGCCACCTTATCGCGCTCGGGACGGCCATTGGTTGGATGACTTCGCGACTGGTCTTGCCCGTGCGCAGTGCATCTGGGCGGCCCGGCACTCGCGGAGGTCGGGCCCCTGATGACTGGCATCTGAAGCGCGCGCCGGCAACGTCAAGAGCGTTCGACCGGCTGGCGTCGTTAGGACTTTCGCCCGCCAGCTCCGTGGTTCTTTGCAGACGCATGGCTTCTTGAGGCGGGTTCGATCGACTCGGCGAGAATGCGACGCAAGAACGCCTCCGTTGTGCAGACGTGCGTGAGGGCGGTGGCTTCCGCGAGCGCGGCGTCGCCGGCGCGGAGTGCCTCGAGGATCCGGGCATGCTCGGAGATCGTGCGGGCAGTCGCATCTTCCTCGATGATGCCGCGCCATACCCGAGCACGCAGCGTGCGGCTGGAGATGCCGTTGAGCATCGAGGCGAGCGTGTCGTTGCCCGCGGCCGCAGCCACCTGTGCGTGGAAGTCGGCGTCATGATGGACGAGTTCGGCGTGGTCCGATGCGCTTTCCTCCATGAGCAGCAGGGTCTTTTCCAGCTGCGTCAACGCGCGCTCGTCGATATTGGCTGCCGCGAGTGCTGTGACGGCGGGCTCCAGGATCCGGCGAACCTGAAGTAACTCAAGCGACAACTCCGCTTGCATCAGATCAACCGCGAACGCGATCCCTTCGAGGAGCAACTCAGGGCGCAGGCTCGTGACGTAGGTGCCGTCACCGCGCCGGACATCCAGCACTCGGGCTGTCGAAAGTGCCCTGACGGCCTCGCGGACGGTATTGCGCGACAACCCCAACTCAGCGGCCAACTGCGGCTCGGGTGGCAGTTTGGCGCCCGACGGGTACTTGCCCGAGATGATCATCTCGCGGAGTTTCCGGATCGCAGCTTCGGTCAGCGGTGCGCCCACGATGCCTCACCTTGTCTTGGCGTCGGCCGAAGTCTAGCCACCGAAACGCCGAGATGGATCGTCAAGACATCGGATCTTCTGTGCTTGCTCGACGGCGCACGACCTTCGGGTGCCGGCAGAGTCGCAAGCACGTCAGGCGTACCGAGGCGCCGCGCGCCAGCTGGCTGCGCGACCGGCGCGAAACCAACCAGCAGCGATGCCAGTCGTCGGATCTCTGACGCGCACCGGGCCTTGGGCGAGAATATGCGACATCCCGGCCCTCGTGTCGCAAATGCGGTGCGCCCTAGAGACACCGCCGAGACCGTTGTGGCTTGGTAACGGTGTGGTATCGGACGCTTTACAGCCACATCACTTGCCGCTATAAATGCCCAAACAGTGGATGTCTAACGAGTGGCTGCCGAGCGAGACGACTACTCAGCGGCAACACAAGGAAGCATTTGCTCCCCACATACGAGCCGAGGGTCGCCATGCTTCCGCGGATCTTCCCGAGTCCCGGCAGCGTTCCCTGCCACCTTCTCGAGCAGCAGGCACCCCTCTCAGACCTCCGACGTCTGACCGTGTGCGCAGTGGTCCCAGGCGCCGGCAACGGCGAGAGACGCAACGTCGCATTGACCAGTGGATAGGGCGGCACGACGCACAGCAGCACGACCAGTGATCCACCCGCGCCCACTGACTTGGGCACGGTTCGAACACATCAAAAGGAGAGAACGTGAGGGTGACCAAAGGGATGCAGATCAGCGCAGTAATTTGCGCGTCTGTTCTGCTAGCCGCAGCATGCAGTTCTTCAAAGAAGTCCACTGCCAGCACGACAACCAGCGCGGCCGCCGCGCCGACGACCTCTTCGGCGCCCGCGGCTAGCACTCCGGCGGCACCAGCCAGTACCGCCGCGGCGCCTTCATCGAATGCACCTGCAGGCGGTGGCGGGCTGATCGGTCTGGACTTCCCGCGTTCTGACACGGCGTTCTGGGCTTCGTACATCAGTTACGTGCCGCAAGAAGCCAAGAAGCTCGGCGTAACTCTCACGACGACCAGCTCGAACAACAGCATCCAGACGCTGATTGCCAACGTTCCGATTCTGCTCGCCAAGGGCGCAAAGGCCATCGTGATGGCGCCTCAGGACACCGCGGCTATCGGACCGACGATTTCACAGTTGGACGGGAAGAAGATTCCCGTGATCAGCGTCGACACCGCGACTGACACCGGCGACACGTACATGGTTGTCCGTGCCGACAACGTGGCGTATGGAACCAAGGCTTGTCAGTTCCTCGGGCACGTCGATGAAGGGCGCAGGTTCGGTCGTCGTCCTTGAGGGAGACACTGCCTCCATCAACGGTCGTGACCGGACGGACTCCTTCAACAGCTGTATGAAGAAGAACTTCCCGAAGATCGTCGTGCACGACGAGCCATCGAAGTGGGACGGTCCGACCGCTGCCAACCAGCTGCAGACCGCCTTGACCGCGGACAAGAACATCCGCGGCGTCTACATGGAATCCAGCTTCGCCCTCGACGGTACGATCCAGGACCTCAAGCAGGCGCACCTCACCGCTCTCGCTCCGGACCCCGCTCATGTGTACGTGGTCTCCAACGACGGCGTACCCGAGGAGCTCAAGGACATCGCGGCGGGCACGATCGACGCGACGGTGTCGCAGCCGGCGGACGCGTATGCGTACTGGGGAATCTTCTACGCACAAGCAGCTATCGCCGGTAAGACGTTCGCGGTTGGCCCCACCGATCACAACAGCAATATCGTTCAGGTTCGGCCGGGCGTTCTTGAGGACCAGTTGGCCGCTCCACTTGTCACTAAGGTTGCTGGTGACTTTGGCAACGGCGTGACGTCGATCGCTTCGACCGACGACTCGCTTTGGGGCAATCACGCCAGCTGATCCGCAACACCCGTGAGGACGTAAGAGACGGAACTGCCGAATGACGAGTACGGACAGTCTCACGGCCGGGGGGTCGGACCCTGAAGTTGGGGCCCGACCCCCCGTCGAGGCCGTAAACATCACCAAGAGGTTCGGACCCACCACCGCCTTGGACCACGTCAATCTTGTGGTCCGAGACGGTGGTGCGCATGCACTCGTTGGCCGCAACGGTGCCGGTAAGTCAACACTCGTTTCGATCATCACGGGCTTACAGGCGCCCGACAGCGGCGAGGTTAAATTTCGCGGCGAGCTCGCGCCGCCGTTGTACGACCGCGACGCTTGGCGACGCTTGGTTGCTTGCGTCTACCAGAAGTCGACGATCATCCCCACGCTGACCGTTGCCGAGAATCTGTTCCTCAACCGGCAGCAGACGAACCGGGCGGTCATTAACTGGAAAGCCATGCGTTCGCAGGCCCAGTCGATGGTCGATGAGTGGGGCATCGCCGTCGACGTCGCAGCCTTGGCGGCCACGCTGTCCGTCGAGCAACGTCAGATGGTCGAGATCTCGCGAGCACTTTCGCTTGGTGCTCGGTTCGTCATCCTGGACGAGCCCACCGCACAGCTCGACGCTAAAGGAGTAGCGCGGCTCTTCCAGAGGCTGCGCAGTATCCAGGCGCAGGGAGTGAGCTTCCTCTACATCAGCCACCACCTCGAGGAGATCTATGAGATCTGCGAGACGGTCACGGTCTTTCGCGACGCGAAACACATCGTGACGGCACCTGTCGCCGACCTCAGCACGGATGAACTTGTTGCGGCGATGACTGGCGAAGCGGCAATCCTTCAAGCCGACGACTATGTGACCAAGATCCGCCCCGGCGCCCCGGTGCTCAAGGTCGAAAACCTGACGCGCGAGGGGCACTACTACGACATGTCCTTGGAAGTTCACCCCGGCGAGGTGATCGGCATCACGGGCAGCGGCAGTAGTGGACGCATCGCACTAGCCGAAACAATCGTTGGCCTACGCAAGGCGGACAGCGGCACTGTCACGATTAACGGCGTTCGACCAAGGCCAGGCGACGTCGCGAGCGCACTGAGCGCGGGAGTTGGGTTCGTGCCGCGAGATCGCCATAGCGAGGGTCTCGTTGACCTCCTCAGCGTCGGCGAGAACCTGACAATGACGATTTCCGATCAACTCGGCAAGTGGGGATTCATCAATCCCCGCCGTCGCGACGCCGTTGCGCGACAGGCGATGAAAGACCTGTCGTTGGTTGCCAGCGGTCCAGAGCAGCTCGCGGGCAGCCTGTCTGGAGGAAATCAGCAGAAGCTGGTGATGGGCCGCGCGCTGGCGAGAAAGCCTGCACTCTTGGTGCTGATGCATCCGACCGCGGGCGTCGACGTCCGATCGAAAGCAACGCTGATCTCGGTGGTCGACCAAGTCAGAGCAAGCGGGACGGCGGTTGTCATCGTTTCTGACGAACTCGACGATCTCCGGCCGTGTGACCGGGTACTCGTCATGCTCCACGGGAAGGTAGCAGTTGAATTTTCCCGCGGCTGGACCGACGCCGACGTGGTGGCGGCTACGGAAGGAATTGGATCCTCGTCATGAGCGATGACACCGGTGTTGCCGTCAAGCAGGCTCAAGAGCACCCGGGGGAGCGCCCTGCGGCCGCCATTCGACCACGATCAACGGTTCTCCGGATTGCCCGGCTGCGCGACCTCGCGCTGATCCCGGCCATCTTCCTTATCGGGGCAGTTGGCGTCTATGTGAGCCCGGTGTTCTTGACGAGGCAAAACCTGACGAATATCTTGCAGCAGCAGTCGGAGATCTCCCTTGTAGTGCTCGGTGAAGCAATGATCCTGATCGCCGGCCGCCTTGATCTTTCGCTCGAATCGACAGTTGGACTCGCGCCGGGAGTTGCGTGCTGGCTGATCCTGCCGAAGTCGCCGTACCACGGCGAGGGTCTGCTCCTTGCAGGCGCTTGGGGTATCCCGATCGCGCTCGCTGTCGGCCTGATCATCGGAATGCTCAACGGACTGCTCATCGTGCGCTTCAAGCTGCACGGCTTCATCGTCACACTCGGAATGCTGATAACCCTGCGCGGCCTGCTCAATGGAATTTCCCACGGCCAGACATTCTTTGGTCTGCCGAAGTCGATGACCTATCTCGGCACGACAGAGTGGATCGGCCTGCCGGCGTCCGTCTGGGTGTCGTTGTTCCTGTTCGCCGTGGGCATCTCGGTGCTTGGGTTCACGCGCGTCGGGCGCTCGCTCTACGCCATCGGCGGCAACGCCGCGGCCGCAAAAGCTGCAGGTATCCGCGTCGACCGGGTCGTCTGGTGCACCTTTATCGTCGCTAGCACGCTCGCGGCGCTTGCCGGCATTCTCCTCGCCGGGCGCCTCGGGTCGGTCGCCGCCCAATCGGGCAACGGCTGGATCTTCACCGTGTTCGCCGGCTGCGTCATCGGTGGCGTGAGCATGAACGGCGGCCGCGGCACCATCTTCGGTGCCTTCACAGGCATCCTGCTGCTTTTCATGGTGCAAAACGTGCTCACCCTTGACGGCGTCAGCGCCGACTGGATCAGCTTCCTCGACGGCGTCATCATCCTCTGCGCGCTGACCATCAGTCGGATCGCTTCTGGCCAGGCGCAAGTTACGTGATGCCGACCGTGTAGCGGTTGCTCGTTAGCCAGGGGCACCGGCCCGATCGCGCATCCGCCCGCAAACCAGGTGCCTGCCGTGGCAAGCGTCAGGGCGTAGAACTCACGCGAACCCGCTTTGGTCGACAGGGACCTACCGAGAAGGGCGGTGCCCAGTGCGGCGGTCGCGAGCGTCCCCAAACGCAAGCTCACCGTTGGGCGTTTCACGCGCCGACCGCCGCCGCCCGCTCACCCAATGCCGCAAGCACGGCCTCGTCGTAGCCCATGGGTTCGAACGGCAACAGTTCCCGGATCGTGTCGTCATGCACGATGACCTCGTTGGTCATCGAGTCGATAAGCGCCCGCCCGGTCATGGTGTCGACGTCCGTGACGAGTGAAAGCCATCGCGCCGACAATGCGGGGGACAAGACAGGTACTGGCAACACCAGAGTGTGGCGCCCCTCGATGACGGCGACTCGACGCATCATGTCGATGTAGCGCATGACCTCTGGGCCGCCGATCTCAAAGGTTCGTCCCAGCGCCTCACGTGCATCCAATACTCCCACCAGGTAACGGATCACATCGGCGACGGCGATCGGCTGGGTCCGCGTTCGCACCCATTGTGGCGTCACCATGACGGGGAGGTGTTCGACGAGCTGTTGGGTGATCTCCCATGAGATGCCGCCGTGGCCGATGATGATTCCGGCCCGCAGCACCGTCACCGGCACGCCTGCCTCCCGAAGCAACCGCTCGACAGCACGGCGACTGCGCAGGTGAGCTGACAAGTCGTCGTCATCGCGGCCCAGCCCACCAAGATAAATGATCCGCTTAACGCCCGCTTCGCTCGCCGCGAATCCGAACTGGCGGGCAGCATCCGCATCGTCGCGTTCGAACGTCGAGCTGCCTAACGAATGCACCAGGTAGTACGCGGCTTTGCATCCGGCCAGCGCCGAATGCAGTGACGCCGGTTCGCTCACGTCGCCGAAAACGGGATCACCCGCACCCTCATATGACGCGCGATCTCTCGTCATCGCCCGCACGGAATGTACTTTGTGGTCATGAAGAAGAACATTGGATTCTTGTCGTTCGGCCACTGGACACCCTCGCCCCACTCGCAGACGCGCTCGGCCGCAGACGCGTTGCTGCAGTCCATCGACCTCGCGGTTGCTGCCGAGGAACTCGGTGCCGACGGGGCGTACTACCGGGTTCACCACTTCGCGAATCAGCTTGCCTCTCCTTTCCCACTGCTCGCGGCAGTTGGCGCAAGAACCGCACCGCATCGAGATCGGCACTGCCGTTATCGACATGCGGTACGAGAACCCGTACTACATGGCCGAGGATGCCGGCGCTGCTGATCTCATCTCTGCAGGGCGACTCCAGCTCGGGATCAGCCGTGGGTCGCCCGAGCAGGTCATCGACGGCTTCCGCTACTTCGGCTACGTCCCTGCCGAAGGCACCGATGCAGCCGACATGGCCCGTGAGCACACCCGGGTCTTCCTTGACCTCTTGCGCGGGGAGGGGTTCGCCGAGCCGAACCCGCGGCCGATGTTCGCGAACCCCCCGGGCCTGCTCCGCGTCGAGCCGCATTCTGAAGGCTTGCGCGAGCGCATCTGGTGGGGCGCCGGTACCCGGAAGACGGCTGAGTGGACAGCCGAGCAGGGCATGAACCTGATGAGCTCGACGCTTCTGAGCGAAGACACCGGGGTGCCGTTCCACCAGCTGCAGGCCGAGCAGATCGACATGTTCCGTACGGCCTGGACCAACGCCGGTCATGAGCGCGCGCCACGGGTGTCTGTGAGCCGCAGCATCTTCCCGATCGTCAGCGACATCGACCGTGCGTACTTCGGGCGCGAAGGCAACTCGGAGGACCAAGTTGGCTACCTCGACGGCGGCAAGGCGCGCTTCGGCAAGACGTACGCCGGTGAGCCGGATGCCCTCATCGACGAACTCGCCAAGGACGAGGCGATTGATGCCGCCGACACACTGCTGCTGACTATCCCGAACCAGCTAGGTGTCGACTACTGCGCGCACGTCATCGAGTCGGTTCTGCGCGACGTCGCACCGGAGCTTGGCTGGCGTTGATCACGTTGGGCAGCTGGTGCCGACCGATACGTGAACGGTCGTTGTCTTGTTGCCTGAGCGAATCTCCACAGGTACGCACGATGCTGAGTCAAGGCTGAAGCCGCCGGGAAACACAAACCAGTCGCCCGTGCCCGTCGGATCTTTCGCGCATGCCGGGATGTGCAAGCTGGTTGTCCATGGCTGCGTGGTTGCCCCATGCGATGGACACGCGACTTGCCCAGTCGGCAGGCACCGACACGACTGCGTCATGTCCGGCGTGCACGATCAGGGCAGTCTTCGCGAAGAGGCGGTGCGGAAACCCGCTGTCGTCGACCTGCACGGTTGACGTCGTGTCGAGAGCGACCGCATCAAGAGTGGCCGTCTGCGGCTCAGTCGGCGAGGCCAGCTCGCCGATCGGAGCGGAGCAATCGAAGAGGACCGTGCCAGCTGGGAGCTTCGCCGAACTCGACCCCGATGTGCACCCACCGACGAGCGTCAGCAGCACGATAATCGTGGCGCCGGTGACGGTTCGCTTCACCCTCTGAATCTAGCGTGGCAATGCGGTGTGCTTGAACTCGTTGAGGTCGGTCCAGCCGATGAGGTCGACGGCGCGCTCGATCGTGGAGATGGATGCCGCCGGGTCGGCGCCGTCGGTCGCGCGGTGCATGAACCGGATGAAGACAGCCTGGTCGTCAACGATGAAGGTCGGCACGCCCCACACGTCGTGCGACTCGGCGAATCCCTCATGCTCGCCGCGGACGGTCGCGAGTGCAGAGCCGTCGTCGATGCGAGCGAACACCTGGTCGACAGGCACGTCGTTTCGCTTGAGAACGTCTCTGACGACGTCAGCGTCTTCGAGGTGCAACGCGTCATCGTGGCGAGCGGCGAACAGCGCACGATGGACGGCGGGGAAGAGGTCGGGGAAGTCGTCGCGGACGACGACGCCGGCCTGCAACGCGATGATGCCGGTGTCTTGCTCGGGCTTCTCCCAGACACTGGGTGCGCCTTCAGCGACATGAACTTGGCCGAGCGAGAACGCCAGGAATCTGACGTCCCAGTCGGCGCCGGCAGCGAGGCCGGTGAGTATGTGCTCATGTGCATTGCGGGCGAAGGGGCAGCGGTAATCCCAGGTAACGGCGAATGTTTGTGTCATGTCATTGCCAACCAAACGGTCGCGCCGCCATATTCCCGATCAGCACGCTAGGGAATGATCATCTTCTCTTACTCGGGTTGTTCAGGCGGCCACGGTCGCCCCACCGCGCATTTCTTGACGCTCTGTAGAGCACGCCTTTACTCTTGCCGATCCGCTCCTCGGTCGCGGCACCTGAGGCCGTGCACAGCTGTAGTGAAACGAGACCCTTGCGCAGTTGCGGGTGCCGCAGGATCCGAGCGGCGGGCCGATGCGCCGGCCCACGTACCGCAGCGACGTAGGAGAACTTCTCGTCTTCATATGACAGCTCGCCGGCCTTCACCGACCGATGCAGACGTGACCGGTCGAGTCGCTCGGCGAAGTGGCACCAGTCTCCGCGCTCCAGCATCGGACACGTGAACTCGTGCGGGCACGGCGCGGCGATCGTGAACCCGGCGTCGATGAGTGCAGTACGCGCTCGGATGATCCGCGCGAATCCCGCGGGCGTTCCTGGTTCGATCACAACGACCGTCGGCGCAGTCGCCATGAGCACCCCGACAAGCACTGACTGCTGTTGTTCCGACAGTTCGCCCAATACGTATGCGGCCGTTGCGAGATCCGCCCGACCGGCGTCTGCCTCGATTGTCGAAAGGCGCCACTGTCGCCATGCCGCGCTTTGCAAGACGGCCGATGAGGAACCGCGCATGAGGCGGGTACCGAGCTCGATCGCTGCCGCCGATTGCTCGAGCAACCTGACACCAGACAGCGTCGGCCAAACGTCAGACGCCGCCCACGCAACAGCGCCCGTTCCGGCGCCGAAATCGATGAGCGTGTGCGGTTGAAGATCCGGGACGCCGAACTGCAGTTGTGACAGTGCGGCTCGCACTACGGCGTAGGTCGCAGGCATTCGGTAGGCGGCATAGGCGAGCACGTCGTCGGCGCTCGCGAGGATCGGGGTGACCGGAGTTGTGCCCGACCGGTAGGTGTCAATCAAGCGTTCGACGCGGGCGGTGAGCGACGCTGCCGTCGTCCCCGCTAGTGCATCGTCGATGCAGTCGCGCAAGCTCGAAGGCATGGCCCGACCCTATTGCTATCGTTCGCAAACACACCCGGTGCGCGAAGAGGAGAGACCTGTGGCGATCGCAGCTGACCAGCCGATTCGGTGGGGAATCATCGGGACCGGCGGGATCGCCGCCACCTTCGCGGGTGACCTGAAACTGCTGCCGGACGCCGAGGTGGTTGCGGTCGGGTCGCGGAGCCAGGAGTCGGCCGACGCGTTCGCCGACCGGTTCGACATCCCGAAGCGGCACGCTACTTACGAGGCGCTTGCCGAGGATCCCGACATCGATGCGGTGTATGTCGCGACTCCGCACCCGTGGCATCGCGACGGCGGGATGCTGGGCATCAACGCCGGCAAAGCGGTGCTGATCGAGAAGCCGTTCACTATCAACGCCGCCGAGGCACGCGAGCTCATCGACGCAGCACAGGCCCGCGGAACCTTCCTGATGGAAGCGATGTGGACCAGGTTCCTGCCGCACGTCATACGCATTCGTGAGCTGATCAAAGAGGGCCGGCTCGGAGACGTCCGCTCGGTCATCGCCGACCACGGTCAGTGGTTTGTCGAGGACCCTGACTTCCGCTTGTTCGCACCGGTTCTCGGCGGTGGCGCGCTGCTCGACCTCGGCATCTACCCGATCTCTTTCGCGTCGATGATTTTCGGCAAGCCGCGCACGATCACAGCTGTCAGCGACCCCGCGTTCACCGGTGTCGATGCGCAGACCACCGTCGTCCTGCAATACGAAGGCGGTCGGCAGTCAGTCGCGTTCACGACGCTGGAGACGCTCAGCGCGAACCAGGCCGCGATCAACGGCACCGACGCCCGCATCGAGGTCGACGGTGTCTTCTACGCACCGACGTCGTTTCGCCTCATCACCCGCGAGCGCGAGGTCGAACACTTCAACATCGAGCATGAGGGTCACGGTTTGCGTCACCAAGCAGCAGAGGTCGGCCGTTGCCTACGAGCCGGGCTCACAGAGAGCCCGATCCTGACGTTGGCCGAGACGCTGTCGATCATGGAGACGATGGATGAGGTTCGTCGTCAGATTGGTCTGCGCTATCCGTCGGAGTAGCGGCCACTTGCGTCGTGACCATCGGGGCAGCGGCCACCTGCGTAGCAGCCGGTGCAGCGAGTCTGACATCCGGTGGGCCCGCACCAAGGTGCCCGCGAGTCCAGCGACACCGAGCCCGATGAGCAGCATGGGCACGACCCAGCGCAACTCGAGGCTTCGGTGAGTGACCTCGCCACCGAGGTAGGCCAACGCGATCGCGCAGAAGGTCACTCCAGCGATCAGTGATGTCCAGTCGGGCTCGTGGCGCTTCATGATGTGATCTTCCATTTCACTGGGTCACCTTTCCGCTTCCTGTCGGGAGCGCAGGCGCTGTTGGTAGCGCAGGCGCGGTCGTTACAGCGGGCGCGGTCGGCACGGCGGGCTCCGTCGGTGCGGGCGGCGTGGTCGGCACCACCGCTTCGGGCAGCGGTGCAACCTCTCGATCGACGATGACGCGACCGACGCCGACCCGCAGATCGAGGTCAATCTCTCCAGCAACGGCAGGGGCACGTTGCCGCCAGTACGAATGTGCGGTCGACGTGATTGCCACCGACGTCGTTACCGTCGATAAAGACGTCACCCGCGCCTGCTCGCCCGTGCGTCACGACCTTGACGTTCGACGGCACCTCGATGTGCAGGACGCCGATGCCGACGGTCGACGTCAACTGCACTTTCTTGCCTGCGAGATCGAGACCGGTGAGATCGAACGACTGGCGGCCGATGCCTAGGTGGTAAGACGCCGCAATGTCGCTCGCTGACGCCGGTGCGTAGACGCGGCCACCGACACCGCCGCGCAACGGGACGTCGACCGTCGCCGTTAGCGCGAGTGCGATCGCGAGCACCGCGCCGAATGCGATGAGCACCCGCGCTCGTCCGATCCACGTCCCGACGACGAGCGCGAGCCCGACGATGAGTAACGACGCGGCGAAAATGGCCTGGGCGCTCGAGTGAGATCGCGTTCGAAGCGTCGAGTGCGAACAGCACGCCGACGATCACGATGCCGACACTGATCGCAATCGGTCCGAGGAACGACGGCGGTCGCGGCGGCTTCGGCGGCGGTGGAACCAGTGGCGGCGTATAGACCGGGCGGGACGGCGAGAAGCCGGCCGGCGGTCCCAACGGCGCCGTGTAGCGCGGGGCGCTGTATTGGGTCGCAGCGTATTGAGGCGGCGACGTATTGAGGGGCAACGTATTGAGGGGTGGCGTACTGCGGTGTCGCGTATTGCGGCTGGGGTGTTGTCGGCGGTGACTCCGGGTCAGGAGACGGCGTGCCGTAGTTCGGCTGCGTTGGCGTTCCGTAGGAAGGCGGCGGCGTCACGAATGGCGGTCGCGGCGGCGTCCCATAGGGAGGTGGGGTGACTGCGGTGGCCGGCGGGATGCCACGCGACCGACTGGTCAGCGCGACGACCGCGACGACCGCGAGCACGATGAGCAAGACCTCGAAGCGGCCCCGCCGGTGATAAGCGATCTCGGTCACCGTGATGACGCCGATGACACCGACGACGATCGCGGCGATGACCGGCGCTGGCGACGGGTGGCCCTGGAACAGCCGGTGCAACTCGGAGACGTCCGTGCCGTCGTCGGGTATCAGCAGCCAGGCGAGGGCGTAGAGCAGCAGGCCGACGCCGCCGAAGATCGCGAGCGCCGCGAGCACGATCCGGAAGATGATCGGGTCGATGCCGACGTAGCGCCCGAGGCCCCCGCAGACTCCACCGATCATCCGGTCGTCGCGGCTGCGACGGAGCTGACGCACATCGAAACGCCCCGGCGCGGGGCCGGGATTGCCAGACGGCGTGCCAGCAGGATTGGAAAAGTCTTGGCTCATACCGACGATCTTGGCGGCCCGGCGAACCCCGCGCCCATCGGGAACTACCCTGACGCGACCCTGACTTTGTGCTGGCGACCGCGCCGGTTGGCTCGCGACGTGTGACGATCGTGGGGTGCCACCGAAACTGACCCGCGCCAACCAGGGCCAAATGGTCGCCGGCGTCGCCCGCGGACTCGCCGACCATTTGCGCGTCAACGTGCTCGTGGTCCGGATCGCCTTCATCGTGCTGACCTTCGCAGCGGGCGCTGGCCTGGTCATGTACGCCGCGTTCTGGGTCTTCGTCCCGGTGGCGCCGGCGCCCCACTGGTCAGCCGCCGACCCGTGCGAGTCGACTCGACGGACGTGGCCAGTACATCGCGATCGCCGCGCTCACGATCGGCGGAGTGCTCGCCGTCCAGTCTCTTGGTCTTGGTCTGCCGGCCGAACTCTTGTGGCCACTCGCCCTGACCGGCTTCGGTGCCGCCGTCTTGTGGTGGCAGGCCGATGAGTCGCAGCGAACGCGGTGGCGCAAGGCGGCGGTCGGCAGCGCGCGACCGCCCGCGGCTGCGAGCGCGATCGGCGGTGCGTGTCTCGTCATCGCAGGTGCTGCCACGTTCCTCGCGTACCACGGACAGCTGAGCGAGATCCGCAACGGACTGCTCGCGGCGGTCGGTGATGGTGGCGGGTGTCGCCGTCATCACCGGCCCTTGGTGGCTCGGCACGATGCGCGAACTCTCCGCTGAGCGCCGCGCGCGAATCCGCGAGCAGGAGCGCGCAGAACTTGCCGCCCACCTGCACGACTCGGTGCTGCACACGCTCGCGCTGATCCAGCGCCACGTTGACGATCCGCGCGAAGTGCAGCGGCTGGTTCGCGGGCAGGAACGCGAGTTGCGAACGTGGCTGTATCGCCGTCCGCCTGACCAACAACTCGACTTCGGCCAGGCCCTTGAGGCCGTCGTAGCAGAAGTCGAAGACGACCACGGCGTGCCGATCGAGCTCGTCGTCGTCGGTGAGCGGCGCATCGACGAGGCGTTGTCTGCGACGCTGCAAGCCGCGCGCGAGGCCATGATCAACGCAGCGAAACATGCAGGGACGGCGACCATCTCGGTCTACGCCGAGATCGAACCCGCGAAGGTGACGGTCTTCGTGCGCGACCGCGGTCGCGGCTTCGACCCTGACGCAGTGCCCTCAGATCGGCTCGGAGTGAAGGAGTCGATCGTCGGTCGTATGGAGCGGCACGGCGGGCACGCGACGTTGCGTACCGCGCCCGGTGTCGGTACTGAGGTTCGGCTCGAGATGTCGTCTGCGATGGCGCGTGCATGATGAGCACCGTGAGAATCCGCGTCGTGATCGTCGACGACCACCGGTTGTTCCGTGCCGGTGTGCGAGCCGAACTTGGCAACGGCATCGAGGTCGTCGGGGAGGCCGAAGATGTTGCCAGCGCGGTGGCGAGCATCGCCGCGACCGCACCTGACGTCGTCCTGCTCGATGTGCATTTGCCTGGTGGTGGCGGCGTCGAGGTGTTGCGACAGATCTTGCCCGCGCTGCCCGACGTCCGCTTTCTTGCGGTGTCGGTGTCGGATGCGGCGGACGACGTGATCGGCACGATTCGAGCCGGCGCCCGCGGTTATGTCACCAAGACGATTTCCGGTGACGACCTCGCTGACGCGGTGACCAGGGTTGCTGCCGGTGACGCGGTGTTCTCGCCGAGACTTGCCGGCTTTGTTCTCGACGCGTTCGCAGCGACCGACGCGCCGGCGATCGATCCCGAACTTGACGCGCTCACGAATCGCGAGCGCGAGGTGTTGCGGCTTATCGCGCGCGGCTATGCGTACAAGGAGATTGCGAAGGAGTTGTTCATCTCGGTGAAGACGGTCGAGACGCACGTGTCGAGCGTCCTGCGCAAGCTGCAGCTGTCGAACCGGCATGAGCTCACCCGGTGGGCGACCGACCGCCGTCTGGTTTGAGCCGATGGCTTATCCGGTCGCAGACGTTGCGGCGTTCTTGCCCGGAACCTGGGTCGTCGACCGCGAAATCATCGACTCGACGAGCGGTGCTACAGGCACGTTCCGCGGCACCGCCGAGTTCGCCCCTGACGGTGAATCGTTCCGTTGGGTCGAGACCGGCGAGTTGCAGTGGGCCCACGACACGCATAAGGCCGGACGGCGCCTGCTCGTCGCCGTCCGGCCTTGCGTGCCTTGCGTTGTTGACGTTGCGTTCGACGACGGCAGGTTCTTTCACCGCGCCGATCTTTCGTCGGGCAGCGACACCTTCGTGCACGGCTGCGCGCCCGACACTTACAGCGGAACCTGGACCGTCACCTCACCGAACCGATTTCAACTGACGTGGGACGTCGATGGGCCGGCGAAGCGGATGACGATCAGGTCGATCTACACCAGGGCCTAGGTGTTCGTCCCGGTTGTCGCCGGGCTCGCCGATGCTGCCGGCGCCTCCGGTCCGTTGCCGGTGCGACCACCGAACCCAAAGCCGGGGCCACCGCCACCGGGGCCCGCGTGACCCGCGATCGTCGGCAGCTTGCCATCGAACAGGTTCGCGATGACGGTGCCGCCCTTGGTCGTGACGGTGAAGAAGACGGTGTCACCAACCTTGACGTCGGCAAGCGTCGGCTTCGTGGTGCCGGCCTTCAAGATGTGGCTGGTGCTCGGCACGCTGTAGGTGGTCGTCGCGGTGCTGGTCTTGATGCCGACCGTGTCGGTGCCGACCGCAGTGACGGTGCCCGTCTCGGGTGCCACGCCGACGAGGCCGCCGAAGCCGCCGGGACCACCGGGCCGCGGCCGCGAGGGCCACCGAAGCCGCGCAGCCGGGCCTACGCCATCGCGCAGATCAGCGAGAACGGTGCCGCCAGTTGTCGTGACGCTGAACGAAACCGTGTCGCCAACCTTGACGCCGGTCAGCGCGCCGGGGCCGTTCTCGTTGATCGAGATGTGGGTCGTGCTCGTGACGCTGTAGGTCTTCGTGGTCGACGGCGTCGACGTGCGTGGCCGTTGTCGCGATCGTGACGCTGTCAGTGCCGACGGCGGTGACCTTGCCGGTCAGCGGTGCGACGAAGGCGGGGCGATCCTTCTTGGTGCCCGGTGCCTTCGGGGCCGTGCTGGAAGGTGCCGGAGCGGAGCTCGATACCGCAGCGGCTGACCGCTGACGGGGTAGTCGAAGATGCGTTGTTCGAGGACGCCGATGCGCCGAGCGTGCTGGCCAGAATGCCGCCGACAACCGCGCCGCCGGTGATCAAAGCGATGGCGGTCGTGGTGCCGCGTCGAGCCTTCGGTGCGCCTACGACCAGCTCTTCAGCTGCTGGCTCGCCGGCGCCGCGCGTCGGTCCGAAAGGTGAACTCATATGGGCGTATCTCCCTCGTCTGGCTTGATGTCTCGGACTGACCCCCCGGGCCGCCCTATACAAAGAGCATCGGCGGGAAACCTGGGAAATAGCTGACAGTGAGCACCCAAGGTGCTCGGAGGGAGGGCCGTGTCGCTCCGTTTCACGCTCGCCAGCGTCAGGGCGTCGACATCACCAGGATAAGATTCAGCCTTTCGGCCTACGGGGAATCCGGCGGCTTCGGCGTTCATCGAAAGCCACTTGCCGACGAATTCTTCGAGATTGTCCATGTGTGCGGTCTGGCTCTCGTGAGCCTTGAGCGCAGCGATCTTGCGGTCGAAGGTGTCGGTCACGTCGACGTAGTGCAGGTCGTGGCCGTCGACCCCGCCCATGACCCAGACCTCCTTGACCACCCAGGCGTCGAGGCCCTCTTGCAGCCGGAGTTCGGGGTAGGAGAACGGGTTGCGCGCGTCGGGGTAGATCGCGTCGAGCGCCGCGTCGCCAGCAGCCCGGTGGTCAGGGTGGCTGCGCCCGACCCTGGTGTAGTCGCGCTCGGGGCTCGGGATCAGCGCGCGCTGCGGCTGCACCTGGCGGATTACTCGGCTGATGTCACGACGCAAATCGAGGCTCGCGACGAGGGCGCCGTCGGGGTAGCCGAGAAAACGAACATCGTGGACGCCGACCCGCTTGGCCGCCTCGATCTGCTCGGCTCGGCGAATCGGTGCGATCTGATCGCGCGGAAACTCGAGGTCGTAGCCGCCGTTGTCGCCATCGGTGCAGATGCAGTAGACGACCTCGATGCCGGCGTCGGTGAAGTCGCGATCGTGCCCGCGGATCCGAAGTCGACGTCGTCAGGGTGCGCGGTGATGACCAGGACGCGCTCGATCTCGGCGTCCGGCAGCGGCTGAACAGGCAAATGGGCTCCTCGAAATGACGGCTCGGCCATTCTAGAGGCCGCAGACGGCTGCCTCGTTTTCGTCACGCGGCGCTAGCAGCCGCCTCGCTCGTGGTTGAGAGTTGAACAAATGACACAAACTCTCCTGGTACGAGCTGCCCGCGCGCTGCTTGCCGTAGCCGCCATCGCGATCTGTCTTCCTAGCGCCGGACCGACCCCTCGGGCTGGTGCCGACGCTCTCGTCGGCGCGCCAATGACTGCCAAGAGCGCCTCGAGTCGCGTCGAGCCTACTCGGCCGCGAGCTTTCCGCTGGTGCACCTTGGAGCCACCGCGAAGCGGTGCAACTACATCGTGGGATACCAGGTGAACGAGTCTGTGCTGGTGACTGCCTCCGGCACACCGAATGTGGCCGCTCGCGCCGCAGCGCTTGCGGTCATCAAGGCGGCCGTGGCCGACCTCAGCTCGCGCACCGGGCAGCCCTACCGCTACGACGGCACCACCACGTTCGCTCCGACCTTGACCAACTACAGCGCGGGACCCGACGACTTGGTCATCGTCATCAAAGGGTCGGCGAACAACAGACTTCTATATGGCTGCCGCGCCCGGAACCTACCTCGCAGGTATGACCCGGTGGCTCATCGGGGGTGCGGGCACCAGCGTCGTGGAGATCTCGCCTTTGATGGTCGACTTGCGGACAGCGACGTCCAGGGCGATACTTGTACGCGACCGTTCAGCACGAGCTGGCGCACTCGGTCGGGCTGTAGCATTCCAAGAGCGCGGCGGATGTGATGTTCGCTCAGCTCAGCACGGCTACCCCCGCCGTCTACTCGAAGGCGGACACGGCAGCGCTTGCGGCATCTGCCTGCCGCTCCTGACCGCACCCGATCTGCGCCTTCCTTCGCCGGTCCTCGTTTGTCGGCCCGCTCCGTAGACTGAGCGGCGATGTCAGCGCAGACCGAAGAGCTCCTTGCCGATCTCAACCCCCAGCAGCGCGCGGCCGTCGTGCACGAGGGGGGTCCGCTGCTCATCGTCGCCGGTGCGGGCTCTGGAAAGACGCGAGTCCTGACCCGGCGCATCGCCTACTTGCTCGCGCAGCGGCACGTTTCGCCGACCGAGATTCTGGCGATCACGTTCACCAACAAGGCCGCCGGTGAGATGAAAGAACGCGTTGCCGCGATGGTGGGCAACCGGGCGAAGGTCATGTGGGTGATGACGTTCCACTCGGCCTGCGTGCGGATCCTGCGCGAGAACGCCAAGCGGCTCGGATTCACCACGACGTTCTCGATCTACGACTCCGCCGACTCGCACCGGTTGATGACGCTGGTGTGCCGCGAGCTCGACCTCGATCCGAAGCGCTACCCGCCGCGCGCCTTCAACGCGCAGGTCTCGAATCTGAAGAACGAACTCATCGACCCCGAGGACTACGAGCGCAAGGCGAACAACAGCCACGAGAAGGTCCTCGCCGAGGCATACACCGCCTACCAGCGGCGACTGCGTGAGGCGAACGCGTTCGACTTCGACGACCTCATCATGGTGACGGTCAATCTCTTTCAAGCGTTCCCCGACGTCGCCGAGCACTATCGCCGTCGCTTTCGGCACGTGCTGGTCGACGAGTACCAAGACACGAACCACGCGCAGTACACGCTGGTCCGCGAGCTGGTCGGCGGCGCTGTTTCGCAGCAGGAGAAGCGCACGGTTGACGGCGATCTCGTGCGGGCCGGGTCCTCCGACGTTCCGCCGGCCGAACTCGTCGTCGTTGGTGACGCCGACCAGTCGATCTATGCGTTTCGGGGCGCCACGATCCGCAACATCTTGGAGTTCGAGCGCGACTACCCGAACGCGACGGTGGTGTTGCTCGAGCAGAACTACCGCTCGACGCAGACGATCCTGAGCGCGGCGAACGCGGTCATCACCCGCAACGAGGGCCGCAAGGCGAAGAACCTGTGGTCTGAACGCCGGCGATGGCGAGCAGATCGGTGGCTACGTCTCCGATGACGAGCGCGGCGAAGCAACCTTCGTCGCTGAGGAGATCGACCGCCTGCACGATCTCGGCCTCGCGGCCTACAGCGACGTCGCGATCTTCTATCGCACGAACGCGCAGTCCCGCGTCTTCGAGGAAATCTTCATCAGGGTCGGGCTGCCCTACAAGGTCGTCGGCGGCGTGCGGTTCTACGAACGCCGCGAGGTTCGCGATCTGCTCGCCTACTTGCGGCTGCTGGTGAACCCCGACGACACGATCTCCTTGCGCCGCATCCTGAACGTGCCGCGCCGCGGCATCGGCGACCGTTCGGAGGCGGCCATCGAGGCACTCGCAGCTCGTGAGCGCATCACGTTTGCTGCCGCACTGCAGCGTTCTGACGAGGCGTACGGCATCGCCACCCGCTCGCTTTCGGCGGTCAAAGACTTCGTCGCGTTGCTCGACGAGTTGCGGCTAATGGCGGAGGCGCACCCGCCGTCCGAGGTGATGGATGCCGTGCTCACGAAGAGCGGCTACCTCGCCGAACTCGAGGCGAGCATCGATCCGCAAGACGAGTCGCGCGTCGAGAACCTGCGCGAGCTCGTGACGGTCGCGCGTGAATTCGAAGAGGGGACGCCGGGGGGCACCCTCGCGGATTTTCTCGAGCAGGTCGCGTTGGTGGCTGACGCCGACCAGATCCCGACCGAGGGCGACGAGCACGGCGGCGTCGTCACGCTCATGACGCTGCATACCGCGAAGGGTCTCGAGTTTCCGGTCGTGTTCTTGACCGGGCTCGAAGACGGCGTGTTCCCGCACATGCGGTCGCTGACCGAACCCAAGGAGCTCGAGGAGGAGCGGCGGCTTGCGTACGTCGGGATCACCCGCGCGCAGCGGCGGCTGTACCTGACGCAGGTCGATGCAGCGCAGCACATGGGGAGCGCCGTCGTACAACCCGCCGTCGCGCTTTCTCGACGAGGTGCCCGACTCATTGGTCGACTGGAAGCGCTCGGCGCCGGCGCGGTACACGCCGACCGGTGGCGGGCGGTCGTACGCGGGGGCATCGGCAGCTGTGTTGCCCGGGGTCGCGGCTCGGCCAGCCGGCGTCGGCAACCGCCCGGTGCCGTCGCTGTCCGCCGGGCGACCGGGTCAGTCACGACAGCTTCGGCCTCGGCACCGTGGTGTCGACCTCCGGGCTCGGCGACAACGCCCAGGCGAAGGTCGACTTCGGCGCGACGATCGGTTCGAAGACCTTCGTGCTGCGCTACGCCCCTCTGGTCAAGCTGTAACGGCGCCGCACGTCCGCCGCTTCGGCCCAGCACCCGCCGTCCGCCGGCAATCCTGCGCATTTACTGCCCTCCTGGCGACAGCAAATCCAGCACGCTGTGGGCTCGGGCAACAGAAATCGCCCGGCTCGGGCGGCTCCCGGAGGAAGTCGCTCGAGCCGGGCTGATTTCGTCCGGCGCGCAGGATCAGTGGTGCCGGGGTGTTGCCCGATCAGTCATGCCCGATCTGTCGTGCTCGAATCAGTGGTGCTCGAATCAGTGGCGCTGTCCGGCGTCCTTACCGGACAGGCTGTCGGCGCCTTGGATGGCGTGCACGGGGGTGCCGTCACGCTGGCCACCGCCGGTGCCGGCACCAGTGCCGCCCTGATCGTTACCGCCCGGGCCGCCCTTGCCGAAGCCCCAGCCGCCGCCCCACCAGTTGCCTGGGAAAGGCGACTTGGTCGGGGTGGGCTTGACGGTCGGGGTCGGCTTCGGTCGAGTGGCTGCCCTGCGGGTCGCGGTCGCCGCACCAGAACCACGGGAACGGGAAGCGGTGAAGCGAGTTCACGCCCGGGGTTGCCGTTGACGTGGCCGAGACGGTCGGCGCTTGGCGAAGCGGTCGCCTTCGGGCAGATGCCGCACCAGCGCCACCAATCGCCACCCTTGAAGTACTTGTCGTGTCCTTGGTGTTCGGCGTCGTGCTCGGGGACGGGCTCGCCGTCGGGACTGGCTGCGCCAGGCACGGGTTCGGCGGTACCGGGAGCGCTGCGCAGTAGGCGGCGATCGTCGCTGGCGTCGTACTGCCGGCGGCCTTCGCCAAGATCGCGAGCGCCCTCGGGTCGAGGGTCTTTCCTAGCTTCGTGAGCGCCGTATAGCTCTGGCAGAGGCGGTAATCGACCAGCGCCTCAACCGAAGCAAGCTGCGCCGGGTCGAGAACGGGCTTATGAGTGTTCTTCGGCACCGGCGACTTTGTAGGGGTCGGCGTCGGGGTGACCGACGCGGTCACGGTTGCCGCCGACACCGATGCGGACGCCGTCGGGGTTGCGCTGACGCTCACGCTCGGCGTCGGGTGGTTCTTCCAGTGGGCGGCGTCGACGTCGGCGACACTCAGCTTGGGATCCGAGGGTCTGGGTGCGCCGATGGTGGTGTGGGCGAACGACTGGATCGGGTTAGGCAGGACGCACGCGTACGCGGCCGTCGCTGCGCCGGTGAGCATGACCACTCCGCCGGCTAGGCCGACGGCGATCCGTCCCGGGAGCAGGGTCGAGAACCGGTTTGCAATCACTGTCTTGTACCTCGCGATGGGTTGGGGACGACGGTGTCGGATGCCCACGCGTTCCCGCCGGAAGGCGGCCAAGACGGCCGTCTCGCTGGCAAGTTCTGCAGGCTCAGCTGCTGCGGCCGCGGACCGCAGCACATCCGACACCGACTGCCATTCGGGATTGGCAGCCGCGTCGAACTGACCGGCGTCGAGCAGCTGGTCTAGCTGCTCCGCGTCGGCCTGGTCGTTGTGGCGTCGCCAGAAGGGCAGGTTTGGCATCTCACCTCCCCAAACGTCATCGTCGTTCATAGCGTTACTGGAATCCCTTCGCCACGAGCTCCTGAAGGCGCCGCAGCCCACGGTGCGCCGTGACCCTGACCGCGCCCGGGCTCTTGCCGAGAATGAGGCCCACCGCTGTCGCATCGAGGCCCGCGACGACGCGAAGCATGATCACTTCGGCTTGGTCCTGCGGTAGCGAGGCGATCAGCGCCAAGGCGGCATCGGTGCTCAGGTTGTCCATGGCCAGCTGCGCGGTGTCGTCCTGGGAGGCCATCCGCTCGAGCGCTGTCGTCGTCGCTCGATGATTGTGGCCGGCGGTGATCATGGCGAATCGCGTCGAGGACCTTGTTGCGGGCGATGGTGAAAACCCAGGCGCGAAAGGCCGGCTCGCCGCCGTCGAACTTCGAGAGGTTGCGGATCACCTGGACCCAGGTTTCAGACGCCAGATCGGCCGCGGACGACGGCGAGAGCGTCCGCAAATATCGGACGACGGGTGGGTTCAGCGCCCGCCACAACTGCGCGAAGGCGTTCTCGTCGCCCGCTTGGGCGGCGAGGAGAACGTCCTCGAACACGTCGTCGGTCATCGCCACCCTTCACCGGGATTCCATCCGCGAATCACCGGGATTTCATCCGCATACATCGGCATCGGCTCCAGCGACCCTAATCCCGGGGCTCGGGCGAGCTCAAAGGTTTGCCCAGATCGGCCGATCAACCGGCGCCGAGGAATACGCTCGATACAGGCTCAAGCGAGAGGTGCAGATCATGCCGGACGCCGGGCGGGTGCGCGTCGTCGTCGCGAAGCCTGGTCTCGACGGGCATGACCGCGGCGCGAAGGTGGTGGCCCGCGCTTTGCGCGACGCCGGCGTCGAGGTGATCTACACCGGGCTGCATCAGACTCCGGAGCAGATCGTCGCGACTGCCGTGCAAGAGGACGCCGACGCGATCGGGCTTTCGGTGCTGTCGGGCGCGCACATGACGTTGTTCACCCGCGTCCTTGATCTGCTGCGTGAGCGTGGAGCGTCCGACATCGTCGTCTTCGGTGGCGGCATCATTCCCGCTGCCGACATCCCCGAGCTCAAGGCTCTCGGGGTGGCCGAGGTGTTCACTCCCGGCGCGAGCACGCAGCGCATCGTGGAGTGGGTTCGGGCGAATCTCGGGGTCCCGGTCGCCCCGTAGAGGCGGCAGGCCCAACTCACCGCTGAAGCTCAACGCTCTGCGTGATTGGGGTCTGGACGGCGACGGGTGTGCGCTCGGCGTGTCGCTTCGACCGTCAGCGGCAAGTGCGACACGATCGACAAAAGCGTGAGGCCCCTCTATTTACGAGATAGAGGGGCCTCACTTAGATCAGCCTTGCGGCCGACCTGCCGCCAATCTCTGGTGACGTTCGCGGCTCGACCGCCTCCGCCGCGCTGGTCTACAAGTTGCCCTGCTGACCAACTCGGACCGAGGTTTCTGAACCACGATCCGGAACCCTTTCGGACCTCGCCGAACTCGGGTCGCCCCGCGCTCTGCAAAGTTTTCAGAGACCGAACCCAGAAGCTCAACTTCGAGTGGCTCGACTTAGGTTGCCCCTCGTCGTTCCTCTCGATCTGATGCGCCGGGTCGATCCACCGAAGTTGTCTACGGTTGCCCGCGACTTTCCTTCTGCTTCTCGCCCCGGAACCTTCCGGAACCGCCGCCTTGATCGGTGACTGGGAGATTTCTAGCGGTCCTGGGAACGACCCGCAAGGCCTTTGACGAAAGAACTTTTCGGATTTTTTGCGGTCCACAGAAGTTGGTGAGTTGTCCCCTGAATTCGCGGAGTTCTCCACCGGTTGTGCACCGGTTCATCCACAGCCGGGTTCAACAGGCGCGGTCAGCCGTCGTTGTCGTTGCCCGGCCCGTCGTTGCCACCGCGACCGTTGTTGTTGTCATCGGAGTTGTTGTTTCTCGGGGCCGCTGTTGTCTTGCGAGCCGTCGTTGTTTCCGGGCCCGCTGTTGTCCTGCGAGCCGTTGTTTCCGGGCCCGCTGTTGTCGCTTCGAGTCGCGGTGGGAGACGGGTTCGGTCCGCGATTTGATCCTTGTGTCGGACTCGCGGTGGCGCCGTCGTGTCCGTGATCGTCACCTTGATCGTGGCCTCGGTCATCGCCGGCACTTGTTGTCGCAGTCGGCGACGTAGTGGGTGACGGCGTCGCGCCGTGGTGCTCATCGTTGTCGCGGTCGCCGACGGTCGCGCAGAACGCCGCGATGTTCGCATCGCCTCCGGCGAGGACAGCGAGCTGGGCGTGCACGTTCGCCGCGTCATCGTCGACCTTGCCTTCGGCGGCATCGGACCATTCGTCGCACAAGCGCGCCGCGACGATTGATGGCGATGCTGATGGCGACGCGGTTGGCGAGACTGACGGGCTCGCGACGACCACGCCATCGTCACTTTGGGATCCAGGACTGTGTGGGACGCCGTGGCGACCGGGGTCGCTGTGGGTGGGGGGCGCGCCGATCGTGTTGTGCGCAATGTCTTGGATCGGCCGGGGGAGGACGTTCGCATATGCGGCACCGGCAGCGCCGGTGACGCCAATTGCGGCGCACGCGATCGCGCCCGCAATCTTGCTGGTCAGCAAAGTGTTGATCATGTTGGACCTCACGAGTTGTCGGCGGGCAGGGACGCCGAGATGCGCGTGTCGGAAGGCAGCGCGAGCTGCCGGAGCGACAGTCAGTTCGGAAGCGGTCGGGTCGGCTGCAGCGGACCCGAAGACTTCAGAAACCCGTTGCCAGCCGGCGTCGCTCATTGGTGCTGTGGTGGTTCCCAGCAGTTCGTCGAACTGCGGGGTGCCATCGTCGCGGCGTCGGATCGGCAGGAGCGGCATCTCATCTCGTGGAACGGGACGGTCATTCATCGCGTTACACGCCTCGACTCAGGGTCGCCGGCAGACTCGGGCGCGTCGCTGAGCAGCGCGTGCAACTTCGCCAGCGCACGGTGGCTCGCGACCCTGACTGCCCCTGGGCGCTTGTGCACGAGCTTCGCCACTTGGGCGACGTCGAGTCCGGCGACCACCCGCAGCGTCACAATCTCGGCGATGTCGGGCGGCAACGTGGCGATGAGAGCGAGCGCGCGTTCTGTACTGAGCCTTTCGAGCGCAGCTCCCTCGGTGTCGTCAGCGCCCGCGATGTCGAGATGTTCGGGTTGCAGATCCTGGGTCGGCCGCACCGACTCGTAGCGCCGCCAGTCGATGACCTTGTTGCGCGCGATCGTGAACACCCAGGCGCGAAATGGTCCTTCGTCGCCTCGAAAGCTCCCCAACGACCGAATGATCTGTAACCAAGTCTCAGCGGCGATGTCCTCGGCGACCGGTCGCGCGGTGACCCGCAAATAGCGCACCAGGCCCGGGTTTACTGCTCGCCACAACGCCTCGAAAGCCGCTTCATCACCCCGCCCGGCGGCGGCCAGGTCGTGCGCGAAAGTGTCGACGGTCATAATTTCCGTTCGTCGGCGGCAGGTCGTTCGCGACCAACCCCTGATACGGGAGCCCTGCCCAGCCGGTTCAGATCACGCCTGGATAGCCTCAACGTCGTGGACCTGTTCGAGTACCAAGCACGTGACCTGTTTGCTGCACACGGCGTCCCTGTGCTGCGCGGCGAAGTGGCGACGACGCCCGCCCGCGCGCAAGAGATCGCGACACGAGTTGGGCGGCAAGGTCGTCGTCAAGGCGCAGGTCAAGGTTGGTGGTCGCGGCAAGGCTGGCGGCGTGAAGCTGGCCGATGGCCCCGACGACGCGTATGCGAAGGCCGACGCGATCCTCGGCATGGACATCAAGGGCCACGTCGTACATCGGGTGCTCGTCGCCGAAGCGAGTGACATCGCTGAGGAGTACTACTTCTCGTTCCTGCTCGACCGGTCGAACCGCACGTTTCTTGCGATGGCGTCGCGTGAAGGTGGCGTCGAGATCGAGCAGATCGCCGTCGAGACGCCCGAAGCGCTGGCGAAGGTTCCGATCGATGCGATGGTCGGCGTCGACGTCGCGTTAGCCCGCGAGATCGCGGTCGCGGCGGGCTATCCCGACGAGATCCTCGACCAAGCTGCGGACGTCATCGTCGCGCTCTGGGAAGTCTTCACAAAAGAGGACGCGACGCTCGTCGAGGTGAACCCTCTGGTGAAGACGCCGGACGGCGTGGTGCTCGCGCTCGACGGAAAGGTCACCCTCGACGAGAACGCCGGGTTCCGCCAACCAGGTCACGCCGCGCTCGCCGACGTCGAGGCTGGCGACCCGCTCGAGGCACGCGCCAAAGAGGCGCATCTGAACTACGTGAAACTCGACGGCGAGGTCGGCATCATCGGCAACGGCGCCGGCCTCGTGATGAGCACCCTTGACGTCGTTTCCTATGCGGGCGAGGCATTTGGCGGCGTTCGGCCGGCCAACTTCCTCGACATCGGAGGCGGTGCTTCGGCCGACGTGATGGCCGCCAGCCTGACCATCGTGTTGTCCGACCCGTCGGTGCGTTCCGTCTTCGTCAACGTGTTCGGCGGCATCACCGCATGCGACGCGGTGGCGCACGGCATCGTCGCAGCTTTCGGGAAATTGCACGATGCAGGCGAGGAAATCACGTCACCCCTCGTCGTCCGTCTTGATGGAAATCGTGCTGAAGAAGGGCGCGCAGTGCTGGCCGCAGCGGCACTTCCCGGAGTCGAACAAAACGACACGATGGACGGCGCGGCGCAGCGTGCCGCCGAACTCGCTTCGGTAAGTAGGCGATAGTGGCGATCTTTCTCGACCGCAGCAGCCGGGTCATCGTGCAGGGCATCACCGGGTCAGAGGGCAGCAAGCACACGCGGCGGATGCTCGCCGCAGGCACCACGATCGTGGGCGGCACCAACCCGAAAAAGGCTGGTACCACACTAGATTTCGACGGTACTTCGCTCCCGGTGTTCGCCTCGATCGCCGAAGCGATGGGCGAGACGGGCGCGAACGTTGTCGTGAGTTTCGTGCCGCCGGCCGGTGCGAAGGTCGGCATGTTCGAGGCGATCGATTCGGGCATCGAACTCGCGGTCGTCATCACCGAGGGCATTCCGGTGCACGACTCGACAGCCGCCTGGGCGTACGCGACTGCGCGCGGCAATGTCACCCGCATCATCGGACCCAACTGTCCGGGCATCGCATCTCCTGGCCAGTCGAACGCAGGCATCATCCCCGCCGACATCACCAAGCCAGGCCGCATCGGCTTGGTCAGCAAGTCGGGCACGCTGACCTACCAGATGATGTTCGAGCTGCGCGACATCGGCTTCTCGACATGCGTGGGCATCGGCGGCGACCCGGTCATCGGCACGACGCACATCGATTGCCTGCGCGCCTTCGAAGCGGATCCGGAGACCGACGCGATCGTGATGATCGGTGAAATCGGAGGGGACGCCGAGGAGCGGGCCGCCGCTTTCATCGAAGCAGGCGTGACCAAGCCGGTCGTGGGTTACGTCGCGGGATTCACTGCTCCTGAAGGCAAGACCATGGGCCACGCCGGGGCGATCGTGTCTGGGTCGTCGGGCACCGCGGCGGCGAAGAAGGAAGCGCTCGAGAAGGTCGGCGTGCAGGTTGGCAAGACGCCGAGTGAGACCGCGCGGCTCATGCGGGAGATCATGACGTCCCTGTGACGGCCTCGTAACCGGTTGTGTTTGGTTGCGTTGCCGGGCTCGAAAGTTGATGTATCAGGGCGCCTGGAGCCGGCTCTTCTGTGGCGAAAGTGATTTGCGGTGCCTTTCGTAAAGTGAGTGTCAAGTCTTGCTTCCGGGCCCCACATAGATCACTGTTGGCTCGTTCTTTTATAGCGTTGTTGGTATGTCTGCGGCGTAGCCGTCGGTGTAGTGGATGCCTTTTGCACGGCACAAACGTGTCGTGACGTCTCGAGGAGGATGGGCAATGCCCGGCTTCGATGTGAAGCAGATCAAGCGCAACGACCAAGTGATTCTCGGCGCAGGCATTCTCTTTTTGCTGCTGTCGTTCTTCGCCCCGTTCTACGGCGTCTCCTACCACGGGGCCGGCGGCTTCGGTGGTAGCGCCAGCGTTACCGCCTGGCACAGCTACGGCTTCCTGGCCGTCTTGCTGATCATCATCGCCGTCGGGATCGTCGCTGCACGCGTCCTTGGGAACGCGTCGCTGCCGGCACTTCCGATTGGCCCCAACCTGTTGGTCGTTGTGGTCTCGGGGCTCGGAACTCTCCTGCTCCTGCTCCGCGGCTTCACCTACAAGTCCGCCAGTGGCGGTGGCTACTCAGTCGGCCTCAAGTGGGGCGCGTGGGTGCTCTACATCCTCGCGATCGCGGTCGTCGTCGGCGCCGTCATGAACCTGATGGCCTCCGGCGAGAAGATCGCCTGGGACCCGACGGCCATGAACAAGGGCGGTGCCGCCGCAACTGGTGGCGTCGTTCCGCCAGCGGCTCCCTACCCGCCGCAGGGCGCAGCACCGAGCTACCCGCCGGCAGCGGACTACCCGCCGGCTGCGGGATCGACGCGAGACCCCAACCGTCTAGGACGCGTCTAGCGCGGCAACAAACGAAAGGGCCCGGACGGTTCGCCGTCCGGGCCCTTCGTTGTGCGGCGGCGACCACCCCGCCGTCCGACCCCTCGCAGTGCGCAGTGCACCTGCGCGGCCGGTGGAGGTACACCGAAGCTGCGAAGCCGCCTTGCGCAACTTCGCATCCCGTGTGGTTGTTGGAAACGGGCGAATCGGGCGCAGTGACGACCACACGAGATGCGAAGTTGACGGTCTCGGGCGGACGGCGGGTGGTGGTGGTCTGGGACAGACGGAAGGCCCGGACGGCGAACCGTCCGGGCCTTCCGACGTGCTGAGGTCGAGCTAGGCGTTGACGACCACGGTGCCCATGATCTTGTCGGCGAACGTCTGCTTCTTGGAGTCCCAGAGCGGCCAGAGGTAGCCGATGTAGCACGGGATGCCGTCAAGGATGTGCACGAACGCGCGGCCGATCGCGCAGCCCACCGCCCAGTGGCTGACCGGTTGCTTCCTTGAGCATCCGGATCCCGACGATCTTCTGGCCCCATCGCGAGCCGGTCTTGCCGCCTTGGTAGATGTTGTAGAAGATCCACACGACCGCGGCCAGATACACGATCACGCCGAGGGCGATGAAGATCCTGCAGGCAGACGAGCGCGATCACCGCACGGCATGAAGAAGTCGAGCGCCCACGCGCCGACGCGCTTGCCCCAGCTCGCGTAGCTGTAGGTCGGTGCCATTGGCTGATAGCCGTAACCAGGTTGGCCGTATCCGGGCGGCGGCGCTTGTCCGTATCCCGGCTGCGGACCGCCGTACGGCGGTTGACCGTACCCAGGCTGCGGCTGGCCATATCCGGGCGGCGGCGTTGTCCGTATCCCGGCTGTGGGGGTTGGCCGTAGTCCGGCGCGGCGGGCGGGGGAGCCGATGGGTACGCGGGCGGCGGTGCCGGCGGGTACGCCGGGGGAGGCGTGGGGCGCCCTGGCCGGCCGGGTCAGTTGGTGGTACAGCCCACGGGTCGGGCTGTCCTGAGCCCGGATCCGACGGTGTGGACACGATTCCTCCTGGTGAGTTGGGTTACAAGAATTCCGAACCGGAAAAGCTGCCAGACCTCGGAGAACACGACAGCGACCGCGATCGCCACCCTGATCGTCCTAGGAGAAAGTGCGGGCCAACGCGCGACGGGCCGAGACGATCGGAACGCAATCACGGCTGGCATCGCGGCCACCACGACAGCGCCGAACACGACGACGGGGTTGGCCCGCAACGCGCCGAGCGCATCGAAGTGGCCGAGTTTGACGGCCGCTGTGGTGCCGCCGCAGAACGGACACGGAAGCCCGGTCAATGCACGGAACGGACACAAGGTCGCCGGTCGGCCGGGCACGTGCAGATTGGCCAATACGAGCGCCGCGACACCGCCGACTGCCATCCGCTGGCCGCTCGTCCGAAAGCCCGCACGTGCAGCAGGCGCGAGGAGCGTCACGGCGTCCCCTCGTCTCGGTCGAGGTTGAAGCTGGCGTAATCGGCGGCTTGCCGACGGCCAGGGCTCGACATTCGAAACGACATGATCCGGACACCGGTGGTGATGGTCAAGGCTTTCTCACCCGACACGTGCACGGGATCACGGGCGACACCCCGACGGGACAAAGGTGCCAGGTCAGGCGGGTTGTGACTGCCAGCATGGGTGGCATGGCCGACACGCTGACAAGACCGGGAACTGGCGGTCGCAGTGGGCAGCCGCCACGCCAACCCGGCCGATCACCAGCACCGGCGAGGACGCCTAGGCCCACCAGACCAGGCCCACCCGCGGCGAGACGGCGGCCCAAACGCCCGCCGCAGCCGCGCCCGGTCGTCATCGTCGGGATCGCGGTCGCACTGTGGACGACGGTCCTCGGCCTCGCCTGCCTCGTCAGCCTCACCCTCGCCGCGTGGGTCACCGCGACCCGTCACGGGAACGCCGTCCGCCCGGCTTTGGCTACTGCCTTGCAGGCGTGGTTACTTGCGAACCACGCGAGCCTCGCGATCGCCGGGGGATCGCTGGGGATCGTCCCTCTCGGACTCACCGTCGGCTTGGGTGCGCTGCTCGTGAGGGGCGGTCGCCAAGCGGCCAGGCTCTCGAGTGGACACGATCTTTTTGACTGCATCGCCGCCGCCGTTCGCGGTTGCCCTCCCGTACGGCGTCATCGCGGCGCTACTTACCAAGCCAGCGGGGTGGGGTCAGGTCAAACCGCAGCCGCTACAGGCACTCGCTGGCGGATTCACCCTCGCCCTGGTCTGCGCCTTCGTCGGCGCATTGCGCGAGACCGGTCAACGCGCGGTGGTCATCGCGCGCGTGCCGCAAACCGTCCGGCGGGTGCTGCGCGCCGGCTTCGCGGCGACCGCCGTCATCGTCGGCTCCGGCGCCGCCATCGCGGGTGCGGGTCTGGTGCTGCACGCGAGCCGTGCGGCGACGGTGATGAGCAATCTGGACGGCGGGTTGTCGGCGTCGTTGCTCATGGCAGCGGTGTCGGTGGCCTACCTGCCCAACGTCGCCATCTGGGGAAGTGCGTTCTCCGTCGGGCCAGGCTTCGCCGTCGGGGCGAAAACGTCGGTGACTCTCGGCGCGGTGCATCTCGGTGCAGTGCCCGCGGTGCCGCTACTTGCAGCGCTGCCGGCCAACGGAGCACCGCCCACGTTCGCGAAGCTCGCAGTCATGGCGCCGATCTGCGCGGGCGTGCTCGCTGGCTGGTTACTTGCGCGCGCACGGGTGCACATCGCGCAACGCTGACGGTCCGTGGTGGGAACGGCAGCGCCTGATGGACGCCGTGTGGGGGCTCGCTGCCGGCGCCGTTGCCGGCGTCGCGATGGGGATCTTGGCGTGGCTGTCCGGAGGGCCGGTCGGTCCTGGCCGGATGGCGCAAGTCGGCCCATCGGCTTTGCACGTGGGCATCGCCGTCACATTCGAGGTCGGCGTGCTCGCTGCCGCGACAACCTGGTTGCTCGGGTGGCGTCGCGAGCAGTCGGTCACTGCAGCGGAAGAGGTCACGGCAGTCGAAGAGGTCACGGCAGTCGAAGAGACGGTGGACGCCGAGACCGTCTGACCCGCCGGATATCGTGGCGCGCGTCCGCATCTGAAGGAGGCCGCGCTGAGCGTCGCAGTCGCGACCCCGTTGCGGGTGGCCGTCCTGGTGTCCGGGACGGGTACCAACCTGCAGGCCCTGTTGGATGCCTGCGCGGTCGACGAATACGGCGCGACTGTCGTCGTTGTGGGCGCCGACCGGCGAAACACGATCGCGATCGATCGGGCCGAGCAGGTCGGCGTCCCGACGTTTGTCCTTGCTGTTTCGGACTTTGAAGATCGAGCAGCATGGGACGACGCATTGGCGCAGGCAGTTGCTGCGCACTCGCCTGATCTGGTGGTGCTGGCCGGATTCATGAAGCTCGTCGGCAGAGGCGTTCATGGCCAGGTTCAGCGAGCGCATCGTGAATACGCACCCGGCGCTGTCGCCATCGTTTCCTGGCATGTATGCGGTGCGCGAGGCGCTCGACTACGGCGTGCGGGTCACGGGCTGCACGCTTGTTCTTCGTCGACGACGGCATCGACACCGGGCCGATCCTGGCCCAGCGATCCGTCGAGGTGCTCGACGGCGACGACGCGGAAACGCTGCACGAACGCATCAAAATCGTCGAGCGCGAAATGCTGGTCGACACTGTCGGCGCGATGGCCCGAGAGGGCTGGACCGTCACCGGAAGAAAGGTCAGCATTCCTTGAGTATCGAAGCTTCTGAGGGCCGTCGTCCGATCAAGAGGGCGCTGGTCAGCGTCTACGACAAGACCAGCCTGGTCGAGCTCGGGCAAGGGCTCGCGAGCGCCGGCGTGCAGATCGTGTCGACGGGCACGACCGCTGCCGTGCTGGCCGAAGCGGGTGTTCCCGTCGTCAAGGTCGAGGAGCTGACCGGCTTTCCGGAAATACTCGAGGGCCGGGTGAAGACGCTGCATCCGAAAGTGCACGCCGGTCTGCTCGCCGACACCCGCAAGCCCGAACACCTGCGCCAAATTGACGAACTCGGCATCGAGGCCTTTGATCTCGTCGTCTCCAACCTGTATCCGTTTCGGGAGACGGCTGCCCGCGGGGGTGTGCCCGATACGGTGATCGAGCAGATCGACATCGGTGGACCTTCAATGGTCCGCGCGGCGGCGAAGAACCACCCTTCGGTCGCCGTGGTCGTCTCGCCGAGTCGCTACTCCGACGTGCTCGACGCGGTGCATGACGGCGGCTTCACCCTCGATGAACGCAAGGCGCTCGCTGTCGATGCGTTCGTGCATACGGCGTCGTACGACATCGCGGTCGCGTCGTGGCTCGGCAACAGCTACGCGCCGACCGACGGGGGCAGCGGGTTCCCTGAGTGGGTCGGGGCAAGCTGGCATCGGGCCGAGGTGTTGCGCTACGGCGAGAATCCACACCAGCGGGCTGCCCTGTACCGCGCCGACCATGGTGCGAAGGGTCTTGCGCAGGCGCGAGTGCTGCATGGCAAGGCGATGTCGTACAACAACTACGTCGACACCGATGCTGCCCGCCGAGCGGCGTATGACTTCACCGAGCCGTGTGTCGCGATCATCAAGCACGCGAATCCGTGCGGGATCGCTTTGGGTGCCGACATCGCCGAAGCTCACCGCAAGGCGAACGCGTGCGATCCGGCGTCTGCGTATGGCGGAGTGATCGCCACCAACCGGCACGTCAGCCTCGCGCTGGCTGAGCAGATCGCCGAGATCTTCACCGAGGTCGTGTGCGCGCCCGGGTTCGACGACGACGCCCTCGATCTGTTGACCACTCGCAAGAATTTGCGGCTGCTCGATTGCGCGGGCATGCATCCGGGTCGCACGGTCGAGACCCGGCAGATCAGTGGCGGCATGCTGATGCAAAGCGTCGACGACATCGAATCGGACGGCGATGACTCCGCGAATTGGGTTCTGCAAACCGGATCGCCGGCTGATGCAGCGACCCTCGCCGACCTCGACTTCGCCTGGCGCGCGTCGCGGTCGGTGAAGTCGAACGCGATCCTGCTGGCGAGCGATCGGGCCACGGTCGGCGTCGGCATGGGGCAGGTCAATCGGGTCGACGCGGCGCGCCTGGCTGTCTGGCGAGCGGGCGACCGGTCGGTTGGTTCGGTCGCTGCGTCCGATGCCTACTTCCCGTTCGCCGACGGACTCCAGCTGCTCATCGACGCGGGGGTACGGGCGGTCGTTGAGCCGGGCGGCTCGATCCGCGACGCTCAGGTCATGGCGGCCGCCGAGGCAGCCGGGATCACCCTGTACTTCACCGGCACCCGCCACTTCTTCCACTGACGCGAGCCCCTCGTCGTCTGGCCTCTCCGGCCGTCGCCGTCCGCCGTCCATCCACAGCGCGTGCGTTTTCCACGCGGGCGCGGGCGCGCGTGGTCACCTGTTTGCGAAGAACCAGGCGTCGCTGAGCCAGGTCTGCACTGTGAGCGGACCGCTCTGCGATGCACCGAGCTGAACCATCCAACCGCTGAGGGTCTCGTCAGGGTCGCCGAACACGAAGCGCCCGTCGCTGCATCGGTAGTTCGGCCGCAGTCCGTCCACGTTGTCTTCGGCGCCGTGTTCGAACACGCATTCAGTGCCGTCATTCAAGTCGACCGCCCACGGGTTGGGAATGGCGTAGCCGGGCCGCAAGTTCGGGCTCCCGGATGGTCGCGGCGGCTGCGGTGGCGTGGGGTGTCCGAGAAGGACGCGGACTGCTGTGGTTGCCGACGGAGAAGCGACGAATAGGCAGCTGCTTCCTTCCAAGTTCGGGAAACATGGGTCGTAGATCGGACCGTTGGGGCTAATGCAGCGCAACGGTTCCAGGTCGTGAGCGACGGCGGTGCAGTAGGACCTGGGGTCGGCTGCGGAGTCCATGGACGAGTCAGTCGAGGTGATGACGACGCCCGGTTTCGGCGCGTCGTCGACGTACGGTGTGTACGTCAGGATTTCCGTCGCGATCATGGCTCCTAGGCGGCCGTCGACCGGCGTCTGAATCGCTGGGGGGAAGAAGCTCGGCAACGGCGAAACGGCTGGTAAAGAGGGCAGCGCGGGCGGTGCGGCGGTCCTCGCGCGGTGCAGTCCCACTGCGCTGACCACCGCGATCGCCACGGCCACAGCTGCAAGCGCGCTGCCGCCGGCTACGAGCAGTCCTTTCCGGCGCTGACGTGGGGGATGCTCGTATCGCCGGTCGCTCATGACCGCCCCCGTCGTCTCGTTGTTCGCTGGTCAGATGCTGATTAGATGCTGATTAGATGCGGAGCCTGCCAGAACGGTTGCCAGCGGCGTCCATGAAACACTGCGCTCGTGACGGCGACGATTCTTGATGGCAAGGTCAATGCGGCGGAGATCAAGGCTGACCTGAAGATCCGCGTTGCGGCGTTGCGTGATGCCGGCATCGTGCCGGGGCTCGGCACCGTTTTGGTCGGCGACGACCCGTCGAGCGCCGCGTATGTCGCCGGAAAGCACCGCGATTGCGCAGAGGTCGGGATCGCGAGCATCCAACGCGAGCTTCCGGCGTCCGTCTCGCAGGCGGAGGTCGAGGCTGTCGTCGACGAGCTCAACGCCGACCCGAGCTGCACCGGCTACATCGTCCAGCTGCCATTGCCGAGAGGTCTCGACGAGTTCGCCGTGCTCGAGCGCATCGATCCGCGCAAGGACGCCGACGGGCTGCACCCGAGCAACCTCGGTCGACTGGTGCTCATGCAGCCGGGTCCGCTGCCTTGCACGCCGCGTGCGTGTGTCGAGCTGATGCGCCGCTACGACGTGCCGATCAACGGCGCCGATGTTGTCGTCATCGGTCGCGGCGTGACGGTCGGGCGTCCGATCGGGCTGCTCCTTACCCGCCGCAGCGAGAATGCGACGGTTACCTTGTGCCACACCGGCACGGTCGATCTCGCGGGCCATGTGCGGCGGGCCGACATCGTGATTGCGGCGACCGGCGTGCCAAACCTCATCACCGCCGACATGGTGAAGCCCGGCGCGGCGGTGCTCGATGTGGGCATCACCCGCGTCGTGGGGGACGACGGGAAGAGTCGCTACGTTGGCGACGTCGCGGTCGGTGTCAGCGAGGTTGCCGGCTGGCTTGCGCCGATGCCCGGAGGCGTTGGGCTCATGACACGGGCGATGCTGCTGACCAATGTGGTCGAAGCGGCGGAGGCTGCAGCGACGTTTGCTGGGGCTTACGCCGGTTAGACTTGGCCTCGTGACGTCCCCGTCAGCTGAAGCGCGGCTTACCGAGCCGCTGATCGCTGCGGCCGACGTCGAGGTGGTTGAAGACGTTCAGGTGGTCGGCGTACCCGAGGTTGTGGCGATCGAGCCGCACGAACGCCGCGGCGTGTTGGGCGAGTGGCCGCTGGCGCTTGATCATCGGTGGCGTCGCCCTCGGCCTGGTCATCATCGGGCTGCACCACTTCCGCTGGGGCAACCTGCTGATCGCGGGTTCGGTGCTCGCCGGCGCGTTCTTTCGGCTGGTGCTGCCGACCCGGCGAGCCGGGCTTCTTGCGGTCCGATCGCGGTTCACCGACGTGGTGACAATGTCCGCAATGGGCGGATCGCTGATGATTCTGGCCTTGATCACCAGTACTTAATAGGCCTAACGGGTGATCGCTTCGAATTTGGGGCTTCGAATTACTCCGTTTGCTTGCGAGCCGTCAAACTTTCGGACACGATTCCTGGCAGATGCGCCGGTCGCCCTTGGCCGAACGCGCCAGTGATACCGCCCCGGGGGGGGAATCGTAATGCGTAAGGGTTTTTCCACCGCTGCCATCGGTTTGTCGGTCTTCGCCATGTTGACCACGACAGCCGCCGCCGTGACGCCAGCGTCGGCCAGCACCGGCGTCTGCACCGCGATCGACGCGCCTAGGGCCATGAACGACCTGCCCGCGTCGGCCGACTGCGGCGTGACGACAACGGCGGCCGTTAGCCGTCTGCAGGCGGCAGCGCTGAGTCCGAACTTCGGCAGCGCCAAACCCACGACGGTCATCAGTTCGACCCCGCTGACGTTCTCCCGCACCAACGGCGACATCCTCGCGATAACCGAGGTCAACGGCGCCTCCAACGAGCTTGCTATCGGCGGCGACTTCACCACCGTCACCCAATCGAACGGCCATGTGGTGTCGGCGATCGACTTCGCTGTCCTCAATGCAACGACCGGCGATGTCATCTACGCCGGCGGCGTGCCGAGCAACAGTGTGACCAAAGCAGACAAGTACGTGCGGGCGCTGACCAGCCTGAACGGCGTCATCTACATCGGCGGCGACTTCGATCACTGGAACGGGGCGGCGCACTCCCACGTGGTGGCGCTTGACTCCAGCTTCGCTCCGACGGCGTGGAACCCGGTCGCGAACGGCCAGGTACGCGCGCTTGTCACCGACGGCAGTTCCATCTACATGGGTGGCGAAACCGGTCAGGTCGCGGCCGTCGATCCTTCTGCTGGCACCGCCCGATGGGCGAAGGGCGTCACGGGCGGCAGCGTGCACGCACTCCTTGCCACCAACGGGGTTCTGTATGTCGGTGGCTTGTTCGAGACCTATGACGGCGTAACGCAGCACGGGCTTGTCGAGGTCAACACGAGCAACGGATCGATGATCCCGACGTTCAACGCGCATTTGCGGGCGGACATCGACTCCAGTGCCACGACCGGCACGGACGCGTACTACGGGCGAAGACCCGATCTCGTTGTCCGTCGGACCGAACCCGAGTGAAATCCTCGTCGGCTGCGGTGGACACGCGCCGCCCGGTGAGTCGTCGAACGAGGCGAACCTGATGAACGCCACGACGGGCGCGAGGCTCTGGAAGTTCTCGACGATCGGCGATGGCCAGGCGATCGGTTCGGTTGGCGACACGGCCGTCGTCGGGTACCACAACAGCATCAACAACACGACGGCCGCGCCGTATTACGCCTCGCAGCTGGAGGACTCGAGCGGCAAGCTGACCACGTGGGATCCGAAGATCACCGGACAGTCGCCGAACAAGAACGCGGACGGCGGCAACGGCGGCGTGCAGGCGATGTACGTCGACCAGACCACCGGCACGATCTACCTCGGCGGCGATTTCATCCAGTGGAACGGCATGAACCCGCTCACCCATGCCTCGCTGATCGCGTTCACGTTTGCCCCGCCGCCGCCGTCCGCACCTGACGCGCCGACGATCGGGACCGCGACGGCGCTCGACAGCGCCGCCAGCCTGACCTGGACCGCACCGCTTTCTGACGGTGGCGCGCCCATCACCGACTATCACGTGACCGTCAGTCCCTCGATCGCCGGCAACCCGGTCGACGTCGGCAACACGACGTCCACCACGATCTCGGGCCTGAAGAACAACACCAAGTACACGTTCAAGGTCGCCGCCGTGAACAGCGTCGGCACCGGCGCTAACTCCAAGTCGTCCAACTCCGTGACCCCGAAGGCCGGCCTCGGCGGCGGCGGTGGCGGTGGCGGCGGTGGCGGCGGTGGCGGCGGTGGCGGTGGCGGTGGCGGCGGTGTCGTCACTCCCGTTGGCACACCGCCGGTGCGGATCGCTGGCGCGGACCGGTTCGGCACCGCTGACGCAGCTCTGGCAGCCGAGTTCCCGAACCCGGGCAGTGCGGGTGCGGTCGTGCTCGCAACGGCGGCCAACTACCCAGACGCGCTGATCGGCACCGCACTTGCTGCGGCGAAGAACGCGCCGCTGCTGTTCGTCAGCGGATCGCTGTCGGCGGGCACCAAGGCCGACATCGTGCGGGTGCTCCCGGCCGGCGGCACGGTGTACCTCCTCGGAGGGACCTCCGCGATTCCGGACAGCGTGTCGACGGCGCTGAAGGCGCTCGGCTTCACGGTGACTCGCTACGCGGGCACCGACCGGTACGGTACTGCGCTGGCCGTTGCTGCTGGATTGGGCAACCCGAGCACGGTGTTCCTGGCGACCGGGACGAACTTCCCTGACGCCTTGACCGCCGGGCCGGCTGCCGCACACCTGCACGGTGCGGTGCTGCTGACGGACGGATCGAGCATGCCGACTGCGGTGAAGGCCTACCTGACCGCCCACCCGGGCACGGTGTACGCAGTCGGCTCACCCGCCGCTGCTGCCGACCCGACGGCGACCAAGTTGACCGGAGCTGACCGCTACGCAACAGCCGTCGCAGTCGACAGCAACGTGTTCGCCGGTGGCCCGAGCAACATCGGCGTGGCGAGCGGCCTGCAGTTCCCCGACGCGTTGAGCGGCGGGGTGTACCAGGCGCACTTCGGTGGCGCGATGGTGCTGTCGGATCCGGCAGTTCTTCCGGCGACGACGAGCACCTACCTGACCAACGTGAAGGGCACGGTGGCCAGCACGGCGATCTTTGGTGGCACTGCCGCGTTGTCAACGAGCGTCCAGACCGCGATCAAGACGGCACTCGGCTTCTCATAGAGGTTGTCGGACCTGAGGGCCCTCACCACACGACGCTTCAAGCGTCGCGAGGCGAGGGCCCTCACCATGCACGGGCCTCCACGATGCACGGCCCTTCACGAGCACGGCCCTTCAGAATGCGGAGTCGAACCCCCTGAGCGTGCTCGAACCGCGACCCGAATAGCATGACGACGTGACGAATGGTGCGCGCAAGGGCAAGGTCAGCGTCGTCGGTGCAGGCTTTTACGGCTCGACCACCGCGCTTCGATTAGCCGAATACGACATCTTCGAGTCGGTCGTTCTCACCGACATTGTCGAGGGCAAGCCCGAGGGCATTGCCCTCGATATGAATCAGTCGCGGCCGATCGAAGGCTTCGAGACTGCAGTGATCGGTCAGACGACGACGGCGGACGGCGAGGGGTACGGCGCGATCGCCGGATCCGACGTCGTCATCATCACTGCGGGCCTGCCACGCAAGCCGGGCATGAGCCGGATGGATCTCATCGAGGTGAACGCGAAAATCGTGCGCGGCGTCGCGGAGAACGTCGCGAAGAATGCACCGAACGCAGTTGTGATCGTGGTGTCGAACCCGCTTGATGAGATGACAGCACTGACGCAGCTTGCGACCGGGTTCCCGAAGAGCCAAGTGCTCGGTCAGGCCGGCATGCTCGACACCGCGCGGTTCAGCAACTTCGTCGCAACGCAACTGGGCGTGCCGGTCGGTGCGGTACGCACCCTGACGCTTGGTTCGCACGGTGACACGATGGTGCCGGTTCCGTCTGCGTGCTCGGTGACGATCGACGGCACGAATCGCCCACTGACCGAGCTGTTGCCGGCTGACGTCATCGACGATCTGGTGACGCGCACGCGCAACGGCGGTGCCGAAATCGTTGCCCTGCTGAAGACGGGCTCTGCCTATTTCGCGCCGTCAGCGGCGGCTGCCCGCATGGCGAGGGCGGTTGCTGAAGATTCGGGCGCGGTCATGCCGGTATGTGCGTGGGTCGACGGCGAGTACGGCATCAGCGGTGTCTACCTTGGCGTCGAAGCAGAACTTGGTGCGGTGGGCGTCCGGAAGGTTGTCGAAACGCCACTGACTGACGCCGAGCTCGCCGCATTGCATGCAGCCGCCGAAGCGGTTCGTGCCAAGCAGGCCGACGTCGCGGATCTCTAGGTCTGTGTCAGTGCGCGGGTGTTAGTTCCCGCTTCGAGGTAGTGGAGAACAGATGGCGAAGATCAAGGTTGTCAATCCTGTCGTCGAGCTAGACGGCGACGAGATGACGCGCATCATCTGGCACTTCATCAAGGACCAGCTGATCCTGCCCTATCTCGACATCGAGCTGGAGTACTACGACCTCGGCGTTGAGCATCGCGATGCGACCGACGACCAGGTCACCATCGATTCGGCGAACGCCATCAAGAAGCACGGCGTGGGCGTGAAGTGCGCAACCATCACACCCGATGAAGCACGCGTCACCGAGTTCGGTCTGAAGAAGATGTGGCGTTCGCCGAACGGCACGATTCGCAACATCCTCGGCGGCGTCATCTTCCGCGAGCCGATCATCATCAGCAACATTCCGCGGCTCGTGCCGAGCTGGACCAAGCCGATCGTCATCGGCCGCCATGCCCACGGCGACCAGTATGCGGCGACCGACTTCGTCGTGCCTGGCCCGGGCACGGTCACGATGACCTACACGCCCGACGGCGAAGGCGAGCCGATGCAGTTCCAGGTCGCCAAGTTCGCCGGTGGCGGTGTCGCTATGGGCATGTACAACTTCGACGACTCTATCCGCGACTTTGCGCGCGCGTCGCTGCGTTACGGACTCAACCGCAACTACCCGGTCTACCTCTCCACGAAGAACACGATCCTGAAGGCCTACGACGGTCGCTTCAAAGATCTGTTCGCCGAAGTGTTCGAGACCGAGTTCAAGGCTGAGTTCGAAGCAGCCGGCATCACCTACGAGCACCGCCTCATCGACGACATGGTCGCGGCCGCGTTGAAGTGGGAAGGCGGCTACGTCTGGGCTTGCAAGAACTACGACGGCGATGTGCAGTCCGACACCGTTGCCCAGGGCTACGGATCGCTCGGTCTGATGACGTCGGTATTGATGACGCCTGACGGTCGCACCGTCGAGGCCGAGGCCGCGCACGGCACCGTTACCCGGCACTTCCGTCAGCACCAGCAGGGCAAGGCCACGTCGACGAACCCGATCGCGTCGATCTTTGCGTGGACTCGCGGTCTGCAGCACCGCGGCAAGCTCGACAACACTCCCGAGGTCACCGCGTTCGCGACCGCACTCGAGGAGGTCTGCATCGAGACCGTCGAGAGCGGCAAGATGACGAAGGACCTTGCGCTGCTCGTCGGCCCAGACACGGAATTCCTTACCACAGAGGGCTTTCTGGCTGCTCTCGACGAGAACCTGCAGACCAAAGTTGGCTGACCCCGATCTCGATCGCGAAGCTGCGGCCTGGGACGAGTTGGGCCGTCGCGATCCGCATTGGGCGATCCTTTCCGAGCCCGGCCGACAGGGCAGCTGGGACGACGAGGGCTTCTTCGCGACCGGACGCACAGAGATTGACACCACACTGACAGAGCTCGGCGAGCTGCTCACTGCACGAAATGCGGCGCTCGACTTCGGCTGCGGCCTTGGTCGACTAAGCCAGGCACTCGCCGTCCACTTTGATTCAGTGACCGGCGTCGACGTTGCGGCGTCGATGATCGAAGGCGCGCAGGCTCGAAATGCCTTCCCCGAAAGAGTTTCGTATGTCGTCAACACGACACCGACGCTGCCGTTCGACGATGCGACGTTCGACTTCGCGTACTCCATCCTGGTGCTGCAACATATCCCGCCCAAGGCTGCAGCCGGCTACATCAGCGAGTTGGTACGGGTCTTGCGGCCAGGCGGTGTAGTCATCTTTCAGGAGCTTTCACATCGGGCGCCGACCGCTCGCAACGCGGTGCTACGCGCCGTCCCGAATGGTGTCTTGAGGCTCCTGCGGAAGGTCCGTCGTGGCTGGGCGGCGCCGATGACGATGGACGGTGTGCCTCGCTCAAAGGTCACCACGCTGGTGGAGGCCGCGGGGGGTGAGGTGGTCGAGGTTCGCGACGGATGCGTCGGGCGAACCGGTGTGGAAGGGCTACCGTTACACGGTCCGGCGGCTGCCCGCCCGCTAGCCTGATCGTTATGGACGGTGGCCATAGTCAGGCATACGGCGGAGTCGTGCGATGAAGGTCGCGCTCGACATCGCGGTGGTGCTTGCGCTCGTCGTCATTGAGGCCGTGTTCGTCGCCACCGAAATCGCGCTCATTTCTTTGCGCGATAGCCAGGTTCGCGGCCTTGCGACGAAGGGACGCCGAGGCGCGGCCGTCGCGCGATTGACGTCCGACCCGAACAGATTCCTGGCGGGCGTGCAAATCGGCGTGACGCTGACCTCACTGCTCTCGTCCGCCTACGGCGCGGTGACGCTGTCTGCTGCTGCGGGCCGCGAACTCGAACGGCTCGGCATGACGCATCGGTGGGCCGACATCCTCGGCTTCCTGATCGTCACGCTGTCTATCTCGTTCGTGACCCTGGTGCTGGGCGAGTTGGTGCCGAAACGGCTGGCTCTTCAGCGCGCCGAGCAAGCCGCCCAATTGGCCGCACCGACTCTCGACCGCTTCGCGAGCTTGATGCGACCGGTCATCTGGTTGCTTTCACTGTCGACCAACGTGGTCGTCAGGCTGCTTGGCGGCGATCCCGATGCGCGACGCGAATCCATCAGCGAAGAGGAGTTGCGTGGGCTGGTCGCGACACACGAATCGCTGGGTCGCGACGAGCGGCGGCTGATCGACGAGGTCTTCACCGCCGGCGATCGCCGGTTGCGCGAGGTGCTCGTGCCGCGCACAGAGGTCGAGTTCCTCGACGCGACAACGACAGTGCAGCAGGCGCTAAAGCTGGTCGCGTCGGGTCCGCACTCGCGTTATCCGGTGGTGCGCGGATCGCACGACGACGTCGTCGGTTTCGTGCACATCCGCGACCTGGTCACGACGCGAGCCGAAGTCGACCCGCGCACCGTTCGGGTCGGCGATCTCGTCCGGCCGGTCAAGATGCTGCCCGACGGCAAGAATGTGCTCGCGGCTTTGTCGGAGATGAGACGCGAGCGGCAGCACCTGGCGATCGTGGTCGACGAATACGGCGGGACGGCGGGCATCGTGACGCTCGAGGATCTCGTCGAGGAGGTCGTCGGGGATATTCGTGACGAATACGACCTCGAAGGAGGCGGCCCGCATCGGCTTCGCGGCGGTGACGTGGTTGTCGACGGGCTGCTGAATACCGACGATTTTGCTGAGCAGGCAGGGGTTGTCTTGCCCGAGGGGCCCTATGAGACTGTCGCCGGGTTCCTGATGGCCGAGCTCGGGCACCTCCCGCAGTTGGGTGAGACGGTGCAGGTCGGCGACCATCGGCTCGCGGTCGCCGAACTCGACGGACGACGGGTGGCTAGGGTTCGGGTCAGCGCGCCGCCAGCCGAAAATGGCGTCGGCGAGCCCAGCCATTTGGGAGAATGAGATATGACTTCGCACAGCCGGCCGAGGGTGCTCTCGGGCATCCAGCCGACATCTGATTCCTTTCACCTCGGCAACTACCTCGGTGCGCTGCAGAACTGGGTTGCGCTCCAGGACGAGTTCGATGCGTTCTACTGCGTCGTCGACCTGCACGCGATCACGGTCGAGTGGGATCCAAAGGTGTTGCGCCAGCGAACCCGGTTGTCTGCTGCGCAGTTGCTCGCGATCGGCCTCGACCCCGAGCGCTGCACGCTGTTCATTCAAAGCCACGTGCCGGAGCATGCCGAGCTGGCGTGGGTATTTCTCTTGCATCACTGGCTTCGGCGAAGCCAGCCGCATGACGCAGTTCAAGGAAAAGACGGCGCGCGCGCAAGAATGCGGGCGTCGGTCTGTTCACCTATCCGATCCTGCAGGTTGCCGATATAGCGATCTACCAGGCCGACCTCGTGCCGGTCGGTGAAGACCAGCGGCAGCATGTCGAGCTGACCCGCGATCTCGTGCAGCGGTTCAACACCAGGTTCGGGCCCACGTTCACGATGCCTGAGCCGCATATCGTGAAGGCGACGGCGAAGATTTTCGACCTGCAAGACCCGAGCGCCAAGATGAGCAAGTCGCTGCAGGACGCCGGCACCGCGCTGCTGCTCGACACCCCTAAGCAGCTGGTGAAGAAGATCAAGTCGGCCGTCACCGACAGCGGATCGCACGTGCACTTCGACCCGGTCGAGAAGCCGGGCGTCAGCAACCTCCTGACCATTTTCAGCGCGCTGACAGGAAGAGAAATCAGCGAAATCGAGTCTGCTTACGCCGGCAAGGGTTACGGTGACTTCAAAGCCGACCTGGCAGATGTCGTGGTCGAGTTCGTCACGCCGGTGCAGGAAAAGGTACGGCAATACCTCGACGACACCGAGGCTCTGGACGCTATCCTCGCGGCCGGTGCCGAGCGGGCGAGCGGGGTCGCCGTCACCACCATGGAGTTGGTTCGCGAGCGCGTCGGCTTCCTGCCGAGGAAGGTCTGATTCTTTGAGTCGCGCTGCCCACACGATCGGCGTCGCTATCGGTGTGCCGGAGCCTTACGGCGCCGAATTGACCAAGTGGCGTGAAGATCTCGGTGACCCGCTCGCGCTGGCGATTCCGCCGCACGTCACGTTGATCCCCCCGACCGACCTCGACGATTCGCAGTTGGCGGCCGTGGTTTCACACCTCGAGTCGGTGGCGGCGCAGGAGTGGGCCTTCGAGATCCAGTTGCGGGGGACAGGGAGCTTCCGGCCGGTCTCGCCCGTGGTGTTCGTGGCCCTTGCGGCCGGTATCAGCGATTGCGAGCGGCTCGAGCGCGCCGTGCGCAGTGGACCGCTCGCCCACCCGCTGAAGTTCAACTACCACCCGCACGTGACGGTCGCTCACGACGTCCCGCCTGAGGTTCTTGATCACGCGTACCGCGAACTGGCTGACTACGAAGCGTCGTTCACCGTCGAGCACTTCGGGCTCTTCGAACGAGGGGACGACGGGGTGTGGCGCACCGACCGCGACTTCGCGTTCGGCTTGGCCGCGCCCGAAGGCTCAACCTCAACCTGAGGTTGACGACGGGAGCGTGCGTGTTGGAAGGGTCCACTGATCCGGTCGAAGTGATGGCGGGCACCCTCGACTCGGGCCTGCGGTGGGTCATCCGGGTCGAAGGCGATGACCACGAGTTGTTCACGATGCTGCACGTGTATGACGGCGACCGGTCTGTGGCCGGCTCTGGATTCGGCGGTCCGCCGCTGCCCGATGGATCTCTCATGAATGAGTACCGGGGACTGACCGACGATTTGCCGTGGTTCGTGATGGCGCGTACCGCGCCCGTCGTTGATCGGGTAGTCGCGACTACGGACATCGGCAGCGAGATCACCCTGGAACTGTCGCCGCCGATCGACCGTTTCGGACTGCGATTCGCAGTTGCCGCGCTTCCCGCCGGTGAGGCACCGGGCAGCATCCGCGTCGAACAAGGCGGGGTCGTCTTGGAAACCATGCGTCAGTGGGTACCACCGTGGCGCCCCGACGAGATAGACCGTCGTGCTCAGAGCGGCAGCGGGTGGGAGAGCACCCCATCTCCGTGAGCGCGTTCGGCGAGGGTGCGGGCGAACGTGATGGCGTCGATGGTGATGTGCTCGCCCGACGTGCCTTGGGCGTAGTGGCCGCCGGCCGGTCCGGTCAACTCGAGGACGAATGGCAGACCGTGGGTGGTCGCCCATTCGGCGACCATGTCGGCGACGATGCGACCGTCGTGACCGGCGTCCGCGTTGAAGGGTTTGCCGGTGGCCTCGGCGAGGTCAATGCGGTGCATCCATGCATCGCGGGTGAACCCGACATCGAACAGGTAGACGAGGGGTTGTCGCCCGATTGGGGCGGGCAATTTCAGCAAGGGCAGCTTCGCAATCGGGCGGGGCAGTTTGCGGCGGGCCTTCAACGCACGTGGCGAGATGCGGTCCCAGTCGGCGATGAGCTGATCGGTGCTGCGGTCACTTCGTTCGCGGACCTGGATTTCGTTCATCCCGTCCCACCAGTACTGGGCGCCTATTTCTTCGACGACCGGGCGACCGGCGCGGACTTGCCGGAAGAACTCACGCGGCGAGGCTTGGCCGGCGGCGGATCCGACCATGTGCGCGGCCAGCGCGCGCACGTCCCAGCGAGGGCAGTCGGTCGGTTTGGTCCAGTCATCCGGCTCCAGGCTGCGCAGCATCGCGGCAACCTTGTCGGCCTCGACCTCAGCAAGCCGCATCGCCTCGGCGTGCTTGATCCGCGGGATCGTGCTCACGTCAACGGTGGTGGTCATGATGGTCGGAATCCTCTCGCGAATGGTCATGTGGCGCGACGTCGATCGATGTCGGCGAGGAACATCTCGGTGACGCGCCCGGCCAGCCGAACCCAGCGCTTGCCTCCTGGTTCGTTGGCTACCTGCTGGTGGGCCAACCCGTTGGCCATGGCGCTGAAGATGTCGACGTTGCGTTGGTCGGTGACGCCTACGGCGGCGAGCAACTGGCGGGCGACGTTGTAGAACTCCAGAGCTAACGCGAAGGACTCGCTCGACGGCTCAAACCCCGGGATCGTGCGCTGGAACAGCATTTGGTGCCGCACGATGTCGTCGCTGGAGAACTGCACAAGGTCGCCGAGGAACCGTGCTAAAGCGCGGCGCGGCTCACCGCCGTAGCTGTGGTCCGCAAGGAAACTCAGAAGTTGGCGGTAGCCGTCGGCGAACATCGCGTCATACAGGTTCAGCTTTGATTCGAAGTACACATAGAGCGACGGTTGGCGAAGGCCCACACTGTCGGCGAGGTCTCGCAGCGAGAGCGCTGCGAGACCGTCGCGCTGCGCCAGCAGCCAAGCTTGGGCAAGGATCTCGGCACGCTTTACCTCGTGGCGAGCCTTCCTGCGGTCCGGTTCCGCTGCCATCATCGATCAACCCGACAGAGCAGTGTCATCCGTTCGCGGGTGCGGTCTGCGCAGGGATGTCATTGAGCTCGTACAGCGAACTGATGGCCATCTCCGGTTGGCCTGCGATGCCCAGCTGCGTGACGGCAGGCATGATCTGGGTCTGGACGAACGTCATGAACTGCGCCTCGGACTCCCACACGTCGGTCATGTTCAGCACCCCGTTGTCGAAGGTGGCGACGTGTAAACGCATCCCGTCCGGCGTTTGCCGGTCCCAGCCCACGATGTCGCGAACCGCGTTGTACTGATCGGGCGTGAATCCCGCCCACTTCTGCGTGATCACTGCGGCCATGATGTGCCTCCTAAGTTGATTCGGCCGAAGGGTTTCACGGCCGCGGGTGGTTGGTGGGACGGGTCGACGCCGTGGCCCGACCGGCTATAACTTCCTATCAACGATAGGAATACTATCGACGATAGCTAACTGTCAAGAGTGGTCTTTTGGTGGAGGGCTGCGTGCCTGATGATGGCGAGGTGGTCACGCACGAGGTCGCCGAGTTTGGTCAACGGGTAGCGAGCGCCGTAGCCGGGGCGATCGGCACCGATCTCGTTGGGGTGTACTTCGTCGGCTCTGTCGCCTTGGGCGGATACGTCGTCGGGTGAGAGCGACATCGATATCGCGGCCGTGTCTAACCTCGCGCTTGCAGAATCGCGGCGGCAATCGGTGGCAGCTGCTGTCGTCGAGGCGAGTGCGTCCTGCCCCGCTCGCGGCGTGGAGTTCACTCTTTATCGCCGCGAAGTCGCGGGCGCACAGCCCAAGGGCGCTGACTTTGAGGTCAATGCCAACGGCGGACCACACATGCCCACCGCCGTGCATCTGGACTCAACGTCGGAGCCCGGCTTTTGGTACGTGCTCGACCGGGCAATCGCGCACCGGTCCGGCGTAGCGATCAGCGGGCCGCCGGCACGCGACGTGTTCGTTGACGTACCTCGCAGCAGCCTTCTGCAAGCCATGTATGAGTCGATGACATGGCATCGCGATCACGAGAAAGCGACCCTCTACTCCGTGTTGAACGCGTGCAGGGCCTGGCGGTTTGCTGCGGAGGACGTGCTCGGGTCGAAACTCGAGGGCGCGGCTTGGGCTCGTGGCCGCTGGCCTGACACCGCCGTGATTGATGCGGCAGTGGCTCTTCGGCACGGTGACGACGCGACGCTCGACGAGTCGGCGGTCGACGCGCTCCTTTCATCGGTGACAACTCGGCTACGCGAGGTAGCAGACATCTAGGTCGCGAGACGAGGTCTTGCCAGCTAACGTGTGTCGTCGTCGAATGAGGTGCAGTCGGGTGCCCGGCGGTGTGGTGCATCAGATGCCGGCGGACCTACGACGGGCGCTCATCGCAAACGCCACGGCACTAGATGCCTGGACAGACATCACGCCACTGGCTCGCAATGAGTTCATCTGTTGGGTCGAGGACGCCAAGCAGAATTTCGACGCGCGAGCGCCGGATTCGCCGGACTCAAGAGGACTCGAGGAAGGGCAGCGGCGACCCTGCTGTTGGCCCGGGTGCAGCCACCGCGAACGCACCGGCAGGTAGCCATGGCGATCGTGCTGAGCACGCCATGGTCGACGGACTGAACGGTTCGACGTAGCCCGCGCGCGGGTGACGCATGCGTACACGCGCCACGTCAGCGTGCGCCTACGCCCGCGCGTGCCCGCGCTTGCGTCCGTACCTGCGCGTGCCCGCGCGTGCCCCGCGCGTGCGCGTACCCGCGCATGTCCCCGCGCGTACCTGCGCGTGCCCGCGCATGTCCGCGCTGCTGCGTGCCTGCTCACCTGCGCATGTCCCGCGTGCGTCCTCCTGCTCCGTGCGTTACGCCCTGCGCGTGCCCGCGCATGCCCGCTTGCATGCCCCCGCGCATGCCGCCCGCGCATGCGTGCGTACCTGCGCCACGCGCGTGCCCGCGGGTTTTTCCGCAGGCACGTTAGTTGTTCACAGTTGTGGTTCGGCTGCACCTTGTGTCAGCGCCGGTCGGTAGGTTTGCGACATGAAGGCGCATCGGTCCGCGTCACGATCCCGCGGCATACCGAGATTAACGAGCTCACCGCACGCAGCATTCTGAACCAGCTCAACGCAGTTCTTGGAGAGGCGTGGTGGAAGTGACGACGTACACAGCACGCGCTGAACGTTCAGGTGACTGGTGGGCGATCAGTGTGCCTGAAGTGCCGGGCGTGTTCACCCAGACCAAGCGCCTCGACCAGGTCACTGCGGTGGCGCAAGACGCGATCGCCTCGTTCCTCGATGTGCCGGTGCGGTCAGTTCAGGTCGAGCTGACCGTCAATGTTGCTTCGCGGCTTCGTGCAGATCTCGATGAGGTGGAAGACCTTCGAGCCAAAGCTGAGGTCGCGGCAGCCAACTATGCGACGGCGATCCGGGCCTTGATTGGCCAGCTGAACCCCACGTACTCCATGCGCGACATCGCGATGCTTACCGGGATGTCATTCCAGCGCGTTGGTCAGCTGCTCGCAGCCCAGCGCGGTCGCGCAGCACCTGCGAAGGTCGCAGTCCTGGCTTCAAAGAAGGCGGGCTCATCGAAAGCGCGGGCGAGGGCGAAGGTGCGCTAGTTGCCCTCGGCAACCAGGGATGCTGTCCGCCACGAGATAGTGCGAACTGGCGACCGCTACTTAGACGCTAGGTCGTCGAGGTTCGACAATCGCGAGAGGCCGTCGAGGTAGCCCTCGTCCGTCTCGCCGACGCGCCGGCGGCGGGTGAATCGCCACGAAGCGGCCAGGAAAAACATCGCGCCGACACCGACTGCCGACCAGATCAGTACCGCGGAGATTCCGACGCCGTCCGACTCTGTGCGTGAGGTTGCCTTGACCGCAGGAGCCTTCGCGACCGGAGCCGCCGCGGTCGGAGCTGCCGTTGCGGTCAATGCCTGCACGGTCGGCTGCAAGGACGGTGTCGGCGAGGGGTCAGCCGGCAGCGCGGGCTCGAGGGGCGACACGAGTTCGCCGACAGGCGTCACATGCCCGTCAGCCGCGAAGCCCCAGTTGAGCAGCGCCTGCACCTCGGGCCAGAAGTTCGCTTGGTCGCGCATCACCGACACGATGATCGTGTGGCCGTTGCGTTTCGCCGCGCCCACGTAGCTCGCGTTCGCCGCGACCGTGTAGCCGTTCTTGCCGCCGAGCATGCCGGGATACGACGTCAGCAGCCGGTCGTGCGTCTGGATCTGGAAGCTCTGCCCCTTCGGCGCCGGGAACGCCGCGGTCTTGAGCGACAGGTAGTACATGAACTGCGGCACTGAGAGCCCGGCCCGAAAGATCAGCGCCAGGTCGTAGGCGGACGACGATTGGCCCTTCGCGTCGAGCCCGTCGGGCGTCAAGGCGACGGTGTCGTCTGCCTGCAGCTGTGCGGCGAGGGTATTCATCTGCGCGAGCGTGTCCGGCAGGTTGCCGTTCGCATCGGCGAGGGCGACCGCGGCGTCGTTCGCCGACATCATCAGCATTGCCGTGAACAGGTTGTCGACGGTGTACGTCGTGCCCGCGACGATGCCGGCCTTAGTGCCGTCGGTGCTCGGGGCATCGCGCCCCGCCACGACCGGCAGGTTCGTCGGCAGCAGCGGGATTACGGTCAGCGCGGTCAGAGTCTTCAGCGTGCTGGCTGGCGCGAGCTTGGCGTGCGCGCCCTTCGCCGCGAGCACGTCGCCGGTGTCGGCATCGGCGACCACGAATGACGTCGCTGTGATGCCCGGCAACGCGGGCACACCTGGGGACGGGTCGACCACGATCCCGGGTTGCCCGAGGGCAGAGCCACCGATCGGGACGTCGTCGGCGAGCGCGCTGCCAGACGACGCCACGAGGCTCATCGATGCGATCAGGGCGCCAGCGAACGACGCGGTGAGAGCGCTGCGGCGGCGGCCACCATGCCGCAGAGTTGAGCCCATGACCGGGACAGAGTAACCGAACAATGCCGGGCCATACTGGGGCGATGGCCGGTCAGACTGAATCCGGGCTGCCGATCGAGCCCGTGTACGACAGCTCGGCGTTGGCCGATTTCGACCCCGCCACTGCGCTCGGCGAGCCCGGGCGCTTTTCCCTTCACCCGCGGCGTCTATCCGTCCATGTACACCGGCCGGCTGTGGACCATGCGTCAATACGCGGGCTTCGGATCGGCCGCCGAATCGAACGGCCGTTACCGCCAACTACTAGCAGCCGGGACGACGGGGCTGTCCGTCGCGTTCGACCTGCCTACTCAGATGGGGTACGACTCCGACGACCCCATGGCGGCGGGTGAGGTCGGCAAGGTCGGTGTCGCGATCGACTCGATCGACGACATGCGCACGCTGTTCGACCAGATCCCGCTCGACCAGGTCTCGACGTCCATGACGATTAACTCACCCGCGGCGTTGCTGTTGCTCATGTACCAGATGGTCGCCGAGGAGAACGGCATCGCGGCTTCGGCACTGCGTGGCACTGTGCAAAACGACATCCTCAAGGAGTACATAGCGCGCGGCACGTACATCTTCCCGCCGCGTGCGTCGCTGCGGTTTGCGACCGATCTGTTTGCCTACTGCAAGACCGAACTGCCTGCCTGGAACACGATCTCCGTCTCCGGCTACCACATGGCCGAGGCGGGCGCGACGCCCGTGCAGGAGGTTGCGTTCACGCTGGCCGACGCCATCGAGTACGTCAGAGCGGCGCAAGCGGCTGGGCTAAGCGTCGACGAATTCGCACCCCGGCTTACGTTTTTCTTCGTCGCGCGCACGACCTTCCTCGAAGAGGTTGCGAAGTTCCGCGCCGCTCGACGAGTCTGGGCACACGTCATGCGCGACCAGTTCGGTGCGCGCGACCCAGCTTCGACGATGCTGCGCTTCCATACCCAGACAGCAGGCGTCCAGCTCACGGCGCAGCAACCCGAACTGAACATGGTGCGGGTGGCGTTGCAGGCGCTGGGCGCGGTGCTCGGCGGCACCCAGTCGCTGCACACGAATGCCTACGACGAGGCGATCGCGTTGCCGACAGAGAAGGCCGCCCGGTTGGCGCTGCGAACCCAGCAGGTGCTCGCGTACGAAACCGACATCGCGAAGACGGTCGATCCGTTCGCCGGTTCTTACGCCATCGAGTCGCTGACCGACGACATCGAGACTGCCGTGCTCGAGCTCATGCGACGCGTCGAGGATCTCGGCGGTGCCGTCGCCGCGATCGAACGTGGATTCCAGCGCGCCGAGATCGAGAACGCGGCCTACGAGGTTGCCCAGAGCATCGACAGTGGCTCGCGGATCGTGGTCGGTCTCAACGCCTTTACGTCGGAGGCTGACGAGGACTACCAGCCGTTGCGGGTCGATCCGGAGTCGGAGGCGCGGCAGATTGCGCGGGTCCGAGCCGTCCGCGCCCGTCGCGACGGCGACGCCGTCGAGCGCGCGCTGGCCACTGTGGCGGCGGCGGCCAGTGGCGAGCAGAACGTGTTGCCGCCGATCAAGGAGGCGTTGCGAGCGGAAGCCACGCTTGGCGAGGTATGTGCCACGTTGCGAGGTATTTGGGGCCGCTACGAGCCCAGTTGACGATCTTGCAGGCTCCGGAAGCCGCACCGCCGAGTTGGCCGCTGAGGAGTCGTGCGGTGAGATAGGGGTAAGTCCCCGCCAGACGTTAGGAGCCTCACGTGACACCGATCATCGTGGCGGTAGCTGTGGCCGTGGTCATCGTCGTCGGGGTGTTCTTGGTGATGATGACCCGTCGTCGTCGCGACGACGAGGGAGAACGCTTCCGCCGAGTCGCGGATCTGACCTCGCGGTGGAGCCGGCAGGTCCAGTCCGCACCTACCGAAACCACCCCGCCGTCCAAGCTAGAAGCGGGATCGATCTCGATACCGGAATATCGGCCGGAATCCAGCCCGGAAATGGCGCAACCGCACGCCGGCAAAACGGAATCAGTTGACCCCAGCTGACGCTTAGGGGCGAGTTCGCAGTTCGGCGTCCGGCCGCGCTGGATGAACGCCAGATCACGGCGACGTAACGTTCTTAGCGCGCTTCGATCGCAAACCTGTGCCCGCACGCTCAGCGCGGCGGAAGGCCGCGGAGTTGGCCTTGGCCCGGTTGGGCGTCGGTCCACCAACCCGGCTATTGTCCAGCCAACATTTTACTTGCTATGCGATAGCGGAGGCGTTGTGAAGAAGACCTATCAGATCATTGCGGCGACGGGAACCGTAGCGATCATGCTTGCGGCCTGTTCGAGCAGCAAGAAGACCGCTAGCACCCCGAGCAGCAGCGCACCAGCGGCCACCACGAGTGCGCCAGCTCCGGCCAGCTCGGCTCCGGCACCTACGTCCAGCGCTCCGGCGCCGGCCAGCTCGGCTCCGGCACCTGCGTCTAGCCCTGCACCCGCCAGCTCCGCACCAGCAGCGGGTGGCCCGATCAACGCGTGCATGGTTCTCGACACCGGCGGCGTCGACGACCACTCGTTCAACCAGTCGTCGTGGCAGGGACTCCAGGACGCCAACAAGGCGAATCCGAACATCAAGGTCTCCTATGTCGCGTCGAACACCCAGAACGACTACACGCCGAACCTCAATGCAGAAGTTCAGAAGGGTTGCTCGACGATCATCGCCGTCGGCGGTCTGATGAACGACGCGGTCAAGGCGGCAGCGGCCGCGAACCCGAAGCAGCAGTTCGCGGAGATCGACGACTCGTCGACCGGCCCGAACGTCTACGGCATGCAGTTCAACACCGCGCAGGGCGGTTTCCTCGGCGGTTACCTCGCGGCGTCCGTCTCGAAGACCGGTGTTGTCGCGACCTTCGGTGGATTGAACATCCCGCCGGTCACGATCTACATGGACGGCTTCTGGGAAGGCGTTCAGTACTTCAACAAGGTCAAGGGCAAGAAGGTGAAGGTGCTCGGCTGGGACGAGACGAACCAGAAGGGCGGCACCTTCGACCCAAGCACGTCCAACCCGTTCGGTGACACCGCTGGTGGCCAGTCCATCAGTAAGGCGTTCATCTCCCAGGGTGCAGACGTCATCTTCCCGGTCGCCGGTGGCACCGGCCTCGGCTCAGCGATTGCGGCGAAGGCGTCGGGCGGCAAGGTGAGCGTCATCTGGGTCGACACCGACGGTTGTGTCAGTGACGCGGCAGACTGCTCGGTGTTCTTGACCAGCGTGGTCAAGGGCCTGGCGAGCGCGGTGACCACCTACGCGAATGACTTCGCGGCGGGCAAGTCGCTCGGTGGCGGCAGCTACATCGGTACCCTGGCGAACAACGGGACTGGCCTCGCGCCTTTCCACAACTTCGATTCCAAGGTTCCGGCCAGCGTGAAGACCGAGCTCGACGGGATCAAGGCCGACATCGTCAGTGGCAAGATTGCGATCACCTCGCCCTCGGTTCCGAAGTAAGTAACCGGTAAGCAAGGCAAGAGCTAAGCGGTAACAGAGGTGGGCGGTCCCGGCGACGGGGCCGCCCACCTCTCCCATTCGGCCCTACGACCTCCCATTCCATGGCGGGCGGCTTTGGTGTTGACTGCGGTGGTGCTGAGCGAACTGAGGTCGCGTTGAAGCTCGAACTGCGCGGCATTACGAAGCGGTTCGGGTCTCTCGTTGCGAACGACCACATCGACCTGGTCGTCGAGCCGGGCGAGATCCACTGCTTGCTGGGCGAAAACGGCGCGGGCAAGAGCACCCTGATGAACGTGCTGTACGGGCTCTACGCCCCGGACGACGGCGAGATCCTCGTCGACGACGTCGTCACCGGTTCAGCGGCCCAGGCGATGCGATGGCCGCTGGAATCGGCATGGTCCACCAGCACTTCATGCTGATTCCGGTCTTCACCGTCGCCGAGAACATCATGTTGGGTCACGAAGATACCCAGCGGTCCCGGCGGCCTTGGCTGGCTCGACCGACGCGCAGCTCGCCGCAAGGTTGCCGATGTCTCAAAACGGTTCGGCCTCGCCGTCCCGCCCGATGCTCTTGTCGCTGACCTGCCAGTCGGTGTGCAGCAGCGGGCCGAGATCCTCAAGGCGCTGGCGCGCGACGCCAAGGTGCTGGTGCTCGACGAACCGACCGCCGTGCTCACGCCGTCCGAGATCGATGACCTCATCACGGTCATGCGCAAGCTGCGCGACGCGGGCACCTCGATCGTCTTCATCAGCCACAAGCTGAAGGAGGTCAAGGCGATCGGCGACACCATTACGGTCATCCGGCGTGGTCGCGTCGTTGGTCAGCCGCCGGTTTCGAGTAGTGAGCAAGAGCTCGCGTCGCTCATGGTCGGTCGGCCCGTACTGCTGACGGTGGAGAAGACGCCTGCGCAGCCCGGTGCAGTTGTGCTGGACGTCGAGGGGTTACGCGTCGTTGACGCGGCGGGCGTGGTGCAAGTGGACGACGTCTCTTTCTCGGTGCGCGAGGGCGAGATCTACGCGATCGCGGGCGTGCAGGGCAACGGGCAGACCGAGGTCACCGAGTGCCTCGTCGGCCTTGAAACTCCGACGGACGGCCGCATCCGTGTGCTTGGCAACGACGTCACGACGTCGTCTGTGCGCGACCGTCTCGACCTGGGCATCGGCTACGTTCCGGAGGATCGGTCGCACGACGGGTTGGTCGGCAGTTTCTCTGTCGAGGAGAACCTCGTGCTCGACATGCACGAGAGCCCGGCGTTCGCCGGGCGCTTCGGTCTGAACATGGCCGCGATTGATGCGAATGGCTCGGCTCGAGTCGCGGAGTTCGACGTCCGCGCCGAAAATGCGCACGTGTCGGCCAGCACGCTGTCTGGCGGAAACCAGCAGAAGGTCGTGCTCGCCCGCGAGTTGTCGCGGCCGTTGAAGCTGCTGATCGTCGCCCAACCCACCCGCGGTCTTGACGTCGGGTCGATGGAGTTCGTGCACAAGCGCATCGTGCGCGAGCGTGACGAGCGGACGGCGGTCGTGCTGATCTCGACCGAACTCGATGAGGTTCTCGGGTTGGCCGACCGTATCGCCGTCATGTACCAGGGCCGCATCATCGGAGAGTTGCCAGGCGGCAGTTCGGCCGCCGCCGTCGGATTGTTGATGGCGGGCTCGGTTGCCGGCGAAGCCGATCCACCGGACACCACAGTGGGTGCAGCAATCTTCGAACCCATCGAGGTCGTTTCTGAGTCAGGCGGCGTTGCTGAGCCGGGCTCGCAGGGGGGTGACGCTTCGTGAGCGTCGACGGCACGGTGAAGGACGAGATCGCCGTTCCGCCCGGTGGGCCGGAGCGGCGCAAGTCACGTGGCGAAACGCATCCGCTGATCGTGATCGCGCTTGTCGTTCGTCACCGCGATCATCGTCGGCGGCATCCTCATTGCGGTCACCAATCAGCCGACCCGCGACGCCTTGCGGCACTTCTCGGCGTCGCCGGGCAAAGTGTTCTCCGCTGCCTGGCACGCAGTGTCAGCCGCGTACGTGGCGCTCTTCGAAGGTGCAATCGTCGACCCGCACACGTTCGGGCACGGTAGCTTCTGGCACGACTTCAATCCGCTGTCAGAAACACTATTTACTGCGACACCGCTAATTCTCGTCGGACTCTCCGTCGGCCTCGCGTTTCGCACGGGGCTGTTCAACATCGGTGGTCAAGGTCAACTCATTCTCGGCGCGATGGCCGCCGGCTACGTGGGTTTCACCTGGCACCTGCCGCCGTTTATTCACCTCGTCGTAGCCCTTATTGCAGGCGTCGCCGCGGGCGCGGTGTGGGGTGGTATTGCCGGGTGGCTGAAGGCGCGCAGCGGCGCACATGAAGTCATCACCACGATCATGATGAATTACATTGCGCTCGACCTACTCAACTACGCGTTAAAGACGAGTGCGTTTCGGCGCCCGGGCAGCAATCAAGCCATCTCACCGATCGTGCATGGCTCGGCGCGTCTCGGAAAGCTGTTCCCATCACCGCTGCGGGTCAACGTCGGGTTCTTGATCGCGCTTGCTGCTGTTGCTGGTGTCGCGTGGTTATTGACGCGTAGCCGGCTCGGGTTCACGTTGCGGGCCGTCGGCGCAAGCCCAACCGCCGCGCGGACTGCGGGCATGAACGTCGGCCGCACTTATGTCATCGCCATGTTGATCGCCGGCGGCCTCGCGGGTCTCGCAGGTTGCGTGCAGATCCTCGGTGGCGGCACGAACTACGCACTGACGAACGCGGTCGACGCTAACCTCGGTTTCGACGGCATCACCGTCGCCCTGCTTGGCCGCGCGAAACCGTGGCCGACCGTGTGGGCCGGCTTGCTCTTCGGCGCACTGCACGCCGGTAGCGCGACGATGCAGAGCCGCACTGGGACGTCGATCGACCTCGTCACGATCGTGCAAGCCCTGGTCGTCTTGTTCATCGCGGCACCGGCCTTCGTGCGGGCCGTGTTCCGGCTTCGTAGCTCGGGTGAATCTGGCGCCGCCGCGCTCGCGAAGGGGTGGAACGGATGAGCGTCGACACCCCCCGCTCGTTGGAAATCGCCGCACCGGAGATCGTCGAGGTGCCGGCGTCGCGACGTGCGCGCGTCGTCTCGGGCTCGGTGCTCATCGTGGTCGGCGTGCTCTGTGCGCAGTGGCATTCGGCCTCGGTTCCAAGACCGGCCACAACGCGCGGTTCCGGCTGTCGCCGCCTGGCGCGAAGTACACGATGCCGAACCTCGTCGTGCCGGCTCGGATCTTCGCGCTCGTGGTCGGGATCGCGATCGCGGCTGCCGGATTCTGGCGCATCAAGAAGGACTTCTCCAAGCGCGCGATGAAGTGGGTCATCGCGCTGACGATCGTGTTTGTCGTCTTCTCGTTCGTGTGCTGGTCGCTGACCAGCAAGAGCGCGACGCCGCTCGACCTCTTCGGTTCTGGTGGCTTGCTGGGCGAGACGATTTTCCTTGCGGTGCCGCTCGATTTTGGGCGCGCTCGCGGGTGTGATGTGCGAACGCTCAGGCGTCATTAACGTCGCCATCGAAGGCCAGATGCTGGTCGGCGCCTTTGCCGGCGCGATGTTCGGCAGCGATCTCGAAGAACGCCGCCATCGGCACCATCGCCGGCATGCTCGCGGGCGCGCTGATCGCCGCGCTGCTTGCGGTGTTCGCCATCAAGTACGTCGTGAACCAGGTCGTGCTCGGCGTCGTCCTGAACTTGCTCGCTCTTGGGCTTGACCGGCTTCCTTTACGACGCGGTGATGGCGCCGAACTCGAACTCGTACAACAACGTCGGCACGCTCGCGGTGCTCAAGATTCCGCTGCTGGGCAACATCCCGATCATCGGACCGTTGCTGTTCGACCAGAACATCATCGTGTACCTGACCTACGTGCTGATCTTCGCCGTCGACATCCTGCTGTTCCGTACCCGATGGGGGCTGCGGACGCGCGCGGTTGGCGAGCACCCGAAGGCTGCCGACACGGTCGGCATCAACGTGCGGCGCACCCGCTATATCAACGTGCTGATCGGCGGCATGCTCGCCGGTCTCGCCGGCGCGTCGTTAACGATCGGCAACAGCTCGGACTTCGTGAAGAACATGACCGGCGGCCGCGGCTTCATCGCGCTCGCGGCGGTCATCTTCGGCCGCTGGAGTCCGCGCGGCGCGGTCGGCGCCGCGCTGCTGTTCGGGTTCGCGACCGTCGCTGCAGACCGTGCTGTCATTCATCAACACGCCGGTCCAGATCCCCTCGGACTTCCTCGGCATGCTGCCCTACCTCGCCACCATCTTCGCGGTGGCAGGCCTGGTCGGCCGCGTGCGCGCGCCCGCCGCCGACGGCGAACCGTACGAGGGCCGATGAGCGTCGAGATCAACTGGCCGGCGTTGCGCACCGCGGCCCAAGCTGCGATGACATTGGCGTACTGCGCCGTACTCGGAGTTCGCCGTCGGTGCTGCGGCTCTCGTCGACGATGGCCGCATCGTCGTCGGCTGCAACGTCGAGAACGCGTCGTACGGACTCACCCTGTGTGCCGAGTGCGGAGTCGTTTCTGCGTTGGCTGCCTCCGGTGGTGGACGGCTCGTCGCTTTGGCTTGCGTCGACGGTGCCGGGTGTTGCACTGATGCCGTGCGGTCGATGCCGGCAGTTGCTGTGGGAGTTCGGCGGGGCCGACATGTTGATCGACCACCAGTCCGGTCCGCTGCCTTTGTCTGAGCCTGCTGCCGCACGCGTTCGGGCCTGACGATCTGGACGGGAAATAACCGTGGACGTGGTCGACCTCATCCGTTCGAAGCGCGACGGGAGCGTTCTCAGCGACGACGCGATCGACTGGGTGATCGCGGCCTACACCCGCGGCGAAGTCGCCGAAGAGCAGATGTCGGCGCTGCTCATGGCCATCTTCTTCGTAGGCCTGACAGCACCAGAACTCAATAGATGGACGGCGGCGATGATCGCCTCGGGGGAGCGACTGAGCTTTCCCGGGCTGGGCAAGCCGACGACCGACAAGCACTCGACCGGTGGTGTCGGTGACAAGATCACGCTGCCACTCACACCGATCGTCGCCGCGTGCGGTGCGGCCGTGCCGCAGCTCAGCGGTCGCGGGCTCGGCCACACCGGTGGCACGCTCGACAAGCTGGAGTCGATTACGCGGCTGGCGAGCGTCGATCTCGAACGAGGAGATGCGTACGCAACTGCGCGACGTCGGCGCGGTGATCTGCGCAGCCGGCGCTGGGCTCGCGCCGGCGGATCGCAAGCTCTACGCGTTGCGTGACGTCACGGCGACCGTCGAATCCATTCCGCTGATCGCCAGCTCCATCATGAGCAAGAAGATCGCCGAAGGAACGTCGGCGCTGGTGCTCGACGTGAAGGTCGGCGTCGGCGCGTTCATGAAGGATCTCGCCCGCGCTCGCGAGCTCGCCACGACGATGGTCGGGCTCGGGTCGGCGCACGGCGTGAACACCGTCGCGCTGTTGACGGCGATGGACACGCCGCTCGGCCTCATGGCCGGCAACGCGCTCGAGGTGGCCGAGTCGCTCGAGGTACTTGCGGGCGGCGGACCGTCCGATGTCGTCGAGCTCACTCTCGCTTTGGCCCGCGAGATGCTGGCCGCGTGCGGTCTGACGGGCGGCAAGGATCCGGCCGACGCCATTGCCGACGGCTCCGCGATGGACTCGTGGAACGCGATGATTCGCGCACAGGGCGGCGATCCTGCTGCACCGCTTCCTGTTTCGCCGCACCGACACTCAGGTTGCGGCGACGACCTCTGGCCGCGTCGTCCGCATGGATGCACTTGCTGTCGGGGTCGCTGCGTGGCGGTTAGGCGCCGGCCGTGCGCGCAAGGAGGACGCTGTGTCGTTCGGCGCGGGCGTGCAGATGCACGCGAAGCCCGGCGACATCGTCACTGCGGGCAGCCCACTATTCACCCTGCACGCCGACGACGAGGTGCGGTTCTCTCGTGCACTCGAGGCACTGACCGGCGCGGTCGACATCGCGGCCGCCGATGCCGCTTGGTCGAAGCCGGCACTGGTTCTCGAGAGGGTAGGTGCGTGATGCCGGCGACCCGCGAGCAAATCGCCGTCGCACCGAAGGTGCTGCTGCACGACCACCTCGATGGGGGCCTGCGTCCCGCAACCGTGATCGACCTCGCTCGTGCCGTTGGCTATACGAAACTGCCCTCCTACGATGCCGATGAGCTCGGCGCATGGTTCGTGCAGGCCGCATCGTCGGGCTCACTCGAGCTCTATCTCGAAACCTTCGCGCACACCTTCGGTGTGATGCAGACCGTCGAGTCACTGGTCCGAGTTGCGGCCGAGTGCGCCGAAGATCTCGCGGCTGACAACGTGGTCTATGCCGAGGTGCGTTTCGCGCCCGAGTTGCACGTCGACGAAGGCCTGAGCCTCGACACCGTCGTCGAGTCGGTGCTCGAGGGATTCCGGCTCGGTAGCGAGGGTCGCGGCATCAGAGTTGGTGTGCTGCTGACCGCGTTGCGGCACGCGGCGCGTTCGTTGGAGATCGCCGAACTCGCGATCCGTTACCGCGACGCGGGTGTCGTCGGCTTCGACATCGCCGGCGCCGAGGCGGGCTTCCCTCCGACCCGTCATCTCGACGCTTTCCAGTACATGCAGCGCGAGAACGGCCACTTCACGATCCATGCGGGCGAGGGCTTCGGTCTGCCGTCGATCTGGGAGGCCCTGCAGTGGTGCGGCGCCGATCGACTCGGTCACGGCGTGCGCATCGTCGACGACATCACGATGATCGATGGCGAGCCGGTGCTCGGACGACTCGCCGCCTACGTCCGCGACAACCGGGTGCCACTGGAGATGTGCCCGTCGTCGAACGTGCAGACTGGTGCCGCGCGCTCGATTGCCGAGCACCCCATCGGCCTGCTTCGCAAGCTGTATTTCCGGGTGACGGTCAACACCGACAACCGCTTGATGAGCGGGACGTCGATGGGTATCGAGTTCCAGAAACTGGTCGACGCGTTCGGCTACTCGCTCGACGACCTACAGTGGTTCACCATCAATGCGTTGAAGAGTGCGTTCATCCCGTTCGACCAACGGCTCGCGCTCATCAACGACGTCGTCAAGCCCAGGTATGCCGCGCTCCGGACTCCTGCGCCGCTACCGAATGACCTGGAGGCGTGACGTGTCACCGTTGGTGAAGATCTCCGAAGAGGTACGCACGGCTGTTGATGAGGGCAGACCGGTAGTCGCTCTTGAGTCGACGATCATCGCGCACGGGTTACCCCGGCCTGAGAATTTGCAGGCTGCGCACGATTTCGAGGCGATCCTGACCGACGCGGGTGTGGTGCCCGCGACCATCGCGGTCATCGACGGCGTCCCGACGGTCGGACTCGATGCCGATGAGCTCGAACGCATCGCGCTTGAAGACATCCCCAAGGTCAGCAGCCGTGATCTTGCCGTCGCTGTCGGACGCAAGTCGAGCGGTGCGACAACTGTCGCGGCAACGTCGACGTTGGCAGCACTCGCAGGCATCCGGGTCTTTGCGACCGGTGGGCTTGGTGGCGTGCACCGGGCCGCACACGAATCGTTCGACGAGTCGGCCGACTTGGTCACGTTGTCGCGCACGCGGGTCACAGTGGTCTGCGCGGGCGTGAAGTCGATCCTCGACATCGCGGCGACCCTCGAACGTCTTGAGACGCTGAACGTGCCCGTCGTCGGTTACCGAACGAACCAGTTCCCGGCGTTCTATCTGACCGATTCCGGCTTCCCGCTCGAGTGGCGGGTCGACTCCACCGAGGAGGTCGCGGCGATCATGGCCGCAGGTGACGAGCTCGGTACTCGCGGCGCACTCATCGTCGCGAACCCGGTGCCTCTCGACCAGCAGCTCGATCCAGACGTCCATGACCGGTTGCTCATTCAGGCGCTGCACGCAGCCGACGAAGCGGGCTTGCGTGGCAAGGCGATCAGCCCGTTCCTGCTCGACTATTTCCAGCGTGAGAGTGGCGGCCGCTCGCTCGTCGTGAATCTCGACCTGGCTCGGAACAACGTCGCGCTCGCTGGTGGCATCGCCATCGCATGGTCAGCGTTGCCCGCGGCGGCCACGCTTGACGAGAGTGCTGATCGTCGGCGATGTCATCGACGACATCGTCGTCACACCGCTTGGCAACGTCACCCGCGACAGCGACACGACTTCGCACATCCGCGCGACGCCTGGCGGTTCGGCGGCGAACCAGGCAGCGTGGCTTGCGGTGTCTGGCGTGAAGGTTCGGTTCGTTGCGCGGGTAGGTGCGGCGGACGTGCGCGGCATCGCTTGGAGCTTTCGGCGTTCGGTGTCGATGCGGAGTTGATTGCCGACCATGACGCGCCGACCGGCACGATCGTGGTGATGCTGGACGCCGACGGCGGGCGAACGATGTACACCGACCGTGGTGCGAATCAGCGGCTGAGCGCTCGCCGATTTGCCGCCGTCGTTGCTCAACCATGTCGACGCATTGCACGTCAATGGGTACTCACTGTTCGCGGAGGAGCCACGCGCGGCTGTTCTTTCTCTGATCGAAGAAGCACGTCGCCGTCAGATCGTCGTGACGGCCGACCCATCGTCGTCCGCCTATCTCGAAGAGCTTGGTGCGTCGACGTTTCTGTCTTGCACTCGCGGCGCTGCGGTGTGCCTGCCGAACCTCGACGAGGGCCGGGTGTTCAGTGGGGCAGACCGAACCACGCGATGTGCTCGCCAGTCTTCGGGTGCACTATCCGGTGGTGGCGTTGAAGCTCGGGTCGGGCGGAGTTCTTGTCGGTGAAGGTGACGAGGTCGAGCTCATCGGGCCCACGTCGTCATCGGTGGTCGATCCGACTGGTGCCGGCGATGCATTCTGCGCAGGCTTTCTCAGCTCGTGGCTGGGCGGAAACTCGGCCATCGATGCGGCTAGGCATGGCTCGACGCTTGCCGCACGCGCAGTGTCTAAGCACGGCGGTCGCCCGCCAATCGAAGGCGCAGGAGAGTAGAGCGCGCTCGTCTAGGCTGAAGATCATGCATGACCACGATCAGGCGAAAAGCAAACGAGCACGCCTGTGCACGCCCATGAGTGGGACGCGCGCTACAGCGAGCAGGCTGCGTTGTGGAGCGGCCGGCCGAACGGCAGGCTCGTCGCTGAGGTCGCCGGCCTCGCACCGGGGCGTGCGCTTGACGTTGGTTGTGGCGAGGGTGCCGACGCGATCTGGCTTGCTCGCAGCGGCTGGACCGTGACCGCAATCGATATATCCCAGGTGGCGCTGGGCCGGGCACGGGAGGCAGCAGACTCGGCCGGCGCGAACGTGGAGTGGATTTGCGGCGACGCGCTCCAGGTCGTGCTGCCGACCGGCTCGTTTGATCTTCTGTCGATGCAATATCCAGCGCTTCCGAAGGCGGCTGGAGAGGCCCCGATGCGCGCGCTGCTCGGCACGGTGCGACCCGGCGGCTTGTTGCTTGCGGTCTACCACGACCTTGACGATGAACACCGCGAACAAATGAAGTCACGTGGCGTCGACCCGGCGGATTACATCGATGCTGACGATCTCCGTCAGTTGCTAGGGGACGACTTCATCATTGAGCTTGACGTGGTGGCGCCGCGCATTGACCCGCCGCCGGACAATCCGCACATCGGCGACATCGTGCTACGCGCGCGACGCCGCTGATTCCGGTGTCTCCGCACGCTTGACCGAGAGAGGCCATGAGATGGCGCAGTACCTGATCACATTCCCCAGCGACGCGATGGACCACATACCCGAGGAGGCGTGGCCGGAGGTGGGCAGGGCCGCGCACGCGGTCTGCCAGGAGGCCATCGACTCCGGGGTATACGTCTTGTCCGGTGGCATGGAAGACGAGCCTGCGACCTTCGTGGCCGCTGACGGAACGGTTACCGACGGCCCGAAACCGAACTTCATCGGCGGTATCACGATCGTGGATGTGCCCTCACGCGAGGAGGCGCTGAGGTGGGCTTCCAAGATCGCTGCTGCGTGCCGCTGTACACAGGAGGTCCGAGCGATCGGATCCGACCCCGAACTGGATGCGATGCTCCGCGAGGCGGCGAGCCATCGGCTACGTCACGACGAGGTCTGATTCGAGGGGCTCGCGTCACAGTCCGCTGGGGAACTTGATCGATTGCGGCGCGACGAGTGGTGAGCCGACGTCGAGCTGGATTTGTGCGTGCGCGTTGAGAGGGATGTCACGCGGGTTTCCGGTCCAGTGTTGATCGTTGTAGAACGCGGTGACCGGGCCGGTCGCAGGTCCAACCTGTGTCGAGCTCAGCGGCACGCCCCAGATGTCGAAGAACTGCCCCAGGGTGTACGTCGGCGCGCACGGGGGACTCGATGTGGATGATCCCGTCGGCGGCGTGCGTGTGCAGCCAGTAGAAACAAGATCCCGCGTCGATGAACGGTCCAGTGGACGTGTTTTGCACTTGGGGATTCGCGATGCCCACCGCGGCGGGTACTTGCTTGGCCACTCCGTTGACGAAGATGGTGAGGTGCGCGTGGATGTGGAACGCAACCTGTTCTCCGGCTGAGCAGGTAACTCCGTCGATCGGCTGGCCAGTCGTGACTGGTGGGGCCAGCACTGCGCCAACTGGAATGGGCACCGCTTCTGGTCCGAGCGCACCCGGTGTTCCAGCGGGTTGAAGTGGGCCCAGAGATGCGAGCGGTTGAAGTGGCAACGATCCAGCGGGCGCTGTACCGGTGTTCTTCGTGCCCGTGCTTCGTTGGCTGAGGACAACACCGACGCCGACGGCAGCGACGATGACGATGACAATCGACGCGATCCACCATCGCCGATAGGTGCGTGGGGCGACAGCGGCCTTCGAAGCGACCGTTGACCCCTTACGCGCGGGCGAGCCCGGCTTGGTCCTGACTGTTCGCTTTTTTGCCACGACGCAGCGTATTCTCTCAGACGCCGAGCGGGTGCCAGACGGTCTTGGTCTCGAGGAATGTCGTCAGCCGATCGGTGCCGGGGTCGCGTGACCAGTCGGGCTCCACGTCGTCCGGCCTTCTTACTCGCTTGAGGTTGTCGGCCGCTGCGACCTCGAGGTCGCGCCAGAGCGCGAGCGGTGCGCCGGTGAGGTCGAGGCCGTTGACGTCGGCGTGCGAAGCGAGCCAGGGTGCGACCTCGGCGACCTTGCCGGTCAGCATGTTGACGACGCCGCCGGGCAGGTCGGACGTCGCGAGCACCTCGGTCAGCGTGATCGCCGGTAGCGGTCGAAGTTCACTTGCGAGGACGACGGTGGTGTTGCCCGTGGCGATCACCGGCATCAGCACAGACACCAAGCCAAGCAGGCTGGACGTCGTCGGCGCGACGATCGCGACGATGCCGGTCGGTTCGGGGACGGAGAAGTCGAAGAACGGTCCGGCCACCGGGTTCGCTGCACCGACGACCTGCGCCACCTTGTCTGTCCAGCCGGCGTACCAGACCACGCGGTCGATCGCGGCGTCGACGGCAGCTGCGGCCGCGTCAGCCTTGCCGCCCTCGGCTTCGTGCACCTCAGTGACGAACTGGTCGCGGCGCCCCTCCATGACTTCGGCGACGCGATAGAGCACTTGCCCGCGGTTGTAAGCAGTCGCGCGCGACCAACCTCCGAATGCGGCGCGCGCCGCCACGACTGCATCGCGTGCGTCCTTGCGCGACGCGAGGGCAGCGTTCGCAGCGAAGTCGCCGTCGTGATTCGTGACTGGGTAGCTGCGCCCTGACTCGCTGCGCGGGAACGCGCCACCGATGTAGAGCTTGTAGGTCTTGCGGACGCCGATCCGGTCGTCGTCGGTCTTCTTGGCTCGCATCGCGTTACTTGCCCTTCGCGAGATAGGCCTCGAGCCCGTGGCGGCCGCCTTCGCGGCCGTAGCCCGACTCCTTGTAGCCGCCGAACGGCGAGGACGGGTCGAACTTGTTGAAGGTGTTCGCCCACACGACGCCGGCGCGCAAGCGGTCGGCCATCCACAGGATGCGGCTGCCCTTGTCGGTCCAGACTCCGGCCGACAGACCATACGGCGTGTTGTTCGCCTTTTCGATTGCCTCGTCCGGCGTGCGGAACGTCAGTACCGAAAGCACCGGTCCGAAGATCTCCTCGCGGGCGATGCGATGCGCTTGGGTGACGCCGGTGAAGATGGTCGGAGGGAACCAGAAGCCGCGTTCGGGCAGCTCACACGCTGGTGACCACCGCTCGGCACCTTCTGCCTCGCCGATGTCGGAAAGTTCGCGAATGCGCGCGAGCTGCTCGTAGGAGTTGATCGCGCCGACGTCGGTGTTCTTGTCGAGCGGGTCGCCAAGTCGCAGGGTCGACATCCGCCTGCGCAACCGGTCGAGCACCTCATCGGCAACCGACTCTTGCACCAGCAATCGCGAGCCGGCGCAACACACGTGGCCCTGGTTGAAGAAGATGCCGCCGACGATGCCCTCGACTGCTTCGTCGATCGGCGCGTCATCGAACACGATGTTCGCTGCCTTGCCGCCGAGCTCGAGACTGAGTCGTTTCCTCGTGCCCGCCAGGGTTTTCGCGATCGCGCGGCCGACTTCGGTCGAACCGGTGAAGGCGACCTTGTCGACGCCGTCGTGGCCGACCAGCATCTTGCCCGTGTCGCCCGCGCCGGTGACGATGTTCACCACTCCAGCGGGGAGACCGGCCTGCTGGCAGATCTCCGCGAACACCAGCGCCGTCAACGGCGTCGTCTCTGCGGGCTTCAGCACAACGGTGTTGCCGCAGGCAAGCGCCGGCGCGATCTTCCACGCCAGCATCATCAGCGGGAAGTTCCACGGGATGACCTGAGCTGCTACGCCGATCGGCTTCGGGTTGGCACCAAAGCCTGCGTGTTCGAGTTTGTCGGCCCAGCCCGCGTAATAGAAGAAGTGAGCCGCGACAAGCGGCAGATCGACGTCCCGCGATTCTTTGATTGGCTTGCCGTTGTCGAGGGATTCGAGCACGGCGAGTTCGCGCGAACGTTCCTGAATGATGCGAGCGATGCGGAACAGGTACTTCGCGCGCTCCTTTCCGGACATCGAGCCCCAGACGCCGTCGAACGCCTTGCGAGCCGCGGCGACAGCGCGGTCGATGTCGCGCGGGCCGGCCTCGGAGATTTCGGCCAGCACTTCCTCGCTCGCCGGGTTGATGGTCTTGAACGTTTCGCCGTCGTCGGGCTCGACGAACTCACCGCCGATGAAGAGGCCATACGAACTGGCGATGTTGACGATCGCCCGCGACTCAGGTGCCGGCGAATACGGGAACAGCTTGCTCGTCATGTGCGCGTCCTCAGTCGATCGTGACGTAGTCGGGGCCGGAGTAATGGCCGGTCGCCATCTTCTGGCGTTGCAGGAGCAGGTCGTTGAGCAGGCTCGACGCACCGAGGCGGAACCAGTCGGGGCTGAGCCAATCGTCGCCGACCGTTTCGCTCACGAGTACGAGGTAGCGCATCGCGTCCTTCGTCGTGCGAATACCGCCTGCCGGCTTGACGCCGATCTGCTTCCCGGTGGTGTCGCGGAAGTCTCTTACCGCCTGCAACATGACCAGCGTGACGGGCAGTGTCGCGGCTGGACTCACCTTGCCGGTGCTGGTCTTGATGAAGTCGCCACCCGCGATCATCGCGAGCCACGATGCGCGCTTCACGTTGTCGTAGGTCGCGAGCTCACCGGTCTCGAGGATCACTTTCAGGTGGGCGTCCTTGCAGGCCGCCTTCACCTGCACGATCTCGTCGTAGACGTCGAGGTAGTGGCCCTCGAGGAACGCGCCGCGGTCGATCACCATGTCGATCTCGTCGGCTCCGTTTGCCACCGCGTCACGAACGTCGGCGAGCTTGACGGTCAAAGCAGCCCGACCGGACGGAAAGCTGGTCGCGACGCTGGCGACCTTGACGCCGCTCTCGCCGAGGTACTCCTTGGCGGTCGGCACGAGGTCGGGGTAGACGCAGATCGCTGCGACGCTCGGGCAGCTGGCGTCGCCGGGATCGGGACGGATGCCCTTGGCGCAAAGCGCGCGGACCTTGCCGTGGGTGTCTTGGCCTTCGAGGGTCGTCAGGTCGATCATCGAAATCGCCGTGTCGATGGCCCAGCGCTTGGCCTCGGTCTTGATGGAGCGGGTCGATAGGGCCGCCGCGCGAGCTTCGGCGCCGACCTGGTCGACACCGGGCAAACCATGCAAGAACCGGCGCAAGGCGGAGTCAGAACTGGCGACGTCTGTCGGGATCGCCGACGTAGTGAGCGTCATTGATTCACCATATCGCCGCGGCGCGCGGTTGGCTTCGGGCGAGTTGCGCGACCGGAGCGGGCCTGACTGGGACTATGAACTGAACGACAGCGGAGGGGGCACGTGAAGGCTGGCCTGCGGCGCCCCGGTCGTGCGTCCACGGGACCACAGGCCCGCATCTCCAGCGACGCACTCGAACGCCTCGTCGCAAATGTGGTCACCCACCTGGGTCAGCTCGGCTACGAGACCGGCTATGTGTTGGGCAATCTGCACCAGCTGTCGGACGAGGCGGCGGCGCAGGCGGCCATCTTCGAGGTTTTGAGCGCGGCGACTCAGCAAATCAAGGCCGAGAATCGCGCCGTCGTCGACAGTGCCCGGGTGGTGCTGGAGCAGACCGTGGAAATCCGCGATCGGTCGGCCGAATGCCAGGCCAGGTTCGAACAGTCGGCGCCCGCGTTGCGTGCGGTTGGCGACTGGCTCACGGGAATGGGCGCGCGGATTGACACGATTACTGATCAGCTTCGCGAAGTTGGCGACGCAGCATCTCGGATCGGGCGCATTGCAACGCAGACCCACATCCTGGCGCTCAATGCGAGCATCGAGGCCTCCAAGAACGCGACCGAAGGACGCGGCTTCGCGGTGATTGCCGACAGCGTTCGAACGCTCGCGTCGGAAAGCGCAGCTTCGGCGGTCACTATTAACACGACTCTCAGCGCCCTCGGAACCTCACTCGAGGTCTTTCGTTCCGACAGCGACACGGCCGATGTACACGCGCGCTCGGTGCAAGCGAGCACGGATGCGATGTCTGCCTTCATTTCGGAGCTCACCGAGCGAGCCGCAAGCGTGTCCGACTCGGCGCAGACCATCGAGAACACCGCGATGGCAAGCGAAGAAGGAACATCACACTTTGTCGATTCGCTGAGCCGCCTCACGGAAGGTATCGATCGCTCGCAGACAGAGATCGCTCGAAGCCGTGACCGGGTCGCCACGTTGCTCGGGTCGGCAAACGTGGTCCTGCAAGACTTGTCAGCGTCCGGCGTGCGGACGGTCGATACGCCCTATATCGAGGCGGCAGTCGACGCAGCGGCCCAGGCAAAGGCCATCCTGGAGGACGCTGTCAACACCGGCGCGATTACGCGTGCAGACCTCTTCGACGAAAACTACGTCCCGATTCCAGGCACGGATCCACTGCAGGTGCTCACAAAGTTCACCGAGTTCGCCGAGAAATACTTGCTGCCGCTCATGGAGGCGGTGCATGCGAAGCTGCCCGACAGCGTGTACTGCGTGGCAGGTGACCGTAACGGTTACGCACCCGCGAACACGTCCGAGTACTCCCACCCGCAAGGCCCCGACCGGGCGTGGAACGACGCGCATTGCCGCAATCGTCGGATCTTCGACAACGAGGTTGCCACTCGGGCTGCCAAGAACCGCGCGGGCCCGCTCATCCAGGTCTACCGCCGTGACCTTGGCGGTGGGACCTTCGACATCGTGAAGGATGCGGCTGCGCCGATCTTCGTCGGTAAAGACCACTGGGGAGCATTCCGGATCGGCTACATCGCCGGCGCCCCGCAACTCGTCGAAGGGAAGCCATGACCGAGCCTGTGCGTTGGGGAATCATGTCGACGGCGAACATCAATGCGAAGGTGCTGAAGGGCGCGGCGTTGTCCGAACACGTCGACGTGGTGGCAGTGGGCAGTCGTGACGCCGATCGCAGTCGCGCGTACGCGAGTCAGTGGGGCATTGCGCGTTCATACGGCAGCTACGAAGACTTGCTCGCCGACGATGATGTCGAGGCGGTCTACATCCCGCTGCCCAACTCGATGCACCACGCCTGGACGATGAAGTCGCTCGAGGCCGGCAAGCACGTGCTTTGCGAGAAGCCCTACAGTCGCCACCCCGCCGAGGTCACGGAAGCTTTCGACATGGCGGACCAGAGTGGCTTGGTGCTCAGCGAGGCCTTTATGTATCGCTACCACCCACAGACGGTGGCGCTGGCCGACCTCGCCAAGAGTGGTCAGCTCGGCGCCCTGCGTCTCGTCTCGGGAGCGTTCTCTTGGCCGACCGACGTGCCAGGCGACGTGCGTCTCGATGCCGAACTCGACGGCGGCAGTTTGATGGACGTCGGCGTGTATCCGCTCAGTGCCTCGAGGCTGCTCGCGGGGGAGCCGACGACGGTTACTGCGCATCAGGTCACCGGCGACTCGGGAGTCGACATCGGCATCACGGCGAGCCTCCAGTTCGATGACGACGTACTCGCCCATTTTGACTGCGGCTTCTACCTCCCCGACCGCAGTTACCTCGAGGTCGTCGGCACGAAAGGCCGCGTCGTCGTGTCCGACCCGTGGCACGGGCAACAACCCGCACTCACGGTCACGATGCAGGGTGGCGAGCCGGTGCGCACGACGATCGAACCGGCGAATCCGTACCAGCTCGAGCTTGAACAGTTCGGCAGGGCGGTGCGAGGCGAGCCGAACCAGCTACTTGGCAGAGCCGACGCGATGGGCCAAGCAAACGCCGTCGAAGCCCTCTACCGAGCTGCGGCCTCCGGAACGACGGTGACGATCGGGTAGCGCCTTTAGTCGAGACCGAGGGCGGCTTTCACATCGATGCCGATATCGGCCAACACTTCGTGCGCCAACGTCCGCGCATCGTCGATCGATTCGCCTACGGAGACCACCAGTTCCAAGTAGCACTTCAGCTTCGGCTCGGTGCCGCTCGGGCGAACGATGACCCGCCCCTGTCCGCAGCCGCGCGAAGCACCGTCGAGCCAGTAACGCAGCCCTTCGGTCGGTGGCAGGGCGCCCGCGCCAACTGAAAGGTCGTCGACGCCAGTAACGCGCAAACCCCCGAGCGTGGACGGCGGAGCCGCGCGCAGTCGGTCAACTGCGGCGCCGATGAGCGAAAGGTCCGAGACCCGAACCGACACCTGGTCGGTTGCGTGCAACCCGTACTCACGCGCAAGCTCGTCAAGACGCGAAACCAGCGACGACCCGGACGCCCGCAAAGTGGCGGCCAACAGGGCGACGATCAACGCGGCGCTGATGCCGTCCTTGTCGCGGGTCAAATACGGTGCCACGCAGTACCCGAGTGCCTCTTCATACCCGTACACGAGGTCTGGGTGGTCATGAACGATCCACTTGAACCCGGTCAGCGTCTCGGAGTAGGCCATCCCGTGCGCAGCAGCCATCCGGGAAAGCAACGATGACGACACGATAGAAGTCGCGTACCGACCAGAAATCCCTTGTGACAAAAGGAAATCGGCTAGCAGCACACCGACCTCGTCACCGCGCAGCATCCGCCAGCCACCGTCAACGGCCGAATCGGGGATCGCCGCGGCGCAGCGGTCGGCGTCCGGATCGTTGGCAAGTACCAGGTCTGCGCCGGACGACCGCGCTAACGCCAGTGCCAAGTCGATCGCGCCTGGCTCTTCAGGGTTCGGGAACGCGACCGTCGGAAAATCTGGGTCAGGTGCAGCCTGCGCGGCGACAACCGACAATGACGTGAAGCCGGCGCGCGCGAACGCCGCGAGCACGACGTCACGCCCGACTCCATGCAATGGCGTGTAGGCGATCCGCAACTCGCGATGCGGCAACGTCGCGAGCAACGGCATCGACGTGATGCCGTCGATGTACGCATCGAGCACCGCGTCGTCGAGCAAGTGCCAAGCATCGCTTCGCGGGACGTCGGCCAGCGCGCCTACTGCGTCGATGTGCCGCGAGATATCAGCGTCCGCGGGAGGCACGATCTGGCCGCCGTCACCGAGGTAGACCTTGTAGCCGTTGTCCTGCGGCGGGTTGTGTGACGCCGTGACCATGACGCCGGCCGAGACACCGAGGTGGCGGATCGCAAACGCCAATACAGGCGTCGGCAGCGGTCGTGGCAGCACCCAAGCGGTGATGCCGAAACCGGCCATGACAGCGGCGGTGTCCCAGGCGAACACGTCGGACTTGTGCCGCGCGTCGTAGCCAATGACCACCGATGTGCCGCCGGTGTCGTGCAAATAAGCAGCGAGCCCAGCGGCCGCGCGAATGACGACCGCCCGGTTCATCCGGTTCGGCCCCGCACCAAGGGCACCGCGCAATCCTGCGGTGCCGAACTGAAGGCGCGCACTGAAGCGATCGGCCAGCCCCTCGTCGTCCCGCGAATCAAGCAGAGCTGAAAGCTCGGCGCGCGTATCAGAGTCAGGGTCTTCGGCGAGCCAGGCCCGGGCGGCAGCCTCGTACTTCACAGCCGCGCCACGACCTGTGCGAGTAGCGCACCCATGCGTGCGGCCGACGCGTTGCCGGCAGCGAGAACCTCGAGGTGATCGAGCGGTTCGCCGGTCATGCCCGCAGCAAGGTTGGTGACCAACGAGATGCCGAGCACTTCGGCACCGGCGTCGCGCGCGGCGATCGCTTCAAGTGTCGTCGACATGCCAACGAGGTCGGCCCCGAGCACCCGCAGCGCCTTGATCTCGGCCGGCGTTTCGTAGTGCGGGCCGGGCAATTGCGCGTACACACCTTCGGTCAGAGTTGGATCGACCGAGCGCGCAATCGCGCGCAGTCGCGCACTGTAGAGGTCGGTCAGGTCGACAAACGTCGCGCCCCGCAACGGCGATGTCGCGGTGAGGTTGAGATGGTCGGAGATCAGCACCGGCTGGCCGGGCACGTAATCAGCGCGCAACCCGCCGCACCCATTGGTCAACACGATGACCCGGCAGCCGGCCTGGGCCGCTGTCCGCACACCGTGCACGACCGCGTCGACGCCGCGGCCTTCGTACAGGTGGGTGCGACCGAGAAACACCAGCACGCGACGGCCGTTGGAATCGATCGAGCGGATCCGCCCGGCGTGACCGAGTACCGCCGGCGGCGCGAACCCCGGAAGGTCGGTGACCGCGATGTCGTGTGTCGGGGTACCGATAGCTTCGGCGGCTGGTACCCAGCCTGAGCCCAGCACGATCGCCACGTCGTGCCGCTCGACGCCGGTCAGTTCGGCCAGTCGCTGCGCGGCCTGGGCCGCCGCCTCGACAGTGGTCAGGGTGCTCACGCGTCGCCCACCTGGTCGTCGTCCACCGAAGTGTCGCCCACCGATCTGCACGGCCGCAGCCGCAGCTCGTTCACGTAGTCGGCCGGCGCTCCGGCCGTCTCTGCCGCATCGGCGACCATACCGAGGTAGCGCGCCGAAGGCAGGCCACCCTCATACCCATTGAGGACGTAAAGCCACGCCGTGAGGTCGCCGTCGAGGGTCGCGACCCGCACCCGGATCTTGTCGTAGAGACCGAGCGCGTTGCCCTCCCACCGGTCGAGTTCGGGCTCGTCGAAGGACGGCACGTCGTAGAGCATCACGAACACCTGGCTGTCGGCGTCTTCGACGACCGTGGCGAGCGCTCCTTCGAAGCTCAATTCCTCGCCTCCGAACGTCAATCGCCAGCCCTGCAGCCACCCGGTTCCCTGCGCTGGGGAATGCGGTGCCCGCGTGAGCATCTGCTCGGGATCAAGGTTGCTGCCGTAGGCGGCGTACAGGGCCACGCACCGAAGGTTAGACGGTTACGACAGAATGCGGCACGTGACGCGCATCGCGATTATCGGGAGCGGCCCCGGCGGTTACGAGGCGGCGCTGGTTGCGGCGCAACTCGGCGCGCAGGTCACGATCGTCGAACGAACCGGCGTCGGCGGCGCCTGCGTCCTGACCGACTGCGTGCCCTCCAAGACCCTCATCGCCACTGCCGAGGCGATGACCGCCCTTGCACTATCGCCACGCCTCGGCGTCCGCTTCGATGGCGGCACCGACCATGACGCCGGGAACATCACCGTCGACGCGACGCAGGTCAACGCCCGCGTGCGGTCCCTTGCCCGGGCGCAGTCCGACGACATCGCGCTTCGGCTCGCGGGTGAGAACGTCCAGGTCATCGCCGGATCGGCCCGCCTCGCGGCGCCAACGGTCGCTGGCCATCGGGTGGTCGTGACCACGGACGACGAAGTTCAACAGCTCGATGCGGACGTCGTGTTGCTGGCGACCGGGGCGCATCCTCGCGTGCTGCCCACCGCTGTCCCCGACGGGGAACGGATCCTCACCTGGCACCAGATCTACGACCTCGACGCATTTCCTGAGGAGCTCATCGTCGTGGGATCAGGCGTCACTGGTGCGGAGTTCGCCGGCGCCTACCAGGCGCTCGGTTCGCAAGTAACGCTCGTGTCGTCGCGCGACCGAGTGCTTCCCGGTGAGGATGCCGACGCCGCAGCCGTCGTCGAATCGGTCTTTCGCCGTCGTGGCATGACCGTGGTGAACAACGCCCGCGCTACAGCCGTGACGCGGACGGCGGACGGGGTGCTCGTTTCGTTGGCCGACGGTTCTACCGTCTCGGGTTCGCATTGCCTGATGGCGGTGGGCTCGGTACCGAACACCGCCGACCTCGGACTCGACGAAGCGGGCGTCCGCGTATCGGCGTCCGGCTATGTCGAGGTCGACCGGGTATCGCGCACGTCTGCGACGGGCGTCTATGCGGCCGGCGACTGCACCGGCTTGCTGATGCTCGCGTCCGTTGCCGCGATGCAGGGACGTATCGCGATGTGGCACGCGCTCGGTGAAGCGGTGCGGCCGTTGCGGTTGTCGATGGTCGCGGCGAACGTGTTCACCGATCCCGAGATCGCCGCAGTGGGCATCTCGCAGAGCGCGGTCGACGCAGGCTCGGTCGAGGTCCGCTCAGTGAAGTTGCCGCTCGCGCGAAATGCGCGGGCGAAGATGGCCGGGGTCACCGATGGATTCGTGAAGCTGTTCGCGCGACCGGGGACAGGCGTCGTGTTGGGTGGGGTCATCGTTGCGCCTCGAGCGAGCGAACTTATCCTGCCGGTCACGATGGGCGTGCAACTCGGATTGACCGTCGATCAGATCGCGCAGAGTTTCTCGGTGTATCCATCGTTGTCGGGGTCGATCACAGAAGCCGGCCGCCAGCTGATGGAGAGTCACCTCGACTGATTGGGAGAGGTGACCATGCCGGTGCTTGGTGTTGGTGGGATCTTCTTTCGCGCAGGATCCTGCCGCGCTCAGCGGTTGGGATCGCGAACATCTCGGCGTTGGCGCAACGTAGCGGCTACTTCGTACCGGAGTCTTCGAGCGGCGTCCCTGGCGCGTGGGCGACGTGGGCTGACTTCGTCGCCTCCGCTTCTGCGTGGGCATCGCGAATGCTGGTGATCGCCGTGAGGAAATCGCGGCGGCTGATGGCGTAGAGCTCGACATCGTCGAGCGCTCGCACCGTCATCGTGCGGGTGGTGTCACCGAGAAGTGCGATTTCGCCGAAGCCCTGACCGTGGCCCATCGTGCGTATCGATTGATCGCGGTCCAACACGTTCACGGTGCCGGCAGCGATGACGTAGAAGCTGTCGCCGGCGTCGCCAGCTTCGAACACCGCCTCGCCTGGATGCAGCTCGGTGCGTTGGAGGCCGTGAGCGAGCTGCTCGATGACGGGCACCGGCAACGGGCGCAGCATCGGTACTTGGCGCAGCAACATGATGTCGTTGGTCCGAACTGCTACCGAGGCGTCGATCGTGGTGAGCCGCCGCCACCACAGGAGACAGACGACGGGCGCGACGGCGCCCACCGTCAGCAACGCCCCCTTCGTTCCGAGTAAGCCGATGAGCCCCGGCGCGACGATGAACCCGACGCCGACGGCGAGGGCGCCGACGCTCTCGAGCACGCCGAATACGCGAGCCAGTACAACGTTGGGAACCATGCGCGCGATGAGGGTGAACGCGGTGACGTCGACAAGGGCGTTGCCGATGCCGATGACTGCGGCCGCGAGCAGCGCAACGACGTGGTTGGGCAGCAGGCCGATCAGTGCTATGGGCGCGCCCCACAACACGATCGCGACGCCAAGCCATCGGGCCATCGCGCGGCTACCGATGAGAAGCGCGCACGAGATGCTTCCGAGCAGTGCGCCGACGCCAACCGCACCCTGCAGCAGTCCGACGCTTGCTTGGTCGCCGTGGAGCATCTTGATCGCGACGACGACGACAAAGACACCGAAGGCTCCACGAATCGCGGCCTGCAGCACTACGAATCCCACGACCACGCGCACTCCGGCGTTCGACGCGACCGCGGCCAGCCCATCGTGGATCTCGGCCCAGATGTGCTTTCCCTGCGCCGGCGCAAGCGGGATGTTCTCGTAGTTCAAGCTGCAGAACCAGGCCAGCGGAAATCAACGCGCAGACGCCGGCGAACACGAACACTGCGGAGATGCTCCACACCGCAAGTAGTAGGGCCGCAACCAGGGGACCGAGGATCACGCTGATCGAATCCAGCGTGCCGCGGACGACGTTGACTGAGGTCAGCTCGTCCGGACTGCGGCACAGCGACGGCATCAGCGCCGAGTGACTCGCCCGGTATGGCGTGAAGGCGATCGTGGACGCGACGGCGAGCGTGTACACCACAAGAACGGGACCATCAGCCGCCAGAACCAGCGCCGCTGCCAGCGTCGCGAGTCCTCGTACCGCGCTCGACGCGAACAGGACGCGCTCGCGCGGCACCCGGTCGGCATAGACGGAAATGACCGGCGCGAGAAGCGCCGCCGGCACTAGTCGAATAAGCCCGACCAGGCCCACCGCGAGGGCGCCTCCGTGCGCGAAAGCAACCAGACCGATGGCGACCGAGAACGACCACTCGGCTGTGAATGCGGCTCCGAACGACAACTGAGCGCGGAGCAGCGCGCGGTTTCCGACAGAGTTGCCGACCGAGTTTCCGACAAGGGCGCCGCCTACCTTCACCGGCACATCGTCGCATGTGCGCGCACTTGCGTGATCGGCAACGAGCAGCCGAGCGGCCGAGCGGCCGAGCGGTTAAAGCCTCAGGCGTGCAACGTCGGCCGGTAGATGAGTTCTTGGATATCGCGGTCGAGTGTGCGGCTTTCGACCAGTTCGAGGTCGAAGTCGTCCGCACCTTCAAAGATGGGGTCCTCCCCGCTCTTTCCGGTGATCACTGGAAAGAGCGTCACATGGACGAAGTCGACCAGACCCGCGGTCATCAGCGCCCGGTTCATGGCCACGCTGCCATGGGAGCGCAACGGCACGGTGGACTCGTCTTTCAGCCGCGCGACGACGTCAACGGCGTCGCCGCTCACGACTGTCGCGTTCGGCCACTCGAGAGGTTCTTTCAGCGTCGTCGACACCACAGTTAACGGCAGGCTGATCATCCGGGAGACCCACGGGTCGCCGAGCTCCGGATTCTCGATGCTCGATCCAAGTAGCTGTACGAACAGCCGATAGGTGTTGGCCCCGAAAACCATCCGTTGGTCGACGTCGTAGATATCAAGCCGCCGGGCCAGCAACTCCGGGCCCTGCTTACCCCAGTAGCCGCCATAGGCGCCGCGGTTCGAGCCGTATCCGTCGAGGCTGGAGAAGACGTCGAACGTGAAGGTGGCCGTCATAGCGTTCTCCTCGAGTTGGTCTGTATGTGCACGTGTAGACGTGACCCGGCAGTGGAATTCATCGCCGCACCAGCCAGTCGCCGATAAGTGCCGCCAGTAACTCGGGCCGCTCGTGGATGAGGGCATGGCCGGCTTCGTCGATCACGGCCAGGGTCGCGCGCGGATAGTGCTCCGACAGCTTCGAAGCGTCGGCATAGCCGACAACTGAGTCGCGGCGCCCAGCCACGATGAGCGTTGGCGCCGAGACGGTTTCTGACCCGACGTCGACGGCCCAGCCAGCAAAGATGCGCCCGAGTGCCTCCTCGTCAACAAGGGTGATGCCGGGCCAAGTGTGATCGCGAAAGCGGCGCGCGTTCGATGCTGTGCGAACGACGAAGTAGTCATCGAACTTTGTACGCTGTTCGGGGCTCAGCTCGTCGTATGTGTCGCTGTCCTGCCTCACCACCTCGTGCTGAGGCACATCGTGCGTCTGCTGCCCGATGGGGCATATCAACGCCAGCCCGAGCACCAGGTCGCGACGACGAGCGGCGACGCCTCGGGCCAGGTAGCCGCCGTAGGAATGCCCTATGAGCATCACTGGCTCGCCGACGATGTGCTCGATGAAGTCGATCAGCACGTGGACGACGTCGTCGTTGCACGTGAGGCCTTTCGACGTCGAGCGGCCCATCCCCGGCAAGTCCGGATAGATCCGCCGGTAACCCGACTTCGGAATGGCTTCCTCGATTGCCACGGCGATGTCTCCGTGGTCGACGGCAGCGCCGTGCAGCGCCACCACCGGCACGCCCGCGCCGTGGTCTTCGTAGTGGAGCCGAACTCCGTCGGTGTCGAAGTTCAGGAGATCGCCGCCTTCACGAGCGCGGCAACCTTCTTTTCCACCGCGGGGGTCCACTTCAATAGCGCGTACGAGACGGGCCACAAGTCTCCGTCGTCGAGCGTCGCCGCTTCTTGGAAGCCGAGCGTCGAGTAGCGGTATTTGAACTTGCCCGCGTCCTGGAAGAAAACGACGACCTTGCCTTCGGTGTTCGCGTAGGCGGGCATGCCGTACCAGGTCTTGGGCGACAGGTCAGGAGCGTTAGCGGTCACTGTGACGTGCACTCGCTCCGCGAGCGCGCGATCGTCGGGTGCCATCTCCGCGATCTTGGTCAGCAGATCCTGCAAGCCGTCCGCCTTCTTGGCGTCCCGCTTGCCCTCTGCTCGCAGCTCGGCCGCGCGTTCCTTCATCGCGGCACGTTCCTCGGCGCTGAATCCGTCGGCCTCGCTCTTCGTAGGCACGTGCGTACTTCCTTCCGTTGGGGCTTTTGCATGTTGCCAGCCTTCGGCAAGAAGGCTAAGCGAACCGTCGTCGCGCGGCTTCTCGATTCCTGACCGAAAACCGTGGCGCTGTATTAGTTCGACTCCTCGAGCGGCCACACTTCGACCACGCCGTGAGCGACAGCGCACGGCGTCCGCGACACGATGTCGATCGCGTCGCCCAGTGTTGCTGCTTCGATGATGGCGAATCCGGCCACGGGAAGTGACGCAGCCATGAACGGACCTTTCTCGGTTCGCACGCCGGCGGCTTCGTGATTTCGCACCTGTACGGGCGATCCAGCTATCGCCCATAGAGACTCCGCTCTCGCGCAGGCGCGCGTCATGCGCGTGAGCCGCTTCCCGTAGCGCGTGGTCAGTCTGCTCGTAACCTGCTTGGTCGCCGTACCCGATGGTGATGAACTTCGCCACGATTTCTCCCCTGACATCTAGGCTGTGTCATCCGTACGCCTACCCCGGAGTAACGGCATGCATGCCATGGAGACCTTCAGTAGCGCGAGGTGTTGGACGTCAGCTTCGGGCACTCGCTGCATCGGCCGCTGATACAACGTCGGGACCCCCGATAGCGGCGACGACGTTGGACGGATGCGCTGCGAGCCATGCTTTCGATGCTGGAGACGCGGCGAGCGTCGTTGGTGCCACCAGAAGCAGCACGCCTTTGCTCGCTGCTGCCGCTGGCCCGGCGGTCACTGCATCCGGCCAGTTCAAGCCCGACGCGAGCCACGGTGGCCCCGTCATTCCCGCAGCTACGGCGCTTGACGCCACCGCTGCCGACGTTGCCCACCGATCGGCGCCCGAAAGCCGGGTCGTCCTCACGCCTATGAGGTTCAGTGCGTGCTCGGCCAGCGTCGATACCGCGCTAGTGCCGCCAACGATCGTCGCCGAGGTCGCGTGCAATGCGTTGACGGCTTCGGTGACCGGAAGTCCCAATGTTCCGGACGGAGTGAGGAGTACCGGCTGGTGCTGGAATGCTGCCAATGCAGACACGGCTGCCGCGTCCGTCCAGTCGTCACCACGCACGACGTAGATCGACGTGCCTCCGACGCGTTCGGCGATCAACGCGGCGGTGTCGTATCTCGTCGCTCCTCCGATGCGCACGATGGTGGTGATGCCGGCTGCAGTGACGTCTGCGTCGACCTTGGCCGCAAGTGCTGTCGTGTCGCCGATCAGATACGCCGTGGTTGCGCCCAGGCGCCTGATTTCGGCGATCAGCGGAGGTGTCGCGCCGCCCGGCGGCGATAGCAAGACGGGACCGCCGACCTTGCCTGCGAGAGGCGCGGCCGCGAGTGCATCGGGGTAGAGGTCGGCGCGCGCGATCACCACGCTCGATGCGTGCGAGAAGTTCGCCCTGGACGCCGAGATGGCGGTCGCGACGCGATCGCTGCCTGCATAGCGCGGCGACGCCGTCGCCACCGCACCGTCACAGCCTTGGCCGGACGTCGTGACGTGTCGGAGTCCCGAATCTGCAGCGCCGGTGGCGAAAAGATTCGAGGCGTGCATGTCTTGCGCGCCATCGTAAGATTGTTCGCAGAACTCGATCTCGTTTCCTGACGGCAGCCAGCTGGTGTCTGTGTCGAGGGCGACGCTGCCCGTGTCGACGAGCGCGGGCGCCGTGTGAAAGGGCGTCACGACACCGGCCAATGACACCGCGATGACCTGAGTCGGCGTCCGATCTTGGAAGGTGACCAGTACCCGGCTGCCGTCCGGTGAGAAGCCACCGATGTCGCCATCGCCGTAGGTGGTACTACTGCCGGGGTCGATCGTGCGGAGGCCGCTGCCGTCGGGGTGCACGATCTGGAGTGCGCCTCGCGAGTTGTCGCCGGCGGCCAGATAGCCGTCGAACGCCAACCACTCGCCGTCCGGGGACCAGGCGATTTCTCTTGTTGGGTTCAGCGAACCATCCATCAGCATCGACAGTTCTTTGCGCCCAGTGCCGTCCGTGTTGATCACATTGAGAATTCCGGTGCCCCCGCTTCCCTCGCCATAGATGGCAGTGACGAAGCCTAGCTTCGAGCCGTCCGGAGCCCACACTGGCGGACCAAGTGCGGTGCCAGTCGAGAACGTGTTGCTGGTGATGACGTGCGTCGTACCAGCGGCGAGGTCGACGATCGCGATGTCGACGAACGGGTCAGCACTGATCGCGATTGTCGAGACGGCGAGTCTGGTTCCGTCAGGTGACCAGATCGGCAACTGGTAGCCCTCGGGTGTGACGGCGCGCGCGCCGCTGCCATCAGCTCCGGCAACCCATACCTGGTTGTCGCCGTCGGGAAGTGCTGCCACGTAAGCGATTTTCGTGCCAGCCGGGTTCCAGCTGACTTCGCCCGCGACCGGCGTCGGCGTCGCGATCTGATGATCGCCCGAACCGTCTGAGGCGACCACTCGCAAGGTGCCCGTCGTCCCGAGCGTCAACGTCGCGTTCTGCCGCGTGTACGCCGGGTAAGCGATCTGTACGGCTGGAGTCGTGGTGGCTGCCGCGACGCCGTCGCTCGTGGTTGGCACGGTCGGCGGAACAATTGCGAGGACGAGGGCGACCACGACCGAGGCGGTCGCGAGGGTCCAACCACAGACGATCTTCACGGCGGTTCCTTCACGTGGTCGAAGCGGCGACTGACATGCCGACGCTAGGAGCCGGGCGCGTTCCGAGGCCCTAGCGGCCGAGCGAGGGTTTCCTCGGTGACCTATAGCTGTGACCTGTAGTGCAGGAAACCCTTGCCTTGTCGCTAGGGCGCCGGGCCGCCGTCCGTTCATAGCCTTCTCACTTGTGATCACCGCAACCATGACTCCACTGGCCAACGTCGCGCTGGCACCTGCGGGGGTCAGCTACGACGCCGCGCGCACGAGGGAGGCGCACGGCAGGTGGGCTGGTCTTGACGTTGCAAGGGGCGTTGCAGTCGCGGGCATGCTCGTCGTGGAGCAACTGCCGGTCGGTCCACGACGACATCCGTGGCTGATGCACGCGGTGTGGAACGGTTGGACAGGCGCCGATCTGGTCTTTCCTGCGTTCTTGTTCTTGGCCGGGATCGGCATCGACGAACTCGTGCGGCGCAAGGGTCGGGCGTCAATGTTGCGCTTGGTCCGACGGGCTATCGCGCTACTCGTTCTCGGCGTGCTCTTCAATGCGTGGGACGGTGCCGGCGCAAACTTCACCGAGGCACGTTGGCCTGGCGTGTTGCAGCGCATCGGCCTGGTCAGTTTGGCGTGCGGAGTTGTCGTCGTGCTTTGTCGACGCGGGATTTGGCCGGTGCTGCTCGTCGCAGGCGGCCTCCTCGTGTTGTACGCGCAGCTGCTGGTGCATGTGCCGCTGGCGTGCGGAACCGGTGTGATCACACCTGCATGCAACGTGCCGGGGCACCTCGACCGCGCGCTCTTCGGTGCTGCGCACATCTACAACCACGGTGCGTTCGGATACGACCCTGAAGGTCTGCTGTCAACCATGGGTGCGCTCGCGACTGCGTTGATCGGCGTTGCGGTTGGCCGGGCCCTGCGGGCGCGACCGGGGTGGCTCACGATGATCGGCGCTGGGTGGCGCCGCGTTCGCCTGTTGGGCTGCGACACGTCTCGGGCTTGCAGGGCCGCCAGTGAACAAGCGGATGTGGACCCCAGGTTTCGTGCTTCTGACAGCGGCGACCAGCATCGTGTTGCTGCTCGTCTGCCTTGTGGTCGCCGATGTCACCGCGCGTCAGGCCAACCCAGTTCTCCGCATCGGCGGGCGGGTGCTTACGTGGCCTTGGGCGGCTCTCGGACGCAATGCGTTGGTCGTCTACGTGGGTCAGCACGTGCTGGGCGCGGTACTGGCGCAGACACCGGCCCACGTGGGCACGAGGCTGACGACTGCCGCGGGCTACCTGCAGGAGCACTTCGGCCGTGGCTGGTTGGGTCTCGACTCGCAGTGGACCTACGTCGCGGTGATGCTCGCGTTCTGGACGACGATCGCTGGTGCCATGCATTGTGCTCGCTGGTATGTCACCCTCTAACGCAATGGACACTGCTCTGGCAGGTTGCGCACCGTGAGCGCGTACCTCGAGATATGGGGACGCAGCGGGCCGCAGCTCGCGCCACTCGAAACAGACCACGTCACCGTGGGGCGCGGTGCGGAAAACAACGTGTCGCTTTCGTGGGATCGCACGGTGTCCGCGCTGCACGCGGTCATCGAGCGCTACGCCTCGGGCTGGTCGGTGCGCGACCTCGGTTCGACCAACGGCACGTTCGTCAACAACAGTCGGCTTTCCGCAGAACACCGGCTGCGTAACGGAGACGAGATCCGGTTCGGCTCCAGCCGTTCTGTCTTTCGGCTCCGCAATGCGCCCGCGTCGACGGCAACGGCGGCCGCCGAACCACCGCCGCACGTCACGCGACGCGAACACGAAGTACTCGTCGCGCTCTGCCGCCCATTGCTCAGTGGCGACATCTTCACCGAAGCCGCAACCGTCGCCACTATTGCGGCGGATCTGGTGGTCACTGAAGCCGCCGTCAAATTCCACCTCGGTAACCTCTACGACAAGTTCGATGTCCGCGACGGAGGCGATGGTGTGCGCCGCTCACGGCTGGCAAACGAAGCCATCCGCCGCCGCGCCCTCACGCTCTCCGACTTGCGACCGCCCACATGAGCGAGATGTGGCGCGGGCGCTACGGATCTGTCGAAACGATCGCGCAGGGAGGTCAGGGCAGACTGCTCCGCGGGGTTGATCGCCAGCACGATCGCCCTGTTGCACTCAAGGTCCGCAACGTCGCCTCGGTCGACGAACGCAACCAGGTGCTGGCGGAGGCTCGCGTGCTTCTTAGCTTGCAGCCGCACCCCGGTCTGCCGACGGTGCGCGAGGACTTTTTCGAAGGCGACAGCTACGTGCTCGTCATGGACTGGGTCGATGGGACTTCGCTCGATCAGGTGGTGGCTGCTCGAGGCGCACCCGGAATGCCACTACCGAGCGTCCTTCGCTGGGCAGCCCAACTCGCGGCAGCTATCGACCATCTGCATGCCCACCGGCCGGTGATCGTGCACGGTGACGTCAAACCTGCCAACGCGGTACTGACTCCTGACGGTCGCGTCGTGCTCGTCGACTTCGGCATCGCGACCAACGGCGTCGCGACCAAGTCGGGCACCATCGGCTACGCAGCCCCGGAGGTCCTCGACGGGCAGGCGCCGACGGCGGCCGCCGATATCTACGGTCTCGCAGCCACGCTGCTGGCGCTTCTCACCGGGCGCCCGCCCGGCGACGTCCGACCCCCGTGGGAAGGCGTTGATCCGACCACCGTCGAGGTCATCGAACGTGGCCTGCGACCCGGCCTTGCGCTGGAGCCCGATCGCCGCCCGGCGACTGCGCGTGAACTCGTTGAGCGGATGCGCGCGTGGGCCGGCCCTGACGCCGAGGTCGTGGAAACGTCGTCCGTGCGTTATGGAGTCAGCACACCCGATCCGACGGTGCGCAAGCAGGCACCTGCCGCTCGGCGTTGGTGGCGGCGGCCGTCGTTTTTCCCCGCGTGGTTGCGAGTGTCTTTTGTCGCGCTCGTCGTCGCCGCGATCGTCGTCGGCTTCGCGTTCGGCAGCAAACCACGCTCGCCAGTACGTCGAGTTCAAGGACCGGATCGATACACAACTGCCGCGCAGGTGGCGTTGAACTCGTTCACGCATGCGGACACCGCAATACTCGCGCGCGGAGACGATCTCGCCGACGCCATCGCCGGCAGTTACCTGGCCGGCGCGCAGGGCGGCGGACCGATCTTGCTTACGCCTCCGAGCGGCCTGCCAGACGATGTCTTGCACGCGCTCGTCCAAGCTCAAGGTGAAGCAGGTCTTCATCATCGGCGACAACACTGCGATCAGTGGCAGTGTCGACACCGCGCTGCAAGCTCACGGGATGCGGACGACGCGGCTCGCCGGCGTCACGCGCTACTCCACTGCTGGTGTTATCGAACAGGCCGGCGGCCAAGCCGCCAAGCTTGCGGGAAATGGGCCGACCGCGTTGCTCGTCAGCTCAGGCGACATGCCCGATGCGGTAGCGGCAGGTCCGATTTCCTTCCACAACCGATTTCCGCTGCTCTACACGGCCGGCACAGAGATCCCTTCAGAGACGGTGGCAGCGTTACGCGAGGGTCGGGATCACGCACGTCGTACTGGTCGGGCCGGTCGGCGAGATTGGCGACGCAATCGTCACCCAACTATCAGCGCTGAACATCACCGCCGAGCGCATCGCGGGCGTCGGCGACCCGACGTCCGAATCGATTGCGCTTGCACGCTTCGAACTTCAGACGCTGCACTGGCCGTTGCCACAAGTCGACCTGGTGCGAGGCGATCAGGGTGCGGTGGACGGCGTCGCCACTATCGCGAACGCGGGGAGCAACGCGAGTGCGCTGATGCTGACCAACAGTCCCAGCGATCTCGGGCCGACATTGACTGCGTTTCTGGCGCAACAGGTCGGTCGAGTGCAGCAACTCATCGTTGTCGGCGACCTGACCACAGTCACCGCGAGTGCCGAGCAAGCTGCCGCAACGGCACTGCACCTGCGCGAGTGAGCTAGCCGCCCACTAACGCAGCGCGACGCCGACTTCACTCAGGACGCTGGCACCCAGCGCGCTGGTGCCGCCGAAAGCATGCACAGCTGAGATAGTCGCCGCGTGCGTTGACAGGTAGGCGGTGACCGGCTCGGGCAACGCGCCGGACGGTGGCACCAGCAGCACAGGTTGGCCGGCGGCGCCCGCGAGCGGGCCGGCGGCGAGCGCGTCCGGAAAGGTCAACGCTGACGCCAGGTCGATACCGGTTGCGTCGGGGAAGAAAGCCAACGCGACGGCCTCCGAGGTGTCGTAGCGGGTGGCACCGGCCAGGGCGATCGCCGACGGATCTGCCCACGCCGCGGGTCCTCCGACGGAGTAGCGCGTCGTCGCGTGTGCACTGAGGTAAGCGGACGTCGCTTGCGCTTGCGCCGCACCGTTCGTCAACAGGATCGCGGCATGTTCCTTGATCGCGGCAGGCACCGCCGACAAGGCATCGGGGAAGTCGGCTCCGCTCGCCTCGAAGACAGTCGTCGGGTCACCCATCGCATCGGCGATTGCTACCGCCGTCGCGAACCGGTCGGCCCCCGAAATCCGCGCCGGCACATCACCTAGCGCCGTCACTGCTGTCGCGACGTCGTCCGACAGTGCACTCGTGCCCCCGAGTAGATACACGGTTCCGCCGCTCGGCAACACTCGTTGAAGCTCGGCTTTGGTCACGTCGTCCAACGAGCTCGATGTTGTAAGCAGCAGCGGCGCATGCTTTGCCGCGGCGAGCGGACCACCGGCGAGCGCATCGGCGAACACATCGGCACGTGCGAGAACGACGGCGGACGCCGATCCGCTGGTCGGGAACTGTGCTTGCGATGCTGCGACGGCGGTCGCTTGTCGATTCGCGCCCGAGAGTCGCACCGGGCTTGCCGTCGTCGACCCGGGTGCCGAATACACAAATGTCTTGCTGTTAAGGACGAAGCCGCTCGGCGCAGAGCGTTCGCCGGAGGTCATCACGAGTTGATGGGTTGCTGCATCTGCGGACGCGGCCCAGCCGGAGCCGATCGCCGGTCCGCCGGAGGAAACCTTTGCCCACGTCGTACCGTCGAAAGCCCAGAGCTGATCGACCTCCGGGCACGACGAGGTGGTCGGGCTGGTGGTCGTGCACGGGCCGGTCTCACCCACGTAGACGAGATCGTCTTTCGATTGCGCGTCGTACGAAATTGGATTCAATCCATCGGGGACCGGAAAATCGGCGGCTTGACTCCAGGTGCCGCCCTTCCATATCCAGGTCTGGACGTTGGGCGCTCCGCTGGTGTCGCCGGAGTACATGAGCATCACGACCTCGCCTCGCGCCACGTCGTCCGTCATGACGCACTGTCCGTTCGCCGGTGGGCTCGCCGCGGGCGCGAGCTTCATCCAGTTGGTGCCGGTCCATTGCCACGTGTCGTTGAACGCCTCTCCGCCCGCGGTGGGAATGACGTTGTTGCCGCCGAACATGATCAGATGCCCTGACGCGGGGTCATTCGCGGCACAGCCGCCCGTGATCGGCGGCGGTGCGGTCGCCGGCGTTTGTGCTGTCCAGATAGACCCGTTCCAGGTCCACGTGTCGTTCAGGGTTCCCCAATAGATGCCGTTCGGGCATGAGTAACTGCCGAACCCGCCGTACATCACCAGCTGCTTCGTCGCCGCGTCGTAGCCCATCTCTGGGGTGCTTCTGGCGCCCGGCCCGTTCGGCTGGCTGTGCGTCGCCCAAGCGCTGCCATCCCACGTCCAGGTTTTTGACGGACAAGGGCCCGGCTGGCTATCGACAGCGATCAACTGGCCGGTCGCCGGGTCGAATGCTGTTGCCTCGCCCGAGCCCTGAAGGTTCGGTGGACTGGTGGTCGTCGAGGAAACGCTCCACGCTGGTGTGGGCGTGGCCGCGTTGGCGGCGCTCCACGGCACCGCGAGTATCGAGCCGACGAGTGCCGTCGCGAGCGTCCCTGCAGCGATGAGACCGACCTTCGAACGACGCACGATTCCCCGTCCTTGCTTGCGCGTGTGCGGGTCTTTTGGAACGGACCCAGACCAGTGATACCCCGAGAAACGCCTTATGCACTCTTAAGGTTGTCAGCTCTTAAGGTTGTCAGCGCGTGGCGAGCAGGAGTGCTTCGTCGCACCAAGTCACAAGGTGCATCAGCGCCGCGCCGCGTTGCTGGTAGAGATGCTCGCTGTCGGCAGTTTCGTGGTACGCCTGATGGCTCGCGGCACCCGCGCTTTCCAGAAGGCGCGGAAGCAGCCAGCTGTACTTGACGCACGACGCCGTGATGCCGAGACGCACTTCGCCTTCGTCACCGTGCCAGCCCGCGTCATGGAGTCCGGAAACGTACGCATCGAAGCAAGTGTCGTCGAGTTCGGCGATCTGTTCGGCTGGCCAGAACAAATCGAAGACTGCATCGGGTATGTGGTTGCCGAGGTCTTCGCCGACGGCACCGTCGCCGGCGAACGCCCAGTCGAGCAGCACGATTGGGCCGTTCGGGCGGCGAATCTCGTTGCTGACCCAAACGTCGAGGTGCGATCGCGTTCGCGGCAGTGACTCCATCACGGTGAGCAGAGGTTCGCGATTGGCTAGCAGTCGACGCCAGCCGTCGCGCAATGCGGCTGGCCAACATTTCGCGATGAGCGGTTGCGCCCAAGCGGCATCGTCTTCGACGAGTTCATAGCGTGCGGGCTTGCTTGCGGAGTAGTCGCGTAGGAATCGACGCGACGCCCATGTCTCGCTGAGCGGCCCTTGCGCCTGCCAGCGACCCAGGCCGGCGGCGACGGCCGCGTGATCGTCGAGGGCGAACTCGGTGCCGGGCGTACCCGCTACATCCTCTAACCATAGGACGACGCCGGCATCCGTCTCCTCGACGTCGGCCTTCGCGATGTCGAGGCCAGCAATCTGCAGTCTGTCTCGCAACGGGCCAGACAAGTAGGCGTCCGCTTCGCGGCGCCAGTAGTTCCAATGCTCAGGGTCCGTTGATGCGGCCCACGCCCCCGCCGTCCCCTCTGTTGATGAGGCGTCAGGTCGGCGCAACTCCTTGCGGATCAGCGTGTGCCCGTCGGCGTCGCTTACCCGTTCGACAACCGCAGTTACCGCATTCAGTGGGTTGTGCCGCAAGGTCTCGCGGCTCGTGATGTCGAAGCTCACGCACCTACGATCGCATGCGGCTTATCGGGTACGCGCACGATCGGTGCGTGTACCCGAGCTTGCCTAACGCAGACTGTCATCCGGCTGCTCGCAGGCACCGCCAGCAGTCCGTCGGCGATCTGGATACCCGGGAGCACGAAGTTGTGGTGCTCGTCAGGTCGCGCGACGCGCGTAGTTGAGCTAGCCGGCGTCGCCGAGCTTGCCCACCTCGGCTATTACCTGCCGATCCAACGGGCACACCCAAGTGGGCGAGGTCCCCTGGCTTCCCAGAGCCGCAGGGTGTTCATGCCGCGGGCATTGGGGCCATGCGTGCCACTGCTCGTCGATGATCCAGTCCTGCACGCGTTCGGCGACGAACTCAACGGCCTGGTGCAGGTCGTAACCAACGCCTAGTGATGTCCCGTTGCCGTGCGCTTCCAGCCAGAGCTCGGGGATCTGCTGCGGTCGTCGTGGCGGCTTCCAATCCGCTGGTCGCACGATGACGCGGCTCCCATACGCTCCTGATTCGTGAGATCGGTGTCGTCGGGGGGACCAGTCCAATTCGTCTCCGTGCAACGTCACGTGCCATCTCCAGCGGATGTCGGTTGTCGCTTCCACGTCTGCGAACACCACGGCCGCGGCCTGCCGCCACAACGCCATTCCGGCATCCAGCTGGTCCGTTACATCGTCCACGTCCATAGTCTGCGCTAGCGCGCGGTCCAACCACCGTCGACGGGGATCGTCGTGCCGGTGATGAACGAGGCAGCGTCGGAGGCCAAGAACACGACAGCTCCGGTGACGTCGACGGGCTGACCGATCCGATGCAGGGCTGCGATGCGCTCGATCACATCGGCGCGAAACGCCGGGTCGGACAACGCGGGCTCGGTACCCGGAGTCTCGATAAACGTCGGCGCGACACAGTTGACGGTGATACCGAAAACGCCCCACTCAACCGCGAGGCACTTGGTCAGGTGGCCGATTGCCGCCTTCGTCATGCAGTAGATCGACTCACCGGGCAACGCCACTAAGCCAGCCTGCGAGCCGATGTTGATGATGCGCCCTGAGCCTTGGACGCTCATGGTGTTCGCTGCGGCCTGACTCGCGAAGAAGGTGCCCTTCAGATTGACCCTGAGCGTCGCGTCGAAGTTCTCCTCGGTCACCTCCGCCGCTGGCGCACCCGGTGCGATGCCCGCGTTGTTGACGAGAATGTCGAGCCGGCCGAAGGCCTCATGAGCGTCCGCGACTGCCTGACGGATCTCTGGCAGACTGGTCATGTTCATCTGAAGCGGCACTGCCCGCCGTCCCATCGCAGTAATGGTTTCTGCGACATCACCCGCAGACTCGCGGTCACGCAAACCGAGGGCGATGTCGGCGCCTGCATGCGCCAACGCAATCGCGATGGCGCGCCCCAACCCACGGCCACTCGCGGTGACGAGCGCGACCTTGCCGGGCAGCGAGAAATCGGGAAACTCGGTCACGTGTGGTCCTTGCGGGGTCGACGGATGCGGGGGTCGTTGGGGCGGCAGCGCCACACCGATTATGGTGGCCGCATGGCCCATCAGACCGTTGTCGGCCGGGTCGTGTCGCTGTTCCGGTATCCGGTCAAGTCGATGGGTGCCCAGGTGCTCGACGAGGTCGATGTGTCATGGGAAGGCTTGGCGGGGGATCGCCGCTGGGCGTTCATCCAAGACGGCCATGAACGCAGCGGATTCCCGTGGCTCACGGTGCGCGAGCTTCCACTCATGTGGAAGTACCAGCCGTCCTTCGTGGAACCGCTGCGACCCGACAAGTCGCCAACCTTGGTTCGCACGCCGGCGGGGACTGAGTTCGACGTCGTCGACCCGGAACTGGCGGCCGAACTCGGCCCGGGAGTGCGCGTCATCAAACAGGAACGCGGCATCTTCGACGCGTTTCCGCTGTCGCTCATCAGCACCCGAACGGTCGCCGACCTCGGTGCAACTGTTGGGTTGACCCTCGAACCCTTGCGGTTCCGTCCCAATCTTGTCGTCGAGCCGATCGACGACACGCCTTTCCCTGAAGACGGATGGGTGGGCTCGGTGTTGCGGATTGGCGACATCGCGATGCGCGTCGACAAGAGAGATCAGCGTTGCATCATGATCAACGTTGACCCGAGGACGACCGAGCGAAACCCGGCGGTGCTACACGCGCTCGGTGGTGACCGGCAAGCCTGCCTTGGGGTGTACGGGTCGACGGTAGCGCCCGGTCGGGTCGCCGTCGGCGATTCCGTGTCGCTCGAAGGTTAGAGCGAGTCGGTCGGACGTCCGAGGTCGCGGTCGTCTGGCACCGGCAGATCATGTTGGCGAAGTCGTGATGCGCGAACGCTGTCGGCGTACATCAGCGAGATCAACAACCCGCCGACCAGCACGAGAATCATGAGCGTCGCTTTCAACGACCACGGTCCTGGCAGAGCACCAAAGGCTGCCGCTACCGGGACAACGAGTACGAGCTGTCTTACCGCCGCGCGAGAGCGCCAACCCGCGTCGGTCAGTTCGTGGCGCACCCACTCGCGATTCTCCGGTGGCAGTCGCAGGCCGACGGCGAACAACAGCCAGCGCCATGGTCCAGGGTCACCCGGAATTCGGGTCATGCGTCGACCGTAGTCGGCGCACGGCCGGTGGGTGCGCTCGCCGGCGAGTGAAGGAATTACGCACGTAATTTCGCTGGGACACGACGTAATTACTTCACTCGCGAGCGCGCTGCGGCTTGGAGGCCTGCAAGCCGCACAGCTTCTAGCCGGCTTGGCCGCTGTTCGGTCCCTTCACGTCCAGGCCGCTCGTGTCGACGGCCTCGAACGCGCTCGCCGGAATCGTCTTCAGTGACTCGATCAGCGCGTCCGGCCATGCGTTGTCGGCGGTGCCTTGGAAGTACCAGGGCGAGCCGTTGTCGGCGAGCACAAGACCGTAGGTCTGCATGGCCTTCAGCACGGTCTGCGCCTGCGCCGAGTAACCGCTGATGTTGAAGCTCGCCTTCAAGCGGAACCGCGCACCCATCGGCGGGTACAGATTCTCGTTCGTCTGCGATCCCGCCTCGTGACGTGCTGGCCACAGGTAGCTGTCGGAGGTGACGTTCGTGGTGAACCGGATCGCGTGATCGACGTGGCCGGACTTCACTTCGTCGTAGCGCAGCAGGCCCGGCAGAATCGGCAACCCCGCGGCGTCCGCTGAAGTCCAGGTATTTGGCCGTAAGGAGTCGCTCGACAACGACCAATGCGCGCCAGATCCGGCCGTCCAGCCGGACGACGTGTCGAGGGTGTCCCACGTCTCGAACAGCTGGCAGTCGGAGGTCACCATGATTGCGTGCATGTCGCCGCCCGAGTTCGCGCCGCCCTCGATCAGCGTGTTCGGCCCGAGCGGGTACGGACCCTTGTCACTCTCGTCGGCGTACTGGAATGTCACCGGCACCGACTTCTGACCCGCCGGAACGATCGTGACCGGAATGCCGTACGGGTTCTTCGGGTCGCCTGACGGCCCGAAGTCGGGGTGCAGTTTGCGGGTCGATGCGCCCATGGCGTTTAGCCACGCTGCGCTGCGCGGGTCGACCGGTAGCGACGCGATGTCGGCGTGCCAGTAGTTGTCGGCCGGGAAGATCTGGCAGCCCGCGAGGACGTCGGAGCCGGATGCCCCACCTGCTGGGGGAGCCGGCTTGACCGGTGTTGGCGTAACGGGCGTCGGCTTCGGGGTGGGCTTCGCGGTTGGCTTCGCGCTCGCCGACTTACTCGGCGTCGGCGTGCCCGCGGCCTTGGTGGGCGAAGCGGTAGTCGGGTGCGCCGCGCTCGACGAACCTGTGCTCGAGGCGGTGGCGCTCGAAGCTGCGCTGGAAACGGCCGCGCTCGAAGCTGCGCCGGAGACCGCCGGCACGGTCGACGAGACCGCGACGCTCGCACTGGCGAGGGCATTTGACGGCGTCCCGTCGGGCGCCGCTTGATGATGGTGACCGCCTCCACACGCTGCGGTGAGCGTGGCGAGACCGGCGATCACGGCTACTGCGACGGTTGCCCTCGACGTCCTGCTCATGCTTCATCTTCGACCTCGCCGACCCCGATCCGAAGCCTTCGCAGCCCTGGATGTACCGATTTCGTCCCTCATACGTGCGCCCAGGGCTGCGAGGGTCGGGTGTGGCGGGTGCAGACTGCGGCCTCCGGGAACAGCCGCACTCGTGCTCGGGATCATCGCGCTCGGGGTGAGTGTGCTGAACAGCCCGGCTGGCAAGAATCTCCAGGCCCGCCTGAAGAACGCGCACGGTGACCAGGCCGCGATCAGTCAGTGCAACACCCAATACCTGAATAGCCACCGCTCGTAGGTGGTCGGTGGGCAGCCAGGTGACGCATGTCATGCCAGATGGACGACGGGTTGCACTGGGCCGCGTGGTGGGGACGGGGCAGTATCAGGGCCATGACTACTGCTACTGACCTCAGGACGACGGCGGGCATCCACCTCGCGTCCCTGAGCAAGAGTTACGGCCCGGTGCTCGCCGTCGACGGCATCGACCTGGTGATTGCTCCCGGTGAGACGGTTGCCCTGCTCGGCCCTAATGGCGCCGGCAAGTCGACGACGATCGACATGATTCTCGGGCTGGCTAAGCCCGACACCGGCTCGGTACAGGTGTTCGGGATGACCCCGGCCGAGGCGATTGCGCAGGGCGCGATCGGCGCGATGCTGCAGACCGGCCAACTACTGCGCGACCTGACCGTGCGCGAGCTGATCGACATGATGGCGTCGCTGTACCCGAACCCGATGGGTGTCGACGAGGTGCTGAGCGTCACGGGCATCGAGGACATCGCCGACCGCAGGACCCAGAAGTTGTCCGGTGGTCAGACGCAGCGCGTGCGGTCGGCGGTCGCGTTGGTGTCGAACCCCGACCTGCTGATCCTCGACGAACCGACCGTTGCGATGGACGTCGAGGTGCGCCGCGAGTTCTGGACGTCGATGCGCGAGTTTGCGTCACGAGGCAAGACCGTGGTGTTCGCCACGCACTACCTCGAAGAAGCAGACGCCTACGCCGACCGAATAGTGCTGATGGCTCGTGGCCGCATCGTGGCCGACGGCCCCGCGACAGAGATCAAAGCGACCGTTGGTCTACGCACGATCAAAGCGACATTGCCCAACGTGCCGATCTCAAGTCTCAGCCAGCTCGAAGGCGTGCAATCCGCGGAGCTGCGCGGTGAGGCTGTCGTCTTGCACTGCACGAACTCCGATGCTGCGATTCGCGCCCTGCTGAGGGATTTCCCGGCCGCGAGCGATATTGAGATTGCCGGCGCCGGGCTCGAAGAGGCATTCCTATTGCTGACCGGGGACGAGAAGTCCGAGGAGCTGTCATGAACTTGACCTACCTTCGCTACGAACTGATTCGCAGCGTGCGAAACAAACGGGCGTTTATCTTCTCGCTCATCTTTCCGCTCGTGCTGTTCTACGTCGTGGCCGGTGCCAACAAGAACATCAAGCTCGACAACATTCCGTTCCCGACGTACTACCTCGCGGGCATGGCGTCGTTCGGCACGATGGTCGCGATGACCTCGGTCGGTGCGCGGATCGCCGCCGAGAGGCAGGCCGGCTGGAATCGCCAGTTGAGACTCACACCGCTGAGCACTCGTGCATATATGCGGGCCAAGGTGCTCACCGGCTACTTGACGGCCCTCATCACCCTGATCTTGCTCTTCGTTGCGGGCGCGACGCTCGGCGTTCACCTGACAACCACGAACGTGCTGCGGATGACCGAACTCGTGCTAATTGGCCTCATTCCCTTTGCTGCGCTGGGAATCTTGATCGGTCACCTGTTCACGCCGGACTCGATTGGGCCTTTCATCGGCGGCGGGGTGTCGCTACTGGCTTTGCTCGGTGGGGCGTACGGACCGATTGGTGGCACGCATGGTGCGCTGCATGTCATCTCGCAGGCGACACCGACATACTGGCTAGTGCAGGCGGGGCACACATTGGCAGGTGGGCAAACGTGGTCGACGCAGGGCTGGATCACCGTAGGTGCGTGGGCAGTGGTCCTTGCCGCCCTCGCTGCGCGAGCCTTCCGTAGTGACACCGCGCGCGTCTGATGCCTGACGACAGGTCCTTGACTTCGGTGGACGTCGAGCCGCGTGCGACGTGGGAAGCCGCAGGGGTCGGGCGAGAGTTAGGGGCCACCGCACGTCGCCAGCTGCGCTGGTTCGCTCCCGGAGATGCCAACGACCGTAAGCATGGACCCACTCGGTGGCGACGGGGCGGCGGCTTCTGGCTCGTCTATCTCGCGATCCCGCTCGGCGCCGCGTGGACTCATCATCAGCTCGCTGCAAGCATCATCGGCACTGTCTTGCTGGTGGCGTTCGCATGGTCGTACTTGTTCTTGGTTCCCCTCGGTTGGTGGGGTGCTCGAGGAGCGCGATACAGCTACCTGATCGTCGGCGAACTCCTCCTCGTCACCGCCGCTGGAACCGCGGTTATCGGATTGAATGGCCTATGGATGCTGATCTTCGTGGCGGCCGCGACGATCATTTTGTTGCCGTCACGCGTGGCGCTCGGCGTCGTCACCGCCTTCGCAGTCACGTCAGCCTTGATGCCCCAATTCATCGGGCCGTGGCACATCAAGGGTGTGCAGTGGGACATGGGCGCGAGTGTCGCGCTTGCCTCGCTCGCCGTGTTCGGTTTCTCTCGCCTCATCAGGGCAAACGCCGAGCTCGCAGCCATGCGCGAAGAAGTCGCAACACTCGCCGCCGAACGTGAGCGGATGCGCATTGCCCGCGACCTGCACGACTTGCTCGGTCACTCACTCACGACGGTCACCGTCAAGGCCGCGTTGGCTTCGCGGCTCTTCGAGCAGGATCCGGTACGGGCACGACAAGAGATCGCCGAGGTTGAAGTGCTCGCGCGTGAGAGCCTCGCCGATGTGCGCGCGGCCGTTGCCGGCTACCGCGAAGTGCGGCTGGCAACCGAACTCGCCACGGCCCGCGAAGTTCTCGAAGCAGCAGGCATCGATGCCCAGTTGCCCGGCGTCGTTGAGGGCATGTCTCCCGAGGTCGGCGGGCTCTTCGGTTGGGTGGTTCGCGAAGGCGTGACAAACGTCGTCCGGCACAGCAAGGCGAAGTCGGTGCGGATCACGCTCGACGCCACCGGCATCGAGATCGTTGACGACGGATCCGGCTGCGCGCGCAAGGCTGGCGAGGTCGCAGCGACACATCCGGGCAACGGACTCGCCGGACTCGCCGAACGAGCCGACGCGCTAGGCGGCCGGTTGTTGGCTGGACCCGTCGATGGCAGTGCGACCGGCTTCCGGTTACGCGTCGAAGTGCCGGTCTAGCAGTGACGACCGATGTGGCGGACGCCGGCGCGAGCCGTCGGGTGATCCGCGTGTTGATGGCCGACGACCAGCACCTCGTTCGGGGAGCGTTGGCCGCGTTGCTCAACCTCGAGCCCGACCTCGAGGTCGTCGCCCAGGTCGGACGCGGCGACGAGGTCGTCGCGGCTGCCCTCGACGTCCGGCCTGATGTTGCAGTGTTGGACGTCGAGATGCCAGGTCTCGACGGACTCGCAGCGGCTGCGGCGTTGGTCTCACAACTCCCGAGTTGCCGAGTGCTGATCGTGACCACCTTTGGGCGGGCGGGTTACTTGCGACGCGCAATGGAGTCGGGGGCGCTCGGATTCGTGGTCAAGGACGCGCCCGCTGAGCAGCTTGCTGATGCGGTGCGTCGAGTCGCGCGCGGCGAGCGTGTCGTCGATCCCACGCTGGCGGCCGCAACGTTGGCCGGCGGGACCAGCCCGTTGACCGCGCGTGAACGCGATGCGCTCGCGGCCGCGCGTGACGGCGCGACCATTGCCGACATCGCGAAGCGGCTGTTCCTCAGCGAAGGCACCGTGCGCAACTACCTGTCGTCGTCGATCTCGAAGACCGGCACCCGCAATCGTGTCGAGGCTCTGCGGGTAGCCGAAGACAACGGCTGGCTCTAGCGGTCGCACAGAATGGTGATTTACCTCCCCACGAGGGCAGCGATCGCACATTCTGCGCCGGCCCGCCGCCCCGGCCCGCCGCGTCTGCTAGCGGATTTCGCAGATGACGGCGCCCCCGGCGACCTTCTGACCCGGTTCGGCGGCCAACTCGGCGATGGTGCCGCCACGATGTGCCGTCAACGGCTGCTCCATCTTCATCGCCTCGAGGACCACGATCAGGTCGCCGACCTCGACAGCGTCGCCGTTGCTAACCGCCACCTTCACGATGGTGCCCTGCATCGGTGCGGTCAGCTCGTCGCTGCTGTGCGCGGTCACCGCGTGCGATGCGGCGCCACGCCGTCGACGAACTGGCGAACTCGCGCCGCGTTGCAGCGACGCCGGCAGCACGACCTCGAGCCGCTTGCCGCCGACTTCGACGGTGATGGATTCGCGTGGAGCGACGGCGTCGTCCCAGTCATCGGCAGCAGAAACGTACGGCGCGATCGTGTTGACGAACTCGGTCTCGATCCAGCGGGTGTGCACACTGAATGGTGTCTGCGGGTCTGGCGGAGCGAACGCGGGATCGTCGACCACCGCGCGATGAAACGGCAGCGCAGTCGCCATGCCGTCGATCTCGAACTCGGCGAGTGCGCGACGCGCTCGGGCGAGTGCCTCGGTGCGAGATGCGCCGGTCACGATGAGCTTCGCCAGCAACGAGTCGAACGCCTGCGGAACAAGAGTGCCCGCCGAGACACCGGAGTCGAGTCGCACTCCCGGTCCTGAAGGCGGGCGCCAGACAGTAACCGTGCCAGGAGCGGGAAAGAAACCACGACCCGGATCCTCGCCGTTGATCCGGAACTCGATCGAGTGACCGCGCAGCGGCGGATCGTCGTAGCCCAGCTCCTCGCCGTCCGCGATTCTGAATTGTTCGCGGATCAAGTCGATGCCGGCGACTTCCTCAGACACCGGGTGCTCGACCTGAATGCGCGTGTTCACCTCGAGGAACGAGATCGTGCCGTCCGCGCCGAGCAAGAACTCACACGTGCCCGCGCCGACGTAGCCGGCCGCCCGCAAGATGGCCTTCGATGACGAATACAGCGTGTCAATGGCAGCAGCAGTGAGAAACGGCGCCGGCGCTTCCTCGACCAGCTTTTGATGGCGGCGCTGCAATGAGCAGTCGCGCGTCGAAATCACCACGACGTTGCCGTGAGCATCCGCGAGGCATTGCGTCTCGACGTGCCGCGGCCGGTCTAGGTAGCGCTCGACGAAGCACTCGCCACGACCGAACGCGGTGACCGCCTCGCGCACCGCCGACGCAAAAAGTTCAGGGATTTCCTCGAGCGTGCGCGCAACTTTGAGGCCGCGACCGCCGCCGCCGAATGCCGCCTTGATCGCGATCGGCAACCCATGCTCACGAGCGAACGCGACGACCTCTTCGGCGTCAGCGACCGGCTCGGCCGTGCCCGGCACCAGTGGCGCACCGACGCTCGCAGCGATGTGCCGGGCCTGCACCTTGTCGCCGAGGGCGTCGATTGCCGAGGCCGGCGGACCGATCCAGATCAACCCGGCATCGACCACGGCCCGAGCGAACGACGCATTCTCCGCGAGAAAGCCGTACCCCGGATGAACGGCATCTGCCCCCGAACGAGCGGCCACTGCAAGAACCTTGGAGATCGACAGGTAGCTCTCCGCCGGCGTCGACCCGCCGAGCGCATAGGCCTCGTCGGCCGCGCGGGTATGGAGCGAGTCGAGATCGGGCTCGGCGTAGACCGCGACGCTCGCCAACCCGGCGTCCCGGCATGCCCTCGCGATGCGAACGGCGATCTCGCCCCTGTTGGCGATGAGAACCTTGCGCACCCGGCCTCCCTAGCTTGCCGGGAGTCTACGGACCTCAGTTCAGGTCGACCGCGGCCGATAGGGCGCCGTGCGAACAGAGTGGATCGAGGCTGCTCGCCCGCGGGTGCTGACAGACGCGGCCCGGTCGGCTGCCCTCCTCCTGTTCGTCGGCGCCGTTGTCATCACGCTCGAGGCGACGGTCGTTCCGACTCCGCAGTATCCGCACGGCCTGCGCTGGGTGCCCTGGTTGGTAGCCGTGGTCTTCGCCGTCGTCGGCGTCGCTCCTGTGGCGGATGCCGGAGCGGCTGCCGACACTGTGCTGGCCGCTCGTGCCAGCTGTGCCGGTGGTCGTCATCTTGCTGATCGCGCTCGGCAGCCGCGACGCGACCGCCTCTTCGCAGCTCGCATTCTCGTTGCCGTTGCTCTTTGCGGCCTACCACCTCAAACCCGTCGTGGCGCGCCTGGTCGCTGGCGAGATTGTCATAGCGGAGACGATTCTGTGCGTGTTGATCGACCCCCCGGGGCGGGTCATCGAAGACTCGGTCGGGGTGTCGCTGATCCTGGTCGGCATCATGGTGACCCTGGTCACGGCCCGTAATCGCTTCGACGACGCGATCAGCTCGCTTCGCTACGAGGCCCAACACGATGCGGTCACCGGTCTGTTGACCCGTCGCACCTTCGACTTCGATATCGAGCAGTTGGACGACGGTGCGCCGGTGTCGCTGATCCTCGTCGACATCGACGATTTCAAGACCGTCAACGACACGTTCGGCCACGACATCGGCGACCAGACCCTTCGCATCGTGGCAAAGGCGCTCTCGGCCAACAGCCGCCAAAACGATCGCGCGTACCGCCTCGGCGGAGACGAACTCGCGGTCCTGCTGAGTGGCACCACCCCGGAGACGGCACTGCGTCGGGCCGAGGTGATCCGGCGGGCTGTCGAGACCGGTCCGACCGCGTTCGTCGCCCGCAGCGAACGGGGCAAGGTCACGGTCAGCCTCGGGGTGGCCTCGTTGCCGCCGCACGCACCGCGCAAATCGGAGTTGCTGCGGGCTGCGGACGCCGCGATGTACCGGGCGAAGGGCGCCGGGCGCAACCGGGTCGTCGCCGCGGCCTGAGCCGTCCTCCGGCGCCCACAGATCGCCCCGATTCACGCTCAGAACCAGGTACGGGCGGCCGATAGGGCTGGCATGGATACCCCGCCCACGATCGGCGTGCTGTCGCCGTTTGTCAGCGGGTTCTACTTCGGCGGCGTCATCAGGGGTGTGGCGAACGCGGCCGCCGAGGCTGGCGCGCGGCTCGTCGCGATCCAGACATCCGATCCCGGCGTCGTTTACTCCGAGCGTCCTGACACCGCGCCGCATCCGCACGCCGCTGCCTGGGGTCACCTCGCTGGCTGCATCGTGGTGACCGACGCTGCGACTCCCGCGTACCTCGATGCGATTCGGCAAGCCGGCAAGCCACTCGTGCTGATCAGCAAGCAGTTGGACGGCGTGGTGTGCCCCACCGTTCAACCCGACAACAAGCAGGGCGTGCGGGAGGCGGTGCGGCACCTGATCGCGCACGGTCACCGCAAGATCGCCTTCGTCGGCATGATGCATCAAGACGACATTCAGGAACGCCATGCCGCCTACGTCGAGACGTTGATCGAGGCCGGCATCGAACCTGACCCGACACTGGTCTTCTCGACTGCTGACAACGAGGAAGAGTTCGGCGTGCAGGCCGGCCAGGCCATGCTCGCCGACGGGTTGCGGTCGACAGCCGTGATGGTCGCGACTGACGTCAACGCGATGGGCGTCATGTCGGCTCTGACCGCGGCCGGTCTCGAGCTGCCCCGCGACCAGGCCATCATCGGATTCGACGACGTCGACGCGGCGACGTTCGTCAAGCCGGCGTTGTCGAGCGTCCGCCAGGACTTCGGCGCGCTGGGCCGGCTCGCTGCGCAACTCCTTCTCGACAAGCTTGCCGGCGTCGACGTTCCCGACGGGCAGCACGAAGGCGCCGACGTTGTTCGTCGTCCGCGAATCGTGCGGTTGCACGAGCGACATCGGCGATGCCGCGTCGCGCGATCAGGTCCGGAGGACCCCTGCGGCTCGCGCGCCGCTGGTTGGAGGAGCAGCTCGACCGCACGTTGACCGCCGACACGGGCGGCGTCGAACCGGGCGGGCACGATTGCGGCTGCGGCGTCGTCGATTACCCACCTGCTCGAAGGTGCGTTGAAGGGTGATGCCCTGCCGCCGGAGACGAAGCTGCGCGGTGACCTCGAGACGTTGTACCAGCGCAGCCCTCGCAACCAGACGATCCGCGGCATCATGGCAGCGACGCGCGACTTCGGCGCTGACCTCGTTGCGGCGCAGACGAGCGACGCCGGGGACGGCGCTCGGCGGGTCGCCGACCAGGTCGTGCGCGTGATGTTGATGCTGTCGGCAATCCACTCGCAGGATCAGTACAACGAGAGCGCGTACTTCCAGAACGCACTCGGCACGCAGTACGCGGTCGCCATGGACCTGCTCCGCAGCCACGAAGAAGACCCGCGCTCACTGCAATGGCTCGAGCGCACGTCGGTGCGGGCCGGCTGCCTTGGCCTGTGGTCCGAGGCGCCCGGCGAACTGGTGGCCGGCGCAGATCCGACACTCGCTGTTGTCGGAGCGTTCGACCGTGACACCACCTCGGGCCGGCGGCCTCCGGGTCTTGACGAAACCGTCGCGGCCACTGTCTTTCCGCCGATGCAGCTACTCGAACTTGCCGACGAGGACCTCGACGATGTCGTGTTCGTGCTGCCGGTGAAGGTTCGGTCGAGTGACTGGGGTTTGCTCAGCATCGTCGGCCAGATCGACAGCAAGGTGGCGTCGGGTCGCGAGACGTTGAACCAGTGGGCGGCACTGCTGACGGTCGCCCTCGATCACCAGGCGAACCTCGCGTCGCTCGAAGAGCAGCGCGAGAAGGTCGAGCGGTCGTTTGAACGCGAGCGTGGGCTCGTCGAGGAGATCCGACTCAGCGAGGAGCGCTACGCGCTTGCCGCGCAGGCAGCGAGCGGTGGCTTGTGGGACTGGGACCTCGTCAAGGACGAGGTCTTCTACTCCGCGCGCTGGATGGAACTCGTCGGCTGCCCAGCTGATGCGGTCGGCAATACGAGCGACGACTGGTTCGGCCGCGTTCATGAGGACGACTTGCAGGGCCTGCTCGCCGCCATCGAGGAGCACGTCCAGGGACGTTCGACCGGCGTCGAGCTCGAGCACCGCATCCGCCGCGGTGACGGCAGCTACCTGTGGGTGCTCGCGCGTGCGCTGGTCATCCGCGGCGCCGACGGCGTGCCCACCCGAATGGTGGGTTCGCTGACCGACGTCCACGAACGGAAGGAGCTGGAAAGCCAGCTTCGGCACGCCGCGCTCTACGACCCGCTGACCGGTCTGCCGAACCGCACGCTCTTTCTGGACCGGCTACGGGTCACCATGGCCCGCGCGAACCGGCACGCCGACCAGCACTTCGCGGTGCTGTTCCTCGACCTCGACGGCTTCAAGTTGGTCAACGACAGCCTTGGTCACCTGCTGGGCGACTCGTTGCTCTCAAGTGTCGCCGAGCGGATCTCTTCCGACCTGCGGCCGTCCGACACGGCGTCGCGCTTCGGCGGCGACGAGTTCGCGATTCTGCTCGACGACCTCACTGCTCCACACAATCCGGTGGCGGTGGCCGAGCGGCTGCAGGAACGCCTGGCCCGACCGTTTCATGTCGGCGGCCACGAGATCTTCGTGACGGCGAGCATCGGCATCGCGTCGAGTTCGACCGGCTACCAGTCGGCGGAAGACGTGCTGCGCGACGCCGACACCGCGATGTACCAGGCCAAGGCGGACGAGAAGGGCACTCACGCGACGTTCGACGCGGGCATGCACACCCACGCGGTTAGCCGGTTGCGCGTCGAGGCGGAGCTTCGGCAGGCGATCGATGGCGGTCAGCTACGCCTGTACTACCAGCCGATCGTTGCGATCCGTACCGGCCGCACCCTCGCGTTCGAGGCACTCGTTCGTTGGGAGCACCCGACTCGTGGGCTGCTTGCGCCGGGGGAGTTCCTGCCGGTCGCCGAGGAGACCGGACTCATCGTGCCGATGGGTCGGTGGATTCTGCGCGAGACGTGCCGTCAGATTGCCGTGTGGAAGCTTGCCGGCGCACCCGACGACTTGCGGGTCAGTGTCAACGTGTCGAACCGGCAGTTCTGGCACGGCGGGCTTTTGCAGGATCTTCAGGGCTACCTGCGCGAAGCGAATCTCGAGCCGCGCAACATCGTGCTCGAGATCACCGAGACCGTCGTCATGTACAACGCCGACCTCGCCGAGCGGATGCTGCTCGAGCTGCACGAGAACGGCTTCGCGCTGCACATCGACGACTTCGGCACCGGGTATTCGTCGCTGCAGGCATTGCACCGGTTCCCGATCGAGGCGCTGAAGGTTGACCGGTCGTTCGTGTGGGGACTCGGTACCGATCCGCGCAGCACCGAACTGGTTCGCACGATCGCGATGATGGCCCGCAACCTCGGCGTCGACGTGATCGCGGAGGGCATCGAGACCAGCGACCAACGCCGGCGGGTCGAGCGGCTTGGCTGCGCCTACGGCCAGGGTTACCTGTTCTCCCGGCCGGTACCTGGCGACATCGCCGGCGGATTCGTTTGCGGCGAGCAACAGGACGCCGTCATCTCGATCGCCTGACCGCGGTTGGTTATGCTCCCGCGCATGGCCGAGTTCGACTTGCCGCTGGACCAACTGCGCACCTATCGGCCCACCCTCGCCGAGCCGGCCGATTTCGATCGGTTCTGGGACGACACGTTGGCCGCATCCCCACCCGGCGTGGCCACCTTCGAGCCCTTCGACGCAGGATTGCGCGCGATCGAATCGTTCGACGTGACGTTTCCCGGGTTCGGCGGCCAGCCGGTGCGCGGTTGGTTGCACGTACCTGTTGTTCGAGACGGTCCGCTGCCGTGTGTGGTCGAGTACATCGGCTATGGCGGCGGCCGCGGACTCGCGCACGAGCGGACCCTGTGGGCGGTCGCCGGCTACGCGCATTTCGTGATGGACACCCGCGGGCAGGGCAGTAGCTGGTCGGTCGGAGACACTCCTGACCCGGACGGCGGTTGGCCGGCCGAGCCGGGATTCATGACGCGGGGTATCGGGTCAGCGGAGACGTACTACTACCGGCGGGTGTTCGTCGACGCGGTGCGGGCGATCGACGCTGCCCGCTCGCATCCGCTTGATCGATCCCGCTCGGATTGCTGTTGCAGGTGGCAGCCAGGGTGGCGGCATCACGATCGCTGCGGCGGCGCTGAGTCATGACGTCGTCGCGGCGATGCCCGACGTCCCGTTCCTCTGCCACTTCCGGCGCGCGGTGTCGCTGACCGACGGCAATCCGTACGGCGAGTTGGTGCGGTACCTGCACACGCATCGCGACCGCATCGAGCAGGTCTTCGGCGTGCTGTCGTATTTCGACGGAGTCTCTCTGGCCGCTCGTGCTTCAGCTTCGGGGTTGTTCTCGGTCGCGTTGCGCGATCCGATCTGCCCGCCATCGACGGTGTTCGCCGCCTACAACGCGTACGCCGGTCCGAAGCGGATCGAGGTGTACGACTTCAACGAGCACGAAGGTGGCGGCGCGTTCCACCAGCGCACCCAACTCAACTTCGCTCGAGAAGTCTTCGCCTAGCCGCGCGAGCTCCACGCGCGTCGACGGTTCGGCGAACTCAGGGACGTTCGCCACTTCGAGACTGGGTCGGCCGCGGTGGCCACAACGCGAGCGGCTATCACCTCGAAGGCGATGACAACGGCGGCCAGCTCGTCGTCGTCCGGGCTGCCCTTCGTTATCTGCAGACCATCGGTCACAGCGGAATGTTCCCGTGCTTCTTCGGTGGCAACTGATCGCGCTTGGTGCGCAACAACCGCAGCGCGCGAGTCACCTCGAGCCTGGTCTGCGACGGTGCGATCACCGCGTCGACATACCCGCGATCCGCTGCGATGTATGGGTTCGCGAGGTGGTCCTCGTACTCCGTGGCGTATGCGACACGGTCCGCTTCAGGCGACGCGGACGAAGCCAATTCCTTGCGGTACAAGATGTTCACCGCGCCCTGCGCCCCCATGACGGCGATCTGCGCAGTCGGCCACGCGAGGTTCACGTCGGCGCGCAGGTGCTTGCTGCCCATGACGTCGTAAGCGCCGCCGTAGGCCTTGCGGGTGATGACCGTCACCTTGGGAACGGTCGCCTCTGCGTACGCGAACAGCAGTTTCGCCCCGCGCCGGATGATGCCGTTCCATTCCTGACCGGTGCCCGGCAAGAACCCCGGCACGTCGACGAACGTCAATATCGGAATGTTGAAGGCGTCACAGGTTCGCACGAAGCGCGCGGCTTTCTCCGATGCGTCGATGTCGAGACATCCGGCATAGTGCATCGGCTGGTTCGCGACAACGCCCACTGACCGACCGTCAACGCGGCCAAGCCCACACACGATGTTCGGCGCGAACAGCGCCTGCGTCTCGAGGAACTCGCCATCATCGAGTACCGCCGCAATGACCGTGTGAATGTCGTACGGCTGGTTCGCGGAATCCGGCACGAGCGTGTCGAGGGCGAGATCGGATGCGGTGACTTCTGGGGCAGGCGTGGAGGGGAACACCGGCGCGTCATCGACATTGTTCGACGGGAAGTACGACAGGAGAGCCTTCGCGAAGTCGAGAGCGTCCGCCTCGTCCGATGCCATGTAGTGCGCGACGCCCGACCGGGAGTTGTGTGTACGCGCGCCACCGAGTTCTTCGAACTCGACGTCCTCGCCGGTGACGGTCTTGATGACGTCAGGACCGGTGATGAACATGTGCGACGTCTTGTCGACCATGATGATGAAGTCGGTGATGGCCGGTGAGTAGACGGCGCCGCCCGCGCACGGCCCCAGTACCAACGACACCTGCGGGATGACGCCCGACGCGATCGTGTTGCGGTAGAAGATCTCGGCGTACAGCCCGAGCGAGACGACGCCCTCTTGAATCCGCGCGCCACCTGAGTCGTTGATGCCGATGACCGGGCAACCGACCTTCATCGCGAGGTCCATGATCTTGACGATTTTCTCGCCGAAGACCTCGCCGAGACTGCCGCCGAACACAGTGAAGTCTTGGGAGAACACGCACACCTGGCGGCCGTCGATCGTGCCATAACCCGTGATGACACCGTCGCCGTACGGACGGTTCGAGGCTTGGTCGAACGCGACCGAGCGATGCCGCGCGAGGCGATCGAGTTCGACGAACGAGTCGGGATCGAGCAGCGCATCGAGGCGTTCGCGCGCCGTCCCTTTGCCCTTCGCGTGCTGGCGTTCGACCGCCGCCGCCGATCCTGCGTGCACCGCCTCGGCGTCGCGGCCCAATAGGTCGGCGAGCTTGCCCGCGGTCGTGTGCGGGTCGGTCCCGTCGACGGTCATGCGCTCCTCCTCTGTCGGTCGGTTCCTCAGGGCTTGAAGGGCTGGTCCGTCTCGGGCGACAGTACGCCGCCAGTACGCTGTGCCCGTGTCGGTGCCGCAATCAGCGAACGAGTCGGGCTCGCTGCCGCCGGCACCTGTCGCCCGGGAGCGTGCCCGGCTCGAGATGCCCGAGCCCCTGCGCCGCGACGTCCGCTTGCTCGGCGAACTGCTCGGCCAGGTTCTGCGTGAGTACGGCGGCGACGATCTTCTGGCGGACGTCGAGGAGCTGAGGCACGCGGTCATCGACGCGCGGACGGGGGCGGGGCCGCCAGAGAACGTGGTTGCCCTCGTGCGGAGCTGGTCGCTGGCCCGGGCCGAGGAAGTCGCTCGCGCGTTCACCGTCTACTTCCACCTGGCCAACCTCGCCGAGGAACACCACCGCGTGCGCGTGCTGCGGTCGCGCGACGTGGGCGAGGGCCGCGCCGGGGATTCGCTGGCCTCGTCGGTGGCCGAGGTCCGCCGCCTGCACAGTGAAGAGCGCGTCGCCAGCATCGTCGACGGCTTGCTGCTCCACCCGGTGTTGACCGCGCACCCGACGGAAGCCCGCCGTCGTGCGGTCGTCACCGCGATCTCGCGCGCGGGAGAGCAGCTCGACCGGATAGACGACCCGCGCGGCGGCGCGGGTGAGCAGGCCGACGCTCGTCGACGGCTGCTTGAGGAGATCGACATCCTCTGGCGCACCGCGCACCTGCGGGCCAGTGCAGTCGATCCGCTCGATGAGGTGCGTACCGCGATGGCCGTCTTCGACGAGACGCTGTTTCGCGTCGTCCCCACGCTCTATCGCGGGCTCGATCACGTGCTGCTCGGCGACCGCTCGGGCACCATGCCCCCCGCAGCGCAGCCGTTCTTCCGCCTCGGCAGTTGGATCGGCGGCGACCGCGACGGCAACCCGAACGTGACGGCGGAGATCACCCGCGAGGCACTGGAAATCCAGTCGGGTCACGTGCTGCTGGCACTCGAGCGCGCCGCGACTCGCATCGGTCGCACGCTCACTGCTGAGGCCGCGACAACGCCGCCGAGCCCTGAGTTGAGCGCGGCGATTGACGATGCTCGGCGCGACCACCCCGAGTTGATCGGCGGGCTCGCGTTGCGTGCGCCCGACGAACCGCACCGGCTCTTCGTGCTCTACACCGCAGCTCGACTCGAGGCGCGGCGGCTCGGCGAGCCCGGCGGCTACCGACGTCCCGATGAATTGATCGAACAGCTCGTGCTCGTGCAGGAGTCGCTTGTCGCGGCCGGCGCACATCGGCTGGCATTCGGTGAGCTGCAGCACCTGATCTGGCAGGCGCGCACATTTGGTTTCCACCTCGCTGAACTCGAGGTTCGCCAGCACAGCGGCGTTCACGCTCGGGCGTTACAGGAGCTCGGCGGCGGGGTGTCGGGCGCTGGCGGCGAGGTGTCGGCGATGACCGACGAGGTGCTCGAGACGATTCGCGCGGTGGCGTGGCTGCAAGACGAGTACGGCGTCGACGCGTGCCGCCGCTACGTCATTAGCTTCACCACATCGGCGGCTGACATCGCGGCGGTGTTCGAGCTTGCGTCGATCGCGACGGCCGGGGCACCTCCGGTGCTTGATGTCGTCCCGCTTTTCGAGACGCAGGACGACCTTCAGCGATGCGTCGTCGTGCTCGAGGAGGCGCTGCAACTGCCGCCAGTGCAGGCCCGGCTGGCGGCTAATGGTCGCCGCCTCGAGGTGATGCTCGGCTACTCCGACTCTGCGAAAGACGTGGGGCCGGTCTCCGCGACGCTCGCCTTGTACGACGCGCAGGGTGCGCTCGCGGCGTGGGCGAAGCGGCACGGCATCACGTTGACGTTGTTCCACGGGCGCGGCGGCGCGCTGGGTCGGGGCGGGGGACCGGCGAACCGCGCGGTGCTCAGCCAAGCTCCCGGATCGGTTGACGGCCGCTTCAAAGTGACCGAGCAGGGCGAGGTCATCTTTGCGCGCTACGGGCACCCGGTGATTGCGCACCGGCATCTCGACCAGGTCGCGGCCGCCGTCGTGCTCGCATCGACGCCTGCGGTCGAAGAACTAGTCGCGGCCGCAGCAACGAAGCATCGGGCTACGTTCGAGCAGGTCAGCGATGCGGCCCGCACGGCTTACCGCTCCCTCGTTGGCACTGACCGGTTCGCCGAGTTCTTCGCAGCTGTCAGCCCGCTCGCCGAGATCGGCTCGCTGCGCATCGGATCACGGCCGTCTCGCCGTACTGCGGGGAGCGGACTTTCCGACCTGCGCGCGATCCCGTGGGTGTTCGCGTGGTCGCAGACGCGCGCGACGTTGCCCGGCTGGTACGGCTTGGGCAGCGGGCTCGAAGCGGTCGGCGACGTATCGGTGTTGCAGGCCGCGTACGCCGAGTGGCCGCTGTTCACGACGATGCTCGACAACGTCGAGATGTCGCTGGCCAAGGCTGACCGCGACATCGCCGAACGTCACCTCGCGCTGGGTGGGCGACCGGACCTCGCCGACACGATCTTGGCCGAGTTCGACCGCACGACGTCATGGCTGCTGCGGGTGCTCGGCCAGGAGAAACTCCTCGAGAAGCACAGCGTGCTCGGCCGCGCGGTCGAGCTGCGAAACCCTTACGTAGACGCGCTTTCACACCTTCAACTGCGTGCCCTCGAGGCGCTGCGGGCCGGCATCGACGACGACGACGAGCGTGAGCGCACGCAGCGGCTGCTGCTGCTCGCGGTCAACGGGGTTGCGGCCGGGCTGCAGAACACGGGCTGAGCTTTGACGTCGCCCTGGACCGACCTCGAACGGCCGCCCCTGTCGGTTCGGACGCTGTCTCGCGGCCTCGTCGACTACGGCATCTGGCGCGAGATCAGGGTCGTCGAAGAGACCGGTTCGACCAACGCGGACGTCGTTGCGTTGGCGCGATCCGGAGCTGCGGCCGGTCTGGTGCTGATCGCAGAACACCAGACCGCGGCACGAGGGCGGCTCGACCGTGGGTGGTCGGCGCCGGCGCGGTCGGGTCTGACGTTCTCGATGCTGCTCCGGCCCTCCGATGTGACGCCCGACGTGATGCCCGACCTGCAAGTCGGGTTGCCGCCGCTCCCGTCGGTTGCTGTTCCGCCCGCTCGGTGGAGCCTGTTGCCGTTGGTGGTCGGTGTCGGCATCGCGGCGGCGTTGCGGCGAGTCGCTGAGGTCGACATCGGGTTGAAGTGGCCGAATGACCTGATGATCGGCGACCGCAAGCTTGCGGGGATTCTCGCCGAGGTTGTGGACGACGCAGTGGTCGTCGGCGTGGGCCTCAACGTCACGCTTCGTGAGGCCGAATTGCCAGTGCCCACAGCGATTTCTCTCGCGTTGGCCGGCGCGAGCACGACCGATCGCGACACGTTGCTGCGGGCGGCGCTGCGGGGGATCGGCGACGAGTACCTAGCGTGGCGGCGCGTCGAGGGTGACGGCGAGCTCAGCGTGCTGCCGCGCTACCGCGAGTTGTGCGTGACGCTCGGGCGCGACGTCCGTGTCGACCTCGGCGGCGAGTTGCTCGAGGGCCTCGCGGTCGACATCAACGCCGATGGGTCACTCGTCGTCGAGACGCCAGCCGGACGCCGATCAGTAAGCGCCGGCGACGTAGTCCACGTCAGGTGACGTCGGGCGGGGTCCAGGCTCTTGGCTCGGCTGGTTGATCGGGCGGATCGGCGAAGGTGAGCTGCCACCAACCGACGTCCCGCCATTTGTTGTGCTTGAAGCCGACGTTTCGATAGACGCCGACGGGCGTGAGTCCGAACGCCTCGTGGAAGCCCACGCTCGCGTCATTCGGGAGGGTGATGCCGGCGAACACGCTGACGTAGCCGAGCTCTCGCACGACCGGCAGTAACTCGCTGTACAGCAGCCGGCCTACACCGCGGCCGCGCTCACTCGGCGCGACGTAGACCGACACGTCGGCCGACCAGCGGTAGGACGCCCGGGTCTTGTGGACGGAGGCGTAGCAGTAGCCGACCACGGCGTCTTCCCGGACGGCGATCAGCCAAGGCAGGCGCGGAGTCGCGCGCATGCGCGCCTCGAAATCGGCAGCCGTCGGCGGGGTCTCCTCGAAGGAGATCGCGGTCTCCAGCACGTAGGGCCGGTAGATGTCGGCGATGGCGGCGGCGTCGGCGGTCGTCGCCGCTCGAACGGTCACAGAGGCAGTCATGGGGAGATTTTGTCGGCCGTCGGTCGGGAGAGCGAGCGCAATTCGCGCCGACATGGAACGATGCCGGGCATGGCGATGAATCTGTCGGATGGCGAAGAAGTTGTCCTCGACCTCCACCCGCACTGGGGCCGGCTTTTCCTCCCGGTTTTGGTGCTCCTGCTGGCCTGCCTGTTAGCCGGGTTCGGCGTCGCGCTGATCCCCAAGGGCGGCGGTCAGCAGATCGAGCGGTGGATCCTCATCGCCATCGCCGCCGTGGTGGTGATCTGGCGGACGATCCTGCCGTACCTGCGCTGGCTGACGACGAAGTACGTGCTGACGACCGACCGGCTGATTATCCGCAACGGCATCCTCGCGCGCCACGGCCGCGACATCCCGCTCAACCGGATCAACGACGTGTCGTTCTCGGAGACGGTGCTCGAGCGGATGTTGCGCAGCGGCACCCTGGTCGTCGAGTCGGCAGGTGACAACGGGCAGATCTCGCTGACCGACGTCCCGAAGGTCGAGCACGTGCAGCGCGAGGTCTACCGCATGGTCGACCAGAACCTCGGCCGGACACCCGGGACGAGCATGGCGGACGGCGGGCGGGCTGGGCGCGCCGTTGCTGCTGACCCGCACGCCGCCGACGACGCTCCAGGACAACGCTGAACTGCGGCGTACTGTCGAACGCATGAGCTCTGTTCCAACCCCCGACGCCGGGCAGTCTGGCGTCTTGATGTGGCGGCCTTCAGAACACATCGTCGAACTCATCCTCGACCGGCCGGGCGCGTTGAACGCGGTGTCGACAGATCTCGCTTCGCACCTCGGCGGCATGCTGCGCGCTCTTGCTGCGGACGCGGCCGTTCGCGCAGTCGTTCTTTCTTCGTCTCAGGAGCGGGCGTTCTGCGTCGGCGCCGATCTCAAGGAGCGCGCGGGGTTCAGCAACGAACAACTTCTCGCGCAGCGCCCAGTCATCAGGAGCATGTTCGCGGCGCTGCTCGACCTCCCGATGCCGGTGATTGCGGCAGTGGGTGGGTTCGCCTTGGGTGGTGGCTTCGAGCTCGCGCTGTCGTGTGACCTGATCGTCGCCGATGAGACTGCGGTCTTCGGCCTCACTGAAGTCACCGTCGGGTTGGTGCCCGGAGGCGGCGGCACTCAGTTGCTGGCCCGCCGCATCGGTGCCGGTCGGGCGGCCGATTTGGTGCTCACCGGTCGCAAAGTCGATGCGCCGGAGGCATATCGGCTCGGCATCGTCGACCGGCCCGCGACAGATGTGCACGTCAGGCAACTGGCGTTGGACATAGCGGCCACGATCGAAGGAAACTCGCCTCTCGCCGTCCGGTATGCGAAGCATGCATTGCGCAGTGGGCTCGACACTTCATTGCACGACGGTCTTGAAATCGAGGACGCCGCGTGGCGGGCCGCGGCGACGTCTGCGGACCGTCGTGAGGGCATCAGCGCCTTCACGGAGAAGCGCGCGCCGAGGTGGACGGGGCAATGAGCGATCTCCCTTCGCGTATCAGCCTTCGCGAGGTCGGTCCGCGCGACGGTCTGCAGAACGAGGAACCGGTATCGACCGCCGCGAAGGTGGAGTTGGTTGACGCTTTGTCACGCACTGGTGTCGGCCGCATCGAGACGGTGAGTTTTGTGTCGCCGCGCGCGATTCCGCAGATGGCCGACGCCGACGAGGTGTGGGCGTCGATTTCGCGCTCGCCCTCGATCACGTACTCCGCGCTGGTGCCGAATCTGCGGGGTGCGACGCGCGCGCTGGACGCTGGGTGTCGGGTTATCGAGATCGTGGTGTCGGCATCGAACACGCACAATCTCGCGAACGTGAATCGCTCGACGGAGGAATCGCTGGATGACATTGCCAGGGTGATTTCCCTTGCGCACGAGCAGAATGCGGTCTGTCATGTGACGGTCGCGACGGCTTGGGGCTGCCCGTATGAGGGTGACGTGCCAGTGAGCCGGGTCGTGTCGGTGGCGTCGAGGGCCGTCGCGGATGGCGCCGACGGGCTTTCATTCGGAGATACCACCGGGATGGCAACGCCGACGCGGGTCACTTCGCTTGTCGGTTCAATGCGGATGGCGGTGGCGGATGTTCCGATGAATCTCCACTTCCACAACACGCGCGGGACCGCGCTGGCGAACGTACTAGCGGCATTAGAACTCGGCGTCGCGGACTTTGATGCGAGCGTCGGCGGACTGGGCGGCTGTCCTTACGCACCAGGGGCTTCTGGCAATCTGGCGACCGAGGAACTCGTCTACATGGTCGAAGACATGGGCGTTGCGACCGGGATCGATCTCGAGGCGTTGATCGACGTCGCGGCCCAAGCCGAGCGCATAGTCGGTCGCGAGTTGCCGTCGCAGGTGCTGCGGGCAGGCCCGCGTACGCGTCGTTCGACGTACACGCCCAGCTAGGTCCGTCCCACAACTGGCATCTGAGCAGCTCGAACTCGCCGTCCAAACGCGCACTTCTGCTGAGTTGTGCTGTCGCACGACCGGTGTGGCGTTGCAGGAGCCCCGAGTATTTGCACCGATGAGTTTTCGTCTCGTGATCGGTCACTAGCTATGGCACCGCAGCATGCAGAAAGCACGAGAGCCCGATGACCGTTGTCGGCTTCACCGTTCAAGGAGGCAAGGTGTGGAGATCGTCGAGCCAGCAAGAGTGGAGAAACGCGCGGAAGTCCCGTACGTAGGGATTCGCGTCGTAACGCCCTTCCGCGGGATGCTCTCGGAACGAGACCGACTTCTGGCAGAAGTGCGGGCTTGGACTAAAGAGGCCGAGATCGAGATCGTCGGCTATGGCTTTCTCCGGCTCCACGTCATCGACATGGAGGGGCCTATGGACCTCGAAGCGGGTTACTTTACGGCTGAGCCCGTCAAGGTGAAGCATCCTAGAATCCGGCCAAGTTCGATGGCCGCCGGACGTTACGCGACGATGAAATACCAAGACCATGCCCGCCGAGCGAACCAGGCCTTACAGGACTGGGTGCGGGACAACGGCTTGGTGCTCGACCGCCGGACGGTCCCCGAGGGCGATGCATTTGCGTGTCGCTATGAAGCCTTCTGGACCGACCCGGCGATCGAGCCGCGCAAGACGAGATGGACAGTCGAGTTGTCGATGCTTCTAGCTAGCTAAGTGGTTTCGGCCGGTTCCTTGTAGGAAATTGTAAGTGCTCTGCGCGTTAACGCGAACGCACTGCTTTGCCGCTGGTGGCGCGGCTCCGCCCGCCAGCTCGGTGCGATGATCGACATTGCTGTCCGCGCGGCTCTCGACCGCGACCCGCGCCCGATTCAAGTCATGAAGGCGTTGTGCGCGAGTACGGGCGTCGGGCTCGCCGAGACCAAGCCGATCGTCTCCCGCAACCTGCCGCGAGACGTTCAGGAGGCCAACGAACGCCTACGCGATTTGGCGTGGGCGGCGGCGCAGCAGATCGATGACGAGCCGCGTTCGCTCGAACCTTGATCACCGCGCCCGTACAGCCAGGCCGCCGACGTCATATCGAGCGGTGCATCTCGAGGGTCATCGAGTCCTCGGCGTTCAAGCTCGTCGAACCAGCACTCGCGCTGAGACTTGGGCAGGCGCGTCCCACACCACGGGCAGAACCGGATCGTCACCGCAGCGTCGCCACCGTCATGGACGAGTAGCCCGTACTCCTGGAGCCGTGGCCAGAAGGCGGTGAGCTTGTCCGGCACTGATCCGCGTCAGGGTGCTGCTCGCAAACGAGTTCGACCTGCTACCGCATCTGCTCGCAGCACGAGTTCACCCTCACGTGTGAAGTCTGCCGCACCGAAGCCGAGGCACGTCGGCAACATCCGCATCTGCGATGACGCGCGTTTCGTCGGCCGACAAGACGTTTTGTGACCTGACAATATTGACCCATGACGCAGCCGGTTCCTTCGAGGACCGCTGAGTGACTTCGACGTATCGCAGGCTGCTCGTTCGCCTTCTCGCGTTTCTTCGACCGTTCACCAGACGGCCGCCGGTGGCATGCCTGCGGGCGAGGGTTCAGGGGCGCACTACTTCTGCGGAACGCCGAACCATGTGGTCAGCGCTTCCCGCAGCGCGGGTAAGGCAGTTTGGCTGGGTGTGCCGATGGCTGCCGCCCACGCGATAAGGCCGTCTGGGCGGATCAGGAGGGCGTCGACGGGCCGTTCGGCGATCGTCGCGGTGACGACGTCAGCACGGTCGTCCCACTGACCGGCGACCTCCCGGAGGTCCGGCCGGTCAGCGAGGTCGAGGAGCACCGAGCGACCCTCGCGCAGGATCCCTGCGAACCTGGGGTCCTCGTGCTCGACGTGCAGGACACGGTCGGTGACGACGGTGCCCACGAGCGGATGCGCTTCCGACATCGGTGCCCCCACATCGGTACCGGCCATCAGCGCACCGAGGCGACGCAGCGGTTGCTCGTCGGCGGCCAGCTCGAGGAAGAGCGCTCGCAGCGCGTCGGCGCTCGGCCCGTACCCGCGGCGCAGCGCCACCTGAGCCCGCGTATGGAGCAGTGTGCGCTCGGCGGCGGCGCGTCGTTCCTCGGAGTACGTGTCGAGCAGCCCAGGCGGCGCCCAGCCGTGAACGGCGCCGGCGAGCTTCCACGCAAGGTTAGTTGCGTCGAGCATGCCCGCATTGACCGCAACTCCGCCCGCGGGGAACAGGTGCGCGGCATCCCCAGCGAGGAAGACGCGGCCGGCGCGATAGGTGTCCGCTTGCTTCGCCGAGTAGCCGAACCGCGTCATGCGCAGGGGCTCTCCCAGCGGTAGGTCGATCCCGAGCACGCGGCTCACACTCGCGTTCAGTTCCGCAACGGTCATGGGCACGTCGTCGTCGTAATCGGTCGCCTCTACCTCGGCGGTATAGATCCCCATTGCGCCGCCCGTACCCGAGCAGGCGAACACGCCACGTTCGGTCGCGGTATAGCCGAACGGAATCTTGCCGACGCCAGCCACGTCCAGTCCTCCGTCGTCGAGCACGGTCACCGAGTCCGGCACGGTAACCGAGGCAAGACGCTCGATCTCAGGCAGGGACGTGCCCAGGAACGGGATTCCGGCCATGTCGCGGATCCCGCTGCGGCCACCGTCGCATCCGACCAGGAACTGCGCGGACACCACGTACGCCCCTCCCGGGTTTTGTACCTCGACAGTCACTGCGTCGTCGTCCCGGTACAGCCCGACGACTTCGTGTCCACGACGTACGTCGGAACCACGCTCGACTGCGCGCTCGGAGAGGACACGTTCAAGCCGTGGCTGGGGGAGCAGCATCACCCGCATCGGAGGATCCACGAGCTGGCTGAAATCCAGATGCAGCCCACCAAAAGGAAAGCGCAGAACCTGGTCAGGGCCCTTGCTCATACTCGCCTCGCGAAACCGGTTCAGCTCGCCCCGGTAGTGCAGCAACTGCAAGATTTGTCCGGCGAGACCGCCTGCCTTCGCAACCTCCGACGGCTCCGGCCGCCGCTCCAGTAGCAGCGTTCGCACCCCCGCTTGGGCGAGCTCACCAGCGAGCATGAGGCCGGTCGGACCGGCGCCCACAACGACTACGTCCACGTCCGACAACTGCCAGTCCCCCTTCGACTTCTCCGACGGAATCCGCCCTCGGCCGTCGATTGTGCGTGAACCCAAGGGTCTTGCCGCAAGCCCCCTACTGCCGTATACGTTGAAAGTGGAAGGGCATTCGCGCCCTCCCTTTGCGCCCCGAGTTGACGCGCCACGTCGAACCGGCGCGCGCGAAGATCGCTTTGCCACTGCGATCGAGCCGACGAAGGCCACGGGCCGCTATCGGGACGACGACTACCAAGTCAGATGCTGGCCGTCGCACAGATCAAGAATCGAAGCCGCGTTGGACCAACGCCATCATTTGCCGCATTGACGCGCGTTCACGCGAACGCATTCTTGCCGCCTCGGCGTTCACCTGAACGCGCTATTTTGCCGGCGATTACGCACGTTCGGCCGAAGAGTGCGACTACAGGTCGAGCACACGAAGCCGGTATCCCTGCGGAACGTCGTTGGTCTGCCAGTACGACAAGAACAGCGGAACAGCCTCGGCTGCAGTGAAAACTTCGACGCCGTAGACGTGCGTGCGGTAGGTGTCCCAGCGGATTTCTTCGGTTGGCTCAGGTTCGATCGTGTCGCTCTTGCGGACTACGAAGTGCCGTTCTCCCGGCTCGCCCTCGCGTCGAATCTCGACCACCATCCGGTCGCGGTTACCTGCGGCCTGTAGGTAACGCAACGGCCAACGATCAAGCTTGACGCGATCGAAGGGCGTCCCCTCGGGAAGCTCCCACAGGCATACCGAGAACAGCTCAGTGCCGTCCAAGCGATCAAGATACCCAGCGATTTCGTTGGGGACGGGCGGGTTGCTTCGCCTGGACTTGAGCTCCATGCTGATCCCGCCGTTCACGGTGACTCCGTATAGACGGGTCGAGTCGAACAGATCGCTCATGCCGATCAGATTCGCACACCCCAACCATGAAACTCAGCGGGAGGCCGGAGCGCCCCGCCTGTGCCCACGCGACGCCGCGCGCCAACATCCGCAACTGCCGCGCGCGGTCGGCGTCCAGAGCGCGGAGGTCAGGAAATGTCCAGGCTGACTTGGAAATTCCCGTAGCAGGGCAGCGTCCTGATCTTGGGGCACTTCGGCGGTGAGACGATGTCCGCGGTGCCGGCCAGCACCGTCTTGAAGGTGACTACGTCGGCGCCGTCTCGGTCCACCGCATTGGCATGTACCGGCTGAATGAACCGGCGGTCCGAACTGATCGGGTCCACCCATCCCTGGCCCAAGTAGACGACCACCGACGTACCGACTGCAACGTCGACGGGTCCATCGCCGTAGCTTTGGAATCCGGCTGGACTCCCTCCTATCGGGGTGTAGCTGTAGTCGCCGTAGTCGAGGATCAACGTTCCTTGCGCCGCCGAGAGCGGCGTCGCGGATGCGCTAGACCCGTCGCTCGCGCTGTAGTACGGTCCCGGGATTTGAACCGAGCCCGACCGCGAGCACGCGTTGAGCAACAGGGCAGCAATCGTCATCAGCGCCGCAGTTGAGCGTGATCTCATCGTTCCCGTCGTTTCGGGTTGGGTCGCAATTAGACGTTGCCTACGACCCGCCAGTTCCGTTCTGCTCGCCTCGCTCGACGGACACCTGAACATCCATCATGTGGCTCGCTCCGACGCCACCCAGTACCGGAAAGCTACGACTTAGTTGCCGCGAGCGAAGCACTCTCATGCCGCCGAGCGTGCGTAGGGACTTAACCGTTCGGAGTCTGTCGGATCCAGCCTCAGGGATACGGGGCGGATCTGGCCGCGTTCACTCTTTGCATGAGCCCGCAGTCAAGGGCGAGGAGGACGGCATGGACGCGGTCCTTCAGGTTGAGTTTTGAGAAGACGTGCGAGACGTGGGTCTTGACGGTGTTTTCCGAGATGAGCAAGCGGGCAGCGATCTGTGGGTTGGACAGTCCTGCGGCGATGAGGAGGAACACGTCGAGTTCTCGGTCGGTGAGGATCGTGAGCTCGGTCGGCGGGGCGGCCGGTTCATGCTCGGGAACGAGGGCGAGTCGGGTGATCATTCGCGCGGTCACTGCCGGTGCCAGCATCGCTTCACCGCCGGCGACGATGCGGACGGCGTGGACCAGTTCCTCGGGTGTGGTGTCTTTGAGGATGAAGCCGCTCGCACCCGCGCGGAGGGCGGCGATCACGTACTCGTCGTGGCCGAAGGTGGTGAGGATCAGTATTTTCATGCCGGGCATTCGTCGGGTTGCTTCGATGCCGTCTAGTCCGGGCATGCGGATGTCCATGAGTACGACGTGGGGGCCGGTGGCCTGTGCCAGTGCGATGGCTTCGCGACCGTCCGCGGCTTCGCCGACGACGGTGATGTCGTTTTGTGCGGTCAGGATCAGCCGGAACCCTTGTCGCATGAGGGGCTGGTCGTCAGCGATCAGGACGCGGATCACAGTGTTGTTGTCTGTTCGTGGGCGTAGGGCAGTTCAACCCTGACCTGGTATTCACCGGAGACGCGCCCGGCGGTGAGCTCGCCGTGGGCCAACGTGGCGCGTTCCCGCATGCCGATCAGGCCATGGCCACCCACGGTGTCAGCGGTAGCCGCCCCCGCCGTCGGGTTGGCGACGCGAAGTGCGAGCGAGCTAGGTCCGTAGTTGATGGTGACGGTCGCAGGGGTGCCGGGGGCGTGCTTCGCAGCGTTGGTCAATGCCTCTTGGACAATGCGGTACGCAGCCACGCTGGTCCCTTCAGTAAGTGGAGTATCGGCTGCGCCCCTGACCTGGAGTTCGACGTTCACACCCGCGCCGCGGGCCCGATCGACCAGTTCTGCGATTTGCTGCATACCCGGCCCGGGACGAACAGGCTCAGGAGCCTCCGCTGCGCCGTCATGCCTGATGCGGAGCGCATCGAGCATGTCACGCAGTTCTCCCATGGCTTGCCGGCCGCCATGGATCATCGAGTCCAGCACGCCGCGAGAGGAGTGCTCTGCTGGCAGCGACTCGCGGACCGCACCAGCTTGGACGACGAGCAGGCTTACGTGGTGGGCGACGATGTCGTGCAGATCGCGAGCGATTCTTTGCCGCTCGCCGGTCACGGCGTGGTCGGCGATCAGCTGCTGCTCGCGCTCGGCCTGTTCGGCCCTCAGACGGTAGCTCGCCAGCAGCTCCCGGCGGCTCTTCACGCTGACCCCCACGGCGACCACCGCTGTGAGTAAGAAGAAGTACTGGGCTATGACGGGGCCAACGCCCACGACCGGTGGACCACCGCCTTTTGCCGTAGCGACGAGGGCGATCCCGGCTGCGGCCGTAAAGAAGATCGCGCGTCCAGCGGATCCAAGAGTGGCAAGGGTGTACGTCGCAACGATGACGAGGTAGAGGGGAAACGGGGACTGGTTCCCGTTCCCGAGAGCATGAACGGCGGCGACCGCTGCTGTCTCGCCGATCATCACGGCGGTCGGGGTCTGGCGTCGGACAAGCAGCGCACCAAGCCCGACCATCTCGATCGCTGCCGCGAGATACCGGTCCTGGCCCACCGCCGTCACGACTAGGTCGTAACGGGCGGCGCGTGCCGGCCCGACGACCAAGCTCAGGAGCGAAACTGCGACGAACGCGGCGGCCACCAGCACCCCGAGGGTGGTCAGCACCGCGGGTTGCCGGTGTCCGACCTTCGCGTCAGCGTCCACACCATCCCCCGGCGTCACACGTCGCGCGTCCCCGGTAGCACCCAAGCCGCGCAGCGCCCCGATCACCAGTCGACCCTAACTGGCGGCCGGGCCGCCGGAGGTGGGCATCAGCCGCTCGCACCAAAAATGCTAATGGTGACCGGCGCGATAGAGGCCTGGGCATTTGCGATTGTCATGACGACAAGCGCCACCGCAACCACCGCAGTGGCGACCCCCGTGGCGATATGTAGCCTCGTTCGCAGGTTGCTGACCGCCGCGACTGCCCGCGAATGCTTGATGACGCGGCGCCAAGTTTGGCCGCTAAGAGCAGTGACAATCACGAAAAGAATCCCGCACACGATGGCCTTGGGACGTTGCCACGCGAGGCGGTCATCGATTCTGTGTTGAATGGTGGGCGGGATGCGAGGAGTTGACGATTGCAGCCACGCGTCAGCGGCGCGATACACGTTGCTCGACCCAGTGCCGGCTCGCGGCGTAACCATCGAGTCGACAAGCAGCGAGAAGCCATGACGCGGGTCCATCGCCGTGGTGACGTTCGCAACGCACACGACGAGAAACGGCAGAACTAAGGCTGTGCTCCCGAGGGCGAGGAAGCGCCATACCTTACGCTCCAAAGTCGCTTTTCCCGACTGGCTTCTCGGTGCCCTCATGAAGCGTCTCCAAGACAAGACGCTGAGCAAGATCAGAAGAAGCACCACCAGCCCACTACCGACCACCAGTGCGACGTGATAAGCGCGATAGTCGGCCAGTATCACGTTGAGGGCCGAGTTCGAGTGTGTACCCGATCGCAGCAACCGTTCCAGCGCCGTTCGCAAATCGTTGCTCATCGCGTGCCTCGCCCACACGAGTGCCCGTGCGCGAGGCGATCGGCCGGCCTGATGCTGCTACCTCGGCAACATGACCAACGTTCGGCCCCATACCCAACTGCCATTCCGAGACCAGAACGAAGCAATCTGCCAGGGCGACCTGCGGGTACGCGACAAACCAAAGTGTTAGGAGTCATAGCGCCAGAGTGCCGCGGTATGCACGCCGCGACATCATCCAGCCACCTGATCTTGCCCTCACCCCAGCGGGTGACCCGCATCCAACGCCCACGGCTCGAACTCGCCTCGAAAAGCAAATCGACAACGCACGACAGACGGCAGTCATCTAACGGTTTTGGAGGCCGAGCAGCCTCAAGACACTCACACTGGAAAACACCCGGAAGCGATCCTCCCGTCAACTGAACGCAATCATCTAATGGCTTTTGCATCTGCCGCGTTGACGGCTGTCAGTCGCGCGATTAGTGGGCGGAACCTAGTGAGTTTCGAGCTGCGTGATCTCGTCCTCGACGAGCCGATCAACTTGGCTAAGAAGCCACGCCCGAAGGATCGCGGGGTGCTCTTCGCGAAGCCACGCAACACCCGAGGCGGCGTCGGCCGCCCCACCAGCTCGGTCATAGAGCCAGTCCCGAAGGAGCAGCCTCACGTCATCGCCGGCCGCCTGCTGCGCATGCACCGACGCAGCGAGGACCTGCTGGGCGATGAGGAACTCGGCGTTCGCGTCCAACCATTCATGAAGCGCGACCGGGTCCTCGGCTCTGAGTCGCGCGACGACCGCCCGAGCAGCGGTAAGCATCCCCGCCATCGAGCTCGGCCACGCCCGTCGGCAGAAAGCGCGACGAGTTCCTCCACGTTCGCGCCGAAGTCCCATTGCGCCATCCGACCCTCCGCCACCCTTGACCTTGACCTTGACGCAACAGCTTGTCATCCGAGCTCCGAAGATCGACCGCATGTGCCGCGATGACGTGCGCGGTTAGAGGGCAGCTGGACCGTTGTTCTCTCGCCCCGTGTCGAAAAACGAGCTGAGGTACGCCCCAGGCCCCAGCTCGCGTTGGCGAATGAGCGAGAAGACTTGGGAGCCGTGCGTGGGAGGTCCCTCGATCTTGTATGCCTGCGGCCCGAAGTACTTGGCAGCCAAGGTCGTGGCGTACTCCACAGCGTCAGCTTCCGCCAGTTCGATGGCCCTGTCGAAGCCGCTGGCACGCCAGATCGTGACCCGTTCCTCGAATGACCTCGGCTCCGTGTCGGCTCGGGCCCGGGGATCGAACTCGAAGACGCATCGGACGCCGAACCAGTTCGCCGGCATTTCAGTCATGGACTAACTCTGCACCCCGTCGAAACGCGCTGTCGTGCCGCGATGACGTTACGTTGGAACGTGCCGAGGTCCGGTACTTCCGTGCCAGGGCTCTTTCGTGACGACGTGGTTCCCGATCAACGAATGGGAGGAAAGGAGCGCCTCCCTTAACCCGGCGCGGTTCAGGTGTGGGTGGTCACCCGGTGCCGAAGATCGGCGGGAAGTAGGCGCCCGTCAGGATTTGTGTGACGCCGGTGAGTGCGGTGTCTGGGACGGCGGTGGCGCCCCCGAATGCGCGTACCCCACGGATCTGCGCGGCATGAGTGGCTAGGTATGCAGCGATCGGTTCTGCGACCGTTCCGGCGCTGTTGAGGAGCAGCATCGGTTGGTCGGAGGAGCCTGCTGTCGGGCCGGCACTGAGGGCGTCTGGGAAGTTCTGGCCGCTGGCGATTGTGACCGCGTTCGCGTTGGGGAAGAACGCCAGCGCGACGGCGGCGGAAGTGGCGTAGCGGTCGGCGCCGGCGATCGCGGTCGCTGATGGGTCGGCCCATGCCGCGGGTCCGCCGATGGCGAAGTGATCCCCTGGATGTGCGGCGAGGTAGGTAGCGGTGACGGCTCCTTGCGATGACCCGTCCGTCAACAGAATGGCGCCGTGCGTTGCGACGGCTGCGGGTACGGCGGACAGTGCGTCGGGAAAGCTCAGCCCGCTCGCTTCGAACACGGTTGCGGGGTCGCCGAGTGCATCGGCGATCGCGGTCGCAGTGCTGTACCGGTCCGCGCCGGCGATCCGCACGGGCATGTCGCCGAGCGCGACCACGGCGGCGGCCACGGCACCGGATAGTGCTGAGGTGCCCCCTAGCAGGTAGACGGTGCCGCCAGTGGGCAGCACTCGGTGGATCTCCGCGCTGGTCACCGAGTCGAGGAGACCTGGCGAGGTGAGCAGGAGTGGCCCGTGCTGGGTGGCAGCGAGAGGGCCACCGGCGAGGGCATCGGCGAACATGTCGGCGCGTGCGAGCACGACAGCCCCGGCCGCACCTGCAGTCGGGAACGCGTTTTGTGAGGCCGCGACCGCGGTCGATTGGCGGTCGGCCCCGAACACTCGCGTCGGCGTGATCATCGCCGAGTTGGGTGGCGCGTAGGTCTCTGTCTGGATGGTCGCGAGTGTCCTGCCGAACAGCACAAGCTGACTTGTGGCGTCGTCGTAGCCGAACGCGCTGCCGTTGAGGGTCGGTTCATTCGACGCGACCTGTTGGCTCCACGTCGAACCGTCCCATGCCCACAGCTGGTTGCTTGTCAGCTGGTTGCTGGAGGGCGCCCCGATGTTCAACCATGCCAGCGTCCGGCCGGTCGCCGGATCGAACGCGATCTGCGGGGGTTCGGTCGGACCGTAGTAGGCGGGCAGCCCGATCGTCGGGCGCGAGATCTGCCCGGGGACGTCGGCTGCTCGCGCCCACGCGGTGCCGGTCCACAGCCAGGTCTGCACCGGCGACCCGTCGGTGCTCGGATCGGATCTGACTAACATCACAATCGAACTCGTCGCCGCGTCGTACGTCATCGCGCAGTTCCCGCCCGGGGGTGTAGTGGGCGTCGCCAACTGCGACCAGGCCGATCCCGTCCATTGCCATGTGGCAGTCCGGTACACCGTTGGCCTTCCCGCCGAGGGTGTTTCGCCGCCGTACATGATGAGCTGGTTGGTGGCGGTGTCGTAGGCAGCGCAGCCGCCGCCGGCCGCCGGTGGCGATGTTGTCGGATGTTGTTGTGACCAGATGGAGCCGTTCCATGTCCAGGTATCAGCGAACGCGCCCGGTGCGGCCGTCGGGGGGCCGGTCGGTGACGTGGAGCACGGCGCCACCGAGCCACCGAACATGACAACCTGCTTGGTCGACGGGTCATACGCGAGCGCCGAATGACCCCGCGCAGGCGGAGCACCGGCGGGTGAATGCGACGACCAGTCGGCGCCGTCAAAGGTCCAGGTCCCGACGCTGTCGCTTTGACAACCCAGCAGGTTGAAATCGGCAAAGTACGGTGATGCTTTCATTCCGACGGCGACGAACTGCCCGGTTGCTCCATCGAAGGCCGTCGAAAGGTCACCGGAATCAGCCGGCGTGAAACCCTCCGCTATCGGCGCTGGAGCCCACTGCGGGGTACCCGACACGCCGGCTGCCGCCACGGTTGGCCAAACACCAGTGGCCAGCAGCGCGACCACCGCCAGCAGTCCACAACGTCGAGCTCTCACTGCGATCCCCCAGTCGGCCGGACACGTTGGCAGCCATCTAGGTGCCTCATGGGGACAGACGCAAGTGCGCGTCCACAAGTTGTCAACCTTCAGACCCCCTCAGACAACTAAGGGGGTCGCCGTTCGCGCGCGCTAGGTGATGAGGTAGGTCCCCAGACCGTGTTGGCCAGTGCACCAGCGCGTGACGTCCGAACCCGAGAGTCCGTACGTCCGCAACTGCCGCGATGACGCACGTGTGAAGTGGCGAGAAGTGGTGGTTGCCGGTCGTTGGTAGCCTGCCGGTCGTGGCGGGTTGGGTGGGTGTGTTGGAGACTGCGCGGTTGAGGTTGCGGCGTTGGCGCGCCAACGACCTGCTGCCGCTGGCAGCGATATACGCCGATGCTGAGGTGATGCGCTACATCGGGGACGGGTCAGTGCGGACCTTGGATCAGACCGCTGCCTCGATGGCGTTAATGGAACGCGATTGGGACGAGCGCGGCTACAGCATGTTCGCCGTTGAACTGCGCGATAGCTCAGAACTGATCGGATGGGTCGGGCTTACTGTGCCCAACTTTCTTCCAGAGATTCTGCCTGCGGTGGAGATCGGTTGGCGGCTGGGCCGTGGCTTTTGGGGACTGGGGTACGCCACCGAGGCCGCGCAGCAGGTGCTGCGGTTCGGCTTCGAGGTGGTTGGCCTAGATCGGATCGTCAGCATCTGTCACGTGGAAAACGTCGCGTCGGCGCACGTGATGTCCAAGCTCGGGATGACCCTCGATCGGGTGACGTCGGTACCTGCCCACGGTCGGCGCGTTCAGGTGATGGCGATCAGCCGCCATCAATTCATTGCCCACGAGGCAGGCGACCAGTCTGGGACTTCTGGGAGTTACACCGATCCGCATCTGTCGCAGTGACGCGCGTTCCGTCGTGCCGATATGTATGCGACGTAGTTACGTCCAACCTGGCGTGCGTCCCGCTTGTTTGATCCACTCGCGGAGCTCAGGGCCCTTCGTCTCCTCCAAGGAAGTGACCTTGACGTAGCGGGTGCGGTCGGTGTTTCCCAGTGGCGGCGGCGGGTCGAAGTCGGCACCCCCGAGGAAGACGACGTTCACGGACACGTCGTAGGGAGCTAACTCGATGATCCAGCCATTCTGCGGCAGTCCGTAAAACGCCCGCTTGTACTTCACGGCGTAGCGCAGGCCCGTGACTTCGGCTCGGATCGACTTGTCCAGTCCCTTGACGATCGGCTGGAGGTGCGGCACGAGGAGCCTGAACCACTCGTCAATCTCCGAGTGCCGTGCTGACGGCTCCGGCGGCTTCCGTCCTGCGTTTCCCTTAACTGTTTTTGGCATGCGCGTCCTCCTGCGAGCGACGATCCTGACGTAGCCAAGATCTGGCCTCGACCCCAGTTCGACAAATGCTAGGTCAAGTCAAGATCTCCGAAAACGACACCTCGCGGACGTAAACGAGGCGACACTAGGATGTCCGCCGCGAAGGGTTCCGTTCGATGCCCTGCGATGATCGGTCGATGGCCAGCTCAGATCTCCGCGGGTGGCGGTTCGCGTGCGTTGGCTTCGACCGGTCGGACGTGAAGGTTGGCGGGCGTCAACCCGTGGAGTTACAAGTGGCAATCCACCGGCGGCTCGATCGAGGTTCCGCACCCGTCCCACGCGTGACAAAACACACGTTCTCGGCATCTGGATGATCGATCCGGAGCACGGCCCCGCGGGGTTCCCAGCCGGCGAGTTGTCCAAAGGCGTGCGGTGCTTATACGAGCCAATCGCCGAGGCTTAGGACCATCCACTTCTGCCGCTGACACGGTCGCTCTCGCGATCTCACGAGGGGCGGTGAACGTCTGGACGGTCCGAGGATTGGTTTCGCTCAGTCCGCTGCCGCTATCCGATCAAGAAGCGCCTGCAACAGGACCGCGCCCGCGCGCAGTTGCCGGGCGCTGTCAGGATTGGTCGTAGCCAGCAAGTCGGCTGTGAGCTGACGGTCTTGAATCTCGCGCCGGACAATGTCGACCTCGTCCTCGCGCGTCAGTGAGCGGCGCTTGACTTCGCTGCGACCAACTCCCGCGGCCGATGACTCAATGGCACCGGCCCGGTGCTCCTCGCCCATCGGAACCGCTTGGGCGTTGTCAATGGCGGACAGCGCGGTTCGATAGACAGCCATCGCCGCGCGGTCGCGCTGCGCCATTGCGGCCGTGAGGGCGGAGACAAGTCCATCCCTCACCGGGCGCGCATCGGTCGCTGTCATGGGTTCAGTGAAGCTGATCAACGGTGCAGCCGCCACTGCAAAAATCGCTCATCCGCACCTCACCAGCGACGCGCACATTCGCCCCGTTGAGGGCTGTTCAGCCGTTGCATTGGCTGGGTGTCATCGGCGCGATACCGCCAGCGATCACGACGACGTGCGATAGGGACGCGTCGAGTTTGAAGACGAGGTCGAACTGTCCTTGATGCACGACGTAACCGGGTTCGGGGTCGATGCCACCGGTCGTTGGCATCGGGATGAAGATGGCGGCCGCGCCGTAGATTTCGCGCACCCGCGCTACCGAGTCACCCAGATGTAATCCGAGGGTGGTGACGACGGACTGCGTCGGGGACGCCGATCCCCCGGCGGCGACGCAGATGAAGTCCCCGCGGAAAGACGCCGGGGGTTGACCGGCGAAGTTGCTCAAATAGAGGTACGGCGCGGCCGTCGGCCGTCCCACGGGCTGGAGCACGCCGTCGCCGACGTTGGTGAACCCAGCAACGCCGGCCGCGCGGGCCGCTGCGGCGCTCGACATTCCGATGGTCAGCCGCCCAGTGAATGACCGGTGATGACAAGGACGTGGCTGTTCCAAGCAGATCCCCCGACGATCAGCGTTGAGGGCGGCCCCGCGGGCGATGTAGGTGGTGTAGAGGCCTCCTTGGGCAGGCTCGTCACTTGCGCTGAGGTTGACGGCGTTGGCGTGGGCTGCGCTGACGGCGTTGGCGTGGGCTGCGCTGACGGCGTCGGCGCGAGTGAGGTTGGCGACGGCACGACGGACGGGGCAGCTGCTGAAGGCGTATTGCTTGTGACGGGTTCCACCGCAGGTGTGCGACTACCCTGGTGCGACTGCGCAACACCCCACGTGCCAACGGACAAGACGACCATCGCGACGACGACAGCGACTACCGCTGCCCGCCAATGACTGGACGCCGGAGGCGCGGGCGCCAACGCGTCGGGGTCGAGGCCTTGCAGCGCAGCTGCCAGACGGTTGTCTTTTGCGCTCTCGAAGTCACGCATCGCGGCCTTCTTTCACCAGCGGCGGCGCGCCGTACGTGGCAAGGACAGCTAGCAGCCGACGCCTCCCACGGAACAAATCAACCTTGACCTTCGCCCGCGTCCAACCGAGTGCTGCCGCAATCTCACCGACCGATGCGTCGGTCAGGTAGAACAACACGACGACGGCGCGCTGGTGGGCGGGCAGGCGCTCCAGCGCGCGCCCGACGTCGACCTTCATCGTCGACGCGTCAGCATGCGACTCGTGCGCCGTGGAGCCAATGAGCCGGAGACGATCACCTACCGCGTGCTGCTTAACCGATCGGCGGTATTCGTCGAACCAAATGCGGGTGGCAACGACACGCACCCAAGCCTCGGGGTTCCGCTCGCCGATCTGCGGCCAATGCTTGAGCGCACGACCAACGCTTCCTGCGCAACGTCCTCGACGGCGTCCCTGGGGCATCCGGCTACCAACAGATAGCGACCAAGCAGCGCCCGGTCTTGGGCGTAGAACCATTCGAAGCTGGTCACGGCTTCCTTGCGGTGGATCGCGGCATTCACACTACGACTACGTGACAGTAGGCCATCCGGTTACAAGATCTTTTAGAGAACGGCGCCGCACCTTCAGGCCAGATCAGGATCCACTCCTCACACGCAACTGCCGGATCTGCCGTGGAGCGGTCTCATATGCCACTCGGGGCGTCCCTCGCGAAATCGTGTTGACGCGACAGCGATCATGACGGTGTGCGCAGCTTCGATGAGCTCGTTGATGAGGCGGAGGCTGTCGATGTCTCGGGTTGGGACTTCGGCTGGCTCGATGGCCGCGCATCCGAACAGCGCCCGCCGTGGGGTTACTCGCGGCTGCTGGCCGTGCACCCCGAAGTGCAACTCGGCTAGTGACACCGCACTGATGGCGACCTCGGCCTCGAACGGTCCAGGATCAGGACCGAGCAGCACGCTGGTATCCAGCATGACCCTCATCGAGTGAACGGGTCGGTCGCGCTCTGATCGACGGTGTCGCGATCGGCTTGCCAGTCAAGATCAGCTGGCCCGCGAAAGATCTCCCGGACGTCGGCTCCCTGCCGCCATCGGTGGCGACGCACTGGGCCCAGTTCGGCGACTTCGCGCCCGCTGACGTTCGATCCCGATTTTGCACCGTGACGTTTCCGGCGGCCCGCGGCACGATCGCATCGTTCGCCCAACGGTGTACCGCGCCGGTATGAACGACCACTGTCCGCAGGTCCCATTCCGTTCCCCGGAACCGAGGCGTTGCAGTCGGCGCCCTCGACAGCTGCGACGAGGAGCGCGCCGTCAGTCTCGAGCTACTCTATGTAGCTCCGCGAAATACCCACAGCCGGATCATGCCACCGAGTTATTCGCGAGCCCAAACGATTTGCCTTTTGTACAGTCGAGCGTCGCCATAGTGGAGGTGTTTATCCGAATGACGAGTCGCCTATTCGCGCTCTGCTTCGACGCGAACGAACCGCTAGCTGTTGCGCAGTTCTGGGCTGGTCTCCTGGGCTGGGACATTACCGACGAACCAGCCGCGACCATCGCGCTCCTGCCAAGTGATGACACCGGCTTCCGTCTCCGCTTTCTTCCGACCCGGGCACGTAAAGCGGCGCAGAACTACATGCACTTCGATCTGACGAGCAACCTCCAGACTCAGCAGGAGACGGTCGAGAAGGCGCTTCGACTCGGCGCCCGGCACATCGACATCGGTCAACGGCCCGACGAAGGCCATGTAGTGCTCGCCGATCCCGAGGGCAATGAATTCTGCGTGATCGAGGCCGGCAACAAGTTCCTTGCCGAGTGCGGATTCGTCGGTGCGGTCTCCTGCGTCGGCTCGCAGGAAGTTGGCTACTTCTGGAGCAAAGCACTCGGCTGGCCGTTGGTCTCGGACCAGAGCAGGAGACCGCCATTCGTTCGCCGCATGGTGGCCCCAAGATCACCTGGGGCGGTCAGCCACGGATGCCGAAGACCGGCAAGGACCGACTGCGCTTCGACCTCGCTACAGACGGCGATCAGCAAGCAGAGGTCGATCGCCTCGTTTCAATCGGAGCGAGTAGAGCGGACGTCGGGCAAAGCGACGTTAGTTGGGCGGTGCTGGCCGATCCCGACGACCGTCAGTTCTGCGTGATGGCGCCGTACTCATGACACCGATCCACTAAACGTGACGTCTCCTGTAACCGGATCAACGTTTGCGCCGAACTCGACTGAACTAGAGATGC
>CAWCZJ010000020.1:0-86378 GCA_963799955.1 uncultured Actinomycetes bacterium
GCCGTGAGACCACTGACGAATGTCGTCAGCAGTGGCGAGGCCAATACGCAACTCATCGAAGAAGTTGACGTCAAGCACAGGTTGTCTTCTCTCTCCTGGTAACCGTTCGATCAGGACCATACTGGCGGGTCAGCGCCGGACTAGCCCTAGACCTCTTCGACGCTGCTCGGCTCGCGCCGGGACAGGTCGATACCGAGCTCTTCCGCGGCGCGGAAGACCTCATCGTCGGTGTCGCGCATCTCCAACGTCATGCCGTCACTGGAAAGCACCTCGACGTTCAGGCACAGCGACTGCATTTCCTTGATGAGCACCTTGAATGACTCGGGAATGCCGGGCTCGGGGATGTTCTCGCCCTTGACGATCGCCTCGTAGACCTTGACCCGGCCAAGGACGTCGTCGGACTTGATGGTGAGCAACTCCTGCAGCGCGTAAGCCGCGCCATAGGCCTCGAGCGCCCAGACCTCCATCTCACCAAACCGCTGGCCACCGAACTGCGCCTTACCACCCAGCGGCTGCTGCGTGATCATCGAGTACGGGCCGGTCGAGCGAGCGTGCAGCTTGTCGTCGACGAGGTGGTGCAGCTTCAGGATGTAGATGTATCCGACGCTGACCGCCTCCGGGTAGAGCTCACCCGAACGACCGTCGTAAAGCCGCGCCTTGCCGTTCTCGCCGACCGGACGCTGTCCGTCGGCGTTCGGCAAAGTCGAGCCGAGCAGACCGGTGATCTCGTCCTCGCGGGCACCGTCGAAGACCGGCGTCGCGACCAGCGTGTTCGGCGGAGCCTCGAGCGCGCCGATGTCGGCGAGCCGCTGCTGCCAACCATCCTTCGCGCCGGTCGACTCGACCTTCCAGCCACTCTTCGCAGCCCAGCCAAGGTGCGTTTCGAGAACCTGGCCGACGTTCATGCGGCCAGGCACACCCAGCGGGTTGAGAACGATGTCCACAGGTGTGCCGTCAGCAAGGAATGGCATGTCCTCTTCCGGCAGGATCTTGGAGATGACGCCCTTGTTCCCGTGCCGGCCGGCCAGCTTGTCGCCGTCGGTGATCTTGCGCTTCTGCGCGACGTACACGCGCACCAGTTCGTTGACGCCCGGGGGCAGTTCAGCGTCGTCACGGGTGAACACCTTGACGTCGATGACCTTGCCCTTTTCGCCGTGCGGCACCTTCAGCGAGGTGTCGCGCACTTCGCGCGCCTTCTCGCCGAAGATCGCGCGCAGCAGTCGCTCTTCAGGCGTCAGCTCGGTCTCGCCCTTGGGCGTGACCTTGCCAACAAGAACGTCACCGGGGACGACGTCTGCTCCGACGCGGATGATGCCGCGCTCGTCGAGGTCAGCGAGCACTTCCTCGCTGACGTTCGGGATGTCGCGGGTGATCTCCTCCGGCCCCAGCTTGGTGTCACGTGCATCGACTTCGTGCTCCTCGATGTGGATCGATGAGAGCACGTCGTCTTGCACGAGACGCTGCGACAAGATGATCGCGTCTTCGTAGTTGTGACCTTCCCACGGCATGAACGCCACGAGCAGGTTGCGGCCCAACGCCATTTCACCCTGGTCAGTGCACGGACCGTCGGCGATCGCGGCGCCGGCCTGCAGACGCTGGCCTTCACTCACGATCGGGCGCTGGTTGATGCAGGTGCCCTGGTTGGAACGGCGGAACTTCGCCATCCGGTAGGTCGTGCGAGTGCCGTCGTCGTTCATGACGGTGATCGCGTCGGAGGAGACCTCCTCGACGACACCGTCCTTCGCCGACGTGACAACGTCGCCGGCGTCGACGGCGGCACGGAACTCCATGCCGGTGCCGACCAGCGGCGCCTCAGACTTCAACAGCGGCACCGACTGGCGCTGCATGTTGGAGCCCATCAGTGCGCGGTTGGCGTCGTCGTGCTCGAGGAACGGGATCATCGCGGTCGCGACCGACACCATCTGGCGCGGCGAGACGTCCATGTAGTCGACCGCTGCGGGCGTGACGAAGTCGACCTCGCCACCCTTACGGCGAACCAGTACCCGGTCTTCGGCGAAGTGACCGTCGTCCTTCAACGGCGCGTTCGCCTGCGCGATGACGAAACGGTCCTCTTCGTCAGCAGTCAGGTAGTCGACGTCGTCGGTGACCTTGCCCTTAACGGCGCGACGGTACGGCGTCTCGACGAAACCGAATGCGTTGATCCGGCCATGCGTCGCGAGCGATCCGATCAGGCCGATGTTCGGACCTTCAGGAGTCTCGATCGGACACATGCGGCCGTAGTGACTCGGGTGGACGTCGCGAACCTCGAAACCAGCACGCTCACGCGACAGACCACCCGGGCCAAGCGCCGACAGGCGACGCTTGTGGGTGAGGCCGGCCAACGGGTTGGTCTGGTCCATGAACTGGCTGAGCTGCGAAGTTCCGAAGAACTCCTTGATGCTCGCCACCACCGGGCGAATGTTGATCAGGGTCTGCGGCGTGATCGCCTCGACGTCCTGCGTCGTCATCCGCTCGCGGACAACCCGCTCCATACGCGCAAGGCCGAGCCGCACCTGGTTCTGGATCAGCTCGCCGACCGTACGCAAACGACGGTTGCCGAAGTGGTCGATGTCGTCTTCCTCGACCGGAACCGCGCGACCGTTCAGGTTCATCTCGGTCTCGCCCGCGTGCAGCCGGACGATGTATTCGACCGTGGCAACGATGTCATCTTCGGTCATCGTGCCTTGCGTGAACGGCAACTCAAGACCGAGCTTCTTGTTGATCTTGTAGCGACCAACCTTGGCAAGGTCGTAGCGCTTCGGGTTGAAGTACAAGTTGTCGAGGAGCGTCTGCGCAGCCTCACGCGTCGGCGGCTCGCCCGGGCGCAACTTGCGGTAGATGTCGATGAGGGCTTCGTCCTGGGTGTGGACGTGGTCCTTCTCGAGCGTCGCGCGCATCGACTCGTACTGACCGAAGCGGTCGAGGATCCGGGCGTCGTCCCAGCCCAGTGCCTTGAGCAGCACCGTGACGCTTTGCTTGCGCTTGCGGTCGACACGCACGCCGACGGCGTCGCGCTTGTCGATCTCGAACTCGAGCCACGCACCGCGGCTCGGGATGATCTTGCAGCCGAAGACGTCCTTGTCGGAGGTCTTGTCGATCGTCTTGTCGAAGTAGACGCCCGGCGAGCGGACGAGCTGCGAGACGACGACGCGCTCGGTGCCGTTGATGATGAAGGTGCCCTTGTCGGTCATCAGCGGGAAGTCGCCCATGAAGACCGTCTGGCTCTTGATCTCACCGGTGCCGTTGTTCACGAACTCGGCCGTCACGAACATCGGCGCCGAGTAGGTGAAGTCGCGCTCCTTGCACTCCTCGATGGAGTTCTTCGCAGGCTCGAACCGGTGATCGCGGAACGACAGCGACATGGTTCCGGAGAAGTCCTCGATCGGACTGATCTCCTCGAAGATCTCCTCGAGGCCCGACGACAGGTTCACGTCGTCTCGGCCTGCCTTGGTGGCAGCGTCGACGCGGGCCTTCCAGACGTCGTTGCCGAGGAGCCAGTCGAAAGACTCGACCTGCAAAGCTAGGAGGTTCGGAACCTCAAGTGGTTCACGGATTTTGGCGAAGCTAACGCGGGGTGGTGCATAGGTAGGTCCGGAAGTGCGGGGGCCGGACGTCGATGTGCTGCGCGAGGCGGCCAAGTGGGGGTCCTTCCAGGGGCTCGCAATGTGGCGTGCGCACGACGAGTGACCGCCCGAGTTCTCACTCGGGCGTCAGAGGACAGCGCAAACGAGCAGCATACCCGATGGGCACACCGCTGTCGAGGCGGCCCTTGCGAGCCAGCCCAGTCGGTCCCTGGAGGACCTGTGCAAGTTATTCACAGCTACAGCGAGGATGCTGCTGCGACGCCGTGACGTCAAGCTTCTCGGGTGGTTTGTGCATTCGCAATCACCCACCCGGCCTATCTCGGGACGACCAACAGCACTCCGACAAAAGCAGCGGCTGCCCCGCGTGGGGCAGCCGCTGCTTTGCGCTCGGATCGACTCGGACCCGCCGGAACCACGTGACGGGAACTACTTGACGGTGACCTTGGCGCCGGCTGCCTCGAGGGTGGCCTTCGCCTTCTCGGCCGCTTCCTTGGTGCCCTTTTCGATGACGGCCTTGGGCGCGCCATCGACGAGGTCCTTGGCCTCCTTCAGGCCGAGGCTCGTGAGCTCACGGACGGCCTTGATGACCTGGATCTTCTGGGCGCCGGCCTCTTCGAGGATGACGTCGAACTCGTCCTGCTCCTCGACCTCGGCAGCAGCGGCGCCGCCGCCACCGGCCGGGCCAGCCGCGGCAACCGCGACCGGTGCGGCTGCGGTGACGCCGAAGGTGTCTTCGAACTGCTTCACGAACTCGGAGAGCTCAAGAAGCGTGAGCTCCTTGAACGCGTCAATCAGGTCGTCGGTGCTGAGCTTCGCCATGGTGGCGGGTCCTTCCTCAGGTAAATGCAGCGATTTGCGGGCGGGTGGGAGAAAGCAGGGCTTACTCGGCGTCGGGCGCCGGCTGGGTTCGGGTTCGGGCTCGGGTTCGGGCTCGGGTGCGGCTTCAGGTGCGGCGGCCTCGGCGACCGGCTCGGCAACCTCAGCGACCGGCTCGGCGACCTCGGCTGTCGCGGTTCGGCAACTTCGGCGGTCTCGGCTGCGGCGAGCTTCGACCTCGGCGACCGGTTCGGCAGCTGCTTCCGCGACCGGCGCTTCCGCGACGGGAGCGGGTGCCGCTGCAGCCGGCGCGTTCTCGGCGACCTGCGCACGCAGGGCCTCGACCAACCGAGCGGCCTGGGCGAGCGGTGCCTGGAACAGCGCCGCCGCCTTGGACAGCGCCGCATTGGCTGCACCGGCGACCTTGGCGAGGAGCACCTCGCGGGACTCCAGGTCAGCGATCTTGGAGAGTTCGGCGGCCGTCACGAGCTTGCCGTCGAGCACCCCACCCTTGATCACCAGGAACGGGTTGGCCTTGGCGAAGTCGCGCAGACTCTTCGCGGCCTCGACGGCGTCGCCCTTGATGAACGCGATCGCCGAGGGACCCGAAAGCATGCTCTCGAGTTCCTGCAGTCCGGCCTCGCGCACCGCGATCTTGGACAGCGTGTTCTTGACGACCGTGTACTGCGTGGTGGTTCCGAGGCTGTGCCGCAGTTGCGTGAGCTGCGAGACGGTCAAGCCCGCGGTACTCGGTGAGAACGGCGGCGGTCGAGGTGCGGAAGTTCTCCGTCAACTCGGCGACGTCGGTCACCTTGTCAGGGCTCGGCATTGGCTGCCGGCCTCCTTCCGGGTGGAGCCGGCGACATGCGTCGAACCCTCGAAGTGGCCCGGAAAAGCGAGCGCCCCGGCGCTAGGCGCACGGGGCGTGTCGACGCAAAGGCGTCGGACGTTCGTGTACCTGCGCGGGCCGCCCGCTGTTGCGGGGCCTTCGGGAGTCCACGACCCGCACGTCAAAGCCGAGAGGCTTCTTGGTGAGGGCCGCACACGCCGACCGGCGGTCTGTGGCGGGTCAACAGTACGGTCGCCCCCGCCGTCCGGTCAAAACGACCGGCGGCAGGCGCGGACGAATCAGCTGGCGGGCTGGTCCTCGAGCATGTTGCGGGTCTTGTTCGGGTCGACCTGAACGCCGGGGCCCATCGTCGTCGTCACGGTGGCCTTGCGCAGGTAGCGGCCCTTGGCGGACGACGGCTTGAGCCGCAGCACCTCATCGATCGCCGCCGCGTAGTTCTCGACCAGCTGCACGTCGGTGAACGTCGTCTTGCCGATGATGAAGTGCAGGTTCGCCTGCCGGTCGACGCGGAACTCGATCTTGCCGCCCTTGATCTCGGTGACGGCCTTGCCGACGTCGTTGGTGACGGTGCCGGTCTTCGGGTTCGGCATCAACCCGCGCGGGCCAAGCACCCGGCCGAGCCGGCCGACCTTGCCCATCAGGTCAGGGGTCGCGACTGCTGAGTCGAAGTCGAGGTAGCCCGCCGCGACGCGGTCGATCAGCTCGTCGCCACCGACGATGTCGGCGCCGGCGGCCTTGGCCTCTTCGGCGCGCTCACCCGTTGCGAAGACCAGCACGCGGGCGGTCTTGCCGGTGCCGTGCGGGAGGTTGACCGTGCCACGCACCATCTGGTCGGCCTTGCGCGGGTCAACGCCCAGGCGCAACGCCACCTCGACGGTGCCGGGGTTCTTGGTCAGGGAGGTCTCGCGGGCCAGCCGGACCGCCTCGAGCGGCTGGTACAGCTTGTCGGCGTCGACCTTCTCGGCCGCCGCGAGGTATGCCTTGCTGCGCTTCATAACGTGCTCCTTGGATCTGTTCGGAGGTCGTGGTTAGCGGGCCGCGCTGGCCCTCCCACGTAGTGCTGGAACTACACCCCTGAAGAAACCCTCGCGACTTAGGAACGAAAACTAACTGCCGATCGTGATGCCCATCGAACGGGCGGTGCCGGCGATGATCGCCTCGGCGGCCTCGATGTCGCGCGCGTTCAGGTCGGGCATCTTGGTCTCGGCGATCTGGCGCAGCTGCGCCTTCGAGAGCGACGCGACCTTCACCTTGTGCGGCGTCGGGGAGCCCTTGTCGACGCTGGCGGCCTTCTTGATCAGCTCGGCAGCCGGCGGCGTCTTCGTGATGAAGGTGAACGAGCGGTCTTCGTACACGGAGATCTCGACCGGGATCACGTTGCCCCGCTGCGACTCGGTCGCGGCGTTGTACTGCTTGCAGAACTCCATGATGTTGACGCCGTGCTGACCCAGCGCCGGGCCGATCGGCGGCGCGGGCGTCGCGGCGCCGGCCTTGATCTGCAGCTTGATGATCGCCGCGAGCTTCTTCTTCGGGGGCATGACGGTCCTTCGTCGGTTGAAAGTTCAGAGACAAGAGTACGGGACGGCGAGGGGTGCTCGTCTCACGGCCGCCGGGGACGGTTGGGCTAGATCTTGGCGACCTGGCTGAACGAGAGCTCGACCGGCGTCTCGCGGCCGAAGATCGACACCAGCACCTTGAGCTTCTGCTGGTCGGGGTTGATCTCGCTGATGCTCGCCGGCAGCGTGGCGAACGGCGCCGTCGGTAACCGTGACCGACTCGCCCACCTCGAAGTCGACGATGCGCGGAGCAGCAGCAGCCTGGGCTTCCTTCTGCTCCTTGGTCGCCGGCGCGAGGAACCGGAACACCTCGTCGAGGGTCAGCGGCGACGGCTTGCTCGAGCTCGGGCCGACGAATCCGGTGACGGCCGGGGTGTAGCGGACCGCCGACCACGACTCGTCGGTCATTTCCATCCGGACCAGGAGGTAGCCGGGGAAGACGTTGCGCTTCACGACCTGCCGCTTGCCGTTCTTGATCTCGGTGACCTCTTCTTGGGGCACCTCGATCTGGTAGATGAAGTCCTCCATGTTCAAGGACTGGATCCGGGTCTCGAGGTTCGCCTTGGCCTTGTTCTCGTAGCCCGCGTAGGTGTGCACGACGAACCAGTCGCCAGGAGCGCGCCGCAGGGCGTCGCGGAACGCCTCCGCCGGATCGACCTCGACCTCGGCGACCTCGGCGACGCTCGACGGCCGCGTCCTCGGCGGCCAACGTCGGCGGCATCGTCGGCGTCAAGACCGATCTCGACATCGAGATCGAGGGCGTCGGTGGACGACGGTGACTCGGTCACGTGGGTTGCTCTTCTTCCTTGAGGACGGCGAACTGCGAGAACGGCGCTTATTGAGTAGTGCGGACGGCGGCGGCTGCTAGCCGAAGACCCGCAGGACCAACCAGTTGGCCCCGAAGTCGAGGCTGGCCACCAACGCGATCATGAAGACCGCAAACACCAGGGTGACCGTCGTGTACGCGATCAACTCCTTGCGGGTCGGCCAGATGACCTTGCGCAGTTCGGCGATGATCTGCCGCCACCACAGGCCGAGACGCGAGAACACGTTGCGGCGCTCGACGCGCCCAGCCGGCGCCCGCCGAGGTGCAGCAGCACCGCTCGTGGTGTCGGTCACGTGGACTCCCTGAAGTATCTAGCTGTAGTCTCGGTCTCAATACTGGTCCTCAAATACTGGTGCGGCGTGCAGGGCAGGAGGGACTCGAACCCCCAACCGCCGGTTTTGGAGACCGGAACTCTGACCAGTTGAGCTACTGCCCTTCGTGGCCCCGCGCACCATTACTGCTCTCAACAACGCACAGGGGACCAGCCTCGACAGTGTACGGGGCGGGGCCAGACACGGTCTAACGCCCTCGTCGACTCGCGCCAAGAAACCCGGGCGCGTCGGCAGGAGCCGTCATGGGACCATGAACCCCATGACCGACGACACCACTGGCCCATCGTCTCGCCAGCCGTGTCTCCCGCCGGATCGGCTCCATCGCCGAATCCGCCACCCTCGCCGTCGATGCGAAAGCGAAGGCCCTGAAGGCGGCCGGCCATCCGGTCATCGGATTCGGCGCCGGCGAGCCCGACTTTCCCGACGCCGCCCGCCATCGTCGAGGCCGCTATCGAGGCTGCGCGTGACCCCAAGAACCACCGCTACACCCCCGCAGCCGGCCTGCCCGAACTGCGCGAAGCGATCGCGGTGAAGACGGCGCGCGACTCGGGATTCGCCGTCAAGGCGAGCGACGTGCTCGTCACCAACGGCGGCAAGCAAGCCGTCTACCAGGCGTTCGCGACCCTGCTCGACCCCGGCGACGAGGTGCTGCTGCCGGCGCCGTACTGGACCACCTATCCCGAAGCGATCGCGCTCGCCGGCGGCGTCACGGTGCAGGTCGACACCGACGAGTCGACCGGATTCCGCGCGACGGTCAGCCAACTCGAAGCCGCTCGCACGCCGCGGACGAAGGCCCTTCTCTTTTGCTCACCGTCCAACCCGACCGGCGCGGTGTACCGGCCCGAGCAGGTCGCCGAGATCGGTCGTTGGGCCGTCGAGCACGGCATCTGGGTGCTCACCGACGAGATCTATGAGCACCTCGTCTATGGCGAGGCGACGTTCTCGTCGATGCCCGTCGTCGTCCCCGAACTTGCGGTACTTGCGTTGTCTTGAACGGCGTTGCGAAGACCTACGCGATGACGGGGTGGCGGGTCGGCTGGATGATCGGCCCGGCCGACGTCATCAAGGCCGCGACCAACCTGCAATCGCACCTGACGTCCAACGTCGCCAACGTTTCGCAACGCGCGGCACTTGCGGCTGTCTCCGGCGACCTGTCGGCGGTAGCGATGATGCGCGAGGCGTTCGACCGCCGACGCAAGACGATCGTGTCGATGCTGAACGACATTCCGGGTGTCACCTGTGTCGAGCCCGAGGGCGCGTTTTATGCCTACCCGTCGGTGAAAGCGATCCTCGGTCTCGAGCTGCGGGGCAAGCGCCCGTCGACTTCTGCCGAGCTTGCCGAACTCGTGCTCGACGAAGCCGAGGTGGCCGTCGTCCCGGGTGAAGCGTTTGGCACGCCAGGCTACTTCCGGTTGTCCTACGCGTTGGGCGACGACGACCTTGTCGAGGGCGTCAACCGGCTCGGCAAGTTGCTCTCAGAGGCGCGCTGAACAGCTAGAGCGCGACGCCGACCAGCGCGGGCTCGACGTCGAGGGTCACGCCGAACCTGGCGCGAACGCCGTCGCGGATGTGCGCAGCGAAGGCGACCAACTCCGTAGTCGTCGCGCCGCCGCGATTCACCAGCGCGAGGGTGTGCTTGTTCGACAGCCCGACGCGTCCGTCGCCGTACCCGCGGGCGAAGCCCGGCCTGTTCGATGAGCCACGCCGCCGACGTCTTGACCAGCCCGTCGCCGGTCGGCCAGCGAGGAGCATCGGCCGGCACCTCGTCGTCGCGCAGGATCGGATTGGTGAAGAACGAACCCACGCTGACCGAGTCAGGGTCAGTCGGATCGATCAGCATTCCCTTGGCCGCCCGTAGGCCAAGAACAGCAGTGCGGACGTCGAGTGCCGCGGCGCGCCCGCCGAGCTCAACACCGAGCGCGTCGGCAAGTTGCTGGTAGCGCACCGGTTGCGACGTCTCGCTCGGCGTCAAGGCGAGGTCGACGCCGAGAACGACGTAACGGCTGCCGCCCTTGAGGGCGCTCGTGCGATAGCCGAACCGACAATCGCTTACAGGCAAGGAAATCTCGCGGCGTTCGACTGCGATCGAAAACACGGACGCCGGTCACCAGGTTCGATATCTCAGCACCGTACGCGCCGACGTTTTGAATCGGCGTGGCGCCGGCGAGGCCCGGAATTCCCGACAGGCACTCAAGGCCGGCAAGCCCGTTGCGCAAGTGACGACGTGACGACGTCGTCCCAGATCTCACCGGCTTCGACGTGCATGACAACCTGCTCGCTCGCTCGCTCGAACGCGACGCCGCGATGCGCCACCCGCACGACGAGGCCGTCGAAGCCGTCGTCGGCGATCACCAGGTTGCTGCCGCCGCCAAGGACCAGCACCGGGCTGCCGACCGCATCGGCGTGCGAAACCGCGTCGATGAGATCGGCCGCGTTGTCGGCCCACACGAGATTCGTCGCCGCACCGCCGAGGTGGATCGTCGTGTGGTCGGCCAACAACAACGAGTGGCCGGCCGCTGGATCCGTGGAGTCGAGCACCCACGAACCCTACGGCCGGCCACCCGATACTTCAGGAAAGACCGGGTCGCAGGTGTTACTTACGCCGCCGACGGCTCCAAGTCGCTGATGTCGACCGACTCGGGCGCTGGGTCGGAGACCGGCTTGCGCGGGATGAGTAGCGCCGCGACGCCACCCAGCGCGACGATCAGGGCGCCCAACTTGACCGCCGGAACGACGCCGTCCGTGAACGCTTGCGGGCTCTGGTAGCTGCCGTAGTGCGCGAACACCGACGCGAGCACGGCCACACCGAGCACGCCACCCAACTCGCGAATCGCGTTGTGCGCACCCGAGGCGATGCCCTGCTCCTCGTGATGCACCGACGAGAGAACCAGGTTCGCAACAGGGGCGAAGAACAGCGCCATGCCGAATCCGCTGACCGCGAGGCCTGGAACGATATGTGAATAGGGCACCGTCGGGGTCGCCGTTACCGCCAACCAGTAGAGCCCGATGGCCTGCAGGAACAGACCCGCGGCGACGATGCGACGACCACCAATGCGGTCGGACAACAAACCCGCAATCGGGGCGACGAAGATCGGCATCGCGGTCCACGGCAGTGTGCGGACCCCGGCAGATAGCGGCGAGTAGTTGTGGCCAATCTGCAGGAACTGGGCCAGCAGGAAGATCGCGCCGAACATTCCGAAGTACATGAACAGCGCCGCGACGTTGCTCGCGGTGAATCCGCGGTTGCGGAACAACCGCAGCGGCAGCACCGGGTAGGTAGCCCGCATCTCCCACCGAACGAACACGGCGAGGAACACGACGCCGACGACGAACAGGCCGATGATCGAGCTACTCCCCCAGCCCCAGTCGTTCGCCTTCACCAGACCGAGCACGACAGAGAACAGGCCGGCTGTAGCGAGGCCGGTGCCGACGACGTCGAGCTTCGCTGCCGGGCCATGACTCTCCTTCAGCAAGCGGCTCGCGACGGGCAACAACGCGATGCCGATCGGCACGTTGAGCCAGAAGATCCACGACCATGAGGCGCCGTCGACGATGGCACCGCCGACGACAGGTCCGACAGCGATCGCGAGGCCGGCGATCGCACCCCACGCGCCGAGCGCGAGCCCACGACGCGCCGGCGGAACGGCGACACTGAGCAGCGTCAAGGTGAGCGGGGTAAGGATCGCGCCGCCGACGCCCTGCAACGCCCGGGCGGCAACCAACTCGCCGGCCGTCGTCGACAATGCCGCGAGTGCGGAGGCAGTCGTGAAGATGGCCAAGCCGATCATGAAGATCTTCTTGCGACCGAAGCGGTCGCCCAAGGTCGCGCCGGGCAACAGCAGCACGGCGAACGTCAACGTGTAGGCGTTCACCGTCCACTCGAGGCTCGACAGCGAGGCGTGCAAGTGTGTCTTGATTGCCGGCAACGCCATCGTGACGACGAGGTTGTCGAGTGAGCTCATGAACAAGCGCGACCGATGTGACGATGAATGTCGCCAGTGGCCTTCCGCGTCCAGTCATGTCATGTCCTCCGGTTCGGTCTGTAAGTGAGCAGTCACTCACCTATGTAGCGATGGAAAAACCAGTCACAGCAAGGAAAACGTTGGTGGGGTCTACTTCTCATTCGTGAGCGCGCGCGCCCACGGTTCGTCGATTTCGGCAAGGCCGAGCGCGGTCGAAACGTTGCAGAGCATGCCGCCCGCGAAGAAGACGGCGAGCATTTCGGCCGGTGCGCCGGAGGCGCGCCTCGACCAGCTGGTAGAGCTTTCGGAAGCCGTCGCGCGCACACTCACGGACCTGCGGGTCGTTGCATGCTGCGTACAGCTGGAGTTGAGCCATCAAGTTGGCGCGGTCAGCGATCAGGCCGTAGTACGCGTGGCCCATCGCGTCGAGCGCCTCTTCGCCGGCCAGCCCTTCGGCCGCGGCCGTGAACGTCTGCGCCACGTTCTCGAAACAGCGCTTGGACGCCGCGATGAACAGGTCACGCTTAGTGCCGAACATCTTGAACAGGTAGGGCTGGGAGATACCGGCGCGGACGGCGATTGCTTCCGTCGATGTGCCTGCTAGGCCACCTTCGGCGAACTCAATGAGCGCTGCCGCGATCACTTGATCGCGGCGTTCGTCTGGGTCCATCCGGGTCTGGATTGCGCTCATGGGGTTAAGTTAGTGGTCACTCACTACCTTGTCAAACCCGTTCGCTGGGGCTGCGATAGTGAACGGGTGCGGATCGATCTGCTTGGGCCCCTCGACGTCCGCGCCGGTGAACCCGGTGCGCAGCGTTCCGTCGACCTCGCCGGCCGCCGGGCTAGGACAGGCGAACCGTCGCCCGAGCCATGCCCAGCACCTTGTCATCGCCCGACCGGGCCGTCAGATCGATCCGGACGAGGCCGCCCTCGAGCTTCTCCGCGACGACGCCTTCGACGTCCAACATCGCCCCGCCCTCGTCGTCCGGCACGACTACTGGCTTGGTGAAACGGACCGAATAGTCGACGACGGCGCCCGGGTCGCCGATCCAGTCGGTGACCAGCCTGACGGCGGTGGCCATCGTGAACATGCCGTGGGCAATCACATCGGGCAGGCCGACGCCGACCGCGAAGCGGGCGTTCCAGTGGATCGGGTTGAAGTCGCCGGACGCTCCCGCGTATCGGACGAGATCTGCGCGGGTGATCGGGAAGCTGCGGTTCGGCAGCTGCTCGCCGACCTCGACCAGGTCGTACGTCACGAGAGTCATTGCGGGTCCGGGGCTCGCGAGACCAGCGTCGAATAGGCGCTGCACACCGCCTCGCCGTCGGTGGTCACGATGTCGCCGCGAGTGGTGATGATGTCGCTGCCCGCCATCGAGCGGATCTTCTCGACCGTGACGATGACCGACAACTCGTCGCCGGCGACGATCGGGCGGGTGTAGCTGAACCGCTGTTCGCCGTGGACCACTCGCGAGTAGTCGAGGCCGAGCGCGGGGTCCTTCACGACCAGGTGTGAGGCGCCCAGCGACAGCACGATCGCGAAGGTGGGCGGCGCTACGAGGTCGCGGTGGCCAAGTGCGCGAGCGGCCTCGACGTCGGTGTACGCCGGGTTGGCGTCACCAATCGCGGCGGCGAACTCGCGGATCTTCTCGCGGCCGACCTGGTACGGCGCGGTCGGCGGGTAGCTACGGCCGACAAACGACGGATCCAGGGGCACCGGCGAGTCGCCCTACAACTAGCGAGTCTCGCGGTGCACTGTGTGCAGGTTGCAGTGCGGGCAGTGCTTCTTCATCTCGAGCCGGTCGGGGTCGTTACGCCGGTTCTTCTTGGTGATGTAGTTGCGGTTCTTGCACTCCTGGCAGGCCAGAGTGATCTTGGGGCGGACGTCGCTCTTGGTGGCCATGGTCGAGTGCCTCTCTTGCAAACGGGGGACACATCAGAATAACCGACGTGGCGCTCGTGGGCGAACGCCAAGCCCGCGGAAGTGGCCCCGGAGTAGTAGCGGGGACGGGATTTGAACCCGTGACACAGCGATTATGAGCCGCTTGCTCTGCCAGGCTGAGCTACCCCGCCATCACCAGGTCTCAACCGGTGGAGCCTGTTGAACCGGTGGAGCCCCCTTACGGAATCGAACCGTAGACCTTCTCCTTACCATGGAGACGCTCTGCCGACTGAGCTAAGGGGGCGTGACGCGAGCCGCAACTCTACACGGACGCCCGGCGACGTCCGCGAGAGTTGTTCGGCGCAACGTAGTGCGATGTAGGCGTGGTGTGGCAGGTGATGGGTTCGAACCATCGTAGGCTGAGCCGGCGGTTTTACAGACCGCTCCCTTTGGCCACTCGGGCAACCTGCCGTGACGTTGTTTGCTATACCGTCCGGCAGGACGGCGGATCACAGGATAGCCCAGGAGGTACTGATGGCCGACTCGTCCTTCGACATCGTGAGCAAGGTCGACAGGCAAGAGGTCGACAACGCCCTCAACCAGTCCGTGAAAGAGATCGGGCAGCGCTACGACTTCAAAGACGTCGGCGCCTCGATCGCGTGGTCTGGTGAGAACGGCATCGAGATCAAGGCGAACAGCGAGGAGCGCGCGAAGGCGGTCCTCGACGTCTTTCAGGAGAAGCTGATCAAGCGCGGCATCTCGCTGAAGTCGCTCGAAGCCGGCGAGCCCAAGGCGTCAGGCAAGGAGTTCCGCCTCGCCGGGACGATCAAAGAGGGCATCGCCCAAGACGACGCCAAGAAGATCTCGAAGATCATCCGCGAAGAGGGCCCCAAGGGCGTGCAGGCCCAGATCCAGGGCGACCAGCTGCGGGTGACCAGCAAGAAGCGCGACGACCTCCAGGAAGTCATCGCGCTGCTGAAGGGCAAAACGCTCGACGTCGCGCTGCAATTCACGAACTACCGCTGACTGATGCGGCCTTACCTCAACCCTTCGCACGCAGCACCGCTCCCGCTGCGCAGCGTCGCGCAAAGCTCGGCCTCGAAGAGGTGCTGTGGACCCGCGCCGCGGCTGACGGTTCGGCGCAACTCCCGGGTGCTGTCGACGCCTGCCGTCCCTTCGGCGCTGCCCAAGGTCGCGCCGACCGCGGTCATGCAGGACGACGCCGATTGGCGCGACGCCGTCGACGAAGCACGCAAGCGCGGGCTGCCGCTGCACCGCGATCTGCCGAAGAACTGGGACACCGTCGGCGCGGCCTCGACGGTGCTCTCCCGGGTCGGGCCGAAAGGTCGAGTGCTTGACGCCGGGGCTGCTCGGTACTCCACCCTGCTGATCTGGCTCTATCTCTACGGACTGCGCGATCTGGTCGGCATCAACCTGGAGTTTCGGCGTCCCGTTCATCACGGCCATGACGGATGCGTCGCGTTCGAACCCGGCGACGCGACGGCGACCCGGTTCGAGGCCGGGTCCTTTGACGCCGTGACCTGCCTGTCGGTGATCGAGCACGGCGTGCCGATCCCCGAATTCCTCGCCGAGGCCGCCCGACTGTTGCGGCCCGGCGGCGTTCTGGTGATCTCGACCGACTACGACGCGGATCCACCCGACACCACCGGTCACACCGCGTATGGCGCGCCCGTGCACATTTTCTCCCCGGCAGAGATCGAGGAGCTGATCAAGCACGCCGACAAAGCGGGCTTCGACCTCGACGGTTCGTTCTCCCCTGACCACCCCGGGCGGCCGGTGCACTGGAAGCGCATCGGTCTGCGCTTCACGTTCGTCCGCATCACTTTCACCCGCCGCGCACCGTGATCACCGAACCACCGTGATCATCGGACTGCTCCTGGCCCTCGGCGCCGCGTTGACGACGGGCATCGCGTCGGTGCTCCAAGGGCTCGCGGCTCGTCGCGCTGCCGAAGAGCCGGCTGATTCCTTGACCGACGGCTCGATCCGAAGGCTCGTCGTCTCACCGCTCTACCTCGCAGGGGTCGCACTCGACGCCGTCGGCTTCGGCTGCACCGTCGTGGCGCTGCATTGGCTGCCGTTGTTCCTCGTGCAGTGTGCGGCCGCGTCGAGTGTGGGCGTCACAGCTTTGGTCGGACGACGGGTGCTTGGCACCGTTCTGCTGACGGCCGAGCCTCGTTGCGTTGGGCGGCCTGGGCCTCGGACTCGTACTGCTCGCCTCTGGGGCAATCGCCGAGGAAGCGACGGCCGTTTCGCGATCGGCGCAGTGGTGGTTGGTCATCGCTTCCGCACCGGTGGTGGTGGCCGGCGCGATCGTGTTGCGATGGGCGGCCGTCCGCTCGAGTGCCCGCGCAGGCGGCATCTTGGCCGCGATTTCCGGTGTCAGTTTCGCAGGCACCGGTGTCGCGTCGCGGATTCTCTCGGACGCGCATTCGGTGCGGGCGGTCCTCACCGCGCCTGCGGCGTACGCGCTTGCGATCTTCGGGGTCGCCGGCATGGCGTTCTTCGCCGCCTCCCTCCAGCGGACGCCCGGTCACCATCGCCACGGCCGCCTTGTTCGGCGTCGAAACGCTCGCCGCGTCGGCGGTCGGGTTGCTCGCGCTCGGTGACTCGACGAGGGACGGCTTCGTCGTCCCCTCTGCTCTTGGGTTTGTCGTCACGCTGGCCAGCGCGCTGTTCCTGGCACTCAACGATGATCCCGACCCGGCCGCGGTCGAGCCAGATCGCCCCGCGCGCCGCGGTACCTGACCATTAGCGCAGCGGCGAAGCGACGTACCATGTAAGCCGCGCGTCGAAAGCGTTCCCACTGTATTTCTGCAGTGTTCCCGCAGCGAATCGACGCCCTCGAGGAGGTTCGACACCCGGTGTCACCCGCACGATCTGCGTCCGCTTCGGCGTCTCGGCCAGCCTCTCGCAAGCAGGTTCAGCAAGTCGACCGGGTGATCATCCGCCTCGCCGGTGACTCCGGCGACGGCATGCAGCTCACCGGTGATCGGTTCACCTCAGAGACCGCAGCGTTCGGCAACGACTTGTCGACGCTGCCCAACTTCCCCGCCGAGATCCGCGCTCCAGCCGGCACCTTGCCTGGTGTGTCGTCGTTCCAGCTGCACTTCGCCGACCACGACATCATGACGCCGGGTGACGCGCCGAACGTGCTGGTCGCGATGAACCCGGCCGCGTTGAAGGCGAACATCGCCGACCTCCCGCTGGGCGCCGACATCATCGCGAATGCCGATGAGTTCACGCTTCGTGCGTGCCAGCGCATCGGGTATGCCGGCAACCCGCTCGAGGACGGCACGCTTTCGGAGTATCGGGTTTCCGCGGTGCCGCTGACGTCGATGACCGTCGAGGCGCTCAAGGACATCGACATCTCGAAGAAGGAAGCCGAGCGCGCGAAGAACATGTTCGCGCTCGGTCTGCTGTCGTGGATGTACAACCGGCCGACCGAGTCGACGCTGGAGTTTTTGGAACGCAAGTTCGCGAAGACCCCGGCGGTGGCGAAGGCGAACGTGACGGCGTTCCGGGCGGGCTATAACTTCGGCGAGACGACGGAGACGTTCTCGGTTTCGTACGAGATCAAGCCGGCGCCGATGAAGGCGGGCACGTACCGCAACATCTCCGGCAACCTGGCGCTGTCGTACGGACTTGTTGCGGCGAGCAAGGCGACTGGTCTGTCGCTGTTCCTCGGCTCCTACCCGATCACCCCGGCGTCCGACATCTTGCATGAACTTCAGCAAGCACAAGGCGTTCGGCGTTCGGACGTTCCAGGCGGAAGACGAGATCGCCGGTGTGACTGCGGCGCTTGGCGCGGCGTTTGGCGGCAGTCTCGGTGTGACCACGACGTCTGGGTCCTGGGGTGGCGCTGAAGAGCGAAGCGATCGGGCTCGGGGTGATGCTCGAGCTGCCGCTGATCATCGTCGACGTGCAACGCGGCGGTCCGTCGACCGGGTTGCCGACGAAGACCGAACAGGCCGACTTGCTGCAGGCGATGTTCGGTCGCAACGGTGAAGCTCCGGTGCCGATCGTCGCCCCGAGCACGCCGTCGGACTGCTACGCGACCGCGCTCGAAGCGGCCCGCATCGCGACCAAGTACCGGACGCCGGTGTTCTTGCTCTCCGATGGGTACCTGGCGAACGGTTCGGAGCCATGGCTGTTGCCGGACGTCGAGTTGTTGCCCGATCTGCGGGTGACGTTCGCGACCGAGCCGAACCACGTCGACGCGAAGGGCGAGCCGGAGTTCTGGCCGTACCTGCGTGACGAGGAGACCCTCGCGCGGGCGTGGGCAATCCCTGGCACACCGGGTCTTGAGCATCGCGTCGGTGGTCTGGAAAAGGCCGACGGGTCAGGCGACATCTCCTACGATCCGGCGAACCACGACCTGATGGTGCGACTGCGCCAGGCCAAGGTCGACGGTATCGCGCGCGACATCGCGCCGCTGACGGTCGACGATCCCTCCGGTGAGGCCGATGTGTTGGTCCTGGGCTGGGGTTCGACGTACGGCCCGATCGGCGCGGCCTGCCGGCAAGTGCGGGCGCGTGGCCTGAAGATCGCGCAGGCCCACCTGCGGCATCTGAATCCGTTCCCGGCCAACACCGGTGAGATGCTCCGGGCCTATCGACCGGGTCCTGATCCCGGAGATGAACCTTGGTCAGCTGGCGTTGCTGATCCGGGCGAAGTTCCTGATCGATGCGGTCTCGTATGACAAGGTCAATGGCATGCCGTTTAAGGCCGTTGAACTCGCCGATGTCATCGCCGCCACGATCGGCGACGCCATCACGACGACGAACAGTGGTGGGCAAATGACCGACCTGAGCCACGGCGAATCGGGCACCGGCACAGTTTCGATCTCGTGCCAGTTGCCGACGGTCCGCAGACCGCGAAGGAATACAAGTCAGACCAAGAAGTCCGCTGGTGCCCGGGCTGTGGCGACTACGCAATTTTGGCTGCGGTTCAAGCGTTCTTGCCCGAGCTCGGCTTGCGCCGCGAGAACGTCGTGTTCGTATCCGGCATCGGTTGCTCGTCGCGCTTCCCTTACTACCTTGAGACCTACGGCATGCACTCGATCCACGGCCGTGCGCCGGCGATCGCTACCGGCCTCGCGGTCTCACGTCCCGATCTTGCGGTGTTCGTGGTGACCGGTGACGGTGACGCGCTCTCGATCGGCGGCAACCACCTCATCCACGCATTGCGCCGCAACATCAACCTGACGATCCTGCTCTTCAACAACCGGATCTACGGGCTGACCAAAGGCCAGTACTCACCAACGTCCGAGGTCGGGAAGATCACCAAGTCGACGCCGATGGGGTCGCTGGACTTCCCGTTCAACCCCGTGTCATTGGCGCTGGGCGCGGAGGCGACGTTCGTCGCGCGCACGATCGACTCCGACCGCAAACACCTGACCGCGGTGCTGCGCGCCGCGACCGAACACCGCGGCACATCGCTGGTGGAGATCTACCAGAACTGCAACATCTTCAATGACGACGCATTCGAAGTTTTGAAAGCCCCCGAAACTCGCGACGACTACTTGATCCGGCTCGAGCACGGCCAACCGATCACGTTCGGCACCGACGCCGATTTGCGCGGCCTGCGCCGGTCGGCGTCCGGCTCGCTCGAAGTCTGCGACGGCAACTCCCCCGACGTGCTCGTCCATGATTCGCACGACGACGACCCGTCGCTTGCGTTCGCGTTGTCTCGCGTCACCAGACCGAACCTGTCGATGACCCCGATCGGCGTGTTCCGCGACGTGCAGCGACCCGTCTACGACGACCTCATGACCGCCCAACTCGACCAAGCCGTCGCGAAGAACGGCGCCGGCGACCTCGCCGCATTACTGGCCGGCGGCGACACATGGACCATTACTCAGCCGCAGGCTGACGCAAGCAGCACCGCGCACGGCTGACCGAACAAGCGCCGCGAACCGCCTGCCGCGAACTGACACGAGGCAACGGGGCAGTCCATGACCGACGACGAGTCCCGTGCTGGTGGTCAGTACGGGGGTCAGTACGGAGGCCCGTACGGGGGGCCGGCGAATCCGTGGGCGGCTCCGGGATCTCCGGTGGCGGCCCGTTCGCGTCCTGAGTACCCGCCGGAGCCTCGAAGGTCGCGAACGCTGATCTGGGTTTCCGTCGTTGTTGTCGTTGTGCTGCTGGCAGCGTCGGGCGTCGGTGCGTTGGTCCTTGATACCCATCATCACTCGGGCCCGTCTGCGGCGGCGGCACCAGCCGCGAGCTCACCACCTGCATCATCGACGGGGTCATCGGCGCCGCAGCCATCGCCGTCCACGCAGCCATCATCACCGCCGTCGTCCGCGCAGCCGTCCCCGCAATCGTCCCCGCAATCGTCGTCGCCCCCCGCTGCGCCGTCGACCGGGCAACCAACGACACCGGCCGGTGGCGCTGCACCGAGTAGCGCGTCAGGGCCGCTGGATCAGTACCTGCTGGCGCCCGCTGAGGTCGGCGCGAGTTCGATGATGTTCCTCATCGATGGCGGTCGTAACACCACGAACCAGGCGACGCTCGACTGGTGCAACTTCAAATACACCAGCGAGAGCTTTGCGGATGACGCGGGTGCAGGTGGAGTACACCGGCAATGACACGCTGCCTGCGGGCAACGAATTCGTGCACTACCAAAAGGGCGGCACGGCCAGAGCGTGGGCGGAACTGCAGAAAGCCGTCGGGGCGTGTCCGCCGTCGTCGACGACCGACGGCTACATCAACGACCAAGTACAGCGCGCCGGCGCAGACAGCGAGCTTGTCGCGAGGCAGATCATCTTGAGCTACCACGTCACTGACCCGACTGGTCAGTTGAATCTGCCGTGGCAGGCGGTCGTCTACCAGTTCGACGGCGACTACTTCTCAGGCATCTACGTGTACGGCCTGAGTCGGTCGCTGGCCTTGACCGAGGCCGAAGAGCTGGCCGCTAAGTCGGCCACCCACTTGGCGCAGGCCAGCCGCGGCAAGCCCGGTACTGGCGGCGGCCCTATTCAGTCCGTTGCCTCCGCGCCGCCGGATACCGGAGTACAGGACTAACCCGAACTCGTTGGGCCCGCAGTGGGTGCTGCAGCTACGGTTGGTTCTATGCGAGATACGCGACGAGGGTTTGTATTCGGACTCGTCGCCTACACCATCTGGGGCCTGTTCCCGTTGTATTGGCCGCTGCTTGACCCCACGCCGGCGATCCAGATCCTCGCCCATCGCATGCTGTGGTCACTGATCTTCATCGGCGCGCTGCTGGCCGCTCGGCGGCGATGGGCATTTGTGGGCGAGCTTCGGCACGACCTCAAGCGCGTCGCCTTGCTGGTGCTCGCCGGGCTGCTGATCAGCGTCAACTGGGGTGTCTACATCTGGGCAGTCAACGCCGGCCACGTTGTCGAGTCGTCGCTGGGTTACTTCATCACGCCGCTGGTCAACATCGGGCTCGGCGTGCTCGTCCTCAAGGAACGCCTACAACGAACGCAGTGGATCGCCGTCATAGTCGGTGCCGCGGCGGTGTTGGTTATCGCCGTCGGGTATGGACAGGTGCCGTGGATCGCGCTCACGCTCGCCGCGAGTTTCGGCGGCTACGGCCTGGTCAAGAAGATCGCCCGCACACCCGCGCTCGAGAGCCTGGCCGTCGAGACCTCGGTGATGGCATTGCCCGCTATCGGGTTTCTCTTGTTCGCGAATGCGCAGGGATACGGGGCATTCGGCCACGTGTCGGTTGGCATGGATTTACTGCTCATCTCGTCGGGCGTCGTGACCGGCGTCCCGCTGTTGTTCTTCGCGGCGGCTGCACGTCGAGTGCCGCTAAGCGTGATGGGGATGTTGCAATACATCACCCCGGTGCTGCAGTTCCTGATCGGAATCTTCCTGCGGCATGAAGCGCTGCCGGGCTCGGAGCTGGCCGGCTTCGGGCTGGTGTGGGTGGCGCTGGCGATCCTCGGCATCGGCGAGTTGCGGCAGTTGAGCCGCGCACCACGTGCCGCAGTTTTAGCTGCGCCGTAGTCCCAGTACCTGTTCGTCGTCGCACATGCAACGAGGGACAACCCGGATGGGCTGTCCCTCGTTGCTTATCTAGTCCTGGCCGCTACCCCTTGACCGACCCTGCAAGCAGGCCGCGTACGAAGTAGCGCTGCAGCGAGAAGAACACGATCAGCGGGATGATCAGCGCAATGAACGCTCCCGCCGTCAGCAGCTGCCAGTTCGCGCCGTACTGCCCGACCAGTTGTTCCAGCCGACCAGTAAGCGGCAAGCACCTTGGGCGTGCCTCCGGCGAACGTCAGCGCGACGAGCAGGTCGTTCCAGACCCAGAGGAACTGGAAGATGGCGAACGCCGCGATTGCCGGCGTCGACAGCGGCAGCACGATCTGCCGGAAGATGCGGAAGTGGTTCGCGCCATCGACGCGCGCCGCCTCCATCATGTCTTCGGGCAGCTGACTGATGAAGTTGTGCAGCAGGAACACTGCGAGAGGCAAGCCGAACATGGCGTGGGAGACCCACACCGGGTAGTACTTCCCGCCAAGATGCAGGGCCGGGAAGATCGGCACACTGCCGATATGCGCGCCGAAGTTGTAGAAGCGCAGTAGCGGGATGAGCGACATCTGCAGCGGCACGACCTGCAGGGCGAAGATGATGAAGAAGACCGTGTCGCTGCCCTTGAACTTCACCCAAGCCAGGCCATACGCCGCCATCGTCGCGATGGCCAGCGTGATCAGCGTCGCCGGAATCGTGATGGCGATCGAGTTGATGATGTAGGGGAAGATCGCGGGTGTCGAGTCCTTCCCGAACAACACGGTGTTGTAGTTCGACAACGTGAAGTGCGGATGCTCGATGACGGTCCACCAACCCGAGTTGGCCACGTACTTCGCGGGTCGCAGCGACGTCACCAACAGGCCGACCGTGGGTATTGTCCAGATCACCGTGAACGCAATGATGAAGATGGACGCCCATTTGCTGCTGAACGCCGTCCGGATGTCTTTCGCAGCTGCGGCGCCTGTGCTCGGAACGCGCTTTGCTTCGACGGTTTCGGTGCTCATCGATTGGCCCGCTCTCTCTTCAGCTGCAGCACGTTGTAACCCACCAGCGGAAGCACACCGACGAACAGGATCAAGGCCAGCGCGGCGCCACGACCTGTGTTATCCGTGACGAATGCGTTCTGATACATCGCATTTGCGAGCACGTTGGTGCCGAAGTTTCCGCCGGTCGTGGTCTGGACGATGTCGAAGATTTTCAGCGTCGCGATCATGATCGTCGTCAGCACCACGACCAGCGTGGCCCTGATCATCGGGATCTGGATCTTGCTGAACAGCCCGAAACCATGCGCGCCGTCGACACGCGCGGCCTCGATGATCTCGTCAGGAACCGCCTTGATCGCCGCCGATAGGACGACCATCGCGAAGCCGACCTCGATCCAGATGAGGATCACCATCAGCAGGAAGTTATTCAGCGGATGAGTCAGTAGCCAGTTGGGCGGATGCTTCCAGCCAAGCTTGATAACGACTTGGCTCAGCAGGCCGTCTTGCGGCTGCGAGCTTTCCTTGTAGTCGTAGACGTACTTCCAGATGATGCTGGCCCCGACGAACGAGATCGCCATCGGCATGAAGATCAGTGACTTCACCAGCGACTGACTCTTCATCCGGTCGACCACGATCGCGATGGTCAAACCGAGCCCCGTTGCGACGATGGGCGCGACGATGAGCCATAGGAGCGTGTTGAGTAGGACGCTTTGCGTTGCGGGATCTGTGAACGCGAACCCGTAGTTCTTGAAGCCGACGTACGGAGCGTGCAACGCCTGCGCGCCGTGCAGGCTGAGGTAGAAGGTCCGGAACGACGGAATGACCAGCCCGACGAGCAGCAGCACGATAGCTGGGCCGACGAAGATCGCGATCGTCAACGGGCGCTGGAACCGACCGGTTGCGCGTCCCGCAAGAAAGAAGATGAGGAGCAGCGCGGCGAAGAATACGACGACTGCCGTGACGACTTGGCTGAGCTTGCCTACTGAGTCCGAAAAAGTCGATGCCGTGACTGCCGCATGTAATGCCGACACGCTCACTCCCATCCATCTGCCGGGTAGTGGTGGAACTCGTCTGTGCAGGAGCTGGTGATGCAGGTCTTGCCGAGAAAGCCGTGGCCCGGAGGTTACTCCTTCCGGGCCACGGCGTCCCCGTCTCAGCGGGACAATCTCTCCAGCGTTACTACGAGGCTGGCCACGCGGCGTCGATGGCCTTGGCCACAGACGTCTGTGATGCACCAGTACCGAACCACGCCGTCATCTGCGTCCACTCAGCGCCCGAACCAACGGCGGACGGCATCAGGTCAGATGCGTCGAACCGGAAGGTCGCCTTCGCGTTCGTGAGGTACTGCGCGGACAACTTGTCGATGCCGTCGCTGTACAGGCTCTGGTCGACTCCGCTGTTCGCGGAAACCCAGCCTGGTGCAACCTGGATCCGGCTGTCGGCCCACTGCGGTGACGACAGGTACGTCTGCACTGCCTGGGTCGCCGCGTCGGAGGAGAACGCAGCGGTGAACTCGCCGCCACCTTCGACCGGGGTCGGAACGCTCGTGCTACGCGGCGGCAGGTAGAAGGCCCACACCTGACCGGTCGGGGAGACCGTGGTGCCCTTCGGCCACTGTGCCTCGTAGAACGATGCCTGCTGCAAGAACCAGCACTGACCAGTGAGGATCGGCTTGCCGGCGTCCTGGAACGTCGTCGTCGCGATCGTCTTCACGTCGCCGTATCCGCCGTTGACCCACTTCGGGTTCTGCATCCAGTTGGCGACATCGGTCATCGCGGTCTGAATCTGCGGGTCGGAGAACTTGATCTTGTGGCTCACCCAGTCGTCGTAGACCTGCCCGCCTTGCGAACTCAGAACGGTCTCCTCGAGCCAGTCGGTGGCCGGCCAGCCGGTCGCCGTACCTGATCCGATGCCACCGCACCACGGCTTGGTGCCGCCGGCCGCGATCTTGTCAGAAAGGGCTGCGAGCTGGTCCCACGTCGTCGGGATGGTGTAGCCCGCCTTGGACATCGCCGACGGCGAGTACCACACGAGCGACTTCATGTTCGCGCTCTGGGGTGCTGCGTAGAACGTGCCGTTGACGGAGCCATACGACTTCCAGGCCGCGTTCCAGTACTTGTCTTCGTTGGCAACGACGCCCGCCGGCGGAGCCTTGACGGCACCGAGCGCGACCATCTGCTGCAGCAAACCAGGCTGCGGGATGATCGCCAGGTTGGGTGCGGTACCACCCTGAACACGCACGGGCAGCTGCGACTCAAAGTCGTTCGAGCCTTCGTAGGAGATCTTGATGCCGGTGCAGCTCTCGAACTGCGCCCACGACTTGTTGAGCGAGTCAGACTCCGGCGGCAGGATCGAGCCGAACATCGTCACCGTCTTGCCCTTGGTGGCGTCACTTGTGTACTGCGCGTAGTCGGCGCAGGTCTTGGCCTGAGGCGCAGCCGCTGCTCCACTGCCAGCGGCAGCGGAACCGCTAGTGGCGGCGGAGCTAGGAGCTGCGGCGGCTGACGACGGCGCAGCCGCCGCCGTCGTGGCTGCGGGCGCTGAGCTGGTAGGTGTCGACGCAGCCTTCTTGCTGCTCGAACACGCAGCGAGCAGGAGCGCCGCGGCGACCGTCGGCGCGACAACGACCAGAAGGCGACGGCGCCTGCCGGTTGGCAAGCTGAAACTCATGGTTTCTCCTCTTGCGACAGGGGCCCCACGGGAGAAACCCGCGCGGCTGCAAACGGTGACATCGTGGCCCTCCTGGCGCACGAGATCAAGGCGTGACGGGCACAAAAGGCCATGTATACGGTTACGGTTTGGCATCGTTCCCACGATCAAGCGCCAAAGCGCCGTGCCAAGTCCGTGCCGAGCCCGTGCCGACCATTGCCAAACGAGTACGGGGGCAGTTCGGGACCGTCTTGAAAACACTGCCGGACCCGTATCGAGCAGTGACTTCAACTTACTCAGCGACGATCGCCACATCCATGACGAATCATCTCGAAACGACAACATTTTGCAGGCGAATAGGCAGCTCAGGCGAATAGCAGCTGGCGTGCGGAGGCGAATAGGCAGCGGCAGGCCCCCTAGGCGACCGTTCGGTGCAGCGTCGTCGAACCGCGCACGCACAGCTGAGTCGGCAGGCGGAGCACCTCGGGCTCGCGCGCGGGATCGTCGAGCAGGTCGAGCAGGCAGCGCGCCGCGGCCGAGCCAAGCTCCTCCGCCGGCTGCGTGACGGTCGTGAGGTCCAACATGTCGCACATCTCGTGGCCGTCGAATCCGACGATCGCGATGTCGTGACCTGGGCGGATGCCGTGGCGGCGCAGCGCCCGCAGCGCCCCAAAGGCCATTTCGTCCGACATCGCGAAGACGGCCGTCGGCGGCGTCCGCTGGGCAAGCTGCGCGGTCATCGCGTGCTCCCCGCCCTCGATCGTGAAGTACCCGGGCACTTGCAGCGACGCCTCGACGCTCAAGCCCGACGCCTCGAGCGCTTGCCGGTAGCCCGCCAACCGGTCGTTCTCGGGAAAGAACGGCGTCGGCAGCGGCCGGCCGGAAATCAATCCGATGCGCTCATGCCCGAGGTTGATCAGATGCTGGCTGGCCATCCGGCCGCCCTCGACGTCATCGATCGACACGCTGGACACGCCGACGCTGTGCGCGCCGATGAGCGTCACCGGCATGTCCAACTCGAACAGTTCCTGGAGATCAGGGCTATCGGCTGGCAAACCGATCACCAGCACACCATCGACCCGCCGGCGCAGCCGGCGATGCGGCGGCACCCGATGCTCCTCGCTCGGGTCGCCGGTGCTGTAGAGCAGCAGGTCGAGGTCGGAGCGCTGCAGGACCCGCTCGACCCCGCTGAGCACCTTGGAGAAGTACCACCGGCCGAGGAACGGCGTGATGACCGCGATGCTGCCGGCCCGACCGCTGGCCAGTCGCGATGCGGCGGGTGAGATGACGTAGTCGAGCCGATCGGCGACCCGCCGGACGTGTTCACGCGTAACCGGATCGACGTTCGGCAGGCCGCGCAGCGCTCGCGACACGGTCGCAGTCGACACGCCTGCCTCGCGGGCGACGTCGCGAATCGTGATGCCGAGCAGCGCAGCTCCGTCAGTGACCACCCGGTGATCCTCTCCTCGACGGGGGTTGTGCACCGGAACGATAGTCCGTTTGTAAGCGGTGTCATCCCCAGGCGCGTCAGGAAGATTTCAAGCCTGGACGACGGACGGCGGCGAGCAGGCGGGCGACGGCTTAGCGGGTCCGGGCCACCACGAAATCGCACAGCGCCTCAAGGGCAGCCTTGGCCGGGCCGTCGGGAAGCGGCACCAGCGTCGACCGCGCGTCGCTCGCCCATCTGTCGAGGTCAGCACGGGCTGCCTGGATCGCCGGGTGCGAGCGCAGCAGACCCAAGGTCTCACGGTGTCGACCCGCATCGGTGAGGTCACCATCGAGCAGTTCGAGCAGGCGTGCGTCTGCGGGATCGATCGACCGTCGCGCATGCAACACCGGCAACGTGACGACACCTTCGCGCAGGTCAGTGCCCGGCGTCTTGCCGAATCCGGTCGCGTCGCTCGTCACGTCGAGCAGGTCGTCGGAAAGCTGGAAGGCGACGCCGATCCGCTCGCCGTAGCGGATCATCACCTCGACCACCGACTCAGGAGCGCCGGAGAACATCGCGCCGAAGCGAGCCGACGTCGCGATCAGCGAACCTGTCTTGTCGGCAACGACCTGGAGGTAGTACTCAAGCGGATCGGCTCCGTCGTTCGGGCCGGTCGTCTCGCGGATCTGGCCTTGCACGAGTCGTTCGAACGTGCGGGCCTGGATGCGAACCGCCTCGGGGCCGAGGTCGGCGAGCAGATCGGAGGCTCGGGAGAACAGGAAGTCGCCGGTGAGGATCGCGATGGTGTTCGACCACCGGGCGTTCGCACTGATCGTGCCGCGCCGGACAAGCGCTTCGTCCATCACGTCGTCGTGGTACAGCGTCGCGAGGTGGGTCAGTTCAACGACGACCGCAGCCGGCAGCACGCCGGGTGCCGCCGGGTCGCCGAACTGTGCGGCGAGCAAGACCAGCAACGGCCTGAAGCGCTTGCCGCCCGCAACGACGAGGTGCCTCGACGTTTCGGTGACGAACGGGTAGTCGCTCTTGACCGCGTCGCGCAACAACGCTTCGACGGCGTCGATGCCGACCCGGATCTCGGCCTCGAGGGCGGGATCGGGGACGACGAGACCCAGCGGGCCTTCGCTCACGCCGAAGACCTCCCACCTACTACTTGAGGAACAACCCAGCCTTGTCGGCGAGGTTGAGCAGTGGCTGCGGAACCACGCCAAGCACCACGGTAACCGCAAGGCCGAGCCCGATGGCAGTCGAGGTGAAGAACTGCGGCAGGACCACGGTCGGGCCGTCTGGGAGCGGCTCTTGGAAGAACATCAGCACGATGATGCGGACGTAGTAGTAGGCGGTGATGGCACTGGCTACGACTCCGACGACCACCAGCGGCCACGCGCCGCCCTCGCCTGCGGCCTTGAACACGGCCACCTTCGCCCACAGACCACTGGTGCCGGGCAACCCGGCCAGCGCCAACAAGAAGAACGCAAAAATGCCCGCCACCAGAGGCGATCTGCGGCCAAGACCGACCCATCGCGATAGGTGATTCGCCTCGCCGTCACCATCACGCACGAGCATGACAATGGCGAACGATCCGATCGTCATGAAGCCGTAGGCAACCAGATAGAACTCGACACCTGACAGGCTGTCGCGTGCACTGGCGGGGGCCAACGCCGCGACCGCGGTAAGGATGAAGCCCGCGTGAGCGATTGACGAGTACGCAAGCAACCGCTTCACGTCGGTCTGGGTCACACCAACAATCGCTCCGACCGACATGGTGATAATCGCAATGGCCCACATGACTGGGCGCCAGTCCCAGCTGAGCCCGCCGAACGCGACGAAGAACACGCGCATCAGTGCGCCGAACGCAGCGATCTTGGTGCCCGCTGCCATGAACGCGGTGACCGATGTCGGCGCCCCTTGATAGACGTCAGGAGTCCACCAGTGGAAGGGCGCACCGGAAAGCTTGAACAGCAAGGCAATTCCGATCAGCGCTACACCGAGCAGGATCAGCGAGTCTCCCCTGCTCGAGGAGGTCAGCGCGTCGGCGATACCGGAGAACTGGACCGTGTCGGCGAAGCCGTAGACCATCGCCAGGCCATAGACGAAGAACGCCGAAGAGAACGCGCCGAGCAAGAAGTACTTGACCGCGGCCTCTTGCGAGAGCAGCCGACGCCGGCGAGCCATCCCGACGAGCAGGTACAGCGGCAACGAGAGCACCTCGAGCGCGACGAACATCGTGATGAGGTCGTCGGCCGACGAGAACAACAACATGCCAGCCACCGCGAACATTGCGAGCGGGAAGACCTCTGTATGCGTGAAGCCCGCGCGCACGCTTGCTCGCTCATCGGCCGAACCCGGAACATCGGCGGCCTGTGCGACGAAGTCGCCGTCGTCGTCAAGCGAGCGGTCGGCGATCAGCAGCAAGCCACCGATCGAGACCGCCAGAATCGTGCCCTGAATGAACAGGGCCGGCCCGTCCATCGCGACGGCGCCCTCGACGACGATCCGCCGGAGGTGGCCGATGCCGGCATTCAGCACGACAGCGACGAACGCGGCTACCAACCCGGCCAGAGCCAACGTCGTCTGCGCGAACGGCCGCGAGCGTCGGGGCAGGAAGGCCTCGAAGATTACGCCGACAGTGGCCGCACCGAACACGATCAACATCGGCGCGAGCGCTCGGTACTCGATGCTCGGCGAGTGGATAGCCAGCGGATCTGGAGTCGACGCAGCAGGCTGAAGCCCGGACGTCAGGTGCGAGACCGCCAGCTGCGACAAGAGGGCGGCGCTCACCCAGAGCCTCCTGACGATGCCGGCGGTGTCGCCGCGACGGCGGCGACCGGTACGGGAGGTACCGGGTCGGTGTTACCGGTCTGATGCAACGTCGCGCTGACCGCGGGGGTGATCACATCGAGAATCGGCCGCGGATAGAACCCGAGCACGACAATGATCGCCACTACCGGAGCAATGACCCACTTCTCCCGAAGCGAGAGGTCGTGGCTGCCCTCGACAGCTGGTGAGACCGGGCCGGTCATCGTGCGCTGGTACAGGATCAGCATGTAGAGCGCGGCCAGCACGATCCCTGCGGTGCCGAACGTCGCGGCCACCTTGTACCGGGTGAATGTGCCGATGAGCACGAGGAATTCGCTGACGAACGTGCTCAACCCGGGTAGCGCGAGACCGGACAGGCACGCCAGGAGGAATGTCCCCGCAAGGATCGGCGTGACCTTTTGCATCCCGCCGAAGTCGTTGATACCACGCGACTTGCGACGCGAAATCATGAAGCCGACGACGAGCAGCAGTGCGCCGGTCGAGAACCCGTGATTGACCATGTACAGAGTCGCACCGGTCTGACCCTGACTGGTGAACGCGAAGATTCCCAGCGTGATCAAGCCAAAGTGCGAAACCGACACATACGCAAGCAGCCGGAGGATGTCCTTCTGGCCGATGGCTTGTAAGGCGCCGTACAAGACCCCGATCACCGCGAGTGTCAGCACCGTAGGTGTGAACCAGTGCGAGGCGTTCGGGAAGAGGTCAAGGCAGTAACGCAGGAAGCCGAAGGTGCCGACCTTGTCGAGCACGCCGACGAGCAACACCGTGCCGCCGACGGGCGACTCGGCTGCCGCATCGGGAAGCCAGGTATGGAAAGGCCACAGCGGCGCCTTGACGGCGAACGCAACGAAGAAGCCCAGGAACAGCCACCGCTCGTCATTGACGCCCAGGTGCATGTGCTGCAGCGACGAGTACAGGAACGTGTGGCCACCGAGGACGTAAAGCCCGATCACTGCGGCCAGCATCATCAGGCCGCCGAACAGGCTGTACAGCAAGAACTTCAGTGCCGCGTACGAAGATCGCGGCGTGCCGGCGGCGCCGATGATGAAGTACATCGGGATGAGCATCGCTTCGAAGAACACGTAGAACAAGAAGACGTCCGTGGCGGCGAACACGCCGATCAGCAGCGTCTCCATCGACACGAGGAGTCCGAGGTAAGTCTTCACGCTGCGTTTCGTGGTCTCGCACTCATGCCACGACGCGAGGATGACGACCGGCCATAGGACGGCGGTCATCAAGATCAGCACCAGCGCGATGCCGTCGATCCCAACCGCGTAGTGGATGCCGAATGCCGGGATCCAGCTGGTGCTCTGATTGAACTGGAAGCGGTCGCCGTGCGGCGCGTACTGGGTGGCCATCGCGATGGTCATCGCGAGCGTCACCAGCGAGACACCGAGGGCGACCTTCTTCAGCAGCGCCACGTTGGTGGCCGGCATCGCCGCGACGACACCCGCTCCGGCGAGCGGGATAACGCCGATCACTGTGAGCCAGGGGAAACTCATCGCAGGCTCAGCCCCTGACCAGTAGGAGAGTGGCGAGCACGAGCACCACGCCGCCAAACATCGACAGCGCATACGACCGTACGAACCCGGTTTGGAAACGTCGGAAGCGACTCGACGTCCCGCCGACGAACGCGGCGAAGCCGTTGACGAAGCCGTCGATGCCGCGGTTGTCGAAGTAGACCAGCAGCCGGGTCAAGTACTGACCGGGACGCATGAAGACGGATTCGTTGAAGGCATCGGCGAGCAGGTCGTGTCGAGCAGCAACCGTCAGCGGGGTGCCGACCGGTGCCACCACAGGAACCGGACGCCGGCCATACATGAACCAGGCACCGACAACGCCGACAAGGACGACCCCTGCAGTGCCCAGGCCGATCACTCCGATCGGCTTGAACGCGACGTCGGCGGGCCGCGGGACGACAACCGCGAGGAACTTCGCAAGCCGGCCGCTGAGGATCAGCGCGTAGCCGCCGCCGACCGAACCGATAGCCAGAATCCACATCGGCACGACCATCACGCTGGGCGACTCGTGCGGGTGCGCGTCGTCGGCCCACCGCTTCTCACCGAAGAACGTCATCAGCATCACGCGGGTCATGTAGAAGGCAGTCAGGCCAGCCGCTGCCAGCGCGCACGCACCGAAGATGGCGCCCGACGTGCCGCCCTTGTGGAACGCAGCCTCGATGATGGCGTCCTTGGTGAACCAGCCGGCAAGTCCGGGGAAGCCGATGATCGCCAGAGTAGCCGAGCCCGAACGTGATGAAGGTGAACGGCATGTACTTGCGCAGGCCGCCGTAGCGGCGCATATCGACCTCGTCGTTCATGCCATGCATGACCGACCCTGCGCCGAGGAACAGCCCCGCTTTGAAGAAACCGTGGGTGAGCAGGTGGGCAATGCCGAACGCGTAGCCGGCAGGGCCGAGACCGACGGCCAGCATCATGTAGCCGATCTGACTCATCGTTGACGCAGCAAGGGCCTTCTTGATGTCGTCCTTAGCGCAACCAACGATCGCACCGAACAGGAGCGTGACGGTGCCCACGATGGCAACAGCTAAGCGAGCGTTTGGCGACACGTCGAAGATGAAGTTCGATCGCGCGATCAAGTAGACACCTGCGGTCACCATCGTCGCGGCATGGATCAGCGCGGAGACCGGCGTCGGGCCTTCCATGGCGTCACCGAGCCACGACTGCAGTGGTACCTGGGCAGACTTGCCACACGCACCGAGCAGGAGCAGCAGCCCGATGGTCGTCATCGTCGCCTTCGACGCGTGCGGCGCTCCGGCCGCAACGCCCGCGAAGCTGAAGCTGCCGAACGTCGCGAACATCACCATGATCGCGATGGACAGACCGAAGTCGCCGATCCGGTTCACCACGAACGCCTTCTTTGCGGCGGTCGCCGCGGACGGCTTGTACGACCAGAAGCCGATCAGCAGATACGACGCGACACCGACGCCTTCCCAACCGACGTAGAGAGCCACGAAGTTGTCGCCGAGGACGAGCAACAGCATCGCGGCCACGAAGAAGTTGAGGTACGCAAAGAATCGCCGGCGCTCGGGATCGTTCGCCATATAGCCGACTGAGTAAATGTGAATCAGCGAGCCGACACCGGTGATGAGCAACACGAAGCAGATCGACAGCGGGTCGATCAGGAAGTTCGCATTGGCCTGGAAGCCCGCGACCGGAACCCAGCTGAAGAGATGGTCATCGATCCGGCGATCGGCACCGCTCTTGCCGATCAGATCGAAGAAGAAGACGACGGCAAGCACGAACGAGGCCAACGGGGCCGCGACACCGAGGTAGTGACCCCATTTGTTGGTGCGCCGACCGCCGACAAGCAAGATCAGCGCGCTGAAGAGCGGGATCGCGACGAGCAACCAGGTGGCCGAGAAGGCACCGCTGGCGGCGGTGAAAGGCACAGGCGCAGCGGCCTCGAGAGTCACGGAGTCCTCATCAGTACTTCAGCAGACTGGCATCGTCGACCGAAGCCGACCGGCGGGTGCGGTACACGGACACGATGATCGCAAGACCCGACGACGACCTCAGCGGCGGCCACGACCATCACGAAGAACGCCATGATCTGGCCGTTCAGATCACCGTTGATGCGAGAGAACGTGACGAGTGCGAGGTTGCCGGCGTTAAGCATGAGCTCGACGCACATGAACACGACGATGGCGTTGCGGCGAAGCAGCACACCAAGCGACCCGATCGTGAACAGGATCGCCGACAGGTAGAGGTAATAGGTCGGGCTCATGACGGCCTCCTGCCCGAGGGCGGGCCGCCGAGCTCGGCCGGCTGCGGGTTGCGCCCGCGTTCGAGACGCAACTCCTCGACTGCTGGCGGCACACTGAGCTCCGACGGACTCCCGTCGGGCAGCAGCGCAGGAGTGTCGACCGCGTTGTGCCGCGCATACACACCCGGCCCAGGCAACGGGGTCGGGTGGGTACCAATCTTGAACCGGTCGCGCATCTGCTCGCGTTGGCCGCGCTTTGGCTCGTGCGGCTCTCGGTGCGCGAGCACCATCGCACCGAGAGCGGCGGTGATCAGCAGTGCGCTGGTCACCTCGAAAGCGAAGATGTAACGAGTAAAGAGCAGGCTGGCGATCTCGAAGATGTTGCCTTGTCCAGCGACTGCGTTGCCCTGGGCATCAGGTGGGTTGTTGGCCACCGAAAGCCCAGCGCTGCTGGTGATCACGGCTTGGCGAATCCCGGCGAACAGCAGCAGCAAGAAGCCGAGGCCGGCGACGCCAGCCGCCAGCCGCTGCCCGCGCAACGTCTCGACCAAGCTGTCGCGCGTGTCGACCCCGATCAGCATGAGGACGAACAGGAACAGCATCATCACGGCGCCGGTGTAGACGATGACCTGGACGAACGCGAGGAACGGCGCGTCTTCGGCCGCGTAGAACACCGCGAGCGACAACATGACGCCGCCCAGCAAAAGCGCGCCGTGCACCGTGTTGCGCGAAAACACCATGCCGAGGGCAGCGAGTACCGACAGCGGAGCGAAGATCCAGAAGATTGCCGTCTCTGGGCCACCGCCGTGCATGCTGTTCGCCGCGAGGATCACCGCAGGCATTAGTCCTTCGCCTCCTCGGTGTTGCCATCACCGATCATGACGTGCGCTGCCGGCGTCCCGCGGTAGTAGTCCTTGGCGTCGGCCAACCGCATCGGATGTGGCGGCAACTCCATGCCAGGCGCCAACGGTGCGAGCAGTTGCTCCTTGGTGAAGATCAGGTCGGCGCGGTTGTCGTCGGCCATCTCGAACTCGTTGCTCATAGTCAACGCCCGCGTCGGGCACGCCTCGATGCACAGGCCGCACAAGATGCACCGCAAGTAGTTGATCTGGTAGACGCGGCCGTAGCGCTCACCGGGCGAGAATCGCTCCTCGTCGGTGTTGTCGGCACCCTCGACGTAGATGGCGTCGGCCGGACATGCCCACGCGCACAGTTCGCAGCCGACGCACTTCTCCAGGCCATCGGGATGCCGGTTCAGCACGTGCCGCCCGTGAAAGCGCGGCATGGTGACTTTCTTCTGCTCGGGATAAAGCTCGGTGTTCACCGGCTTGAACATCGTGGCGAAGGTGACGCCGAATCCCTTGACCGGCCCGAAGAAACTAGCCATCGACGACCTCGCCAGTTCCGGGCGAAGGGTCGTCGTCGGGGTCGTCAGGAGCCTCGGACCCGCGACGGCCCGCATCACCAACGCTGCCTGCCAGGATCGGCACCGGACGCCGCGACGGTAGATGCTGACCCGGCATCGGTGGCACCGGGAATCCGCCGGCGTATGGATCGAACGGCGCCGCTGCCTCGAGCTCTTCCTCTGCCTCGCGTTCTCGCCGCTTCTTCTGATCCGCGCTGTCGTAGAGGAACGAGCCCGCGATGACGAGGATCGCCAGAATCACGATCCCCCAGATCAGCTGCTTGTGGTCGAGCACCTTGATCGATGCCTCAGCCATGATCCACAGCAAGTTGGCCGGGATCAGCACCTTCCAGCCGAGCTTCATGAACTGGTCGTAGCGCAGCCGCGGCAGCGTTCCGCGCAACCAGATGAAGACGAACAAGACGATGAACAGCTTGATGAAGAACCACAGGAGCGGCCACCAACCCGAGTCGGCGCCGTGCCACACCGAAACAACACCCCACGGTGCTCGCCAACCGCCAAGGAACAGCGTGGTCATGAGCGCCGACACCGTGACCATGTTGATGTACTCAGCGAGGAAGAACAGCGCGAACTTCAGCGACGTGTACTCAGTGTGGAATCCGCCGACGAGCTCGCCCTCGGCCTCGGGCAAGTCGAACGGCGCGCGGTTGGTCTCACCGACCATGGCGATTGCGTAGATCAGGAACGAGACCGACGCGGTGAGGCAGAACCAGCGCTGCTGTTGCGCGGCGACGATCTCGGAAGTCGACAACGAGCCGGATTGGATGAAGACGCCGACGAACGACAGCCCCATCGCGACCTCGTAGCTGATCATCTGGGCCGCCGAACGCACCCCACCCAGCAACGGGTAGGTCGAGCCACTCGACCAACCGGCGAGCACGATGCCGTAGATGCCCATCGAACTCATCGCGAGGACGAACAGCACGGCAACCGGAAGGTCGGTGAGTTGCAGATTCGTGTGCTGACCGAAAATCGAGACCGTGGGTCCGAACGGGATCACCGCGAACGCCATGAACGCAGGAATCGCCGAGATGATCGGCGCGATGATGAACACGATCCGGTCGGCCGCACTCGGGATGAGGTCTTCCTTCAGTGCGAGCTTGATGCCATCGGCGAGACCTTGCAGAAGACCGAACGGGCCCACCCGGTTCGGGCCAAGGCGCTGCTGCATGCGGGCAACGACACGACGCTCGGCCCAGATCATGAACAGCGTCATGACCATCAAGAACGCGAACACCACGACGGTCTTGAGGATGATCAGCCACCACAGGTCGCGGTGGTCAGGGGAGACGAACGCGGCCCCAACCAGTTGGGCCGCTGCTGCGTGCGGCATCACCGGGAGCCCCCTTCGAGACTGACGACCGCGCCGGCGCCGACACCGAGGGTACGGTGCACCTCGCTGCCAACCGACCGGGTGGGGACCCACACCACGCCGTCGGGCATGGCGGTAATGAGCAGGTCGAGCGTGATCGCCGGCCCACCCTTCGCGGCCCGGATGGTTACTGGCGCGCCGTCGGCGACACCCAACGCCCGTGCACTAGCCGGCGACAAGCGAGCACGTAATGGCTTCGCCGTCGCCGCCAGGTACGGCGTCGCGTCCTGAAGGCTGCCGGCGTCAAGCAGCTCGTGCCACGTCGCAAGGATCGCCCGGCCGGCACTGAGTTTCGCGGGCGGTCCCGGCTTCGTCGATGGTGCCGCCAACCCACTTGACGGGTACCCAGTGCCTCGAGCTCCGCCCGCGTGGTGCGCAGATCAGGCAATCCAAGATGGACGTCGAGTGCGTCGGCCAGTGCATCGAGTACTTGCAGGTCGAGCAGTTGGCCGCCTTCAGTGAGCGACGCCTCGAACGGCCGCGAACGGCCTTCCCAGTCGAGGAAGGTGCCGGCTTTCTCGACGGCCGCTGCAACAGGGAAGACAACGTCGGCTGCGTCAGTCACATCGGTACGCCGCAACTCAAGGCTCACCACGAAGCTGGCGGCGCCGATGGCGGCACGCGCCGCGGCCGGGTCGGGGAGGTCGTCGGGGTCGACGCCAGCGACGATGAGCGCACTCAACGAACCACCCGACGCGGCGTCGAGAATGCCAGTAGTGTCGCGGCCGGGCTTGGCAGGAATGGACGTCGCCCAGTGCGCTCCCACCTGACCACGCGCGTCGCTATCGGCTACGGCGCGACCGCCTGGCAATAGGTTCGGTAGTGCGCCCGCCTCGACTGCACCTCGCTCGCCAGCACGACGCGGTACCCACGCGAGCTTGGCACCGGTCGCTTCGGCCAACGCGACGACTGCGGACAGCCCGCCCGCCACGCCGGCGAGGCGCTCGCCGACCAAGATCACGCTCGACGGCAGCGCAAGGCCGGCCGCCACCTCGGTCAGCAGCTCCGACCAACCAGTCGCATCGACCCCAGGGGGCACCTCGACGGTCTCACCCGACGCGAGCACCTGCAGCATCGTCGCCTCGCCACCGGGCACCGTCGCGATTAAACGGCCACGCATCTTGTCGAGACCGCGCGTCGCAAACGGGGCGATCGAGACGACCTTGGCGTGCTTCTTGAACGCGGCCTTGCGAAGTCGCAGGAAAATGATCGGCGACTCTTCTTCGGGCTCGAGCGCCGACAAGCAGCACGGTCGAGGCCGCTTCGAGATCGTCGTAGGTCACGTCGAGGAAGCGACCGGCGACGTGCGAGCCCAGGAACGCAGCTTCTTCGTCAGAGTGCACGCGGGCGCGGAAGTCGACGTCGTTCGTGCCGAGCGCGACGCGCGCGAACTTCGCGTACGCGTAGGCGTCTTCGACTGTCAGGCGGCCGCCGACAAGTACGCCGACACCGGCGCCGTTGCGTGCTGCTGCGAGACCTTCGGCCGCAGCGCGCAGCGCCTCCGGCCACGACGTCGGAACGAGTTCGCCGTCGCTGTCGCGAACCAGCGGCGTGTCGAGCCGGTCGGGCGCGGTGGCGTAGCTGAACGCCCAGCGGCCCTTGTCGCAGTTCCACTCCTCGTTGACCTGCGGGTCAACGCCGGCCAACCGGCGCAGCATCTTGCCGCGGCGGTGGTCGTTGCGTTGCTGGCAGCCCGAGGCGCAGTGCTCGCAGATGCTCGGCGACGACACGAGGTCGAACGGCCGAGCGCTGAATCGGTACTGCGTTCCGGTCAACGCGCCGACCGGGCAGATCTGCACGGTGTTACCGGAGAAGTAAGAGTTGAACGGCTGGTCTTCGTAGACCGCGACCTGCTCGAGTGCGGAACGCTCGAGCATCTCGATGAAGGGGTCGCCGGCGATCTGCTGCGCGAACCGGGTGCACCTGGTGCACAGCACGCAGCGTTCGCGGTCGAGCAGCACTTGCGCTGAGATGGCGATCGGCTTGGGGTAGGTGCGCTTCACGTCGCGGAAGCGCGACTCGGAGTAGCCGTTGGTCATCGTCTGGTTCTGCAGCGGGCACTCGCCGCCCTTGTCACACACCGGGCAGTCGAGCGGGTGGTTGACGAGCAGCAGTTCGATGACGCCGTTCTGCGCCTTCTCGGCAATCGCCGAGGTGTATTGCGTCTTGACGATCATGCCTTCGGTGACCGTGGTCGTGCACGAGGCCATCGGCTTCTTCTGGCCTTCGACCTCGACCAGGCACTGGCGGCAGGCGCCGACCGGGTCGAGCAGCGGGTGTTCGCAAAAGCGCGGCACCTGGACGCCGACAAACTCAGCCGCCCGAATTACCAACGTGCCCTTAGGCACTGAGATCTCGAACCCATCGACCGTGAGGTTGACCAGGTCACTCTTAGCCGGCTGGTTCGCGCCTGCGGCCCCGGCGGGCGGATTCGTCGTCACCGTCATCAGGCACTCGCTCCAGCAAACACGGTCGAGGCAACCGGATCGAACGGACAGCCCTTGCCGTCGAAGTGCGCGATGTACTCGTCACGGAAGTACTGGATCGACGAGGTCACCGGGCTGGTCGCACCGTCGCCAAGAGCGCAGAACGCGCGGCCCAGAATGTTCTCTGAGAGGTCGAGCAGCGTTTCGATGTCCTGCTCGTCACCCTCACCGCGCTCGAGGCGCTCGAGGATCTGCACGTACCAGAACACTCCTTCGCGGCACGGTGTGCACTTGCCGCAGGATTCGTGCGCGTAGAACTCACTCCATCGCAACACCGCGCGCACGACGCACGTCGTCTCGTCGAACAGCTGAAGCGCGGTGGTCCCCAGCATCGAGCCGTTCGCGACCGGCCCTTCGAAATCGAGCGGGACGTCGAGGTGTGCGGCCGTAAACAGCGGAGTCGACGAGCCACCCGGCGTCCAGAATTTCAATTCGTGACCCTCGCGCATACCGCCGGTGGCGTCGAGCAACTCGCGCAAGGTGATGCCGAGCGGTGCCTCGTATTGGCCCGGCTGCGCGACGTGGCCCGAGAGCGAGAAGATCTTGAATCCCGGCGACTTCTCGGTGCCCATCTTCCGGAACCAGGCGGCGCCACCGCGCACGATCGCTGGCACGCTCGCGATGGTTTCGACGTTGTTGATGACGGTCGGGCAGGCGTAGAGGCCTTCGATCGCGGGGAACGGCGGCCGCAGTCGCGGCTGGCCACGGAAGCCCTCCAGCGATTCGAGCAGCGCCGTCTCTTCGCCGCAGATATAGGCGCCGGCGCCGATGTGCACGACCACATTGATGTCGTAGCCCGAGCCGAGCACGTTGTGCCCGATGAACCCGGCCGCCTTCGCCTCTTCGACCGCGTTCAGCAGCCGGCGCACGACGTGCAGCACCTCGCCACGCACGTAGATGAAGGCCTCGTTCGCGCGGATCGCGTAGGCCGCAATCAGCACGCCTTCGAGCAGGGTGTGCGGGCTGGCCATCATCAGCGGAATGTCTTTGCAGGTACCGGGTTCGCTCTCGTCGGCGTTCACGACGAGGTAGTGCGGCTTGCCGTCACCTTGCGGGATGAAGCCCCACTTCATGCCGGTCGGGAAGCCCGCACCGCCGCGACCCCGGAGCCCGGAGTCTTTGACCATCGAAATGAGCGCGTCGGGCTCCATCGCCAATGCCGCGCGCAGTGAGTCGTAACCGCCGGAGCGGCGGTACGCGGCCAGCGTCCATGACCGCGGCGTGCCCCAGTTCGCCGTGAGCACCGGCGTGAGCGCGAAGGTCATGACTCGTCCTTGCTCTCTGCTGCTGGCGGCAAGCTGTCGAATGCCGGAGCCGCGTCGCCGCGCTCTTTTGCCAACTCAAGACCGACCAGAGATCCGGGACCCGCAGACGGACCTTCGTTGACCAACGTGTCGGCGAAGCCGGCGAGCACGCGTGAGGTCTCGATGTGCGTGATGAGCGGTGCACCGCGCGTCGGCACCGGCAGATCGCCCGCCCGCAGCTTGTCGACAAGCTCCTTGGCGCTCTCGACGGTCTGGTTGTCGAAGAACTCCCAGTTGACCATCACCACCGGGGCGTAATCGCACGCCGCGTTGCACTCGATGTGCTCGAGCGTCACCTTGTTGTCAGGCGTGGTGCCCGCGTTGCCGACACCGAGATGTTCTTTGAGCGCAGCGAAAATGGCGTCGCCACCAAGGATCGCGCAGAGGGTGTTTGTGCAGACGCCGACGTGGTAGTCGCCGCACGTACGGCGCTTGTACATCGTGTAGAACGTGCTGACCGCGGCCACCTCGGCCGTCGTCAGACCGAGCAATTCGGCGACCAGCTTGATGCCGTCGGGTGACACGTAACCCTGCTCGGCTTGCACAAGATAGAGCAACGGCATCATGGCCGACCGCGCCCGCGGGTAGCGCGCGATGACTTGCGCGCCGAGCTCGCGAACGCGCGCCTTTGCGTCGTCCGACATCGGATCGGCGAGCGACGCGCTCGGACCGAGCCGAGGGTCGAGGGTGACGGTCGGCAAGCCGTTCGGTTCACCATGGGTATGGCTGCTGTGACTCACTTCACCGTGACTCACCGGTCGCACCCGCCCATCACCGGGTCGAGGCTCGCGACCGACGCAATGACGTCGGCGATCAGGCTGCCTTCACATACCGCCGGTACCGCCTGCAGGTTCACGAACGATGGCTCGCGCAGGTGCACCCGATACGGCTTGGTGCCGCCATCACTAACGAGGTGGACGCCGAGTTGTCCGCGTGGTGATTCGATCGGCACGTACACCTGGCCGGGCGGAACGTGGAACCCCTCAGTGACCAGCTTGAAGTGGTGAATGAGCGACTCCATCGACGTCGCCATGATGTGCCGGATGTGGTCGAGTGAGTTGCCCATTCCGTCGGCACCGAGAGCCAGTTGCGCAGGCCACGCGATCTTCTTGTCCTCGACCATGACGGGGCCTGGGCGCAGCCGATCAAGGCACTGTTCGACGATCTTCACCGACTCGCGAATCTCGTCGAGCCGCACCAGGAAGCGCGCGAAGCAATCGCCTTCTTGTTGGGTCGGGACGTCGAACTCATAGGTCTCGTAGCCGCAGTACGGCTGGCTCTTGCGCAGGTCCCACGGCAGGCCCGCAGCGCGCAGCAGCGGGCCGGTGACGCCGAGCGCGACGCACGCGTTGACGTCGAGATAGCCGATGCCCTGCAGCCGGGCGATCCAGATCGGCTGCCCGGTGAGCAGGTTGCTGTACTCGTCGACTTTTCCGGGCATGAGCTGCACGAATTCGCGGATCTTCTCGACCGCGCCGGGCGGCAGATCCTGGATGACGCCGCCGGGCCGGATATACGCGTGGTTCATGCGCAGGCCGGTGACCATCTCGAAGATGTCGAGGATGAGTTCGCGCTCGCGGAACGCATAGAGCATCGCCGACAGCGCACCGATCTCAAGACCGCCGGTGCCGAGCCAGACCAGGTGCGACGAGATCCGGTTGAGCTCCATCATCATCACGCGAATCACTTGCGCGCGAACCGGAACTTCGTCGGTGATGCCGAGCAGCTTCTCGACTGCCATCGAGTAGCCGGTCTCGGTGAACAGCGGCGACAAGTAGTCGGCGCGGGTGAGGAACGTGACGGCCTGCGTGAAGTTGCGGTACTCGCAGTTCTTCTCGATGCCGGTGTGCAGGTAGCCGATCGCGAGCCTGGCCTGCGTGATGGTCTCGCCGTCGAGTTCGAGGATCAGCCGAAGCACGCCGTGCGTCGACGGGTGCTGCGGGCCCATGTTCACGACGACGCGCTCTGCATGCTCGCTCGTCACATCGGCTGCGAGGTCGTCCCAGTCGCCACCGGTCACCGTGTAGACGCGGCCCTCAGTGGTCTCGCGCACGCCCGCGTAGGGATCGGTCGTCGTCATGCGTACTGCCTGCGCTCGTCGGGCGGCGGAATCGTGGCGCCCTTGTATTCGACGGCAATGCCGCCGAGCGGGTAGTCCTTGCGCTGCGGATGCCCCGGCCAGTCGTCGGGCATCATGATGCGCGTCAGCGCGGGATGCCCGTCGAAGATGACGCCGAACATGTCCCAGGTCTCGCGCTCTTGGAAGTCAGCCGTTGGCCAGACCGAAACGACCGACGGAACATGCGGGTCGTCGTCCGGCGCTGCAACTTCGAGCCTGATGCGACGGTTGTGCGTCATCGACGTCAGCTCGTAAACAACGTGCAACTCGCGGCCGGCGTCCATCGGATAGTGCACGCCCGACAGCGAAGACAGCAACTCGAAACGAAGGTCTTGATCGTCGCGCAACGGCTGGGCGAGATCGCGGAGCTTCTCCCTGCGCACGTGCAGCGTCAGTTCGCCGCGGTCGACGATCGACCGCTCGATCGCCTGCGCGACGCCTGGGTAGGCCTGCGCCAGCGCGTCAGCGACCTCGTCGAAGTAGCCGCCGTACGGGCGCGGCGTCGAAGGCGCTGACCCGGTGGCTTGCGCGGGAACTGCACCGATCTCGGCGTCGGCACCACTGAGCACGGGCGCCGTCGGCGGCTGCCCGACTGGCTGATCGCTCACCGAAGCAGACCCTTCATCTCATGGGTCGGCACGGCCTCCAGCGCCTCGATCTCGCGCTCCTTCGCTTGCTTCTTCGCGTTCGGGCCAAGCTTCATGACCTGAATGCGCTCGTGCAGTTCGAGGATGGCGTGCATCAACATCTCCGGCCGCGGCGGGCAGCCGGGTAAGTACATGTCGACGGGCACGACATGGTCGACGCCCTGCACGATCGCGTAGTTGTTGAACATGCCGCCCGACGATGCGCACACACCCATCGCGAGCACCCACTTGGGCTCGACCATCTGGTCGTAGATCTGGCGCAGCACGGGTGCCATCTTCTGGCTGACGCGACCGGCGACGATCATCAGGTCGGCCTGGCGCGGCGAGGCGCGAAAGACCTCCATGCCGAACCGAGCAAGGTCATAGCGGCCAGCGCCCGACGCCATCATCTCGATCGCGCAGCAGGCCAGGCCGAACGACGCCGGCCAGAGCGAGTTCTTACGTGCGGTGCCGGCAAGCTTCTCGACGCTGGTCAGCAGGAAGCCGCTAGGCAGATTTTCTTCAAGACCCATGTCTGGTTCTCAGTCCCATTCCAGTCCGCCGCGACGCCACACGTACACGTACGCGACGAACACGGTGAGGATGAACAGCACCATTTCGACGAGGCCGAATACCCCGAGGTGCTGGAACGCAACTGCCCACGGATACAAGAAGATGATTTCGATGTCGAAGACGATGAACAGCATCGCGGTCAGGTAGTACTTCACCGGGAACTTGCCGCCGCCGACCGGTTGCGGGGTCGGCTCGATGCCGCACTCGTACGCGTCGTACTTCGCGCGGTTGTAGCGCTTCGGCCCACTCAGGCTGCCCATGAGAATCGAGAACACGGCGAACCCGGCGGCGAGCAGGAACAGTGCGAGGAGAGGTACGTAACTGGCGTTGGTACTCACCGTGGTTCCTCACTCTCGCTTGCCGACTAGGGCCGTGTCAGTCTAGGTGGGTGCGAAGCGCGTCTTGCGCGCGGGTCAGGCGGCAGGGGCGATCCGGGTGAGTCCGTTGATGATGCGGTCCATGGCGTCGCCGCCCTTGGGATCCGTGAGGTTCGCGAGCATCTTCAAGGTGAACCGCATGATGGTCGGATGCGACATCCCGTGGCGGGTCAGCAGTCGCATGACACCGGGCTTGCCGATCAGATTCACGAACACCCGCCCGACGGTGTAGTAGCCGCCGTAACGGTCGTCGAGTGCCTTCGGATAGCCATGCAAAGCACGCTCGCGCGGGAGCCCGGCCGGCCTGGCGAGTGCCTGCGCAATGATCTCGGCCGCGAGCTCGCCCGACTCCATCGCGTACGCGATGCCCTCGCCGTTGCACGGATTAACCATGCCGCCCGCGTCGCCGACCAACAGCACTCCGCGGTCGTAGTGCGGCTTGCGATTGAAGCCCATCGGCAACGCCGCGCCGCGCACGGCACCCCGCGCAGTGCTCCTCGTCGAATCCCCACTCCTTGGGCATCCCCGCCGTCCACCTTTTGAGCAGTTGGCGGTAGTCGACGTTGCGGAAGGAGGACGAGGTGTTCAAGATGCCGAGCCCGACGTTGCTCGTACCGTCGCCCATGCCGAAGACCCAGCCGTAGCCGGGAAGCAGGCGGTCCTTGCCTTCGTAGCGGTCCCACAGTTCGAGCCACGACTCGAGCCAGTTGTCATCGTGGCGCGGCGACTCGAAGTAGCGGCGGTAGGCGACGCCCATGGGCCGGTTCTCTTTGCGATGCAGGCCGAGCGCGAGGGAGAAGCGGCTGGAGTTGCCGTCAGCGGCGACGATGACCGGCGCCTTGAACATGACGTCGCGCTCCGCGCCGACCGGGCGGGCCATGACACCGACCACGCGGCCCGACCCGCCGTCGATCACCGGCTGCGTTGCGGGGGTCTGCTCGTGCAGCGCGACACCGAGCTTCTGGGCCCGGCGCGCGAGGATCTGGTCGAAGTCGAGCCGGGTTCGAACGAGTCCGTAGTCGGGGAAACTGGCCAGCTCGGGCCACGGCAGCTCGACCCGCATGCCGCCCGCCAGGATGCGCAGGCCCTTGTTCTGCAGCCAGCCGGCCTCGGCGCTCGTGTCGATGCCGAGCTTCACGAGTTGGTTGACCGCGCGAGGCGTGAGGCCGTCGCCGCAGACCTTCTCCCTCGGGAACGCGGACTTCTCGAGCAGCGCCACTGACAGACCGGCTTGCGCGAGATGCGCGGCGGTCGCCGACCCAGCGGGACCAGCACCCACCACGATGACGTCGGCCTCTGTGGTCGGCGTCCCGGCCGGAATGGAATCCGCCAGCACTGCCGACGCTTGAGCTGGGGGCCGCGGCGGCGCCATCGGCTGCCTTGCCTGTCACGGATTCACCACCTAGGCCGAAGCGGGTACGCCGCGTGCCAGCCCTCGTCTAGTGCCTTGTGAACGGGTTCACGAGAGCGGCTGGGAAAGCATATGCCGTCCGCGGGCACGCTACCCCGCCGACCGCTTCGCCCGATGGACGGCAACGATCCCGCCGGTGAGGTTACGCCAGGCGACGCTGGTCCAGCCCGCCGCCTGGATGCGCTGGGCGAGGTCCGCTTGGGCGGGCCAGGCCCGGATCGACTCGGCGAGATAGACGTAGGAGTCGGGGTTGGAGCTGACCTTCTTCACGACCGCCGGCATGACGCCCAGGTAGGCGTCGTAAATCCGGTGAAAGGGCGTCCAGGTCGGGGAGCTGAACTCGCAGATGACGAGCCGCCCGCCGGGCTTGGTCACCCGTCGCAGGTCTCGAAGCGCGGCGTCGACGTCGTGGACGTTGCGCAGGCCGAACGAGATCGTGACCGCGTCGAAGGACTCATCGGCGAACGGCAGCGCGAGCGCGTCGCCGGCCACGAAGCGCACTCCCCCTGTTGCTGCGCCGCCTCTTTGGCGGGCGCCTTGCCTCAGCATGCCGAGGGAGAAGTCTGTGGCCACGCACTGCGCGCCCTCGGTGGTGAAGGACGCTGACGACGTGCCGGTACCTGCGGCGACGTCGAGCACCAGTTCGCCCTTGGTGGCGCCGACCGCACGCGCGACCACCTTGCGCCAGGCCCGGTCTTGGCCCAGTGACAGCACGTCGTTGACCAGGTCGTAGCGTGGCGCGACGTCGTCGAACATGGCGGCGACCTCGGCCGGCTGCTTGCCCAGGTCGGCGCGGGTGGGCGTCACGGGGCCGCTTCTTTGACGTCGCTTGCTGCCGCGTCGACGGCCGCCCAATCGATTGACGCACCCGCCGTCCGCACCAAGGCTTTTGTCTTGTCGTCGCACATTGCGCCAAGCAGGCCGGCGTCGAAGAGGGCCGAGGGCGCGACGCCGAGCCGGGCTGCGATCTGGTGTTCGCGACCGAGGTCGGTACCGAACATCGCCGGATCGTCGGTGCCCAGTGAACAGCTGACCCCGGCGGCGATGAGGCGTGGCAAGGGATGGGTGTCGAGGTCGATGACGCTGCGGGTGCGCAGATTGGACGTCGGGCAGACGTCGAGCACGATCTGACGCGCGGCCAACTCGGCGGTCAGGTCGGGGTCGTCGATCGCCCTGATGCCATGCCTGATGCGGTCGGCTTGGAGGGTCTCCAGCGTCTCCCTGACCGACTCCGCACCCGCCGATTCGCCGGCGTGCGGAACCGACGCGAGACCGCCCGCCTTGGCGATCTCGAACGCGCGCTTGTACGGCTGGGGCGCAAAGCCAGCCTCCGGGCCACCGAGGCCGAGCCCAACGATGCCGCGGTCTTTGAAGGCGACGGCACGGCGGGCGAGCTCCTCGGTGAGCTCGACGTCGGCCCCTCGATAGGAATCAGGCGTCAGCCGGACGACGACGCCGTGGGTTTCCTGCGCCTGCTGGGCGCCGTCGCAATAACCCTCGAAGAGGTCGTCCCAGCTGACGCCACGTACGACGCGCTCGATCGGGGAGAAGATCGCCTCGAGGTAGACCGCGCCGTGACTGGCGGCCTGGGCTGCGTAGTCGACCACGATCTGGCGGAAGTCGTCGGCCGTGCGCATCACGTTGGTGGTCAGGATCCAGACCTCGATGAAGTGCGCGAAGTCGGTGAACTCATAGAGCTTGGTGAGCTCCTCGACGCTGTCGACCGGAAGCGGCAGGTCGTTGCGTGTCGCGAGGTCGAGGAGGGTGCGCGGCTGGACAGTCCCCTCGAGGTGGACGTGCAGCTCGATCTTCGGATACTCCGCCACGCCGCCCATCCTCGCAGCCGCCGCCTTGCCTGGCAGCCGCCGCCTTGCCTGGCAGACACCGCCTTGCCTGGCAGACACCTGCCGTTCTCTAGCCCGGCAACTGTCTACCACCCTCCATCCACAGCGGTCACCGGACCGTCCACATCTCTCGTGCTCCGGCGATCCGGGTGCTCGGTCGGCGGCAAGCTGCCAAGCGTGCCGACTCCCTCGCAGTCCTCCCGTCTTCCCCTCGCCGTTCTTGTCGACTCGCAGGACTCGGTGACGACGCGCCGCCAGCTACGCGAGCTCGGGTATGACGACGATGCCGTGCGCGCCCGTGTTGCTGCGAACCGATGGCAATGTCACGGCCGCAGCGTGGTCGTACTACACAACGGTCCACTGACGGAGAACCAGCGACGTTGGATTGCCGTCCTGGCCCAGCATCAAGGCGCCCTCGCCGGCATCACGGGCGCGCACGAATACGGGCTCACCGGTTTCGAGGAAGACACCGTGCACGTTCTGATCGCGCACGGCGCACGGCCGCAGCCAATGCCAGGTGTCCGATTGCACATCGCCCGCGGATTCAGCGCCGCTGATCTCCACCCGAGTCGATCACTGCCGACTGTGCGCGTCGAACGCGCGCTCGTCGACGCCGCATCCTGGACGCATTCCACCGCGGCGCGCTTGCGCAGTCTTGGCGGCTGGGGTTCAACAGCGTCTGACGACGGCCGAGCGGCTGCACGCGGAGTTGGCAAGTCGGACGAACGGTCGCCATCTACCGCTGCTAAGACTGGTTATCGGAGATATCGCGGGCGGTGCGGACTCGTTCGCCGAAATTGACTTCGGCCGGCTTGACCCGCAAGGCCGGCCTTGTGGCACCGCAGCGGCAGGTATTTCGCCTCGACAGCGCCGGCAAAAGGCGCTTCCTCGATGCCGACCTTGGTGGGTTCTTTGTAGAGATCGACGGTGCAGTACATCTGCGCCCGCTGCGGTACTGGGACGACATGGAGCGTCAGAATGACCTCCTGATCGTGACCGGCAAGCCCATCCTCAGGTTTGCCAGCGTCGCAATCCGAATCGCACCGAACGCGGTTCTCGTGCAACTTCGGTCTGCCGCCGCCCGCTTCGGCAACTTCTAGCCTGACCTTCGGGCCTGGTAGACAGCTGCCGGTCTAGATAGCGCAACTGTCTACCAACCCGGGCGGGACGGCGGCGGGGCGGGGACGGGGCGGGCGGGACGGCGGGGGGCTGGGGTTAGCTGGCGACGAGGGGGAGCACGCGCTGCGCGCCCGGTGCGGTAGAGGCGAAGTGGGACGCGATCCGCTCGTCGGGCTCGGGGTCGTCGGCCGGCGTCCAGTGCACTCGCAGGTGGTTGTAGAGGGTGTCGCGCTGCGCCGGCACCCGGTCGGCTGACCGGATCAGGTGGATCAGCTCGGTCAGGTTCCAGCGGTGCTTCGCGCCGGCCGACGACACCACGTTCTCTTCGAGCATCACCGATCCGAGGTCGTCGGCCCCGTAGTGCAACCCGAGCTGGCCGACCTCTTTGCCCAGGGTGAGCTGCGAGACCTGAAGGTGGGCGATGTTGTCGAAGAAGAGCCGCGCGACCGCGAGCAGGCGCAGGTACTCCAGCGGCGTCGCCAGTGTGCGCCCGCGCAAGTGGTTGTTCTCCGGTTGGTAGGTCCACGGAATGAACGACCGGAACCCGCCGGTGCGGTCTTGTACATCGCGAATGAGACGCAGGTGCTCGATGCGCTCGGCGTTGGTCTCGCCGGTGCCCATCATGAACGTCGCCGTCGACTGCACGCCCAGCCCGTGCGCGGTCTCCATCACCTCGAGCCAGACCGCGCCGGTCTCCTTCAGAGGGGCGATCTCGTGCCGCGGCCGCTCGGTCAGGATCTCCGCACCAGCACCGGCGAACGAGTCGAGACCGGCCGCGTGCAACCGCGCGATGACCTCTGCATATGAGAGCCCGGAAACGCGCGCGATGTGCACCACCTCCGAGCCGCCGAGGGAGTGCAGCGCGAGCGACGGGTACGCGGCGCGCACCGCGGAAAACGTCTCCTCGTACCACTCGATGCCGAGGTCGGGATTGTGGCCGCCCTGCAGCATGATCTGCGTCGCTCCGAGTTCGACGGCCTCACCGCAGCGGCGCAGGATCTCCTCGAGCGGGTGCGTCCAGGCCTCGGCGTGCTTGGGCGCTCGGTAGAACGCGCAGAACTTGCACGCAGTCACGCAGGCATTGGTGTAGTTGATATTGCGGTCGATCAGGTACGTCGCAATCGACGCGGTATCGGCGAAGCGACGGCGGCGGGCCGCGTCGGCCGCGCGACCGAGCGCGTGCAGCGGGGCGTCGGTGTAGAGCTCGAGTGCTTCGGACGCCGAGATGCGGCCGCCATCGGCAGCGCGATCGAGCAACATACGCAGGTCAGCCACACACAAGAGCCTAGTCGGACGGCGATTGGGTGCCCGACCCACCGCGCGCAACGGCGATCAGTGATCGCCTAGCAAACGCCTGCCTGCGGGGCCGGTCTGGCCCGGCTGGCACAGGGCCCGCAGCGTGGCGACCACCACCTCGTTCGGCGTCCCCTTCTCGATGTCGGTGTCCGCCCCGGTCGGCGACGCGCGCCGCTCCGCAGAGAGCACCGCCACCCGCGTCGCTGGCGAGATCGCCCGGATGCGCTCGATCGCTTCGAGACCGTCCATGACCGGCATCGAGATGTCGATGACCACCAGATCCGGCTGCAGGTCACTGACGAGCTCGACGGCCTCGACCCCGTCGCGAGCCTGCCCGACGACCTCGAAGTCGGGCTCAAGTGACAACAGGGTGTGCATCAACTCGCGCATGCCGGCCGCGTCGTCGGCGACGATCACGCGGTAGGTCTCGCCACGCGGTTCGACGTCCGATACGGGGCCCTGTTCAACGCGGGGAGCGGGGAAGGGCACAGCCATGCGACCGATGGTGACAGCAATCACAACCGGGCGAACCGCGAAACGCGCAGGTTGATCACTAAGGACGATCTGACTACCCGCAGAGGTAGTCGAACGGGTCAGACGTCAGCGAACGTCGGCTGCTCAAACCGGGCTAGCCCTATACGTGGTCCCACTTTTCGGGCGAACTCCGCAAGACCGGCGAGCTGCCGTTCGCCGAGCGAAAAGTCGAGCGTCTGGAAGTACCGCACGAGGGCAGCCGCTTCGAAGTCCTCCCACCGCGCGGCCGACTCCGCTACCTCATCGACCCGGGCGAGGGAGATCTCGCGCGACCGAACAAAGGCGTCGTGCACGTCCTTGACTAGTCCGGGGTGGTTAGCCGCGAAGTCACGGCGGGCCGCCCAGACCGCGAAAACCATCGGGAGGCCTGTCCAGTCGCGCCAGGCCGCGCCCATGTCGTGCACGTCGAGGTGCAAGCGGGGGCCATCGTGCAGCGTGGCCCGAAGGGCAGCGTCACCGATCAGCACGGCGGCCGGCCCTTCGAGCATCATCGCCGGCAGGTCGGGCGGGCAGGTCAGATAACGAGGGCGGACGCCGATCCGCTCCTCGAGCAGCATCTTCGCCAGTTCGATCGTCGTGCGGCTGGTGGATCCCAGCGTCACCAACTCGCCGTCCAACTGATCGAGCGGTAACTGGCTGACCAGCACGCACGACATCACTGGGCCGTCTGAACCGACGGCCAGGTCGGGCAGCACCGTCAGCTCGTCGGCGTGCCGCAGATACTCGACGACGCTGATCGGCGCGATGTCGAGATCGCCGGCGACAAGGCGGTCACTGAGTCGATCGGGCGTATCGCGGCGCAGGTCGACGTCGAGCAACGCGCCGGAGTGCACCAACCCCCAGTACAGCGGCAGGCAGTTGAGGAACTGGATGTGGCCGACTCGCGGCCTGGGGATCGTCATACGTCCGCTTCATCCGGGACGTCCTCGCGCGCCGCCCGCAGCTGCGCCTTGACCCGGCGCCGCTGGGCTGCTTCGTGCAGTTGCGCCGACATCGCGTCGCGCTGTCCGGCCAGCAGGACGAAACTTGCAAGACCCGAAAGCACGAGCGCGATCGCCACCAGCAGCACGCCGTCCCTGATCCGCACCAGCCACAACACGACGAGCGCGAGGACGAACAGTGCCAACCGCAAGGTCGTGTAACGCAAGATCGCATGCGGACGGCGGGGCGGCTGATCGCCGTCCGGCCGATTCCCTGCGTTCAGCTGATCGCCGTCCGCCTCGTTCGTATTGACCTTCGGCACGTCAGACCGGCATGGGTTGCGGGACGTCGCGTCGGCCGGTGTCGGGACCGTCGAAGACGCGGATCACGTTGTAGCGAGTGTCGCGCTCGACGGGCGTGAAACCGGCGTCGCGAATGAGGTCGAGCAGGTCGTCGCGGTGCATCGTGTGCGGCGTTCCGAAGTGGTCGGCGTCGTGCGTGATCTTGTACTCGACCACCGAACCATCGAGGTCGTCGGCACCATGCGACAGCGCGAGCTGCGAGGTCGTCAGGCCGTGCATCACCCAGAACGCCTTGACGTGCGGCACGTTGTCGAACAGCAATCGCGAGACGGCGAAGGTCTTCAGCGCCTCGGCACCGGTCGCCATCGGTTGGGTCATGAGGCGGTTGCGCGGGTCGCCGCTGGCGTCGTGCTGGAACCGCAGCGGAATGAACACCACGAAGCCGCCGGTCTCGTCTTGCAGCTCGCGCAGGCGCAGCACGTGATCGACGCGATGCCGCGGCTCTTCGATGTGCCCGTAGAGCATCGTGCAGGGCGTCTTCAGCCCCTTCGAATGGGCCAGCCGGTGGATGCGCGACCAGTCTTCCCAGTGCGTCTTGTGGTCGACGATCTTCTGCCGAACCTCCCAGTCGAAGATCTCGGCCCCGCCGCCGGTGAGCGACTCAAGGCCCGCGTCGATCAGTTCGTCGAGGATCTCGTCGGCCGACAGCCCTGAGATCTCTTCGAACCAGTGGATCTCGGTCGCGGTAAAAGCCTTCAGCGCGACATTCGGCAGTGCTTCCTTCAGCGCCTTCAACGAGCGCGGGTAGTAGCGCCACGGCAACGTCGGGTGCAGGCCGTTCACGATGTGCAGCTCGGTGATGCCTTCGGGCTCCATCTGCTTGGCGAGCTCGACGGCCTGTTCGATGCGCATCGTGTAGGCGTCGGTCTCGCCGGGCTTGCGCTGGAAGCTGCAGTACGCGCACGACGCCGCGCAGACGTTGGTGAGGTTCAGGTGCCGGTTCACGTTGAAGTAGGTGCGGTCACCGTTCTTCTGGGTGCGCACGTAGTGGGCGAGCTCGCCGAGCCACGCCAGATCGTCACTCGCGTACAGCGCGACGCCGTCGTCGTAGCGTCAATCGCTCGCCCGCGAGAACCTTCTCTTCGAGCTCACGCTTGCGTCCGGTATCCACGCGCTCAAGCATGCACGGCCGCGTTCGACTCGCGCGCGTTCGGGGCGTGCAAGTCTGCCGCGTCGGCCGCCGCCACGACGCTCCCGGGACAGTTCGTCACGCACAGCGATCATGCGGCGACTGTTAGCCCCTATAGAGTCCCTTGTACCCCAATTTCGCTACTAGGAGTGACCGTCTCGTAACGACCACCCCGACTTTTTTGTCCGCAAGACAACTAACGTGCGCCAAACGCAGACGAGACGACACCTCCGCGTGTACACACATCTGTGAGGGGTCCCGCGAAGGCAATTCGCAGCACCGCGTCCCGCAGAAAGGCACATCACAGTGGAGAACCGTGACCGGCTCCTGACACCCGGAGAGGTTGCCAGCTTGTTTCGGGTCGACCCGAAGACAGTGACACGCTGGGCAGCTTCCGGCCGGATCGGCAGCATCCGCACGCCCGGTGGCCATCGCCGTTTCCGGGAATCCGAAGTTCGCGCTCTGTTGCGCGGCGACTCTGATCTCGACTCGATCGGATCGCTGGCATTGGAAGCCTCAGAAGGCTGAGCTTCGGGCGCGAGTCCTGAAGTTCTGGGAAACGGTTGGGCTCAGTTGCCCAGCCGTCCTTCCCAGCGCGCAGAACAGATCGTGGTCGACGCCGAGAACGTCGAGGATCTTGCCTGCGACGAAGTCGACCAACTGCTGCATGCTCTTGGGCTTGCTGTAGAACGCCGGACTAGCAGGCAGCACCACCGCGCCGGCCGCATCGAGGGTGACCAGATGGCGCAGCGTTGCACCGGTCAACGGCATTTCACGCGGGACGACGATCAGCGGGCGTCGTTCTTTCAACGTGACGTCGGCGGCGCGCTGAAGTAGATCCTTCGATAGCCCGATAGCGATCCCGGCCACCGATGCGGTGCTCGCGGGCACCACCACCATGCCCCGCGTGATGTACGAGCCGCTCGACGGGCCGGCGGCCAGATCGCCGGCTGACCAGAAGCGCACGCGTTCGAATCGCGCCGTCAAGCCGGCGTGTGCAGCGGCGGCAAATCGGCGTCGAGCCGTGACGTCAGCCACGCATGCAGGCTGTCGGCGTCGTCGTGCCACGCGACGCCGGTTTCATCGAGCAGGGTCAGCCGCGCGGCGCGCGAGACGACGAGGTCGATGTCGTTGCCCGGCGTCGAGCAGACCGCGCAAAACCGCTGCGGCGTAAGGGGTTCCGCTGGCGCCACTGACGCCGACGACCCACGGCACCCGCGTCCCGTCCCCGCGCTGCTCATCCGCGCGCTCAAAGGCCGCGCGAGATCAAGTCGGCGACCGCGAAGCAGAACAACCCGATGCCGACGAAGCCGTTCACGGTGAAGAACGCCCGGTTGACCTTCGAGAGGTCGTCCGGCTTCACCAGATGTTGCTCATACGCGAGCGCAACCGCGGCGGCCGCGACACCCGCCGTCCATGTCCAGCCGAGATGAGCCAGCACGCCGAACCACAACAGCAGCAAGACGGTCGCGTAGTGCGCGACGCGCGAGAAGGCGAGGGCCACCTGCGGCCCGAACCGAGCAGGCAACGACTTCACGCCGATCTCGCGGTCGATCTGGTAGTCCTGAAGCGCGTAGATGATGTCGAAGCCGCCGATCCAGCAACCGACGGCGAGCCCGAGCACCACCGCTGTCCATGACCAGTGACCGGTCACGGCCAGCCACGCGCCGATCGGACCGATCGTCTGCGCGAGGCCGAGCACCGCGTGCGGCGCCCACGTGAACCGCTTGGCGTAGGGGTAGGCGGCCAGCACGATCGCCGCGACCGGCGCGAGGAAGAAGCACGATCCGGTTGAGGGCACCCGCGGCGACCATCAGAACACGACCAGCGCGACGATCGCGCCCGCCCACGCCGTCCGCAGACTGACAACGCCCGTCACGAGTTCGCGGCTCTGCGTCCGCGGGTTGCGGGCATCGATGTGGCGGTCGACGATCCGGTTGACCGCCATCGCGAAGGTGCGCGCGCCGACCATCGCAATCGTGACGAGTGCCAGCTGCCGCCAGTGCACGTGGTCGTTGACACTCGCCATCGCCGTCAACGCGGCGATGTAGGCGAACGGCAGTGCGAACACCGAGTGCTCGAACCGCACCAGGAGCGAGGAAGGCCTTGACCCGGCCCGGTGTGCGGGCAGCCGGGGTCAACGACGCAGTGGTCGTGCTCACGAGATGCCGAACTCCTTCCAGCGGGCCGTCACGCGCTCGATGACCGCGGGATCCTGCGTGATCATCTCCGGCCAACCGCGGGTGTAGCCCTCGGTCGGCAACTTCGCGGTCGCGTCGATGCCAACCTTGCCGCCCCAGAACTGCTGGTAGCTGGCGTGGTCGAGGTGGTCGACCGGGCCGACGGATTGCACCATGTCGTGGGTGTAGTCGACGTTGCCCAGAGCCCGCCACGCAACTTGCGAGTAGTCGTGCACATCGCAATCGGCGTCGACGACGACGATCAGCTTCGCAAGCGAGAGCATGCCGGCGCCCCAGATCGCGTGCATCACCTTGTGCGCGTGCTTCGGAAAACGCTTGTCGATGCTGACGATCACGCAGTTGTGAAACACGCCCTCGACCGGCATGTCCATGTCGATGATGTCGGGGATCAGCAGCTTCACCAGCGGCAGGAAGATCCGCTCGGTCGCCTTGCCCATGGGTCCGTCCTCGGCCGGCGGCCGACCGACCACGATGCTCTGGAACACCGGCTTCTTCTGCATCGTCATGCAATCGATCGTCAAAGCCGGAAAAGGCTCGACAGGCGTGTAAAAACCGGTGTGGTCGCCGAACGGACCCTCCGGCCGTCGCTCCCCCGGCTCGAGCCAACCTTCAAGAACGACTTGGGCGTCGGCCGGCACTTGCAGCGGCACGGTCACGCAGTCGACCATCTCGACCCGCTCTTGCCGCAGGAAGCCCGCGAACAGGTACTCGTCGATGTCGACTGGGCAGCGGCGCGGAAGCCGCGTAGGTCACCACCGGGTCGCAGCCGAACGCGATCGCCACCGGCAATCGCTCGCCGCGCCGCTCGGCCACCGCGTGATGGGCGTTGGAGTCCTTGTGGATCTGCCAATGCATCGCGACGGTGCGCGAGTCGTGCCGCTGCAACCGGTAAAGCCCGAGGTTGCGCTGACCGGTCTCGGGGTGCTTCGTGTGCGTGAGGCCAAGGTTGAAGTACGAGCCGCCGTCGTCGGGCCACGTGTGCAATGCGGGCAAGCGACATCAGGTCGACCTTGTCGCCCTTCACCACGACGTCCTGGCAGTCGCCCTTTCGCACCTTCTTAGGCGGGACGTCGCGCAGCTGGCCCAGCTTGCTCATCGCATCCTTGAGACCGGCGAAGCCCTTCGGCAACTCGGGCTTGAGCAGGTCGCCGATGCGGGCGCCGATCTCGTCGAGGTCGTCGACACCCAGCGCCTTGGCCATCCGGGCGGTGGTGCCGAACACGTTCATCGCCAGCGGCAACTTGGAGCCCTTGACGTTCTCGAACAGCAACGCGGGCCCGCCGGCCCGCACGACCCGGTCGACGATCTCGGTGATCTCGAGATACGGATCGACCTGCGCCTTGACGCGCACGAGGTCGCCGTCCTTCTCGAGGCGCTCGAGAAACTCGGGCAGGTCGGCGAAGCTCATAGATCAAGTATCGCCGGTCGCCTCGGGTAGCGCCTACCGGCTGCCCGCGAGCTACACGCCGGCGTAGGAGTGCATGCCGCTGATGAAGATGTTCACGATGAAGAAGTTGAACAGGATCGACGTGAACCCGAGCATCGCGATGTAGGCAGCCTTGCGCCCGCGCCAGCCCGCCGTCGCCCGTGCGTGCAGGTAACCGGCGTAGATGACCCAGGTGATGAACGCCCAGGTCTCCTTCGGGTCCCACTGCCAGTAGTGGCCCCACGCGTACTCAGCCCAGATCGCGCCGGCGATGACCGCGAACGTCCAGACCGGGAACGCGAACGCGTAGGCGCGATAGGCCGTGCGGTCGAGCACGGTCGACGACGGCATGATCCTGGCCAAGCCCGAGAACCGCACCGGACGCCCAGCAGCCGTCGCGGTCTCGTAGTGATCGGCGACCAGGAACATGGTGGTGGCCGCTGTCGCGACGGTGAACACTCCGGACGCGATGATGGCCGCGGTCACGTGGATCGCCAGCCAGTACGAGTGCAGCGCGGGCACCAGCGGCGCCGGAGCGACATAGAGCACCAAGACCGCGGTGCCCAGCGCCAGCACGACAGGCGTCATGACGAAGACACCGAGGTAACGCGCCGGCTGCCGCATCATGATCACCAGGAACGCGGTGACCGCGGTGAACGTCAGCGCCAGCGTGAACTCGTACATGTTGCCCCACGGCAACCGGTGCACCGAAACGCCGCGGCTGACGATGGCGCCGAGATGCAGCAGCCACCCGACGACGGTGACGGCGATGGCGAACTGACCGGCATGCGCCGAGATGAACGAGGCGCGGGCCGGCCGGCGGAGGCGGTGGCGCGGTCGGTGCCGCGGCGCCGCATCGGCGCGCGACGCTCCGCCGACAGCTCCACCGACAAGAGCAGGCACGCGGACGGCGAGGCGGGCCGCTTTCTCGTCCGGCAGCTGCGGTGCGTGGTTGCCGAAGGCGGAGTCGATGGCGTAGCCGAGGAAGCCAAGGGAGTACGCCGCGATGCCACCGGCAATCAGTTCGTTCGACAGCCTGGCAAGGCCGACATCGACACCCACGGTTCAGTCCTCCCGAAGCTGTTCGACGGGCTCGTCCGGCACCGCACTCAGCCTGTCGGCCAAGGGCGGTAAGGCCCGCTGGAGAGCCGCGACCATGTCGGCGAATTCCTCGTCGAACCCACCGCTTGCATCAGTTCTGGTCAGGCCACCGACCTCGACCAAGGTACGCCCAGCATGTTCGTGATCTTGAGGCACCGCCCGCACCCAGAACCGGCGGCGGCGCACCCGCAATGACAGCAGCAAGCCGGCGACCATGAAACCTACGGACACCAAGACCACGCCCTTGCCAGGGTCGCGGCTGATCTGGAAGGTCGCCCACTGGTCGAAGCCGACGAACGTCACGCTGCCCTGCCCGTTCGGCAGCGTCAGCGTCTGGCCCGGCGCCATTTGGGTGGTCGCCAGGAGCTTCATGCTTCGTCGTGTCGAGCGTGTACACCGACTGCGGGACGCCACTGTCGAGGCCGAGGTTCCCGGCGAAGACGCCGATGACGACGACCGGGTTGTCGGGCGCGGGGAAGACGGAGACCGGCCGGCCGCTCGGGTCATCGACCGCCGACGGCAGGAAGAAGCCAGTGATGCCGAGTTGCTGCGGCACCGCATCGGGCAGTTTCACGACACCCTGCGACTCGAAGGTGCTGCCCTGCGGCAGGAACGGAGTGACCTGATCGAAGACCTGTCCCGATCCGTCGGTCACCCGAAAGTGCGGCGCGTAGCCGTGGCCGACGAGATAGACGTTCGCGCCGCCCGTGCTCAATGGGTGGTTCACGGTGATGTCGTCGGTGCGAACTGGTGCGTTCGGGTTCGGCTGCCAGGTGATGTGCGCGTCGAAGCTGTTCGCCGCTCCACGCGTTGCGCCGGTGCGCTCGTAGGTGGCGTCGAACGAGTTCAGGGTGAACGAGAACGGTGGCAGGCTCGTGCGGCTCACCAGGTCGCCGAGCTTCAGCTCGTCATAGGCAATCGCGGTATCAGAGAACCCGGTGTGCTCCGTCACGAGCACGGTGCCGGTGAAGCCGAAGTTCGACGACACCGCGATGCCCACCAACACCACGAGCAGCGAGAGGTGGAACACCAGGTTGCCGGTCTCGCGCAGGTGCCCCTTCTCCGCAGCCACACTCGTCGATGCGGCGTCGGCCCGAAATCGCTTCGACCGAAGCAGGCCGTACGACGCCGTAACGACCTCGCCGGCGGGCACTTCCGTCGTCCAACTCGTGAAGTACGGCAATCGGCCAAGGTTGCGTGGCGCAGCCGGCGGCCGCGCACGCATCGCGCGAATGTGTCGGCGACTGCGAGGGATGACGCAACCGGCGAGGGAAATGAACAGCAACAAGTAGACGGCGGCGAACCACGGCGAGCCGAAAACGTCGAAGCCACCGATGGCGTTGATGATCGGCGCGAGCGTTGGGTGCGCGACGTAGTACTGACGCACCCGCAAGCGGGTTGCTCGCGTGTTGTGGAAGCACGCTGCCCGGTACCGCGGCGAGCGCGAGCAGGAACAGCAAGATGAGTGCTGTCCGCATCGACGTCAGCGAGTACCAAGCCCACCGCAACCAGCCAAGTACCGACGTCGCCGTTGAACGTCCACCTCGTTGCCGGGTACCGAGCTCGTCCTGCTCGACCGGTTCGTCGCGCTCGACCGGCGCGGTGTCGAGTTTCGCGGCAGCTGCGACATCGTCGATGTCGGTCGGGATTTCGCTCATCTCACACCGCCGGCACGTAGCCGTTGATCGTTGATTGCAAGTCGCCGACCAAGGTGTGCCACGCGCCAGTGACGAGGAGCACGCCGACGATGATCAGCATCGCGCCGCCGATTCTGGTGACCAATGCGTAGTGCCGCTTGACAATGCCGAGCACGCCGACTGCGCGACGAAACGCGAGCGCTGTAACGATGAACGGCAGGCCGAGACCGAGGCAGTACACAAACGTGAGCAACGCACCTTGTGTCGCGCTGGATCCTTGAAACGCAAGACTCTGCACCGCTCCCAACGTCGGCCCGATGCACGGCGTCCAGCCGACTCCGAACATGAACCCGAGGACCGGAGCACCGGCAATTCCGGCGGCGGGCACCCGGTGGAATCGAGCCTCGCGCTGCAGCCCTGGGATCAGGCCCATGAACACCAGCCCGAGGACAATGATGACAACGCCGAGGATGCGATCGATCAACACGGTGTGAGCGCGGATGTTTGCGCCCGCGTAGCCGAAGAGCGTTCCGGAGATCACGAATACGACGGAGAAGCCGAGCACGAAGAGCAAAGCGCCGAGAAGAACGCGGCCGCGGCCGCCACCTCGCGCGTCGTCGATATCTGCGCCGCTCAGACCAGTGATGTAAGAGAGGTAGCCGGGCACCAGCGGCACCACACATGGAGACAGGAACGACACCACACCAGCAATCAGGGCGACCGGTATCGCCAGCAACAACGGACCGGTCAACACGGTGTGCTGAAAGGAACTGCCAACCGACGCAACGACCGTCATGTCGACGCCTGCGCCGCTACCTGTTTCACGACGGTCAGCAACTGCGTGTACGTCATCTCGCCAAGACCTCGAGCGGCAATTCGGCCTTGCCTGTCGAGGATGATGGTCGTCGGCGGTGTCTCGACACCGGTACTGCGGAAATCGAGCGCGATACGCGATGACTGGTCGGAGAAACTCGGATAGTCGATGTGATGATTCGTCTCGAAATGAACGCCGTCGGAGACGCCGTTTTCTCTGATGTCGACGCCGACGAACTGCACGCCCGAGGCTCGGGTGTCGGTGTACACCTGCTCGAGCGCGGCCGCTTCGCTGCGACAGGGCGGGCACCACGACGCCCAGAAGTTGAGCACGACCACCTTGCCGGCAAACTGCGACAGCGCCAGCGGCTGACCAGTCGAGGTCGGTGCCCGAGACAGTCGGTGCCACTTTGCGATGACCCTCCGCGTAGACAGTCACGACGCCGACGCCATTGAGTGCGACGTAGTTGGTTTGCTGATCGTTGGTCGCCGATGCTGCAGTCGAGCAACCGCTGAGGCCGAGCACGAGGGCCAGCGCGATGGGCGCGGCGATCATGCGAACCGACGGCACGTCAGGCCCCCGCGACCTGTCCGGCGCCGGCGTGGCCGGACGGCTCGGTGTAATCGACGCTGACGATCGTGTTGCCATCGAAGGTGAAGCTCGTCAGGCTGCCGAGTGCACACTGCCGGCGCCGCGGGTCGTGCCATAGGCGCTCGCCCTCCACCTGCCGACGCGCTGTCCAGATCGGCAACTGGTGGCTGACGCAGATCGCTTCGTGACCGCGCGCAACGTCGCGCGCGCTCGCGACTGCCGCAAGCACTCGTGCCGCAATGTGGCGATACGGCTCGCCCCACGAGGGCCGGAAGGGATTGGTCAGGTACCGCCAGTGCGCGGGGCGACGAAGGGAACCGTCGCCAACGCCGAACGTCAAGCCCTCGAAAACATTGGCGGCCTCGATAAGTCGCGCGTCGATACCGATCGTCGAGCTCGAACTGTTCTGCCACCGGTGTCGCCGTCTCGATCGCGCGCTCCAACGGGGACGAAATCACGGCCACGATGTCGCGTTCGGCGACCGCGGCCGCAGCCCGTTTGGCCATCGCCTGGCCGGCTTCGGTCAGGTGGAATCCCGGCAAGCAGCCGTAGAGAATGTGGTCCGGGTTGTTCACCTCGCCATGTCGCAGCAGATGGACGACAGTGCGCTCGCTCATGCGCCAGCCTCCGCTCGCGAGCCGGCGGCTGCTCGCGCTGCATGCGGCAACGCATCGGCGATCCGTTCGATCGCTGCGTCGTCGTGGGCAGCGGAGACAAACCAAGCTTCGAAGGCGGACGGCGGGGCGTACACACCGCGGTCGAGCAACGCGTGGAAGAAGGCGGCGTAGCGCCACGACTCTTGGGCCCGCGCATCGTCGAAGTTCACGACGTCGCGATCGGTGAAGAACAACGAAAACAGGTTGCCCGCGTACTGGAGGCGATGCGCGACGCCTGCCTCGGTGAGGGCCGCCGAAGCGAGCGCAGCCGACCTTCGCGGCAGTCGCGTCGAGATGCGCATAGACCTGCGGCGTGCACGCGCGCAGCGTCGCGAGCCCGGCTGCGGTGGCGAGCGGATTTCCCGACAGCGTGCCAGCTTGGTAGACGGGCCCAGCAGGGGCCAGTCTCGCCATGATGTCCGCCCGACCTCCGAACGCGGCCGCCGGCAGTCCGCCGCCCATCACCTTGCCGAAGGTCAGGAGATCGGCATCGACGCCGTCGATGCCGTGCCAACCGGTCGCGGAGACCCGGAAGCCGGTCATGACCTCGTCGATGATGAGCAGCGCGCCATGCCGGTGCGCGATCTCGCGCAGCCCAGCGTTGAAGCCGGCCACCGGCGCGACGACGCCCATGTTCGCCGCCGCCGCCTCGGTAATGACGCAGGCAATCTGCTCCCCGTACAGCGTCGAACGCCGCGTCGACGGCCGCGAGGTCGTTGTAGGGCAACACGATCGTGTCGGCGGCCGATGCTCCGGTGACTCCAGCTGAGTCGGGTAACGCGAGTGTCGCTACGCCGGAGCCGGCAGCGGCGAGCAGCGCGTCGACATGGCCGTGGTAGCAACCGGCGAACTTCACGACCTTCGACCGGCCGGTGAAGCCGCGCGCGAGTCGAAGGGCACTCATCGTGGCCTCGGTCCCCGAACTGACCAGCCGTACCTGCTCCACTGGCGATATCCGGGCCACGATCTCCTCGGCGAGCTCGACTTCGCCTGCTGTCGGCGTCCCGAAGCTGGTGCCTTTGCTCGCAGCCGCGGTGATCGCCTCGATCACGCTTGGGTGCGCGTGCCCGAGTACCAGCGGACCCCACGAGCACACCAGATCGACGTACTGCCCGCCATCGACATCGACGAGGTACGGGCCGTGACCGCTGGCCATAAAACGCGGCGTGCCCCCGACGCCGCGAAACGCCCGCACCGGCGAGTTCACCCCGCCGGGGGTCACCGCCAGGGCGCGGTCGAACAGGGCCTGCGATCGAGCGTCGGTACTGGTCACACCGGCGAGTCTCCCTGACGCCCCTGGCGAGCAGCCAACCCGGTGGGAGTTCAGCCGCCTCGGGGAAGCGCCCGGCCCGGCACAGCGCAGCCGCCGCTACGCATCCGACGCGCTTCGATTACTGACTGTAATTGCGGCCCACGGCCATTCGGATGGACCCGTTAGCCGAACGGGTGATCAACGCCAACTTCCGTTGACACGCTAAGCGGCTGCTTGGCACCTTCGGGCGATGGCTTGGGGGCCATGTGTGTTGGTCGATCTTTTGCAAACGGCATACATCGAACGCGCCAATGGCGCACGCTAGCCGCTTAGAGCGCCGTGCCAAGGAGGCAGGGCCGCTCACTGGTCGAGGGGGATCTTCGGTGGGGAAGCACATTTCAGGTCAGTTGTTCTCGCGCGTCTCGCTTCGGGGGGTCGCGATCACCGCGGCATCGGTCCTGGCGCTAGGGGCACTTGCTACGACGTCGGCTTCTGTGTCGCGCCACGCGAGCGCAGACACGGCCCCCGTCGGTGGCCTGCCCGCGACCGTCAGCGCCGACGCATTGCCCACCGTGCAGATCAACGGCGTGGCCTGGGCGCAGGTGACGGTCGGTAACACCGTCTACGTCACCGGCAGCTTCACGCAAGCGCGCCCCTCGGGCGTCGCAGTTGGCGGCGCCGGGTCAGTGACACGAAGCAACCTGCTCGCCTACGACATCACCACCGGCAAGCTGATCACGACGTTCAACCACATCGCTGAACGCCCAAGGTCTCGCGATCGCTGCGTCGCCGAACGGCTCGACGGTTTACGTCGTCGGTGACTTCACCACTGTCGACGGAGCAGCCCACAGCCACATCGCCGCCTTCTCGACCTCAACGGGCGCCTTGATCACGCACTTTCAAGGCAAGCCTGAACGGCAGCACGAAGGCGGTCACCGCCAACAACTCCGCGGTCTACGTCGGGTGGTTCGTTCACGACGGCCAACGGCGTCGCGCACCAGCACTTGGCGGCATTTTCCTCAGCTGGCGCCGTGTTGTCGTGGAACCCGTCGACCAGCGCGACCGTGAGCCCGACGAACACGACAGCCATCGCGATCGTCACCGCCATGGTGCTCGCGCCGGACGGTTCACGCGTTGTCGTGGCGGGCAGATTCGACCACTTGGATGGCGATGCCCGCACGGGTCTTGGGCGCAGTTGACGCGATCACCGGCGCCGACGAGCCATGGGCTGCCAGCAACCCGGTCGCCGACTATGGTGCGACGTCGAACCTCACCAGCCTGACCGCTGACGCGACGCAGGTCTACGGCGCCGGGTACTACTACACGTACGGCGGCAACTTCGAGGGCCGGTTCGCCATGAACCCCGACACCGGCGCCATCATCTGGATGAACAGCTGCCACGGCGACAGCTATGCCACCTTCCCGATCGGTCAGGTCCTGTACAGCGCGAGCCACGAGCACGAGTGCTCCGACATCGGCGCGTTCTCGCAGACGACCCCAAGCCCCATTCCAGCGTTGCACCACTTCGGCGAGGCCGAGACGACCTACGCTACGGGCACGCTGCACCCGGCCATCTTCACCGTTGGCGGTGGGCCGACGTACTACAACTTCGGCGGCCAACCCTCAGGCACCCAGCTCAACTGGTACCCGACCTTCGCTGAGGGCACCTACACCGGGCAGAGCCAAGCGGCATGGTCGGTCTCCGGCAACTCCAAGTACATCTCCTACGGTGGCGAGTTCCCGACTGTCAACGGCACCAAGCAGCAGGGCCTGGTGCGCTTCGCCATCTCATCGATCGCCCCGAACAAGGTGGGGCCGACCGGTTTAGTCGCGCCCACTGTCGTCTCGCAGTCTTCTGGGACGGCGCGCATCGGGTGGGAGGCCGCGTCAGACCAGGACAACACCACGCTGACGTATGCGGTCACGCGTGACAGCAGCACGACGCCGATCTACACGACGACGGTGAACTCGACGTTCTACAACCGTCCCGCGCTGTCCTACGTCGACAAGAACCAGACACCCGGGATCAACCCATTCCTACAAGGTGCGGGTCACGGATCCGTTCGGCAACACGGTTCAGTCAGCGGCGACCAGCGTGACGATCAGCTCGACGACTGTCGATCCGTACACCGCGAGCGTTCTCGCAAGCGGCCCAATCGCTTTCTGGCCTCTGTCCGAACCGGCAGGCAGCGCGCTTGCCTACGACAACGCCGGTGGTGCAGACCTCACGATGGGCGCTCACGGAACCTTCGGCGTTGCCGGCCCGCATGCAGGCATCAGCGCGGTCTCCTTCCAAGGCGACCCAACCATTCCCGGGACGTTCGTTCCGCCGGCAACCCAGGTGACCGCCGGTGTTCTCGGCGAGCACGTCAGGGTCACTTGCTACGGCGCCGGCGTTGGCAACGTACAGCGTCGAAGCGTGGGTGAAGACCACGTCGACCACGGGCGGCCTGATCGCGGGTGACGGTCTCTGGTCCACGAACGACAGCCAGATCGAGGATCGCGTCCTGTACTTCGACACCAGCGGCGACCTGCGCTTCGGCGCCTTCAACGACGGTCCGACGGACGCCGGTCTGAAATCGACGATCACCAGCCCGACCCCGTACAACGACGGCAGCTGGCACTACGTCGTCGGAACCCTCGGCGCGGGCGGCGCGACGCTTTACGTCGACGGTGTGCAGGTCGCATCCGACCCGGCGATGGTCGACACGTCTGTCTACTACGGCAACTGGCGGGTAGGCGGCGACGCTCTCTCAGGTTGGCCCTCAGCACCGGCAAACGGCTATCTGGCCGGCTCAATCGCTGATGTCGCGGTGTATCCGACTGCGTTGGCGCCAGCCACCGTGTTGTCGCACTACAACGGCGGTGCGGTAGGAGCATCGGCGCCCATCGGGAGGTTCACGTCGACCTGCACAGCTGAGTCGTGCGCGTTCGACGCGTCGACGTCGACCGACACCGGTGGCACCATCTCGACGTACAGCTGGAACTTTGGTGACGGCAGCCCGGCAGTGACCGGCGCAACCCCGACACACGTTTACCCGACGGCAGCTACCTACACCGTGACGTTGACGATCACCGACAACACGAACTCGACCAATGTGGTCAGTCACAAGGTCTCGCCGAACTTCGGGACCGGATCTCCGGTAGCGGCCTTTACGGCCAACTGCACGGGCTTGTCGTGCGTATTCGATGGGTCCACCTCGACCGACACCGGCGGGACAATCACGTCTTATAGCTGGAACTTTGGTGACGGCAGCCCGGTCGTGACCGGCGCCAGCGCGACCGTAACCCACGTCTACACCACGTCGAACTTCTATGTACCGTCACTGAAGGTGACCGACAACACGTCGTCGGTGAGCACGGCAACTAGCTTCGTATTTCCCGGCTCTGCAGGCACACCTCACGCAGCGTTCACGTCGAACTGCACCGCCCTGTCCTGCTCCTTCAACGGAACGACCTCGACGGACGCGGGCGGCATCAGCATCACGACGTACAGCTGGAACTTCGGTGATGGCACCACCGGGACGGGCGCAGTCCCGACCCACGTCTACGCAGTCGGGGGTACGTACACCGTCACCTTGACAATCACCGACAGCGCGTTCACGAGCAATTCAATAACCCACACCGTGTCGCCCTCGGGCGCACCCCCGGCGAGTACGCCGGTGGCTGTGTTCTCGTCGCTGTGCACGAACCTGTCGTGCGCGTTTACCGATACTTCAACCGACACCGGTGGCACGATCACCGGCTGGAGCTGGAACTTCGGTGACGGCAGCGCCGTGTCCGACCGCCAGAACCCGACCCACGTCTACGCCTCCGCCGGTAGCGGCTACACGGTGACCTTGACGGTGACCGACAACCTGACCGACACCAACGAAGGTGAGCCACCCGTGGCGCCCACCGGGCCACCGCCGCCGAGCACCCCGGTCGCGGCGTTCACCACGAACTGCACGCTGCTGTCGTGCGCGTTCACCGACACCTCCACCGACACCGGTGGCGCCATCAACGGCTGGAGCTGGAACTTCGGTGACGGCACCGCCGTCGTCCACCAGCCAAAACCCGACCCACGTCTACGCCGCGGGCGGCAACTACACCGTCACGTTGACCGTCACCGACGACCAGACCGACACCAACACCACCCACGCCGAGCATCTCGCCGTCCAGCGGAGTCGTCACACTGTTCGCCTCTGACACGTTCAACCGCACCGTCGCCGGCGGCCTGGGAACCGCTGACCTCGGCGGCGCCTGGACGCGGGTCGGCGGGGTCGCCGCGAACCTGTCGGTCGCACCAGGTGCGGCGTCGTTCCTGATGCCCTCACCATCGATCCAAGACAGCGCCTACCTGGCCAGCGTCTCCCAAACCGCCACCGAAACCGACACCACCTTCACCGACACCAACGTCTCCACCGGCACCGCCGGCGTCTACGTCTACGTCGACGGCCGCCGGGTCAGCACCAACAACGAATACGACGCCCGAATCCGACTCACCCCAACCGGTGGAGTCGCCGTCGAACTCACCAAATACGCCGGATCGGCAACCGCCACCGCGATCGGCTCAGAAGTCACCCTGCCCGGAGTCACCTTCACCCCGGGCACCCAGATCAAAGTCCGGTTCCAAGTCTCCGGAACCAGCCCCACCACCCTCAAGGTCAAGGTCTGGGCAGCCGCCTCACCAGAACCCGCCGCCTGGACCATCAGCACCACCGACATCAACAGCCGGCCTCCAAGCAGCCGGCGCCGTCGGCCTCACCACCTACCTATCCGGCAGCACCACCAACGCACCCACCACCGTCAAGTTCAGCAGCTTCAGCGCAGGACCGCTCCAGCCCTAGCGGCGGCAGCAACCAGACGCCGAAGCATCCAAACGACGGCGTTCGAGCCTGGGGGGGAACCTAAGGCTCGGACGCCGTTGCCATTGCCAAACAGACCGACCGTCCAATTTTCGTAAAGGGCACACAAAGAAAGCGCCAATAGCGCAAGCTAGCCGGCGCAGAACGTACAGCGCGCGGTAGCGCGACTAGGCGCAACTGGTTCGAGGGGATCTTCGGTGGGGAAGCACTTTTCAGGTCAGTTGTCGGCGCGCGTCTCGCTTCGGGGGGTCGCGATCACCGCGGCATCCGTGCTGGCGCTCGGGGCACTTGCCACCACGTCTGCGCGTCTCTCAAAAGGCCAGCGCAGACACCGCGCCGGTCGGCGGTCTGCCTGCGACCGTGAGTGCTGACGCATTGCCCACCGTGCAGATCAACGGCGTGGCCTGGGCGCAGGTGACGGTCGGTAACACCGTCTACGTCACCGGCAGCTTCACCCAAGCGCGCCCGGCAGGTGTCGCAGTCGGCGGCACCGGGTCCGTGACGCGAAGCAACCTGCTCGCCTACGACATCACCACCGGCAAGCTGATCACGACGTTCAGCCACACGTTGAACGCCCAGGGTCTCGCGATCGCTGCCTCGCCCAACGGCGCAACGGTTTACGTGGTCGGTGACTTCACCAAGGTCGACGGCGCGACCCACAACCGGATCGCCGCCTTTTCCACCGCAACCGGCGCGCTGGTTACCAGCTTTACGGGCAACCTGAACGCCAGCACGAAGGCGGTCACCGCCAACAACTCCACCGTCTACGTCGGTGGCGCATTCACCACGGCCAACGGCGTCTCGCACCAGCACCTGGCTGCGTTCTCCTCCGCCGGCACGTTGCTGTCATGGAACCCATCGATCAGCTCGGCAGTGACCCCCACGAATCAAAATGGAGCGGCCGCTCGTAACCGCCATGGTGCTCGCACCGGACGGCTCGCGTGTCGTGGTAGGGGGCCAGTTCGACCACATGGACGGCGACCCGCGCACCGGTCTTGGCGCAGTCAACGTGACCACCGGCGCCGACATGCCATGGGACGTGACCAACCCGATCGCCGACGACGGGACCACCGCGAGCATGACCAGCCTCACCGCTGACGCGACGCAGGTCTATGGCAGCGGCTATTTCTACACATCCGGCGGCAACTTCGAGGGTCGGTTCGCGGTGAACCCTGACACCGGCGCCATCATCTGGATGAACAGCTGCCACGGCGACACCTACGCGACGTTCCCGATGGGTCAGGTGCTGTACAGCGCCAGCCACGAACACGAGTGCACCGAAATCGGCGCGTTCTCCCAGACCGTTCCCCAGCCACAACTCGCGCTGCATCACTTCGGCGAGGCAGAGACGACGTACGCGACCGGGACGTCGCACCCGGCCATCTTCACGTGGGACTTGGGTCCCGTGTACACGAACTTTGGTGGCCAGCCCACCGGCACGCAGCTCGACTGGTACCCCACGTTCACTGAGGGCACCTACACCGGGCAGAGCCAAGCGGCATGGTCGGTCTCCGGAAACTCCAAGTACATCTCCTACGGTGGCGAGTTCCCGACTGTCAATGGCACCAAGCAGCAGGGCCTCGTGCGATTTGCTGTTAGCTCGGTCGCGCCCAACAAGGTCGGGCCAACCGCGACGGCCGCCACGCTCAAGCCCACCGTCGTCTCGCAGTCGTCGGGCACCGCGCGCATCGGGTGGACCGCGGCCTGGGACCAGGACAACAGCACGTTGACCTACGCAGTCACGCGCGACAGCGGCACGACCCCGATCTACACCACGACGGCAAACTCCACGTTCTGGAACCTTCCCGCACTCTCCTACGTCGACAAGAACCTGGTACCAGGATCGACCCATAGCTACCGGGTGCGGGTGACTGATCCGTTCGGCAACACCGTGCAGTCGTCGGCGACCTCAGTCACGGTCGGTTCGACGACGGTCGACCCCTACACGGCCAGCGTCCTCGCGAGCGGCCCGGTCGCGTTCTGGCCACTGTCGGATCCCGCCGGCAGCGCCCTCGGCTATGACCGCGCGGGCGGTGCCGACCTCACGATGGGCGCACACGCCACCCTCGGAGCAGCCGGTCCGCACACGGGAAGCACCGCGGCTGCCTTCCAGGGCGACCCGTCGGGCCAGTTCTACTACGTTCCTCCGGCCACCCTCGTTGCGCCCGCGTATTCGACCAGCACCGCGGGCACGGCCTCCACTGCAACGCCGCTGTCGACCTACAGCATCGAGGCGTGGGTGAAGACCACGTCGGCCACTGGCGGCATGATCGTCGGCGACGGCCTCTATCCGGCTGGCGACAGCTGGGTCGATGACCGCGTGCTGTACTTCGACACCAACGGCGACTTGGAGTTCGGCGCGTACAACAACGGCCCGACCAACGCGGGCCTCGACCAGGCAATCGCCAGCCCGACGGCCTACAACGACGGCAGCTGGCACTACGTCGTCGGCACCCTCGGTGCGGCCGGAGCCGTGCTTTACGTCGACGGCGTGCAGGTCGCGAGCGACCCGACGATGATCGACACGTCCGTGTTCGACGGCCACTGGCGCATCGGCGGCGACGCGATCGATGGATTCCCTGGCGATGCCATCCAAGGCATCACCTTGCCCGGTCTGCCCGAATGGCCGAACGCATCGGAGAATTCCTACCTGGCCGGCTCGATCGCTGATGTCGCGGTGTACCCGAACGCGTTGTCGGCGGCCACTGTGTTGTCGCACTACGCCGGCGGTCCGACGGGAGCATCCGCGCCGGTCGCGAAGTTCACCTCCACCTGCACGGCTGAGTCGTGCGCGTTCGACGCATCAACGTCGACCGACACTGGCGGCACCATCACGAGCTACAGCTGGAACTTCGGTGACGGCAGCGCTGTCGTGACCGGCGCCAGCGCGACCGTCAACCACGTCTACCCGACCGCGAAGTCCTACCCCGTGACGTTGACGATCACCGACAACACGACGGCAGCCGACGCCGTGACTCACAACGTGTCCCCGAACTTCGGGACCGGCAACCCGGTCGCCGCGCTTGCGGCGAACTGCGCTGGCCTGTCATGCACATTCGACGCGTCGGGCTCGACCGACACCGGTGGCACCATTGCGACGTATAGCTGGAGCTTCGGTGACGGCACGCCTGTGGTGACCACCGCCAGCCCGACAACGACCCACGTGTACGCCGCGTCAGGCTTCGACATCGTGACGGTGACAGTGACCGACGACACGACATCGATCAGCACTGCCACGAGCTTTGTGTCGCCGACACCGAGCGCTCCGTTGGCTGCGTTTGCCTCGACGTGCACCGGCCTGTCGTGCTCCTTCAATGCGTCGACCTCGGGTGACACCGGCGCCGCCATCACGACGTACAGCTGGAACTTCGGCGACGGCACCTCAGTCGTGACCAGCGCCAACCCGATCACAACCCACGTCTACGCCTCGGCCGGTAGCGGCTACAGCGTGACGCTGACGATCACGGACAGCGCGTCTTCGACCAACTCGATCAGCCACAACGTGACGCCAAAGGGACCCGCCTCGCCGAGTACGCCGGTGGCTGTGTTCTCGTCGCTGTGCACGAACCTGTCGTGCGCGTTTACCGATGCGTCCACCGACACCGGTGGCACGATCACCGGCTGGAGTTGGAACTTCGGTGACGGCACGCGCCGCGTCCGACCAGCCAAAACCCGACCCACGTCTACGCCTCCGCCGGTAGCGGCTACACGGTGACCTTGACGGTGACCGACAACCTGGCCGACACCAACACGGTCAGCCACCCGGTGGCACCCACCGGGCCACCGCCGCCCAGCACCCCGGTCGCGGCGTTCACCACCAACTGCACGCTGCTGTCGTGCGCGTTCACTGACACCTCCACCGACACCGGTGGCGTCATCAACGGCTGGAGCTGGAACTTCGGTGACGGCACCGCTGCGTCCACCAGCCAAAACCCGACCCACGTCTACGCCGCGGGTGGCAACTACACCGTCACCTTGACCGTCACCGACGACCAGACCGACACCAACACCACCCACGCCAGCATCTCGCCGTCCAGCGGAGTCGTGACGCTGTTCGCCTCTGACACGTTCAACCGCACCGTCGCCGGCGGCCTGGGAACCGCCGACCTCGGCGGCGCCTGGACCAGAGTCGGCGGGGTCGCCGCGAACCTGTCGGTGGCACCAGGTGCGGCGTCGTTCCTGATGCCCTCACCATCGGTCCAAGACAGCGCCTACCTGGCCGGCGTCTCCCAAACCGCCACCGAAACCGACACCACCTTCACCGACACCAACGTCTCCACCGGCACCGCCGGCGTCTACGTCTACGTCGACGGCCGCCGGGTCAGCACCAACAACGAATACGACGCCCGGATCCGACTCACCCCCACCGGTGGAGTCGCCGTCGAACTCACCAAATACGCCGGATCGGCAACCGCAACAGCGATCGGCTCAGAAGTCACCCTGCCCGGAGTCACCTTCACACCAGGCACCCAGATCAAAGTCCGGTTCCAAGTCTCTGGAACCAGCCCCACCACGCTCAAGGTCAAGGTCTGGGCAGCCGCCTCACCAGAACCCGCCGCATGGACCCTCACCGCCACCGACTCAACAGCCGGCCTCCAAGCAGCCGGCGCCGTCGGCCTGACCACCTACCTATCCGGCAGCACCACCAACGCACCCACCACCGTCAAGTTCAGCAGCTTCAGCGCAGGACCGCTCCAGCCATAGCGGCGGCAGCGGATCAGCCAGCCGCAATAGCAACGACGTCAGCGAGCGATCGCACGTGCTCGTGATGGTCGTGCGGATACGGGCAATCCCCGAACGGGTCGAGGTGCAGTGGGCGAATGCCGGCTGCATGCGCGCCGTCGACGTCCGCCGACGCCATGTCACCGACGTGCACCGCATCGCTTGCCGCGACATTGAGCTTCTCGAGTGCGAAAGCGAAGATCTCTGGCTGCGGCTTCGCATAACCGACGATCGTCGAGTCGATGACGACGTCGAACGGGATCTCACAACGCCGCAGCGTCGCCTCAACTAAACCGTCGGCGTTCGACACCACGGCGATCGCGACGCCCGTTGCTGCGAGGTCGCGTAGGTGTTCGATGACACCGGTCGGAACGACGTTCCAGGTGGTCGGAACCGGCGACCGAAAGAGGGCAGCCAAACCCGCCAGCGCATCGTCGATTCGATTGATCGGCACACCGGCGAACCGCACGAACACCCGGTGGTAGTAGCTCCAGTCGGTTGTCCTGCGCGCGTCCATGGCAGCGACGCCTGCGTAGTGCGCGCGCGGTACGTCGTCGGGGTCCATTGCACCACCGGCCGCGCGCAGCACCGCCGAGACAACCCAAGGATTGGGCAGCAGGAGCACGCCTCCTGCGTCGAGCAAAACCGCGCGTGGGGCAGCAGCACTCATCGTGGATCGCGGAGCAACCGGGCGACTTCAGCGGCCCAGTAGGTCAACACAATGTCGGCGCCTGCCCGACGGATCGACGTCAAAGACTCAAGGATCACACTCTCGCGATCGAGCCAACCGTTCGCAGCGGCTGCCTCGACCATCGCGTACTCGCCGCTGACCTGATACGCCGCGACCGGAACATCGACCATCGCGCGCACTCGCGCAACCACATCGAGGTACGCCATCGCCGGCTTGACCATGACCATGTCGGCACCCTCGGCGATGTCGAGCGCAACTTCGCGCAACGCCTCATCGCTGTTCGCGACATCTTGCTGGTAGGTTCGGCGATCGCCGAACCGCGGAGCGCATTCGGCCGCATCGCGAAACGGTCCGTACAGCGCAGACGCATATTTCGCCGCATACGCAAGGATCGCAACCTCTGAAAAGCCCGCGGTGTCGAGGCCCGCCCTGATCGCAGCGACCTGGCCGTCCATCATGCCGCTGGGTGCAACGACATGTGCGCCCGCACTCGCCTGCGCAGCCGCGATCGATGCGTAGCGCACAAGCGTCGCATCGTTGTCGACGACGTGCTCTCCAGATCGCTGACTCGACAACGATGCCGCAGTGCCCGTGGTCGGTGTACTCGTCGAGGCACAGGTCGGCCATCAGTACGGTCGCGTCGCCGACCTCGCTGGCGAGATCGCGCGAGCGCCAGCTGCACGATGCCCGACGGATCATCGGCACCCGAACCGCGCGCGTCCTTGTGCGCCGGAATGCCGAACAGGATCAGCCCGCCGACGCCGTCAGCGACCGCTTCTGCGGCAGCCTTGCGCAACGAATCACGCGTGTGCTGGACGACTCCGGGCATCGACGCGATCGGTGCAGGTTCGCTGATGCCTTCCTTGACGAACAAGGGCAAGACAAGGTCGGACGACGACAGCCGCGTCTGTGCGACGAGTCGGCGCAACGCGGGAGTGCGCCGCAACCGGCGCGGCCTCGACACGAGACCCGGCATAGCAGACCTCCTGCGTCGAGTTACGCGAGCCTTGCGTCGCGAGCTGGCGCGCGGGCGTCCTGGCTTGCCTGTCCACTCACCACTTGCTTCCGCAGCCAAGCCGCTGTGCCAGCCCGTACGCAGCGAGCGCGTCGGCAAGACATTCCACCGATGGGCTCTCGGCGAGAACGTCTACCCGCAAGCCGTGCTCTTCGGCGGTCTTCGCCGTCTGCGGCCCGATGCAGGCGATCACTGTCGTCGCGTGCGGCTTGCCTGCGATGCCGACGAGGTTGCGAACGGTCGACGACGACGTGAAGACGACCGCGTCGAATCCGCCGGTCTTGATGGCCTCGCGAGTAGCCGCCGGCGGCGGTGCTGCACGCACCGTGCGGTAAGCGGTCACGTCGTCGACTTCCCAACCCAGTTCGACCAAGCCGGCAACAAGTGTCTCCGTCGCAATGTCGGCACGCGGCAGGAACACCCGGTTGATCGGGTCGAGAACGTCGTCATACGGCGGGAACTCTTCCAGCAGGCCAGCAGCGGACTGCTCACCAACCGGCACGAGGTCGGGCTTGACGCCGAATGCTTGCAGCGCCTCGGCGGTCTGCTCACCCACGGCCGCCACCTTGATGCCCGAGAAGGCACGCGCGTCGAGGCCGTACTCCTCGAACTTCTCGCGCACGGCGCGCACCGCGTTGACCGACGTGAACGCGATCCACTCATAGCGACCAGTCACGAGGCCACGGACAGCGCGCTCCATCTGCTGCGGAGTGCGTGGCGGCTCGACCGCGATCGTCGGCACCTCTGCCGGTACCGCGCCATAGACCCGCAGCCGATCGGACAGTTCGCCGGCCTGCTCCTTGGTGCGCGGCACCAGGACACGCCAGCCGAACAGTGCCTTCGTCTCGAACCACGACAGCGCACCGCGGCTCTTCACGACGTCACCGATCACCAGCACGACAGGACCCGCGAGTCCGGCGGCCTTGACGTCAGCGGCAAGCGCACCCAACGTCGAGACCACCGTGTGCTGGTCGGTTGTCGTGCCGGCCCGCGTCGCTGCGACGGCGGTGTCAGCCGCGCGGCCGCCCTTGATCAGCGCGTCGGCAACAGCAGCCGGCGACTCGACACGCAACACGACGAGCGTCGGATGCCCAACGGCGGCCGCAGCCCAATCAGGGCCGGACGCCGACGGGCGTGCGTCGATGACCCGCACCTCGCGGTGCTTGGAGTCGACTAGCGCAATACCCGCGTACGTCGGTACCGCTGCTGCGACAGGAACGCCGGGAACCACTTCGACGCCGAGCTTGGCCTTCGCACATGCGGCGGCCTCTTCTGCGCCATCACCATCGAAGAGCGGATCGCCCATAAGCAACCGCACGACGCTCTTGCCGCCCTTGGCCGCGTCGACGATCGCCTTCGTTCGGTCGGCGATCGTCTGCGAACGATCGGCCAGCCGACAGATCGATGACGGTGACGTCGGCGCGACAGTGCCTCGTCAGATCCGCACGAGAGCGGCTCGTCGGCGATCACGACGTTCGCGCGGGCGAGCAACTCGACGGCGCGCAGGGTCAGCAGACCGGGGTCACCCGGGCCGGCGCCAACGAAGGCGACCGTGCCGAGGTTACGCGCCGAGGTGGCAGCTCGCGCGTGCTGCGGTGCAGGAGCGCTGGTCTGCTGCGCTGCTGCGGTGCCCGTGTTCTTGGGCGTTGGACTCATCGTCGTCCTGTTCTGTCATAACTCAGTGGTTGTTCGGAATCACTGGTTGTTCGGAATTACTGGATGGTGCCCATCAGTGCGCCGGCGCCGCGCGCAAGGAGATCGGCAGCCAACCGGCGTCCGATCCCTTCCGCGTCCGTCGCCGCCCCCTGCGCAGAGCCTCGGATCGCAGTTACGCCGTCCACGCTGACGACCGCGGCGACCAGATGCAAATTGAGAGCCGCGTCGACCTCGGCAAATGCCCCGACAGGGGCGGTACATCCCGCCTCGAGCGCCGCCAGCACGGCGCGCTCGGCGATAACGGCCGCGTGGCTCTACGGGTCGTCGAGCGGCGCGAGCAGGTCGCGAAGCCGCCCACCGGGCTCGACGTCGGCCGCGCGGCACTCGATCGCGAGTGCGCCTTGGCCGGGCGCCGGAAGCATCACGTCGGGGGCGAGCAGCTGCGTGGCCTCGTCGAGGCGACCAAGCCGAGCAAGACCCGCGGCCGCGACCACGATCGCGTCGAGCCCGTCGGCGCCGGCGTGGCCGACCCGCCCGATCCGGGTGTCGACGTTGCCGCGCAAAGGCCGGACGTCGAGATCCGGGCGGACGGCGAGCAGCTGAGCGGCTCGACGGGGCGAGCCGGTACCAACGGAAGCCCCGGCGGCAACGTCGACAGCGTGAGCCCGTCGCGAGCCACCAGCGCGTCGCGTGCATCTGCACGCGGCGGCACGGCGCTACCTCGAAGATCGGCCGCCGGCTGGGTCGGCAGGTCTTTAAGCGAGTGCACGACGATGTCGACACTGCCGTCGAGCAGCCGGGTGCGCAGTTGCGTCACGAAGACTCCAGTGCCGCCGGATTCGGTCAGCGGGCCGGTGCTGCGATCGCCTTCGGTCGTCACTCCCACGAGTTCGACGGTCGACCCGCCCGCTCGAAGCACGTCGGCAACGAGGGTCGCCTGAGCCATCGCAAGAAGGCTGCGCCGGGTACCAAGGCGAAGCACGGTGGTCGGCTCGAGGGCTGGGGCCGCAGGTGCGGAAATCGCGCTCACCGTTGCTCACCCGGCCCGGACTCGTCGTCGGTCAGGTCCGGGGCGACCAGCGCAGCGGGCGCCGACGGATCGAGGTCGAACAGCCTGCGCAACGCCTCGGGATACGACGTCGGCCCGACGGTGTCGGCAAGCTCCTGGACCCGCACCGTCGGCGCATGTAAGACCTTGTCGACGACGCGTTGCATCGTCGCCGCAATCTCAGGTCGCGCGGCTTCGTCGAGATTCGGCAGCCGGCGATCGAGCCGGTGCAGTTCGGCGGCAACCATCTGAGCGCCCTTGTCGCGCAGGGCAACTACCGTCGGCGCGACTCCCGACGCGCGTCGCGCACTGACATACGCGGCGAGCTCCATGTCGACGATGCGGCGCGCCTCGAGAACATCGTCGGCGGCCGCGGCGTTATCGACGAGCGGTGCGAGCGCGTCGATGTCGAACAAGGAAACGCCGGCCAGCTCGCCGACACGTGGATCGACGTCGCGAGGAACGGCAACGTCCAAGATGAAGAGCGGTCGGTCGGCTCGTCGTGCCATCGCCCGCTCGACTACATCGGCCGACAGCACCTGGGTATCGGAACCCGTGCACGTGACGACGACGTCTGCGCCGGTGATCTCAGCCTCGAGATCTGCCATGGCGGCGGCTCGACCACTGGCTCGGGCAGCCAGCATCTCCGCGCTCAGCATGGTGCGACTGGCCACGACGAGCATCACCGACACCCGCCGTGCGTAATGCTGCCACCGCGATCGACGCCATCGAGCCAGCGCCAACGACCACCGCGTGCTGTCCGTCGAGACCGCCCGGCGCGCCCAGGCGCAACCCTGCCTCGATCAGGGTGGTGCCGACTGCATCAATGCCGGTCTCCGCATGCACTCGCTTCGCCGCATGCAGTGCCCGTTCGATGACGTCGTGCAACGAACTTCCGGCGTCACCGCGGTCGCGCGCAGTACGAAATGCAGCCCGCACCTGTCCGAGGATCTGGTGTTCACCGACGAGCATCGAATCAAGGCTCGAGGTCACTGCGAACAGATGCTGCGCAGCACGGTCCTCGTAGTGCACGTAGACGTGCGGCGACAACTCGTCGAATCCGACGCCGGTGTGACGGGCGAGTAATTCCGAGAGCGCCGCAACACCGGCGTGGAACTTTTCGACCGACGCATACAGCTCGACCCTGTTACAGGTCGACAGCAACATCGCCTCATCGACAGCCGGTGCGGCCACGACATCGTCGAGCAACTTGCCCGCGGCATCGATCGACAGCGACGTTCGTTCGAGCAACGGCAACGGTGCGCTGCGGTGCGAAAGACCAACGACAAGAAGGCTCACAGCGACACCGCCGCGTCAGCGGCGCACGTCACGCGACGTTGTTCATGGAACGCGAGGATCTGCAGCTCGGTGGACAGGTCGACTTTGCGCAGTTCGACATCGTGCGGAACGGTCAAACCGTCGGTGCGAAGTTCAAGAACGCTAGCGAACACCAGCGGCCACCAGTCGATCGGCCACGCGTTGCGCAGCACTGGCCGGCGTGGTGATAACCCCGATAGCGATCCGGTGCTCGGCGATCAGCCGTTCGAGGTCGTCGAGGTGATGCACGATCAAGCCGCCTACGCGCTGACCGACCTGGCGCCGGGTCTGCATCGACAAGGCACGCGGCGCGAAACCCGCGACTGGCGAAGCCGCCGTAGTTCGCGAGAGCCCGACCGAGGTTGCCGACGCCGACGATGGCGACAGCCCAGTCCTGGGTCAGGCCAAGTTCACGCGAGATCTGGTAGACGAGGTAGGCCACTTCGTAGCCGACACCCCGGGTGCCATACGAACCGAGGTGCGACAGGTCCTTGCGGAGCTTGGCCGAGTTCACTCCCGACGCCACAGCGAGCTGCTGAGAGGAAACGGTGGTCACGCCGCGGTCAGCCATCGACTGCAATGCACGCAGATACAGGGGGAGTCGAGCGATCGAGGCTTCTGGGATACCCCTGACCTGGGAAACGGCGCTGGTTCCACGCTCGCGACTGACAGGTTCGCGATCGGCAGACACGGCACTTCCAGACAGGCTGGCTCGACTGGTCCGGGACTTCTCCGGGCATTTCTCCGGCTCGTTGCCCAGGGTACGTGTTTGTGAACGGGTGCACAAAAGCGCGCGATCAGGGCGCTCGAGGGCGCGCCCGCAACCGATCCTCGAGATCTGCCAGAAGTCGACCTGGACGCCGTCGACGGCCACGACCGGGATCGAGTCCCCGTACGCGCTCAGGTCCGCGGGGTCCAGCGTGATGTCCCGCTCGGCGTAGCGCTCGCCGAGTTCGGCCGTGACCCGCTCCACGACCACCCGCGCGGCGTCGCACAGGTGGCAGCCAGGCCGGGTGAAGAGCACCACCCGGGCCGGCAAATCAGGCGGCGGCGCGCTCAAAGATTCGATATGGTCGACAGTCTTTCAGCTTAAGCCGCCCCTGTCAGTAGGCCGTCAGGGTGATGTTGCTGTGGCATGTCCGGTATGTCCGCTTTACCGTTCAAGCGTTTTGCAGGGGTCGCCGACCTATATCCATGACCACTCTCCGTGTTCGCCGTACGGCTAGATGGGTCGCAGCTCTGTCACTGACAGTGACAGCGCTCGTGGGCTCAGCCGCATTCGCAGGCTCCGCTCTCGCCAGCCCTGCTGGCGATCTGGCTTCCGCGACGAACACCGCCCGCGTCTCCGCGGGTCTTCCTGCACTGACCGAGAACGCCCAGCTCGACGCGGTCGCCCAGGCGTGGGCAAACAAGCTCGCCGCTGCCGGGGTGCTTTCGCACAACCCCACCGTCCGGACGCAGGTCACCAACTGGACCGTCCTTGGGGAGAACGTCGGCATGGCTGGCGACGTCCCCATCGTGCAGAACGCATTCATGCACAGCCCCGAGCACAAAGCCAACATCCTTGATCCGCGCTACACGCAGATGGGCGTCGGCTCCGCGACCTCGATCTATCCGTCCTGCGGTTGCCCGGTGCTCTGGGTCGTCGTCGACTTCCGCCGCCCGGCGACGGTCGCGACCGCGCCAGTAGCCCCGAAGCACCGGCGCCAGTCAAGACCGTCAAGCCCGCGACCACCGCGACCACCAGGCCAGCAGCCGTGAAGGCTGCCGCGGTGAAGACCGCGCCCAAGGTCGCCGCAGTGACTCAGAAAGTCGCAGTAACCGCCACGGTGACAGCTCCGGCAGCCGCGGCACCGACCGCCGTCCCGTCTGCCATTGCTCTTCGGTCGCAGCTCGCGGCGTCGGCCAGCCCAGCCTCGGCCGGTGACCCGGTCAGTCGGATGCTGAACTTCGCGACAGTCCTGTCGCAGCTGCCGAGAGCTAACTACTTCTTGTTGCGTCGCTGAACGCGCGTGCGCTTCAGCAGCTTGCGGTGCTTCTTCTTCGCCATCCGCTTGCGGCGCTTCTTGATAACCGAACCCACGACGAACCCACTTCCCTTGGGGCAATGCCCGACGTTGCTTGACTTACGGGCGGCCCCGTACCAACACCTCCGGCAACCACTGCGTTGCTCGAAGCCTAACCGCCCGGTCACGCACGAGCGGCGCCCCGAAGGGCGCGGTCGTGGCGACAGGGGTCGGTCAGCCAGCCTCGATGAACGCGTCGCGCAGGTAATCGTGGACTGCCTGCTCGGAACCCGGAATGAGCGCCCGACGCGAACCGCGGGCAACTCCCCCGAATGCACCAGCCGATACACGGTCATTTTCGACACGCGCATGAGCGCGGCGACCTCCGCGACCGTGAGGAACCGCACTTCGGCCAACGCCTTGTCGCGCGGCCGTTCAACTGCACCCATGACGCACCGAACTCTCAGCACGCGACGGGTGCCGGCTTCCCCACCGGCAGACGATCACGCACGTGCGTGACCGAGGGTAGCGATGTTGGGGCCAGTGGGGAAGGGCTGGTCCCCCGAGGCGACCCAGACGCCCCCTGTGGAGCGTGAGCCGCGGATTCGGCAACGCTCGGTGACGGAAACCCCAAACCTCAGGCTGCGGTCGAGAGTTAGCCCTCAACCACGCCGAGCTTCGAGGTGGCGGGCCGCTAGCCGAAGCCGTCGCCAACAGAAGCTCGTCAATGGCGCGTAGAGACTCCGGCATGACGTTGTCGTCGAGCGGCACGCACACCGCGACGTCGCCTTCGGCCTCGCCGACGAACAGCGCCGGATCGTTGCAGTCGGCAAAGCCGACGCACCTCACACCGGCCCGACCGGCCGCACCCGCAAAGCCGTGATCGGCAACGACGAGATCCGGCGCGGCCTGTCCCTCGTCGCCAGGGCGCGCAGCATCAACTCCATCGGAGTTGGCGAATGGGTGTGCAGCAGGTTGGCCCCCTGGCTCGCCACGCTGACTCCGAGCATCGCCGAACATGGCGCTCGTGAGCCGCCCCGCGTAGTCGACGTGCTCCCACACAGCGGGCGGCGTCAGCAGCGTGCAGCCGGCAGACGCGAGTGCTCGAGCAATCTCGAGATGGACGACGAGCACCCCGGTCGGATGTCCGGTGGCCACCAGAACGCGGGCCTTGACGCTCGCGGCTGTGCGCAGGTGTGCGGCCATCGCCTCGAGACGTTCGACGGTCAAGGCCGCATCGATCGTGTCGGCACCGGAGTCATAGAGCGGATCTGGTGAGACGCCGCACCGCTGCGCCATCAAGGCCAGGACGTCGTCGAATGTCCATTCCCACGGGGCTCGAGACCAAAGAGGTAATCGGGATCGCGGGCGGCCATCAGCCGGTAGTTCGCCAGATTCGCCTCGCGCGGCGTCGCGACGGGGCCGGCGATCCGCGACGCGGGAGGTACTCGAGCGGCTCGGCGCGGCGCCGGTGCGACGGCAAGTGGTCACCCGAGACCACCGACGAGGAGCCGTGCGGCGGAAACGTTGCATTCATGGTCGCCATGATCGCGCGGTCGACCGGGTCGCCCGGATCGTGGCCCGCATCGAAGCTTCGATATCGCCCGACCCGCCGTCTGTCATGGATCCGGAGCAGGCCGCCGGTGCGGCCCGCGCTTCGCCTGCCACGCCGCGGCGTTGGGGTGGCTGGATCGATAGGCGCACCTGCCGCGATTGCCAGCAGGTGGGTCCAGGTGCGGGGAACGACCTGCGCCAATGCGTAGCCGCCGCCACCAACCGCCATCCAGCGACCGCCCGCAACCTCATGCGCGAGGTCGTGCAATGCCGGTGTGCAGCCCGTTGCCCATCGACAGTCAGAGCGAGCTGTGCCAGTGGATCGATCCGGTGGGTGTCGCAGCCATGCTGGCTGACCAGAATCTCGGGTGCGAAGCTCCGCAGCAGCGGCGGGACGACGGCGTAAATGCGCGCAGCCAACCCGCGTCATTCGTGCCTGGCGGCAACGCCACGTTCACTGCGTAGCCGCGCGCGCGCGGACCGCCCGTCTCGTCAGGGAAGCCGGTACCGGGAAACAGCGTCCGCCCGCTTTGATGCAGCGAGATCGTGAGCACCCGCGGATCGTCGTAGAAGGCAGCCTGCACCCCGTCGCCGTGATGAACATCGATGTCGACGTACGCGACCCGCTGCACACCCTGTGACGAGCAGCCACGCAATGGCGACCGCAGGATCGTTGTATACGCAAAACCCAGACGCAGCAGCGGGCATCGCGTGATGCAGGCCACCCGCCACATTGACTGCGTGCATTGCACGCCCTTCGTAGACAGCGCGAGTTGCTGCCAGCGTCGCACCCACGACCCGGGCCGAAGCCGCATGCATGCCGTCGAAGACTGGAACATCCGGTGTACCTAGTCCGAACGCCGGATTGCCGACTTCAGCCTTGACTGCCGCAAGAAACGCCTTGGTGTGCACGAGTTCGAGCATCGAATCGTCACATGGGTCGGGCAGTGTCATCGTCACATTGGGTGCGTCGAGAACGCCGAGTGATCGCGCCAAATCAATCGTGAGCACCACACGCACGGGCGCGAGCGGATGATGCGGGCCGAAGTCATACGCCGCGAGTTCATCGGACCAGACGACGGTCAGCGGGTGCATGAAATCAACAGTAGTAAGCGGCTCGTGAACTATTCGCCGGCGAGCTCGCGCGACCTGTCGCGCGCTGCTTCAAGAGCGGCCAGGAACGCCGCTCGAACGCCGTGGTTCTCGAGTTCGCGGATCGCCGAGATGGTGGTCCCAGCGGGTGAAGTCACAGCCTCTCGCAACGCCACCGGGTGCTCGCCGGTTTCGCGCAGCATCACCGCTGCACCGTAGACGGTCTGCACGATCAACTCGTGCGCGACATTGCGCGGCAACCCCAGCAGGATGCCTGCATCGGTCATCGCCTCGACCAAGTAGAAGACGTACGCCGGCCCGCTGCCCGACAGTGCGGTGACAGCGTCGAGCTGGGATTCGGGAACTGTCACACCACCCGCCCGACCGGCCTAAAGAGTGCCTCGGCCCGGTCAAGGTGTTCGGCCGACGCATGCGCGCCGGGGCTACCGCGCTCATCGCTTCGCCAACCAGCGCCGGAGTGTTCGGCATGACCCGCACCACCGGGACGCCGGCGGCGAGCCGCCGTTCGATCGCGGCCGTCGTGATACCGGCCGCAATCGTCACGATCAGGTGGTCGGGGGTGACCACGGGAGCAGCTCGGCCAGCAGCGCTTCCATGTCCTGCGGCTTGACCGCGAGCACGATGGTCTCCGCTTGATTGGCCGCCTCGGCATTGCTCACTGACTTCACGCCGTAGCGTTGCGACAGTTCGTGCGCCCGCTCTCGTAGCGTTCGGTGATGAGAAGGTCGTCGGGGCTGGCGCCTGCTTTAAGCAGCCCGGAGACCAACGCCTCCCCCATCTTGCCCGCACCAATCACCGCGATCATCGGCTCACTCATTTCTTACTCGTCACCGCTCGAAGAAAGAACGCAAGGTTCGCGGGCCTCTCGGCCAGTCTGCGCATGAGATACGGGTATGACTGCGTGCCGTACGGCAGGTACACGCGAATCTTCTCACCACGTGCAGCCAGCCGACGTTGCTCATCGGGTCTCACACCGAACAACATCTGGTACTCGTACTCCCCCTTCGAGCGTCCGGCCTGCACAGCCATCACGCTGCTGACCGCAATAAGGCGCGGGTCATGGGTCGCAACCATCGGATAACCCTTGCCTCGCATGAGAATTCGCAGGCATCGCACATACGAGAGGTCGACGGCGCTGCGGTCCTTGTGGGCGACGGAGGCTGGCTCGTTGTAGGCGCCCTTGCACAGCCGCACTCGGCTGCCCTCACCGGCAAAGTCTGCACAATCGGCCTCCGTCCTGAGCAGCGCCGCCTGCAGCACTGCCGCGACGCTCGGAAAGTCCGTGCGCAGTTCGCGCACGGCCGACAGCGTCGCATCGGTGGTGGTGTGGTCTTCCATGTCGACGGTCACCGTGGTGCCGGCCCCGCGTGCTGCCGCACACACCGTGCGGGCGTTCTCGAGGGCGATCTGCTCGCCGTCCTTCTCGAGCGCCTGACCAAGCGACGACAGCTTCAGTGAGACTTCACAAAAGTCGGCGAGCCCAGCGTCCGCGAGCTCTTTCAACAGCCAGACATAGGCGGACGCCGTCCCCTCAGCCTGTGTAGGGTCTGTCGTCGCCTCGCCGAGGCGATCAATACTGGCGAGCAGCCCGGCCGCGACCAGCTTCCGGCTCGCGGCCAAGGCGTCGCCGATGTCGTCGCCCGCGACGAAGCGGTCGACCACGTGCTTGGTCAGCGGGACAACCTCAACCCCTCGCTTGACGCGCGGGCTGGCGGCGGCCGACAGCAACAGGCGGCGCAGCACGTCGTCGTCCTCCGATTTCTGAAGTTTCTTGCCCAGCGGCGGGTTAAGGCTACGCGTCCCGGGGCGTGAGCCACCGCGCCGGAGTTGGTGTCGCCTCGTGTGGTCAAAGTTCTGGGAGGGTTTGCGGTGGCGAATTAGAGTCCGGATTTATCAGGATGAATCGGGCGCCCCGATGAAGTTCAGGTGAATTTCAGTCAGCGGCTCTCCCCACAGCCGGTATGGCAGGCAACGATCGATGTGAACCGGACCAGCGGGCGAACCAGAGGAGCGCGTCGCATGTCGGTGAGTCAGATGGCGAATCATGAACCTCGCGGTGAGGTTCTTGAGCAGCAGCTCGATCGCGTGGCCGATCAGCTGACAAGGAAGTTCGCGGACCGCGCCGACCAGGTCGACGTTCATGACGCGGTGTTTCGCGAGGCGAGCCGGTACCAGGGCGCGCGAGTCACCCAATACATTCCGGTGCTCGTTCAGCACACGGTGCAGGAGAGACTGCGACAGCTCCGGCCGCGTGTAGCGAGCTCGACCAGCTAGTTCTTTACGCTTGGCTTATGCCAGCACAGCAGGTCGACTGGAGCGGTACCACCGTCATCGAGACCCCTCGATTGCTCTTGCGCACGTTTCGACCCAGCGACCTTCCGGTGTACGCAGCACTGAACGCAGATCCCGAAGTCATGCGTTATCTCGGGGGTGTCATCAGCACGGCCGAATCCGACGACATTGCAGCCTGGGCGCAGGAGACGCATGCGACAGAGCGGTTAGGCCTGCTCGCGGTTGAACGCCGAGCGGACGGCGTGTTCCTCGGGATGTGCGGCCTGCATCACGTCACTTGGTACCCCGACATCGAGATCGGCTGGCGGCTTGCCCGCGACTACTGGGGGAACGGCTACGCGACAGAGGCGGCCGCCGCGTGGCTTGCATACGGGTTTCAGACGCTGGCTCTCCCCCGCGTCATCTCCATCGCCGACGTCCCGAACTCGCGGAGCATCGCGGTGATGCAGCGCCTCGGCATGACGCTCGACCATGAAACTGAGCTTGAAGAGGACGGCGAGAAGTTCGACGCAGCCGTCTATGCCATCACTGCTGATCGCTGGCGACAGTCGAGCTAGTTGTCGATCTCGACCCGCTCAAGGGTCACCCAGATATAGCGGGACGCCGGATTCTGGTCGGCGGTCGCACGGGCCCTCAGCACGTGGTTGCCGCGCGGGAGTACCGGCGACTGCCAGAACATGCGGTTCTCACGCGACGTGCCGTACTGGTCGACAATCGTCTCCGGGCCGTCGTCGATCGACAGCGCGATCATTCCGTGGTTCGACTCTGCAAAGCCGTAGTAACGCACGCGGGTGCCGACGAACCGTACGGTGGCGACCCCGTTCTGCATCCCGCAGTACGAGTCGCTCCCGCTGCTCTCGAGGTTGGCCTTTGAATGCCGCCAATCTGCCGAGTACTCGATCTCGTTGACGCCAGAGCCGAACACGTAGTGGTACACAGTCGTGGTGTTGCCGACGGTCCTCACTCCACTGCCACGCAGGTCGACCTCGGCCTCGACCTCGAGTTGGACCGGCGTGAATCGGTAGGGGGCCAACACCTGTGTCAACGAGTCTTCGATACGGGCGAGTTCTGCAGCGACGCTGCGCGCGTGCGCACCCGCGTAAGCGGTCAGCCGGATGTTGTTGACGAGGGCCGCGACGTTCTCCGCAAGCTCGGCCGACCCCATCGCTGCACTGGAGGTGTTGCGCCCGATCTCTGCTGTCGTCGCGGTCTGATCAACAGCAGAGGCAATTCCGTGCTGGTTGTCGTTGACCCTCACCATGGTGTCGGTGACCCGAACCATCGCGGCGGCGGCCTGCGCCGAACCCTCCTGGATCGAACTGACCGATGCACCGACATTTGCAGTCGCCGCACCGGTCTGCTGCGAAAGTTGTTTGACCTCACCCGCACCACGGCGAACCCGCGGCCGGCCTCTCCGGCCCTTGCGGCCTCGATCGTCGCATTCAGCGAGAGCAAGTGAGTCTGCGTGGCGATGTTTCCGATGAACCGCAGGACTTCCTCGATGTGATGCGATGCGACAGCGAGATCGGCCACCGTGGCGTTTGCGGCGTTGACCTCATCGGTTGCAGCAGTGCCCCCGACGATGCCTCAGAAGCGTGCCGCGCAACTTCTTGAATCGTCGATGCGAACTCATCCGTCGCTGCCGCGATTAGTTGGAGGCTCTGCGAGATCCCCTCGGCTGCACGTGCCGCGGCGGTTGCCTTTGCTGCTGCTGCTCGGTGGTGTCCAAGGACTTCCAGGCCATGTTGTCGACGTCATGCCAGCCGACGTTCAGTTCGCTCTTTGCGATCTCGATCCGCGTGAGTGCAACTGACAACGCGCCGGTCACCTCAGCTATCGATGCACCGAGCGGCTGCCAAGCCCGGCTTTTCGGCAGGACGACGGGACGCGCGAGGTCACCCTGGGCGATCGCACTGAATGCGGCGGCGACGGCCTGCTGGGCGCGGTTTCGATCGGCGATCGTGCGTGCCCACCCAACGAGGGCGGTGAGCAGCGCAACCGACGCCAACACCGCGAGCCACGCCATCTACGCCTCCATGTCGACGCTGCCCATAGGTCGGCCTTGAGGTCGACTGCGAAC
>CAWCZJ010000021.1:0-252770 GCA_963799955.1 uncultured Actinomycetes bacterium
AGCAGTTTCCCCAGCCGCTTCAACAACCACTCAAGGCCGCGGTCAACGACTGAAGGATCGTTACGGTGATAGGCGCGCTTCGAGAGCTCCGCACGAGCCGCCGCTTGTGCACCGCCGCGCGTCACCGGGTCTGGACTCGGTGTACCCGCCGCGAGCCAACCCCACATGCTCACGTCATGACCGTCATGACCAGGCGGCCGGTGCTGCTTGCGCTGCTGGTGCCGGTTGTGCCGCCGCTCGCGCGGCCTGCGTCAGTTGCACGTCGAGGCCCTCTGCGCGCATGCGACGGTCGATGTAGATCAGCGTCAATGACGCTGCGATAAGTGGCTGGGTGAGCATCCAGACGACAGCACCGAGGATCACCAGCAGCACGAGCGAGGTAGTTGACGGCGTTTTTCCGTTCAACGCCGACGGGAGCAAGACCAGGACGATCGGGACCGACAGGATGCTCGCTGCTACCGACACGATGATCTGCACCAGCGCCCGCAAACCCCACGTCCGCCAGAACGCGCCCTTCACCAGTCGCCAGGACCTCGCGATCGAAGCGCCCGGCCCGCGACGTTCCAGGATGAAGATCGGCACGGCGACCGCAAGCCGTCCCCACAACATCGGACCTAAGACGAGCGCCGCCAGCCCGCCGACCACGCCAACGAAGATGCCCAAGCCGGTACTCACAACGCTGAGGACGATGCCGACGATGATCAGGACAAACGGGGTCCACGGCAGGATCTCCGCGAGCACCGACACCACCAGGAGGCCGAACCACCGCTGACGAACCGCGGCGATGATTTCGTGACCGTCCGCGCGCTGGCCGATGACGGCCTTGCCGACGACGCCCGTGACAACACCGGCGAGAATCGCAACGCAAAGCGCGTTGACCGCAAGCGTGACGGCCGATCCGCCCAGCGACGTACCGACGGTGTGCAAGTTTTGCGTGCTGTCGTTGGTGTCGTTGTTCGTGCTAAAGGACGTGGAGCCTAAAGTGCCCGGCACGTTGTTCAGCGCGAGGCCGACGACGAGCCGGATGAGTTGTGCGATGACGGAGAGCACCGCAGCGAACCCGAAGACAATGCGCGGGTACTTGCGGATCGTCGAGAAGCTGCCGTCCAGGACTTCTCCGACCGACAGCGGTCGCAGCGGCACGATGCCCGGCTTGTACTCCTGCTGGTAGCCGCCCCACTGGCCGTATTGGGCGTACTGCGGGTACTGCCCGTACTGCGGTGGTGGTCCGTACTGCCCGGGTGGCCCGTACTGGGGTGGCGGTCCGTACTGCCCAGGTGGCCCGTACTGGGGTGGCGGTCCGTACTGAGGAGGTGCTCCGAACCGCGGATCCGGCGTGTACGGCGGCGGTCCGAATTGAGGATTGGGCACGTACTGCGGCGGAGCCCCCTGCTGACCGGGCGGTGGCCCATACTCGCCGCGCCGATGGTCCGGCATAGGAGAGGGCGGCGACTGCCAGCCCCACGCCGACGCTGCGGGCGGGGGCGTGCCGTCGCCCGCAGGCGTCGGGGAAGTGAAGTATTGCCACGCTGGAGGCGGCGGGGCAGGCGGAGTCGCTGCCGGCTCGGCCGGTCTCGTCGGCTCATCCGGGTTCGCCGGTCTTGCCGGTTCTGCGCCGTCCGGCGGCCCTGCGCCTTCTGACGACGGGGTGGGGTGCACCCAGCCGGGCGTCTCGTCCATGCGCTCTCCCGTAATCGCGACGCTCGGACTCCCCGCCACTCTCAGCCAGTTATCGTGTCACGGCCCGGCAATCTAAAGGGAACCTGCCCTGTGCCGGAGGACGTCCAACCTCCTGGCCGCGCAAATCGTCTTGAGGTGGCACCATGAGAGCCATGAGTGCAGTGCTGGAACTGACGTCCATGAGTGCCGTGAAAGCACTGTGCTTGCCCCCGGGCTCGCTGCAGGCGACACGATGAAGGGCCGCGTGTTGGTCGTTGACGACGACACAGCACTGGCCGAAATGCTCGGAATCGTGCTGCGCGGCGAGGGGATCGAACCCTTCTTCGTCTTCGACGGCGACAAGGCGCTCGCCGCCTTCCGTGAGACAAAACCCGACCTCGTACTCCTCGACCTGATGTTGCCGGGCACCGACGGCATCGACGTCTGCCGGCAGATCCGGGCAGAGTCCGGCGTCCCGATCGTCATGTTGACCGCGAAGAGTGACACGGTCGATGTCGTCGTTGGCCTTGAATCCGGTGCCGACGACTACGTGGTCAAGCCCTTCAAGCCCAAGGAGCTCGTCGCCCGGCTACGTGCGCGATTGCGCCGAACCGACGAGCCGGCCGCCGAGACCATCGCCATCGGTGACCTGTCGATCGATGTTGCAGGTCACGCCGTCAGCCGCAGCGGTGGCCAGATTCCGTTGACGCCTCTTGAGTTCGATTTGCTCGTCGCGCTTGCAAAGAAGCCGCGCCACGTGTTCTCCCGCGAGGTTCTTCTCGAGCAGGTGTGGGGCTACCGGCACGCGGCCGACACCAGGTTGGTCAACGTGCATGTGCAGCGGCTGCGGTCGAAGGTCGAGCTCGACCCCGAGCGCCCCGAGATCGTCGTGACTGTGCGCGGCGTCGGCTACAAGGCCGGCCCGGCATGAGCACACAGATCCGCCAAGGCGGTTGACGCTGTCCGGTCGCGGTCCTCTGCGTAGCCTCGCCGGCCGCGTTCGCCGAAGAGTCCGGCGGGTGCTGCGGCGAGTCACCCGGCGTTGGCGGCGGTCGATTCAAGTTCGAGTCGTCAGCAGCACGCTTGTCGTGTCGGCGATCGTCGTTGCCCTGCTCGGCTTTGTCGTGCTGCAGCAGGTCAAGCAAGGACTGATCCAGGCCAAGTTGCGGTCGTCGGTCGCCGAAGAACAGCTCGGCGTCAGCAACGCCCGTACGCTGCTATCGAGCGACGCTGGCTCTCTCGACGTCCAAGCACTGCTCCAGGAAGTCGTGCAGGCTCTGAGCCCGATACAGGGCGGAGCGGAAGGCGGCTACGAGGTGGTCGGCCAGGAGGTCGTCACCGGTACGCAGTCGAAAACGCAGCTTGCATTGAACAACAACCTGTTGGCAAGCAGCGTGCCAGCCAGCCTGACCAAGGCGTTGAACGGAGATTCGCAGTATTACTACACGTACACGAGGCTGGTCTACGACAAGGGTCCGCGGTCGCCTGGGAGTTCGATCCACAACTACCTGTCTTACCCAGGGCTGGTGATCGGCAGTTCGATGCAGGTGCCCGAGGGCAGCTTCAACACCTACCAGTTCTACTATCTGTTTTCCCTTCAGCAGCCACAGCAGACCCTCGCGTTGGTGTGGCGCACGCTGCTGCTCAGCGGCATCGCACTCGTCGTGCTACTTGCGGGCATTGCGTGGTTGGTCACGCGCCAAGTCGTGACGCCTGTGCGGATGGCGGCGCGCATCGCCGAACGTCTTGCAGACGGACGCTTGCAGGAACGGATGAAACCGAAGGGCGAAGACGATCTCGCCCGCCTCGCTGCCTCTTTCAACAAGATGGCCGACAGTCTGCAACGTCAGATCCGAAGACTCGAGGAACTGTCGCGCATCCAACGTCGCTTCGTTTCCGACGTGTCGCACGAACTGCGAACGCCACTGACAACAGTGCGCATGGCTGCCGACGTCTTGCACGAGGCGCGCTCCGACTTCGATCCCGCGAGCGCACGATCCGCCGAACTTCTCCAGACCCAACTCGATCGGTTCGAATCGTTGCTCGGCGACCTACTCGAGATCAGTCGTCACGACGCAGGCGCGGCGTCCCTCGAAGCTGACGCAGTCGACGTCCGCGATCTCGTTCGAAGAGTTGTCGACGCGACCGAACCACTCGCCGCTCGCCGCGGCAGCGTTGTCACGGTGCACATGCCCGACGAACCGTGCATCTGCGAGGCAGATGGACGTCGCGTCGAACGGATTCTGCGCAACCTGCTCGTCAACGCCGCGGAACACGGTGAGGGCAGCCCGATCGACGTGTACGTCGTTGCGGACGCAGCAGTCGTGGCGATAGCGGTGCGCGATCACGGCATCGGCTTGCGACCGGGCGAGTCGTCACTGGTGTTCAACCGGTTCTGGCGTGCAGACCCAGCACGAGCCCGGACGACGGGTGGTACTGGTCTCGGCCTTTCCATCGCGTCCGAAGACGCGCGACTCCATGGCGGTCGGCTGCAGGCATGGGGCGAGCGCGGCAAGGGCTCGCAGTTCGTCCTCACGTTGCCGCGCGTGGCGGGCTCGATCGTCACGGGCTCGCCGATCCCCGTCGAGCCGCCCGATGCAACCAGCGAGGAAACGCCGCCGACAGACGACGCGACCAACGGCGCGAAGCCTGCTTCGCATCACCCCGGCAGCATCCTGGCGTTGCGCGGCCGACGTGGCTGAGCACTGATCGCGGGTCGCCGTACCCGGGTTGTCGCTTCCAGCCTCTGCGTGCTCGCTGCGCTCGCGCTCGCCGCGTGTACCGCCGTTCCCGACAGTGGCCCTGTTCACGCCGGGCAGCAGCCAGGGCCGGGCGCCGCACCTAACATCCGGGTGAATCCGCGTGCGCCCGTGACGGGCTTGTCACCGGACAACATCGTCACGGGCTTCCGGTTCGCAAACTCCGACACGACCGAGGCCCTCGGTGTCGCCAAGGCCTATCTGCTCGACGGCGCCTCGTGGCAGCCGACTGGGGCGACGGTTGTTTCCGACTCGGGAACAACGCTCACCGACGTGCAGACCGGCCCGAACGCCGTGACGGTGAAGGTCCTCGACAACCAGATCGGCCAGATTGCCGCCGACGGTACGTATCGGCCGTCGCCGTCGGGTCGCCAGATCCCGTACAGCTACGACCTCGTCAAGGACCCGAAGGAGAACGACCAATGGCGCATCACGAACGCGCCCGCGAACCTCGTGCTGACGGTGGCGCAAATTCAGAGCTCCTATCAGGAGGCGTACGTCTACTTCCTGCGTCCTGACGAGCAGATGCTGGTACCTGTTCAGGTCTTCCTGCCAGTTGACCGCGACTTGTTGGCGCAAGACTTGCTGACAACGTTGCTGCACGGGCCGCCCGCGTGGCTGAAGCCGGCCGTGACGACTGCATTGCTCGGGGGTACCGCGCCTGGGCCGACTCAGATCAACGGCGTGACGACCGTCGATTTGCCGCGCGGCGCAGCAACGTTGCCGGCAGCGCAGCGCATCGCTATTGCGGCCCAGGTCACCTACACGTTGTCGAGCCTGGCTACTCCGGCGCAGAACTTCGGCCAACTGAACATCCTGTCGGGTGGCCAGCCGCTCATCAGCAGTCAGCCGCTGCAGACGGCCGCCGACTACCCTTCGTTCGATCCGGACGGGCTCAACGTCAACTTCTATTACAGCGACAACAGCCATCAGACCCGCGACCATTTTGGTCGCCTGATCGCGGGCGACACCGGTGAGCTCGACATCACACCATTGCTCGCGCCAGCGATCGCACCGCGCGCGAGCGCCGCTGCGGCAAACCAGTTAATCGCCGGTGTCGTGCAGAACCCCGACGGCACGCAGTCGCTCTACGCCGGCTCGTTGCTCGCACCCAAGCCACTGCTCACCGGCAGCAACTTCACAACCCCTTCGTGGGATTCGCTCGGCAACCTCTGGACTGTTCAGCAGCAGAACTCCAGCGCCCCCCGAGTACGCATCGCGCCGTCGGGCAAGGCCACGTTGCCAGGCTCTGTGGCCACTCCCGATCTTCCAAAGTCGGTGATCGAGGAACTCAAGGTGTCTCGAGACGGAACCCGGATCGCCGTGCTCGCGGCCTTGACAAACGTGAGCCAGGTGCTGGTCGGTGCGGTGTCGAAGGATGGCTCGTCGATCGTGAACTTCTATCCGGTGGCACCCACGCTTACCTCGGTCACTGACTTCGTGTGGGCGTCGTCGACGAAACTCGACATCCTCGACACCGTGCCCAATACCAACGAGCCGGGCAGCACCAGCCAACTCTGGAGCGTTGACGTCGACGGTTGGGCGCCATCGCTCACGCAAGGGACGACAGTCCCGGCCACGACCGTGTCGATCGCCGCCGCGCCACGCCAACCGCTGGTCGTCGGGACGTCCCTCAACCAGATCGAGCAATACAGCAACGGCCAGTGGCAGTTCATCGGCAACGGATCGTCGCCTCGCTACCCCGGCTGAGCCTTCGAACGAACAGCCATGTGGACGGCGGGAGCTGGACCCACAGGTCGTTCATTGAGGCGTCGGCGGCCTCGCGCTCAGGACGATGCTTGCGTTCGTGAAGGCTTGCGGTTCGTGAAGGCTGTCGCGTCCGTGCTCGAACTCCTGCTGCCGTCGCGCTGCGCTGGATGCGGCCGGCATGACGAGCCCGAGGTGCGGCTGCGCGGGCTGTGCCCGCAGTGTGTGTCGGAGATTCGGCAGTCGGTGCCGGTCAGCTGGGGAATCGCGATTCCCGGCACGCGCACCGTCGTCCCCGCGTTTGCTGCTGGCGCCTATGACGGCGTGATCCGTGCTGCGCTGCTCGACTACAAGGAGCGTGGTCGCTTGTGCCTGCGCCGCGAGTTGGGCGGCAGCCTCGCCGTCAGCGTTTTCGGAGTTGTCGGTCGCGACTGCTCCTCGCTGCTGCTGGTGCCTGTCCCTTCGGCGATCGCCACCCGTCGAGCCCGAGGTCATGACCCGGTGGGTGCGATGGCGGCCATTGCGGCCGGCTACCTGCGCGCCATGGGGTTGGGCGTCGACGTGCGCACGGTCTTGCGGCAAGGTCGATCGGTCTCTGACCAGTCAGGGCTCGACATCGATGCGCGGCAAGCAAATCTCTCGGGCGCGTTGACCGTGCGGCGACCTGCCCTCGTGCAGGGACGTCGGGTGGTGATCGTTGATGACATCGTCACGACCGGCGCCACCGCTGCCGAAGCCGCTCGGGCCTTGAGCCATGCCGGTGCCGTGGTGATCGGTATCGCCTGCGTGGCGGGGACCGTTCGCAGGCATCCGAGCGCGTCCGCCGATCTGTCCCTGGTCGTCACTGCGGCCGTAGCGGTCTAGGTTGAAGGTCGTGGCGTCCGCCCGGGTCCGTGGTTGCGTCGGTGGGAGCGTCTGCCGATTAGCCGATGCCAGTCGCAGGCAAAACGGTCCACGTAAGGCGACTTGTCGTCGTCCGATCACGGTGCGGCTTAGAAGTAAGTCCTGCCTCGCCGGCGGTCCACATGGCTGCCGACCGAGAGAAGGTCAGTAGTGGCACCGATGCGCAACTGCGCGCCGCGAGCACCTCTGCAGGCGAATGTGGGGTCGAAGACCAGGTCGGCCGGGCGGGCGTCACACCGCGAATATGGGGAAGGAAGCTCACGAGAGTCCCCAAACCAGGCTAAAAGCACCGTGAGCTCGGACCGATAAACATCGACGGGGACCGGACCAGATATCGAGGAGGACCATTGGTCGAGATCGTGGTCACCGGCCGGCACATCGACGTCCCGGCAGTGCTCCGTACCCACGCCCAGGACAAACTCGCGAAGGTGGAAAAGCTGGCGCCCAAGGCCCAGCGAGTCGATGTCGAGGTCTCCCGGGAGCGCAATCCGCGCATGTCAGAGATCTGCGAGCGGGTCGAGCTGACCTGCGTTTCGCCTGGTCCGGTGATCCGGGCGGAGGCATCAGCTCACGAAATGCTGGAGGCGTTCGATCTGGCATGGGCGAAACTGGAGTCGAGACTTCGCAAGGCAGCAGACCGTCGCCACGTGCATCGAGGGGCCCGGACTCCGGTCTCGGTAGCGACGGCCACGAAGGAGTTGGGCGATCGCGCCTACAGCGCCAACGGAGCTGCCGAGGGTGCCGCTCAGCGGGCCGGCGCGTTGGCGAATCTCGCAGCTCACAGCGCGACGGGCGATGATGGGGGCTCGGCGACGATCTTGACGGGCGAGAGCACGCTGGCCCGATGCTGGTACGCGAAAAGCTGCACAAGGCGGCACCGATGACCCTGGATCAGGCGCTCTACGAGATGGAACTCGTGGGGCACGCCTTCTTCCTCTTCGTTGATCAAGAAAGTGCCCTGCCGAGCGTCGTGTACCGACGGCACGGGTACGACTACGGCGTGATTCGCATCGACACGAGTTCTGACTCAACGGCGCGCAGATGATCAACGCGTTTCTGTCCGTACCATGTGACGCGGGGGCTGGCCCCGTGAGGCCTGCACGATCGGCGATGCGCAGGCTACCGGGGAGGCTCTGTGACGACAGGGTGACCGACAGAGTGACGGACAGGGTGACCGACGGGCACGACGGCATGGCTGACGTACGCCCACTCGTCAGTCGCGGCGAGTCGCCACCGCGCGATGGGCGGGCCCTCGGCATGGAGCCGTCGAGCACGGGTGCGACCAACAAGCTGGTGGCCGGAGATCCGATCCGGGTGCTGGTGGTCGATGACCACGCGCTGTTCCGGCGCGGCCTTGAGATGGTGCTCGCGCAGGAGCCCGACATCGAGCTGTGCGGCGAAGCCAGCGATGGCGCCGAGGCGGTGGCCAAAGCTGCAGAGACGTTGCCCGACATCGTGTTGATGGACGTCCGGATGCCCAAGCGCAGCGGCATCGAGGCCTGCACGGCGATCAAGGACGTCGTCCCGTCGGCGAAGATCATCATGCTCACGATCAGCGACGAGGAAGCCGACCTGTACGACGCGATCAAGGCCGGCGCGATGGGTTACCTGCTCAAGGAGATCTCGATCGACGAGGTCGCGGCCGCGATCCGCGCCGTGCATGGCGGCCAGTCATTGATCAGCCCATCGATGGCCTCCAAGCTCTTGAGCGAGTTCGCCTCGATGATCAAGAAGGGCGACTCCCGCCAGCAAGTGCCGGCCCCCAAGCTCACCGACCGCGAGATGGAAGTGTTGCGGCTGGTGGCCAAGGGTCTGAACAACCGCGACATCGCCAAGCAGCTGTTCATCAGCGAGAACACGGTGAAGAACCACGTGCGCAACATCTTGGAGAAGTTGCAGCTGCACTCGCGGATGGAAGCGGTCGTCTACGCCGTCCGCGAGAAACTGCTCGAAATCACCTGAGCAACTGGGCGCTACATGAGGCCGACGGCGACGAGGACGAACCACGCCACGAGGGCCAGATAGAAAACCCGCTCGATCGCGCCAAAATACTGGGGCGTGGAGTGCGTCACGCGCGCTCCGCGCCGCACCACCACCATCATGGCGATCAACGAGGCCACCATGAGCCACGCGATGAGACTGCTCACCGTGGCCAACGTCGTCCAACCAGGCACTTGTTTGGCGATCGATCCAAGCCGACCCGCGGCGGCCGCGATCGCGATGAATGTGACGATCGCGATGAGCCCGTGCATGGTCCCGTGGTTGGTGCGCTCGCTACCCGGTTCGTCCATCGGGAACCAGCTGATGACGAGTCTGGCTAAGGCGAAGATGACAACGAGTGCGATCACGGAGCGGGCCCGGCCCGGCGCGGCTTTTGCGAGCCCGACTGCTGCTGCGGCACCCGCGACGGCGAAAGCGATGGTTTGCAATCCGGTAACCAAGCCGGTAACGAGTAATTCCGTACTGGCTCACGGCGTTGCGCATCGGGGACAGGCCGGTGGGTAGCACGTGCAGCACAACAACCGCACCGAACACCGACGGCGGTGGCCGCCAGACAGGTCACACCTGCAGCGACCTCACCATGTGACACGTAGGGATCATGTCACTCTGTTGATGCAACGCCGTTGATGCAACGCCTGTTGATGCAACCTCGGTGGTTCAAGCGACTGCGCGACGCAGCGGATCGGCGGCGCCCTCGGGGCTGACGCGCTCGATCGCAATCGCGCTGCAGCCCACCCACGACGCAGCCTCCGAGAGTGCGTCGCGGATGGCCGCAGCAGTGGCCGGCAGTCTCGCCGCCGTCGCATGCTCCGGAATCACTGTCACCTGCCGGGCGATCAACGTGCCGTCGACCCGCGCCGGATCGACCCGCGCGATCAACTGCCCACCGGCGAGCACCGGCATGGAGAAGTAGCCGTGCTGACGCAGCGGCTTCGGCACGTAGGCCTCAAGCCGATGGTCAAGACCGAAGATCCGCGCAGTGCGTGCCCGATCCCAGACGAGTGAGTCGAACGGTGAGAGCAGCGTCGTTCGGTGCCTGCCCCGCGGGAGGCCAAGCTCCAGCGTGCTCGCATGCGCCCAGGCTGGCGCTGCCCATCCGCGCACCCGAACAGGAACAAGATCGGTCGCCGGAAGCAGCCGAGCGACGTCGAGCTTCTTCAACCGGAAGTAGTCGGCCAGGTCGGAGCCGGTGGCCACGCCAAGACAGGTCGCCGCCAACTGGATCAGCGCGACCTGGCATTGGTCGTCGTCGAGGTCGTCATGCAGGACGTCGGCCGGAATCGCCCGTTCGGGCAGGTCGTAGACGCGTCGCCAGCCAACGCGCCGCGTGCAGGTGAGTTGCCCGCTCGCAAGCAAGAACTCGGCGGCCGACTTCACCTCCGACCAACCCCACCACTCGGCGGTCTTCTTGGCCCCGCCGAGGTCGGTGGCCGTCAGCGGTCCTTCGGCGCGTACTTGTTTGAGCACAGCTTTCGCTACAGCGGTTGAGTGTTGGCCCCAATGCTTCGCGCGGCTGAGAAATCGACGTCGGCGAAACGCGAACAACGGCCATTGCGATATCGGCATGACACAGGCGGCATGCGCCCAGTACTCGAAGGCGTCGCCGCTCCAGTAGGCGGCCTCGATCTTGGGTCGGCCGACTGCCCCCAGTCGCGCGTAGACCACGAGTTCGTGCGAGCGCGCGAGCACCGAGATCGTGTCGAGCTGCACGGCCCGCAGCGACGTCAGCATGCCCGCGACGCCGGCCCGGCGGTCAGGCGAGCCGACGAGGTGCTGGGCGGCCAGCGCGAACCGGCGGGCCTCGTCGGCCGACAATTCGACGGTCGGCGGTGCTGCGGGCAGTCGGGGCATGGGTCGGATCGTAGGTGTCGGTGCTGACGGTAGGCGCGCTGAGGCGTCAGCCTCGCCTACGATGGCGGAAGGACGGACCGCACGCCCCCGCCGTCCCGCTATCGTCCAGGACCGTTTCGAGGAGCCAATCTTCGTGCCCGCAATCTTCGACAAGCTCATGCGCGCCGGCGAGGGGAAGATCCTTCGCCAGCTCAAGGCGATCTCCGATCAGGTCAACTCGGTCGAAACCGAGTTCGAGGCCCTGTCGGACGCCGAGTTGCGGGCGCAGACGGATGAGTTCAAGGAGCGTTACGCGGCAGGCGAGAGCCTCGACGACCTGCTGCCGGAAGCCTTCGCGACGGTCCGGGAAGCCGCCCGACGCACGCTTGGGCAGCGGCACTTCGACGTCCAGATCATGGGCGGCGCCGCCCTGCATCTGGGCAACATCGCCGAGATGCGCACCGGCGAGGGCAAGACCCTGGTCTCGACGCTGCCGGTCTACCTGAACGCGTTGTCGGGCAACGGCGTGCACGTGGTCACCACCAACGACTACCTGGCCCGCCGTGACTCTGAGTGGATGGGCCGGGTGCACCGCTTCCTCGGCCTCGACGTCGGGGTGATCCTGTCGCAGATGCCGTCGGCCGAACGGCGCGCGGCTTACGCGGCCGACATCACCTACGGCACGAACAACGAGTTCGGCTTCGACTACCTGCGCGACAACATGGCCCTGAGCGCCGAAGAACTCGTGCAGCGCGGGCACAACTTCGCCGTCGTCGACGAGGTCGACTCGATCCTGATCGACGAGGCGCGCACGCCGCTGATCATCAGCGGTCCGGTCGAGCTGAACCTCAAGTGGTACACCGACTTCGCTTCGCTGGTCGCCCGTCTGAAGCGCGGCGAGGACGGCGAGGGTGACTATGAAGCCGATGAGAAGAAGCGCACCGTCGCCATCACCGAACAGGGCGTGCAGCGCGTCGAAGACTGGCTCGGCATCGAGAACCTCTACGAGGCCCAACACACTCCGCTGGTCGGCTACCTGAACAACGCGTTGAAGGCCAAAGAACTGTTCGCGCGCGACAAGGACTACGTCGTCATCGACGGCGAAGTGCTGATCGTCGACGAGTTCACCGGGCGCATGCTCTACGGCCGTCGCTACAACGAAGGCATGCACCAGGCGATCGAGGCCAAAGAGGGCGTCGAGATCAAGCAGGAGAACCAGACTCTCGCGACGATCACCCTGCAGAACTACTTCAGGCTCTACGAAAAGCTCGGCGGCATGACGGGTACCGCGAGCACCGAGGCTGCCGAGTTCGACCAGATCTACAAGCTTGGCGTGGTGCCGATCCCGACGAACCGCGATGCAGTGCGCATCGACCAGCGCGACGTGGTGTTCAAGTCGGAGAAGGCGAAGTTCGACTCGGTCGTCGACGACATCGCCGAGCGCCACGAGAAGGGGCAGCCGGTTCTCGTCGGCACTATCAGCGTGGAGAAGTCGGAGCTGCTGTCAGGGATGTTGTTGCGTCGCGGAGTGCCCCACGAGGTGCTGAACGCGAAGTACCACGAGAAGGAAGCCGCGATCATCGCGCAGGCCGGTCGCAAGGGCGCCGTGACCGTAGCGACGAACATGGCCGGTCGAGGCACCGACATCATGCTCGGCGGCAACCCCGAATTCCTTGCGCAGCTTGAACTTTCCGAGCAAGGGCTCTCACCGGTCGAGACACCGGAAGAGTACGAGGCGGCGTGGCCCGACGCGGTCGCAAAGTGGAAGGCCTCCGTCACGGCTGAGCACAACGAGGTCGTCGACGTCGGCGGGCTCTACGTGTTGGGCACCGAGCGGCACGACTCGCGCCGCATCGACAACCAGTTGCGCGGTCGCTCCGGCCGTCAGGGCGACCCGGGGGAGTCGCGCTTCTACCTTTCCCTCGGCGACGACCTGATGCGGCTGTTCAACGGCGCTGCCGTCGAGAAAATCATGGACACGCTTAACATCCCCGACGAGGTGCCGATCGAGTCGAAGATGGTCACTCGCGCGATTCGTTCGGCGCAGACGCAGGTCGAGCAGCAGAACTTCGAGATCCGCAAGAACGTGCTCAAGTACGACGAGGTGCTCAACAAGCAGCGCACCGTCATCTACGCCGAGCGGCGCCGGGTCTTGCACGGCGACGACTTGCACGAGCAGGTGCGCAACATGGTCGACGATGTGATCCGCGGCTACGTCGAGGCAGCAACAGCCGAGGGTTACGCCGAAGAGTGGGACCTCGAAGAGCTATGGAAGGCGCTCAAGACCCTGTACCCGGTCGGCATCACGATCGAGGAGATCGAGACCGCGGGTGGCGGTGGCCGCGAGGGGCTGAGTGCGGAGTTCCTCGACGAGGAGCTCATCGCCGATGCGCAGACCGCCTACGACAATCGCGAGGAGAGCCTCGGCACGCTGCCCGAGGGCGAGCCGATCATGCGCGAGCTCGAGCGCAAGGTCGTGCTGTCAGTGCTCGACCGCAAGTGGCGCGAACACCTCTACGAGATGGACTACCTGCAAGAAGGCATCCAGCTGCGCTCGTACGGCCAGCGCGATCCACTGGTCGAATACCAGCGCGAAGGCTTCACGATGTTCACCACGATGATGGACGCCATCAAGGAGGAGTCGGTCCAGCTCCTGTTCAACCTCGAGGTGCAAGTAGCGGCGCCCGAGGAGCCGCCGGCCAACGTTGATGCGGTCGAAGAGCAGGCGGCGGCGGACGACGAGGTGCCGCCAACACCCGCACCTGCCCGCAAGACCGTGGCCCAGCAAGTCACCGGCGCATCCGACGGCGCCGGGCACGGCATGCCGCACCTGGTGGCTCCGGGCCTGCAGGAAGCACGACGCCCGACGCGACTTCAGTACTCCGCGCCCACCATCGACGGTGACGCGGGCAACCTCGCGCCGCCAGTGTCGGGCGGTCCGGATGCCGCGACTGCTGGCGCCGAGGCGCACTTGATGTACGAGGGCACGCCGCGCAACGCGAAGTGCCCGTGTGGATCAGGGCGCACCTACAAGCGGTGTCACGGAGATCCACGCAGCGCCGTCTAGCTCGATTGTCCGCGGCGGGCCTAGCCGATCTGCAGCGCCGTGCACTGCCAGCGGCCGTCGATGCCTTCGAGGCGCAGCGCGATCGCGCGGCACCGCGGACCTTGCTGGACGATTGCGCATACCTCGGCAACACCGTCGTGCGGTTCGCTGACGCGAATGGACCGCACGACTTCAGCAAGCCGGGGGGTGGCGGTGGTGTTGACGGCGCGGCCGACCGCACCGGTCGACGCGACCGGTCGCGCAACGCGTGCGCACAGCTCGTCGTAGACGGCGGCCGTCGTCCATCGAACCAACTGCGAGACGGGCCGCACGCCTGACACCACCTCGATCATGGCCTGCACCAACCGGCCGGCCCATGGCGTCGGCGCGGGCAGCAGTGTGCGGGCGGTTTTCTGCGGCCCGAACTCTTCCTCGACGGTGTCGCGTCGTCCCGGTCGACGCCTTGGTGGCTCGACCGCCGATCACCGCGGTGTCGACTGGGCCACTCAATGTGGGTAGCAGTCGTAACTCGGGCGTTGCGCCGGGCGTTGTTTCTCGAAGCGTGTCAGGGAGTTCGGGCCGCGCAGGTAGACCGCTCGGCAGGGCGAAGACCAGCCGCAGTGCACGTTGCCCGTGGTCCGCCTCGCCTGCCAACAGACGACGCGGCGTCGCATCGACGCTCGCCGTCGCTGGTCGCGAGCTCGTCGTCGAATGGCGGCTGCGGGTTGCAGGTGGGCAGTCGCCGCACGGCAGTGGTTGTGCTGGTCGCGCGACGAGTGCGCGGTGCGGGAACGGGGACGGCGACGGCCTGCGCGGTCGTGGTCACCGGGATCCGACGGGCGCTGTCGAAGCAGACGCTGTCGAAGCAGACACTTTCGGCGTCGCAGGTGGCAGCAACAGTTCGCCCGGCCGGATCACGCCGGGATCTGTGCCGATGACGGCGCGATTCGCGTCGTACCACGCGGGCCACGCCCGCGAGATGTCGACCGCTGTCGCGTTGGGACCGAGATGTCGCGCCGCGATGTCCCACAACGTGTCGCCGCGGTGCACGACGTAGCCATGGGTACTTGGGTCATTCGGATCGCCTGCGTCGCGATGGGCGATGCCGGTCACGAGCGCCACCGCACCGGTTGGCGTCTGCTGTGCAGGCGGTGGCGACGACGCAACAAAGGCCGTCGCGGGTCGATCGAGACTCGGTAGAGCGGGCGCGGTGTCGGCGCGCGGTGTCAGGCGCGAGGCTGGTGTCGGGCGCGGTGCTGGTGTCCGGGGCCGTGCTGAGGTTGGCCTGCATCGGTGCAGCCGCGGAGGCTGGCCGGTCGACCTGCGTCGACGTCGACGTGGTCGTCGAAGGACCGGCGGCGAATGCCGACCCCGCAGTCATCGGACCCGCGAGCACGCTGACCCCGATGATCGCTTGCACGATGCGGCGAACCAGCATCGGGCTCGTCCGTGCCGAGACAGCCGCGCATCCGCGGCCCGCGGCGCCGGGCAACGTGCTCGCTACCTCGAGGAACACCGTGATGCCCAACCATCCGAGGCCGATCCATGCCGCGAGTGCCGCGGAACTGCCAAGTAGCTGATCGAAGCCAGCCGTCGGGGACGACGTGTCGGCCGCTGACATCAGCGATCGCCACGTCTCGAACGGTGAGCCGGCCGCCCAGCCGAGGAGCGCTGCGATGCCGGCGATGAGGACACCCGCTCGGAGGGCTGGTGCGGCTCGCTGGGTGCGGTGGTTCATCTTGAGACGTCCTTTGCTTTCGTTTGCTTATGTTTACCTTGGTACAGGTCCATTCAGTCGCTGTCAATGTGGGTGGCGTCATTTTCGGTACGCTTGCCGTGGAAGAGGGGTGAGCAATGCGCTGGGAAGAGTTGTTCAACGACCTCGAGGCGCAGTTCGACGAGGCTGCGACGGCCGAGCTAGCAGCCGAGGTGACCGACCGGAGTCGGCGCGAGAGCTCGCTGTTGCGACTCGTCGACCGGTTGCGGCCGGTGATCGGGCTGCCCCTGACCCTGCGGCTTGTCGGTGCCGGCGCGATTGAGGGCGAACTCGCGGGCGTGGGTCCGGACTGGCTGCTGCTTGCCGAGATTGGTGGCCGAGAAGCGCTGGTCGCCGCGCACGCGGTGCTGTCGATCGGCGGACTAGCCGCTCAAACCGCAGTTCCGCACGGCGAAGGGCAGGTCGCAGCGCGCCTCGATCTCGCCTACGCGCTGCGCGGCATCGTGCGTGATCGATCTGCGGTGGCGCTGACTCTTATCGACGGATCAACAGCCGCCGGCACCCTTGACCGTGTCGGAGCGGACTTCGTCGAGATGGCCGAGCACGCGCCCGGCGAGCCACGCCGCCACGACGCCGTCCGGGCTGTTCGCGCATATCCGCTGACGTCACTTGGTCGTCGTGCGGCGGGCCTAACTATTCGTCGGGTTCGCCGCCGCCGAAGGGGTGGGTGCTGACGAAGTCGCGGGTGCGGGTGTAGGCGTCTTGGATGTAGCTCTCGAGCACCGGCACCTCAACCCGCCATTGGCCGCGGCCGCCGACTTTGATCGCGGGAAGCTCGCCGGATCGCACAAGTGCGTAGGCCTGCGCCGCGGAGATGTTCAGTACTTCAGCGACGTCTGACAAGAGCAGAAATCGCTTCTCCATCGACCCTCCTCAAACTCGGGCAGACGCTGCCATCTACGCCGGAAGGCGTCAGTATGCCATCGGTTGACCACGAATGCTTTCGTTATCCACACAACACTTCTGTTTGGCATCGCGAAGTCGGACGACGGGGCAGAATGGGGACGCCGCCAGGGGCGGGTCCGTGCGACCGGGCATTGCCGCTCAACATCACTGGGGGAATTTGTGTCAGAGCTGCCCGCGCCATCGGCCACCCGCCTGAAATCGCCGTCCTGGCTCGACGGCCGGCTGGTCATCGGGGTCGTCCTCGTGCTGCTCTCGGTGGTTGTCGGCGCGAAGATCATCTCGTCGTCGCAGCGATACGACGTGATGTGGGCAGCGTCGCGAGACATCGCGCCAGGCACCACGTTGATCAAATCCGACGTGGTCCAGGTCGAGGTCCGCTTCAAGGACCACGGGGCCCTGTACATCTCCGCCGCCGGTCCGAGCCCTGTCGGTCGCGTGACGGTCTCGCCGCTCGCGAGCGGCCAGCTCATTCCACTGGTGGCAGTTCCGTCGACGCCACCGCCGGCCGTTCGGCTCGTCACGATCCCCGTCGAGCGACTGCACATGCCTAGAGGCAACGACCTGCACGGCGTGCAGGTCGACCTCTACGTCACGCCGAAGACGCCGAACGGCCAGGCGCAAGCGAAGCCTCAGCTCGTTCTTGCGAACGTCACTATCGCCGACACCATCGTCGACTCCTCCCTCGCGAGTAGCGACGGTTCGGGCGTTGTGTTGTCGGTGCCCGTCGCCTTCGTCGATGCTGTGGTCGCCGCCGCGCAGCTTGGGTCGGTCGACCTCGTACGAGTGCCCGCTCCGGCGACCGCGGGCGTCACCGTCGGTCCGCCCCCGAGCGCCAGCCCGTCACCGGCCGACAGCCCATCGCCGAGCGACAGCCTCTCGCCGTCCGGCAGTGTTGGTCTGGCTTCGCCGTGAGCGTCCCTGTCCTGACGGCTGTCACTGACGCCGTATGGGAAGCCGATCTGGTGTCGGCCTTCGAGCACCAAGACTTCGGGGTCGTCGTGGTCCGGCGTTGCGTCGACCTCGCGGATTTGCTCGCCGCGGCTGGCGCAGGAACAGCACGCGCCGTGATTCTGTCGGCCGACCTGCGCAGACTCGACCGCGACGCACTCGCCCGGTTGGCAACCGCAGGCGTGGCCGTCATCGGCCTGGTTGCCCAAGGCGGCAAGCCGGGTGCGAGTGACGACGCCGAACGGCGGCTGCGGCAGCTCGGCGTCCGACATGTACTCGCTGCCGATGCTGGTCCCGCACTGATCTCCGCTGAGGTGACGACTGCAATCGCCGACGGCGTCGCGACGGGTGGGCTGGATCCGCTGCGTCTCGGCTACGCCGATCCACGCGCCGCGCTGCCTGACGTTGCGGCGCTGACTCTCGTGCCAGACGAAGTCGAAACCCAACGCGCCGACGGACGGCTCGTTGCAGTGTGGGGCCCGACCGGTGCGCCTGGCCGGACGACGATTGCGGTCGTCCTCGCGACGGAGGCGGCTCGTCTCGGCTGCTCTTCATTACTGGCGGACGCCGATTGCTACGGCGGGGTGGTCGCGCAAGTGCTCGGACTGCTCGATGAGTCGCCGGGCCTTGCCGCCGCAGTGCGGCAGGCGAACGCAGGCAACCTTGACCTGCACGCTCTTGCGAGCCTCGCGCGCGTGGTCGGTCCGAACTTGCGAGTGTTGACTGGCATTGCTCGTGCCGAGCGGTGGCCGGAGTTGCGGCCGAGCGGGCTCAGTTGCCGCGTACGCCATCGCGCGCCAACTCGCAGCTCTCACCGTCGTCGATTGCGGATTCGGTCTGGAGCAGGACGAGGAACTCAGCTACGACACCACCGCGCCGCGGCGCAACGGGTCGACCTTGGCAACGCTGGCCGACGCAGACCACGTCGTTGCCGTCGGATCCGCCGACCCGGTCGGGTTGCAACGGCTCGTGCGCGGGCTCGCCGAGCTCTCCGAGGTGCTGCCGCAGTGTCGTCCGCAGGTCGTGGTGAACCGGGTGCGCAAGGGTCCGATCAACGGCGACGCCGAGCAAGAGATCCAACAGGCGCTGACTCGTTACGCCGGGATCGACGACGTGCTGTTCGTGCCCTACGACCTGGTGTCGCTCGACAAGGCGCTCGCGGGCGGTCACACCCTCGGTGAGATCGCGCCAGATTCGCCAGTGCGCCGCGCCTTGCTACCGCTAGCTCGGCGATACGCGGGTGTCAGCTCAACACGACCCACTCGCCGGCATCGCGCCCGCGGTGAAGGCCGCCGCTCAGCCTGATTCGCCCAGCGCGCGGCACAGATTGCGCACATGCTGCCCTCCCGGGGCGGTGAATCCACATCCTGTTGCGCCAGGATGCACAGCGAGCCCGGCGCCGGCAGATGCGGCCCCCAAATCGTGGCAGCATGTCGGCCGTGCGCATCTACCTGCCTTCGACGTTGCCTGATCTGACAGAGGCCGGCGTTGGCACCGACAGGCCCCCGTCGCAGATCGAGGTGGCGGCAGCTGGGGCGCGGGCGTGTGCGGTCACTCCGGCCTTGCGCGAGTGGTACCGCGAGGGCGACATCGACGAGCTCGAGTACGCGGCAATGACCAGAGCGGCCCTCGCGTCGCTGCGGATGCTGGCGCAGACCGGTGGTCGACCGCCGGGTCGTCGTGGCCGCAGACGTCGCCGACGATGCCGTTTCCTTCGATCAGGGCGACGACCCGGCCGCGGTTCGGGTCATCGGTGCGGTGCAGTTCGACCAGGTCGTGTCCGCGCACGTCGACGACCCGAGCGCGGCGGCCGACGTGGCCGCTGCGGCTGCCCTGGTCGAGGCCGCCGACCTCGGCGACGACGATGCGCAGTTCGCGATCGAAGGGCTCGAGGACCACGAACTGCAGTGGTACGCCGTACAGGAGATCGCTTTCCTGCTGCGCTGAGCGATCTGCTGCGCCGTCGATCGTGCCAGCGATGGACGAGGTCGCAACCCGGCTCGTGCCAATCGAACACGTCGCACCCACCACACAGCCGATCACGTGCCCAAGAGGCCCACCTCCCAGGAGTGGAAGCAATGGATGCCGTCACCACGGTTCCGAGCCCCACCAACGAACCGCCGTTGCACTTTGCACCAGGAAGCGCCGAACGCGCCCGGCTCGAACTCCGCTTGAAAGAGATGTCGGGCGAAACGCCTGAGTTGACGATGGCGCTCGGCACCCGGCGTCCGCTTGCTGGTGGCGAAGCCATCGACGTCGCCGCACCGCATCGCCGGTTCACCGTCTTGGGTCGCATGCACGAGGCGACCACCACCGACGTCGCCGACGCGATCGAGACCGCGATGGCGGCCGCTCCGGCGTGGAGAGCACTGAGCTTTGACGACCGCGCGGCCATCTTCTTGAAGGCCGCCGATCTGCTGGCCGGTCCGTGGCGCGACACGATCAACGCCGCCACGATGCTGGGCCAGAGCAAGACGTGCTACCAGGCCGACATTGACGCCGCGTGCGAGCTCGCCGACTTCTGGCGTTTCAACGTGCACTTCGCGCGGGGCATCTTGGCCGAGCAGCCGATCTCGCCGGCAGGAGTCTGGAACCGGCTCGACCACCGGCCGCTGGAAGGCTTCGTGCTCGCCATCACCCCGTTCAACTTCACGTCGATCGCCGGCAACCTGCCCACCGCGCCGGCCATCATGGGCAACGTCGTCGTCTGGAAACCCGCACCGACATCGCAGCTGTCGTCGCACTACCTGATGGCCTTGCTCGCCGAGGCCGGCCTGCCGCCCGGCGTCATCACCATGGTGACCGGATTCGGGGCGGCCGTGTCGCAGGTCGCGGTGCCGCATCGTGACCTTGCCGGCATCCACTTCACCGGGTCGACGCCGGTGTTCCAACAGTTGTGGCGCGCCGTCGGTGACAACCTCGCTAGCTATCGCAGTTACCCGCGGATGGTCGGCGAAACAGGCGGCAAGGATTTCGTCATCGCGCATCCATCAGCGGACGTCGATGTGTTGCGCACCGCTCTCGTGCGCGGCGCCTTCGAGTATCAGGGTCAGAAATGTTCGGCCGCGTCGCGTGCGTACGTGCCGCGCTCGGTGTGGCGGCGCCTCGAAGGCAGCCTCCTTGCAGAAGTCGAAGCGCTGCCGATGGGCGACGTCAGTGATTTCTCGAACTTCATCGGTGCGGTCATCGACGGCCGTTCGTTCACCCGGCTTCACGACGCGATCTCACGCGCAGGTGCGACGCCCGGCCTTTCCGTTGTCGCGGGTGGTCAGACGGACGACAGTGAGGGCTGGTTCGTCCGGCCGACGGTTGTGCTGGGCGAGAATCCTGCCGATGAGGTCTTCGTGCGTGAGTACTTCGGTCCGCTGCTCGCCGTGCACGTCTTCGACGATGACCGTTACGCCGAGGTGGTCGCGCAAGCCGCCGACGTCTCGCCGTATGCCTTGACCGGTGCGATCATCGCCCAGGATCGGGCGGCGATCGCCACCGCAACAGAGGCGCTGCGCTTCGCCGCCGGCAACTTCTACGTCAATGACAAGCCGACCGGTGCGGTCGTCGGCCAGCAGCCGTTCGGCGGCGGGCGGGCGAGCGGCACCAACGACAAGGCCGGCTCTGCACAGAACCTGTTGCGATGGACAAGCACGCGAGCCATCAAGGAGACGTTCGTGCCGGCCACGAATTGGCGCTACCCGCACATGGATCCGGCCGAGGAAAACGAATGAGCGTTGACGGAGCCGCGGACGCCGACTTCGTCGCTCGGTACTTCTTGCATGTTGCCGCGGAGGATCTCGCCGGGCTGTCGGACGCGCAGATGCGTGACGTCGCCTTCGGGCACCGTGAGTTCGCGTCGATCCGGCCGGCTGGCGTGCCGAAGGTGCGCGTCTTTGCGTCGCCGACGCAGCCGCGGCACGCGATCATCGAGATCGTCACAGACGACATGCCTTTCCTCGTCGACTCAGTGACGCAGGAACTCGCCCGAACCGACGTAGCGATCCATCTTGTCGTCCATCCGCAGTTCGTCGTTCGTCGCGACCTGCATGGGCAGTTGCTCGCCGTCTCCGGCACGCTCGACGCGCACGAGGCTCCCGCCGACGCGGTCGTCGAGTCGTGGATGCATCTGGACGTCGTCGGACCGGCCGACCAGAACGCCGAAGAGATACTGCGCCGAGACATCGTGCGGGTCTTGCAAGACGTTCGCGATGCCGTTGAGGACTGGCCCAAGATGCGTGCGTACGCGTCGCGCGCCGCTGACGAACTCGAAGCAGAGCCGCCTAGTGCGGTGCCGGCAGCGGAGACCGGCCAGGTGGTGGAGTTCCTGCGCTGGTTGGCCGACGATCACTTCACCTTTCTCGGGTACCGCGAGTACCGGTTGGTCGACGACGAAGGTGTCGACGCGTTGGCCGCAGTGTCTGGCACCGGGCTCGGCATCCTGCGTGCTGACAAGCTTCGGCCTCGCCCGCTCGCCGACTTGCCGGAGGAAGTGCGCGCCCGCGTGCGCGACCCGCAACTGCTGCTGATTACCAAAGCCAACTCGCGGTCGACCGTTCATCGTGGGGTCTACCTCGACTACATCGGCATCAAGACATTCGACAAGTCGGGTGCGGTGATCGGCGAGCGCCGATTCCTCGGGCTATTCACCTCGGTGGCGTACACGCAGAGCGTGTGGAAGATCCCGCTCCTGAAGAGCAAGTCGGCGGCAGTGCTGGAGCGTTCGGGATTCAACCCGCGAAGTCACAGCGGCAAGGATCTCGTCGAGATCATCGAGGACTACCCGCGCGACGAGCTGTTCCAGATGTCGGTGCCTGAGCTGTACGAGACGACGATGGGCGTGCTGTACCTGCAGGAGCGGCGGCGGCTGCGGCTGTTCATGCGCCGCGACGTCTACGGACGTTTCGTTTCCTGCCTGGTGTACCTGCCACGTGAGCGCTATGACACGCAGGTGCGGCTGAAGATGCGCGCGATCTTGCTCGACGCCCTGGGCGGGTCAAGTATCGACGACACGTTCCGGGTGGCCGAGTCGGTGCTTGCCCGAGTGCATTTCGTCGTCCGCGTTGATTCCCGCAGCCCCGTCGAGGTTGACCGCGACGAACTCGAGAGTCGCCTCGTCGTGGCTACCCGCACCTGGGAGGACGACTTCGCCGATGCGCTTGCAGCACGGTTCGGCGACCTCGACGCGACCGTCGCTGCGCGATACGTCGACGCGTTTCCCGAGGCCTACAAGGAAGACTTCGCCGCGACGGTGGCCGTCGACGACCTGCAACGGCTCGATGCGTTGCACGATGACGGCGACCTCGACGTCGAGTTGTACGAACCTCTCGACAAGGAGGCCTGCGACCTCGCGGTCAAGCTCTTCCGCCGCGGCGCACCTGTCTCGCTGTCGTACATGCTGCCGATCCTGCAGTCGATGGGCGTCGAGGTCACCGACGAGCGGCCCTACGAAATCGAACGTCGCGACGGCACAGTCGCATGGATCTATGACTTCGGCCTCCGGCATGCACCGGTCGCAGACGAGGCCGCGGCCGCCACTTTGCATGAGCGTTTCCAGGATGCACTCGCCGCTGCTTGGCACGGGCGTGCTGAGGTCGATGGATTCCAAGCACTCGTTCTCGAGGCTGGCCTGACCTGGCGGCAGGTGACAGTCATCAGGGCGTACGCGAAGTACTTGCGCCAGGCCGGCTATCGCTTCAGCCAGACGTATCTCGAGTCAGCGCTCCGGGCGAATACCCAGGTTGTGCGCCTGCTTGTGTCGCTGTTCGAAGCCCGGTTCGACCCATCGTTCGCACGTGATCGAGCCGGCGCCGAGATGGGCATCGTTCAGGATCTCGAGCAGGCATTCGACGCCGTCGCCAGCCTCGACGAAGACCGCATCTTGCGCAGCTTCCTGTTGTTGATGCTCGCGACCGTGCGCACGAACCACTGGCAGCTCGACGCTGCTGGTGCACCGAAGGACTACCTCTCGTTGAAGATCGAGTCGCGGTCGGTGGCCGACCTGCCCGAGCCACGGCCGTGGTTCGAGATCTGGGTGTACTCGGCGCGCACAGAGGGTGTGCATCTTCGGTTCGGTCCGATCGCGCGCGGCGGCATCAGATACTCCGACCGCCGCGAGGACTTCCGCACCGAAGTGCTCGGCCTCGCGAAGACGCAGACCGTGAAGAACGCCGTGATCGTGCCAGTCGGCTCGAAGGGTGGCTTCGTCGTCAAGCGCCCACCCGCCGATCTGAGCGACCGCAACGCGCTGCAAGCCGAGGTCGTCGCTTGCTATCGCACGTTGATCAGCGGCTTGCTCGACCTCACCGACAATCTCATCGCGCACCCCGAGGGGCAGCAGACGGTGCCCCCGAACGACGTCGTCCGCCACGATGGCGACGACAGTTATCTCGTGGTGGCGGCCGACAAGGGGACGGCTACGTTTTCCGACCTCGCGAACGGGATTTCCGCTGACTACGGGTTCTGGTTAGGCGATGCGTTCGCGTCGGGTGGCTCGGCGGGCTACGACCACAAGGCCATGGGTATCACCGCCCGCGGCGCATGGGAGTCGGTGAAGCGCCACTTCCGCGAGCTCGGCCTGAACTGCCAGACCACCGACTTCACGTGTGTCGGTATCGGCGACATGTCTGGCGACGTGTTCGGCAACGGCATGCTGCTTTCACATCACATTCGGTTGCTCGCCGCGTTCGACCACCGGCACATCTTCGTCGACCCGAACCCCGACGCGGGTAGCTCGTTCGGTGAGCGCCAGCGGCTCTTCGATCTCGCCGGGAGCTCATGGGCCGACTACGACCGGCAACTCATTTCTGCCGGGGGTGGGGTCTGGCCGCGTTCAGCGAAGTCCATACCGGTCTCAGCTGAGATGGCCGCTGCCCTGGGCATCAACGCTGGCGCGCTCGCACCGAACGATCTGATGCGGGCGATCCTGCGCGCGCCCGCCGACCTGTTGTGGAACGGCGGGATCGGAACCTACGTCAAGGCTGAGACCGAGAGCCAGGCCGATGTGGGCGATCGGGCCAACGACGCGATCCGCATCGATGGCGTCGAGTTGCGCTGCCGTGTCGTCGGCGAGGGCGGCAACCTGGGCTTCACCCAACTCGGGCGGCTCGAGTTCGCGCTCGCCGGCGGTCACATCAACACCGACGCCATCGACAACTCGGCCGGCGTCGACACCTCCGACCATGAGGTGAACATCAAGATCCTGCTCGACGTCGCTGCGCGTGCCGGCGAACTGGAGCCAGAAGAACGCGGTCCACTGCTCGTGAGCATGACCAATGAAGTCGGCAGCTTGGTGCTGCGTGACAATTACGCGCAGAACCTGGAACTGTCGTGCGGGCAGGTGCAGGCGCCGTCGATGTTGCACGTGCACGCGGAATACATCGACTGGCTGGAGAAGACCGGTCATCTGGTCAGAGACCTCGAACACCTGCCCGACTCGAAGGCGATCGTCGCTCGGCGGGCCGCGGGTCTCGGGCTTACCCGGCCCGAACTCGCGTTACTGATCGCCTACGCGAAGATCACCGCGACGCAGAGCCTCGTCGCGTCGGACCTGCCTGACGAGGCATTCGCCCAGCGAGCTCTCGTCGACTACTTCCCGAGCGCATTGCGCGAGCGGTTCGCCGCAACGATGACGCAGCACCCGTTGCGCCGAGACATCATTGCGACTCAGATCTCCAACGAGCTGGTCAATCTATCGGGCAGCACGTTCTTGTTCCGCGTCGTGGGCGAGACAGCCGCGTCGGTCGCCGACATCACGCGTGCGCACATCGCGACGCGTCGTGCGTTTCGCGTTGACGAGCTATGGCGCGAGATCGAAGCGTTGGACGATGTCGTGGCGAGCGATGTGCAGACCGGGCTGCTGCTCGGCGTCCGGCAACTGCTTGACCGTTCGACGCGATGGTTCCTCACCAATCGCCGTCCGCCAATCGACGTTCCTGAGACGGTCACCCAACTGAGTTGGGGCATTGCGACTGTGCTCGACGGCTTGTCGGAGAGCCTGCGCGGTGATGATGCCGAGAACCTCGCTGCGGCGCGCGACCGTCTCATCGAGGCGGGAGTGCCCGACGATGTCGCCTCGCGCGCGATGATTCTCACCGAAGGGCTGTCGGCGCTCGCCGTTGTCGACATCGCGTTGCAGACGAAGCTGGACGTCGAGGAGGTAGCCGCCGTTCACTTCGCACTCGCCGATGTGCTCGGCCTTTCGCGCCTCGGGGCCCTCATCGGTGCACTGCCACGCGACACTCGCTGGCACACGTTGGCGAGGGCCGCTGCGCGCGACGATCTCGAGGCGGCGCATGCAGAGCTAACGACAGATGTGCTGCTCTCGACGCCGTCGACGATGTCGGCCGATGCGCGAATCGCAGCGTGGCAGCAGGTGAACGAGGCCGCACTCGCACGAGCGACCGCGTTCGTCAATGACATCAGTGCAAGCGACGGCGCCGACCTCGCGACACTGTCAGTGGCGTTGCGCGAAGTGCGCGCGCTCGCTCGCGCTGCCGCACTTCCCCGCGGTTAATCCACCACGGCGTCGGCGCGGTCCGGCCGCGTTCAGCGAAACGGCTTGAGGATCGCGCGGACCTGTTGCGCGGCGCCCCAATCGTGGTCGAACTGCGCGATGACGGCCAGGTGTTGCCGTAGCTGGACGATTGGCATCCGGGCTCGCCAATCGTCGTCCAGGTCCATCAGTTCTGCGTACACGCCGAAGAACCGTTCCGCCTCCGGCGGGTGCGGCGAGCACCACAGGTGGGCCAAGTCAACGTCAGCCCACATATAGGAAACAGCAGGGTCGATCACTGCCGGTCGACCCTCGTCGGTGGCGAGGATGTTGTGTGCCCACAGGTCACCGTGGGTCAGACAGGCCGGCCGGGGCGGCAACACGTCGGACAGTCGCTCACATAGCCGTTCCAAGGCGCGCCGGTCCCGATCGTCTAGCGCCGCCCGAACACGCTGCTCCGGGAGCCAGCGCAACAGCCGGTGATGAGCGAAGAACTCGTATCCGTCGGCAGTCCACGCATTCTCTTGCCGATAGCGGCCGAGCCAGTTGTCGCGCGCCCAGCCGAAGGTGTCGTGCATGGTTGACGTGTGCAGTTGCGCGAGTGCGTGGGCGAACTGTTCCCAGAACCCTTCCTCTGCCGGCTGCGGCCGCAGGACGGACAGCACAAGTACATCCCGCGTCGCGAGCACAACCTGTGGTGTCGCAACCGCACCCTGTTCTCGCAGGACGTCGAGTCCCTCCGCCTCGGCGGCGAATAGATCGTCCGCGGGCACGTCAACGAAGGATTTGACAAACAGCGGAGGGCCGCTGCGCCGGGTAGCCACGCCGGCGAGCGCCGCCATCCCGCCCTCGACCGGCTCCACTGCCGTGACATCGCTTAGTCCCGCAGCGTGCAGACGGCCCAGCAGGAACGAAGCGGTCGACACGAGAACGCACGCTACCTGCGTCGTGCTGCGTCGCACGCTCCGGGACGACCTTCAATGGGCCGTGGTCCATTCGCTGCGGGTGATCTCGTAGATCACTTCGCCTTGCTCTGCCCCGGGCAGTGGATCGGCCCACTTGCGATAGTCGGTGCGGACGTGACGCATCCCGAGCTTGGCCATGACCTGCCGGCTCGCCCGGTTTACCGCCATCGTTTCCGCCCACACCGTCCCTACCTCGACTGTCGCGAAGCCATGGTGGATTACCGCCGCGGCCCCCTCGGTGGCATACCCCTGTCCCCAATGCCTGCGCGCCAGCCTCCACCCCGCTTGGGCCCGCAACGGATGTTCGAGCGCCGGCTTGTGGGTGAGAGGTCCCACCAACCCAGGAAGTCACCGTGGCTGCGTCGCCTCCCGATCCACCAGCCGAGTCCCACCGCGTCGGCATCGGTCGCGCGCTCTGCCCAGGATGTAGCGCAGGACCTCGGCGTCAGCGTCCAGTTCGACCAGGAGCGGCAAATGCTCAGGGGTCATGGGTTCGAGCTGAACAGAGGGAGGTCATCAGGCAGGGGCGGCTCACGCGATCATTGTGTCGAGTTGCCGTTCCAGCGGCGCGCCACAGCCCATCACATCACGAGCTCCGAAGACTCAATTCGACACGACCGAACGTGCGTCATTGCGGCTACATGAGGACGTTCGTGGCATCGATTGTGGCGGCTAATTCGTGACCTTCCCCTACTGCTTCGGTTCCAGCCCACCGACGACCTGCTCGATTGGCTGATGCGGCTCAGGGTGTCCCCTCCACTGCGTGCACCGCGCCGAGAAGGCCGTAGAGGCCTGTCCTGTAGCGCTCGATGTCGCTGGGGTCGAACAACCATTCAGCCGGGGTCGCGGCGGGTGTTTCGTCCGCATCGCTGGATTGGAGCACGCGAAGTTCCGCCTCCACCTCGACCTCGAGTCGATGCAGGACCAAGTGTTCTTCTGCTGACATTGCTGTATCTCCTCGCTAGCGGACGGATGGTACGCACCTGGCGACGTCAGCGGGGTGCGTGGGGATCGAGATGGAAACGCGAGAGTTGGAGAGAGGCGCCGGAGGTCAGTAGTACCAACCGTGCATTCCGACCCGGTCCGTCGTTCCTGGGCGGCCTCGTACGACCAGGCGGTGTGCACGACGGTGTCGACGCCGACCGATGTCCGCGACCTCCACTCGGGCGGCACCGGCCGAACGGCGTTCGACCGCGATTCGCTTCGTACGGAGGGCGTCCGGCGGCCCCGCAACGGCGAGGCATCCCTGGCAGCCATGTCTAGCCAGTCCTCGCCACGGAGCGCGCGAGCCAGTTCTCGTAATGGGTGGTGCCGAGAATTGCACCGTTGCCCGGGGTGAGTGAGTGCTCGGTGAGCTCCGTGCCGTAGTAGCGAGCGTGAGGATCAGCGACGACGGCGCGTCGGTCACCCAGCGCGATCAGCGCCTTGCGGACGATCTCGTCAAACCGGAACTGCTCAGGACCGGCCACTTCGATGGTTCCGTTGACCGGGGGGCCGGCTGCGACCGTGCTGACGGTGGACGCGACGTCTGTGGCCGCGATGGGCTGGAACAGCACTGACGGCAGGTGGACTGTGTCGCCTTCGGTCGCGGCGTCGGCAATGCGCGTGATGAACTCGAAAAACTGCGTCGCGTGGACGATCGAGTACGGAATCGCAGAGCTCTTGATGAGCTTCTCCTGCACGGTCTTTGCGCGAAGATAGCCGCTGTCGGGCAGGCGATCGCATCCGACAACGGACAAGGCAACCACGTGACCGATGCCGGCGCTGGCCGCCGCGGCGAGAACGTTGCGCGTCGATGTTTCGAAGAATTCCATTACTGCGGCGTCCTCGAACGACGGAGAGTTCGTCACGTCGACAACGACCGCCGCCCCCTTGAGGACTCCGGTAAGTCCGGCCCCGGTGAGGGTGTTGACTCCTGTATCCGGTGACGCTGCGACTGCTTCATGGCCCTCCCGCTCAAGGTTGTGGACGACGTTGGAGCCGATGAGGCCGGTCCCGCCCATGACGACGATTTTCATCGTGTTCTCCCTTCTTGACGCATCTCGTGCGCCGTATCGATGGCCTCACGGTCGCGCTGAGGACACGGCATTCGAGTCCGTGTAACACCCCAGTCGGATGCCTAGCGCGTCGTGTGGTGGGCCCACGCCGCGGGATTGAAAGACCCCGTCGGCTCGTGGCAGTTCTGGCAGTGCGCGGCTAGGCGATGTGTTCGGAGCGAACCTGCAAGGCCCGCGGGAGTTCCTTGCGGGAGCCGACGTTGAGCTTCGTGAAGACCTTGCGAAGGTGGTACTCGACGGTGCGTGGGCTGATGAACAGCTGAGCGGCAATCTCCGGGTTGGTTTGCCTATCCGCGGCAAGATGAGCGATCTGGGCCTCCTGAGGAGTGAGGACCCGTTGGGTCTCGCCGGTGCGTCTGCGCGCGGTTTCGCCGGTGGCCAGCAGTTCGCGACGCGCGCGCTCGGCGAACGCCTCTGCCCCGAAGCGGGTGAACATCTCGTGTGCGGTGCGCAGCTGATCACGGGCGTCCACACGGCGACCCTCGCGCCGAAGCCATTCGCCGTAGAGCAGATGCGCTCGGGCGAGCTCGACGCGGATCCGGGTCAGCTCGAGCCGCTCGATCGCCTCACGAAAGAGGCCGTCCGCAGCTTCTCCCTCGGTCACAAGCGCACGTGCGCGTGCAAGGACTCCAAGCGCCCAATCCGTGCCCGCGGCACGTGTCCGCTGCTCCAGCCGGGGCAGCACGGCGTTCGCGACCTCCGGCCTGCCAGACCGCGTTGCGGCTTCGACGAGTTCGGGCAGTGCGGCACTGGAGTACCCAAAGTCACCGTCTTCGCTGGCTCGCCTGGCGCCGTCGAGGGCGGCTTCATAACGCCCGAGGCCGTTGTTGAGAACTGCAGTGGCATAACCGGCAAGAGCCACGACCGTACCCTCCGGTCGCGCTGTTTGGACTTCGAAGCCGATGTCGATGAACTCCCTGGCCACCGCCTCGACACCCCGCCAGGCGCTAACGAGGAGCCAGGCATACAGAAGCGCCGCGTTTCCCGTCGCCTCCGCAATCGCGTCCGCTTCGTGGACAAGCGCTTGGGCAGCCACGAACTCTCCGCCCAACAGGTGCACACCAGACCGGTAGACGAGCGCCACGGGAAGCAGGGCGAGCGCCCCTGTTTCGCGGGCTAGCTGCACGGCACGCGTGGCCAGTGCGTGGAACACCTCGTCGTCCCACAACTCGAACACGGCTACCGACTGGACAATCGGGGTCAGCATCAGCCAGGGCATGATCTCCGCGTAGTCACCGAGCGCCTCGTTCTGGACCGCCTGTACGGCGCGCCTGAGCGCCGGCGCACCCGCATCTGGGCCTGCCGTGCAACGCAACGCCAAGCCGTCAAGAACAAGATCGACCGATCGGTCCGGGAGCAGCGCCGCGGGTGCGGCCCGCGCCGCCTCGGCCACGGCCAGCGCAACGGAGTCTGCATTGACGCGCCCCGCGTACATCGCCGCTCCGAGTGACTGGAGGTAGGTCTCACGCGCCAACGCAGGATCGAGCGCTTCGAGTCGCCTGGCCGCGTCCACAAGGAGAGGCGGACCGTCACTGCCTCGAGTGAAGACGAACGCGATCTGCGCGCGTAGCCGCTGCAGCCCCGCCCGCTGAAGCTCGTCAAGAGGGGAGCGGTCCGCGGTCGCGAGCAATTTCTCTGCTGCCTCACGACTCCCTGCTTCCAGCTTCGCCTGGGCGGCGGACAGCGCGCGCGCTCCGCGCCGCGCCGGGTCCGGGGTCAACTCCGCTGCTCGCTCCAGGAACGCAGCCGCGGCCGCAATGCCGCCTCGGCGCTGGGCGCGATCGGCCGAGCGCTCAAGCTCGGCCGCCAAGGATTCGTCGAGACCCGCCGCCGCAGACGCGCGATGCCACGCTCGCCGATCCGGGTCAGCCTCAGGATCGGTCGCTTCGGCCAGCGCGCCGTGTACCCGTTGGCGATCGGGCGCGGGTGCTGCGTGGTACACCGCTGAGCGGACGAGCGGATGCCGGAACCGAACCCTGATTCCAAAGTCGATCAACGCGGCATCCTCGGCAGGCTTACTCGCGCTTCCCCTGATATCGAGGTGCGCTGCCGCGCGCCACAACAGGCTTACGTCTCCGACCGGCTCGGCAGCTGCCAGCAGGAGTAGCAGCTGGGTCTCGGAAGGAAGTTCCCGGACCCGTTGCATGAAGGCTTCCTCGACACGGCTGGTCAATGGCCGCGCATCCGGAAGTCCAAACCCGCCTGCGACCTCCGCGGGCGACAACCGAGCCGGCAACTCCAGCAACGCGAGCGGATTGCCGCGTGTCTCGGCGACGATCTGATCTCGCACGTGCTCGTCCAGCCGCCCCGGCATGGCCGATGTCAGCAACCGCCGTGCGTCCTCGTCGGCGAGCCCGACGATGACCAGCTCCGGTAGACCGCTGAGCTCGTTGACCTCGCTGGGATCCCGGGCGGCAAAGAACATCGCGATCCGCTCCGCCAGCAGGCGCCGTGCCACGAACGCGAGGGCCTGCATGGAGGCTCGGTCCAGCCATTGCACATCGTCGATCAGACACACGAGCGGTTCCGACTCGGCCGCCTCGGCAAGCAGGCTCAGCACCGCAAGGGCAACCAGAAAGCGATTCGGGGCGCCGTCCTGCAACCCGAATGCGACCCGCAGCGCATCTCGCTGCGGACCCGGCAAGCGATCCAGACCATCGAGCATCGGCGCGCACAACTGATGCAGGCCCGCAAAAGCGAGCTCCATCTCAGAATCAACGCCGGCAATCCGGACGATCTGCAAACCTGATGCCCGATCGCCTACGTAGTCGAGCAGCGCTGTCTTGCCGACCCCAGCCTCGCCGCGCAACACCAGCACCGAGCTCTCCCCAGCCCGGACCCGCTGAAGTTCGCGGTCCAGCGCGCTTCGCTCGTTGCTTCTACCTCGCAGCATCTATTGCCCCCGGGGGCTGACATAGACCAAATGCCTACTCTGGACAGCCCTGCTCGACAGCAGTCCACTCGGAGCCTATGCCCAACTCACCGAATCTCGCCCGAGAGAGGCAGGCCCCGCGAACCGCACAACTCGCCAAGCAACTTCAACTCCTCTAGAAGGCGGCGCCGGCGCCTGAATGGACAGCAACCCTTCTACTCCGACGGTTGCGCCAACTCGACCGGACGGGGCTGCTCGCTGTGATGCAGTGCGTGACGCACGCTGCGCGACAGCGGCACCGCGCCGAGCAGGCCAGCAGCTGACACCGCGCAGAGCGTGAGCAGTACAGTCCCGAACGCTGCCGCCGATGGGTGCGGTCCGATGTGCGTGCTCAGGCTGAGGAACAGGTCGCCGAACACCGTGATGCCCAGCACGATCGACAACTGCAGCACGGTGGTCAGCAAGCCGCTCGCATCAGCCGCCCTAGCTGGTGGCACCCGGACGAGTCCGTGCGCAAGTAGCGGACTGAACGCGGCACCCATGAACGCGCCGAGTGCGAGCATCAACGGCACTAGCCAAAGGCCGCCGTGTGATCCGTCGCGCAATCCCAAGCCGACCAGCAGATACCCGATCGCAGCGCCGGAGAATCCGACGATGGGCAGGCTGGGGTGCCACGCGGTCGGCAGCTTGCGCCAGAAGAATCCGACGAGCCCAAAGCCCGCACCCGCCGGCGCGAACGTGAGGCCGGCACGCAGTGGGCTTTCGCCGAGGCCGCTCTGCAGGTGGAAAGCGAAGACGAAGAGGAACGCACCGTAAGCGATCATCCCTGCTGCCAACGCGACGAGCGCGCTGGGCAACCCGGGGCTGCGTACGACTTCGAGGTCGAGCAACGGTCGGCCGCCGGCCAAAGCCACCCGGCGCTCGGCAAGCACGAACACAACCGCGAGCACGACACCTGCCGCCAACGCGACGAATGTCCACGCTGGCCAGCCTTCTTGGCGCCCGAGCACCAGCGGCAGCACAAGCAGCAACACCGCAGCCGAACCCAACAGCAACCCGATGACGTCGAGTCCGTCGCGAACGCGACCGACTATCGCGCCGTCCGCCGGAAGCTTGCGGGTTGCGAGAATCACGGCGAGCACGCCGACAGGCACGTTGACGAAGAAGATCGATCGCCATGCGCTGTGACCGATGTTGAGGTCGACGAGAACGCCGCCGAGTATCTGACCCGTCACGCCGCCGATCGAAATCGCCGCGCCATACACACTGAACGCGCGGGTGCGGCTCGCACCGGTGAAGCGCTTCTGAATGATGCTCAGCGTTTGCGGAACCATCGCTGCCGCGCCGATGCCTTGCACGACGCGCGCCGCGATCAGCACGCCGGTCGTCGGGGCGATGCCACACAGCAGCGACGCCGTGGTGAAGGTGATGAGTCCGGTGATGAACAGCCGCTTGTGCCCGACCAGCGACCCGAGCCGCGCACCCGTGATGAGCAACATCGCGTACGCCACCGTGTAACCGGCGACGATGAACTGCAGCCCTGCACCGCTCGCGTGCATGTTCTTCTGGATGCTCGGGATCGCGACGTTGACGATGGTCGCGTCGAGCAGCGCCATGAACTGAGCCATGACCAGGATGGCGAGCATGGTGCCGTCGCCGGTGCCTTCGGCTGGCGGCGAGACCGAAAGGCCCGTCCCGGACAGCGGGGCCGGACGACGGGATTGCTGCGGTAGTCGTGTTCGTCATGGCCTCAGCATGGTTCGCGGCCGTGCCGGGTACCAGAGCCTATTTATCCTGGTATCAGCGGCACCTGGCACCAGCGCTGGCTCGCGGCGCACACTGGTATCCGTGACCGCCTTGCATGATCCGACGCCGCCGCCACTACCGGCCGAGAGCGTCCCCGGGTCCCTGGCCGGGCATCGCCGTCGCGAGCTGGCCGAGTTCCTGCGCACGCGCCGCGGCCGGCTGCGCCCAGAGGACATCGGGCTTGCCGCCCGGCGTCCGGCGCCGAACCCCTGGGCTTGCGCCGCGAGGAGGTCGCCCAAGACGCCGGGGTCGGCGTCACCTGGTACACCTGGCTCGAGCAGGGTCGGCCGATCAAGGCGAGCGGGCAGGTGCTCGACGCTGTCGCCCGCGCGCTGCGCCTCGACGATGCCGAGCGCGAGCACATGTACCGGCTCGCGGATCTGCCGGTGAAGGTTTCGACGTCGCCCGTTCTCGCGGTGTCGCCAGCCGTCAGCGAAGTGTTGGCCGCGCTCGATCCGCTACCGGCGTCGCTGGTCAACAGCCGCTGGGATTTGCTTGCCAAGCAACGACGCGCATCGGATGTTGTTCTCGCACTGGCATGACCACCCTTGCGGCATGCGCAACACGTTGTGGTGCATGTTCATGGAGCCTGACGTGCGCGCGCTACTACCTCAACTTCGAAGACGAGGCGCCGCGAGCGGTCGCGCAATTGCGTGCCGCGTTTGCGAACCATCTCGGTGAGCCGGTGTGGACCGAATTCATTCGCGAACTCACCGAGGGCAGTGACGATTTCGCCAGCATGTGGGCGCGTCATGACGTGGCGCGACCGGGGCGTCGCATCAAGCATTTTCTCGATCCGCGCGCGGGGTTGCTGCGCATCATCACCACCAGCCTTGCCGTCACGGAGATGCCCGAGTGCCGCATCATCGTCTACACGCCGGCCGACGAAGAGACGCGTGCGCGACTCCCGCTGACGCGAAATCCGGTCGGCTAGCGCCGTAGCCCGCAACTCGTTACGCCGTAACCCTCTACTTAGCGGCTACCGGCGGGCTTCCAGAGCACATCGCCGTCCCCGCCTGCGGCTGTTGTATTGGCGTAGCGCGCAAGCACGAAGAGCAGGTCGGACAACCGGTTCAAGTAGCGCGCGGGCAGTGGGCTCATCGATGCGCCGTGCTGGCCGAGCGCCAACCAGGTTTCGCGTTCGGCCCGACGGACGATCGTGCGGACGACGTGAAGCAGCGCCGCTCCGGCACTGCCACCCGGCAACACGAAGCTCGCGAGTTCAGGTAGTTGCCCGTTGTAGTAATCAATCGCCTGCTCGATGCGTGCAATGTCTGACTCGAGGATGCGCAACGGGGTCGTGCGCGGGTTCTCCGTAACCGGGGTGGCGAGGTCAGCCCCGACGTCGAACAGGTCGTTTTGAACGCGGAGCAATACTGTTCGGACGTCGGCGGGCAGGCCGCCGAGGGCCAGCGCGACGCCGAGTGCCGAGTTCGCCTCGTCGCAATCGCCGAACGCAGCCAGCCGCTGGTCGGACTTCGGTGTGCGGGAGCCGTCGACAAGCGCCGTGGTGCCGTCGTCGCCGGTCTTCGTGTAGATGCGCGTCAAGTGAACAGGCATGCTCGGAGCCTACGGAATTACGGGCTAACATGCGGCGATGGAGCGGATCAGGGTCACGGGCGGTGGGCGGCTGGCGGGTGAAGTCACCATCGCCGGTGCGAAGAACAGCGTGCTGAAGCTGATGGCGGCTTCGCTGCTCGCTCCGGGACGCACCACGATCACCCAGGTGCCGGGCATCCTCGACGTCGACATCATGGCGGAGCTCTTGCGCCGCCTCGGCTGCGAGATCGAGAGCACACCCGGGCGGCTCGTCATCGACGTCCCTGACCAAATCGGTGACGAAGCCGACTACGACCTGGTGCGTCGCCTGCGCGCCTCGATCGCGGTGCTCGGGCCGCTGCTGGCCAGGTGCGGCGAGGCCCATGTCGCGCTGCCCGGCGGCGACAACATCGGCTCGCGCGGCCTCGACCTGCATGTGGCCGGCCTGCAAAAGCTCGGAGCGGAGCTCGAGAGCGAGCACGGCTATCTCATTGCGCGCGCACCAAACGGGTTGGTCGGTGCGCCCGTGTGGCTCGACTTCCCCAGCGTCGGAGCGACCGAGAACCTGATGATGGCCGGCGTACTCGCGCGCGGCACGACCATCATCGACAACGCCGCACGCGAACCGGAGATCGTCGACCTGGCCCGGATGCTCGCGGGAATGGGCGCGAAAGTCGACGGCGCGGGGAGTTCGACGATCGAGGTGCAAGGCGTGACCGCGCTATCGCCGACCAGCCATGCGACAGTGCCCGATCGCATCGTCGCCGGCACGTTCGCGATGGCCGCGGTGATGACACAGGGCGACGTAGAGATCCACAACGCGCGACCGGAGCATCTGGAGATCGTGCTCGACCGGCTCGTCGGATGTGGTGCGGCGGTCAGCGAACTCGACGACGGCTTCCACGTCGAGATGGACGGCCGCGCATCGGCAGTCGACGTCGTGACGCTGCCGTATCCCGGATTCCCGACCGACTTCCTGCCGATGATCATCGCGCTGAACTCCGTCGCAGACGGCGCTGCCATGGTCACGGAGAACGTGTTCGAGGGCCGCTTCCGGTTCATCCAAGAGTTGGTGCGACTCGGCGCCGACATCCGCACCGACGGACATCACGCGGTAATTCGCGGCCGTGAAAGGCTTTCTGGCGCTCCGGTCGAGGCGACCGACATCAGGGCGGGCGCTGGCCTCGTGCTGGCCGGCCTGGTCGCCGATGGCGTGACGACGGTGAGTGAACTGCACCACATCGATCGCGGGTACGCCGACTTCGTGCAGCAGCTTCAGGCGCTGGGCGCCGACGTGGTTCGCGAGCGTGACCCGTCGGCGATCGCGTACGACCAGTGACCGCGGGTCGCGTCGCGGTCATCGGTGCGGGCTTGATGGGCTCGGGCATCGCGCAGGTCGCTGCACAGGCGGGCTACGACGTGGTGTTGCACGACACGACCCCCGAAGCGGTTGATCGCGCGATGACGGCGATCGCGGCGTCGCAGCAGCGGTTCGTCGCAAAGGGCAGTCTCAGTGAAGAGGACGCCGAAGCTGCCCGCGCCAGGATCGTGACCACGACCGATCTCGAGCGACATCGCGAGCGCGCAGATCGTCGTCGAGGCGGTGTTCGAGAAACTCGAGTTGAAGCAGCAGATCTTCGGCGAGCTCGACCGCCGTGCAGACCCCGACGCGATCCTTGCGACGAACACCACCGCGATTCCGATCACGAAGATCGCGGCCGCTACTCAGCGACCCGACCGCGTTGTCGGCACGCACTTCTTCTCGCCGGTCCCGATGATGGCGCTGTGCGAACTCGTCCGCGGCGACGAGACCTCCGACGACACGCTGGCCCGCGCGCGGTCATTCGCCGAAGCGCTCGGCAAGACGTGCGTGGTCGTCGAACGCGACATCGCCGGGTTCGTGACGTCGCGGCTCCTGATCGCGTTCGTCAACGAGGCGATCGCGCTCGTCGAGGGCGGCGTGGCGACGCCGGCCGACATCGACACCGCGTGCCGCCTCGGGTTCGGGCACGTGATGGGTCCGCTCGCGACGGTCGACCTGACCGGGCTCGACGTGATCTTGCATGCGTCGCGGGCTATCTACGCGGAGACGGGCGAGGCGAAGTTCGCTCCTCCGGCGCTGCTGGAGCGGATGGTCGAGGCCGGCGCGCTCGGCCGCAAGACCGGTCACGGCTTCTACGACTACAACGGTCGATCCAGCGAGGCGAGGGTCGATCCAGCCGGGTCTTGAGCGTGCGGTTCGGCTCACCCGTCACATCTGTCACATCACAGTTGGGCCTCCACCGGCGTGTCGGCTGGGTGAATCGTGGCGGATTTGTGACGCTTCAGACGCAACCAGGGGGCTTGTTGCCGCGTCATACACGACAACGGGACCAAATGAGGGGGATCCGATGCCAGCTTTCAGCGTGTGCGGGCACCTTGACGTCTCCACAGCCGCGACCGTGCGGGCCGAGCTGACCGACCTCCTGAGCGTGCCGGGCACCGACGACCTGATCGTCGATCTCGAACACATGGGCTCCCTCGATACTGTCGGTCTGGGCCTCCTTGTCGGAATTCATCGCCAAGCCCAGCGGGGCGGACGTCGGTTGGTGCTCACCCGGGTCCCGCCGCGGATGATGCGGGTGCTGGCCATTACGCGGCTTCGCCGGGTGCTCGCGATCGACGAAGGCGTCCCCGAGCTGGTCGGCGCGGCCAGCGGGGGCGGATCCGGCTCGCTGCCGATCGGCCCGGCAACTGCCTCATAACTGACTAGGCGCGGCCGATGGGGTCGGGACTCACCCGACCGATTCGGAGGACCCCGTGACCGGCCAGCTGCTCGACGCGCTGTCACCTGCCGACGTGTCGCGGGAGCGTCGCCGGTTCCCGAGCTGACGCGGTGATCCTCGCCGCGAAGCTGATGGCCAATGTCGAGCAGGTCGTACACGGTCGGCGGCCGGCTGTCGAACTCGTGGTCGCTGGCTTGCTCTCCGGCGGTCACGTGCTTGTGCAGGATGTGCCCGGCAGCGGCAAGACAACGCTCGCCCGCAGCGTCGCGCGCTCTATCGGTGGCACCTTCCGGCGCATTCAGGGCACCGCCGACCTGCTGCCGAGCGACATCACCGGCTCGTCGATGTGGGATCCGTCGCGCCAGGAGTTCATGTTCGTGCCTGGCCCGATCTTCACTAACGTCTTGCTCGTTGACGAGTTGAACCGCGCCACCCCTCGTGCGCAGTCGGCGTTGCTTGAAGCGATGGACGAGTCGACTGTCACGGTTGACGGGATCAGGCACTCGTTGCCCGAGCCGTTCTTCGTCGTCGCGACGCAGAACCCGACCGATCAGTACGGAACTTTCCCTTTGCCAGAAGGACAACTCGACCGTTTTGCGGTCGCGTTGAGTCTTGGCCCGAACGACGCGGCCACCGAGCGTCGGGTGATGCGTGAGCAGTTGCTGCGCGCGACGGTCGATGAACTCCAGCCGGTGCTCGAAGCCGATGAGCTGCACTGGATTCAGCTCGAGGTACGCCGCACGCACATCGCCGACCCGGTGCTCGACTTCGCGTTGGCGGTACTCGACGCCACCCGATCGCATGACAGCGTGCGGGTCGGCGCCAGTTCGCGCGCAGGGCTGTCTTTGATGCGCTGCGCGCAGGCGCACGCGTTGCTGTCGGGCCGCGACTACGTAGTGCCCGACGACGTCAAGATCTTGGCGCCGAGCGTGCTCGGACACCGGCTCGTCCTCGCCGACGGCATCGCCAGCGACCTTTGCGCCAACCAAGGGATGGGTGTCGGGGTAGGTGCAGAGGTCGTCGCTGACATCCTCACCACCGTGCCTGTGCCGTTGCGGGCGTGAGTTCGCGTCATGAGCGCCTCCGGTCCGATGCGGATGACAGTCGCGCGCACTGCGTGGCTCCTTCTCTGTAGCGTCGGTGCGCTTTTCGTTGTTGCCGGCGCTGACCGATTCGGTGTGGCCGCAACTGCTGGGCTGTGTCGGCATCGGCTTCCTGGTGACCTCGTTCGTCGCAGTCGTGCGCCCGTTGCGCATCGAGGTCAGCACCGAGTTGCCCGACCGGGTTGTCGCCGGCAAGCCTTTCGAGACGGCGATCCTGCTCCGCAACGCGAGTTCACACGCGGCGCGCGCACTCGTCGTCCGGCATTCGTGGCCGACGAGCCGCACGTTGGTCGCCGCGCACGCCACCTTCGTGGATCGCATCGACGCGCACCGCGATCTCGTCGTTGCCGTGACGCGCACGCCTGCTGCGCGAGGCGTGCTCGGCGCGAGTGAGGTGCGGATCGATGCGACCGCGCCCTTCGGCTTTTTCTCGCGCACGATGGAAATCCCGGTCGACGGCGAACTTCTGGTGCTGCCGGTGCCGGCGCCGATCGAGTCGATCCCGGCAGGCGCCGGCGGTGACGGCGCGAGCATGCGGGCGAAGGGGCTGGACGCCAGCGGCGTGCGCGAGTGGCGCTCGGGGGACCAGGTCCGCAACGTGCAATGGCGGTCGACCGCGCGAACTGGGCGACTGACCGTGGTCGAACGCGACCACGTCGCGACCGGATCGCTTGTCGTTCTGATCGCCGGTCGCAGTGGCGATCCCGCTCTGGAAGAAGCGGTCTCGAAGGCCGCGACGGTTGCCAGCGTGGCCCTTCGCCGCGGCACGGCAGTACTGATCGCGAGCGACGACGGCGGTTGCGTGCGAGCCCGTACGCAGGCGTCGCTGCTCGACTTGCTCGCCCGTGCGGACGTTCGCGAGCCGCTGAGCGATGCGGCGTTGAACCGCGCAATGCGCAAGGCGGACGGCGGCCGGGTGCTCGTCGCGGCAGGACGCACGGTGTCAGCGGCGTGGGCGCCGGCCGTCCAACGTGCGGCATCGCTCGCGGGAGTGACGGTGGTTGACCTTGCTGGGAAATGACCGCGTCGCCGTCCTTCGCCGTCTCGACCTCGCCGCCCGCGGCGCGCTGCTCGCCGCGGGCCTCCTTGCTCAGTGGGCGATGTGGATGGACGCACCCGCGTGGGTGTATCCGGCGGCTGCGGTTGCTTTGGTTGTCTTGAGTGCGGAGTCGGCACGCCGCCCATTCGTCGCCCCGGTCGGTGCGCGTTTTCGCGCAAGGTCTGGGTGGCGACGGCGCAACGCGTATCGGATCGTCGCATGCGTCGCGCTTGCCGAACTATGCGTCGGCGTCGTCGGTACGTTGCCGTTCTCGGGTGCCGTACCGATGGCGGTTCCCATCGGCGTCCTGCTCGTTACGGTGCAGGGCGCGCAGGTGCAGACGATCGCGTCACGCCGCGACGCCGTCGTCGGCCTGGTTGTCGTCGCCGCGATGCTTGCAGACGCAGGCTTCTTCGCCCACAACGCGCGGCCGATAGTCGCGGTGGTGCCCGCATCCGTGCTGTTGCTGATAGCCGCCGCGCTGCTGCAGCGCGGATCGGTCCTCGCTGGCACGCGCGCAGCGATCGGTCTGCCAAGGGCCGCAGTCATGCGCACGCTTTTCGTCCCGGTGACGACGGCGGTCGTGATCGGCGCTCTTGCGTTCCTTGCGATGCCCAACTCGTTGCAACTCGGTACCCGCACGACCGTCGGTCACATCGCACTCGCAGCTGCGGCCAACGGCACAGCCACGCCGGGGCTCGATCCGAGCGCGACACGGATGGACTTACGCGTGCGTGGTGAGCTCTCTGATCAGCCGGTGTTCGCCGTCGCCGCAAGCTCGCCGTCGTACTGGCAGGGCGCAGTGTTCGACACGTTCGACGGCAGCAGTTGGACGGCGACCGCCCAGCCTTCGACGTCCGCGCTGCTGGTCAAAACACCGCTGCCTGTTCGCACGGATACCGTGCGCGTGCTCTCACCGCAGGGGCTCGACGTCGTCATGGCGCCGGGTGTGCCGACGGCGTACAGCGGGCCGGGGGAGACGGTCGCCGGAGCCGATGGCGCCGACCTGTTGACCACCAGCGATGTGACGGCGCCCTGGACCTATCAGGTGTCGTCGGCAAGTCCGGCGTCGAGCGCGGCAACGTTGCGGAACGCGGCGGGAAGCGATCCGAGCGACCCGAAGTGGACGGCGGTCGAAGCAGGTCTGCCCGAACGTGTCCGCACCCTCGCCGCGCAACTGACGGCGTCGGCGCCGACACGCTACGACGCGGTGAGCGCGGTGGACGCTTATTTGCAGACGCACGAGACGTACGACCTGACGTCACCGATTCCCGCGCCTGGGCAGGATGCGGTTGACGACTTCCTCTTTGTTTCTCATCAAGGATTCTGCGAGCAGTTCGCCTCCGCCGCGGTCGTGATGCTGCGCAGCACCGGCATCCCGGCGCGATTGGTTACGGGCTACAGCCAGGGCGACCTCACGAGTCAGCCCGGGGAGCGGGTCATGCGCGGCATCGACGCACATGCGTGGATGCAGGTCTGGTACCCCGGCGTCGGCTGGGTCAGTAGCGATCCGACAGCTGCGTCAGTGTTGCCGCCCGCTGCGCCGCCGACGACTGCGCGCACCCGATCGGCACCCGCTGCCACTGGCCGCAACCATGCATGCGATGCCTGGCGGGCGACTCGGCTGGTTCGTTGCACTCGTCAGTCTGCTCGTGCTTGCTGGGTGCGCGGCACTACTTATCAGTGTCCGCCGGCGTCGTCGGCCGGGCGCGCTCGCGATACCGGCCACTCAAAAGCCGCGACCCGGCGACGGACCGGTGCTGCAGGCGTACATGCGCCTCGACGTGGCGTTGGGTGGTCAGGCGCGCGAGCCTGAACAGACGCTTCGCGAGGTCGCTCCCCATCTCGACCACGCGGGTTGCACTCGCGCGGAACTCGCGGTCGCGTTGGATTGCCTTGAGCGAGAGTGCTACGCGATCGCGCCGCCCTCACCCGCAGAAGTCGCCATGGCCGTCGACGTGTTCGACCGTCTGCACGCGTCACTGAACGGTGTGATGGTGCCCTGAGTTGCGCGCCGTGCGTGCGGTGTCTGGTTTGACCTGCCGGGTGACCGACGCTGGTCTCATTCGGTTGGACACAAATGCCGCGGAGTAGTCAAGGAATCTCAAAGTCGCGCCGAACACGAACTCCAACGTCCCCCCGGACCTTGGAGCCCACCCGTGTCGCAGCCTGTCACCGTCGAACGCAAGCGCCATCTGATCCGCATCATTGCCCCTGCAGTCGGCCTGTTGGCCGCCGGTCTCCTGGTGTGGCAGGGCAGCTACGCCGCCTTCTCCGCCACCACTGTCGACACCGGCAACGCGTGGGCAGCGGGCAACTTGGTGCTGACCAACAACGGCGGTACCGCGACCTACTCCGCGGCGACCACGGCCACCTTTGGCGGTACCAACCTCAAGCCGGGATCGACTGGCACCACGTGCCTGACCGTCAAGAGCACGGGCAGCGCGGCCGGCACGCTGGCGATGTATCGCAGCGCGCTCGCCGACTCGGCACCATCCCTCGGTGCCCAGATTCAGTTGACCGTGACCGAAGGCGTGCCGGCGACCGACGTGCTGGCGAACTGCACCGGCTTCCCGACGACTGGTCTCACGACTGTTGCCACTAACCAGCCTTTATCGACGTTCCCCGCCACCTTTGCGACCGCCACCGGAACGACAGGGGTCGCCGCCGGGACCGTCCTTGAGGCCTACAAAGTCGTCTGGACATTTGTGACTACCGGCACTAACCCCGGTGACACTGCTCTGATGGGAAAGACGGTCACTGCCGGCTTCACGTGGGAACTGAACTAGAACGCTAGTTGTCCGGAAAGGGCCCCTCATGACAGGTGAGGGGCCCTTTTCTTGCCCGGTTTCGTCGGGTATTGACACTAAACGTCCATAGCGCGGATCACCCAGATAGCCCACAAGCACGCAGGCCGTTGGGCCGCGTGCTTGCTGGCATCAACCGACTGGACAGATCGTGACCAAAGTCATCAAGTCGTCGCCCCTTTGGACCGAACAACTCGCAAGTCGATCACCACGGGTCCAACCACTAACTGGGAGCCATCAATGTCCAAGCAGTCTGACCGCCGGCGCCGCCTCGTCCGTGCAACCGCCCCGGCCGCCGGCCTGTTGGCCGCCGGTCTCCTCGTGTGGCAGGGCAGCTACGCCGCCTTCTCCGCCACCACAGTCGACACGAACAACGCATGGTCGTCCGGCTCGCTGGTGCTGCAGAACAACGGTGGCACCGCCGCTTACTCCGCAGCGACTAGCGCGACGTTCGGCGGCACGAACCTGAAGCCAGGTTCGACCGGCACGACGTGTTTGACCGTCAAGAGCACCGGCAACTCCGCTGGCAACCTGGCGATGTACGAGAGCGCACTCGCTGACTCCGCCCCGTCACTCGGCGCGCAGATCCAGGTCACGATCACCGCGGGTGTGCCGGCGGCAGACGTGCTGGCGAACTGCACCGGCTTCCCGGTCGCCGGCCTGACTACGATCGCGACGAACCAGCCACTGTCGACGTTCGCGAACACCTATGCGGGTGGCGTTCCTGTCGCCGTCGCCTCAGGCACCGTTCTCGAGGCGTACAAGGTCGTGTGGACGTTCGCTACCACTGGCACCAACGCTGGCGACTCCGCCCTCATGGGCAAGACCGTCACCGCCGGCTTCACGTGGGAACTGCAGTAGGAGTAACTGATCACTAACCCATCGAACTGAGACCGTCGGCTCCCGGACCCGTTTAAGGGTCCGGGAGCTCACGGCTGTTCCGCATGTCGAACAGCTGAAAGGACGTCTGGTGGCTACCGAGGTTGCGGTGGAGGTACCTGCGCAAGCGGGACCGCTGCCGCGTCCGGTCAGCAACTACACGTTGTTCGGTGGCTTCGTGGGCCGCACGTGGTTGTGGTTCCTCGGCGGCTGCCTGGTCGTGACGTTGGTGCCGCTGCTGTTCGGCTGGCGGCCTTACGTCGTCGAATCTTCGTCGATGCTGCCGCGCATCAAGGTCGGCGATGTGATCCTTGCCGCACCGGAGCACAACCCCCAGAAGCTGCTGGGCCGAGTCACCGTCTTTCACGACCCCGACCCCAACCGCATCGGCAGCATCAAGTCGCACCGTGTCGTTGCGATCAACTCCGACGGCACGCTGACCACCAAGGGCGACGCCAACCAGTCGGTCGACAGCGTGCACGTGAAGGTGTCGGCGTCATCGGTCTCGGCCGACTGCTGGTCAGGTACGTCGGGCTCCCGCTGATCTGGGTGCAAAAGGGCGAGTGGCTGAAGTTCGCCCTGCTGCTCGCCTCGATCTGGTTCGCGGCGCTGTTGGTGATGCGTGATCGCGACGAGGTCGCGCCGCCTGAAAGCGAAGGAAATGGTCCGGACGGCGGGGGGGCGGACGTCCGCGATCCCTTCGAACCGCCGCAGCAATACCGAGGGCCAGAACGTCGGGCGCAACCGCGCGACGCGAATGGTCGCTTCCTGCCAAAGCCCGGATCGAGCCGGACGTCGGATTCAGTGCCGCAGTCACACCTGCGCCGAGGTTGCCACTCCGTGCGGCAGTCACTCCGCCTGCGGTCACCCCGCCTGCGGCGACCGGGAGCCATCACGCACATCTTCCGCCCGAGCAACGCTCGTGCGGCTTCGCCAATTCCGGCACGAAGCGCCGCACCTCACGTCCTCGTTCGCGCACCCGACGTCCCCGTTCGGACGCTTCGCCAGCAAGCTCGCTCGCCGGACCGCGTACGTCACCGTTGCGTCTCTTGCGCTGTTGTTGCCGACCGCGAAAGCCGCATTCTCAGCGACCACCTTCAACACCGCAGACAAGTGGGTCGTGCCGACCTACAACTACACGACCGAGACGGTGAACCTCGGCCCGTACTTGTACTGGAAGCTCGACGACACGACGGGGACGACCGCCGCCGACACGTCGGGCAACGCCAGGACCGGCACGTACAACTCGACGTGGACAAAGAATCAGGTCGGGGCGCTCGTCGACCAGACCCCGAACGTCGCTGCGAAGGAGGCGAACGCCACCGCGCCCGCGGCCAACACGTCATGCGTCTACACGACGAGCACGTACCGGCATGGCCACGCCTGGGCCGATGACCTACAGCGAAGTCATCTGGTTCAAGACGACGTCGACCAAGGGTGGCAAGCTCATCGGGCTGGAAAACAACCGAACCGGAGTCTCAGACAGCTCAGGTGCGGGCGGCCAGTACGACCGCATGATGTACATGGATGCGAACGGCGAGATCTGGTTCGGCGTCTACAACAACACCGAGATTGTCACCCACTCGCAGGCTGGCCTCAATGACGGCAACTGGCACATGGCGGCCGCGACGATGAGCACCACCGGCGGCATGTCGCTCTACATCGACGGCAAGCTGGTCGGGACCAACGCCAACACCATCTCCGAGACCGAGACCCAGGCGAGCTTCTGGCGGGTCGGTTGCGGCAACCTCGCGGGCTGGGGCGCCGACTGGACCGGCGCGAACGCGCCCGCCAACAACGCAGCCAACAACCTCAACTACCCCTTCAACGGATCGCTCGACGAGGCCACGGTCTGGCTGAGCACGCTCACGTCGACCCAGATCGCCTTCCTTTACTGGATTCACTGACCCATTGATCTGCATCCACTGACTGCCGCCCTTCATGAGTGCCGCCGGCGGCCGATGAGACAAGGGACCAGTCGATGAGCCCGGAGGACCTATGACGAGCGGCCCCATGCTGGCTGCCCTGCCTGACGGGACCTCGCGCGCGCTCGCGGCCGCGGTAGCGGCGAGGCTGATCGGCAATGTCGAGCGGGTCGTGCACGGTCGCCGCGCCGCCGTTGAGTTGGTTACCGCCGGCCTCCTTGCCGGTGGCCACGTGCTGGTGCAGGACGTTCCTGGCAGCGGGAAGACGACCCTGGCCCGCGCGTTCGCGCGCTCGGTCGGTGGCAGCTTTCGGCGGATCCAGGGCACCGCCGACTTGTTGCCCGGCGATATCACCGGTTCGGCGATGTGGGACCCCGACCAACACAGCTTCGTGTTCGTGCCGGGTCCGGTCTTTGCGAACGTGCTGCTCGTCGACGAGTTGAACCGCGCTACTCCGCGTGCGCAGTCTGCCTTGCTCGAGGCCCTCGACGAGGGTGCGGTCACGGTTGACGGCGTCCGCCATGCATTGCCTGAACCGTTCTTCGTCGTCGCGACCCAGAACCCCACCGACCAGTACGGCACCTATCCGTTGCCGGAAGGGCAGCTCGACCGATTTTCGGTCGCTCTGACATTGGGCGAGAACGACCTCGCGACCGAGCGACAGGTCGTTCGCGAGCAGTTGTTGCGGCCGACAGTCGACGACCTGCAGCCCGTGGTGTCACCACACGACTGCGATGGGTGCAGGACGAAGTGCGTCGCACGCACGTCGCCGACGGCGTCCTCGATTTCGCTTTGAATGTCGTACGAGCAACGCGTCGTCATCCGGCCGTCCGCATCGGCGCGAGCTCGAGAGCCGCGTTGTCGCTGGTGCGATGTGCGCAAGCACGCACGCTCATCTATGACCGTGAGTTCGTCGTACCGGACGACGTGAAGGTCCTCGCGCCGTACGTGCTCGGGCATCGGCTCGTGCTCCAGCGAGGGGTCGTTGCCCAGGGATTGCGTGGCGCAGGATACGACGCCCTCGGCGCTGGCGGCGCGGTGGTTGCCGAGGTGCTTGGCCTCGGTCCCGGTCCCGGTCCGTGGCTGAGTCGGTCGTCCCAACCGCCGGCGTCCGGCGAGTGCAGATCACCCCGAACGGGTGGGCTGCCGTGGCCGGTGCTGGCTTGATGTTTGCGCTGGCCGTCCAGACGCAGAGCGTGTGGATGCAGGTTGTCGGGAGCGCGCTGCTGGGCTTGCTCGGGATCTCCGCGCTTTCCGTCGTGCGCCGGCGACCTGGGCTGACGGTCAGCATGCAGGCACCGACCGAGGTGTTCGTCGGAGTGCCGTTCGACATCCGGGTAGCCGTGAGCAACACCGGCCGACAAACGACCCCGCCGCTGCGCATCAGGTACGACGTGAACGCTCGACCCGCCGCCGGTGGCGCCCGCGCTTGTATACGTCGATCCGGTTGCGGCGGGTGAGACAGCTGTCCTGTCGGTAACTCGGGTTCCGCTTCGGCGCGGAGCTGCACGATCGAGTCGCCTCGTGGTCGACATGATCGGGTCGTTCGGCTTCTTCACCTCCTCCTACGCGGTTGTCGGCGCTCCTGCGTTCTTTGCAGCTCCGCGCGCAGCTGCGCCCATCGACGTCACGCAGGCATTGAGCTCAGAGGCCGGTGGGTCCGGTCCGATGGGCGCAGGCCTGGACGTGCGTGGCGTGCGTGAATGGCGGCCGGGCGACGCAGTGCGTCACGTGCACTGGCGGTCGACGGCGCGAACTGGTCGTCTGTCGGTCCTCGAGTACGGCGAGCCGACGGTCGACATGTTCGGCGTACTCATTGCCGGCACCCGCGCCGATGCGCGGTTCGAGGCCGAGCTGGCGCTCGCAGCGTCGACCACATGGCGAGGGTTGGACGACGGCGTCACGGTAGTCATCGCGATGGCTGATGATGCGATTTCGAACGCCAAGTTGCTCAAGAGCACAGCTGCGGATCCCGAACTGCTGCGATTGACGCCGACGGGGTATCACAAGATATTCGCCGGCCTGCGCGCTGCAGTTCCCGAGCCTGGCACCGTCGAGGGTTTGCTCGCTCACGTCGGAGTCGGTGGCGTCGTTCTGGTCGCCACCGGTGACGGAATCGCAGACGGCTTCCTGTCATACGTCGAGGCAGCGGCGAGCGCAGCTGGCGTGCGCCTCATTCGCGTCGCCGACTACCTGGACGCCGGCTATCTGGACGCCGGCTATCTGGACGCCGGCTGATGAGCCGACGCGCGCTTAGTCCTGCGGCCGTCAATGCGCGGGCCACGCGCATCGCGTTGCTCGTCGGCGGTGCTGCCGCCCAGTTCGCGGTGATGCCCTTGCTGAGCGGACCTGCCGACGCGCTGGCCCTCGCCTCATTCCTCGTGATCGGGATCTCGACTATCGGGCTGCCGCTGCCGAAGGTGGCGGCGAGCGCGCGACCTGCGGGTATGCGCCTGACGATGGCACCGCGCCAAGCGACCGCGCTCGCGCTCATTATGGTCGGCGCTGTTTTGGTGCTGGCGCGGGTCAACACGTTCGATGCGGATTCGAAAGCCGCGGCGCTCACAACGCTGCTCCTCGTCGTCCAGGTTGCGCATTGTCTTGCCTTGCAGACCCGACGTGAGGCGGCATTGGGCTGCGCGATCATCGTGGTTCTGCTCTCGGTCGGTGCGGCCTTTGCGGGTGATGTGACGCTGCTGCTGCCGGTGATGGTCGCGTTGCCGGCCGTTGCTGTGACGGCGGCGCTGTTGCATCGCGGGTCGCTCATCGATGCTGCCGACGTCACTTCAACCGGAGGCGCAGGTGCCGATCGTTCGCGCCTGCATGACGCCGGTCGCACTCGCCACGGTTCTCGGCGTCGTCGTCTTCCTCGTGCTCCCAGATAGCGGTCAGCTGCATACCCGCGCTCGCTTTGCCAGCGGTGCGAGCACGTCGCAATCGAACACCGATCCGGTGCCAGGTAGTTCGGGCGGCCGCGCGGCGTAGCGACCCAGGGGCGGGTGCGGTCGATCTTGGGTTACGTGGGTCGCTGAGCAGCGAGCCGGTGTTCGAGGCGCCGGCTGCCTCGCCGGCTTACTGGCAGGGCGCCATCTTCAGCGCGTTCGATGGCCGAGCATGGACGGCGCACGGGCCGTTCACGGAGTGGACCTCGGGGCCCGGCGCGACCCAGCTCGCCCCCGCCGACCCGACGTCCCAGGCGACCGATGTCGCGCGCACCTACACCGTCAAATCACTGACGACGACGCCGCTTGACGTCGTGCTTTCACCAGGGCGACCTACGAGCTACGTCGGTACTGGACACGTCATCGATGACAGCGACGGAACTCCGCATATCGTTCACGCCTCGGCGACCTCCATTGCGACGAGTTACACGGTCGCATCGACGTTGCCGAAGGATCCTGCCGTGGTTGGCTCGAAGGGAGCCGACCTCACTGACCCGCAATGGCTGACGATGCCCGACGACCTACCGCCGCGGGTGAGTGCGTTGGCGGCGTCACTCGTCGCAGGCTCGAGAACTCGGCTGGGCGCAGTGAATGCCGTTGAGGACTACCTGCGTTCGAACGAGAAGTACAACCTGAACTCGCCGATACCCAAGGCTGGCGACGACGCGGTCGACGACTTCCTGTTCGTCTCGCACGAAGGATTTTGCGAGCAGTTCGCGACGGCGGCTGTCATCATGCTGCGCAGCCAGGGGATCCCGGCACGCTTCGTGACCGGCTACGTCGACGGCGACACGAGTATCGATCCGGGCGAACGAGTCTTTCGCGGCAGCGACGCGCACGCGTGGGTGCAGGTGTTCTACCCAGGCGTCGGTTGGGTCAACAGCGACCCGACTGCCGGTGCGGTCCTGCACACGACCGGACAGTCGCTGCGGCAGCGTCTCGGTTCGTTGATGAAGCGGCTGTGGCACGGCTTCCCCGGCGGGCGGATCGGCGCTGTTGTCGCCCTCGGGCTCGCCGTCATCGTCGGCGTCGGTCTCAGCACGATCGCACGGGCATGGCTGCGCCGCCGTCGCCGGTACGCGGGCGTCGACCGAGGACGCACCGGCGATGGTCCGATCCTGGCTGCTTACCTTCAGCTTGACTTTGCGCTGCACGGAGTCGAGCGCGCACGTGCGCCGAACGAGAGCCTGCGCGAGCTCGCCAGTCGGCTCGGCGGGTTCGTGGCGACGCCTGGCGAGGTCGCTGCCGCAATCAGTTGCCTCGAGCGAGAGACATATGGGGTCGACCCACCGTCGGCGGCAGAGTCGGCGGCAGCGATCGCGGTGTTCGATCGGCTTCGCGCGGCGGCCGGGTCGGAGCTAGTAGCCGTGGCGGCCTCTTCGCATCCCTGAGTGCTGCTCAACTGCGGTTTCCAGCGACACTCAGGGCTGTGAAGAAGTGGGCGCTGAGTTGGTCGCGGCCGGGGTGGAAGGGGTTGCGCTCGGCGACGGAGATGGTGGCGTCGCAGACGCGTTCGGCAGCGGTGGCACCACGATGTTCGGGCGCGGCAGTACGGCGGTGGTCGGCTGTCCATCGGGACCGTAGATCGTCTCCGTGTTCGGTTGCGGGTACTCGTTCGCGTCGGCGCTCGGTGCAGCAGTCGCGACAGGGACTCCGTTGACGGCAACGTCAGGGAAAGTGTTCGTGCTGAGCAATGGCTGGCCGTCCTGGTCGAACAACCGCACGTTGTCGAGCGGCTGCCCTTGCGCGTCGTAGGGATAGATATTCGTCACCTGGTTGCCGTTGTTGACAAGACCGGGCGGTTGGTAACCGATGAGCGCCGTGTCGAAGCTGTCGACTCCGTCGCCGATCGCCGAGAAATCGCGCGGCCACATGGCGCAACGCGAACGACGTTGCCCGCGACAACGAGCCAGCGCGTCGCACCGCGTAGCGAGCGACGGCCGAGTGAGATCGAGATCGGAATCGCGATCACCAGCAGGACGACGCCGATGTACGGGCTGGATCGCGAAGCCGCGCGGCCACAGGCCCGAGTTGCGGTACAGATCCACGACGCTGTGCCCACTGAAGATGCGCCGTCGTGATAGCCGCGATCGTGGTACAGACCGGCGATGATGCCGACCGCGAGCCAGGCTCGCACAATCCACCATGCAGGTCGCAACTGCGGCAAGGAACTCGAATGTCGCGCGCGTCCACGGGTGCTCTGCCGTCTGCCGCCAGATCGAGCTCGCGCTCAACGAGTTGATCGCGCGGTGTAAGACATTCTGCTGTTGAGTCGGTCGGACGACGAGAGGCCGGCCGACGCACGTCAGTTCCGCGGCGTATTGCGCGGGCGGACCAAGTCGTTGTTCTAGCGAGCCCTCGCCCTCGGCGATGACCTCGTGCAAATGGCTGTCGAGGTCTTCGAGAAGGTCGTCGCGTTCGTCGGCCGGCAAGTCAGCAAGTTCGCGACTCACCGCAGCGAGGTAGTCGCGAACCTCGATTGACGCAGTTGTCGCGGTCATGCTGGTGCTCCTTTGCTGAGCAGGTGGTCCATGGTCTGAGCGAATCCGATCCAGGTCTTGGCCGACAACGCCATGACCGAGCGGCCGTGGTCATTCAATCCGTAGTACTTGCGGTGTGGACCCTCTTCGCTCGGCACCACGTATGACGTCAGAGCGCCGGCCTGAAAGAGCCGCCGCAGCGTGCCGTACACGGATGCGTCGCCTACGTCGTCGAGCCCGGATTCGCGCAACCGGCGCACGACGTCGTAGCCGTAGCCGTCGCGTTCGTTGAGAACGGCGAGCACTGCGAGGTCAAGCACCCCCTTGAGCAGTTGGGTGGTGTCCATAGCAGACCTCCGCGGGTGCGAGTTGTAGCTCCTACGCCATGCACTCTACTCCGTAATGCGCAGTACCGCGCAAGAGGACGCGCCGAAGGTCCTCGGGATCGCAGCTTCACACCTGATGTGGTTGCGATCTCGGCGGAATTTGGCCAAATCACGACCACATCAGGTGTGAAGTTGGTCCCGGGGGCGGGCGGCGAGCGGGCGGTCGGTTAGAAGAGGCGGGCGGTCGGGTCGTCGGCACCGCGCAACGCGTCGTAGTCGATCGTGACGCACTCGATGCCGCGGTCGACAGCGAGCACCCGCGCCTGCGGCTTGATCTCTTGCGCCGCGAAGATGCCACGAACCGGCGCGATCAGGGCGTCGCGGTTCATCAGTTCGAGATAGCGCGTGAGTTGCTCGACGCCATCGATCTCACCGCGGCGCTTGATCTCGACCGCGACGCTGACGCCGGCACCATCGCGGCACAGCAAGTCGACTGGGCCGATCGGTGTCGGATATTCGCGACGCACCAGTGTCATGCCCTCACCCAGCGCGCCGGGGTGTGCTGCCAGTAGCACCTGCAGATGCGCCTCGACGCCGTCTTTGACCAGGCCAGGATCGACGCCGAGTTCGTGACTTGAGTCGTGCAGCATCTCTTCGATGGTGAGCACGAGTTGCTCGCCGGCCTTGTTCGTCACGGTCCAGACGCCGGGGGCTTCCTGCAACGTGCACGGCGGGCTCATCCAGTTCAGCGGCTTGTACGCCCGATCGTCGGCGTGGATTGAGACGGAGCCATCCGCTTTGACGAGGATCAGCCGCTGCGCGCTCGGCAAATGGGCTGTCAGCCGGCCGACGTAGTCGACGCTGCACCGAGCAATGACCAGCCGCACACGGTTACGTTAGCGGCAGCAGCATTCGCCGGACGACGTCGGTGCGGGCGGCTCAGTTACAAGCAGGGGGTCTTGGTGATCCCGCCGAGGAAGCTCGCTGAGTAGAAGATCTTGCCGGACCCCGAGGTTACCTTTACGCAGTAGCCGCCGGGTTGCGACAGGCTCGTCGAGCCGCCGGTCGTCGCACCAGTGGCGTAGGTGAAGACCGTGACGTCGACGGTCTTGCTTGACATCTTGAAGCCCTGCGCGGCAAGCGCCGCGGGCGGCGTCGCCGAAGTCGGTCGCGGGGACGTAGGTCTGGAAATCGGCGAAGTAGCTCTCTTCGGCGATCGCGGCGCCGTGGACGTCAGCCTTCGCCTGGGTGTCAGCGGCCTTCTGCTTCTGGCTCAGAAAGATCGGGATCGCGATGGCCGCCAGGATGCCGATGATGATCATGACGACCAGGAGCTCGATCAGGCTGAATCCCGCGCTCTTGGGCAGCGTCGGAGTCTCGCTTCGCGCGAGTCGTCCGCTGGAGAAAGCCATGCGGTGATCATCGGAGATTCGGCCAACGGCGACTTTAGGTTTCTTTAAGGCTAGCCGGCTCCAGTCGCACGATTATCGACTTCGACGTGGGCGTATTGCTGGTGTCAGCCGTGCTGTCGAGGGGCACCAGAACGTTCGTTTCAGGGAAATAGGCGGCCGCGCAACCCTGTGCTGTCGGATACGAGACGACGCGGAACGCAGGCGCGCGACGCTCGGCGCCGTCCGTCCAGACGCTGACCAGATCGACCATCTCACCGTCGGCCAGCCCGAGCGTCGCGATGTCTTCAGGGCTGACGAACACCACGCGGCGACCGTGATGGATGCCGCGGTAACGATCGTTCAGTCCATAGATCGTCGTGTTGTACTGATCGTGCGAACGAATCGTCTGCAAGATGAGGCAGCCAGGGTCGGGCCGCAGTACGACCAACTCGTTCACGGTGAATTCCGCCCGGCCACTGTGTGTCGTGAACGTACGTGAATCGCGCGGCGGATGCGGCAACGTGAACCCGCCTGGCACTCGAACGCGCGTGTTGAAATCGTCGAAGCCCGGCACTACCCGTGCAATCGACGTCCGAATGCGGTCGTAGTCATTTTCGAATTCTGCCCACGGCACCGGGCTGGCGTCACCCAGCACGGTGCGGGCGAGCCGGGTCACGATCGCGACCTCACTCAACAAGTAGCGGGACGCCGGTGCAAGCACTCCGCTGGATGCGTGCACCATCCCCATCGAGTCCTCGACGGTGACGAACTGTTCTTGGCCGGCTTGGATGTCGTGCTCGGTGCGCCCAAGTGTCGGCAGGATCAACGAGATGTCGCCGACCACGGTGTGCGAGCGATTGAGTTTTGTGGAGACGTGCACACTGAGCCGCAGGCTCTCGAGCGCGGCGAGGGTCGTCTGCGTGTCTGGCGTCGCGGCGGCGAAGTTGCCGCCCATCGCGACGAAGACCTTGACTCGGCCGTCGCGCATCGCGCGGATCGTCTCGACCGTGTCGAAGCCGTGCGCTCGCGGCGGCTCGATGCCGAACTCGTGCTTGAGCGCGTCGAGGAACTCTGGCTTCGGTCTCTCCCAGATGCCCATCGTGCGATCGCCCTGCACGTTGCTGTGACCGCGCACGGGGCAAACGCCGGCCCCTGGCCGCCCGATGTTTCCTCTGAGGAGAAGGAAGTTCACGATCTCGCGAATCGTGGGGACCGAGTTCTTGTGTTGCGTCAGGCCCATCGCCCAGCACACCACGATGCTGCGTGAGCCAATGACGAGTGCAGCGAGTTCTTCGATCTGCGCGCGGCCAAGGCCCGTTGCGTCGGCCACGTCGTCCCAGTTCAGCTTGCGCGTCGCTGCCGAGAACTCGTTGAAGCCTTCGGTGTGCTCGGAGATGAAGGCATGGTCGAGGATGCTGCCGGGCTGACGATCCTCTGCCTCCAGCAGGAGCAGGTTGAGTGCTTGAAAGAGAGCGAGGTCACCGTTGACTTTGATCTGCAGAAAGAGATCGGCGAGTTGGGTGCCGTGCCCGACGACGCCCTTCGGTCGTTGCGGGTTCTTGAAGCGCAGCAGACCTGCCTCGGGTAGCGGGTTGACCGCGACGATGCGCGCGCCGTGCTCCTTTGCTTTCTCGAGCGCGGTCAACATCCGTGGGTGATTCGTGCCGGGGTTCTGGCCAGCAATGATGATGAGTTCGGCCTTGTCGAGATCCTCGAGAAGCACGCTGCCTTTTCCGATGCCGATCGTTTCCGACAACGCGGCGCCGCTCGACTCGTGGCACATGTTCGAGCAGTCCGGCAGGTTGTTCGTGCCGAACTCGCGAACGAACAATTGATAGACAAACGCGGCCTCGTTGCTGGTGCGGCCCGACGTGTAGAACGCGGCTTCGTCGGGGCTGGCGAGGGCCTTCAACTGGCGCCGCGCAATCAAACTGAACGCCGCATCCCACTCGATCGGTTCGTAGTGTCGGCTGCCCTCACGTTTCACAACTGGGTGAGTGAGCCGGCCCTGCTGCCCGAGCCAGTAGCCGTCGCGCTCGCGCAGGTCGTCGACGGAGTGCTCTTTGAAGAAGTCCGGGCCAATTCGGCGGACGGTGGCTTCTTCCGCAACCGCCTTGGCGCCGTTCTCGCAGAACTCCGCGATGTGGTGCTTGTCGCTTTCCGGCCACGCGCAGCCCGGGCAGTCGAAGCCGCCGCGCTGGTTGAGGGCGCGCAACGTCGCGAGGGTGCGGGCGGGCCCCATCTCGTGCAGCGAATCGGACATCGCGCCCGCAACGCCAGGGATGCCGGCGGCCCACGTTTTCGGCTCAGTGACCGTCAACTTCTCGCGCCTGCGGGCCATACTCTGACCCTAAATCACGACCACCGTCTTTTGACACCAGACGGTTGGGGAAAGGCTTTCCGCCATGGTGTTCGTGCTCAGTGGCGCGGCGGCGCTCTTTCTTGGTGTCGGCTGGGTTGTGCAGCATCGCGTAGCGACTCACTCGCAGTCTGGCGGGCTGCTGTCGTGGACCGTACTGATGGAGTTGGTCAGTAGCGGGTTGTGGTGGTTGGGCATCGTGGCGATGACGATCGGGCAGACCTCGAGTTCGGTCGCTCTTCAGTTCGGTCCGGTCAGTACGGTCGAGCCGGTGCTCGTTGCGTCGCTACTTGTGGCGTTCGTCATCTCGGCCGTGTCGAGCGACCACCGTCCTCGTTGGCAGGAGATGGCGGGGCCGACCATTCTCATCGCCGCGCTCGTGGTTTTCCTCACGGTCGCGAGCCCGCGGCAAGGCAAGCAGCCCGACCCGAGCTGGCAGGCGATCCTGATCGCCACTGCCGCGGCGGGCGTGTTTGCGCTACTGGTTGCTGGCAGCGGGAAGTTGCTCGCGAACCGCACGGCACCGGTCGTCGAATGCACCCTGCTGGCAGTCGGCGCGGGCGTCATGTACGGACTGCAGGACGCCGCAACCCGCGGCGCAATCGTGTTCAGTCACCACCACAGACTGATCGCGTTGATACCCACCATGTGGCCGTGGGTGCTGCTCGCATCGGCGACCGCCGGAGTGTTACTGACCCAGGCCTCGTTTCGCGCCGGCCGACTCGACTGGGCATTACCGCCGACCGCCGCTGCGCAGCCGATCGCGGGCATTGTGATCGGGGTCGTGCTGCTCGGTGACCATCTCGCGGCGACCGGGCTGGCGCTCGCTTTCGAGTCGTTGTCTCTCGTCGCCATGCTCGGCGGCGTGCTGCTCATCGGTCAGTCGCGAGCCTTCGGAACCTGACGGAGCGGAGGTAGATGCGCTGATGGCTGAGCACTTCGATGCCGTTGTCCTTGCCGGCGGTGCGGGTCAGCGGATGGGGGATCCGCGCGGCACCGACAAAGATGTTGCTGGACGTCGGGGGCAGCACGTTGCTCGATCGGGTGCTCGCTGCGGTGGTTGACGCGCAGCACTGCATCGTCGTCGGCCCTCGTCGTCCGACCGTTCGAGCTGTCACGTTCACCATCGAGGAACCCGCAGGTTCGGGGCCGGCCGCTGCCATCGTCCATGGCTTGTCGTTCGTCGATGCGGCAATGGTTGTGGTGCTCGCCGCCGACCTGCCTTTCGCGGCTACTGCGGTCCCGAAACTGATCGACGCGTTGGCCGGTGCGCAGGCCGACGCGGCGATGCTCGTCGACGATGCCGGACGACGGCAGCCGCTGCTCGCTGCCTACCGCACCGATGCACTTCGGCGCCGTTCCGACGGTCGCGACTGGCGCGGCGCTTCGGTGCGCGCGCTCACCGAAGGAATGGCAGTGGTGGAGGTCGCAGCGGCAGGCGACGAGGCACTTGACTGCGACACCCCCGAGCAACTCACTGCGGCGCAGCAGGCCGCCAACCTGCCGCCAGCCGGCTGATGCGGGCAGCCGCGTCGGTAAGAGGAACGCCTGTCTCGACGACACGTCCGAGCAGGAATGTCGTCAGCGGCGCGGCCGGTCGCTCGACGCCGTGCGCGACGTCACGCGCGACATCGAGGACGACGTCAGCAGCCACCGCGGGATCGAGCCCGAACTCCGCGCACACTGCGCTCACCCAGTCATCAAGGTCGCTCACGGCGCTCCTCCTTGGCAACACCGAGACGCTACGCGGTCGCTTCGCGGCGGTCGGGCCTGAGGCAGCCGAGATGGACCTTAGGCAGGCGTCGGTACCCGCCTAAGGACCGATACGGCTGCCTAACGTGATCATCTGCGGCGCAACAGCGAGCGGACGGCGGGTGGCGGGGCTCTGTGACAACCTTGCGGCCACGGGTTGCGTCTACCCGGGCGAGTCAGCGAAAGGGGTCGCGGTGGCCGTCATCGACGCCGAGTTCGCTGACTTCGTGCGCGCGAACGAGCGGGCGTTGCTCCGCCTTGGGTGGCTGCTCATGGCGGATCGACACGCGGCTGAGGACCTTGTGCAGGCTGCCCTGGAGAAGACGATGCCGAAATGGGCCTCGATCCGGCAGGACGACCCGATGGCGTATGTGCACCGGGTGATGCTGAATACCCGAACGTCCTGGTGGCGGCGCCATCGAGGTCGTGAATCGCTGACGAGTGACGTCACCGATCGCGGTGTCAGCGACGCGACCGAGGCCTTTGCCGAACGCGACCGGCTGACAATCGCGCTGCGCAGCCTCACTGACGGCCAACGCAAGGTCGTCGTCCTGCGGCACTACGAGGACATGTCAGAAGCCCAGGTCGCCGCACTGCTCGGATGTTCGATCGGAACCGTGAAGAGCCAAAACGCTCGCGCACTCGCGCGGTTGCGGCTCGCTCTCGCCGAGCCGGCCTACGACAGACCGACTGCTCTCGCGACTGGGATGGAGGGCGCATGAGCGACGAACGCGACCCACTCATCGCCGATGCTCTGCGTCGGCTTGCGGGCTCTGCGCCCCAACCGCGCGCGGACCGCTTGCAAGCCGTCGTTGCCGGTGTACATCGCCGTCGGCAGCTGCGGATGACGACAAGCGCCCTGACCGCGGCCGCGTTCGTGGTCGTGGCCGCGGTCGGGGTACACGCCTGGACGACGACATCGTCTGATTCGACGGTCGGTCCCGGCGTGACTCTGCCGCCCGCCAGCGCCAGCCCGGACGCTGCCGCCAGCAGCGCGCTCGACTCGCTGTCGCCCGTCGCCTCGGCGTCTGCCTCGACAGTTGCCGGTGACCGCCCCGACGCCGACGTCCAAGCCCACCGCGCAGCGAAAGGCTTGGTCGCGACGGTCACCACCCCGGCGTCCGTCATAGATGGTGACCCCGCTCAGGTCACGATGACCGTGACCAACAAGGGCTCGATCACCACGCACGGCGGCAGCTTCAGCGTGGTGAACGCCTACGCGGTGGGCAGCGGGGCCGGTGTCCAGTTCATCGGTTTCACACCCAGCTGCAAGCCGGTCGGGGGCGCGCTCGTCTGTGACGTCGGCACGTTGAAGCCTGGTCAGAGCGCATCGTTTTGGCAGTCGATCGCTGCGACCGGTCCGGCTGATCAGATTGTGTTCGACGTGAAGTGGACCAACAACGTGGGAGTTTCGTCGACGTTCCACCGGGTCGTCGCGCTGCGGGCGGGAGTGCCGTCGTCGGAGCTGCCGACCCCGCCGTCGTCCGGGTTGCCGTCAGCACCGGTGAGCAGCAGGCCGCCCGTCAGCACTTCGCCGACGACGTCACCGTCGGCGTCATCTAGCTGAGGTTCGCGTGCCGACCGCGCGGCCCGCGCGGATACCCTGGGCTGTATGGGACGGGTTACGCAGCGCCGGCAGGTGCTTCATGTCGACGACGGGGTCGCAGCGCTTCGCCCTGACACGCTGGCGGTCGAGGAGCCCCTGGAGATCCGGCTCGGCGGCACCTCGATGGCCGTCACCATGCGGACTCCGGGCGACGATTTCGATCTCGTCGCGGGCTTCGCGTGGACAGAGGGTTTGCTCGCCGACCCTGACCACCTCTCTGGTTTGCGGTACTGCGCCGGTGCCGACGACGACGGCCGCAACACCTACAACGTGATCGATCTCGTGTTGTCCGAGGAGGCGCCGCCCGTCGATGCGAGTGCGGCGCGCAACTTCTACGCGACCAGCTCGTGTGGTGTCTGCGGCAAGGCGAGCATCGACGCTGTCACGGTTCGGTCGCGCTTCGATCTGCACGCCGATCGCACCTCGGTGACTCCGGCGATGCTGTCGTCGCTGCCCGACAAGCTGCGTGAGGCGCAGAAAGTTTTCGAGCGCACTGGCGGCTTGCACGCCGCTGGTCTCTTTACACCGGACGCCGAGTTGCTGGCGTTGCGCGAAGACGTCGGTCGGCACAACGCAGTCGACAAGGTGGTCGGCTGGGCGCTGCGCGAGAAGCGCCTGCCGCTCGCCGGCACGGTGCTGATGGTCAGCGGCCGAGCATCGTTCGAGTTAGTACAAAAGGCTTACGTAGCAGGCATTCCGGTGCTCGCTGCGGTGTCGGCACCGTCGAGCTTGGCCGCGGAGTTTGCTGACTCGGTGGGCATGACGTTGGTGGGGTTCCTTCGCGGGACGTCGATGAACGTGTACGCAGGAGCCGATCGGGTTGCACTACCGACAACTGAGAGCGCAGCGGTGCCGGTATGAGCCCGCGGCGAACCCGGCCGACGCGCCGGTCGGCGTCCAACGTTGTTGCTGACGAGGACGGCGACACGGGGTTGACCGGTGGTTTTCAGTTCGTCGAGACCGACGCTCGCGGGGAAGAGTGGATTGTGCGGCGCCTGACCGGCGTCTCTTCAACCAAGACTTATCGCTGCCCCGGGTGTAATCAGGAGATCAGGCCGACCACTCCGCACGTGGTGGTGTGGCCGAGTTTGGCAGTCGACCAGCGCCGGCACTGGCACAGTCCGTGTTGGAACAGCAGGTCTCGCCGTTCGACGCGCGAGCTGCGCTAGCTCTATGGACAATGTGAGCGCAACGATGGACATCGACGCGCCGGCGGGGGTCATCTTTGCGGTCCTCTCGGATCCGAAGGAGCATGCCTCCATCGATGGCACCGGCTGGGTCTGCGAAACGGCCGACGGCAAGCCGTTGACCGCTGCCGGGCAGATTTTCCGGATGCGGATGTACCACCCGCGGCATCCGGACGGTAACTACGAGACTGCCAATCGGGTCGAGGTGTTCGAACCCCCGTCGGCGATTTCCTGGGCGACTGGCTACACGCGCGACGACGGTACGTTGGGCTTCGGTGGCTGGACATGGCGCTACGACCTCACGCCGAACGGGAGCGCGAGGACGACGGTCACGTTAACTTATGACTGGTCGGCCACCTCGGAGTCGACACGGGAGCGGATCGGATTCCCGCCGTTTCCTCCTGAGCACCTCCGAACTCGCTCGCTCACCTCGCCGAACTGGTGATCGCCGGAACGAGGGCTTGATAACCGCGCGCGTTGAATCAGCGGGCGGCGATAGCCTCGCTGGGTGGATACGGATCGGTTGATAAGCGCGGAACGGTCGGTAAGCACTGCGCGGCTGGAGCGGCACGGCCGGCGAGGCGTGTCCTTGGCGATCGTCAGTGCCATCTCGTTCGGTGCTGCCGGACCGTTCTCGAAGGCGGTATTGACGAGCGGTGAGCTCACCCCGCTACGACTGGCGCAATTCCGGATCACGATGGCCGCGGTCGTCATGCTCGGTGTGGTGTTCGCTCGGCGTCTATCGGGTCGGCGTCCTGCATACCGCTGGACGCGGGCCGATGTGTGGCTTGTCGTCGCGTACGGGTCGCTCGGCTTTGTCGCCGTCCAAATCTGCTATTTCATCGCGATCGATCGGCTGCCGGTAGGTGTCGCCCTGCTGTTCGAATACATGTCGGTGGTGCTGGTCGCGGTCTATGCGGCGGTGTTGCAGCACCGGCCGCAGCCGCGTGCAGTGTGGGCTGGCGTGACGCTGGCGGTCATTGGGCTTGTCGTGCTGACGGAACCGTGGTCGGGATTTCAGCTGAACGTGTGGGGCTCGGTTGCCGGCGCCGGCGGCGCGTTGGGATGCGCGGCGTATTTTCTGATCGGCGAACGCGGGACGGCGCGAATGCCGGTGCTGGAGTTGACCGCGTACGGTGCCGGAGTTGGCGCGATTGTGCTTGCGTTTGTCTTGCCGGTCTGGACTTTTCCGTTCTCCGCGCTCGGCCATTCGGCGCGATTCGCCGGGCATCCCACACCGGTATGGATACTGCTGAGCGTGGTTGTGATTGTCGGCACGGTGTTGGCCTACCTGCTCGGCATGTCGGCGCTCGCGTATCTGCCGTCGCCATCGGCAACTGTGATCGCCACGCTCGAGATCTTGGTCGGCGCGGTTGTGGCGTGGGGTGTTCTCGGTGAGCACATGACTGCGGCCGAGATCGCCGGCGGTGTCATCATCTTGGCCGGCGTGGTGGTGGTGGCCGAACGCGCACGGCTTCGAACCGAGCTTCCTGAGCTCGATTACGTCCCAGAGCCTGACCTCACGAACAGGTAGATCCGCGCGTTTTCATGGAACCATGCGGTTGTGTCGCCACGTCCGAGGGTCGTGCCCTCAGCATCGACAGTCGCCGCCTGCCTTCTGGCCGCCATTGCGATCGGGGGATGCGCGAGCAGCGGCCACCCCTGTGTCTGAGCGGAGACATTTCGAGCTCCGCGTATGCGCACGGCTCACTTACCGACCACGAATTCAACGTCGCGGTCGCGATCGCCCGAGCGGAGGTGGCCAAGGATAGCTGCCACGATCACGAGCGCAACGGCCACGGTCGGCGTGGGCACCGAGACGGAAGCGAATGTGGGTCCGCCGTGCACCTCGGGCACGCTGCTTCACATCAAGCTGATCGGCACGTTCCCCACCATCGTCGTCGGTGGCGCCCCGACGGACAACGCGCCGACCGCCAGCGCCGACTACTCGGTCACCGCTGTGCTGATCACCGCAGATCCCGCATCAGGCAAGGCTTGCTTGGTCGGCGTGCAGACCGGCGCCAGCAACGCCCGACCCAGGCGCGACGCTGCTATTCACGAAGTGACAGGGTCTGGTCAGCCGGCCGACGTACGCAGTCCGACACAGTCGAGTTTCCAGAAGACGTCGGTGTAGACGAAACCGCCGGTCATCCATGGCTCCCAGTCGGGTAGCACGGCGACTTGAAACGCTTCTTCGGGGATGCGCGGCGACGGCTTGATGAAGCCGCGCGCATGCGCGGCCTCGAAGCCGAAACGTGAGTAATAGTCGGGTGATCCCTCCAAGAACACCAGCGGCCACCGGGCCTGCTGTGCTGCTTGCAATGCTTCGCGAACGAGGCGTCCGCCGATCCCATGGCCTTGACAGCGGGGCAGCACGGAGAGCGGACTCAGCGTCAAGACCTCTACCAGTCTCTCGTGCGCATCCACCCAGCATCTGCTGAGCTGGACATGACCGACGATCTCCCCGTGGAGTTCGGCGACCAGTGACATGCTTGCTGGACCGTCCGGTCTCGCTTGCAACTGCGTGACGAGCTCGGAAACGATCGGTCGTCCGAATGCTTCGCCAACAACTGCCGCTACCGCGGTCAACTCGTCGCCGCGTTGCGGCCGGATATGCACGTCGTTGGAAATCTGTTCATCAGAGGCCATGCCGACACCGTAGGAGCGGCCCCACCTGTTGTCATCCGAAATTGCACAGCGCGCGTCTGCCGTGGGCATATCGTCAGCGCATGGCACGCGGGGTCGTCAAGTTCTGGAAGGCCGAGAAGGGTTGGGGCGCGATCAGCTCCGACGAGCTGCCGCCCGGCCGCGACGCATGGGCGCACTACTCCCACATCATGGACATGCCCGGGTACCGCGCCCTCGAGGCTGGGCAGGCAGTTGAGTTCACTTTCATGGCCGCGAAACAAGACAGTTTCGACTTCAGCGTGATCGAGGTTCGGCTGGTTTCGGCCTAGTGACGGTCAGAGCGCGGGCGCCCGTTCAGAAGTTACCGAGCGCGGGGATGACTTGTTCGGCCATCAGTTCCATCGGCCCCGGCGTCCCGGCTCCGACTAGGGAGCCGTGCGCGACCTGAAAGCCGAGTTCGCTCAGCTCGTGTAGGTGTTCGATGGTCTGTGCGACCCGCTCACCGTGTTCGCCCAAGTCGAAGCGGGTCTGTACCGTCTTCTCGATCTCGTCGTAGTCGCGTCCCTCCGTTGCACAGTGTTCCCGTAACACGTCGAGCTTGTGCGGCAAATCGGGGGAGTCGAAGATGTTGCACGCGTCGGCGTAGCGGGCGACTAGCCGTAGTGTCTTCTTCTCACCGGCTCCACCGATCAGGATCGGAGGGTGCGGCCTGGCCAACGACTGCGGCGAGTTCAACGTTCGGCCCAGCTTGTAGTACTTGCCTTCATACGGGCCGTCGTTGTCGCTCCACATCTGCAGGCAGATCTGCAGAGTTTCCTCGAGGCGTTCGAACCGCTCGGACATCGAGGGGAAGAACAAGCCCAGGCCGTGGGCTTCCTCGGAGTTCCATGCGGCACCGATGCCGAGCATCGCGCGCCCGCCGGAGAGCACATCCAGCGTCGTCACTTCCTTGACGAGTAAACCTGGGTCGCGATAGACCACCGCGGTCACCACGGTGAGCAGCTTGACCCGCTCGGTCCGGGCGGCCAGCCAGCCAAGCGTCGTGTAGGCCTCCAGCATCTCGTGTTCCGGCGGACCGATGTGTTCGATCTGCCAGACGTGATCCATCACGCTGATCCGATCGACTCCAGCTTGTTCGGCGGACTGCGCGATCTCGCCAAGGCGCGCCCCGCAACTCGGGCGGACCACCCTTCCAGGTGAAATCCGGGATGTGCAGACCTACCTTCATCTGTGCCACGCTCCTCACGAGTGCTCGAGCCTCCATACAACATCGATGCCTCGACCGTGCCGTCGCCCGGGGCCGGTTCGGCGGCAGCTCCTCAAGGGCACGACGTGTGATGTCAGCTGGCGACTTGTCGGCGTTGGGCGAGGACGCTGATCGCGTAGTGGCGGTCGAGTCGTTGTCCGTGCCAGCGGGGGGTGGCGGCGTCGGCGGCGAGATGGGCGTTTCGTCTTCGAGTGGCCGGGTGTCGGCGTTGGCCGGCGGTCGGATGGGGCGCGCTGAGGTTGCGGCCGGTCGAGCTGACGAACCGGAACCCGCCCGGGCCGTCGGGGAAGATCTCAAACTGCCCCGCGTGGTGGGCGACGTGGTGGCGTTCACATAACAGCAGCAGGTTGCTTGTTCCTTGCTAATCTGACCCCTGATGAATACCATCACTCGCGCAGCGATTTACGCCCGCATTTCCAGTGACCAAGATGGCCGCGGTTGTTGGCTCGCCCAGCGAGGGTCCACTGTTGGCGGAAGTCATTGCGGCAGCACCGCTACGGGTGCACGAAGCAGCTCCCGCCGCCATCATCAACTCGGCCGTCACCGTTGCGCTCGACCGTGGCGACATAGAAGGTGCTCGCGAAGCGAGCATCCTCGGCGTTGCGCTCCTCGCAAAGTGGCCCGAATACCTGATTGCAGTTGGTCAACACCCGACCCTGGTGTCCCGGAGCGACCCGGCAACGTAGTACGCCCGCCGTGTGACGGGGACGGGCCGGGGTCCCCGAGTTATGTTGCTATTTCAAGTCAAGACACCGCGAGCCGTTGGTGGCGTATCGCTCTGGCCCGTCAATACTGAGCGGGTCGCCGGGGAGGATCAGTGGGCTTGATGTACCCGCCAGTCTCGGCGGCTGCCCTTTATGGCCGCCTTGCGGTTCTGGATCGACCGGACCTCTTGGCGAAGGTCGGCGAGTTGCGCGAGCGGGTGGCTTCGTACCTTCGTGGTGTGAGCAATACTTTTGGCCACTACACGTCTCACGCGGTTGACCACAGTGACCAGATTGTGCGCGAGCTGTCCAACATGCTTTATACCGATCCGGACGACGAAGCCAGCATCACTGTGAATTTAAACGCCACAGAGACGTACATGCTCCTCCTCGCCGCCTATCTTCACGACGTAGGTATGGTGGTGACGGACGCTGAGAAGTTTCGAGTTCTGGATTCAGCCGCTTGGACGACTTTCACCTCGACAAACAGCGAAATAGCCTCCGACGTCCAACGACTACAAAACGCTCTCTCTGCAGGAGCTACGGAGCTCACGGGCCCTCAAGAACTGTTCGTGGCTGCACTTGAGCAACGACTGCAGTTTGCGTAATTTTTCAGACTGCAGCACGCGGATCGTGCTCGAGGTGGCATCAACGGCGCTCTTGAAGTTGGCAAGGACTTCCTCGACAGCGATCCCTCCGCGACCCTGACACTTACTGCGATATGCATCGGGCATGGCTTGAGCAACGCCGACCTCGCCTTGGACACAACCTATCCGACCAGGCGGGACCTATTTGGCGAGCCGGTCAACGTTCGCCTCCTAACCATCCTGCTCCGCCTCGGCGATCTACTTGATATGCGTTTCGAGCGGGCGTGTCCAATCCTCCATAGCATCAACTCGCCACTACCTCAGAGCAGTAGTGGTCATTGGAGCCAATACGAACGGGTCACAAGCCGCGTAACGTCGCCATCGACTATCGAAATTCGAGCGGAGTGCGAAACCGCCGACGAGCACCGTATTCTTCGCGACTGGTGCGGCTGGATTGCAAACGAGGTTCGCGACGCCGGTCGCCTTCTATCCGGAAGCGCGCGGCATGAGGATTGGAAGCCACCTAGGGCGACGGTCGGCGGCCCGCACGAAACGATCCAAATAGCACGAGCGCCAGGCGCCAACTATAGGGCGGAAGATTGGACGTTTCAATTCGACGAGGGCGAGATCGTTGTCCGTCTCGTACGTGATATCCATCGGAATCCGTTTCGGGTTTCTCCGCGAACTCCTTCAGAACTCTCTAGATACGACGCGTGCGCGGGCTTATCAGATAGAGTGGTTCCTCCGTGCGGTACTCAAACCTACTCGACGAGCCGATCAGAGTTAAATACCCGATAACTATTGATGCGTTCACCGGCGACCACGGGGTTGTCCGAATAGACGTCTCGGACGTCGGCCTGGGCATGACTCCTGACATCGTAAAAAACTTCTTCTTGCAGATAGGCCGCTCGTGGTACCGGTCTTCGGAATTCTCTAGGGACTTCAGCTTTACACCGACTAGTCGTTTCGGCATAGGATTTCTCAGTGTATTCGCAGTCTCGGACGACGTCACGGTAACAACGCGATGGCACGAAGGCGCCCCAGACAGTGCTCTCCGAATGCACCTAACTGGCCCGCGAAGCTATCTCTTGCTCGAGGACGCAACGCGGTCCGAGCCCGGAACGACCGTGAGCGTGCGGCTTCGCGAACCCATGGCGACACCGGACCTGTTGAAGTTCCTACGTTCTTGCTGCGTCGCGAACGAGTTCGTCATCATCGTTCGCGTGCACGTCGGGGACAAGGTCTCCACGTTCGAGTTCGGACCGCGCGAGATAGATTTCGATGGCGTCGTGCCCGCCGAAGGCATCGAATGCAGACTTCAGACTATTGCTTCCACGGCTGAGGGTGTCTTTGGCAAAATGCAGATCGGTAATTCTTGAGCGAGATGACGAACCGGACGATTGGTCCGCCGGCAAGGGTGCCCTCGAAAAACTGCTTACGAGGGTTGATCCCTTGGCAACTGTTCCTGGTCTTGGTAAAGGTTGGGTAGCAATCAACGGACTCAGGGCGGATTCGCCGCATTTTTCTCCTGAGGATGCGCTAGTTCGAACGGAGCTAGACATTAGAACACCCGAGGGACCTGCATACGCTGGGCTTGATCGCGGTTCACATCCTTACGGTCCGTCGCTCATTGAACCGGACATCGCCCGAGCGTTGGAGGGTCATTTGCGGGACCGCGTAACCGACTACTCATACCGCGCGAGGTTGGTAAATCGGTTCTACGACTTTGCGCCGACCTGGGCGGACGAGGTGCCCTGCCTGCCGACATTCGCCGGCAAAGAGCTCGCGCTAGCCGATTTTCGCAAGTTGCCGAAGAATACTTCGATTGCGTTTCACGCGAACGATAGTTTGGTCCCAGGTCCGCATAATCTCCAAGATACGGCGCGCATAGTTGGTGAGTACGTTGCGGCGCACGAGCTCGACGGCGAGCTGCTCCTCCCGAACTCGCTCAGCGGGCTCGACTACTATCGCCGCCGCCAGCCGTCTGAAGGAACCGCTATCGGAGCTGTTCACGCACTCGACGATGATGTCTTCATTACGGAGTACCTGCCTGGGCTGGGTAAATCGCTCGACGGGATGAGTAACTATCAGCTCGGTGTGTTCTCCGCCACCAGCCCAGTAGTGTTTGTCCAAGACCTATTTGCCACAAAGATCCTGAATCCAACCCACCCGTATATCGAGGCATTGCTGCGAGTACCCGACAAGTATGTCGCGGGCCGCCAACGCGCGCTCGAAGCTGTTACCAAACCATACGATCATGTCGACCTTCGCGAGGTTACTCGAGCGCTTGGAAGCGCAGTGGGCGATGACGTGCTTTTGCGTTACGCCGCGGTGGTTCCGAGGGTCGATCAGTACCGCGGGTGCAGATCGCTCCGACTGGCCCGCTTGTCGTAGCTTGGGTTGGAGCGTCTGACGCGTCTGTACGATCCTGCAGCGACGCGGCTGGTTAGGCGCGGCTCTGACTTGACCAGAGATCTTGCCAGGGGTGGCTTTAAGTCTCGACGAGGTTGCCCAGGTCGGTGCGGCCGCCGTGGATCCAGTGGATGCGGTGGTGGGCGTGCAAGTTCTTGGTGTTGGGGCAGCCAGGGTGGGCGCAGTGGCCGTGTTGGCGGGCCAGCAGGGCACGGTATTGGCGGTCGGTGACCAGGCGGTGGGATCGTCCGACGTCGAGCACGTTGGATGCGGCGTCGCGGATGACGGTGCGGATACGGCCCTCGCACAGCAGTCGCAGCACGACCCGGTCGGGCAGTCCCGGCCCACCGGCGACCCGCGCGTAAGGCCGGGCGACGATGGACCCATGGTGTGGGCCGCGTTCAGCTGAACGCAGGCTCCCCGGGGTCATCGGCGCAGCGTTGAGCTGAACGCAGGTCAGGCGCGTCGTGCGCGCCGGGGTGCGCTGCGGGAACGATGGCTGCACCGTCGGGGTCGCGTTCAGCTGACGCTTCTATGTGTTCTAAAGTCATGCGGGGGCCCTTTGGTTGAGGTTAAGGAACAGTTCGCGGGCGATGTAGCGCTTGAGTGCGCAGCGGATTTCGGGGTCGGTTTTAGCTTCGGTTAGGCGCTTTTCGATGTAGTAGTAGGTACGGGGACAAACTCGCCAACGGTTGAGGGTGATGTCGTGCAGCGCACGGTTCGACGCTCGGTCACCGCCACGGTTGAGTCGGTGTCTTTTGATGCGCCCGCTGCTGGCCTGGATCGGGCTGGCGCCGGCCAGCGCGGCGAATGCCGCGTCGTTGCGGCAGCGACCTTGATGGGAGAACGACACCAGTGCTTGTGCTGCGCTGACCGGCCCGACACCAGATCTTGGCAAGCAGTTGCAGCGTGAGGATGTTCACCAGGGTTTGCAGCTGGGCTTTGTTGCCACCAGCTCCGCGCCGGCGGTGCGGATCGCCACTGCCAGCGGGCGCGCTTCGCCGAGCCGGATCGCCTGCTCGCGAGTACACCCGGCGCGACCGCGCCGGCGGGCGATGTGGCCCAACCACTGATCGGACAGCCGCCCCTTCGCCAATGCGCGGTCGGCCTCGTCACCGCCGAGCAGCAACGCCCGCAGCCGGTTGATCTGCGCGGTGCGCGCGACGGTGAGGTCGCGGCGCGCAGACAGCAAGATCCGCAACCCTTCCCGGTCACCGTCGGCGCGTGGGGTCGGCAACTTGTGGGGTTGCATCTGCAACACGCTCAACGCAGCCAGCCGCGCGTCTTTGGGATCAGATTTCCCGCGGCGTCGCTCGGCTCGCCGCGGTCGTTCGACTTCCACCACCATCAGCCCGGCAGCGGCCGCCGCACGAGCCAACCCGATGCCGTAGCTGCGAGTGCCTTCCAACCCCACGATCAACCTTCGGCCCGGCGCGTGGGCCTCGATCCAGCCCAACGCTTCAGCGAAACCAGCGGCGTCGTTGGTCACCGTGCACACGCTGATCGTCGCGCCGGTCGGGCTTGTCATCTCCAAGGTGTGCGTGTCGCGATGGGTGTCACCACACGATGACGGCATCCACCAAATCTGCCAGCATTGTCATACGGCTCGAGCTCCTTCCAGGGACGGGTCGTTGTCGGCACCGGTTTGGATGGAGTCACCGAACGGCAGTTCTGTGAGGAGTCACACGCCGCAGCGCGGACAGGCTTCTATCAAGCCAGTCGGTGGGCCAGACCGGTGCCGGCGCCCGACGACACGTCAGCTGCAAGACACGACACAACGCCGGTCAAAACGCGCTCGAGTCAGTCGGACACCAACACCGGATGCTGGCAGCGATCCACCACAACCGCCAGACCTAACACTCACAGAACGCGGAGGGACGCGGGCGGCGTCGGGGTGGATGACGACCGCGGCGCGTTCGTCGCCGCGTAACTGCCGGGTCGCGTTCGTCGTGTCGGCCAGCGACGCCAACCCGATCTCCGCCAGCCGCCTGAACGCGCTCGGCCGGGGCTGCAGCCGTCGCGTTCACGATCGCGTCGATCGCCGCGCCCACCACCGGCCCGCCCTCCGGATCCAGCCGTGCGGTCAGTTGCCAGCGGCTGTCCGCGGTCCAGGACTGTTTGAGGTATTCACCGGGGTCGGTGGCCTTGTCGTTGTGGTCAACGGTGCGCAACCCGCGGACCACGACCTCCAACTGGGCGACGTTGGCGTACTTGGCCGCCTCGATCAGATCCTCGATGAGCCCCTGCTCGTTCGGCCCGTCGATGCGGCTGATCACCCGGATCTGCGAATACGACAACCGGCCCGCGCCCATCTCCTCGGCCAGCCGCGGGTGCTGGCGTAACGCTCGGGCGACACGTACGTGTTCGACGGCGGTGCGGTGCGCGATCCCGCACGTGTGCGACAGCCACTGCGCGGTGGACGCCAACCCGAAGGTGAGATACCCCTGCCGGGCCTCGAATTCGGCGACCAACAGCAACCACCTGCACGTCGATGCCGACAACCGCCCGGCTCCATCGACGATGCGTGCACCGAGCGCATCAACCGACAGTTCGCGTAGCGGACGATTCACCGACGGTGAAGCAGGAGAAGGAGAAGACGAAGGTGGATCGACGAGTTTCATGCCCGCACGCTACCCACGCCCACCGACAGTTTAGGACGGCCCAACGGCGCGGGCGCGTTCTGTGAGTGTTAGGTCTGGCGGTTGTGGTGGATCGCTGCCAGCATCCGGTGTTGGTGTCCGACTGACTCGAGCGCGTTTTGACCGGCGTTGTGTCGTGTCTTGCAGCTGACGTGTCGTCGGGCGCCGGCACCGGTCTGGCCCACCGACTGGCTTGATAGAAGCCTGTCCGCGCTGCGGCGTGTGACTCCTCACAGAACTGCCGTTCGGTGACTCCATCCAAACCGGTGCCGACAACGACCCGTCCCTGGAAGGAGCTCGAGCCGTATGACAATGCTGGCAGATTTGGTGGATGCCGTCATCGGTGGTGACACCCATCGCGACACGCACACCTTGGAGATGACAAGCCCGACCGGCGCGACGATCAGCGTGTGCACGGTGACCAACGACGCCGCTGGTTTCGCTGAAGCGTTGGGCTGGATCGAGGCCCACGCGCCGGGGCCGAAGGTTGATCGTGGGGTTGGAAGGCACTCGCAGGCTACGGCATCGGGTTGGCTCGTGCGGCGGCGCGCTGCCGGGCTGATGGTGGTGGAAGTCGAACGACCGCGGCGAGCCGAGCGACGCCGCGGGAAATCTGATCCCAAAGACGCGCGGCTGGCTGCGTTGAGCGTGTTGCAGATGCAACCCCACAAGTTGCCGACCCCACGCGCCGACGGTGACCGGGAAGGGTTGCGGATCTTGCTGTCTGCGCGCCGCGACCTCACCGTCGCGCGCACCGCGCAGATCAACCGGCTGCGGGCGTTGCTGCTCGGCGGTGACGAGGCCGACCGCGCATCTGGCGAAGGGGCGGCTGTCCGATCAGTGGTTGGGCCACATCGCCCGCCGGCGCGGTCGCGCCGGGTGTACTCGCGAGCAGGCGATCCGGCTCGGCGAAGCGCGCCGGCTGGCAGTGGCGATCCGCACCGCCGGCGCGGAGCTGGTGGCAAACAAAGCCCAGCTGCAAACCCTGGTGAACATCCTCGCGCCGCAACTGCTGGCCAAGACTGGTGTCGGGCCGGTCAGCGCAGCACAAGCACTGGTGTCGTTCTCCCATCAAGGTCGCTGCCGCAACGACGCGGCATTCGCCGCGCTGGCCGGCGCCAGCCCGATCCAGGCCAGCAGCGGGCGCATCAAAAGACACCGACTCAACCGTGGCGGTGACCGAGCGTTGAACCGTGCGCTGCACGACATCACCCTCAACCGTTGGCGAGTTTGTCCCCGCACCCACGACTACATCGAAAAGCGCCGAACCGAAGGGAAAACCGACCCCGAAATCCGCCGCGCACTCAAGCGCTACATCGCCCGCGAACTGTTCCGGACCCTCAACCAAAGGACCCCCGCATGACTTGACAACACATAGAAGCGTCAGCTGAACGCGGCTGCTTCGAGCCTGCATGAGCGCCGCGCACTTGCGAAAACAGCGAGCACATGTTGCCGTGTATCGGGGACCGTAACTGAGCTCAACTCGCTTCTCAGTTCACCCGCCGTCGACACTCTCAGGACACCTGCGGCGACTAGTGCATGACATGATCGCGCTGACCAAACAGACCAAGGGGGCTCGACTCCGATGAAGATGAAAGTTGAACTGATCCCGCTGCCGGTTTCGGACGTGGACCGTTCGATCGCCTTCTATGCCGACAAGCTCGGCTTCAAGAAGGATTTTGATGTGCAGCCCAGCGAAGGCGTCCGGGTCGTTCAATTCACACCTGAGGGCTCGGGTTGTTCGATCGGTTTTGGAACAGGGCTGGACGTGTACAAGGGAGAACCCGGCAGCATCAGAGGGATCCACCTGGCTGTGGAGGACATCACCGCCGCGCGTGCCGAACTTGTCGGCCAGGGTGTCGAGGTCGGCGAGATCCACGACTTCGGGGGCGGCGTCAGAGGAGCAGACTTCGCCGACCCTGACGGCAACACGTTCGAACTGCAGGAGATGGAGTGGCGCAAGGGCGAGACGTTCTAGCGCGCGAGCACAAGTTCTAGCGCGCGAGTAGCCCCGCCATCCATGCTTCGACAGCATCGGGGTCGCGTGGTAGCGCCTCGGTGAGGTTGCGACAGCCGTCATGCGTGACCACGACGTCGTCCTCGATTCGCACGCCGATCCCGCGCAACTCTGGTGGCACAGTGAGGTCGTCGGTCTGGAAGTAGAGACCGGGCTCGACGGTCAGCACATACCCCGGCTGTAGCACGCCTTCGTGGTAGTTCTCCTTGCGTGCTTCCGCGCAGTCGTGGACGTCGAGGCCGAGCATGTGTCCTGTTCCGTGCAGCGTGTAGCGACGGTGCAAATCGGCGTCCGGTCCGTCGAGGTCTTGCGCACTGGGCGGCAGAATTCCCCACTCCACCAGCCCTTTTGCAAGAACCTCATGCGCAGCGCGAAAGTAGTCGCGGAAATGCGCACCCGGTCGAACGGCATTGAGAGCTGCTGTCTGCGCGTCGTAGACGAGCTGGTAAACCCGACGCTGCGGCTCACTGAAATGGCCGCTGATCGGGATCGTGCGGGTCACGTCTGCCGTGTAAAGAGCAACATTCTCGACGCCCGCGTCGAGCAAGAGCAGATCGCCGTCACGTACCGGACCGTCGTTGCGCGTCCAATGCAGGATGCACGAGTGTACGCCGGCGGCCGCAATGCTTCCGTAGCCGATGTCGTTGCCTTCAACTCGTGCCCGTCGACCGAACGTCCCCTCAATCCAGCGCTCGCTAGTGGAGCGGGCGGCACCGAGTTCGCGCACGACGTCTTCGAATCCGTGCACGCTCGCGGCGACCGCGTCGGCCAGCTGTGCGATCTCCCAGTCGTCCTTGACCAGCCGCAGGTCCGAAAGCGTGGTCGCGACAAGCGCCGTGTCCGCAACGGGTGCGCCAGCAGTCGAGAGCGCATGAAGGACGCCGGGGAGCTCGCCGAGCGGGCGAGTTGTGAGGCCGAGCGACGCTTGCGTTTCGGCAATGCCGGGACGGCGGCCTGTCCAGAGTTCGCCGTAGTTGCGATCCCGGTAGAACTGTTCGCTCTCGTGGCGCGAGGCTCCGACTCGCAGATACAGCGTCGAAGTGTGACCGCCTGGCGACTCGGCGTCCGGTGTCATCACCAGGACGGAGTCGGGCTCCGCCGCACCCGTGAGCCACACAAAGTCGCTATGAGCGCGGAACGGATGGAATACGTCGCCGTTGCGGATGCTCGGCGACCCGGCGGGAACGATGATCACTTCTCCTGGGAACGCCGCCGAGACGGCAATGCGGCGCTTCGCCGCATAGGGCGCAACCTCCGACGGCTCGATGGTCGGCGCCGGATCGGGGGCCCACCCCTCGCGCATGAATGCGGTTAGTGCCGGGGACACCCCCGCGTCGTAATTCGTGGTCGCGAACTCTTCGTCTGCCGTCATGGGTCCATCGTAGAAGCCGAGGGCGGCTGCCATCGACGTTCACCGTGATAATTTGCCCTCCGTGACCGCACTGCCCACGTTTGATTTCGCTGCGTTCGTCGCCGCGTTCAACGCTGAGCGTCGTGACCGAGACCTGAGTTGGTACGACTTCGCCGACGAGCTGTGGCAGCAGTCGTCAGAGCTGAACGCAGACCGGATGGATCATCCGCTCTGTGGGGGAGCGGTCTCCAGGTTGGAGACCCGCGGCGAAACGTCATGTCAGTACGCACTGTTCATGCTGCGCTGGCTCGGTCGGGCGCCGGAGGACTTCCTCATTGGCCCGGTGGTCGACGTTGGCGACGTTCGACTTGCGGAGGCGGGACCAGACCGCCGGCTTCGTTGGGACTTGAGCCAGCTCCACGCGGCGCTGAACGAACAGCGCCAGCGGCGCGAGCTCACGTGGGCCGAACTCGCGCAACTGATCGGCTGCACGCCGAGTCGATTGACCAATCTGCGAACCGCCCGCATGGCGGACCTTGGTCTGACAATGCGCATCACGCAATGGCTCGAAAAGCCGGCGGCCGAGTTCATTCACGCCGTGCGGTGGTGACGGCGGGTCGCCTACTTGCTGAAGGCGCCCGATTGGTAGATCAAGAAGATGACGCAGACGATCGCGGCGATCACGGCCAGCTTGATGACCTTGCGCGAGATGCCGATGAACACCAGAACCGCAAAGATGACGATGATCGGCACGGTCACCTGGGCCTTCGGCTTCGGCAGGGAGGCGATCACGTGCGTGGCCGAGTGCGGCGTGCTCTGGGACAGCAAGGCGAGAAGCGTCATGCCTGCATCCTCTCAGCCCCGCGCGGCCTGAACGAGTTCCGTCAGCACTCCTGAGAGGTCTTTCGGGTGCGCGAACGCGATCGATGCCCCGAGCGACCCATGTCGCGGCTGGGAGTCGAGCATCCGGACGCCCTGCGAGGCAAGTGTTTCCATCGCGAGCCGGACGTCGTCGACCGCGTATCCCACGTGATGTAGACCTTCGCCGCGCCGGGCGAGAAACTTGCCCACCGGCGTGTCGGGTCCCAGCGGCTCAAGCAATTGCACGTACGACGCCAGCCCACCGTCGTCCGGCCCTGCAACGTCTAGGACGGAAGGTCCTAGCCGCAGCATCGCCTCCCTCACGCCTTGCAACTCGTTGGACTCGATGGCGACGACCTCCAGGCCGAACGCGGAGCGGTAGCGTTCGATCGCTTCCTCGAGGTTGACGACGGCGATCCCGACGTGGTCGATACGCGACAGCAGCACCGGCGTCCCTTCTCGTCGTGGCAGAAGCGAATAACCTGAACGGTAGAACACTGAACGGTAGAACAATCGGGTCGAAAACACGGAGGTCGCGACCATGACGCTCGGTAGCGGTTCGGTGATCGTCGCAGGTGCGCGGACGCCGATTGGCAAGCTCCTCGGTGCCTTCACTGACCTGTCGGCTGCCCAGCTGGGCGGGATCGCGATCCGCTCCGCTCTCGAGCGAGCCGGCGCACAGGGCAGCGATGTCGACTACGTGATCATGGGCCAGGTCCTGCTGGCGGGTGCCGGCCAGATTCCGGCCAGGCAGGCGGCGGTGGCCGGCGGCATCCCGATGACGGTTCCGTCGTTGACCATCAACAAGGTGTGCCTGTCCGGGCTCGACGCGATCGCACTGGCCGACCAACTGATCCGAGCCGGCGAGTTCGAGACTGTCGTTGCGGGTGGTATGGAGTCGATGACGAACGCGCCGCATCTGCTGCCGAAGTCGCGCGCCGGGTTCAAGTACGGCACTGTCGACTTGCTCGACTCGATGGCGTACGACGGCCTGACCGACCCGTTCGAACACATCGCGATGGGCGAGTCGACCGAGCGTTACAACGCGCGTCTCGGCATCAGTCGCGAAGAACAGGACGCGTTCGCAGCCCGTTCGCATCAACGTGCAGCGGTCGCTCGCAAGGACGGGTTGTTCGACGATGAGATCGTCGCGGTGCCAGTGCCGCAGCGCCGCGGCGAGCCGGTCATGGTCACCCAGGACGAGGGCATTCGCGAGGACACCACGATCGAATCGCTCGCGCGGTTGCGGCCGGCGTTCTCACCAGACGGCACCATCACGGCGGGCAGCGCGTCGCAGATCTCCGACGGTGCGTGCGCGGTGCTGGTCACGTCAAGAGAGAATGCCGGACGGCGGGGATGGCCGATCCTGGCGGAAATCGGTGCGCACGGGGTGGTTGCTGGGCCAGACAACTCGCTGCACTCGCAACCGTCGCACGCAATCGCTCGTGCACTCGCCCGCGAACAACTGGCGCCCGCAGAAATCGATCTGTTCGAGATCAACGAGGCGTTCGCCGCGGTGGCGATCCAGTCGATGCGCGAGCTCGACATCGACCCGAGCGTGGTCAACGTCAACGGCGGCGCCATCGCACTCGGGCACCCGATCGGGATGTCGGGTGCACGCCTCGCCCTGCATCTGATCTACGAACTTCGCCGGCGCGGTGGTGGCGTCGGCGCGGCAGGACTATGCGGCGGCGGCGGGCAGGGTGACGCGCTGATCCTGCGCGTTGCGGCGCCCTGAAGTCGCGACGGCGTCAATCGCAATGACATCGGACGTCGAGGGGCTGGTGCAGGCTGCACGGGCGCACGATCCGCGGGCGCTGGGCAAGCTGCTCTCGATGGTCGAGGACGACGACCCCGCACTGCCGACGCTCATGGCGGCGCTCCTCGGGGCCGGCGTTCAAACTCCTTACGTCATCGGGCTTACTGGTGCGCCTGGCGTTGGGAAGTCGACCACGACGTCCGCGCTCATTGCATTGTGGCGTGAACGCCGAGCAGCGAGTTGGGGTGCTCGCGGTCGATCCGTCGTCGCCGTTCACCGGCGGTGCGCTGCTTGGCGATCGCGTTCGAATGCAGACGCACGCCACCGATACGGATGTCTTCATCAGGTCGATGGCGTCGCGTGGGCAACTCGGCGGCATGGCGGCGTCGACCCCGCAGGCGGTGCGAGTTCTCGAGTCGACCGGCTTTGACGTCGTCCTCGTCGAAACAGTCGGGGTGGGACAAGCCGAGGTAGACATTGCCGCGACCGCCGACACCACGGTCGTGCTCCTTGCACCCGGCATGGGCGACGGCATTCAGGCCGCGAAGGCTGGGCTGCTCGAGGTCGCCGATCTGCTCGTGGTCAACAAGTGCGACAGAGACGGGGCCGACGCAGCGGTGCGCGAACTGCACAACATGATCGCGACCGGTGGCGATCGAGCACCCGGGGAGTGGCGGCCGGTCGTCGTTCGCGCGGTCGCGACCGCTGCTGGCGGGATCGACGAACTCGTGGAGGCCATCGACAAGCACCGCGCGTGGCTCGAGTCGTCGGGTGAGGGCGAGCGGCGCCGGGTCCGCCGTGCAGCGCAGGAGATCAGGTCGATCGCGCTGGCGATGCTGTCGGCTCGCGTCGGATTGCGCGCGAACGATCCGCGTCTTGCCGAACTGGCTGCCGCGGTCGTCGGTGGCACCTCGATGCCTACGCAGCCGCCGCGCAGCTCGTCGACTAGCTGACTTCAGCCTCGGGGCGCGCGGCCTCTTCGACCTCGAGTAGCGACTCTTCGTGCCGCTTGGCTTCATAGGCGGCACGGCCGCCGCGAATGCCGAAGAGCCTCTTGGTCCACAACAGATAGACGACGGCTGCGACGTTGATGAGCGAAGAAGCAGATGCGCACCGCGGTGACCTTGTCGATGATGTCGTGTATTTCGTATGGCAAGAAGATCGCCGTTGCGACGGCAGCGAAGTATTCGCCCCATCTCTTCAACAGCCACAGGCCTACTGCCTCGCACAACTCGATCGCGGCGTACACCGCGAGCAGGATCGCAATGAGGTGCAGGGTCGAAGGCTTGACGACCAGCAGTTTGCGGATCTCGCGCACCACAGAGGAGTTGTCGAGGTTGTAGCCAAACGCATTGGCGAGCGGCTTCGCGGCGGGCAGGTCTTTCTCGAAGAGCGCGCGTAGTGAGTTCTCGCTGTGGGAGTACCGCAGGATGGCGTAGGAGCCGATGCCGATAACGATCCCGCGAAGGGCCCGCTCGACCGCGAGCAATCGCAGCACGAACGCGTCGCGCAACGCGCGGCCGCGCAGCACTGTCGGCGCGTCTTCGGCGGGGCCGTCGCCGTGCGGCGCGCCGAGGACGAAGTCACCGCAGCGCAGGCACCGCCACGCCTCGCCGACGGGAGTGAGCACGTGCAGCCGCTCGCGCAGCGCCGGCTCCGTCGGGGCATAGGTGACGTGCCCGCGCCGACCGCAGGTTCGCAGGCTCCAGTCCACGAGCTGAAGCGTAGGGGAACCGCGGCCTGCCACGCGGTAGGTTGCGCACGTGGGGAAACCGCTGAATCTGCCGTTCGATCCCATCGAGCGCGCGGCGGAACGCTGGGAAGAAACCTGGGGCCCGGCATCGGCCATGCGGATGGCCACCTCGGTCATGCGGGCCCAGCAGATTCTGCTGGCCCGCTACGACGAGCTGCTCAAGCCGCACGGCCTCACGTTCGCCCGCTACGAGGTGCTCGTGCTGCTGCGATTCTCGCGGTACGGCGCGCTGCCGCTCGGCCGGATCGGCGAGCGGCTGATGGTGCACCCGACCAGCGTGACGAACTCGATCGACCGTCTCGAGGCGGCTCGCTTCGTCGAGCGCAAGCCCAACCCGCGCGACGGCCGGGGCACGTTGGCGGCCATCACTGAGAGCGGCCTGGCCGTCGTTGAAGCCGCCACTGCCGATCTGATGGCGGCCGACTTCGGGCTCGAATCGCTCGCCGAGCCGGCCCGAGCTGAGGTCGTCGCCGCCCTGCGCACCTTGCGGTTGGACGCCGGCGACTTCACCCCGGAGTAGCGCGCCACCGTCGCTGGCCCCAAAAGATAGTTGGACGTCCTACTATCGAGGGGAGGACGGCTGGAGGCAGGCGTGGTGGCTCGGGATAGCGCGGATCGCGCACGGCGCGGCGGCGGCGCGAGAAACTGCCGACGGCCGGCCGCGGACGACGCTTGGTGGGATGCCACTCGAGCCCGCCTATGGGCCGCCCGACGGCGCCGAGGATCCGCGGCTCGCCCGGATCGGCCGCCCGGGGGAGTACCCGTTCACCCGCGGCCTCTACCGCAGCGGGTATCGCGGCCGCCCATGGACGATCCGCCAGTTCGCCGGCTTCGGCAACGCGACGCAGACCAACGAGCGGTACCGCATGATTCTGGACGCCGGCGGTGGCGGTCTGTCGGTCGCTTTCGACATGCCGACCCTCATGGGTCGCGATTCCGATGATCCGCAGGCTCGTGGTGAGGTCGGCCATTGCGGCGTCGCCATCGACTCGGCGTCCGACATGGAGGTGCTGTTCCAGGGCATTCCGCTCGGCGAGGTCACGACGTCGATGACGATCAGCGGTCCCGCCGTCCCGATCTTCTGCATGTATGTCGCCGCCGCCGAACGCCAAGGCGTCGCGCACGGCAAGCTGAACGGCACCCTGCAGACCGACATCTTCAAGGAGTACATGGCGCAGAAGGAGTGGCTGTTCACGCCGCAGCCGCATCTTCGTCTCATCGGTGACCTGATGGAGTTCTGCGCGCACGAGATGCCCGACTACAAGCCGCTGTCGGTGTCTGGTTACCACATCAGGGAAGCCGGCTCGACGGCCGTGCAAGAACTCGCGTACACCCTCGCCAACGGCTTCGCGTACGTCGAACTTGGGCTGTCGCGGCACATCGACGTCGACACGTTCGCGCCGCAGCTGTCGTTCTTTTTCGATGCCCACATCGACTTCTTCGAGGAAATCGCCAAGTTCCGCGCGGCCCGACGGATCTGGGCGCACTGGATGCGCGACGTCTACGGCGCGAAGACCGAACGCGCGCAGTGGTTGCGGTTTCACACCCAAACGGCAGGCGTCTCGTTGACTGCGCAGCAACCCGACAACAACGTCGTGCGGACGGCGGTTGAGGCCCTCGCGGCGATCCTGGGCGGCACGAACTCGTTGCACACCAACGCGCTGGACGAAGTGCTGGCGTTGCCGAGCGAGCGCGCGGCGTCGATCGCGTTGCGGACACAACAAGTGCTGCTCGAGGAGACCGGGCTGACGAACGTCGTCGACCCGCTCGGCGGCTCGTGGTTCGTCGAGGCGCTGACCGATCAGATCGAGGCCGAGGCAGAGAAGATCTTCACGCAGATCAGCGCGCTCGGTGGCGACGGCAGCATGATGGCGGGCGTGCTGCGCGGGATCGAAGACGGCTGGTTCACCGGCCGCATCGCCGACGCCGCCTACCAGCCAGCAGCAGGCTTTCGAGTCGGGCGAGCGCCGCATCGTCGGCGTCAACTCCTACACCGACGATTTCGAGCCGCCGCTTGAGATCATGCGCGTCTCGCACGAGGTCGAGACGCAGCAGGTCGCCGCGCTGTCCGCCCGTCGCGCGAGCCGCGACCAGGCCAAGGTCGACTCGGCGTTGCGGCAGGTGCTCGACGTTGCGCGCGGCGACGGCAACCTGGTGCCGCCGCTGCTCGACGCCGCTCGGGCGGAGGCCACGCTCGGTGAGATCTGCGGGTTGCTCGTCTCCGAGTGGGGTCGCTACACCGAGCCGCCGGGACTGTAAGACCGACTGAGTCGAGGTCGCCGGGGAGTGGGTCGCGGAGGCGACGTTGGTCGGGGATGATGGAGAGATGAACTACTCGCCCAGATTTGCCGGCGCGGTCTCGCTCGATTCGCTCGCCCGCCGGCCGCAGACCACCGCCCCCGCAGCTCCGCCGTCGGGCGCAACCGCGAACGGCGGACGGTCCCGTCGCCGTCATCGATGTGACCGAAGCCTCCTTCCAGGTCGACATCATCGACCGGTCGATGACTGTCCCGGTCGTCATCGACTTCTGGGCCGAATGGTGTGGCCCTTGCAAGCAGCTCAGCCCGATCCTCGAAAAGCTGGCCGCCGAAGGCGGCGGTGCGTGGGTGCTGGCCAAGATCGACGTCGACACCAACCAGCAGCTCGCGGCTGCAGCGGGAGTGCAGGGCATTCCGGCGGTCAAGGCGGTGTGGCAGGGCGGCATCGTCGGTGAGTTCACCGGTGCCGTGCCAGAGCCGCAGGTGCGCGACTGGATTGGTCAGTTGCTGAAGGCGACAGGGGCGGCAGATGCCGTCGGCCCCGATGCGGAGTTGGCCGAACCGCCACTCAGCCCGGAGTTTGTCGAGGCCGCCGCAGCATTCGAAAGCGGTGACTACGACGCCGCCGAGCGGGCCTACCTCGCGATTCTCGCTACTTCTCCGGCCGATCAACTGGCCGCGGGCGCACTCGCAGGGGTTCGGCTATTCAAGCGCGCTGAACACCTCGACCCCGGCGCGGTCAGAGCGGCCGCGGAGGCGGCGCCGGACGACGTCGACGCCCAACTAGCCGCCGCCGACGTCGACATGCTCGAAGGTCTCGTCGACCAGGCGTTCAAGCGGTTGGTCGACCTTGTCGCTCGCACGTCAGGTGCCGATCGCGATCGCGCGCGGGTGCATCTGCTCGGACTCTTCGATGCGGCTGGCCCCGACGATCCGTCGATTCCGGCCGCGAGATCGGCGCTAAGCCGAGCGCTGTTCTGATCCGCGAGTTGGCCTGCGGCGAGTGATCCGGACAGCGAAGAGTCCGGAGAACACGAGCATGAAACCGACAAGCAGGCTTAGCTCGACGTTCGCGCCGGTAAACGGCAACGACGGTGCGGTGATGTTTTCGCCCAACACATGCGCGGTCACGGTGACGTGAATCTCGGTGCCGTTCTTGGCCATCGCGGTGTAGTTGAACGTTGTCGTCCCGACGTACTGGTTCGCCCGCGTGACGACCAGCTTGCCGCCGGCAACCTGTACCTGCACACCGGTCGGGTTCTGGCTGACTGACATGATCGTGACGGTGCCGAGCCCGGCGATTGCGCTCGACGGATCGACCGTCACCGAGGTCTCCGCGGGGACGATGGTCACGACCACGGTCGCAGCCTCAACACGTGACGGTGGTTTCAGAGGCGCCGTCGGGCCCACGACCACAGGCTTCAACGGCGGGACAACGGGCTTCAACGGCGGGACGACGGGTGGTGCCGGCGGAACGACGGGTGGCACGAACGGCGACGTGACGTGCACCGTGAGCTGCCCGGTCGCGCTGCCGCCGGCGCCGTCGCTGACGACGTACTGGACGACGACGTCACCGGTGAAGCCGAGCCCGGGCACCACTTGCACCCCGCCAGGGGTGACGGTCACCGCCGCCGTCCCGCTCACGAGGCTTGTCGACGACAAGCTCAGCGTCTGGCTCGTGGCGGGGATGTTCGGGTCGGTGTCGTTCGCCAGCACGTCGACGGTGCTCGAGTTACCGGTCAGCACCGACGCGGTGTCGTTGATTGCGACTGGGTTGGCATCGTCAACGGTGACCGTGACAGTCGAGGTCGCCGAGCCGCCGAACCCGTCAGATACGGCGTAGGCAAAGGTGTCAGTACCGGCGTAACCCGCTGACGGTGTGTAAGTCGCGTTGCCCGCGCCGTCGAGGGTTACTGTTCCGTGCGCGGCAGGGCCTGCGGAGTCGACGGAGATCGGGTGGCCGCCAGGATCGGTGACACCGGAGAGAAGGCCTACGGTTACTGGGGTATTGGTGGCTGTCGTCGCCGTCTGGCTGTTCGCGGCCATGGCCGAACTGCCAACTGTGACAGTCACGGTTGCCGTTGCCGTGCCGCCCCGCGGGTCGGTGACGACATAGGAGAACGTGTCAGTGCCGACGTATGCAGGGGCCGACACGTAGTGCACGACGCCGCCCACGATGGTCTCCGTGCCGCCGCTTGCACCGGCCGGGTCGACGGACAGCAATGTCACTGTCTCGCCGTCGGGATCCGTGTCGTTCGCGACGACATCAACAGTCGCGCCGATCCCAGCTCAGCGCCGACAGCGTGTCCGGGTTCGCGATCGGATTGCGATTCTGCACGTCGACGCTGACGGCTGCCAGACGCCGTCCCGCCGTGCCCGTCACTGATGTCGTAGGTGAATCCGTCGGGGCCGCTGTAGCTGGCTGACGGGGTGTAGACGACCTTGCCCGCGACGATGGCTGCCGTGCCATGAGCAGCCGCGGCGACCGACGTAAGCGTCAGCGGGTCGCTGGTTGGCATCGGTGTCATTGGCCAGGACGTCGACGGTGACCGGCGCTCCAGGCGAGTGGGCCTGCGACGGCTGAGTCGGCGAACGCGACCGGGGCCTGGTTGCCGACTGTGACCGTGACGGTCGCTGTCGCGGTGCCGCCGTGACCGTCATCGACGGTGTAGCTGAACGAATCCGTTCCTGCATAGGCAGAGTCGGGTGTGTAGACGACACCGCCGCCGCCAATGGTGAGCGTTCCATGACCGGCGGGCCCAGCGCCGTGACGGTGAGCGTGTCGCCATTCGGGTCACTCGCATGCGCCACGACATCGACGGTGGTCGGGGTGCCGCCAGCGACGGTCGTGCTGAAGTTGTTTGCCGTCGGTGGTGCGTCGGCCGTAGTGACGGTGAGCTGTGCGGTCGACGTCGTCGTGCCGTCGCTGACCGTGTATGTCATCGTGTCTGGGCCGCTCCAGCCGGCCGCCGGCGTGTAGAGCACCTTCGTGTTCACACCCGCGCCGGTGATGACCGCGGTGCCGTGCGCTTCGCCTGTTACCGCGGTGACGGTCAGCGGATCGCCGTTGACGTCGGTGTCGTTCGCCAGCACATCGACAGTGTTCGGCCCGAGATACGGCGTGGTCGCGGTGTCGTTGGCCGCGGCGGGCGGCACGTTCGGAACCGTCACCGTGACGTTGCCGACAGCTGTACCGCCATCGCCGTCACTGACCGTGTACGTGAACGAGGTGCTGCCGAGCTTGAACGCGCCGGCCGGCGTAAACGTCACCGTTGTGCCGTTGGTTGTGACGGTGCCGGTCCACCTGCGGGTTGTGTCACTGCGCTGACAGACAACACTTGCCCGGACGCCGGGATGTTGGGGTCAGTGTCATTGCTCAGCACGATGACGGTGACGGGCTGCCCGGGCGTGGTGCTCGCGGAGTCGGCGTTTGCTACCGGCAGCTGGTTCGGGATCGTGACTGTCACGGTGCCCGTGGCCGTGCCGCCGCGGCCGTCGTTGGCGAGGTAGGTGAAGGTGTCGGCGCCCACGGCACCGGCGTTGGCTGTGTAGGTAATCGTGTTGTCGGCGTTGACGACGATGTGGCCCTTGGTCGGAGCTGTCGAGTCCGGCAGACGACGCCAGCACATCGCCGTCCGCGTCGGTGTCATTCGCAAGAACTGCGATCGTGGCGGTGCCAGCCGTCGTGGTTGCCGAGTCGGGGTTTGCGATCGGCTTCGTGTTCACGACAGTCGAGACCGACGATGTGTTGTCGCTCTGATTGCTGTCGATGTTGGAGCCGGCGATCGTGGCGGTGTCGGTAGCCGGGTCGGTGGTGCCGTCAAGGGTGAGCGTGATCGCGACCGTTGCGGTGCCGCGTTGGCGAGCGCGCCGATGTTGCAGACCACCTGACCGGCCGGCGTCGTGCAGCTGCCCGCGCTCGGGGTCACATTCGTCACGACTGCGCCCGTTGGCAGCGTGTCGGTGACTGTCACCGCGGGGTCGGCGTAAGGCCCGGCATTGCTTGCGGTCAGCGTGTAAGTGACCGGGGTCGCGGCACCCTTTTGGACTCGGCTGAGGTTCGCGGTCTTGGTGATCGTGAGCGCGCTGTGGTGACGCACGGTCGGTGTCGTCACAGCGTTACTTGCTCCCGTGACCGCGGTGCCGGTCTGGAAGCCGCTATATGCAAGGGCTGCCGTGTTCGGGATCGACGTACCGTCCGCGACGTTCGCGTTGACGGTGACCTCGAACGTGACCATTGCGATGGACGCGCCGACCGCGACATTGCCGCCGACGGTGGGCGTCGCGCTGGTACCGACGTCGACGGTCAGCTGCTTCGTTGCTGAGTTAAAGCTGCCGACGTCGTCGCCGGTCGCATCGGTGAGGGCTGTTCCGCCGCTTGTGAGCGTGTTGGCGACGTAAGTGGTTCCGGCCGGAATCGTGTCGGTCAGGACGGTACCGACCGAGCTGTCTTGACCGCTGTTGGTGGCGTTGATCGTGTACTGCAACGTGTCGCCGGGTTCGACAACACCGGCTTGGGTGTTGCCCGAGCCCTTCGCTACGAGGGCGACCGACTTCGTCGCGCTGATGTCGGGGGAGTAGAGGTCGGTTGCGAACGTGATCACGCCCGGGTAATAGGTCTCGCCACCCGAGGCGGCTGACGTCATGCGAATGTCGGCGGTTGTCGAACCGTTGGCGAGGATGCCGTTGACGTTGAAGGTTGCCGCGTCGAAGCCAAGCTGGTTGAGGTAGTTGGGGCTTCGGGTGGAGTTATCGACGCCGAGGTCACTGATGACCGAGGTGAAGCTGTTCGCGACCGGGTGCAGTACATCCGTGACGTTCTGCAGGGTGGCCGTCGTGTTGCCGAGCAGCAGTTGGTCGCCCGTTGACGCGGCGTCGCCCTCGTAGGAGATCGAACCCAACGTGGTGTGGACCGCCCCGCTGGGCGGGGTCTTGAAACCGCTCACGGGAATGTCGACGATGCTCGCCGGCGCCGACCGTGCCGAAGCCGCTGAAAATGGTGAGGTCACGCGGCGGGTCGGTGGGGTTGGAATAAGCGATCGCGAGCGCCCACCCGCCCTGAATGTTGGTGCCGGTCGCGGTCTGCACGTTAGCGACGGTGTACGACCCGTTACCCGCAGCCTGCACGGCGGACGTGACGTTGGCGTAGCCCTGATAGTTACCCGTGCTGCCCGACAGGAAGCTGGTGCGGGTCGAGGTTATGGTCGTGTAGGTGCTCGAGCCTGGGACCATCAACTTGACCTGGCCCGCACTTGCGGGCGTCGGAGAGTTCGCCGCAGTGCCGGTGCCGAATGCCGCGCTCGCCAGCGATCCGCCGGCTGTGGTGTTGCCACCCCAGACGAGTGCGGCGAACAGCACCGATCCACCACTGGGAATGTTCACCGTCGAACTCGAGGAGTCGAAAGTCGTCGCATCACTGTCGATGTCGATGTAGGTGTCGAAGAACGAGTTGTCGTTCTGGTTCAGTTGCGCTCGCGCTGCGGCGCACGATGTCGCCGCGTCTTGGCAGGTCAAGACGGTGTTGCCGCGAATCTGAATGTTGCCCGTCGTGTCGGCGGAGAAGACCTGGTTGAACGTTGCGGTGATGCCGGCGTGAGCGACATCTGAACTCGCCGCGATGAAGACTCCACTGCCGGAGGCGACCAACAGCAGAGCCAGGGCGCGAGCCACGGTTCGGCGCGCGAAGGCGCGGCGCGTGAGAGCGGTGGCGCGTAGGCGCGCGAGGGCGCGGGCTAGCGGTTGGCGTGCGAGCATGCGGAACTCGTCGGCACAGTTCCCGCCCGGCAGTAGCCCTTATGCGCCATCCGCCGGGACTTTGGACCTCTCGGCGGATCGGCCAGCCATTCGGTGCGCCCTTTGCCGCCAAATGGTCGAAATGCGCCCGCCTTGGCGAGGCGTCGAGCGACGAAGATGCAGAACGGGTGGCCCGACGGATCTGCGAAAACGAAGAGCGCCTCGTCGGGATCGTCGGTCCGGTCAAGCAGGACTCGGGCGCCGAGGGCTTCCGCGCGCACGCGTTGACGCCCTAACTCAGCCGCGCTCGAGACTGTGTAGTCGACATGCAACTGCTGCGCGACGTCGTGTTTCGGCCACGTCGAAGCAGGCAGTGCATCCACCTGCTGGAACGCGAGCTTGCGCACCCCGCCGGTGTCAACGAGTACGAGCCAATCCGCCTCGTCAGGTGTGCCGTCCGTCGGCGGTTCGTCACCGGGTCGGTAGGACAACCCCAGCAACTGGCGGTAGAACTCGGCGAGCTCTCGCGGTGCGGTGGTGTCGAGAACGGTGTGAAGCAGCTTCGGATACTCGGCCATAACCCACCTTAGATGCATCTGTCGCGCAGACTGTGCGTCTAGGGTCGTGTTGTGCGCATCCTTGTGACTGGAGCAGCCGGGTTCATCGGGTCCAATCTCGTCGACCGGCTGCTCGACGACGACCATGAGGTTGTAGGCGTCGACAACCTTTCCCGCGGCACGAGGGCGAACCTGCCTGACTCCGAGCTTGGCGCCGGGCGCGGGTTCTCCTTCATCGAAGCGGACGTGACTGACCCAGCGTTTGTCGAGACGGTCGACGACGTCGAGGTCATCTGTCATCTCGCAGCACAGATCGATGTCCGGGCTAGTGTTCGCGATCCGATCGAGGATGCGCGGCTGAACGTGCTCGGCACGATTAACGTGCTCGAGGCGGCACGCAAGGCCGGCGTGCGAAAGGTGGTGTTTACGTCGTCCGGGGGAGCGATCTACGGCGAACCGGAGCGGATGCCGGTCGACGAGACGACGCCGACCAACCCGTTGTCTCCCTACGCCGCCTCGAAGGTATGCGGCGAGACGTATCTCGGGATGTACCACGCTCTGTACGGGCTCGAGACGACCGCTCTCGCGCCGTCGAACGTGTACGGACCCCGCCAGGATCCATTCGGCGAGGGCGGCGTCGTCGCGATCTTCGGCAACGCGTTGCTGCGCGGCCGATCGGCCACCATCTTCGGCGACGGATCGGCCGTGCGTGACTACGTATTTGTCGATGACGTCACGGATGCATTCGCGCGCGCTCTCGGCGATCTCGGCGACGGTCGACGGTTTCATGTCGGTACCGGAGTAGGCACGTCGGTGCGTGAACTTCACAGTGCGATCGCCGCGGCGGCGGGCGCGGCGGACAAGCCCGTATTCGGCACCGCCCGACTAGGCGAGTTGCAGGCGATCGTGCTCAACGCGAACGCGGCGCGCGATCGTCTCGGCTGGCTGCCGCAAACGCCCTTGACAGACGGGATAATGAAGACGCTCGACTGGATTCGATCGCTGCCCGACGTGCTCGCCTAGATAGCGGCCATCGCCGCACTCGTGACGTGAATTGGCGACGGCCGTCGTCCCGCCGTAGACGTTGAGCGACTTGATGGTTGCAGTGCCCGAGAGATACGCGCGCACAGATGCAGGCAAGGCGGTCGACCCGACGAGCAACATCGGTGCACCGAGGTGGCCGTTGTCGACGTCGCCCGCGAGCGCATCGGGGAACGTCTGCCCGTTCGCCAGGCCGGCTGTGGTCGGCGCCGCGAAGAACTGCTTGGCCACGGCCACGCTGGTGGCGTAGCGGTCGGCGCCTACAAGGGGTGTGGCAGTCGGGCGCCGCTTTCGCCGCTGGTCCACCGATCGCGAATACCGGGATGCCGGGATGCGCTGCCAAGTACGTGGCGGTCTCTCCCGGAATCGTGGTGCCGTCCGTCAGCAGCACCACGCCGCCAATGTGACCAGCTGCTGCGCCGGCACTCAGGGCGTCGGCAAAGCCGCTCCCGTCCGCGAGCAAGATCGCCGTCGGAGTGCCGGACGCATCCGCTATCGCAGCCGCGGTGTCATACCGGTCAAGCCCAGAGAGTCGCTGCACGTAATAGCCGGAGTAGTTCAGATCCAGGGCCAGTTGCTTGCTGATCGCATCGGTGCCACCCAGCACGGTGACCGTCTTGCCTGGCGACAGCACTCGCTCGATTTCGATCAGGGTATAACCGAGCGTGCCGGACTGCGTGAGCAGCAATGGTGCGTTCAGCTTCACCGCGAGAGCGCTGCCCGCCAATGCGTCGGGGAAGGCGTCAGCACGTGCGAGCACGACACCCTGCGCCGACTCGACGGCCGGATACTCGCTGTTGGCAATCGCGTTCGCCGTGCCAAACCGGTCGGCTCCGTAGAGGCGGGTAAGAGCGCTCGGCACAGGTACGTCTGGTAACCCCTTGACGACCGCCTTCGCGATGCCCGGTTTGCCTCCCGTTCCGTTTGCCCCGACTCGGTGAACCACAGGTTGCCGTCCGGCCCGACGGTGATCTCCTGTGGACCAGCGCCAGCGGAGATCCCGGTCCGGTACTGCGTGACGTCGCCTGTTGTGGTGATGCGCGCGATCTGGTTCGACGTTTCGGCAACCCAAAGCGCACCGTCAGGACCAGTGACTATGCCAACAAGCCCGCCATTAATACCCGTCCCAGTCGGAAAGGACGTCACGACGCCTTGCATCGTGATGCGCTCCACGTGGTTCCCGGACGCCCATAAAGCGCCGTCGGGGCCAACAGTGATGCGAGCCCCGCCTTCCCCCGGCGTCGGAAAAGTCGTGACGACACCTGCGGGGGTGACGCGCCCGACGCTTCCGGATCCGAGGTACCACACGTTTCCGTCGGGGCCGGCGACGATGCCGAGCGCACCAGCCGCCAGTGGCGCTGGAAACTCCGTCACCACACCAGCCGGCGTAATCCGGCCGATATAGCCACTCGGACTGCCGCTCTCGGTGAACCACAGGTTGCCGTCGGCGCCCGACGTAATCGCGTACGGTGCCGGCGCTGATGCCCGCCGTGAATATCGTGACGACCCCAGCGGTGGTGATCCGACCGATGGCAGGGCCGGTCGCGAGGCTGAACCACAGGTTCTTGTCGGGGCCGACGGTGAGGCCACGTTGTGACGTCGCCCGGTGGCAGGCCCGGTCGAGAAGTCTTGATGGCGCCCGTCGCCGGGTTGATTCGGCCGACGCCGTTCACGTCCGGTGAACCACAGATTGCCGTCGGGACCAGCCACGATCTGATCGGGGTGGACGTAGGCGTTGGCGTCGGTCGGCAACCCCGCCCGATACTCGGTGATGGTCACGGTCTGCGCCGCGGTTGCCGACGATTGGAGCGCACCGATGCTCGGGACGGCGATCACCCCGAAGGCGACGGACAGCGCAGCGAATACCCGAAAAACTCTCGATCCCCCGTTAGTCACAGGTGTCAACGTAGCCACGGGCACACTCACGCGTCCACTACGGGCGCCTAGGCTGAGCAGATGTTCATCACCAACCACGTACTCGCGGGAGCAATCATCGGTTTGGTCGCCCCTCGCCGTCCGGCCAAGGTTGCTCTTGTCGCTGTCGGCAGCCACTTCGTCCTTGACGCGGTGCCGCATTGGGGAATCGACGACAAGGCGAAGTTCCGAAAGGTCGCGATCGTCGATGGACTCATAGGGCTGGCGACGATGCGCGCCGTCATGGGTGCCGTGCCTCGCGGCACTCGCGTCGCGGTGCTGGCCGGGATGCTCGGCGCAGCCTTCCCCGACACTGACAAGCCGGCGCTGATGTTCTTCGGCCGCTCGCCTTTTCCGGCGCCCGTCGACGGATTTCACGGTGCCATCCAGCGCGAGTCGAAGCACGGGGTTCGCACCGAGATCCGCGCCGCGCTGGCGATGGTGGCGGTGGTACGCGTTCTAAGTGCGGTGCGCGCGTTCGCTGCTGACGGACCGCGCACGATCAGCGCAGGAACACCGGCTCCGTAAACGAGTCGCGGGGTAGCTCGCCGTCGACGCTGGCGCGCACGTCGACCTCGAGCAACTCGACATCGCCATCGATCGTGGTGAGGAACGCAGTGTCGGCAGCGTCTCGGCCGGTGGCGATGCGGACCAAGCTCTGCCGCGGCGCGAGGTAGGTCGCGTCGACGGCGTTCCACCGGCCCTCGACGAACACCTCGGCGACCGCGTGAAAATCCATCGGCCACAGGCCCGGTGCGTACACCGATGCGCAGCGCGCCGGCATGTCCAACGCGCGAGACATCGCGACGACCAGGTGCGCGTAGTCGCGGCAGACACCTTGGCCGGCGAGCAGCGTTTCGACGGCGGTGTCCAACGGACCGCTCGACCCCGCCACGTACGCGAGCCGGCGCGCGACCCACACGACCAGGCCTTCGAACTGCTCACGACCCGGTGCCAGATGCCCGAGCTCGGCGCTGGCGAACCCGCCGAGTCGATCCGAGGGGCAGAAGCGGCTCGGCCGCCGGTACTCGAGCAGCTCGACCTCGTCGCTGGCCCGCTGCCCTGGAGCCTGCGCGTGGACCGCGCTGACATGAGCCGTCGTAGTGCACCTCGACCCGGCCGATCGGCAGTTCGACGCTTGTGCAGAAACGCGCCGTGCGTCACTGGGCACGCGTCGGGCGATGGGCTCGACGCGCATCGCCGTTGCAACTCGCGGTGAACTGCTCGGCGTCGAGAACTCCGGCACTCGTCGCCGGCGCGATGCTCAGCACGATCGTCGACGGCGTCGCCGACATCGAGCACCAGGTCGCAGCCGACGGTGGTGCCGACGCCGGTCAACTCAGCCTGGTGACTTCGACGGTGACGCCAAGCCGACTCGCCGACCGGCCCTGGTAAACGCCTTTGAGCGGCGCGACATCGCCATAGTCGCGACCTCGAGCAACCACAACATGTTGGACGCCGATGGGCTGGTCATTGGTGACATCGTGGCCGACCCAATCGCCGTCCCACCATTCGACCCACGCATGGCTCTGGCCTTTGACTGTCTCGCCGATCTGCCGCATCGCGCTTGGGGTGCACGTAACCCGAGACGTAGCGGGCCGGAATGCCGAAGCGCCGCAGCAGGCCGGCAGAGAGGTGGGCGATGTCTTGGCAGACGCCTTGGCGGCGGTGCCACGCTTCGCGCGCACTGGTCTGCACGCCGGTCGAGCCGGGCACGTATTCGACCGCGTCGTGTATCCAGGACGAGATCCGCAAGGCGGTCTCGTTCGGCGACAGGTCGTGCACATGCTCGCGCACCTCGGCGACAAGTTCGTCGTCGACCGCCGTGCGGGTGGTCTGCGCGAGGTACTCGGCGAACCGGTCGGTGGTGGTGGGGTGCTGCAGCGCGAGCCAGCTGATCGACGGCTCGGGGCGCGGTGCGTGCGTCGTGGTCTCGACGGTGCTGGTGGCGGTGACGACGAGTTCGGAGTGCTCGTCGTCGAGGTCGAACGCCGACACGTGCGTGCGCCCAGTAGTCGTGATAGCGATACACCGGCGCGGCCGGCTCGATCTCGATGCGTGACTCGAGCGTCGTCTGCGTCAGCAATGTCGGCGGGGTCAGCCGAGCTTCGTTGTACGACGCGTGCGCCGCGCTGTCATAGGCGAAGCGCGTCGTGTGCACGATCTTCAGTCGCCAGCTCATCTCACACCAGCTCCTGAGCCCACGCCAGCGGAGTTGCGTACGTGAAGTACCGGCGCGACACCGCTTGGCTCGCACTCGCGCACGCCTCTTGCACCGGCACGAGGTGCTCGCTCAGGTCGCGGACGAGTTCGGTCGACGTCGACGTACTCGAGCGTGGTGCGCGCTTGGCCGACCACGCGACGCGCCGGGTCGGCAGCCTGGTTGCGCGCGAGTTGCGGGTTCAGCGCCGCCAGGCATTGCTCTGCGGTCGACAGCGAGTGCAGCACCGAGCGCGGAAACGACCGGTCGAGCGCAAGGAACTGCACGGCGCGGCTGCGGTCGACCATGCCGCCGTGGGTGTGCAGGAATGCTTCGTAGCCGCCGCACGCCGACAGCACAGTGACCCAGGTGACCGGTTGATCGGCCGTCAGCAGTTGCACCGACAGCAGCCGTGCGGTCATGTCGGCGCGTTCGAGACTGCGCCCGAGCACCAGGAAGTGCCAACCGTCGTCGTGCGACAGCGTCGACTCGGCCAGCCCGGAGAACATCGCGGTGCGTTCGCGCACGTAGTCGAGGTAGGTGTTGGGCCCGAGCCGCGCGGCGGCTCGGCGGCGTTCGGGCATCGTGCGCCAGGTGACGTTGAGGCATTCCCACATCTCGCTGGAGATCGCCTCGCGTGCGCCGCGCGCGTTCTCGCGCGCGGCCGACGACCGCGCCGGCGATCGCCGGTCGGCGTCTTGTCGTCGAAGGCCACCTTGCGCATGATCTCGCCGGTGTTCTGCACGACGTCACGCGGAGCCGGGCACGCCGAGAATTGCCAGCAACGAACGGCATTCGGCGTCTTCGTCGGTCCAGGGATCTTCGAGCACGCGGCGCAAGAACGCGTCGAGCAGGCGGGCAGTGTCGTCGGCCCGCTCGACGTAGCGACCGATCCAGAACAGCGACTCGGCGATCCGGCTCAGCATCGGCGAGTCCGGCCGTTGTGGCCATTCACTGCTTGCTGCGCCATCTGCACGGTCGGGCCGGCGTCGCGCGCGCCGGTGAACGGCACGTCGGACGACTCGCGACGGCAGCGCGGCGAGGTCGGTCGCGCGCTGCGCCGGCACCCGCTGCGCTTCGTCGGCCAGCACCCAGGTGTCCTTCGAACCGCCGCCCTGGCTCGAGTTGACGACGAGTGCGCCCTCGGGCAGCGCGACCCGGGTGAGGCCGCCGGGCAGCACCCAGACGTCGTCGCCGTCGTTGACCGCGAACGGCCGCAGGTCGATGTGGCGCGGGACCAGGCGATCACCGATCAGGGTGGGCGCGGTCGACAGCGCGACCGGTCGTTGGGCGATCCAGCCACGCGGGTTGTTCGCCACGACGTCGTGCAGCTCGGCGAGCGTCTCCTCGCTCGCTTGCGGCCCGATGACGATGCCCTTGCCGCCCGAACCGTCGACCGGCTTGATGACGAGTTCGTGCAGTCGGCCGAGCACGTCGTGCAGGATCTCGGGGTCTTCGAGCCGATACGTCTCGACGTTGTCGAGTACCGGCGCCTCGTTCAGGTAGTAGCGCACCAGGTCAGGCACGTAGGTGTAGAGCAGCTTGTCGTCGGCGACGCCGTTGCCGACCGCGTTGGCGATCGTGACGTTGCCGGCGCGCGCTGCGTTGATCAGTCCCGGGCAGCCCATCTGCGAATCGCTGCGGAAGTGCAGCGGGTCGAGGAACTCGTCGTCGACGCGACGGTAAAGCACGTGCACCGGACGCTCGCCATCCGTCGTCCGCATGCGCAGTTTGTTGTTGCGGCAGACGAGGTCGCGGCCCTCGAGCAGCTCGACACCCATGAGTCGGGCGAGCAGGGCGTGCTCGAAGTAGGCGGAGTTGTAGATGCCCGGCGTCAGCACCGCGACCGTCGGTTCGCTGACGCCGGCCGGTGCGGCGGCGCGCAACGCCGTCAGCAGCCGGGCCGGATATTCGTGCACCGGATGCACGCGGTGCTCGCCGAAGACGGCCGGGATCGACTGCGTCATCGCGCGCCGGTTCTCGATGACGTAGCTGACACCGGACGGCACCCGCACGTTGTCCTCGAGCACCCGGAACGCGCCGGCTTCGTCGCGCACGAGATCGATGCCAGCGACATGCACGCGGACGCCGTTGGGCGGGTTGAATCCGTGCGACCGCACGATGCATGTGGATCGACGACGTGACCAGCGACCGCGGCACCACACCGTCGGCGAACACGCGGCCGGGCCCGTAGACGTCGGCGAGGAACGCCTCGAGCGTGCGCACCCGCTGCGAGACGCCGCGGGTCACGGCGTCCCACTCCGACGCCATGATCACGCGCGGCACAAGGTCGAGCGGGAACGGCCGCTCCTCGCCACCCATCGCGAAGGTCACGCCGCGATCGGTGAACATGCGCGACAACTGCTCGGCGCGGAAGTTCAGATCGTCGGATTCGAGCGGCTGAAGGGCGGCGAACAGCACCTCGTAAGCCGGGCGCGGCACGCCTGGCATCTCGAACATCTCGTCCCACGCCTGCGCCAGGACGTAGTCGTCGAAGATGTCGGCCATCCCCAGATCCTAGGAATAACTGATGTCGCGCGGGTTACGGACACGCGTCGGGAACGCTACCGGGCCGCCCGGAAGGGTTGCTTGGCCGTCAGTCCGAGACTCGCGTGGCCAGCTTCTCAGCGGGTAGGAACCAGCAGATGAATGCTCAAAGAACCAGATCTCGACGTTGCCGAGCCAGACGGGCGGCCGACCAAGCCGCACGCTCCGGAGAGCCGATTCCTGCACGCCGTCGACCGCATCGCCTCGCGTCCACGGCTGGCGATCGTGCTCATCACGGCCGACGTGCTGTGGGTGCTCTTCAGCCTCGCGTTCGACTTCCCGGATCGGCTCGAAGTCGGCTTCCAGACGATTGTCGCGGCGATCACGCTCGCCATGGTCTTCGTGATCCAGCACACGCAGGCGCGCCAGGAGGCCGTCACGCAACGCAAGCTCGACGAGATCCTGCGCGCGTTGCCGGCGGCCGACAACTCGCTGATCACGCTGGAAGAAGCGCCAGATTCGAAGTTGCGTGCCGTTACCGAGGTTCACCGCGAGGCTCGGGCCCGCGCGAACGATGCCGGTTAGCTAGCTCGCGTGGGCGGAGGCGCGGACGGTGTTGCGCCCGGCCGCCTTGGCTTCGTAGAGGCCGAGGTCGGCGCGATCGACCAGCGTGTCGATCGTGTCATCGGCGTACTCGGCAATGCCGACGCTGGTGTGGATCGCGACGAGGCCGCCGTCCTCACCCACCTCGATCGGGGTGCCGGCGACGAGGTTGCACAGGCGCTCGGCGACCACCATGCCCTGCTGTCATGTCGGTGTCAGGCAGCACGGCCAGGAACTCCTCGCCGCCCCACCGACCGAGCAGGTCGCCCCCGCGCAGCGATGTGTTCAGGCGGTGCGCGACGTGGCGAAGGGCAAAGTCCCGGCTCGGTGCCCGAAGGTGTCGTTGAGATTCTTGAAGTGGTCGATGTCGATCATCAACACGCACACCGGGAAGCCTTGCCGTCGCGCGTCGGCGAGCAGCTGCTCAAGCTCTTCGGTGAGGTGCAGCCGATTGGAGAGACCAGTGAGCTTGTCGGTTCTGCGCGATGATGGCGAGCACGCGTGTTGAGGTCGGCGAGGCGGCGGCGGCCGGCGAGCAGGCGGATCGTCGAGCCACGCGGCGATCGCGATCAGTAAGGAGAGCCCGGCGAGAATCAGCCACGGGAGCCAGTGGGCGGTGCCGTTGACGGCTCACGTAAACGCTCGCTGGTGGGTGCGGCGATCACATACGACCACGGGGTGCCAGGAATCGCTCGTCTTGACGTAGGTGTACGACGTCGAGCCCGACGGTAGGAGCCCGTCGTGCCGACTTGGCCGCCGCGATGCCAAGCGCGGGATTGAGCTGCGTTAAGGTCTGCGCGTGGCCGGCGTCTGGGTGTTGTTCGCCGCAAAGACAACGCCGGTGCTGTCGGTCAGGTAGAGCTGTGCGCCCTTCAAGCGTTGTTGAGTCGTCGAGGAACGCGGCCAGCGGAGTGCTGCTGATCAAGTAGCGCCGCTGAAGACCCGCCGCCCCGATGCCGTGTTGAACGGGATGGCGAATCCGACGAGCGGCGGCGGACTTGACGGCCGACGCTTCGACGTCCGACACGACGACGTATCCCAGCAGCGCGCGCTGCAAGGGGGACGAACTGCGGTCCGTACTGCGATGCCGATGACAGCCGGGCGTGGCGGGCCAGACCGCGAGCGCACGGCCGGAGCTATCGAGCAGGACGCCGTCTTCGAACCCAAACGCCGCGATATTGGCGTTGAACGCCGCCGTCGGGTCGTTGTCCGCCGAGAGTGCTGGCGGCAACCAGCTCCTCGCGGGTCGGTGAGTTCGGTAGACGTAGGTGCCGATGAAGTTGGCCGCCAGCGTGGCGCGCGACGCGAACCGGGCGTCGGCACCTCGGCGCGCCGCGGACTGCGAGGAGTGCAGGGCCAACGCGGCGCCGCCGATCAGCGACACGGAGATCAGGGCGACGATCAGCGCGCGCGAACCACCGACCGGCCACGCGAGCCGACGAATGACTGCCACGGTTGCCGCACCTCCTCCTATGGAGGTTTTCGGCAGCCGGCGACCGACCTGATGGTTTCGGCCCTTGCCCCCGCTTTACCGGGGACTCAGGCGGCTGGCTCAGGCGCCCGGGCTCGGAGCCAGATGGTGGCCAGCGGCGGGACCCGCACGATCGCGGACGCCGGCAGCCCGTGCCACGGGTCGTCGGTGGCCTCGACGGCGCCCAGGTTGCCGACCCCGCTGCCGCCGTAGATCTCGGCGTCGGTGTTCAGGACCTCGTCCCAGCGGCCGGCGTGCGGCAGGCCGAGCCGGTAGCCCTCGTGCGGGATCGCCGAGAAGTTGGCGACGCACGCGAGCGTCGAGCCGTCGGCGGCCGTGCGCAGGAACGAGAACGTGTTGTTGCTCGCGTCGTTGGCGTCGATCCACCGGAACGCCTCGGGGTCGGCGTCGGTCTGCCACAACGCGGGCGTGGCGCGGTAGGTGGTGTTGAGGTCGCGGACCAGCTGTTGCACCGTGTTGTGCTCGGCGTACTCGAGCAGCCACCAGTCGAGCGAGTGTTCTTCTGACCACTCGTTGTCTTGCGCGATCTCGCAACCCATGAACATCAGTTGCTTGCCGGGATGCGCCCACATGTAGGCGAAGAAGGCGCGCAGGTTGGCGACCTGCTGCCAGCGATCGCCCGGCATCTTGTGCAGCAGCGAGCCCTTGCCGTGCACGACCTCGTCGTGCGAGATCGGCAACACGAAGTTCTCGGAGTACGCGTACATCATCGAGAACGTCATCTCGTGATGGTGGTAGCCGCGGTAGATCGGCGGATGGCTCATGTACTGCAGCGAGTCGTGCATCCAGCCCATGTTCCACTTGAAGCCGAAGCCGAGGCCGCCGACGTAGGTCGGCTTCGACACGGCCGGCCACGCGGTCGACTCTTCGGCGATCGTCACGACTGCCGGGCACACGCCGGTAGATGGTCGCGTTCATCTCCTGCAAGAACGAGACGGCCTCGAGATTCTCGCGCCCGCCGTAGACGTTGGGCCGCCACTGGCCGGCCTTGCGCGAGTAGTCGAGGTACAGCATCGACGCGACCGCGTCGACGCGCAGGCCGTCGATGTGCATCTGCTCGGCCCAGTAAATCGCGTTGGCGACAAGGAAGTTGCGCACCTCTCGTCGTCCGAAGTTGAAGACCAGCGTGCCCCAGTCGGGGTGCTCGCCGAGCTGCGGGTCGGAGTGCTCGTACAGGTGCGTGCCGTCGAACTGCGCCAGCGCCCACGCGTCTTTGGGGAAGTGCGCGGGCACCCAGTCGACGATGACGCCGATGCCGGCCTGATGCAGGCTGTCGACGAGGAAGCGGAAATCGTCGGGGGTGCCGAAGCGCGACGTCGGCGCGAAGTACGACGAGACCTGGTAGCCCCACGAGCCGCCGAACGGGTGCTCGGCGACCGGCAAGAACTCGACGTGGGTGAAGCCGAGATCCTTCACGTAGGCGACGAGTTCGTCGGCGAGCTGGCGGTAGCTCAGGCCTTGCTTCCACGATCCGAGGTGCACTTCGTAGATGCTCATCGGCTCGCGCAAGGCGTCAGCGTGCCGCGCGCTTCGCCAGCCACTCGGCGTCCTGCCATACGTATGTCGAGGTGAAGACGACCGAAGCCTGTGCCGGCGGGTGTTCGGTCGCGAAGGCCATCGGGTCGGCCTTCTCGCGCCACTGCCCATCGGCGCCGAGCACGTTCAGCTTGTAGCGCGTCGCCCGATGTCACGCCGGGGATGAACAGCTCCCACACCCCGCTCGAGCCGAGCGAGCGCATCGGGTTGGCCTGCGAATCCCAGAAGTTGAAGTCGCCGGCGACCCGCATCGCGCGCGCGTTCGGTGCCCAGACCGCGAACGACGTGCCGTTGACCACGCCGCTCGGCGTGTCGTAGTGGCGCTCGTGCGCGCCGAGCACTTCCCACAACTGCTCGTGCCGGCCCTCGCCGATCAGGTGCAGGTCGACGTCGCCGAGCGTCGGCAGGAAGCGGTACGGCTCGTCGACGACGTGCGTGATCGCCGTCGTCGTAGACGACCTCGACGCGGTAGTCGGGCACCGTCGGGTTCTTCCAGGTGCCGCTCCAGACGCCGCCGCGCTCGTGCTGCCAGCGGAATGCGCACGAGGTCGACCAGCACGGTGACCTCGCGCGCGTTCGGCCGGAAGCTGCGGAACGTCACGACGCCGTCGGTGAGGTGCGCGCCGAGGATGCCGTGCGGGTTGTGGTGCGCGCCGGAGACCAGGCGGTCGATCTCCTCGGGTGGCGCGGTCACCGGCGCATGCGGCGCGGGCGGGCGGCAGCGGTCGCGGTCTCGGCTGGTTTCGTCTCGGCTGGTTTGTCTCGGCTGGTTCGGCACTGTGCGGCCTTCTTCAGGGACGACGGTTGCTGCCGGCTGAGCGGTCGCGGCCGGCGGGTGGCGTCGGCGGTATCGGCGGTGTCGGCGTGCGGTCGGGCGGCCCTCGGCGTCCCCGCTTGGTGCGTCCGCTCGTCGTGTTCCCGCTGGTCATGCCGCCACGAGACGTTCGATCGAGCCCAGCGGGATCCGTACCCAGCTCGGCCGGTTCCGAGCCTCGTACGCCACCTCGTACACCGCCTTGTCGAGTTCGAATGCGCGCAGCAACACGTCGTCGTCGCGCGGATCGCGGCCGGCGCCCTTCGCGTAGCCGGTGCAGAACGCGTCGCTGTTGCGCTCTGCCCATTCGGCGGCGCGATATTCGAGCTGGCGCGGCTGCGGGTTGGTCGGCGAGCAGGTAGCGCGCCGCGTAGTCGAACGACCGCAACATGCCGGCGACGTCGCGCAAGCGGGCTCGAGAGCGCGGTGCGGGCGGCGATCGGCGCGCCGGGCTCGCCCTCGAAATCGAGCAGCACCCACCCGGCGTCGGTGCGCATGACCTGGCCGAGGTGGAAGTCGCCGTGCACGCGTTGCAACGGCAACGGCGTCGTGGCTGGTCGGCGAGAGCGTCGAAGACCGCGGAGATTGCCGGGGCGTGATCGGCAAGTTCGGGGACGGCGATCGTGGCCGCGTCGAGTCGCTCGCGCATCGACTGGGCCAGCGTCTCCGAGAGCGTGCTCGTCGGCGACATCGGTCGGCAGCGCTTGCGCCATCGCCGAGTGCACGTCGGCGGTGGCCATGCCGAGCCGCTCCGACTCGGCGGCGAAGTCACCGCCGACCTCGTCGGCGTGCAGGTCGCCCTCGGCGAACAGGTCGCGCACGCTGGTCAGCGCCAGCGCCCAGCCGTCGGATGCCGGTGCGCAGGAACTCCTGGAGCAGGCCGAGCGTGCTCGCCGTGCCGTCGACGTCGCTCTCGATCCAGCCCTGCAATGCGGGCGACGTGCGGGTTGCCCATCTCGGTGAGCGCGCGGGTTACCTCGAGGTCGGGGTTGAGGCCAGGCACCACGATGCGGAACAGCTTCATGATGGTCTGCTCGCCGAACACGACCGAGCGTGTTCGACTGCTCGCCGCCGAGCACCAGGCTGGCAGCCGTCGGGATCGATCTTCGCGCCTGGCTCGACGGCGAACACGATGCCGTCGCGGGTCTCGTCGTCGGCGACCCAGCCGAGCATCGTCGTGCATCAGGTCGTGGTCCTGGCTGGCGTCGTACACCCAACCCATGTCGTCGACGTGGCCGATGACGGCGTGCTCGAGCTCCGGCGGCATGCTCGGAGCGGACGCCGATGAGCAGCTGGTACGTCGTCGTGAGGCTGTCGGCAGCCGGCTCGAGTCCGGGAATCGGCGTCGACCGCCGGATTCTGCTCGACTTCGACAAACAGGTGCAAAAGGCACGGATCGCCGTCGAGCAGCAGTGCGCTCGCGTCGTGACCCGGACCGCTTGGCGCCGCGGTCCTTGCCGGCGAACCAGCGCTGCTTCGGCAGCCAATCGCGCAAGAAGTCCTCGAGCGGCTGCGTGGCCTGCATTTGTGCTCAGTTCTACGGCGATCCTCCGGCGCGCTTGGCCGGCAGCGTGAACCAGTAGAAGCCGTGGCCCGGCAGGGTCAGCAGATAGGGCAGCTCGCCGATCTTCGGAAAGTGCATGCCCCCCAGCATCTCGACCGGAACCACGCCCTCGAACCGGCGCAGGTCGAGTTCGACCGGCTGCGGGAAGCGCGACAGGTTGTTGACGCACAGCACCCGGTCGTCGCCGAACTCGCGGACGAACGCCAGGATGCTCGGGTTCGACGCGCCGAGCTCGGCGAACGTGCCCGCGCCGAAGGTCGGGTGCCGCTTGCGGGTCTCGATCATCCGGCGGGTCCAGTGCAGCAGCGACGTCGAGGTGCGCATCTGCGCTTCGACGTTCAGGCCCTGGTAGCCGTAGATCGGGTCCATGATCACCGGCAGGTAGAGCCGGCCCGGGTCGCAGGTGGAGAAGCCGGCGTTGCGGTCGGGTGTCCATTGCATCGGCGTGCGCACGCCGTCGCGGTCACCGAGCCAGATGTTGTCGCCCATGCCGATCTCGTCGCCGTAATAGAGCACCGGTGAGCCGGGCAGCGACAGCAGCAGCGCGGTGAACAGCTCCATCTGGTCGCGCGAGTTCTCGAGCAGCGGCGCGAGCCGCCGCCGGATGCCGATGTTGGCCTTCATCCGCGGGTCCCGCGCGTACTCGCTGTACATGTAGTCGCGCTCTTCGTCGGTGACCATTTCGAGGGTGAGCTCGTCGTGGTTGCGCAAGAAGATGCCCCACTGGCAGCCGTCGGGGATCGCCGGCGTCTGCGACAAGATCTCCGAGATCGGGAAGCGCTGCTCGCGCCGCACCGACATGAAGATGCGCGGCATCAGCGGGAAGTGGAACGCCATGTGGCACTCGTCGCCGTCGCCGAAATATTCGACGACGTCGGCCGGCCATTGGTTCGCCTCGGCCAGCAGCACCCGGTCGGGGTAGTCGCGTGTCGATCTCCTTGCGCACCCGCTTGAGGTACTCGTGCGTGCGCGGCAGGTTCTCGCAGTTGGTGCCTTCTTCTTCGAACAGATACGGGCACGGCGTCGAGCCGGAAGCCGTCGATGCCGAGGTCGAGCCAGAACCGCAGCGTGCCGAGCATGGCGTCTTGCACGGCGGGGTTCTCGAAGTTCAGGTCGGGCTGGTGGCCGAAGAAGCGGTGCCAGTAGTACTGCGCCGCGCACCGGGTCGAAGGTCCAGTTCGACTTCTCGGTGTCGACGAAGATGATGCGCGCGTCGCGGTATTGCGGTGTCGGTGTCGGACCACACGTAGTAGTCGCCGTACGGCCCGGTCGGGTCGGAACGCGACGCCTGAAACCACGGGTGCTGGTCGCTGGTGTGGTTCATGACGAGGTCGGCGATCACCCGCATGCCGCGCTTGTGGGCTTCGTCGACGAGTTGCGACGAAGTCGCCGAGGTCGCCGAACTCGGGCAGGATCGTGAAGTAGTCGGAGATGTCGTATCCGCCGTCGCGCAGCGGCGACTGGAAGATCGGCAGCAGCCAGATGCAGTCGATGCCCAGCCAGTTGCAGGTAGTCGAGCTTCGACACCAGGCCCTTCAGGTCGCCGGTGCCGTCGCCGTTGCTGTCGGCGAAGCCGCGGACCAGCACCTCGTAGAAGACCGCGCGCTTGTACCAGTGCGGGTCGACGGAGTGCTCCGACGAATCGGCTACGGGGTCTGCCATGTCTCAACGCCGCCTGTCGGGATGTCGGTCTGGGGATGTCACTGCTGGATGCGGCTGTGCGGTACTGGATCAAGAAGATGTGCGCTGGCTCGACGTGCGGATCGAGCCGCACGTAGTTGTACTGCCCGCACGTCGTAGCGCGCGCCACTGAGCAGGTCGGTGACGTCGAGCTGCGGCTCCCCAGTCGAAGCCCAGCGCCGGCATGTCGAGCGCGACGGTTGCCTCACTGACGTTGAACGGGTTCAGGTTGACGACGACCAGGATCGTGTCGTCGTCGCGTCGTCGGTGACGACCTGCTTGGAGAAGGTGAGGATCTGCGTGTTGTCGGCGCTGTGCAGCTGCAGGTTGCGCAGCCGATGCAGGGCCACGTGCTCGCGGCGGATCTGGTTGAGCCTCGTGAGGTAGCCGGCCAGGCTCCGGCCGGCCGCCTCGGCGGCCGCGTAGTCGCGCGGCCGGTACTGGTACTTCTCCGAGTCGAGATACTCCTCGCTGCCGGGGCGCAGCGGAACGTTCTCGAACAGCTCGTAGCCCGAGTACACGCCCCACGTCGGTGAGCGCGGTCGCGGCGAGCACCGCCCGAATCTTGAAGGCGGGCGGGCCGCCCTGCTGCAGGAACGCATGCAGGATGTCCTGGGTGTTGACGAAGAAGTTCGGGCGCAGGACGTCGGAGGTCTCGTGCGACAGCTCGGTGAGGTAGAGCTCGAGTTCGGGCCTGGTGTTGCGCCAGGTGAAGTAGGTGTACGACTGGTGGAAGCCGACCTGCGCCAGCGCGCGCATCATGGCCGGCCGGGTGAAGGCCTCGGCGAGGAAGAAGACGTCGGGGTCGGTGGCGCGGATGTCGGCGAGCAGTTGCTCCCAGAACGACAGCGGCTTGGTGTGCGGGTTGTCGACGCGGAAGATCCGCATGCCGTGGCTCATCCACAACCGCACGACGCGCACGATCTCGGCGTAGAGGCCCTCGTAGTCGTTGTCGAAGTTGAGCGGGTAGATGTCCTGGTACTTCTTCGGCGGGTTCTCCGCGTACGCGATGCTGCCGTCGGCGCGGGTCGTGAACCACTCGGGGTGCTCGCGTCACCCACGGGTGGTCGGGCGAGCACTGCAGCGCGAGGTCGAGGGCGATCTCGAGGCCGTAGCTTGTTGGCCGTCGGCGACGAACGCGTCGAAGTCCTCCATCGTGCCGAGGTCGGGGTGGATGGCGTCGTGGCCGCCCTCGGCTGAGCCGATTGCCCACGGCACGCCCGGGATCGCCTGGCCCTGGCGTCAGGGTGTTGTTCGGACCCTTGCGAAACGTCGTGCCGATCGGATGCATCGGCGGGATGTAGACGACGTCGAATCCCATCGCGGCGATCGCCGGCAGTCGTTTCGCGGCGGTCGCGAACGTGCCCGACTTCGGCGGGTCGAGGGTCGCGCCTTCGGAGCGCGGAAAGAACTCGTACCACGAGCCGTAAAGCGCGCGCTCGCGATCGACCCACAGCGGGTAGGGCGGCGACGTCGTCAGCAGCGTGCGCAGCGGGTGGCGCGCAAGCAGGGCGAGGACGTCGCGAGCCGAGCGCCGCTGACAATCGCTCGACCGGATCACCGGGCGAGCGCAACGTCTCGGCCACGCTCAGCAGTCGGCCGGCGTCGCCAGTGTCGCCGACCTCGCCGGTGCCGACGGCATCGGTGCTGGCCATGTTCGCCGCGGCCTGCTCGTGCAGCCGGGCGCCTTCTTCGAGCATCAACTCGACGTCTTGACCTTCGGGGATCTTGATCCGCGCGTCGTGCCGCCAGGATTCGAGCGGGTCGCCCCACGCCTCGATCTCGAATGTCCACGGGCCGGTCGCGTCGGCGGTCACGACCGCTTCGTAGCGGTCGGTGCCTGGGGCGACGAGTCGCATCGGCGTCCACGGGCCGGTGCGGCCGGTTGGATCGCGCAGCACGACGTTCACGCCCGAGCGCGTCGTGACCTTCGCGGAAGACGGTCGCGCCGACGGTGAGCTGTTCGCCGACGACCGACTTGGCCGGGTAGCGGCCGCAATCGATGACGGGCATGACGTTCTCGATCGGGATGCGCCCGCTGGGCGGCGTCCCGGCCTTGGCCGTTGCGGTTGCAGTTGCTTTTGTTGCTGTTGCAGACCCGGCGGAGGCAGTGGTTGCCGTGGTTGCCGTGGTTGCGGTGCGCGGCGTCCGTGTTGCGGGCGCGGCCGCTTTCGGGCGGGCCGGACGGGCGGCCGGCGTCTTCGCAGGGGTAGCGCGGCGCTTGTTTGTGCTCATCACTGACGAACGTATCGGGCGACGGGGCGCGCCGCGAGATCCCGGGTGATCTTCCTGGGAGCGCGTCTACCGAAAATTGCAAGCGCTCCCACGATCTCGGTCTGGCAGCAGTGCCGATGGACCTTGGTGGAACGTTCGATCGGCTTCGGTAGGGTCGTCCCGTGAAAGCGATCAGACGATTCACTGTGCGCACCGTTCTGCCGTCGCGATTGGCGGCACTCGGCGATCTCGTCATGAACCTTCGTTGGTCATGGCATGCGGAGACGCTCGACCTCCTCGAGTCGATCGACCCGCAGACCTGGCGCGCAGTCGACGGTGATCCCGGCGCGGTTGCTCGGCCTCGTTCCGCACTCGCGTTTTGCCGAGCTGTCGACCGACGAGCAGTTCCTCGGTCGGCTCGATGAAGCTGCCGAGAACCTGCGTCAGTACCTGACCCAGGACCGCTGGTTCCAGACGCTGGGCGACGAGGCTCCGCAGGCGATCGCCTACTTCTCTCCGGAGTACGGGATCACCGCGGTGCTGCCGCAATACTCCGGCGGGCTCGGAATCTTGGCGGGCGACCACCTGAAGACGGCGAGCGACCTCGGCGTGCCGATCGTCGGTGTCGGGTTGCTCTATCGGCGCGGCTACTTCAATCAGTCGTTGTCGCGCGACGGCTGGCAGCAAGAGCGCTACCCACCGGTCGACCCTCACGGCCTGCCACTGACGCTGCTTGACCGAGGCCGACGGCTCGCCAGTGACGATCTCGGTGCGGTTGCCCGGCCGAGACCTCCAGGCGCAGGTCTGGCTCTGCCAGGTCGGCCGGATCCCGTTGTTGCTGCTCGACTCTGATGTCGAGGGCAACGCGCAGGCCGAGCGCGACGTCACTGACCGCCTCTATGGCGGCGGCAGCGACCACCGCTTCCGCCAGGAACTGCTGCTTGGCGTCGGTGGCATCAGGGCAGTGCGCGCGTTTTGCCGGTTGACCGGGCACGCGAAGCCCGAGGTCTACCACATGAACGAGGGGCACGCCGGATTCCTTGCGCTCGAGCGAATTCGCGAGCTGGTCACCGGCGTCGTCGTTGTCATTCGACGAAGCACTCGAGGTGGTCCGTGCGTCAACGCTGTTCACCACGCACACCCCGGTGCCGGCCGGTATCGACCGCTTCCCGCGCGAGCTCGTCGAGCACCACTTCGGTCCGCCCGACAACGCGCTCGGGTTGCCGATCGACCGGGTGCTCGGCCTCGGCGCCGAGAGCTTCCCCGGCGGTGACCAGAGCGTCTTCAACATGGCGTTGATGGGCCTTGCGGGTCGCACAGCGCGCCAACGGCGTTTCGTTGTTGCACGGCGAGGTCAGTCGCGAGATGTTCGCCGGGCTGTGGCCGAACTTCGATCCGGCCGATGTCCCGATCACATCTGTGACCAACGGCGTGCACGCGCCGACCTGGGTGTCGCGTGAGATGCAGCAGATGGTCGAACGCGACCTCGGCGTCGACTTGCAGGCCGACGGCGCGGCATGGGCGGGTGCTGACCACCTCGACGACCGTCAGCTCTGGGACGTGCGGCGCGCGCTGCGTTCGCCGGCTGGTCGACGAGACGCGGGTGCGGTTGCGCGCGTCGTGGATACAGCGCGGCGCGATGGCGTCCGAGCTCGGCTGGATCGGCGACGTGCTCGACCCCGACATGCTTGACGATCGGGTTCGCCCGCCGGGTGCCGTCGTACAAGCGGCTGACGTTGATGTTGCAAGACCGCGAACGATTCACCGAAATGCTGCTCGACACGGACCGGCCGGTGCAGTTCGTCATTGCCGGCAAGGCGCACCCGGCCGACGACGGCGGCAAGCGGCTGATCCAGGAAGTCGTGCAGCTTCGCCGACGCTGCGAACGTGCGGCATCGCGTGGTGTTCCTGCCCGACTACGACATGGCGTTGGCGCGGGTGCTGTGTGCAGGGGCCGACGTCTGGCTGAACAACCCGCTACGGCCGCTCGAGGCATGCGGGACGTCGGGCATGAAGGCCGCGTTGAACGGCGTGCTGAACCTGTCGATTCGCGACGGCTGGTGGGACGAGTGGTCCGACGGCAACAACGGCTGGGACAATCCCTCGGCCGACGAGCTGCCCGAGGAGCGCCGCGACGAACTCGAAGCGGGCGCGTTCTACGACATCGTGTCGACGCAGATGGTGCCGCGGTTCTATGACCACGACCACAACGGGCTGCCGAGCCGATGGCTGGAGATGGTGCGGCACACCCTGTCGTCGCTCGGCCCGAAGGTCGTCGCCACCCGCATGCTGCGCGACTACGTCAACAACCTGTACACGCCGGCCGCGCAGTCGTCGCGCATGCCATGGAGGACACGCAAGTTCGGCGGCGCGAAGCACCTCGCGGCATGGAAGAAGCGGGTCGCGGCGGCGTGGCCTGGCGTGCGGGTCGAGCACATCGAGGCGCGCGGTGTCTCCGATGCGCTCGAGTACGGCACGGTCGTCTCGCTGCGTGCGGTGGTCGCGTTGGGCGATCTCGCGGCCGACGACGTCGACGTGCAGGTCGCCTACGGCCGGGTCGACGAGAACGACGAGATCACCGGCGCCGACGTACTCGTCGCTGCGCTTTCCGACAAGCGCGACGACGGCAGCTGGGTCTACGAAGGCGAGATGACCCTCGACCGCACCGGCCCGTTCGGCTACAGCGTGCGGGTGCTGCCGGCCGACCCGTTGTTGGCGTCGCCGGGCGAGCTCGGGCTGATCGCCGTCCCTGCTGATGGCGAAGGAATGGTCACCGGCGACCTCCGCTAGGTTTCTTGTTGATCAGGTGGCGCGCAGCACCATGAACGCAACAGCGGGGACGGCGACGGTGCTGCCCGCGGCGATTGTTTCGGTATTCGTCGGATCGGTGTTGTCGATCACGACCTGGTAACTCGTCGCCCAAGGCGCGGCCGGGAGTACGAAAGTCGACGGATCGAGGCCGCCGTGCATGATGACCAGGAACGAGTCATCGACCACAGGTTCGCCGTGCTCGCCCACCTGCGCGAATGTCCTTGCCTGATAGGTACATCGCGATCGTGCGCGGGTTGAGATCGGACCAATCTGACGCCGTCAGCTGCTCGCCGTCCGATCTGAACCACGCGAGGTCGGCAATGCCGTCACCGTGCAGTGAGCGACCAGTGAAGAACGATTCTTGGCGGAACACGATGTGCTTGCGACGCAACGCGATGACGGCGCGGGTGAAGTCAACGAGCGACTCGTCGCGCTTCGTCCAGTCGACCCACGTCAACTCGTTGTCTTGGCAGTAGGCGTTGTTGTTGCCGCGTTGCGTGCGGCCCATCTCGTCGCCGTGGCCGAGCATCGGCACGCCAGCTGAGAGCACCAGCGTGCCGAGCATCGCCCGCACCACCCGCTGCCTGAATCTGCGTCACAAGCGGATCGTCGGTCTCGCCTTCGAAGCCGCAGTTCCAGTTGTGGTTGTCGTCGGACCCGTCGCGGTTGTCTTCGCCGTTCGCCTCGTTGACCTTGTCGTTGTAGGTGACCAGGTCGTGCAACGTGAAGCCGTCGTGGCACGCGACAAAGTTGATCGACGCGTCGGGCAGCCGGCCGCTGCCCTGGTAGATGTCCGACGAGCCGGCCAGCCGGGAGCCGAGTTCGCGGACGTCGGTGGCGCCGCAAAGCCAGAAATCCCTTGTACGTGTTACGAAAACGGTCGTTCCACTCCGACCACGGTGCGGGAAAGTTGCCGACCTGGTAGCCGCCCGGCCCGACGTCCCACGGCTCGGCGATCAGCTTCACCTGCGACAGCACCGGGTCCTGGTTGATCGCCTCGAGGAACGACGACCGCGCGTCGAACGCGTCGCTTGCCCGGGCTAGCGTCGGCGCGAGGTCGAAGCGGAACCCGTCGACGTGCATCTCGGTCACCCAGTAGCGCAGCGAGTCGGTGACGAGTTGCAGCATGTGCGGGTCGCGGAGGTCGAGAGTGTTGCCGCAGCCGGTGTAGTTCACGTACCGCCGCCGGAATCGAGTCGGTAGTACGACTGGTTGTCGATGCCGCGAAACGACAACGTCGGGCCGACTGCGTCGCCCTCGGCGCTGTGGTTGTAGACGACGTCGAGAATGACTTCGAGCCCGGCGGCATGCAGGGCCTTGACCATCGCCTTGAACTCGCTGAACCTGCTCACCGCGAGTGCCCGACGACGAGTAGCCGCCGTGCGGTGCGAAGAAGCCGAGGGTGTTGTAGCCCCAGTAGTTCGACAGCCCGCGGCGCAGCAGCGCTGGCTCGCTGACGAAGTGGTGGATGGGCAGTAGCTCGAGGGTCGTGACGCCGAGTTGTTTCAAGTAGTCGGTCGAGGCTCGGTGCGCAAGCCCGGCGAACGTGCCGCGCAACTCCTGCGGCACGTCGGGGTGTTGCATGGTGAAGCCGCGCACGTGCACCTCGTAGAGGACCGTGTCGGCCCAGGCGACGGCGGGTGCGCGATCCTTGCCCCAGTCGAAGTCGTCGTGCACGACGACCGACTTGGGCACAAACGCGGCCGAGTCGCATCGCGCGTTGTTCTCGAACACGGCGTCGTCGAGTTCGAAGGTCGCCGTCGAGCGCGCGGGCGTACGGGTCGACGAGCAGCTTGTTGGCGTTGAAGTGCGCGCCGTTGCCGGGGTTGAACTCGCCGTCGACGCGGTAGCCGTAGCGGGTGCCCGCACCGACGCCCGGCAAGTAGCCGTGCCAGACGTGGAACGTCGACTCGCGCAGCGGCACTCGCGTCTCGGCGCCGTCGTCGTCGAACACGCACAGCTCGACCGCCTCGCGTTCGCGCGAGAACAGCGCGAAGTTGGTGCCACCGTCATCGACGGTGGCGCCGAGGGGCTGCCAATGACCGGGCCAGATGTCCACCGGCCTATTCTCTCTGGTCTCGCATCATCGCGATCGCCGAGGCGATGATCCACGCGTCGCCAATCGTGAGTCCGATGCGCTGGAGCAAGCCATGCACGTGGTCTGGCCCTGCCACGCTGGCGACGAGCGCGGCCGCGCACAGCAAACCGGTAGCAATCGACGTCCGGGCTAGTGTCTTGTTTCCGGTGCGGCGCAGTGCGACGCTCGCCGCGATCGGTGTCGCTGCGAGCGATGCGTACGCGAGGCCGGCGAATGCGCCGTGGATGTCGCCAGACGTCGGCGTGCCTAGTGAGAACGCTGCCACGCCGAGGGTCGCGATGCCGTTGGCTGCGGCGAACTTCCACGCATGGCCCGGCAGCGAGTGGCGAAGCGCGACCGCATAGGTCGGCAGGGCGGCGCCGAACGACCAGGAATCCCGCCGTCATTGCCGGTCGGGTCGGTGCGTGCATCCGCGCGAGTTCGCTGATGGCGTCGCTTACGGGTGAGTAGTTCTTCGCTCGGGCGCCCAGGATTGCCCAGTCGGCGATGAAGACGCAGGGCCCGACGACGCCGGCCGCCGCGAGCAGGCGTTCGCGGATGGCCACGCCGGTCATTGTGCGCTCTGTTGGCCACCCGCGTTGAAGTAGCCTGGCGCGATGGATGATTCGGCTAGCTCCAATTCGTGCGCCTCGAGGTCGTCGGCGGCATCGGCACGATTCGCCTCGACCGGCCGCCGGTTAACGCGATGAACGCGTTGATGCAGGACCAGCTACATGCGGTCGCGCTCGAAGCGGCTGCGCGGGACGACGTGCGAGCTGTGGTGATTTACGGCGGCACCCGCTCGTTCGCGGCCGGCGCCGACGTGAAGGAGATGGCCGCGATGACGCACGCCGACATGGTGGCGCGCGCGGTGCCGTTGCAGGCGGCGTTCACCGCCGTTGCGCAGATCCCCAAGCCCGTCGTCGCTGCGATCACCGGCTACGCGCTCGGCGGAGGTTGTGAGCTGGCGCTCGCCGCCGACGTCCGTTTTTGCGCGGACGGCGCGAAGCTGGGCCAGCCGGAAATCTTGCTCGGCGTCATACCTGGGGCAGGCGGCACACAGCGGCTGGCTCGACTTGTTGGCCCGGCCCGTGCCAAGGAGCTGGTCTTCACCGGCCGAATGGTCGAGTCGGGCGAGGCGTTGCGAATCGGTCTGGTCGACAAGGTGACCCCGGTCGACGAGGTCTACAACGCGGCGGTTGAGTGGGCGGGTCAGTTCGCTCGCGGACCGGCCGCCGCGTTGCGCGCGGCCAAGGAGGTCATCGACGGCGGGCTCGCGACAGATCTGGCGACCGGGCTCGCTGCTGAACGCGAGGCGTTCGCGGCGCTGTTCGACACCGAAGACCGCACGATCGGGATGGCGTCGTTCATCGAATCAGGGGCAGGCAAGGCCGACTTCCTCGGCCGCTGACCCGCCTCAGACCCGCACGCCGAGTGCGGCGTGCACCGACCTGATCGCGCTCGAACCCTCGCCGACAGCTGCCGCGACCCGCTTCATCGAGCCGGACCGCGCATCCCCAGCGGCGAAGACCGCGGGCATGCTCGTCTCGAACGGCAGCGGTGCGCGACCCATGTGGGTCCAGATCTCGCCGAGGTCGGTCTCGAGCAGCTGGCTGTCGGTGCGAATAAAGCCGTCCTCGTCGAGAGCGACGCGGGTCAACCAGTCAGTGGCCGGCACCGCGCCAATGAAACAGAACAGGCCGCTGCACGGCGCATCTTGCTCTTCGCCCGTCGCGCGATTGGTGAGTGTGACGCGACTCAACGACGCATCGCCATGCAAGGCAGTGACCTCGGTCTGCGTGTGGACCGTGACTTGCGGAGTTGCGTGCAGCCGATCGGCGAGATAGGCCGACATGTTGGCGAACAGATCTGGGCCTCGCACGACAAGGTTGACGGCACTGTCGCGCGAGGCAAGATACAGCGCGGCCTGGCCAGCGGAGTTCGCTCCGCCGACCACGGTGACGGGTTGGTTGCTACAGACGCGGGCCTCGATTTCCGTTGCTGCGTAGTAGATTCCGGCGCCTTCGAAGTCTGGCCACCGTTCGAGCGGTAGCGACCGGTAGCGGGCGCCCGTCGCGATGATGACCGATCGAGACACGATGTCGGTGCCGTCCTGGAGGACCACGCGAAGTTGGCCTCCGGTGCAATCGAGCGACGCCGCCTTACAAGGACTCGAGAGTTCGGCACCGAACTTGAGCGCCTGGATTGACGCGCGGCCGGTGAGTTCGGCGCCGCTCAGACCGGACGGGAAGCCGAGGTAGTTCTCGATTCGCGAACTCGCAGCGGCCTGGCCGCCCGTGGCAACGGCGTCGATCAAGACCGTGGCGAGCCCCTCCGACGCGCCATAGACGGCGGCGGCGAGGCCGGCAGGGCCGCCACCAACGACTGCGACGTCGATGCTCCTGTCGGCTGAGCGGTGGTACGACAGGCCAAGGTGCTCCGCGAGTTCGCCCGGAGTCGTGCGGCGCAAGACGCGGCTCGGCGTGAGGACCGCCGGCAGGTCGGCGGCGGTTAACTCAGCTGCCGCCATCACGCGTTTGCCTTCGATGGTTTCGGCGTCGAACCACTTGTGGGGGAGCACCTGCCTCGCGGCGTAGGTGCGCAAAGCGAGGGCGCTCGAAGACAGGCTGCTGCCGACGATGATGATGTTGCGTGCGGCAGCGGGAGCGTCCTTCAGCAACTTGCGTCGGGTAAGTAGGGCTTTCAGCAGCAGATCCGAGAGTTCCGGATCCTCCGACATCACCCGGCGAAATGCCTCCGGGTTGATGCGATAGACGGTGCCAGCCTGAGACACGCGTGCGGTGAGGAAAACCGTCTGGCCGGTTAGCAGGTTGAGCTCACCGATGAGGCCGCCAGCGTGATGCTGGACGACGATCGCTTCTGGCTTGCCGAGGGTGGGGGCGCTGACGATGTCGACGACACCTTCATCGATCAGCACCAGGTCGTACGTGACGTCGCCGGGTTCGAAAAGGGTGTCTCCCACATTCACGGTCTGTGCGGTTCCGTACGCACGAAGCCGGATGCACTCGTTTTCGGTCAGCCGCGGGAACGCTAGCGCTAGATCCGCGGGGTCTGCGTCCTCGCCACCGACGATCGAGCTCGGCAGGTCGGACGTGAATTGTTCGGTCATCAGTCACCCCTCGGCCGCTCTTGGCTCTGTCACAGCACCCTAACGAAGCTCTCGGGCAGAGGTGAATCGCGCTCGTTCAGCCGACAGCGAAGCCACGCGACGCGAGTTGTCGGCCGGGTCGCCTAGCCTGACCTTCGTGATCGTCCACCAGTTGTCGCGCACGGACGCGCGCCAAATCGCCGTCCGAGCTCAGCTTCTTGATGCGAACCGGCCGACCGACCTGCTCGACACCGTGCGCCACCTCACGCTGCTTGCAGGACGATCGGACCGCAGCCGTCGCGCCCAATGCTGAGCTCGTCATCTGGAGTCGGTTGGGCTCGTCGTGTCCGCGAACTGCGGTCGCTGAAGCCGTCGACGAGCAGGCGCTCATCGACGTGCAAGGCGTGCTGCGACCGGCAGAGGATCTGGCGTTGTACCGCAGCGAGATGGCCGAGTGGCCAGGTGTGGGCGAGGTGCCGTCGTGGCGTCGAAGGCCAAGCGCGCGTGGGTTCGAGCCAATGAGCCTTTTCGGCAGGACGTGATCGACGAGTTGCGACGTGACGGCCCGCTCACCTGGCGCGAGTTGCGCGACACGTCCATCGTTTCGTGGCGGTCGACGGGTTGGAACAATAACCGCAACGTGGCGATGATGCTCGAGATGCTCGCCCTGCGCGGCGAAGTAGCTGTCGCGGGCCGCCGCGGACGCGATAGATTGTGGGACCTCGCCTCGCGCGTGTATCCCGACGACGAGGCTGTGCCTACGGCGCAGGCGCATCGAATCCGCAATGAGCGGCGGCTGCGTGCGCTGGGCATCGCTCGCGCTCACGGTCCGGTCAGCGCAGGCGAGCCGAACGGTGTTGAGGAAGTGGGCGAGCCCGCCGCCATCGATGGCGTGAGGGGTGAATGGCGCGTCGATCCGACCTACCTCGGCGGCACATTCATTGGGCGTGCGGCAATCATCTCGCCGATCGACCGGCTCATCTTCGACCGCCAGCGAATGAACGACATCTTCGAGTTCGACTACAACCTCGAGATGTACAAGCCCGCAGCGCAGCGACAGTGGGGTTACTGGGCAATGCCGATCCTCTACGGGGATCGCCTGGTCGGGAAGGTCGACGCAACAACGGATCGAAAGAGCGCGTGCTGCGTGTCGACGCCATCCACGAGGACGTGCCATTCACGAAGACGATGACAGCGAAGGTGATGCGCGAGCTCACTGACCTCGCGCAGTGGCTGGAGGTCGACTTGTTGCTGCCTGCGTGAGCAGTCAGCCGCGCTCGATCGCCGTGCCGAGCAGGCCGAGTGGCGGCGCGCCGAGGTCGAGCATCGCTTTGTGGAATCGGCTGTGCGAGTAGCCGGCGCCCCACTGCTGCGCGTGCCTTCGCCTGCGGTCTCGAGGATGACCAGCTTGCCCCAGGTGTAGCGGCCATACGTCGGGTCGAAGGTCGCGCGGTCGGCTTCGGATCGTCGCCGCCCGCCCCGACAAGAACGCGTCGGACTCGAACCGCGCGCCGCGTCGGCCACCGTCATCGCACCTGTGTGCACGCCGATCGCGGCGGCCAGCCGGGTCACCCGCACGAGACCTTCGATCGCTACGCCGGCGGCGAATCGCGGGTCACCTTCGCGGAAGCCGAGATCGAGGCTCAGCTCTTCGGTGTAGTGCGCCCACCCCTCGACGAACGCCGGCGACATCAGGATCCGGCGCACAGGCGTTGCGCGCGCGACGCAGTGCTCGGCCGTGCGCGAAGTGACCGGGCGACACCTCGTGCAACGTGATGGCCGGCAACGTCGCGCGGCTGAAGACCTGCAGCCACTCCTCGATGTCGTGCGCCGGCCAGCACGGGTCGGGCGGCGTGACCCAGTAGAACGACGGCGCGTCGGCTTCTCCAGGTGCGGCCCACGCCATCATCGCCATCGCCCACCGGCGCGACTCGGGCGCGCGCGCCACGATGCATTCGCCGTCGGTGTACGGGCACCAGGTCGTGCTCGCGGGTGAACGCGAGCACCTCGTCGACCTGCGCTTGCGCCTCGGTGAGTACGCCGTCGGCGTCCGGATGATCGGCGACGAGGGCGGCCACCGCGCTGCGCGAGCGTCGCGTCGGGATCGAGCTGCGCGCACGCCGCGCCGCAGAATCCCATCAGCCGGTCGCGCTCGCTGTCGGCGATTGCGGCGAGCCGGCCGAGGTCGACCGTCGTCGCTTCGAACGAACCCATCAATGACGCAAGTGCGCGTCGCACCCAGCGACGCGTCGGGCGAGCCGTGCTCGGCCGCGTCCTGCAGGTGCGACATCAGCCTGCGCGTGCGCGGCCAGCGCGGCCGTCGCATGACGGCATCGGCAGGGTCGATGCCGGCGACCAGTCCGGTGAACGCGCCGAGCAGCGCCGTCGGCGACTGGCGCTGGCACGGCGTCGAGTGACTCGATCGTCATGTCGACGGCGTCGGGCCACTGAGCGAGGTGCGCGCGTTTGGCCGCCGCCCGTTCGCTCGCCGGTGCGTACTCGCGGTCGTAACACGACAGGTCGAAGTTCTGCAGGTGCATCGACGGGTTGCGACCGATGCACCTCGAGCTCGCCGAACGCGAGGCGGGCGTTGTCTTCGAACGCCCGCAGGTGGGCTTCGTCGTGCGGGTCGTCGAGCGGCGGGCCGCCGAGCTTCGCGAGACCGGCCCGGACGCCGCCTGGTGACAGGTCTTGAATCTGGCCGTCGTACTCGTGCAGGCCAGAACCTTCGCGGAGGTCGCCGACGAACAGGTCGCACAACGGCGCGCAGTCGTTGGTCCATACCAGTACCGTAGCGCCGCTCATCGCCGGCGGCGTACTGACGTGCGGCCCGAGGGCGCCGGTAGAGTCGCCGGTAGAGTCGGCCGTCAGGAGGCGCGAACCGGAGTGGTGAGCCTGAGTGCATTGAGGATCGTCGTCTGCGTCAAGCAGGTGCCCGACACCTGGTCGGAGAAGCGACTCGACCCGGCGGACCAGACGCTCGACCGTGCCGCCGCCGAGGGCGTGATCGACGAACTCGACACCTACGCGGTCGAAGAGGCGTTGCGCATCAAGGAAGCAAACGAACGGCAGCACGGTCGTCGTCTTGACGATGGGTCCGGCGGGCGCGGCCGACACGGTGCGAAAGGCGCTGTCGATGGGAGCCGACGAAGCTGTGCACGTCGTCGACGACGCACTGCACGGATCGGACGCGCTGGCCACCTCGTTGGTCTTGGCGAAAGCGATCGAGCGCACCGGCTTCGACCTCGTCGTGCTCGGCTCCGAATCGACCGATGCCCGCATGGGCGTGGTGCCGGCGATGCTTGCCGAGCGCCTCGGCGTGCCGCAGGCGACGCTTGCGAGCAAGGTCGAGATCGACGCATCGACGCGCCTGCGACGGTGAAAGTGCATCGACAGACGGACGTCGGGCGAGGCGGTCGTCTCGGCGCGAACTGCCGGCCGTTATCAGCGTGCTCGAAAAGATCAACGAGCCGAGATATCCCGTCGTTCAAAGGGATTATGGCCGCGAAGACGAAGCCGACGGCGACCTGGTCGCTTGCCGATCTCGAGCATCGACGCATCGTCGGTCGGCCTGGCGGCGGCGGCGACCGCCGTCGTCGACGCTGCAGCGCGACCGCCGCGCGGCGAGCACACCATCATCAAGGACGACGGCGATGCGGGCTCGCGCATCGCGGACTTCCTCGTCTCGCGCAAGCTTCTCTAAGACAGGACTCGTCATGGCGGACGTACTCGTACTGGTCGACCACGTCGACGGTGTCGTCGGGAAGCCGACGCTCGAGTTGCTCACGCTCGCTGCGCGCATCGGCACGCCGGTCGCTGTGGTCGTCGGTGACGGAGCGGCTGTTGCTGACGAAGCTCGGCGCAGTACGGCGCGACTGCGGTCCTGACCGCGGACGACGATCGGCTCTGACGTCGGCCGTCGTCGCGCCGGTCGTTTCGCTGCTCGAGTCGCTCGTCGCATCACGGTCGCCAGCGCCGTGCTGATCGCGTCGACGACGGAAGGCAAGGAGATTGCCGGCCGCCTCGCCGTCCGTCTTGATGCTGGTGTCCTGACCGACGCGGTCGACGTCTCTCTCGACGGTGACACCGTCGTGGTCGAGCAGTCGGTCTTCGGCGGGTCGACCGTGGTGCACGCGCGGGCGACTCGCGGTGTGCCGATCGTGACGGTCCGGCCGAACAGCGTGACGCCGGTCGCTGCGCCTGCTGCCGCCGGAGGTTTCGGCGGTCACCGTTCCTGCTGCCGACGGGCGGCACGCGGTCGTCGAGTCGCGGGCGGCCGCCGCGTCGGGCGGTCGGCCCGGGCTTGTCGGATGCGAGCGTCGTCGTCGCGGGCGGTCGTGGGGTCGGGACGGCGGAGAAGTTCGCCCTCATCGAGGAACTTGCCGACGCGTTGTCGGCGGCAGTCGGTGCCTCACGCGCAGCGACCGACGCCGGCTGGTATCCGCACGCCGCGCAGGTCGGGCAGACCGGGGTCACCGTCGCGCCGCAGCTCTACATCGCGTGCGGAATCTCTGGTGCCATTCAGCACCGCGCCGGCATGCAGACCTCGAAGACGATCATCGCGATCAACAAGGATGCCGAGGCGCCGATCTTCGAGCTCGCCGACTTCGGTGTCGTCGGCGATCTGCACGTCGTGGTGCCGCAACTGATCGCCGAGATCGCCAAGCGCAAGAGCTAGCCAACGACGCGCCGGGATGGGCTTGGTAGACATCTGCCGCGCTCTAGACCGGCAACTGTCTACCAGCCCGGTTATTCGACGACGCGCAGCGCGACTTTGCGGTTGCCGCCCCGCTGCTGCGTCAGTGCGAACCACACTGGCAGCAATGCGTCGACTGTCGCCGCCGCATCGGCACCGCCGAGATACTGCGGGCGCAGCCCGATCTCCTGGATGAGGGTCTCAGCGGTTGCGCGTGCTTCGGAGTCGGCCGCGAAGAACAGGTCGGCGTCCGGCAGGGGATCAGCGAAGTTCTCCCAGCCCAGGGAGTTGAACGCCCGCACGTAGCGCGCGTCTGGAGCGGCCGCCAAGATCTCGGCACGGTTATCGACGACTGGTCCGCCCATGCGGTTCGTCGCGTCAATCACGACCTTGCCCGCGAGCGCCGCGCCGTGCTGTGCGGCCACCTCGGCGACTGACGGACCGGGTATGGCGAAGACAACAACCTCGGCGCCGTCGATCGCGTCGCCGACTGCCACGACAGGTGCGCCACCAGGTCCGTCAGCGCCCGGATTCCTCGACCCGTATCTCACGTCGTTTCCTGCCCGCCGCCACTTCTCGCCGAGCGTGCCGCCGATCTTGCCTGTTCCGATGACTGTGATCTTCATACCGGCGCCCAACGAGCGGGCGCCCGCGCCCATTCCCGAAGTCGTGGCAACCTGGCAACCATTCGTGGCGTCCGACCGGTGTAGGTAGCGAGATCCGCACGTTCTTGTGTGACGAGACAGGGGTGAGGTGTCCCAGGAACCGCCGGGGCTGCGCGACTATGTCGCTGCGCGCCAGCGTGCCCTCCTGCGCACCGCGCGGATGCTCACCGGTGACGAGCAGACGGCGGAGGACCTCGTGCAGACGACGTTGGAGCGAGTGTGGCCGCACTGGCAACGGGTGGCCAGCGATCGCGATCCGGATGCGTACGTCCGCAAGGTGATGGTGAACACCTACTCGAGTTGGTGGCGGCGCAAGTGGCGTGGGGAGCAGCCGACGTCCGTCCTGCCTGAGATCACTCACACGGACGACGAATACGCGCGCGCCGATCTCGCCGACGCGCTTCGCCGCTTGTTGCCGACGTTGACGCCGCGGCAACGTGCAGTGCTCGTGCTCCGCTACTACGAAGATCTCACGGAGACTGCGACGGCCGAAGTGATGGGTTGCTCGGTCGGCACGGTGAAGAGCCAGACATCGAAGGCGCTCGCGCGGTTGCGCTTGAGCAACGACCCACGGGTGACGGAGGCAGGACGATGATTCCGGACGACGAGAGCGTGCGTCGCGCGATGCAGTCGATCGAGCCAGCGGGGTCGGATGTTCCGGGACTGTTTGACGCCGTGGCCGCCGGGGCTCGGCGACGCCGACGGCAGCGTTCCGTTGGCGCGGTGGTTGCGGCTGCCGTCGTGGTCGCGGCCGTCGCGTTGGTGCCCGCACTCGGCCGAGGAACGTCAACGGCAAAGGTTCAACCCATCGGGCCGGCTCCGGCGCCGACGACTGTGCAACCGATCGTGACGACAAACGCACACGTAGACCCGTTAGCGGCAGATAGCGCATCGGCAGCGGCGGCGTCGCGGCAAGCGGTGCAGTCACCGTCCCCGCCGCTGAGCAGCACGCCGCCGCCACCGCCGTTGATCACGACCGGTGCATGCGCCGGGTTAAAGGTCGCAGCATCGTTCGATCCTGGCCCGCAGGGACCCGATCACATTGACATGCTCGCCGGTGTTATTCAGGAACTGGAAGCCGAACCGAGTCTCAACCTTGTGACGGTGAGTTCCGTGTCAGTCGTCAGCTTCCAAGCGTCCGGACCGGCGGCGTGCGTCAATCGGATCGCGCTCAGTGCCGATTCGGGCACGTTTCCGACCGCAACCACTAGCGCTCAACCCGGTGAAAGCGGAGTCCTGCCGCTGATAGTTCGACCCAATGGTCCCGGTGTCGAGAGTGTCGACGTCTTGTTGCGTCCGTGCGCTGCGGCCGCAAAGTGCACAGGCGGCCAATTGCTGGCCACCACGGTTATCGCAGTCGACCCGCCGGCGACGTCGTCCGCGAAGCCGGTGTCGAGCAACCTCGGTGCGTGTCCGACCGTGCTGCCGTTGGTGCCTGGAGCTGACGCTGCTGCGCAGGCAAAGGCCGCCACGATCAAGGTGGTGCCGAGGATCTATCCGCCGGAGCCGACCAAGGATTTCAGCGTCACTGCGGTCTACCCGGCCAGTCAAAGCCTCAACGGCGGTAAGGGGATCGGGACCATCGCCTACGGAACCTGTGGCCAGACAATCGGTGACCGCACGTGGGTGGTCGAGGTCCACTTCCCACACGATCCCAACAACAGCGCGTCGACCGGCAACGGTCAGCTGTTCGTTTCCGACTTCGCGAACGGTGGCTGGCAAGTCTGGCTCCGCAACCACTGATGGGTGGCCGCGATTGCGGACGCGACCCCACGTCCAGCGTCGGAATGCGTCCACAACTCGCAGGTGCTACTGGTTCGCCATTTCTTTGCGGACCATTTCGGCGAAGTCGTCGACGTCGGTCTCGGTGGTGTCGAACGCGCACACCCATCGCACTTCACCGGTCGCGCGGTCCCAGGGGTAGAAGAACACTTGTTCCTGCAACCGCGCGGTCACGTCGGCCGGCAGGATCGCGTACACCGAGTTGGCTTCCGGTTCGCGAGTGAGTTGCACGCCGGGGATGTCCCTGGTCGCATCGGCCAACCGATGCGCCATCGCGTTCGCGTGCGTTGCGCTGCGCAACCACAGGTCGGTGCCGAACAGCACCTCGAACTGCACTCCGATGAACCGCATCTTCGACGCCAGCTGCATGCCGGCCTTCCGCAGGAACTCGACCCCAGAAATGGCCTCCGGGTTCAGCACGACGATTCCCTCGCCGTACAGCAGTCCGTTCTTCGTGCCGCCGAGACTGACGACGTCGACGCCGACATCAGTAGTGAATGCGCGCAACGGAAGACCGAGTGCAGCTGCGGCGTTCGCGATGCGCGAGCCGTCCATGTGCACGAACATCCCCAACGAATGGGCGTGCTCACAGATCGCAGCGATCTCCGACGGTGAATAGACCGTGCCAAGCTCAGTGCTTTGAGTGATCGATACGACGCGCGGCTGTGCGTGGTGCACGTCGCCGAAACCCCAAGCCTGGACGTCGATCAGCGCGGGCGTGAGCTTGCCGTCGGGGGTCGCCACTGAGAGCAGCTTGAGCCCGGCGATCTTCTCCGCCGCACCGCACTCGTCGACATTGATGTGCGCAGATTCCGCGCAGATCACGGCGTCCCAACGCTTCGTCATTGCTTGCAACGACACGACGTTGGCGCCGGTGCCGTTGAAGACGAAGAGCACCTCGGCCGATGCACCGAAATGTCCCTGCAGCACGGAAACCGCCGCGGCCGTGTAAGGGTCGCCGCCGTAGCTGCCGACGTGTCCGCCGTTCGCGAGGGCCAACGCAGAGAGAATCTCGGCGTGAACGCCGGCGTAGTTGTCGCTGGCGAAACCGCGGCGGGCCGGATCGTGATGCTGCCCGTTCAGGTCGTCAGCCATATGCGCTCCCCATTCACTTCTTCAGCTGGCTTGTCCCACAGACCGACGATCGTGTCGGCCAGCTCGACGACGTCGGTGTAGCCAGCAAACTTCGAGTCGGGTTTGGCCTCGCGCATCGCAGGAGTGACGAGCGCCTTCACGACGACGATGCTCGCCGCCGCCGAAGAACCACGGAACGAATCCGCGACCGCCAGCGTCCATGCTTCGGCAGCCGCCTTCGCTGCGGCATACGAGGCGTTCTTCGCGGTCGGCCGCGACGCTTCGGCGGCCGATACCAAGACGAAGCGGCCCAGCGGGCTCGACCGAAGCTGGTCGTGAAAGCCCCGCGTCGTGTTCTGCACCGTGCGCACGAGCAGGCCCGACAACCAGTCCCAGTCGGCGAGATCGGTCTCTGTGATCCCCTTGCCGCCGCGCCACCCGCCCACAAGATGCACGACGCCGTCGACGCGACCGAATCGAGCGGTGACCGAGTCGGCCCACGCCTTCGTCATCTCATCGTCGAGTAGGTCGAGCGCGTATGCGTCGATCTGGCCGCCGGCCTCACCGATCTCGCGGACCAAGTCCTCGGTCGAGTCGAGTGATCGATCGGCGGTCACGACGATTGCACCGGCCGCAGACAATCGGCGGACGACGGCAGCTCCGGCCCCACCGCCGGCTCCCGCCACAACGACGACTGCGTCGGCGAGGCTCATGCGCTGACAGCCGTGATGCCGCGGGTCGACTCGATAACGTCGCCGAGCTTGCGGCGCAACGCCTCGTAGAACACGTTCAGCGGGAACTCGTCGGGCAGCACGAGATCGACGAGTCCCTTGGGCGGTCCGTCGAGGGGCAACGCAGCAGCGCCGCGGGCCCACACCGATACCGGGCTCGGCGCGACGTAACGCGACACGAACTCGTGGCCGGCGAGCCAGTGGCCGACCCGCGAGCGGTCGATGCCGTCGCGATACAGCACCTCGACCTCGCCGCCGAGTTCCACCACCGCTGAAGCGACGCGCGACCACTCGATCGACAACGTGTTGTCGGTCCAGTGCAAGACACCGTTCTTGTGCAAGTACGCGAACAACAACTGACCGCCGAGGCCGTCGTAGTTGCGGACCCGATCACCGGTGATCGGGAACCGGAACAGCCGGTCGAACAGCACCGCGTATTGCACGAGTTCGCCGTAAGGGGTGGCGTGTGAAGCTTCGAGTTCGACCGCCTGCGCGAACGCCTGCAGGTCGCAGCGCAACTCCTCGAGCGAGTACATCCAGTACGGCATCCGCTGCTTGATCATGAAGGGATCGAACGGCAGGTCGCCGTGGCTGTGCGTGCGGTCGTGAATGAGGTCCCACAACACGAAGGTGTTCTGCGCGAGCGCCTGGTTGTCGATCAGGCGCTCGGCGGCCGGTGGTAGCGACAGCTTCAACGTGTCGGCCGCCGCTGCACTTACGCGCCGGAAGCGGGCCGCCTCGCGGTCGCAGAAGATCGCTCCCCAGGTGAACCGCGGCACTTCGCGCACGGCGACTGTTTCGGGGAACAGCACCGCGGAGTTCGTGTCGTAGCCGGCCGTGAAATCGACGAACGAGATCGGCACGAACATCGAGTTGTCGTAGCGCGTCGACTCGAGGGCAGCGACGAAGTCGGGCCACACAACGCGGATGACAACGGCCTCGAAGTTGCGGTCGGGGTTGCCGTTCTGCGTGTACATCGGAAACACCACGAGGTGCTCGAGCCCGTCGACGCGCGCCAACTCGGGGCGAAACGCCAACAACGAATCCAAAAAGTCGGGCACCCCGAACCCGCCGTCGCGCCAACGCGAGAGATCGAGAATCACGGCGTCGAGGTAATCGGCGTCGTGCTCGAAATGAGGCCGCAAGGCTTCGATAGCGGAGACCACGCTGTCGACCTCCGCCGTCGCAGCCGTTGCAGCCGACTCTCCGTGGGTCAAAACGTCGAGCGAGCCGTCTTTCGCCTGCAGCCCGCGCAGCGTGCTCACCGACTCCTTCAGAGCCACCCAACCGGGGTGATCGAGCAGCCAAGACGAAGCGGTACCTGCAACAACGGGAACCGAACCCGAGGCGGCCCAGGTGACCGCGTTGGCCCACAGTTGAAGGTGGTCGTAGTCGCCGATCGAGTCGTCGCCGAACAGGTCGGAATCCGCGAACACCACCAGCCGCCCGAGCCCGAACTGCAGGGCAACCGCGAGTGGCTGGTCGGCCGGGTCGGCGGAGCTACGACGTTTTCGCCAGCACCACGGCGTCCGGATTGGTGATCGAAAGAACCCCGGAGCGGTAGAAGCACGCATCGGAGACGCGGGCCAAGAGATCGGCTTTGCCTCTCTGGCGCGGCAACGAAGCGCGCACCCACGCCACAACGCCTTGGTGGTTGGACGAGGTGTCTTGAACGGTCACGTTCATCGGCCGACGCCGAACCGCTCGAGCAGATCCACGAGGTTGTTGCCGTACTTGTCCTGCTCGCACTCGGCCAACACGACCAGCCCCCCGCCGTCCCGCACGAAAGACTCGAGCGCGTCGATCTCGTCGGCAGAGAGCAGGGCTGACCCGATGCCGGTGACGCGTTCCCAGGTGCCGTCGGATGGATGCGCCACGACCACGACGTCGCGATCGGCCAGCGCGGCTAAGGTCAGCGGCCCGGAAACGTGGGAGTCGACCCGCATGCCGCGTTCGCGCAAGGCGGCCGCGGCCTTGAGGTAGCCGGCATCGCCCGGGTGCCGCGGGTTCATCTGAGCGACCGTCTCGGCCCGGATGCTCCACGCCTCGCTGTGGGCCTCGTCGAACAGCACGCTCGGAAACGCGCGACGGGCGCGGGAAACGGACGGTGACAACAGTGGCTGGCTCACAACGGCCAGCCTACAGATCGCGCCGGTTCAGAACTGCGGACGTGACTGTGCCGGCAGCGGGGGCTGAACGTGAGTCGCGCCGCGCTTCCAGATGTCGCGCAACGCCCACGGCATTACGACGATGACCCAGAGGCCGGCACCGATGATCCCGATTCCGCTGGCGACGCCAAGGGCGAAGACGGGCAGCGGGACCAGGAGGAGAACCGTCGCGATGATCCGCCCGGCCGGGCCGAACGTGCCGTCGGTCTTCTTCCAGCGTGAGTAGGTCATGAGTGCTGCGGCGGCTTCGGGGTCGGTGGTCCGGCGCTCGGCAGCCGACAGGAGCTCCCCATCGGACGCGCGCCGACCGCGGGCAGGGCAGGCCACGCACCGCTGCACCGGGCTGGCCGGTGCGATGCCGCATGGGCATGGGTGCTGGGCTGCCAAAGTCTGCTCGGCCGTCACGGTCGTGTCATCGGCAACTTGTGGGCGGGCGTTGAGGGCTGATCTGGGGCAAACCTTGACCGCTCCTGAGCGGCTAGGCTGGCGGGTAATGGACACCGTCGACGTGCCTGGCGCCGTATACCTCGACCACGCAGCCACCACTCCGATGGTGCCGGCCGCGGTTGCCGCCATGACCGAGCAGCTGGGCGTGGTCGGAAACCCCTCGTCGTTGCACCGGGCTGGTCGCACCGCCCGCCGGGTCGTCGAGGAGTCGCGCGAGGCCATCGCCCAGGCACTTGGCGCGCGGCCGAGCGAAGTCGTCTTCACCTCCGGCGGCACCGAGGCCGACAACTTGGCCGTCAAGGGCCTGTTCTGGTCACGCCGCGCCGCCGATCCGCGCCGGGTGCGAATCCTGGCGAGCGCGGTCGAGCATCACGCGGTGCTCGACTGTGTCGAGTGGCTCGCCAGCCACGACGGGGCCGAGGCGGTCTGGCTGGACGTCGATGAGCTGGGCCGGGTGCGTCCCGAAACCGTGCGTTCGGCGATTGAGTCAGACCCCGAGTCGGTTGCTCTGGTCACGGTGATGTGGGCCAACAACGAGGTCGGCACCGTGCAGCCGATCGCCGAAATCGTCGCCATCGCGCACAGCTACGGCATCCCGGTGCACTCCGACGCGGTGCAGGCCGTCGGTCAGTTGCCGATCAACTTCGCGGCCAGCGGCCTCGACGCGTTGACCATCTCCGGGCACAAGGTCGGCGGCCCGCTCGGTGTCGGGGCGTTGATCGTTGCTCGCGACCTCTTACTCACGCCGGTGTTGCACGGCGGGGGGCAGGAGCGCGACCTGCGTTCGGGCACCCTCGACACCCCCGCGATCGCCGGGTTCGCCGCTGCGGTGAGCGATGCGGTCGCGTCGCAGCCGGCGCGGGCGGCCGCTCTCGTCGAGCTACGCGAAGACCTCGTACGGCGGGTCCTGACCGCCGTCCCCGACGCTGTGTTGAACGGTGACCCTGGCGTCGGTGCTGACGAGCGGCTGCCGGGCAACGCGCACTTCGGGTTCCCTGGGTGCGAAGGCGATGCGTTGCTGATGCTGCTCGACGCGCGCGGGGTCGAGTGCTCGACCGGCTCGGCGTGCACTGCAGGTGTCGCCCGACCCAGCCACGTGCTGCTGGCGATGGGGTCTGATGACGAGCGCGCGCGTGGCACGTTGCGGTTCTCACTCGGACATACCTCGACCGAAGCGGACGTCGATGCGTTGCTCGCCGTTTTGCCCGGCGCCGTCGAGCGGGCGAAGCGAGCCGGTGTCGTGTCGTCGGCGAGTCGGCGGTAGGTCGGAGATGAAGGTTCTTGCCGCCATGTCAGGTGGCGTCGATTCTGCTGTCGCGGCTGCCCGTGCGGTCGATGCTGGCCATGACGTAACGGGCGTGCATCTCGCGCTGTCGAAGTCGCCGCAGTCGCATCGTCTCGGTGCGCGCGGTTGCTGCACGGTCGAAGACGCGCACGATGCTCGGCGCGCGGCCGACGTGCTTGGCATCCCCTTCTATGTATGGGACCTCGCCGAGCGATTCGCCGATGACGTCGTGCAGGACTTCGTCGACGAGTACGCAGCAGGCCGCACGCCGAACCCGTGCCTGCGCTGCAACGAGCGCATCAAGTTCGCCGCGGTTCTCGACAAGGCGTTGGCACTCGGTTTCGATGCCGTCTGCACAGGTCACTACGCGCAACTGATCGACGGCCCAGACGGCGCTCGGGAGATGCACCGCGCGGTCGATCCCGACAAGGACCAGTCGTACGTGCTCGGTGTGTTGACCGAGACGCAACTCGCGCATGCGATGTTCCCGCTCGGCGACACCCCGAAGTCTGGCGTTCGTGCCGAGGCGGCTCGTCGCGGGCTCGCGTTGGCGGAGAAGCCCGACAGTCACGACGTCTGCTTTATCCCGGACGGCGACACTGCGGGTTTCTTGCAGCGGCAGCTGTCGTCGTTGGGTGACGTCAGTGGCTCCATCGTCGACAGCTCAGGGGAGACGCTCGGGTCGCACGACGGTGTGTACGCCTTCACCGTCGGTCAGCGCCGTGGGCTACGCATCGGTACTCCGGCGGCCGACGGTCGACCGCGCTACGTGCTCGACGTTTCGCCGGTGACCCGAACCGTGACGGTCGGCACAGCCGAAGATCTCGACGTCCGTGGACTTGTCGGTGTTCGCCCACGCTGGTGTGGGCCCGCGCCAATCGGGCCAGTCGAGTGTCTCGTTCAGTTGCGGGCCCACGGCGAGCCGGTGCCGGCAGTCGTGCGGGTGATCGACAGTGATCGTCTCGATGTCGAGTTGATGGTTCCCGCGCGCGGTATCGCGCCTGGTCAGGCAGTTGTCGTCTACGACGGCACGCGCGTGGTCGGCTCAGCGACCATCGACACCACGTCGCGCTGACCTTCGTCCTGTATTCACCCAACAGGCGGTTGGCTCTTCGTCTTCAGGGCAGACTCAGGTTGCCGCTCTAGAGTCCTCGGCGTGCGACGTTGCGCGCGAGTGCTCTGCAGAGACGGAAACTTCTCGTGATCCAAGTACGCGGTCTGACCAAGCGCTATAGCGGTCGCACGGTCGTTGATGATCTCTCGTTCGAGGTCAAGCCAGGTGTCGTCACGGGATTTCTTGGTCCGAATGGAAGCGGCAAGACCACCACTGCGCGGATGATCCTTGGGCTGACCCGAAGTGATGCGGGCGTCGCGACGATCAACGGACGGCGCTATCACGACCTCCAGCGGCCGCTATGCGAACTCGGCGCGTTGATCGATTCGGGTGGGGTGAATCCGAGCCGAACTGCGGTTGAACACCTGCGCTGGCTCGCGGCCGCCAATGACATTCCGCGTTCGCGGGCCGACGAGGTGCTGGCGATTGTTGGCCTCGACAGTGCTGCGGGGCGCAAGGTCGGCGGGTTCTCGCTTGGCATGCGGCAGCGGCTCGGTATCGCTGCCGCGTTGATCGGCGACCCGCCCGTGCTGATCCTCGACGAACCGATCAACGGGCTCGACCCCGAGGGCATTCGGTGGATCCGCGGGTTCATGCAAGGCCTCGCGGCTGACGGTCGCACGGTGTTGGTCGCGAGCCACCTGATGAGCGAGATGGCACTGACCGCGAGCGCGCTCATCGTGATCGGTGCCGGTCGCCTGATCGCCGCCGAGAGCGTGACCGACTTTGTCGAGCGCGCTGTTTCGTCGGTGCGAGTGCGAAGCCCGCAACTCGACGAGCTCGAGGCCGCGCTCTCCGTTGAGGGAGTCTCGTTGTGGCGCGACGGCGATGCGCTTGAGGTCGTCGGTCTCAGCATCGAACAGATCGGGTCGATGGCGTCTCGCGTCGGCGCGACGCTGTTCGAGCTGTCGCCGCAGCGCGCGTCGTTGGAAGACGCATTCATGCAGCTGACCTGCGAGACCGCTGAGTTCGCCACCCGCCGCCAGGCGAGCTGAACCGCAGTGCGCACTGCGTTGGCGATGGAGTGGGAGAAGCTTCGCCCCGTTCACAAGACCTCGCGAACGATCGCTTTGGCGATCGCACTGGCCGTGACCGTCAGCGCGCTCGTTGCGCTGGCGGTCGCGTCGTCGGCGTCGCACATGTCGGCCCACGACCGTCTTACCTTCGACTCCGTCGGCATCTCACTCGAAGGCGTGAATGCGGCCGTTCTGGCCGTCGCGGCGTTCGGCATCTTGTCGATTACCCGCGAGTACGCCACCGGCATGATGGCCGTCACGTTTCTCGCACAGCCCGCGCGCCTTCGGGTGCTCGCAGCGAAGTTACTTACCCATGCTGGCGTTGCCGGGCTCGCGGGCGCAGGTGCATGCGTGGCTGCCTTCGCTGTCGGGCAGACGCTGCTCAGCACAGGTGGCCTCGCAACGGGATGGTCGGCACCGCAGCTGCCGGCCGCGCTGGGCGGGGGAGTCGTTTACCTGATCCTCGTGTGCGTGTGGGGCATCGGGCTTGGCGCGCTGGTCCGAACATCGGCAGCCGCGATCATCTTGAGTGCGTTCCTGCTCGTGGTGGCGCCGATCCTGGTGCAGATTTTGCCGGCGAGCATGGTGCAGCAGGCGTCGCGGTGGCTGCCGTCACAGATCGGCGTCCAGGCCATGTCGGCACATCTCGATCCGCACGCGTTCGCGCCCTGGACGGGCCTCGCCGTGCTGGGCGGCTACGTGGCCATCACCTTGATCGCCGGTGGCTTCCGGATGGTTCGCCGCGAACCCTGAGTCTGTTGGTCAACTCAGGTCACGCAGTGAATGCCTTGCGGTAAGCGGTCGGCGTGGTGCCGACGAAGCGGCGAAAATGCAGACGCAGATTCGCGGCCGTGCCCATGCCACAGCGCTGTGCGACCTGGTCGACACTGAGGTCGGCGGTCTCGATGAGTTCACGGGCGCGCTGGATCCGCGCACCGAGCAGCCACTGCAGCGGCGACGATGCCGTCTCGTCGACGAAACGCCGCGCGAACGTGCGTTCGGACACTCCCGCATGCTGGGCGAGATCCCTTACGGATAACGGATCCTCGAGGTTTTCCAGTGCCCACGCCCGTGTCGCTGCGAGCGATCCGACGTTCGTTCCGACCGGCGCTTCGATGAACTGCGTCTGGCCGCCGTCGCGATGCGGCGCAGCGACGATCAGCCGGGCCACCCGATTTGCGGCGGCGGCGCCGAAGTCACGACGGACGATGTGCAGGCAGAGGTCGATGCCACTCGCGATGCCAGCCGACGTGAGCACCTGGCCGTTGTCGACGTACAGCACGTTGCGGTCGACGGAGATCAGCGGATATCGCTCGGCGAGCTCATCGACGTCCAGCCAATGCGTGGTGGCGCAGAGGCCGTCGAGCAGGCCGGCGGCAGCGAGCGCGAAGGCGCCGGTGCAGATCGACACGACGCGCCGCCCACGCCGGTGCACATGCTTGAGGGTCTCGAGAACTTCGTCGGAGAAGCCCCGCCGATGGTCAAGGACGCCGGGCACGACGACGGTGTCGGCACGCCGTACATCGGCGAGAGTGCCTGGTACGACGAGCGAGTAGCCCATCGCGACTTTGACTTCGGGGCGCTCGCCGCACAACGTCGTGCGGTAGGGGAGCCACGACCGTTCGAGGAAGACCTGGGCCGGAATGCCGAAGTCGAGCGGGAGCACGCCGTCGACCACGAGGATCGCTACGCGGTGTGGACGCATGGCAGTAATCTAGCGAACTGTGGCGATCCTGCCACTCGTTCTTGGCGATCGCCTTCGGCAGGATCGACCCATGACCACTTCTCTCTTGCCGGCGTTGCCTTCGTCACCGACCGCGCGAGCCGCACTCGATCTGGTTCTCGCCAACGAAAGCGCGCCGATCGCGAACCACAGCGTCCGGGCCTTCCTCTTCGCGACGTTGATCGCCGAGCATCGCGGCGTGACCGACTTCGACCCGTCGCTGTTGTTCTTCTCGTGCGTGCTGCACGACATCGGGCTTAGCGAGCTCGGAAACCGCACGCAGCGGTTCGAGGTCGACGGCGCCGACGTCGCGGCGGACTTCCTTGCAGAGCTTGGATTCTCGGCAGTCGATCGCGACACGGTGTGGGAGGCGATCGCGTTGCATACGTCGGCCGGCATTGCCGAGCGGCGCGGTCCGGTGACGGAGTTGACCCGTCGCGGGATCGGTGCCGACTTCGGCCGCGACACCGACTTTGTCAGCGATGAGCAGGCCACCTTGATTCACGCTGCGTACCCGCGCCTGTCCATGGAGCGGGCATTGGTCGACGAGATCGTCGCCCAGGCACAAGGGCGCCCGGAGAAGGCCGTGCGCTACACCTTCCCGGGAGAACTCGTGCGCGAACGCACCACGGCGGGGACGACGGGGCTGGAGCAGGGCGCGGCCCTTTCCCGCTGGGGGAGCGTGACCTAGTTCTTCTCCTGCGTGGGCTCTAGGCTGCGCGGATGCGCGTGGTGATCGCCGGAGCAGGTTTTGGCGGGCTCGAACTTGCGACCAGGTTGTCGGAGGAATTCGGCGACTCTGCTGACGTCGTACTGATCGACCGTGCAGAGGGTTTTGTCTTCGGGTTCTCGAAGCTCGATGTCATGTTCGGCCGAGCGACTGCGGAGCACGTGTTGCATCGGTACGTCGACGTTGCGGGGCCTGGCGTGCAGTTCGTGCGGTCGACGGTTCGCGCGCTGGATCCGGTCGCGCGCACGGTTGTCACTGATGACGGAACGTTCGAGGCCGACGTCCTCGTCGTCGCTCTCGGTGCCGACCTCGATCCTGCGGCGACGCCCGGTCTTGTCGAGGGTGGGCACGAGTTCTACACGGTCGCCGGCGCGTTCGCTGCTCGCGACGCGTTGGCGCAGTTCGGCGGCGGGCGCATCGTGATCGGCGTGACGTCGACACCGTTCAAATGCCCGCCGGCGCCGAGTGAGACGGCGCTGCTGTCACACCTCTTCTTGCGTGATCGGGGTTTGCTCGAGTCGTCTCACGTGTCGTTGGTGATGCCGTTCGGCGTGCCCATCCCGCCGTCCCCTGATGCATCGCAGGCAGTACTCGCCGCGTTCACTGAACGCGACATCGCGTGGCACCCGGGTCAGTTGATTGTGAAGCTTGAACCTGATCGCAAGGTCGCGGTCAGTAGCAGCGGCGAGGAGTTTCCGTACGACCTGTTCCTCGGCGTCCCGCGACACCACGCGCCCGCAGTGGTGGTCGAGGCCGGTATGACGGTCGACGGGTGGATCCCGGTGAACCCGCTGACGTTGGAGACGACGTTTCCCGACGTGTACGCGGTCGGCGACGTGACAAGCGTCGGGACGCCGAAGGCGGGCGTGTTTGCCGAAGGTCAAGCGGCCGTCGTCGCTGCGCAGATCAGCGCGCGTGTGCGAGGTGAGGCCCCGTCGATGACGTACGGCGGGCGCGGCATCTGCTACTTGGATTTCGGACACGGCACCATCGCCAAGGTCGACGTCACCTTCCTCAGCGGGGAGCGACCGGCGGGTGTGCTCGAAGGTCCCTCGGTCGAGTTGGCTGCCGACAAGATCGCGTTCGGCTCGGAGCGCATTCGGCGCTGGTTCCACCGTGAGTGGGCCCCATGAACCGCTTTTGACACCACGATAAGCTGACCTGACACCACAATGACTTGACGTGACACCATGATGGTGTCACGATGGTGACATGGAACTTGGACCGTACGTCAGCGACCTCAGGCGGCAGCTCGTCGATGCCGCGGAGAACGGCGCGCAGGAGACTCGCGCCGTCGCCGAGCGACTCGCCGCCGGGCTCGATGCCGCCGCACGTCTCGTGCTCCTCGACGTGCTCTCGGCCGCAGCCGGCGAGATCACCCGCGACCTCGCGCCCGGCTCGGTTGACCTGCGGTTGCGCGGCCGCGACATCGACTTCGTGGTGACCCAGCCGAGCACTGAAGCTGACACCAACGACGCGCCCGGAGCACCAGTCGACGCCGACGACGCGAGCACCTCGCGCACGACGCTTCGCCTGCCCGACGTACTCAAGGCGCGGGTCGACGAAGCGGCGGCAGCCGACGGTCTGTCGGTGAACGCCTGGCTGGTCCGTGCAATCGCGGCGGCGGTGCAACCCAAACAACGACGATCTGAGCAGCGCACGATGCGCAGAGGCGACAACTTCGCAGGCTGGGCTCGCTAGCCCGCTCAGCTCGACTAACACCCACTACCCACCCAACGAGAAACGAAGGCGTCAGCATGCCCACCTACCAAACCCCCAGCCCCATCGACCTCGCCATCAACGTGCAGGTCGGCGCGATCGAGGTCATCGCTAGCGACCGCGCCGACACGGTCGTGACCGTGTCGCCGACGAACCCGACGAAGGCCGTTGACCGCCGCGGCGCCGAGGAGACCAAGGTCGACTTCGACGGCGAGCGGGTCACCGTTGTCGGTCCGCGGCCGCGCATCAATTGGTTCGGCCCAAGCGAATCGATCGATGTGAAAGTTGAACTGCCAACGGGCTCGCGCCTGACCGCAGAGTCTGCGGTCGGCGCCCTGCGTACCGTCGGCCGCCTCGGCGCGACTCGCATCAAGAGCTCGATGGGCGGTGTTGATATCGACACCACCGGCGACCTCTGGCTGCGCTCCTCGCACGGCAACGCGACCCTGGCCGCCGCTGAGGGCGGCATCGAGATCACGACCGAGTTCGGTCAGATTCGGGTCGGCACGGTGACTGGCGACGCGACCCTCAAGGCGTCGCACGGCTCCATCGCGGTCGAGCAGTCCGGCGGCGACGTCGACGTCAAACTCTCGTTCGGCGACCTCGACATCGCGAAAGCACTGGGCTCTGTTGCTGCAAAGACGGCCTACGGCAGCATCCGGCTGGGAGAGGTCTCCAGCGGTTCGATCCAGGTCGAGAGCGGCCTTGGTCAGGTCACGATCGGCGTCCGGCCCGGCGTCCCCGCATGGCTCGACCTGGCTTCGAAGAACGGACACGTGCGCAACGAACTCGTCAGCGACCGTGCTCCCGATCCGTCCGAGCAGACCGTCGCCGTACGGGCCCGCACCGAGCTCGGCGACATCAACATCCAGCGCGCTTCGTAAGTGTGCTGAGTCGATGTTAGGGATGCTCGGCCAAGCTGCCCGCGCGCGCGGATTGGCGGACTAGGTGGTCACGCTCGGCGACGTTCGTCGACAGGCGAGCCGCCTCGGCATACGCCGTCGGCGGCGGCACGGTTGTCGCCATTGAGCTCGTGCAGGTAGCCGCGGACCGCATGCCAGCGGTGCCGCTCGCCAATCACGTCACGCAGGCGGTCGGTTTCGCGCAACCCGGCGGCGGCGCCGAGAACATGGCCGACCGCGACCGCGCGACCGAGCACTGCGGCAGGGTCTTGCCGTACCGGGTTGTCAGTGAGGGCGACGAGGTCGTCGTACCAAGCGAGGATCTGCGACCAGTCGGTCTCCTCGGCGCTCTCGGCGTCGGCGTGCAGGGCGGCGATCGCGGCTTCGATCTGGTAGCGGCCGATGCGCTGAGCGACTAGCGCCGACTGCAGCACGCGCACACCCTCCGCAATCTCGCGGGTATCCCAGAGGCTGCGGTCTTGCCGGTCGAGCGTGACGATCCGACGTTCGGCGTCGAGTCGCGCCTCAAGGCGGGCGTGGTTGAGCAGCATGAGTGCGAGTAGTCCGCGCGCCTCGGGCTCGTCAGTCGCAAGGGTGAGTTGACGGGTGAGCCGGATCGCCTCACCGGCCAGGTCGACGCGGCCCGCATGGCCGGTCGTGTAGACGAGGTACAGCACCCGGAGTACGACGGCGAGATCGCCGGGCTGGTCGAGGCGTTGCCCTTGCAGATCGCGCTTGGCCCGGCTGATCCGCTGGGCCATCGTCGCTTCCGGCACGTAGAAGGCGTCGGCAATCTCGCGCGTCGTGAGACCGCCGACAGCGCGCAGTGTCAGGGCCACCTGCGATGCGGGTGTGAGGTCGGGGTGACAGCAGCAGAAGAGCAGGAAGAGCGTGTCGTCGCCCTCCTCGGTTGCGGCCGGCACTTGGTCGAACTGAGTTGCCTCTTCGCGGCGGAGGCGTGCGACTTCACTACGACGGGCGTCGATGAGCCGCCGTTTCGCGACGGTGGTCAGCCACGCGCGTGGGTCGATCGGCGGCTGCTCGGGCCACGCGCGCAGTGCCTCGAGGAGCGCCTCTTGAAGCGCGTCCTCGGCGGCGTCGAAGTCTTCGCCGCGCCGGACCAAACCCGCGAGCACGCTCGGGACGAGGGCGCGTAATGCGCCCTCGTCCAGCGGTGGCGTTGCCTGCTCGATCACGTGTCGGTCAGTCGTTCGACGGTCCGTCGGACATGACTTCGCGGATGTCGATCCACTCATACAACGGCGTGCCGCCCGGCCCAGGCTCGGATGACACATAGGCCGCTAGTTCGACCGCGCGCTCGTAGGAAGCGACGTCGATCATGTACCAGCCCGCGACCAGATCGCTGGTCTCGGGCAGCGCGCCATCGGTAATGACAGGCGCCGCGTCTGGGCCGCCGTAGCGTACCCACGTACGTGTGGGCGTGAGCGCCTGCGCATCGACGAACTCACCCTTGTCCTTGAGCAGCTCGCCGACGTGCCTGAGGAAGGCCATGTGCGCCTCGACGTCTTCAGGAGCCCACTGGTCCATCGGGGGAAACGGGTGGTGTGGCGTCGGGCCGCCGCTGTAGTGCTTGAGAAGCAGGTACTTCGGCATGGTGTCTCCTATGTCTTGGGCCGAGCCTGTCGCGGCCCTTCACGTATAGAGCGGAGCGAGTCAGCGCTTCTCGACATGGAACCACTGGGCAACTTCGAGATTGTCGCCCAGGTAGACCTCGAGTACTTATGGCCGCATAAGAGGCGGGCAACCGTACGGGTTGGTCTGAATCTGCTTCGCGATGACGACGCCATCAAGGAGTGCGACGTAAGCCGAGCCACCGAGGCAGTTCGTATCTAATGGCGACGCGTCGAGTTGGAGGTATCGGCCCGTGGTGTCGAGATGGAGGTCCGCGGTGATCCAGCCACCGGTGAGCTCGGGTATGGACGCGAAGTTGGAGACCTTCCCGTCATGCACACGCTCGATGGTGAGCGCAGTCTCTTGGCAGTAAGGGATGAAGTACACGTCCCCGTTCGGGCTCATCGCAGTCGGGTCCGGGCTGTAGGGGCAAGGGCTTTGTGGTGGGGCAGGCTGAACTACGGTGCGCGAGGAGATCGGACGCTCGGCGGCGTCGAACGTCAAGACTCGCAACTCGACGGACGGGCCACCGAAGTAGTACAGCGACCGGTCGTCTGGCGACCAGCCGACCAGTTCATAGCCGGCGGACGCATCGGGTACTTCTGCTCCAGTAACAGTCGACGGGACGACGAAGGGTGCCGTCGTTGCCTTGCTGACGTCGAGGATCAAGATGTTCGTGCCGAGCGGGGCGAGCGTTCCTGTTGGCGCCGGGATGGCTGAACTCGGCAGACCAGCTGAGCCGACGGTGATGACATAGGCGAGGAAGCGACCGTCTGGTGAGATCTGCGGCGGGCCCAGTGCGACGCCCTCGTCGCCGTTCTGCCCAGGAGCAGTGACGATCGTTGTGGGCGGACCGCCGTGGATCGACACACGCTGAATCGTCTCGATCTCGGATGTCGCAGTGCGCTGATCTCGTCGGAAGTAGACGGTGCCAGCGGTCACGCTGAGCGTCGGATCGTAATCGGTGACGCCGCTCGTTGGAGTCTGGTCGATGGCCTCGGCGCTCGACAGTTCGCTCGAGAGCGCGCTGGCGGTGGCCTCGCCGCCCTGATCGCGACACAGCTCGAGCCCTTTCGAGATACACACGTACTCGCCGTCGGCCGGCAACGAAACTCCCGTTGCGCTCGAACTCTCCGACAGGTACGAGCTTGCGGGCGCGGCGGTCAGCCACGGTGGATATGACGCGGTCTGCGCGGGGTTCGCCGGTTGTCCGGACGACGGCACGGACGACGGAGCGGACGTCGGCGAGGGCGGCGTACTCGAGCCACGAGCCGCCGCCGCGCCGGAAGCACAGCCGGCCACCAAGACGAGGACGGCGAACCCGGTCGCAACGCGGCGCTTCATCGACGCTCAGACGCCCTGCACAGGTGGAGGGTTCCCTGGTCTTGCCGTCTGAGGATGAATCGTCTCTTGGCGGGCGAGCATGGCGACGAACTCGCCGATCTTGCGCTCGCGCGTCTCTAGTCGCTTAGCCGAGCCAAGGCGGTAGATGAGCGCATACCGGTTGGCCTTCGTCAACACGTCAAACATCGCCTGCGCGGCTGGGTTAGCGGCGATCGCAGCCAACAGTTCGGCAGGCATCTCGGCCTCTGATTGCGGTGCGTACGCGGCCTGCCATCGCCCGTCGGTCTTCGCCGCCTCGACCGCGGCGCGGCCGGCCGGCAGCATCCGGCCCTCCCTTTCTAGCCGCTCGACGTGACCGACGTTGCGCTTCGACCACGAACTGCGAGGCCCGCGCGGCGTGAACCGGATCAACGACGTCTCGTCGTCACGCTTGCGCGCCTGCCCGTCAATCCAACCCACGCACAGCGCCTCATCGACCGCCTGCTGCCAGGTCAACGTCGTGCGCCCGCCACCCTTCTTTGTCAGGGCAAGCCACACCCCAGGAGACGTCGCGTGGTTTACCAACAGCCAGGCGCGTAGCGCTTCGGCATCCGCAACCACCAGCTCCTGCAACTCTGCGCTTGCCATAGCGAAACGGTAACGGGATCCACTGACAGCAGTCGGTGAGCCACCGCTGGGCAGCCCACAAGAACGGCAACACTGCACTCCCGTCGTGGCGAGGTCGCGTTCACGTGAACGCGCACGGCGGAAAAAGCGGGTTACCGCCGTGCGCTTTGACTGTCAGAGATCGGCGCAGGACGGCGCGGTTCGCGGTCGCCAGCCAAACCCGTATCGCGGCCACCCGCAGTCCACGCTCGTCACAGATCGACCAGGTCATGGCGCGGCCAGTTACGGGGGTGGGCCGACCCGGCGCTGTCCCCGCGCCCGGCCGGATTCAGTGCGGCGAGTTACGGCGAAGATGATTGCTGCGGCGAGGGTGAGTCCCAAGATGAGCCCGGCGGCCGACCACTCCGTCCTCTGGAAGCCAAGCGACGGAGGGTATGTGCAAGCCGACCGACTCGCCCCTGCTGGGCACGAGTGATCCGGTCCGTATTTCGAAGGGTGACCGACAGCCAGTGACAAGCCAGCAGCGAGTCCGACAGCGCCGAGAATGACGATCAGCAGCCAGCGCGATCGCCTCGTCATATGGCGAGTCTCGATCCGCTTGGGGCTCCCCTGCAAGAGCCGAGACTAAGGCCACGTGCTCCGCCGGTGGAGCAGATGCGGCTGCGAACACCCGCACTATCAGTGGCCTGTGAGTTCGTCTCGTCTGATGCGCACGACGTGGGCGTGAAGTACGCCCCCGCGGCTTGACACGCGACGTCCGGGCCGCAGTGCGTGGTGCCGATCCAACGATCTTGGGGGCACCAGCTGGGTTTCGGCAGGCCGGCTGGCGGTGAACAAATCATGCGAGCTCCTTGGAGCAGCCTTTGTCGGCTCATTCAACGATTCGCGTTAGCATCCGGAGGTGTCTGTCGAAGTCTTCCACGTACGGAAAGTCTCGTTGGGCCTCAAGCGCAAGTACCGTATTTCGGCCGACGACGGAACGGGTAAGGCCGGCGAACTGCTCGGTTTTGCCGAAAAGCACCTCACGATCCGCGAACAACTGACCATCTATCGCGATGAGCAGCGCACCGAAACGTTAGTCACTGTGCGCGAGAGCAGTCAGGGCTGGCTCGCGGCTCTCACCGGTTACGAAGCTTACGATCGCGATGACCGGCTGCTCGGCTCGTTCGGCGTGGTCGTGAAGAAGTCGATCAACCGCACTACCTGGCAGCTCGAACAGCCGGGACTGGGCCGGTTCACCGGAACCGAGCGAAGTACTGCCACTGCGCGGGTGCGCAGGCTCGTGGCGGTGGCCGGGGCGCTCGGTGAGATCGTCAGCGCATTGATGAAGTACCACTTCGACTTCGAGTGCGACGGCACGCCAGTGCTCAGTATTGAGAAACCTAAGGTTCTAGACGACTGGTACAAACTGACCGTTCGCGAAGATGCGATGAACCGGCAGTTGGTATTTGCCCTTGCAATCGCGATGGAAGCTAGGCAGCGCCACTGATGGCGACTGGAGTCCCGACCATGTGGAGAGCCAAACTGCTCGAGACTCGGGCGCGCACCAGAACTCCGTCGCACATCCTGGCGTCAGCTGACTGCTAAGCATTGCGCAGGCAGGTCGAACCACCTGAGGTGCTCGAAGTCTTCGGACAACGCACCTGATGGTCGGTCCGCATCCGACATCCCATCGCCCGCACTCGCGGCGAATAGCGCGACGGCTTCCGCAAGGTAGTTCGCGAGGTCCGACTCCGCGGCGCGATCGTCGTGGTGCGGGTAGCGCATCCCGCCGTCCGCCTCGTAGTTGACTTGGCCTAGGCGAAGGGGGGGTTCGATCAATCCGCGCCGGTGCCGCCACAACCCAGTGGCCGGGTCGAAGACGTAGTCGGTGAGGAGCCGCCACCCATCGCGCGCGACCAGCGCCACGGCGTCCACGATGTAGGTGAAGACTGCCTCGGAGATGAAGTAGTTGAAGTTGACGCGGACCCAGCCGGGTTTGATTCCTTCGCAGCCGCCAGCGATTTCGCGCTCGAACTCGTGCGATCGGTCGAGGTCGATACCGAGGAGGCGATGTCCGTAAGGGCCGGCGCACGAACAGCCGCCGCGTGACTGGATTCCGAACAGGTCGTTGAGCAGCGCGACGACAAAGTTGTGGTGCAGGTAGCGGCCGCTCGGCGCGCGCACCACGAACGAGACGATCGACAGTCGCTCCGCGTCGAGGTCGCCGAGAATCTCGATCGCCGGCTCGGCCCGCCAAGCCTCGACCGCACGGCGCAAGAAGTGCTCCTCATGCGCGCGGATCACGTCGATGCCGACGGCCTGCTTCAACTGAAAGACGAGCCCAGCGCGGATCGATTCAACGATCGCGGGAGTGCCACCCTCTTCGCGTTGCGCTGGGTCGGTGAGGTAGCGATGTTCGGTGGGATTGACGTAGGCGACAGTGCCGCCGCCGGGGACGTCTGGCACCCGATTGCGCATGAGGTCGCGTCGAACTACCAGCACACCCGGCGTGCTCGGACCGCCGATGAACTTGTGCGGACTCAGGAAAATCGCGTCCTTGTACGCGCGCGGGTCGTCACCGCCGTACATGTTGATGTCGACGTAGGGAGCGGCGGCGGCGAAGTCCCAGAACGACAGTGCGCCATGCCGGTGCAGAAGCGTCGAGATCGCGTACGTGTCACTGACGATTCCGGTGACGTTGCTCGCCGCGGAAAACGATCCGATCTTCACGGCGCGATCTGCGTACTGAATGAGTTCTTCTTCTAGCGCCGCCGCATCGATGTGACCGTCGGCGTCCTGCTGGATGACGACGACGTCGGCGATCGATTCACGCCACGGCAACTCGTTCGAATGATGCTCGAATGGTCCGATGAACACGACCGGGCGTTCAGCTGCGGGGATGGCCTCGCTGAGGTGATACCGGTCGTCCAGTCCTGCGGGAATGCGCAGCCCGAGGATGCCGATGAGCTTGTCCACCGCGCCCGTGCAGCCCGAGCCGGCGAAGATCACGACCGTCTCGTCATCGCCGCCGACCGCGTCGCGAATGATCCGACGGGCGTCCTCACGAAGGCGGGTTGTCTGCAGGCCGGTGCCGCTCGACTCGGTGTGGGTGTTCGCGTAACGCGGCAGCACTTCGTCGCGGATGAAGTCCTCGATGAAGCTCAGAGCTCGACCGGACGCCGTGTAGTCGGCGTAGGTGACGCGGCGTGGGCCGTACGGGCCGGGCATGACCTGGTCATCGCCGATCACGGACTCCCGGACACGGCGCAGCAAGGCCGTCTCCTGCAGAACTGGTTCACTCATGGTCAGAGTTTGAACCGGAATGAGAGACCTTTGGCTAGACGGATCCGTCCTCGGCCTCGGGTGTTTACGGTGATCGGGCCGAGCCGTTTCGAAACGCTGGCGCCGCGCCGGCTCAGGTTCAAGCCTGCACCCGGCCCAAGCCGGACGCGCTTACGAAATATCAGACCCATCCTGGGCTCCCTTGTTGCTTCGGACGCTAGCGCAAATCGCCGACCGATGAGCGCAAGCCTCTAGAGTTCGCTCCTCATCTGCCCGCTCGCGCGTCAAGATTTTGGGCAGCTTGGTGGGCTTCTAACCGCGAGGGTCCGGCGCTACTTTGTGGGGGCTGATCGAGGCTGTCGTAAACGGGGCGGAACACGTCATGGGTACTCGCTTCAACTCACCTCCTGGTTGGCCAACACCACCCCCAGGATGGACACCACCACCAGGTTGGCAGCCGGACCCGTCGTGGCCGCCGCCGCCAGCGGGATGGCCCCTTTGGGTCATCGATCCCGTGGCCTCGCCGCGCCCCGGTGCGGTCGGTTGGATGTTGCGCCACAAGGTCATCACCTCTGTGGGTGCGGTACTCGTCGTTCTGATCGCCATCGGCGCAGTGTCACACCCGAAGACCGCGAACACGTCATCCAGTCAACGCGCGACCTTCGCCACGTCGTCCGGTGCTTTGTCCACGCCGGCACATTTTCCTGCAGTGGTGGCGGCCGGTTCTGCGGCCGCGCCAACGACGCGCCACGACAGTGACGTCATCGCCCCCTGACGCGCCGGCCGTCGCGCCCTCGCAAGGAACGACTAGCGCGCCTGCTGTTGTCACACCTCCGCCGCCCGTACCGACACTCACTCCTGCTACGCCAACACCTGAACCGACTACGACCCCTTCGACGCGTGGGACAAGTCCGTCGGCACCCGCGCACGCAGCGCCGACAACCGCAACGCCCAAGCCTGTACCGACAGCAACACCCAAGCCCGCACCGACTATCAGCGCCAAACCGACAACAACTGCGCCGCCCGCGGCAGCTGCCGCGCAGCTCTGTGGTGCGCCGACAAATCCATACGGGTATAACTTCTGCAGTCATGGCGGTGTCATCACGTCTCCTGACCCGGGTGTCTGCAACTACTTCAACTGCATCGCCAGCTTCTGGAAGGGTCACGGCTACATGACCGAGTGCAACGACGGCACCTACAGCATGTCCGGAGGCATTTCTGGCGCATGCTCGAGCCACCACGGCGAATACCGTGAGGTCTACAGCGGGTGATCTTCCGTCAGACGATCCTGCGGATCAGCAGCCTCCTCGTGGTCGTCGCCTTTTCTGTTGCCTGCACAAGCTCACGCAGCCCAGCGCCAACCACGAGTCCGCCCGCGACGACTGCTTCCGCGAACACGTCTCCCGCGAGCGCCGCCGCTTCGCAGGGACCAAGCGGACTCGTACGCGTCCTCGGTCTATGGAGCGGCCCTGAGTACGACAACTTCGTGACTGTGAAGGCGGCGTGGGAGAAGGAGACCGGTGACACCGTCGACTGGCAAGGGACGCAGGACATCTCCGAAGCACTCGACGCTGACGCACAGGCCGGCACCCTGCCCGACATCGCGGTGCTGCCGAATCTGGCTCTGATGCGACAACTCGCCAAGGACGGCAAGCTGATTCCGCTCGACTCAGTGCTGAGCATGAGCCAGGTCAATGACGACTACGCCCCTCCGTGGGTCGACCTCGGCAGCGTCAACGGCAAGTTGTACGGAATCTTCTACAAGGTCGCGGACAAGTCGACTGTTTGGTACAGCCCGACCGCCTTCGCAGGCGGCAACTACACAGTCCCGGCGGAGTGGCAGGACATGACAACGTTGGCCAGCAAGATGGTCGCCGACGGGCACACTCCCTTCTCGATCGTGGCTGCGAGCGGTCCGGCTAGCGGCTGGCCTCTCACTGACTGGATCTCGGAGATCGTGCTCAACAACTGCGGGCCTGACGTCTACGACCAGTGGGTAGCAGCCAAGATTCCGTGGACCGATGCGTGCATCAAGCAGTCGTTCGAGATGTTCGACAGCGTCGTACAGACAAAGGGTGACGTGCTTGGGGGTACGCAGCGCATCCTCACGACCGGGGACGCCGACGGCGCAGATCCGTTGTATACAACGCCGCCCACGGCCTACATGTACTACCTGTCTTCCATCGCGCAGGGGTTTATACAGGCGAAGTATCCAAGCCTCAAAGCGGGTAGTGACTACGGTTATTTTCCAATCCCGACGATCAATCCGCAGTACAGAGACGCGATCACTATTGGCGCGGATATCGTGGTGATGACCCGCGATACCCCCGCAGCACGTTCGTTCATGAGCTATCTCGAGGGCGCCCCGGCCCAAGAAATATGGATCAAGCTTGGTGGCTTTACGTCTGCCAATCGCAGCGTGCCGCCCGCGACCTACCCCGATACGGTCGCCGAATCGTTGGCCGCAAACGTTGCGGGCGCCGAGGTCGTTCGCTTCGGCGCCGGCGGACATGATGCCGCCGTCCTTGCAGCGGGCCTGGTGGGCGGCGATGCTGCAACTCGTCAAGGATCCGAGCCAACTCGATGCGATTCTGAGTTCACTGTCCAGCGCGGCCAAGACCGCTACATAAGCGGTTCGGCTGGAACCAGAGGTTGCTGGCTCTCTTGTTGTAGTCGCACCGACGCGCTCGGCTCGTAGCCGGTCTTCCAGAAGTTCGCCATCAAGATCAGCAGGTCGCATGCTTGCGCGTGATCGATGCTGCCGAGATGCTTCCTCATCAAATGCTGCAGTAACTCGCGGCGAATCGCGTTACTACTGCTGAACGTCATTGACTCGGCATGCCTGCGATAGCGGTGTGCTTCGAGCGGCAGGATGTCGGACGTGTAGCCGGCGAGCGCGAGTCGCACGTGCAGGTCCCAGTCTTCGAACGCAGGAAGCTCGACGTCGTAGCAGCCGACCAACATCAAGGCATCGCGCTTGAACAATGCTGTTGCGCGCACATGCGTGTTCACAACCAGGCTCAAGTGCGGCACGTACCCAGCTGGCACGTGCGTGTAATCGAGCAAGCCGAAATAGCGAAGGTAACCGGCGACGTAGCCGAGGTCGGGATTGCGCCGCAACGCATCGACCGCCGGAGCGAGGAATCCTTCGGATAGCAGGTCATCAGAATCCAGCGGCACGATGTAGCGGCCCGCGGCGGCTGCGATGCCGGCATTACGCGCGGCCGAAAGCCCAGCATTGGCTTGCCGCACCTTGGTGACGCCGGTCAGCTTGTCGAAGATCTCAATCGTCTGCTGATCGGTCGAGCCGTCGTCGACGACGACGATCTCGACATGCGGATATCCGGCCGTACGCACCGATTCGATCGCGCCGAGCAGAAAATGCCCCTGGTTGTACAAGGGGATGACGACCGATACGAGCTCGTCGGCAGCCGCCGTCGATATCTCGGCGGGGGCGTTCCACGGAACATGCGCCGCGTAGGCAAGTGCTATTGAATCCGCCATCTGCTGCGGCTGAAACTGCGTTGCGACCCGCAACGCGCCGCCTCGCGACAGTGCCGCCGCTAGCGCCGGCTCGGCGATGTTATCGAGCAGGGTCGTCGCTAGCGCGAATGCGTCGTCGGGTGGCACGACCGCCGCGCTGACCTGCGGTTCGACGAAGGCAGCGGCTGCACTTCCCTCACGCACCACGACAGCGCAGCTGTGTGCCATGGCGAGGACGACACCACCCGCCGCATCAGCCGTCGCAGTCGCAATCACGCATTGGTTTCCGGCCATCGGCACCGGATTGCGGGCGTCGGTCAGCGGGCCGACGAACGTCACCGCATGACGCAATGCACTGCTCAAACGGCGCTCGCACGACTCCCAGTACGAACGACCGAACGGATCGGACGGCGTGTCGTCGCCAGCCACGATGAACCGCGCCTTCGGTTCGTTCGCCAAGACGATCTGCGCGGCTTCGAGAAACGTGTCGATGCCCGACTCAGGGGTCAACTCACCAAGGTGCCAAACCGTCAGCACGGCGCCGACCTCGGGGATGTGCAACGCCGGAACGCCACGCGGCCCGGGCACGAACGGCGCGATGTGAATCGGCGCGCGTGTCATACCCAACGCCGGGTCGACGTCGCGAGGTGGTGTGTCAGTGAGCAGTGCGTCGGCGTGGGTGAGGACGTAGTCGTGAGCGAACGCGTCGATCGAGTGTTCCAACGTCAACGACATTTCGCGTGGCGTGCCCGGCGCAGCCTCTAACTCCGCGCCCATCCGCACGATAAGTGCAGTCTGCGCGAACTCTCCGAGAAGACGCTTTGCCCGGACGGCGGTAAGCGCCTCGCCGTTGACCGAGCTGAACTCCACCACGTCGAACGGTTCGTTCGACAGCAAGACGTTGCAAGGTGTCATAGGCCAGGTCCGCGTAGGCGTGCTCGTCAGTGAAGTACCGGTGTGCAGGTCGGCTGTCTCGTACCCGCGTCCACTGCGGTCCGTGCCCTGCGGCGAGAGCGCGAGCCCGATGCGCAGCCAGGCTCTCGCTGATGAGATGGACGTCGTGACCCGCGTCGCTCAACGCACACGCGGTAGAGAATGCCCGAGCTCCTGGACCGGTTAATCGGCTGTGTGCGAGGTCTCGGCACACAAATGCGACCCGCACCGACACCTCCCGTCGCGATCTCCACACCGGCGGCAAATGTCGCGTTTGACATAGAAGCGCCAGTGGTATTTGTTTGCATGATCGCCGGTTTCGGCCTCGGTGCACAGCAATATGCACAGCTGCAGACTTTGGTACCCACGGCGTGGTCCTTCCACGCGCATTTGGCCCCCGCAATTCTGACCGCTGCCTGACCGGCAGTGGCTACGTGTTGTCTAGTCACCCGCGCAGCGGGTCCTAGCAGCAGCTTCGCGGCCGGGCATGAAAAGGACATGAAAGGACGCCGGCAGTGGTACGGGGGAGAACCTCTGCCGGCGTCTCTTCCCAAGATATCGCGCGGAATCGGCCGCCGTCGGCGTTCCGAAATGTCCGTCCTTCCAGACTCGGGACGTTCGCTCCGGCGCCACACGTGTCGCTGCGCTGCCCCACACGTGTCGCTGGCGCTGCCCACACGTGTCGCTGCGCTGCCGCCCACGTGTCGCTGCCGCTCACTAGGCTCGCTCACGTGTCGAACCCGCTTCCCTGGCCGTCCGGATCCGCCACTGGCGTCGGGTCGCTGCCCGGGGTCGACCCGGGCGAAGCGATGCGAGTCGTCACGGGCGAACTCGACGCGTTCCCGCACCTCATCGAGCTACCGGCAGCCGGCGTCGGCGCCGACATGATCGGCCGTGGCGCGGCCCACCTGGTCGGGCTGCACGTCGACGTCCAGCCCTCGGGGTGGCGGTTTGCCGCGCATGAAGGTGGCGACGAACGGCGGGCGCGCGGCATGCTCGCGCGCGATCTCGACGTCCTCGAAGAGCACACGCAGGGCTACGTCGGCCCGCTCAAGCTGCAGGTCGTCGGGCCCTGGACGCTCGCGTCTTCCCTGGAGCTCCACTACGGCGACAAAGCCCTCGCCGATGTCGGTGCCGTCCGCGACATCACCGAAGCACTCGCGGAAGGTATCGCCGGCGTCGCGACGGACGTCGGCAAGCGGGTCCCCGGCGCGGCAATCGTCGTCCAATTTGATGAGCCCTTGATCGCCGCGGTGTTGCTTGGCCGGGTGCCGACAGCGAGTGGATTCGGCACATTGCGCATTGTCGAACCGCCCACCGTGATCGAGCGCCTGAAGGTCGTGGTCGAGGCGGTGACTGCGGTCGGTGCGACGCCCATCGCGCACTGCTGCGCCGCCTCGCCACCCGTCGGTTTGTTCGTCGAAGCAGGCATGCGTGCGGTCAGCCTCGACGCGACGGTTCTCACCGAGCGGGACGACGATGAGCTGGGCCAGGCGATCGAGTCCGGCGTCGCGTTATTCCTCGGCCTCGTGCCGTCGCTCGATGTCGATCCGGTGCCTCGCATCGGCGAGATCGTCGCGCCCGCTCGACGGTTGTGGTCACGGCTCGGCTTCGCACCGGAGAATCTGACCCGCGACGTAGTCGTCACGCCAACCTGCGGACTCGCCGGTTCGTCGCCGGCGTGGCCGCGCACCGCCTACCGCATCTGCCGTGAAGCCGCAATCGTGTTGCTCGAAGCCCCGGAGGAGAACTCGTGAGCCGCCCGTCCGTGACAGGCCCATCCGTGACGCAGCCGGAATCCGACGGTGTCCCGGTCGATGTCGCGCAACGCCACGCCGTCCTCGCTGCTGAACTCGACGATCACGCGTACCGCTATTACGTGCTCGATTCGCCGATCGTGTCTGACGCGCAGTACGACACCGCGATGCGCGAACTGACCGCGATCGAAGACTCGTATCCGCAACTTCGCACGCCCGATTCGCCGACGCAGAAGGTGGCGGGGAGTTACTCGACGCAGTTCACGCCGGTCACCCACCTGCAGCGGCTGCTCAGCCTCGACAACGTGTTCTCATTCGACGAGCTCGAAGCGTGGGCGGCCCGCACCGAACGCGATGCGGGGGAGTCCGTCAGTTACCTGTGCGAGCTGAAGGTCGACGGGCTTGCGGTCGATCTCGTCTACGAGAAGGGCGTGCTGGTCCGCGGCGCTACTCGTGGCGATGGCTACACCGGCGAAGACATCACCCCGAACATCCGCACGATCGCCGTCATACCGCAAACGTTGAGGCCGGACGCCGGGGTGCCAGTGCCAGAGCTACTCGAGGTTCGCGGCGAGGTGTACTTCCCGGTCGCGAAGTTCGCCGACCTCAATGCCAGCTTGGTCGAGGCAGGAAAGGCGCCGTTCGCGAATCCGCGCAACGCCGCCGCAGGATCATTGCGGCAAAAGGACCCGCGGGTATCGGCAAGCCGACCGTTGCGCATGGTCGTGCACGGCTTCGGTGCGGTGGGCGGCTTCACGCCGGTGCGGCAGTCGCAGGCGTATGAGGCGTTCGCGGCGTGGGGGCTGCCGACGAGTGATCGCGTTCGGGTCGTGCCGACGCTCGCCAAGGTCGAGGAGTTCATCGCGTATTACGGGGAACATCGGCACGACGTCGAGCACGAGATCGACGGCGTCGTGGTGAAGGTCGACGAGGTCTCGCTGCAACGCCGCCTCGGCACGACGTCGAGGGCGCCGCGATGGGCGATCGCCTACAAGTACCCGCCCGAGGAAGTCACCACGAAGTTGCTCGCGATCGAGGTCAACGTCGGCCGCACCGGGCGCGTCACTCCCTTCGGCGTCATGGAGCCCGTGAAAGTCTCCGGCTCGACCGTCGAGCGGGCGACGCTGCACAACGAAGACGAGATCAAGCGCAAGGGCGTCCTGGTCGGCGACACGATCGTGTTACGCAAGGCCGGCGACGTCATCCCCGAGATCGTCGGTCCCGTCGTCGACCTGCGTGACGGCAGCGAATACGCGTTCGTCTTTCCCACCGTTTGCCCCGCATGCGGCACGCCGTTGTCTCGACCTGAGGGTGAGGCCGATACGCGTTGCCCGAATCAGCGGTCGTGCCCGGCGCAACTGCGGGAACGGCTGTTCCACCTGGCCGGCCGCGGGGCGTTCGACATCGAGGTGCTCGGCTACGAGGCGGCGGCGGCGCTGCTCGAGTCGGGCCTCATCGTCGACGAGGGTGACCTGTTCTCGTTGACCACCGCAGAGCTCGCGGGCGTGCCGTTTTTCACCAAGCAGGACGGCGCGTTGAAGGCGAACGCGGAGAAGCTGATCGAGAATCTCGACGCCGCGAAGACGCGGCCGCTGTGGCGAGTGCTTGTCGCGCTGTCGATCCGGCACGTTGGTCCGACCGCAGCGCAGGCGCTGGCCCGCGAGTTCGGCTCGATCGACGCGATTCGTTCAGCATCGGCGGCCGACTTGGCCGCTGCAGACGGTGTGGGCATGACAATCGCGCAATCCATCGGTGAGTGGTTCGAGGTCGACTGGCACGCCGACATCGTCGCGAAGTGGGCGGCGGCCGGCGTGCGGATGGCTGAGGAGCGCGTTGATCAAGGGCCGCTGCCACTTGCCGGCCTGACCCTGGTCGTTACCGGTTCGCTGATCGAGTGGAGTCGCGACTCCGCGACCGAAGCCATTCAGAATGCTGGCGGCAAGGTCGCCGGCTCGGTGTCGAAGAAGACCGATTTCGTCGTCGTTGGCGACAATCCGGGCTCGAAGTACGACAAGGCGCTCAGCCTCGGAGTGCCGGTGCTCGATGAAGCAGGCTTTCGGATCTTGCTCGACGATGGGCCGGACGCCGCGCGTGCGGTTGCTCAGGTGGGTGGGGTCAGCTAGGCCGTAGGCGAGCTGGCCACTAGAAGCTGCTGCTCCGCCAAGCTAGTGAGCGCGAGGGCGGGCGCATGGGAATGGGCCACCTGCCGTATCCATCCAGCCACCCGTATTGACGATGCTCGAAGAAATGAGCGAGCAGACCGACCACCGCAACACGCCGCCGGCGCGTGGGTCCGCTTTGTGGTGGTATCTCTGGTCGGTCATCGTGCTCGCGGTCGCGATCCTCGTGGTCGCTGTCGGGGGCCTCCATCACGACGACATCTCGGCAATCGTGCGCAAGCCCGCATTCTGGCTGGTCGCTGCTCCGATGGTTGTCACGACCCTGCGCCCGATCGTCCCCAAGAACCGTGCAGGCGATGGAACGTTCGCCCTCGTCGTGTTTCTCTTCGCGCTGCTTCTGTACGTCGGTCTGCCCGCGGCTGCGTTCCTGTGCACGGTCACCATGTTGCTGCGCGGTGCGATGTACAAGCAGTCATTCCTGCGCAACGTCTTCAACGTCGCGCAGCACGTCGTCACGCTCGGTACGTCGTGGTTGGTGTTGCGCGCGTTCGGGATCGATCCCACACCGCTGCACACGTGGACATTCACCGAGTCGTCGATTCGCGTAAGCGAGCTCGTCGCCGTTGGTCTAGCTGGCATCGCGTACCTGGTGGTCAACAACGGCACGGTCTACATCGCCGTTGCCATCAGCGAACGCACGTCTCTGTTCTCCATCATTCGCGAGGACCTGCGGCACCTGGCGATAGTCGGCGTAGCGATGGTCAGCTTGTCGCCGCTCGTGTTGATCGTCATGGTGCACATGTGGCCGCTCGTGCCGCTCTTCTATCCAGCGCTCGTGTCGCTGTACCAAAACGCGACGTTGTCGGTCGCGCGCGAACATGACGCGCTGCACGACTCACTTACCGGCCTTGGCAACCGCGAGATGCTGCATCGCGAAGCGTCGAAGGTGTTCGATGGCTCGCCACGTCAGCACGGCGGGATCGCGGTACTCGTCCTTGACCTTGACGGGTTCAAGGGGGTCAACGACCAACTCGGCCACGCGGCCGGTGACCGGTTACTGCAGGTCGTCGCTGAGCGGCTCACAGCCGTCGTGCGCCCGACCGACGTCGTCGCGCGCTTGGGCGGCGACGAGTTCGTGGTGATCGTGCAAGACGTGCCAAGCATCGCCTCGGCGCGCACGACCGCCGTCCGACTTCTTGATCGGGTGAACGGACCGTGTCAGATCGACGGCAACTCACTCGAGCTCCGGGCCAGCCTGGGCGTCGCACTTGCGCCCGACCACGGTGTCGACTTCGACTCGCTGCTGCGCCGGGCCGACCGCGCGATGTACGTCGCGAAGGGTGCCGGCTGTGGTGTCGCGGTGTTCGATCCGGCCCAAGACGGCGACCGCGGCCGGATTCCGATGCAGGTCGACGCCACCGGCAGCGACCACTGAGGTCGCCGCCGTCGTCCCGCGCTGACTCCTACCGCGTCTTCACACCCCGGGTGGTTGTTCCGCCGCTCGTTTTGGGCGGTTTCGGCAACCACACCAGGTGTGAAGTTGAGGGCAGTAGATCAGCGGTGCTCAGGTGTTGGTGGAGCTGAGTCCGCGCGCCTTGGCGGATGGTCTTGACGTCGCCGCGCAGCTGCTTCACGTCGGCGCGAAGAGCCTTGACCGCTGGCCGCACGGACTTCAGGTCGGCTCGCGTTGTGGCACCGTCGACGTCCGACTTGATCGTGCCGAGGTCGGTGATCATCGTGGCGATGTCGCCGTCGATCGTCGTCTTCTGAGCTGCGGTCAGCTTCGTGCTCGCGTCGACCTTGGTGTGAGCCGTCGTCAGCGTGCCGATCACCTTCGCGACGCGGGCATCAACGCGGGCTTGGATCGCTGACAGCGAAGCGCCGCCGGCCACCGCAACGCCGCCGGTCGACCCGCCGGACGAGACGGACGCAAGCAGTGCGTCGGACGTCGAAGCGCTGGACGTCGAGGGGCTGGACGTGGAGGGGGCGAGCTGCCGGTTGCGGCTGCGGCCACCCCAGCACCCCCGACGAGCAGGCCAGCGGCCGTGACGCCGGCGATGAGGGACTTGCGGGTGACATTCATGGAGAACTCCTGGGTCGTTGTCTTGGTTGTCTCCTGCAATGTCGGTCGCGCACATCAGAGGAGATGCGGCGCTATGTACGAGGGAGGTAAACCCCGCGGCGTCCGTATTAGTGTTCGAGCGTGGCCAGCTTCGACGACGTGCGCCGGATTGCGCTTTCGCTGCCTGAGACGACCGAGGCCGTCTCCTGGGGCAACGCTCACTGGCGGGTCAAGAACAAGGGATTCGTCTGGGAGCGCCCCTTGAATCAAAGCGACCTGGTGGCCCTCGAGGCGCTCGGCGAGGCGGCTCCCGAGGGCGCCCTTCTGGGCTTGCGGATCGCCGACATCGGGGTGCGGGAGGCGATGATTGCCGACGATCCGACGATCTTCTCCACCATTCCGCACTTCGACGACTTCCCGGCGATCTTGGTCCGGCTCGACCAGATCGATGTTCCGGCGCTTGAGGAGCTGATTGTCGAGGCGTGGCTGGACCGGGCACCGAAGAAGCTGGCCCAGCAGTACCTCGACAGCACTTCGTAGCGTTCTCGGAACGATCGGGGGTTACCGTCGCTTCGCAATGGACTATTCGGGACGGCGGGAGGCGGCGGTGACGACACCCACAGACGCCATCGACCCTGCGGTTCCCCGGTTCCGGTGGGCGACGCCGGGATCCGCCACGGTCGTGGGAGCGCTGACTCTCGTCCTGCTGATTGTTGGGTTCCCACTCTCGGAGATGGCCAAGCAGGGCTTGGTCAATCAAGACATCCTGATGCTGCCGTTCGCACTCGTCGGGTTCGTCGTCGCCCGAAAGCAGCCGCGGAATCCGATCGGCTGGATCATGCTCGCGTTGGCCCCGATCTTCATGCTCAGCAGCGATGCCGGCATGTATTCGGTCATCATCTACAAGCTCGGTCACACCACCCTGCCGCTAGGTCGGCTCGCGGTTGCACTGACCCAGCTGTGGATCGCGTTGCTCGTGTTGTTGCCGCTGCCGATCCTGTTCTTCCCTGACGGACGCCTTGAATCGCGTCGGTGGCGGCGGGCATTTTGGGCTTATCTCGTGGTCTGCACGCTCAACTTGATATTCGCCGGAGCCGCGGATCTTGCCGCATTCACTGACAAGCACATCCAGGTGGATTCCACCGGAGAGTTGGCGCACAACGACAGTGTCGGCAACAAACTCGCTGGAGTCGCGTTCCCGGTGTATGCGGTCTTCGCGTTGGCGTTCGTTGTCCGCCAACTGCTTGTCTACCGCCGAGCGACTGGAGAGCGCCGCCAGCAGCTGAAATGGCTGATGGCCGGCGGCACGATCGGCATCCTCGCGATCGCGACGACGCTCACCATTGGGCAGGGGGCGGGCTTTGTCGGGATCATTGCGGTGCCGGTCGCCATTGGCATCGGGATCTTGAAGTACCGGCTCTACGACATCGACCGGTTGATCAGTCGAACTCTGTCGTACGCGATCGTCACCGGGCTCCTGGTCGGGATCTACATCGGCTTAGTGACGCTGGCCACCCGAGCACTGCCTCTGTCGTCACCGATCGGGGTAGCGGCGTCGACGTTGACTGTCGCCGCACTGTTCTCACCGTTGCGTCGACGCGCGCAACACCTTGTCGACCGGCGATTCAATCGGGCGCGCTACGACGCCGACGCGACCATCGCCGCGTTCGCCGCCGGATTGCGCGACGAGGTTGACCTTGAGCGCGTGCAACACGACCTGCTCGACGTCGTCCGCCGTTCCGTCGAGCCGAGTCACGTCGCGGTCTGGGTCCGCTCGGCCTCGTGAGCCCGATGTCGGCCCGACTGCAGCGCGCACCAGATCAGCGGTATCTGAAGCGGTAGCCGGATCCAGTCCTCGACTTTCGTCGCGAGGACGTCGCCGCGCTGGGCATTGATCGCCATCTGCAGATTGGCCGGCCAGATGGCCAACAGCAGCGCCGCGGCGGCCAGCCCCGCCCAACGGTCGCGGCGCCACAGGCCCACGGCACACACCAACTCGGCGACCCCACTCACGTAGACGAGCGCCGTCTTTGCGGGCAGGAACGTTGGCACGATGCGGGTGAACGTCGTTGGGTGCACGAGATGGACGACGCCACTCGCAGTGAATGCGGCCGCCACGACGAATGGGGCTCGGCGTCGCCAGCGCTCTCTCGCATCAATCTCGGAGCTACGAGGGTCGGGCTTACCGACGTTCGGGCTGCTCACCTCGCCCGCCGGGTAATCCACGTTTGCACCATACGGCGGCCCTCTAGGATGGCGCCTATGCCGTCGATCACCCGCGCCGACGTGGCCCACCTCGCGCGCTTGTCCCGCCTTGCGCTGAGCGATGACGAGCTCGATCAGATGGCCGGGCAGCTCGAGGTCATCATCAGTTCGGTGGCCCGCGTCAGTGAAGTGGCTGGCGCCGATGTGCCGCCAACCTCGCATTCGGTGCCGCTGACCAACGTCTTTCGCCCCGACGAACTGTCGCCGTGCCTGACTCCGGAAGCCGCACTCTCTGGTGCGCCGGCGCAAGAAGACCAGCGCTTCCGGGTGCCTCGGATCCTGGACGAGGAGTAGTCCGGTGACCGAGCTCACCAGGCTCAGTGCTGCCCAGTCTGCGGCGTTGATCGCGTCGGGTGAAGTGTCCGCCGTCGAGTTGACGACCGCGCACCTCGACCGGATCGGCGCGGTCGACGGCAAGCTGAACGCGTTCCTGCACGTCGACACCGAAGGTGCGTTGGCCGCGGCCGCCGCCGTCGACGCCAAGCGAGCGGCTGGTCATCACCTCGGCCCGCTGGCCGGCGTCCCGCTCGCGTTGAAAGACGTCCTCACGATGGAGGGCGTGCCGACGACCTGCGGTTCGAAGATTCTTGAAGGCTGGCGGCCGCCGTACGACTCGACCGTGGTGAAGCGGTTGCGGGCGGCCGATGTCGTCATTCTCGGCAAGACGAACATGGACGAGTTCGCGATGGGTTCGTCGACGGAGAACTCGGCGTACGGCGTGACCCACAATCCGTGGGATCTCGACCGGATTCCGGGCGGCTCGTCGGGTGGGTCGAGCGCCGCAGTTGCCTCTTACGAGGCGCCGCTTGCTATCGGTACCGACACGGGCGGCTCGATTCGCCAGCCAGCCGCGGTGACCGGCATCGTCGGAGTGAAGCCGACGTACGGGGGAGTGTCGCGCTACGGGCTGATCGCTTTCTCGTCGTCGCTCGATCAGGCCGGCCCGTTCGCGCGCAACGTCTATGACGCGGCACTGCTGCACGCGGCCATCGCCGGCCACGACCCGATGGACTCGACGTCGATCGATGCACCGGTACCCGACGTCGTTGCCGCCGCGTTGCAGGCCGATATTCGAGGGCTTCGGATCGGTGTCGTCCGTGAGCTGAACGGCGAGGGTTACGACAACGGCGTCCGGCAGAGATTCTCTGAGGCTGTCGCGTTACTTGGTGAGCTCGGTGCGTCGGTCGGTGAGGTGAGCTGCCCGCATTTCGACTACGCGATGCCGGCGTATTACCTGATCGCACCGAGCGAATGCTCGTCGAACCTCGCTCGCTTCGACGCGATGCGCTACGGCTTGCGGCTCGGCGACGACGGCACTCGCAGCGCCGAGGAGGTCATGGCGATCACCCGCGCCGCCGGCTTCGGCGCGGAGGTGAAGCGCCGCATCATGATCGGGACGTATGCCCTGTCGAGCGGTTACTACGACGCGTACTACGGGTCGGCGCAGAAGGTGCGCACGCTGATCACTCGCGACTTTACCGCCGCGTTCGAGCAGTTCGACGTGCTGATCTCGCCGACCACGCCGACCACCGCATTTCGCATCGGCGAGCGCACCGACGACCCATTGAAGATGTACCTCGCCGACCTCGACACGATCCCGTCGAACCTCGCGGGCAACGCGTCGATGTCCGTGCCGTGCGGACTTTCACCGGACGACGGGTTGCCGGTCGGTCTGCAGGTGATGGCGCCGGCGATGGCTGACGATCGCCTGTACCGCGTTGGCGCCGCGCTCGAGGCTGCACTGGACTCACGCCGCGGACATCTGCTGCTTGAGGAGGCGCCGGCGCTATGAGCACCGCCTACGAAGATGCGTTGGCAAAGTTCGAGCCGGTGTTCGGTCTTGAGACGCACGTCGAACTCGGCACGCGGTCGAAGATGTTCTGCGGGTGCTCGACGACATTCGGCGCGGCGCCGAACACGCACACCTGCCCGACTTGCCTCGGCTTGCCGGGGTCGTTGCCGGTCACGAATGCTGTTGCGATCGAGTCGACGATCCGGATCGGTCTCGCACTGCACTGCACGATCGCGTCGTGGTGCCGTTTTGCTCGCAAGAACTACTTCTATCCCGACATGCCGAAGAACTTCCAGATCTCGCAGTACGACGAGCCGCTGTGCGTCGAGGGATATCTCGACGTCGAGGTCGAGGGTGAAGTCGTGCGCGTCGGAATCGAGCGCGTGCACCTCGAAGAAGACACCGGAAAGTCTTTGCACGTCGGCGGTTCGACCGGTCGCATTCATGGCGCGACGCATTCACTCGTCGACTACAACCGCGCTGGTATTCCGCTCGTCGAAATCGTCACGAAGCCCGTGCCGGGCACGGGTGCGCTCGCCCCTGAAGTCGCTCGCGCCTACGTGACCGAGCTGCGCGAAACCCTGCGGACGTTGAACGTTTCCGACGTCCGCATGGAAGAGGGGTCGCTTCGCTGTGACGTGAACCTGTCGCTCAACGCGATCGGCGCGGCGGAGTGGGGCACTCGAAGCGAGACGAAGAACGTCAACTCGCTGCGGTCGGTCGAGCGCGCGGTTCGCTCAGAGATCGAACGCCAGGCCGATGTGCTGTCGAGTGGTGGACGTGTCAAGCAAGAAACCCGCCACTTCCACGAAGACAGCGGCCTCACGACGTCCGGTCGAAGCAAGGAGCAGGCGGAGGACTACCGCTACTTCCCAGAACCCGACCTCGTGCCGATTGCACCGCCTGCTGAGTGGGTCGAAGAGCTGCGGGCGACACTGCCCGAGCTGCCGTTCGATCGCCGCCGGCGGCTCCGCGACGAGTGGGGTATCTCCGTGCTCGAGATGCAGGCGGCGCTGAACGCGGGCGCGGTCGGATCGATCGAGGCGACGGTAGCGCTGGGCGTCCCGGCCCGTGACGCGTACAAGTGGTGGATGGGTGAACTTGCCCGCCAGGCGAATGAGCGGTCGGTCGAGGTTTCTGAGCTGCCGGTGACTCCCGAGCAAGTCGCGCGCATTGTTGCGCTCATCGTGGAGGGCAAGGTCAATGACAAGCTCGCGCGACAAGTGCTCGATCTCGTTATCGCGGGTGAGGGAACGCCCGACGAAGTGATCGCCGCACGCGGTCTTGCAGTTGTCTCGGACGACGGCGCGCTCGGTGCGGCAGTCGATGAGGCCATCGCGGCCGATCCAGATGCGGCGCAGAAGGTGCGCGACGGCAAGGTCGCGGCCGCTGGTGCATTGGTGGGAGCCGTGATGAAGCTGACCCGGGGCCAAGCCGACGCAGCGCGGGTTCGTGAACTCGTCCTCGAAAAGCTGGGCGCAAACGGCTGAAGTCGGGCTTCTGCCTGCTCGACGCATTGCATGCATTGCCACGCCGCTCCACCATGAGGTGTGCCTAACCCGAAGCCGAGCCTCGCGTGGACGCCGCCACCTGGATGGCCGCCCGCTCCGCAGGGATGGTCGCCTCCCCTCGGCTGGCAGCCGGACCCTCATTGGCCTCCTGCCCCAGCCGGATACCAGTGGTGGCACCCGACGCAACGCGGACTCCGCCGGCGCCGTGCTGCGACCGTGCTAGTCGGACTCTCGAGCGCCGCTGGGTTTGCTCTACGGCGTGTACCGCGATCGTCATTCGCACTCTCGAAGCTCACGCACTTGGTGAGGCAGTGCACCAGCGACGCAGCGGCTGGTACCACGCGCCCTCGATCGCGATCGAGGTGAGCCTCTCGCTGATCTGGCTGTGCACAATCGTGCTTCTCGTTCCAGCGAGCTCGATCGGCGCATCTGAATTGTTTGCGGCCGGCCGAGGGAGCCGAGCTCGCGCGGCGACCTTCGTGGCGTGGCTGTGCGTTGCTGTCGATCGCCCAATACTCGGCGAGCGTGCAAGCGCGGAGGACTCAAGGGGCTTCCTGTTTGCACCCGACGCTTGGCTGCACGACGGAAGATCCTGGTGGGCGCTGATGTGCTCTTCGCGATCCTCATGTTTGCTGGCGCGCTAACGCTGCTCAAACCTGAAGCGCAGCAGTCATTCTCAACTTGAGCGCTACAAGACCGGCTAGGGTCTGACGGTGCCCGAGAAGCAGCACGGGGGCTGCCGGGTGATCACCGAGGTCATGTCTTCGTGTCACCACGGTCACCACGACGAGTGCGTCCACCTGGTCGAGGACGTTGTCGACGACGGCCTCCTGACGCCGCACCCCGAGAACGTGCTGCGTGTCTGCACGTGCGATTGCCACGCCGGGTGTCCGGCTGCGGCGGCCGCGAATGAACCCACCGTCACAAACCCCGACGCGCTCAAGGACTCGTGCACATGTTGGGACACTCGGCATAGCCGAGAGGGAGCACGCGAAGTCGACGAACCAACGGCTGCCGCGGATGACGACGGCCCGATGGTTGAACTCAATAAGAACTTCTCGATCAGCCGCGGGTGCGTCATCGCGGCACCGATTCTTGTGCTCGCGTGCATCGCAGGATTAGCTAGCGTGTACGCCAGCCACGGCACCGTCCGCTCCGTGTTGTCGATCCCGACCCTGGCACTTTTCGTGGTAACCGTCCCGCTGGTCCTGCTGTTGCTCGCTGGGTTCGTGCCGTCGCTGTTTCATCGCGATCGGCAAGGCAACGGAGTGGGGTTCATGATCGCGACTCTGGTTGCGATCGGAATCGGGGTGGCGGTCGGGTTCGGCGTTGTCGTCGTCGGGCCGTCAGACTTCGCCAGCAGCGTCTTGTTGGCGATCTTCGCGTTCACGATCTACACCGGCCGTGGCGCGCGCCCGCTCCCGGCACGCGTGCGACACCACATGGCCGCTTTTGTCCTGCTGAGTGCCATCGTCTCCGCCGCTACCGGTATCGGCCTTGCTCGCCTAGAACGCCGCTCTGGCCGGTCGGCGGCGAGCTCGGAGAGCGCGATCCGAACCGAGACGGCACTTGCGCCGTGTGATGGGCAACGTGAACCGAACCATCCTGACGACGCGAACGCTCCCGGGCGAGGGACAATCGATGCGTGCGGTCAGTCCCCTCGCCCGAGGATCACGACGACCGCGGTCGGGCGGAGGAAGCGTGCGCGTGTGGGTCCCGTACTCCGATTGGGTAGCGGACGTCGAGAAGCTGAGCCCAGAGATTGACGTCGACGTCTACACCGGTGAAGGTCCGCCACCCGACACGGTAGGCGAAGTCGAGTTCTACGTCGCGCCGTACACCTTCTCCCCGGCATCACTCGAGATCGTCCGGGAGATGAAGTCACTGCGGGTGCTGCAACTGCTGACCGCCGGCTATGAGCACGTGTTGCCGTACGTGCCCGACGGCATCACGGTGTGCAACGCAGGTGGCGTGCATAACTCAAGTACCGCCGAGTTGGCGTTGACGTTGACACTGTCATCACTGCGCGGAATCCCCGACTTCGTTCTTGCTCAGCAACACGGGCAATGGGTGCACGCGGACTACCCCGCACTCGCCGACAAGACCGTGCTGATCTTGGGCTACGGCTCGATTGGGGAGTCAATCGAACAGCGCCTCATACCGTTCGAGGTCAACCTGATCCGCGTCGCGAGCCGGGCTCGCGCTGGTGACGTCCACGGCGTCGACGAGCTGCCTGAGCTGCTGCCCCAAGCCGATGTGGTCGTCGTCATCACGCCACTGACCGCGGCGACACGACACCTCGTCGACGGTCGGTTCCTTGCTTCGATGCGGGACGGCGCGTTGCTGGTCAACGTTGCGCGCGGCGGCGTTGTCGACACCGACGCGCTGCTCGCAGAGCTGCAAAGCGGTCGGCTCCGCGCGGCGCTCGACGTTACGGACCCAGAGCCATTGCCTAGCGATCATCCGATGTGGCGCGCGCCCGGCGTTCTCATCTCCCCACACGTCGGCGGCAACACATCCGCCTTCCTGCCGCGGGCTGCCCGCTTGGCTCTTGCGCAGATCGCCAAGTTCGTCGCCGGCGAACCGGTCGACAGCGTCGTGGCCGGGCCCGATTCGACGATCGCCGTCGGGGCCTAACGGGATCGTGATGCGCTCGGAGCAGGAGTTCCGCGACTTTGTCGCTGGCTTTGCTGACCCGCTCGCGCGGTGCGCTTTTCTGCTGAGTGCTGGCACTGAGCTCGATGCGGTGGACATCACTGTTGCGGCGCTGGCGTCGGTTCGCCGGCGATGGAGCGATGTCGATGCAACAGGAGCGCCCGAGCCGCTGGCGATCGAAGAGCTGATGTCGGCGTTGCCGCGTTCGCGACGCAGCACCCGTGTTGCGTCGGCGCAGCCCGTCTCTCATCGGGTTGATGTCACGCGACCGGTAGCACTCGGCGTCCCCTCATCAAGTCTTGACGGTGAGGTTGACGAAGGCCTGCTGCGCGCGGCGGCGTGGACTGCGTGGAAGTCCTTGACGCCACGACAACGAGTGCCGTTGGTCGTCGAGGATTCGTCGGTCGCGGCCCGACGGTTGGCCGGCATCGAGATCGCGCGGTCTTCGCGGGCGGCCCGACGAGCGGCGGCTGTCGCTGATGACGCTTGGCGATTTCTTCGACAGGCGATGGTGGTCGATCCGGTAACCCGCCCGTGGGCCGACGTAACCGACGACGTGCAGTTCGCTGCGGTTGTGCGTGATGCGTTGCGCGAGCAGGCGGCGGCTCAGCCCATGCTGACGGAGCCGTATCCGCGAGTCCGGCGGCGGCTGTCGCGGATGCGGCTCCGGGCCGTCGGTGCGGTTGCAGCTTCGATGATCGTCGTGGTGGGTGTGGGTGCGGCCGCCGTACGTGCGTCGGCACCAAAGAAGAAGAGCATTCCGCCGGTATCGGCCTCGACGCTGGCCGACTCGGTGAGCGACCGCGGGCCGGTGGTTGCCTGGCCGACACGCGGTACGGCCGCTAACAACGCCCCGCTGATCACGAAGCTGAAAGCGGCGTTTCTGCAGGCCCACCCGGAAACCACGGGACAGGTACAGGTGCTGCTGGTTACTGACACGTCGACCTACCGAATCGGCTACGTCACTGCGAAGACACCGACCGGCGTGCTCGAGTCGTGGTTCTACGGCCCGATCGGTTCGGACGACCTGGTAGAGGGCGTCGTGCAATACGGCGGCGGCCTCGACGCTCGTACGGAGATCCTCGCGACAGGGCTGTCCGACGCGCAGGGACATACCCAGCTTGTGGTGCTGGCGCCGCCGGGCACCCGCACGATGTCGCTGACGACCAACAATCCGCGTGCCGACGGCAGCGCGGCCCTCGCCCTTGCGGGCAGCGGGCGGGATCGCCGTCAAAGCGGTCCCCACCGACTCCATCGGGTCGCTCATTCTCGCCGTGCGGGTCGGGCACTCGGAGGTGGTGAGCAGGGACATGCGAACCCTCGCGCTTAGCCCTGCGTTCCAAGGTGCAAGTGCACCTTTTGAACCGCAGGGTGTGCCGTCGTTCGCTGCTGAGCGAGGGCACCCAGATCCGCAGCTGCTCGCGCAGGCGGCAAACGACGCAGGGCGGATGGCGATGCAGGACGACGCGGGCGTGCAGATGAAGGTGTTGTGGGGCGGCACAGACCAAGCCGCCAACCGCATCGTGGTCGTTCGAATGAAGATGGAGCTGTCGGACGTGTTGTCGGTCAACTGGGAAGACCGAGCGGGCGTGCCTCGCCAAGAGACCGAACCGATCGCTGATCCGAGCACGCCTGATGCGCCGCTGGCGTTTAGCTACGCCGGGTCTGGCGACCCCCGAGTCGGGGTCCTTGGTGCATCCGGCGACTCGAAGGCCGCGCTCGTCTTTCAAGGTAAGCAGCTGTCCGCGGTGCCCTTGGACGGCACCGGGTTCACCAGCTTCGTGCTGACCGACGAGAGCTGGTTGACGTCTCCTGGCCTTGCGGTGAACCTGCTCGGGCCAGGTGGCAACGTTGTCAAAACCATTCCGATCCCGGCCTTGTAGAGGGACGCTGTAGTGATGGAGCATGTGGAGACCGAGTTCCGGGAGTTCGTCGTCGGCTTCGCCGACCCGCTCACGCGGCTCGCGTTTCTGCTGACTGCGGGGACGTCGGGCGACCCGGCCGTGTTGAGCGCCGACGCGCTTGCTCGCGTTCGGCGGCACTGGCGCGACGCTGAGGTGACCGGCGCCCCCGAGGCGATTGCCGTCGAAGCCTTGGTGTCCGGGCTGCCACATCGTCGGCAGTTCCATGTGCGCCGCCCGGCCGCGGCGGAGGAGTTCGAGGGCGACTACGTCCTCGCGACGAGTGGCGCCGCGACCGCCAATCACGATGCGTTCCGGCGCCCCGCCTCAGGCCCCGAGGCGCCGCGCGATGCTTCGCTCGGCGTCGAGGGTGACGCCGACGACGCCGTCGAGGTGGCCGTCCTGCATGACGCCTTCTGGACGGCGTGGCTGGGTCTGAGTCCGCGCCAGCGGGTTCCCGTCGTGCTGGCGGATCCGTCGGTCGCGTCACGGAGATTGGTCGGGATCGGCGTCCCCGAGTCGTTTGGTTCGCCGCGACGGGTTGACCTGATCGCCTCCGGCGCTATCGCGCGGCTGCGCGCGACGCTCGCGGCCGACCCAACGGTGGCGGGGACGGTCGAAAACCTGCGAGGCGTCTACTTCACCGACGCCCTTGCCGACACGTTGCGCGAGCATTCGTCGTTGCCGCAGCGCGTCATCGATCCGTACCCGGCGGTAGTTCGGCGGGCGCAACGCCTGGGACGGCGAGCCATCATCGGCGTCGCCGCAGTACTGGTCGTACTCGCCGCCGGATTGGTGGTTGCGGTGCAGGCATCGCAGCCGACGAAGGCGACATTGGCGGCTGCGGCCGCCTCCGCGTCCGCGTCGCGAAGCAGTGCGTCGCCGCTAGCGCGGACTGGACCGTCGCCGACCTTCACCGGCGGCCTTTCCCCGCAGGGGCCGTTTGCACCAGTAGCTGCTCCGGGCGCGCCGGTTCTCGTCGTGCCGTGGGCGACCAGGGGGACCGCGGCCAGGGATGCCGTCCTGATCTCGCATCTGAAGTCCTACTTCACCACGGTGCACGCGGACGCCACGGGTCAGACGCAGGTGCTACTCGCGACTGACACATCGACGCTGCGGATTGCTTATGTGACCTCGAATTCGCGCAATGGCGTCATCCAGTCGTGGTTCTACGGCCCGATCGGTTCCGACAACCTGGTCGAGGGTGCCACGAGCTACGGCGGCAGCCTGTTGGACGACAGCATCCTCGCGGACGGCTTGATCGACCCCAACGGGCACGAGCAGTACATCGTCATCGCGCCGCCGGCAACAACCGCTATCCAGATCGCGGACTTCGACTTCAACGACCCGAGTGTCGGCACCGGGTTCACGGCGCTGCCGTACCAAAACGGCATCGCAGTGAAGGAGATGACGGCGGGCGCCTCGGCAGCAAGCTTCGTTATCGACGTGACTGTCGGATCATCGACGTTCACGATCAAGGATGCGCCCGACATCCAACTGCGGCCGCAGTTCGTCGGCGCGGTCACCAGCGACGGGCCGCCCTCTGCGCCGCTGCCCACGCCACCGGTCGAACTCGGCCACCCTGACGCGACATTGCTGACCGCAGCGTTGCAGGACGCGGCGGTTTGGGAGGGGTCGAACCCGATCGTGGCCGCTCGCCCGGTGGTGTTGTGGGCGGGTACGGACGCGGCGAAAACGAAGGTCGTCGTGCTGCGGGTGAAGACCAAGGCGTACGACGTGATGATCGTCGAATGGAGTGGCGCCGCACCTGGCGATCATGCCGAGTACCTCGTCGACCCTGGCGCACCCGACGTCCCGATCGCGTTTGCCTATCGTGCGCTCGACGGAACGCGGCTCGGCGTGATCGCCTCGAACGGCGCCAAGAAGGTGGAGTTGGTGGGTGACGGCGCGACGTCGAAACCGATCGCGTTCAGTTCGACGGGCTTTGCCAGCTTCAGGGTGCCGAGCCCGCCCGGCGATCCGAACGCCGACGGCGCCGGTGCACTCGGCGTCGTCGCCAAGGTGCAACTGCTGGATTCGTCCGGGCACCCGCTCGGTGCGCTGGAAATACCTCCGACGCTCGGCGGCTGACCACTCCGCGGATGTAGTGCAGGTGACGTCCCCGATCGGTGGGCAACCGCTCCGCCGTCCGACGTGACGTAAGGTTTCGCGTCATGACGACGACACACGATCCGGACATCAAGCCACGCAGCCGCGTTGTCACTGACGGCATCGAGGCCACCGCATCGCGCGGGATGCTGCGCGCCGTTGGCATGGGTGACGACGACTGGGTCAAACCGCAAATCGGTGTCGCCAGTTCGTGGAACGAGATCACCCCCTGCAACCTGTCGCTCGACCGCTTGGCGAAGTCGGCGAAGGAGGGCGTGCACGCCGCCGGGGGATACCCACTCGAGTTCGGCACGATCTCGGTGTCGGACGGCATCTCGATGGGCCACGAGGGCATGCACTTCTCGCTGGTGTCGCGCGAGGTCATCGCCGACTCGGTCGAAACGGTCATGATGGCCGAGCGGCTCGACGGATCTGTGTTGCTCGCCGGCTGTGACAAGTCGTTGCCTGGCATGTTGATGGCGGCGGCGCGGCTCGATCTCGCCTCGGTGTTCCTCTATGCGGGCACCACGCTGGCCGGCAAGATCGGCGACCGCGACAACATCACCATCATCGACGCGTTTGAGGCCGTCGGCGGTTGCGTTCGAGGCTTGGTCACCCGCGAAGAGGTCGACGCCATCGAGCGGGTGTTCTGTCAGGTCGAAGGCGCCTGCGCCGGCATGTACACCGCCAACACGATGGCCTGTGCCGCCGAAGCGCTGGGGATGTCGCTGCCCGGATCCGCCGCGCCCCCGGCCCCCGACCGCCGGCGCGATGGTTTCGCGCGCGCCTCCGGTGAGGCAGTGGTCGGCCTATTGCGTCTGGGAATCACGGCTCGGCAGATCCTGACAAAGACTGCGTTCGAGAACGCGATCGCCGTGGTGATGGCGTTGGGCGGCTCGACAAATGCCGTTCTGCACCTGCTCGCGATCGCGCGTGAGGCCGGCGTTGAGCTCGACCTCGACGACTTCAACCGCATCGGCGATCGGGTCCCGCACTTGGCCGACGTCAAGCCGTTCGGGCGCTACGTCATGAGCGACGTCGACCACGTGGGCGGCGTTCCGGTGGTCATGAAGGCGCTGCTCGACGCCGGGCTCATCGACGGGTCGGCTCTGACCGTGACGGGCCGTACGGTGGCCGAGAACCTCGCCGAGGTTCGCCCCGTCGACCCCGATGGCAAGGTCATCCACGCGATGAACGACCCGATTCACCGCACCGGTGGGCTGACAATCCTGCGCGGGTCGTTGGCACCCGATGGCGCGGTAGTGAAGACCGCAGGTCTCGATCGCGCCGTGTTTGAAGGCACCGCGCGAGTCTTCGACGGCGAGCGCGCTGCGATGGACGCCGTCGAGAACGGGGCGTTGCAACCCGGCGACGTCGTCGTGATCCGCAACGAGGGACCCAAGGGTGGGCCCGGCATGCGCGAGATGCTCGCCGTGACGGGAGCAATCAAGGGCGCGGGTCTCGGCAAGGACGTCTTGCTCCTGACCGACGGCCGGTTCTCCGGCGGGACGACGGGCCTGTGCATCGCGCACGTGGCACCCGAGGCCGTTGATGGCGGACCGATCGCGTTCGTCCGTGACGGTGACGTGATCAAGCTTGACGTCGCCACCCGGACGCTCGATCTCATGGTGGACGACGAGGAGCTGGCGAAGAGGCGGATCGGCTGGGAGCCGATGGCGCCGAAGTACACGACGGGCGTTCTGTCGAAGTACCGCAAGCTCGTCGGCTCCGCCGCCTACGGCGCCGTGTGTAGCTAGGAGCGGAGCGACTGGCGGAAGACGGCCTTGGCAGCAGAGCCGTCTGAAGCTAGCGCTACCCCTCGCCGTCCGCCCGCCGGGACCGTTGAAGTCCAGCGCACGCAAGAACGAGCGCTGGACTTCAATGCTCCGTGACGGCGGCGGGGTTGAGGTTCGAGGTAGTAGGAAGTCCTTGTATTTATGGGTTTCCGGGACTATCGGCGACCTTTCGGTGTTTGACATATCTGGACGCGTAAGACAATCTTGAACGCGTGCAGACCCTTCTTGTAGTAAGTGAGCGCGCAGGCTGACCTCCAGGTCCGCTAGCGCGCCGCCCCTCTGTGCTTCACGGCACGAGGGGTTTTTTGTTGCCGTAAAGAGCGATACCGCTGAGATGGAGAGCTGAGATGAGTGAGCAGATAACTGGCGCGAAGTCGCTGGTGCTCGCGCTGGAACGTGCCGGCGCCGAAATCGCGTTCGGGATCCCGGGTGGCGCCATCCTGCCGCTCTACGACCCGCTCTTCGACTCCGTCAAGCTTCGGCACGTACTCGTCCGCCACGAGCAGGGCGCCGGCCACGCGGCCGAGGGCTACGCGATGGCGACCGGCAAGGTCGGCGTGTGTATGGCCACGTCGGGGCCCGGCGCGACGAACCTCGTGACCCCGATCTCGAATGCCTACATGGATTCGACGCCCATCGTCGCGATCACCGGCCAGGTTCCGTCGTCCGCCATTGGTTCTGACGCGTTTCAAGAGGCCGACATCCGCGGCATCACGATGCCGATCACCAAGCACAACTTCCTCGTCACCAACCCCGACGAGATTGCACGGACTGTGGCAGAGGCGTTCTACATCGCGTCGACGGGCCGGCCTGGGCCGGTGCTCGTCGACGTCGCGAAAGACGCGCTCCAGGCGATGACGACCTTCGATTACCCCGACAAGGTCGATCTCCCGGGCTACCGCCCGGCCGCCAAGCCGCACAGCAAGCAGATCCGTGAGGCCGCGAAGCTCATCGTGTCGGCGAAGCGTCCGGTGCTCTACGTCGGCGGCGGCGTGCAGATCGCGCGCGCGACGAGTGAGTTGAAGCAGCTGGCCGAACTCACCGGCATCCCGGTGGTCACCACGCTGATGGCGCGCGGCGCGTTCCCCGACAACCACCCGCAGCACATGGGGATGCCGGGCATGCACGGCACGGTCGGTGCGGTCGGCGCACTCCAAAAGGCCGACCTGCTGATCGCGCTCGGTGCACGGTTCGACGACCGCGTCACCGGCAAGCTGTCGACGTTCGCTCCGGACGCGACGATCATCCACGCCGACATCGATCCGGCAGAGATCTCGAAGAACCGCACGGCCGACGTCCCGATTGTGGGCGACGCACGCGAGGTGATCGCTGATCTCATCGTCGCGGTGAAGGCCGAACTCGAAGCCGGCAACCAAGCCGACCTCACCGCGTGGTGGCGTCAGCTCGACCAATGGCGCACGGTGTACCCGCTCGGGTACGACACGCCATCCGATGGAAGCTTGTCGCCGCAGTACGTGATCGAGCGGCTCGGCAACATCGTCGGGCCCGAGGCGGTCTACGTCGCAGGCGTCGGCCAACACCAGATGTGGGCGGCGCACTACCTGCCGCACGAGTTGCCGCACACGTGGATCAACTCCGGTGGCGCCGGCACGATGGGCTTCGCAGTTCCGGCAGCGATGGGCGCCAAGTTTGGTCGGCCCGACTCGACGGTGTGGGCGATCGACGGCGACGGCTGTTTCCAGATGACCAATCAGGAGCTGGTGACGTGCGCGCTCGAAGGCGCGCCAATCAAGGTTGCGCTGATCAACAACGGCGCGCTTGGCATGGTGCGGCAGTGGCAGACGCTCTTCTACAATGCGCGCTACTCCAACACCGACCTGCATTCGCGCCGGATTCCGGACTTCGTGAAGCTGGCTGACGCGATGGGCTGCGTCGGCCTGCGATGCGACAGTGCGGACGACGTCGATGCGACGATCGAGAAAGCGATGGGCATCAACGATGCTCCTGTCGTCATCGACTTCGGCGTGCACAAGGACGCGATGGTCTGGCCGATGGTCGCCGCAGGAACCAGCAACGACGACATCAAGGTCGCTCGCGACCTCGCCCCGGCGTGGGACGGAGAGGAACTCTAAATGTCCAAGCACACTCTCTCGGTGCTCGTCGAGAACAAACCCGGCGTGCTCGCGCGGATCGCCAGCCTGTTCGCGCGACGCGGATTCAACATCGACTCACTCGCGGTCGGACCGACCGAGTACCCCGACGTCTCGCGCATGACGATCGTGGTTAATGTCGAGGACAACCCGCTCGAGCAGGTCACCAAGCAGCTCAACAAGCTCATCAACGTGCTCAAGATCGTCGAGCTCGAGCCGGCTTCTTCGGTGTCGCGTGAGTTGCTGCTCGTGAAGGTGAAGGCCGACCCGCAGATCCGCTCACAGGTACTCGAGATCGTGCAGCTGTTCCGCGCGAAGGTCATCGACGTCGCGGTAGACGCCGTAACAATCGAGGCCACCGGCGGCGCTGACAAGATCGAGGCCCTGCTGCGCGTGCTCGAACCGTTCGGCGTGAAAGAGCTCGCGCAATCGGGCATGGTCGCGATGGGCCGCGGTACGCGGTCGATCACCGACCGAGCACTGCGCACCGTTGACCGCATCGCGTAGTGCCGCCCAAGAACAGCCAAACGTTCTACCAACCCAACTAAGGAGCGCACGTCCCGTGCCTGTTGAGATCTTCTACGACGACGACACCGACCTGTCGATCATCCAGAACCGTCACGTTGCTGTACTCGGATACGGCAGCCAGGGGCACGCGCACGCACTGTCGCTGCGCGACTCCGGTGTCGACGTGCGCGTCGGTCTGCTCGAGGGCTCGAAGAGCCGCGAGAAGGCGGAGTCGGAAGGCTTGCGGGTGCTTACTCCCGGCGCCGCATGCGAGGAGGCCGACCTCATCATGGTGCTCGCGCCCGACCCGGTGCAGCGCCACCTTTACAAGGACGCGATCGAGCCCAACCTCGTCGACGGCGATGCGATGTTTTTCGGACATGGCCTGAACATCCGTTACGGCCTCATCACCCCGCCGTCCGGTATCGATGTGTGCATGGTGGCGCCGAAGGGGCCTGGGCATCTGGTGCGGCGGCAGTTCGAAGAGGGACGTGGCGTTCCGGTGCTGCTCGCTGTCGAGCAGGACGCGACCGGCAAGGCGTGGGACCTCGTGAAGTCGTACGCGAAGGGCATCGGCGGCACTCGCGCGGGCGCGCTGAAGACGACGTTCAAGGAAGAGACCGAGACCGACTTGTTCGGCGAGCAGGTCGTGTTGTGCGGCGGACTTTCCGAGCTCATCAAGGCCGGTTTCGACACGCTCGTGGCTGCTGGATACCAGCCCGAGGTTGCCTACTTCGAGTGCCTGCACGAGGTGAAGCTGATCGTCGACCTGATGTATGAGGGCGGCATCTCGAAGATGTACTGGTCGGTCTCGGAGACTGCTGAGTACGGCGGCTACACCCGCGGCCCGCGCATCGTGACCGACGCCACGAAGGCCGAGATGAAGAACATCCTCGGCGAGATCCAGAACGGCGAGTTCGCCCGCGAGTGGATGGCCGAGTACGACGCCGGGCTGCCGAACTACAAGCAGTACTACAAGGAGAACACCGAGCACCCGATCGAGGTCACCGGCCGCGCCCTGCGCCCGATGATGAGCTGGATCACCGACGCCGAGTAGCGGTCCGCCTGCCGGAAGTTGATCACGTTCGGCACCCGGGTAGGTCCCTAGGCAGGTGCAGACGCCTGCCTAGGCTCCATCTCAGCTGGCTATGGCCCGGGCGGGACGGCGAGTGGTGCCGGACGGCGAGTGGTGCGGGACGGCGAGTGGTGTCGGACGGCGATGGTGCGGCGGCGATGGCGGACGGCGAGTGGTGTCGGGACGGCGAGTGGTGCCGGACGGCGAGTGGTGCGGGACGGCGAGTGGTGCGGGACGGCGATCAGCGGCGGACTCGGCTGCGACCGCGGTGGGAGCCGTCGAACGGCAGCAGCCGGTCGACGTAGCGCTTGCCCTCCCACAGCACGGTCGCGGCCGCCCAGAAGATGAGGGCGCCGATCAGGCCGGCGGGCTTCGCCATGAAGATCAACAGGATCCAGCCGACGCCGGCGCACAAGAGTCCGTTGAAGAACATCAGCGTCTCGAAGACCATGAGCGTCCGGACGCGGTTGGATCCCACGACCTCATGGTGCGTCACGACCGCTTCCGGACGCCAGAGCGGGGTCGGCCGGGTGACACCTGCCGCAAACGTTCGCGCTAGAATCCCGCCATTAGGCGCGTGCTACAGCGTGGTGGCCCAACGCCGACGACCCGAGCCATGACGTCGGAGGATTGCCCCACCATGAGCAAGCCCATTGTCCTGATCGCCGAAGAACTCTCGCCCGCCGGCATCGACCTGCTGAGTGGCGACTTCGAGATCCGTGAAGTCGACGGCGCCGATCGCGCCGCCCTGCTGCCCGCGCTGGCGACTGCCGATGCCGTCATCATCCGTAGCGCGACCAAGATCGACGCCGAGGCCATCGCGGCTGCACCGAACCTGAAGGTGGTCGCTCGCGCCGGCGTCGGCCTCGACAACGTCGACGTGAAGGCCGCGACCAACGCCGGTGTCATGGTGGTGAACGCGCCGCAGTCGAACATCGTCAGTGCCGCCGAGCAGGCGATCGCCCTGCTCTTCGCGGTCGCTCGTCGCACGCCGGTCGCGAACGCGTCGCTCAAGTCGGGTCAATGGAAGCGGTCGAAGTTCACCGGCGTCGAGATCCTCGACAAGACCGTCGGTGTCGTCGGGCTGGGCAAGATCGGGCAACTCGTCGCGCAGCGGCTGGCCGCGTTCGGCACCCATTTGATCGCGTACGACCCCTACGTGCAGCCGGCCCGCGCCGCGCAGTACGGCGTGCGGCTCGTCACCCTCGAAGAGCTCTTGCGCGAAGCCGACATCATCACGATCCACCTGCCGAAGACGCCCGAAACGCTCGACCTGATCAGCGAGCGCGAGCTCGCCATGGTCAAGCCCGGCGTCATCATCGTCAACGCTGCTCGCGGCGGGCTCATCAACGAGGACGCTCTCGCGATCGCCCTCAAGGAGGGCCGCATCGGCGGCGTCGGTCTCGACGTTTTCGCGACCGAGCCGACGACGTCCAGCCCGTTGTTCGAGTTCGACAACGTCGTCGTGACTCCGCACCTTGGCGCGAGCACCGACGAGGCCCAGGAGAAGGCGGGCACGGCGGTCGCGCGGTCGGTCAAGCTCGCATTGTCTGGTGAGTTCGTGCCCGACGCGGTCAACGTTCAGGGTGGTGCGATCGCCGAGGATGTTCGTCCCGGGTTGCCGCTGGCGGAGAAGCTCGGCCGCGTTTTCACTGCACTCGCCGGTGGCATCGCGACCCGCATCGAGGTCGAGGTTCGTGGCGAGATTGCGGCCTACGACGTGAAGGTGCTTGAACTCGCGGTGTTGAAAGGCGTCTTCACCGACGTTGTCGAGAAGTCGGTCACCTACGTCAACGCGCCGCTGTTCGCGCAGGATCGTGGCGTCGAGGTCAGCCTCACGACCAGCGACGACAGCCCTGACTTCCGCAACCTGATCACGGTTCGGGGGACGCTGACAAACGGTCACCAGCTCTCGATCGGCGGCACCCTCGCGCGCCCGAAGTTCGTCGAGAAGCTCGTCAAGGTCGACGACTTCGACGTCGACCTCACGCTGTCGGAGCACCTCGCGTTCTTCCGCTACGACGACCGTCCTGGTGTCGTCGGCGTGGTCGGTCGCATCCTCGGCGAGCACGGCATCAACATCGCCGGCATGCAAGTGGCTCGTGACACGCGCGGCGGTCACGCCCTCGTCGCGCTGACGGTCGATTCGGCCCTGCCGGTGGCGGTGCTCGAGACGATCGTCACCGAGATCGGCGCCGACTCGGGGCGCGCGGTCGACCTCGTCGAAGTCTGACCCAAGCCGTGCCCGACGCCGACAGCATCAGCTGGCCCGCGTTGGTCGCGCTGATGGCGTTGGGTGACGGGCCTGAGCCGTCGTTGTCGGGCATCGTCCACGTGCGAGAGGTCGAGCCGGACCAGGACCAGGTGGACGCCGAGTTGGCGGGCGCCCCGCCGGTCAGGATCACCGACGAGCAACATCGGGTCTTCAAGCGGGGCAGTCTCGTACGACGTGAGCGCCTCGACGGTCGGCCGATGGCGATCTTCGGCGAGGACACGAAGTGGATCTGGCTGAACGGCGACGGAGCTTCCGACGATCTTCCGCGGCTTGGCGATCTGGGGATGGGACGACCAGCTGGTGGTGCATCGGCGGCCATTGACGCGATGGGGGAGGGCGACGACTTCACCCACCCGACCGGCCCGGTGCAGGCGACAACGCTGCTCGGTCGGGCTGCGTGGTCTGTCGAGCTTGCGCCTCCGTCTCACAAGCCCTTCCCGCTGACTCTCGTCGTCGACGCCGCGACTGGCATCGTGCTGCAGGAGCGCAACGATGGTTTCGGCTCGGTCAAAGAGTGGGTTGAGATCTCGTTCGAGGCTGAGTTATCCGAGGACCTGTTCGTATGGAGCGGCGACTCGCTCGAGCACAGCGATGGGCGGGCCGAGCACGACCGGGAGATGGCTCGACGGCGGGCGTGGCTCGTTGCGCAAGGGATCGGGACGCCGCGTCTGTCTGTGGAGCCGGACTTCATGCCTCACGTATGGGACGACGCCTCGGGAGAATTCGAGGCGACGTTGCATTTCAACCTCGCCGCCTCGGTTGTGCGCCGACGTCGTAGCGACGCCGACTGGGATACGCGCAACAACTGGCCGCATGAATATCGCTGGTCGGACGACACAGTGGGACTGGTACGTAGGCGCGAACGCCGAACTGAGGCCCGACGACCTCGATGCGCTGCGCGCACAACTCGGCAGCGATCCGCTACGACAGAACTAGGACCGATGCGCTGAGCGAACTGCGCAGGGTGTCGCCGTCGCGCAGTGGTTCGGTGAGGCGCACGGTTTCTGCAAGCAGGGCGGATCGCTCGGCGTCTCCGAGTGCAGCGATGTCGGCCGCGATGCCAGAAGCGGGCCAGGCGTCGAAGAGCTCCTGAGGCCCTCCCCGAAGAACGGCAGGCAGTACCACCCGTTCGAGGTTGACGTCCTCGAAGCCGGCTCTGTGCGCATAATCCGCGGCGTCCTCACCGCTGAGGAGGAAAGGACCGAGGTAGCGTTCGGCAAGGTCGACCGACAGCACGTTCGCAATGGCATCGCGAAAGTAACCGAAGATTTGGTCCTCGACCCCGGTCCAAATCGCGACGCCCACGCGACCACCGCCTCGTAGCACCCGCCGCATCTCGGCAAGGGCGCCGATCTTGTCGGGGAAGAATTGCAGCCCCTGCTGGCAGGTAACGATGTCGAACGTGGAATCCGGGAGCGGGAGAGGTTTCGCTGGTGCCGCGAGCCATTCGATTTCAGCTGCGCCAGCTGCGATCGGTTTTGCGCGAGCAATGGCGAGCATCGCGGGGCTGAGATCCGTCGCGACAACTCGTCCGTCAGATCCGATGCGCTCGGCGAGGAGGTGCGAGACGGTGCCTGGTCCGCATGCGATATCCAGTGCTGCGCAGCCGAGCGGTGGCGCCAGCCGACCGATCAAATCGTGCGCCCAGGGCGTGAACAGCCGAGCCACGATTGTGTCGTATGCGCGCATCGAGTCGACGTTCGCGCCGGCGAAAGCGGCGCTCCATTGGGCACCGGGCGTCGATAAGGGATTCTGGTCTGCTGCCACGAACAGGAGCGTATATCCGTCGGGGACCGGTGCGTCTGAAACGCAGTCAACCTGCGGCCGCCTTACCTTCTCGCGAGGGCAGCTTCAGCGCGCTGAATAGCAGCCTTGGGCTCGACGCCGAGTTGGTGCGCAGCGAGTGCGTACGCGTCGGCGGCTTCGTTGAGGCGTCGGTCGCGTTCGCTGGCAGAGAGACTGGGATTGGCACGGGTGTGTTCGACGACGAAGGTTCCCCGCCGACCGTGAGTAGCGAGCACGCCGGCGGCCTCCAGCTCGCTATAGGCGCGTGCAACCGTGCCTGCGGCGAGGCCAAGGTCGCCTGCAAGTTGGCGGATAGTCGGAAGCCGGTCGCCTCCGCGCAAGACACCACTTGCAGCGAGCGTAGCGATCTGTGCGCGCAGTTGTTCGTACGGCGGCACCGGAGATTGCGCATCGACCTCGACTATCAAGCAACGGCTCGCGGACGTCGGAAGTCGGTCGTCCAGGCACGACGACGGAGTCGAAACCAGCAGCGCACGGACATGAGGAAGGCGACGGCCGCCGTCACGTTCGCCACGGGATTGATCACACCGTTGCCCTGCACGCGTGCACTCGTCGCCACCCACGAAAGCACGAGCCAGGCGAACGCAATACCGATGCCACCAAGCAAGTTGACGCAACTGGTGCGTACTGCCTCGCGCGCCGTGAGTAGGTCGTCGTCGAACGGTTGTGGCCGTCGTGCTACCCACTGCGTAGCCACCTGGGCGATGACGACGACGAGTAGCAGCAATGCCAGCAAGGCGATGCGCTGAGCCAGCGATGCCAGTGGTCGGTAATGTGGCCACGCCGCAACCGCCGTGAACAGTGCCACGCCCGCGGCTAACAGGCTGTACATGGTGCGCCTTATTGTTGGATCCAAGTAGTCACGGGCGTCGCGAGCCTGCAATGAGGCGGCGCGTCGTGGCGCCGTAATCGCGGCACCACTTCGCCACTCCGCGATCAGCGCACCGCCGAAGTAGCCGACGCCGATCAGCAGCAACCAGTTGAGCGAATGATTGGTGTGGGTCGAGGTTATGGACGTCTCCTCGCCTACGGACGCTGTCGTCGTCGTTGTGTGCGTCATTGCGCTCGACAGGACGACTGCCAGTGCCAGACCGACGAAGCCGCCCCAGCGACGCCAGCGCAAGTTGCGAACGAGGTAGCCGACGACATAGCGCCCGCTAGCTGGCGTCAATGCGAGATTGTGTGCCGCTGCAAATTCCGCGACCGTCGCGCGGTCGAGGGAACTCAACGGCCACCACGGGAGCGCAAAGCAGGCAACGAGCACCGTGAGAATGACGAGGATGGCGACGAGATTGACGGTTTCACCGAAATTCATGTGGCTCCCGCCAACCATGACTTGCGTGGACGACAACGACCTGGCACTTTGTATCATGCCACTGATACAGATGGAAGGACCCACAGATGCCGTCACTCGACGAACGGGCGTGGCTTAGTGACGAGCTATGGGCGCAAGTACGCCCGCCCCGTGCCCGCTTTCGGGTCACGATCTCAGTGGCGGTCATCGTTATCGCAGTAGGCGCTTTGGTCTTGTCGGAGATCGGCTTCTTCCACCCGCGAGTTAGCGCGTCCTATGACGAGGCAACCGCTAACGGCGCCCGTCTCACCGTCGTGTTATCGCTGTACGACAGTGCACAGGTCCCGGTCCGGGTCACTGGATTTCGCGCCGCACAGCCGGGGGCTCGCATCGTCAGCGCTCATTTCAACGGCGTCTACCCGGTTGAGCCTGAGGACAATCCGGCTCCTGACGGCACCCGCGTTGCACCTTTCAGCGTGCACCAGGAAGGTGCGGCAACAGTCACCGTCGTCTACCAGCTCGACTGTGCAAAGCTGCGCGCGCCGCTGCGCGTCAACATCGAGACACGTGGCTTCTTCGGCAACCAAACGAGCACCGCAACTCTGGACACCTTGACGAGCGGTACCTCGATCAGCGGGCCACTGAAGCAGGTGTGTCCGGGGGCTTAACAAAGCAGCACCGAGGACCTGTCTCGCATCCTGAGATCTGATGCGTTGTTTCTGAGACGGCCGGTACGCTTGGGGTATGGCTCGAAGTGTGCGGCTGGCCGTCATCGCGGGTGACGGGATCGGCCCCGAGGTGGTCGACGAGGGACTGAAGGTCCTCGATGCGGTGACGCCTGCCTATGACGTGAAGATCGAGCGGACCGAGTACGACCTCGGCGCCCGGCGTTGGCACGCAACGGGTGAGACGCTGCCCGATTCGGTGCTCGACGAACTGCGCGGTCATGACGCGATCCTGCTCGGTGCGGTCGGCGACCCTGGGGTGCCGAGCGGCGTGCTCGAGCGCGGCCTACTGCTCAGGCTCCGGTTCGAGCTCGACCACTTCGTGAACCTGCGCCCGGTGAAGCTTTTCCCGGGTGTCGCGAGTCCGCTTGCCGGTGTCGGCCCGGCCGACATCGACTTCGTCGTGATCCGCGAAGGCACCGAGGGTGCCTACGCCGGTGCTGGTGGCTTTCTGCGCAAGGGCACGCCGCACGAGATCGCTACTGAAGAGAGCGTCAACACTGCTCATGGTGTCGAGCGGGTCGTGCGAGACGCGTTTGCCCGTGCAGCCGCCCGCCCGCGGCGCAAGCTGACGCTGGTGCACAAGAACAACGTGCTCGTGCATTCGGGCGACCTCTGGACCCGCACGGTGAAGGCAGTCGGCGCCGAGTTCCCGAGCGTCAATGTCGACTACTGCCACGTCGATGCGGCGACCATTTACTTCGTCACGGATCCGCAGCGCTTCGACGTCATCGTCACCGACAACCTGTTCGGCGACATCCTCACCGACCTCGGTGCCGCGATCGCAGGTGGAATCGGGCTCGCTGCTAGCGGCAACATCAATCCGGCCCGGACGACGCCGAGCATGTTCGAGCCCGTTCACGGCAGTGCGCCAGACATTGCCGGCAAGGCCATTGCCGACCCGACCGCAACCGTGCTGTCCGTCGCGATGCTGCTCGATCACCTCGGACTCCCCGAAGCAGCGGCGACCGTCGAAGCTGCCGTCGCCGCCGACCTCGAGGCGATGCCCCTGATCGAGTACCCAAGCCGGTCCGCCGCGCGACCCACGAGGTCGGCGACGCACTGGCCGCCCGCGTCGCCGGCTGAATCCGGCTCCGGGCACCAAGCCCGCGAGGGCACATGCGTCGACGAACCGAGAAACGCCAGCTGACCGGCGTCCGACCGCATGCCCCTGCCGACCCATCTCCTGCGGTGATCATGCAGAAAAGGGCCTCTCGGATCGATCGAAGGCGCCCATTCCTGCATGATCACGAAGCAGTGAGGCGAGCGGGTCATCCAGCCCCCGCGTCACGCGGTGGGCTAGCGTCGCAACTACATCAGCCGTGAGGATTGAGCAATGACCATCGAATTCACCCGCACCGACCCGACCGCGCCGGTGCCGGCCGCTCAACGTGACGAGCTTCTCGCGAATCCCGGCTTCGGCCGGGTCTTCACCGATCACATGGTCACGATCACATGGACGCCCGACGAGGGCTGGCACAACGCGAGCTTGCGACCGTACGGTCCGCTCGCGCTCGACCCGGCGACCGCCGTTTTCCACTACGGGCAGTCGATCTTCGAGGGCTTCAAGGCCTACGTCCAGCCCGACGGCTCGATCAAGACCTTCAGGCCGGACGCGAACGGACGGCGGTTCCAGCGGTCGGCGGCACGGCTCGCGTTGCCTGAACTTCCGGTCGACGACTTCGTGACGGCCGCCGACCTGCTGATCGAGGCGGATCGCTCGTGGGTGTCGCCCGAGGAAGAGAAGAGCTTGTACGTCAGGCCTTTCATGATGGCCACCGAGGCTTTTCTCGGCGTCCGGCCTGCCAATCACGTGACGTTCCTGATCATCGCGTCGCCCGCCGGCGCGTATTTCGCAGGTGGCCTGCATCCGGTGTCGATCTGGTTGTCGGAGGAGTACACGCGGGCAGCACCTGGCGGCACCGGCGCGGCGAAGTGCGCGGGCAACTACGCGGCCAGCCTCGTCGCGCAGCAAGAGGCCAGCGCGAACGGCTGCGACCAGGTCGTTTTCCTTGACGCAGTCGAGAAGAAGTGGGTCGAAGAGCTCGGCGGCATGAACGTCTACTTCGTGTTCGACGACGGCACGCTGGTGACGCCGCCGGTGTCAGGCACGATCCTCGAGGGCGTCACTCGCGACGCGATCCTGACGATCGCGGCAGAGCACGGGCACGCGACGCAGCAACGTCCGATCAACATCGACGAGTGGCGCTCCGGCGTGACGTCGGGCCGTATCACCGAGGTCTTCGCCTGCGGTACGGCGGCGGTCGTGACGCCGCTTGGCCGACTCGCCTGGCGCGGGGGAGAGCTCACGATGGGCGATGGCCACCCCGGCAAGGTCACCCAGGACCTGCGCGATTCGCTGCTCGCGATCCAGTACGGCACCGCCCCCGACCCGCACGGCTGGATGCACACCGTCTGTTGAGGCTCGCCGCTCGAACTTGGTAGCGCGAGGACGCTCAAGAAGGCGTGTGGGCGCGACCAACTTGGCGCCGGTCGCGGCCCGGATGGAACCGAACGGCGGGGTGGGGTGTCTTGATGGCATGTACAGCCTGACGCAGGACGCGAGTGCTCCCCGGCTCGCCGACCCGCTCATGACGAGGGCGGACGGCGACAGCCTCGAGGACCTCTACCGCCGGTGCCGTCCGGGGCTGGTGCGACTCGCGCACCTGCTGACCGGTTCGGCAACAGCGGCCGAAGACGTCGTGCACGACGCCTTCATCGGGTTCGCTCGCAGCAAGTCGCAGGTGAGCGATCCGGCTGCGTACCTGCGGCGTTCTGTCGTGAACCTGAGCACAAACATCCACCGCCGCACGGCTCGCGAACGCCGGCATCTGGCCAGCGTCACCGAGTCGGTTGTCGATCCCGCGGAGGTCGACGAGACGTGGCAACTCGTCAGGCAACTGCCGCCGCGCCAACGTGCGGTGTTGGTGCTGCGGTTCTACCTCGACCTTTCCGAATCGGAGACGGCACGGTTGCTCGGCTGCAAGCCCGGCACCGTCAAGTCGTCGACCGCCCGCGCGCTCGCCAAGCTCAAGGAGAAGATGCAATGACCCCCAACGACGACGAAGCGCTCGCCCGACTGCGAGCTGCCCTTCACACCATTGCCGACCGGACGCCGATCAGTGGCGGTCGCTTGAATGAGGTGTCGGTCGCGGCCACCGAAAGGCACAACCGTCCGGTCGTGACGATCGTGTCGGCGGCGGCCGCGGTTGCGGCGATTGCCGCTGTTTCTGCTGTGGTCGTCGGCGCGCACACCAACGCATCCCGATCGATACTTCCTGGCGCGGGTGGCGTTGATTCTTCGACCCGGACAGCAATCCCGTCGCCAATTGCCTCGCCCGTGGCGTCAGCGGTTGCATCGCCAGTCGCTTCGCGTGCCGCCTCTGGAGTCGTGCCAACGCCTGCGCCGACCACAAGCTGTGTGCCGGAGAACTACTACGTCACCGCCTCGCCGTCCGAGGTGGCCGGACTCACGTACATGTTGCCCGCGACGCCCGCCGGCTACGTGCTCTATGGCGCGTGGGGCACCATCTCGCGCAATCAATGTGCGGACAGCGTCACGTGGTACGTCGAATACGAGCCGGCTGGGGGAACTCCCGGCTCTGGCACCAACGCGTACCAGGTGACGGTGACCAAGGTCGGCGGCGATTCGATGAATGGCGACTTCGCCAGCGCGCGCCCCGTCGCCTCGACGCCCATCACGATCAACGGAATCGACGGCGTCGTGTTCAACAAGGACAACGCCTACACCTCGATCGGGTGGATGAAGGGAGGCGCCGAGATCACGCTGTCGGGGCCGGTCAGCAACGGTGACATTGCATCGCTCGTGCAGGTCGCCGACTCGTTGGTACTGCTGAGCCCGACCGACCCGCGGATCGTCGCGCCCGCGGATTGTCAGGTGCCTCCCGGCAGCGTGTGCGGCAGCGACAGCGCAACGCCCATCGCGACAGCGACCGTCAGCCCCGCACCGACGGCCGCCGACGAGGGCTCGCCCGGGTCCGCGACGCCGGTTGCCAGCCGCACACCTACCAGCTAACGCTTACCTTGCGAACTTGGTTGCGCGTGGACGCTCAAGAAAGCGTCCACGTGCAACCAGGTTCGGCGACATCGGGAGTCGCCGCGTGACTGGGCCGCACATCGTGTGGCACACTATGGACGTGACCCACTCACTGGCGATTATTGAGTAGGCGTGCCGGTCTCTACAGACCAGCGCGCCAGACCTTCCGCTTGTGCGGAGGGTCTTTTTGCTTTCTCAGGACCGATTCCGTAGGACTTCCAACGAAGTTGAGGTAACCCGATGGCTCCGCAACCCGATGCCTTTCACGTCTACGACACAACCCTGCGCGACGGCGCCCAGGGTGAGGGCATGGCCCTCACGGTCGCCGACAAACTGGCGATTGCGCAGAACCTCGACGACCTCGGCGTCGGTTTCATTGAGGGCGGTTGGCCGGGCGCGTTGCCGAAGGACACCGAGTTCTTTCGTCGCGCGCGCACCGAGTTGAAGCTGAAGAACGCAACGCTCAGCGCGTTCGGCGCGACTCGCAAGCCAAACGTGAAGGCCGCCGACGACCCGCAAGTAGCCGCGCTGCGCGATTCCGAAGCGCCTGTCGTGTGCCTGGTCGCCAAGAGTCACGACCGGCATGTACTCGAGGCGCTGAAGACCACACTCGACGAGAACCTCGCGATGATCCGCGACACAGTCGAGCATCTGCGCAGTGAAGGACGTCGGGTGTTCGTCGACGCCGAGCATTTCTTCGACGGCTACAAGGCGAATCCGGCCTACGCAGTCGAAGCAGTCCGCGTCGCCGCCGAAGCCGGAGCTGACGTGATTGTGCTCTGTGACACGAACGGCGGGATGTTGCCCACGCAGCTCGCCGACGTCGTCCAGACCGTGTTGGAAAGCAGTGGCGCTCGCCTTGGCATCCACACGCACGACGACACCGGCTGCGCAGTCGCGAACACGCTCGCCGCGGTCGAGGCCGGCGTCACGCACGTGCAGGGTGTCATCAACGGATACGGCGAGCGTTGCGGCAACGCGAACCTCGTGACGGTCGTCGCAAATCTCGAACTGAAGCTCGGACGTCGAGTGCTTCCCGACGATCGCGTCGTTGACCTCGGTCGAGTGAGCCACGTCGTCGCTGAGATCGCGAACCAGTCGCCGCGCACGCACCAGCCGTACGTAGGGTTGTCCGCGTTCGCGCACAAGGGCGGTCTGCACGCGTCGGCCATCAAGGTGTCATCGGACTTGTACCAGCACGTCGACCCGGCGCTGGTTGGCAATGACATGCGCATGCTCGTATCCGAGATGGCCGGTCGGGCGAGTGTCGAGATGAAGAGCAAGGAGCTCGGCTTCGACCTGTCGGACAACAAGGAAGTCGTCGGGCGAGTGGTCGATCGGGTGAAGGCCCAAGAAGCCAAGGGCTTCATGTTCGAGGCGGCCGACGCGTCGTTCGAACTGCTGCTGCGCGCCGAGATCAACGGCGAGCCGCTGAGCTACTTCACCCTCGAATCGTGGCGAGTGATCGTCGAGCGTCGCGCCGATGGGCAGGTCGTCTCCGAGGCCACCGTCAAGGTCGAAGTGAAGGGCGAGCGCATCGTGTCGACGGGGGAGGGCAACGGTCCGGTCAACGCACTCGACCGAGCACTTCGGCTCGCCCTCGAGCGCCTCTATCCGCAGCTCGGCGAGCTCGAGCTGATCGACTACAAGGTGCGCATCCTCGACGGCGCGCACGGCACCGGCGCGGTCACGCGGGTGCTGATCGAGACCAGCGACGGCAAGACCGAATGGAACACCATCGGCGTCGACGAGAACCTCATCGCGGCGTCGTGGCAGGCCATGGAGGACGCGTACACGTTCGGGCTGCTGCGCCAGCACTCGTCCTGAGTCGCGCTCCGGCTGCGTGGCCGACACTGGCGCGGCGCAACCGATAACCTCGGCACGTGCGAATAGCGAGATTTTCCTATGGTGACCCTGACGTCGCGGGTTTTGCGTTCGGTGCGATCGGCGGCTCACCCGGCGCCGAGGAAGTCGCCGTCATCAACGGCCACCCCTTCGGCGAGATCACGTTCAGCGGGCTGCGGTTGCCGCTGGCCGGCGTCCGGCTGCTGCCGCCCGTGCTCCCGAGCAAGGTCGTCGCGATCGGCAAGAACTACGCCGACCACGCGCGCGAAATGGGCGGTGAGGCGCCCGTCGAGCCGGTGCTATTCCTCAAGCCGTCGACGTCCGTCATTGGGCCTGGTGCGGCGATCAGCTACCCGAAACTGTCGACGCATGTCGACTTCGAAGGCGAGCTGGCCGTCGTGATCGGCCGGCTGTGTCGTGAAGTGCCGGTCGAGCGGGTGCCCGAGGTCATCCTCGGCTACACCTGCGCGAACGACGTGACCGCACGCGACTTGCAGAAGTCCGACGGGCAGTGGGCCAGGGCGAAAGGGTTCGACACGTTCTGCCCGATCGGCCCGTGGATCGACACCGACGTCGACCCTCGGGATCTGGCGATTACGACCACAGTGAACGGCGATGTGAAGCAGAACGCACGCACGTCGCTGTTACTGCACGACGTGGTGAAGCTTGTCGCGTTCGTCAGCGACGCGATGACGTTGTTGCCCGGTGATGTGATTCTCACCGGGACGCCGGCCGGTGTCGGCCCGATCGTGCCTGGCGACGAGGTTTCGGTGACCATCGAAGGGATCGGCACGTTGACGAACACCGTGGTCGGAACCGTCGGCTCGAGGTCGGTGGACTTGCGATGACCGTGCGAGTGCGTTTCGCGCCATCACCTACCGGCGACATTCACGTCGGCAACATCCGCACGGCGCTGTTCAACTGGGCATACGCGCGGCACGAAGGCGGCACGTTCGTGTTCCGGGTCGAGGACACCGACGTTGAGCGTTCGACGGAAGCCTCGTATCTCGGTGTTGTCGATGCACTGAACTGGCTCGGTCTGACGTGGGACGAGGGGCCGGACGTCGGTGGACCTTACGCGCCGTACAAGCAGTCGGAGCGCGGTGCGATCTATGCCGACGTCGCGGCGAAGCTGGCCGCGTCACCGCACGCGTACAACTGCTATTGCACGACCGAAGAGGTCGAAGCACGCAACAAGCTCAGTGGCCGGCAGCCGGGATACGACAACCATTGCCGCTCGCTGACTGACGCTCAGGTCGACGCATTCCTCGCTTTGGGCCGCAAGCCCGCGCTGCGATTGCGGATGCCCGATCGCGCGATCACGTTCGACGACTTGATTCGTGGTCCGGTCACCTTCGAGCCTGAGTTCGTTCCTGACTACGTGCTGGTGCGGGCCGACGGCAATCCGCTGTACACGCTGGTCAACCCGGTCGATGACGCGCTCATGCGGATCACGCACGTGTTGCGCGGCGAGGATCTGCTGTCGTCGACTCCTCGGCAGATCGCGCTGTACGAAGCGCTCGGGAGCATCGGCGTTACTGACGGGCAGATGCCGCTCTTCGGCCACTTGCCGTTCGTCATGGGCGAGGGCAACAAGAAGCTGTCGAAGCGCGACCCGGAGTCGTCATTGATGCTCTACCGCGAGCGCGGATTCTTGCCTGAGGCGTTGCTCAATTACTTGGCGCTCGTCGGATGGTCGATGGGCGAAGATCGCGAACTGTTCAGTCTGCAGGAGATGGTCGACGCGTTTAGCCTCGAACGGGTTAGCCGCAATCCGGCGCGCTTCGACCTGAAGAAGTGCGAAGCCATCAACGGTGTGAAGATCCGCGAGCTTGCACCCGACGAAGCTGCTGTTCGAATCCTCCCGTTCCTACAGAACGTCGGGATGATTGCTGAGCCGCCGACGTCCGATCAGCTTCGGCTTCTTGCCGGCGGCGCGCCGCTGGTGCAAGAACGCATCACCGTGCTGTCGGAGGCCGTCGGGATGCTCGGCTTCCTGTTCGTCGACGACGATCTTTTCGAGCCGGACGCCGATGCGGCGGCGAAGAATTTGAATGCTGAGGCCGCCCCTGTGCTTGGTGCCGCGGTGGCGTCGCTGGAGCCGCTCGAGCATTGGCACGCGGACGACATCAAGGACGCACTCGAGGCGGTGCTGATCGGCGAGCTCGGCCTCAAGCCGCGAAACGCGTACGCGCCGCTGCGGGTGGCGGTCACCGGGCGCACGGTGTCGCCGCCGCTGTTCGAGTCGATGGAGTTGCTCGGCCGCGAGCGCACCATGGGTCGGCTTCGACGGGCTGCCGCGTCGGTGGGCTGAGGCTGGCAGGAGCGCTCCCGAGCGCTTTGGGCGGGCCCGTCCGGTGTCCGATACACTCGACCAGCGATCGGGGAGGCCTGTCCGATCAGATGGGGTATGGGGTAATTGGCAGCCCGGCTGATTCTGGTTCAGCTAGTCTAGGTTCGAGTCCTGGTACCCCAGCCACAAGGCCGAATGTAAGCGCACGGCCCCGTTGTCTAGCGGCCTAGGACGCCGCCCTCTCAAGGCGGTAGCGCGGGTTCGAATCCCGTCGGGGCTACACCACATAACCGCAGGTCAGCGCCGTGTACGTCTAGCCGGCAGGTCGACAATGCCCGCATTGTGCTTGTAAGAGGCGGTAGCGCTGGTTCGGATCCGACTGGGCGACATCGAAAAACCGCAGGTCACAATGCCTGGGCCGCGCTTCTCCCGCAGGTTGCGTCGCGATCTTGACCACATTTTGACCACACCACGGTCGTCGCGACGAGTCGTCGGAGACGACGAGACGCGAACCATAGCTGCGTGCGGCTGGCCGGGCTCCATCGACACTCCCAAGGACACCGCTGCTCCATTGCTCACCGAAAGAACCCTGACCCGGTTTAGCGATCGCGATCAACTCGCCCGCAGGGGCCGACCAGACGCGAACGAAACACAATCATTTGCGTACGGGTTCAGGCGGAGGTGCCGAGACCGGGCGGCGCGGCTGGGAACGCAGGCGTGGATCTCCATTCGGTCGGTGCCGCAGTCGATTGTGCCGTCGGCGTAGCTCTCGGTCACCCTCGAGAGGGAAGTCGGGACGGCGACCGGCAAGCAGGCCGCTTCGGCGGACCTGCTGGGCATCCGGAAAGTGGCGCGGACGGGTCGCGGGTCGGCCCGATCTCGTACCGTGCGGGTGTCCGGTCAAGGCCCGCGGCTTCGACGTCCCAGTTGGCAGGCGCTGCTGGGGCGCCCGGAGAAAGGACACGTCGATGAAGTACATGATTTTGACCTTCGCCTCGCAGCAGGACTACCAGGCGATGGCGGGACAGGCTGCGGGGAAGCCGGCGTGGACTCAAGAGGACTACACCGCGTTGGGTACCTTTATGCGGGCGTTCAACCAGGAGTTGCTCGACTCGGGCGAGCTGGTGGAGACGCGGGGGCTGAGCGCTCCTGTGCATTCCCGCAGAGTAGGGCTCGAAGCGGGCGTCCCGGTGGTGACGGATGGTCCCTACGCGGAGTCCGAAGAGGTGCTCGCCGGGTATTGGGTGGTCGACTGCGTGAGTTTTGATCGGGCAACCCAGATCGCGTCCCGGCTCGCCAGCTGCCCAGGGCCAGAGCACCTGCGAACGCGGGCGTATGCGGATGTGCGGCCGATTGAGGAGCACCAGCCTGATTTCGAGGGCTGAGCTGGGGGCGAGCTGTGATGGATGCCGTCGACGTCGAGGACCTGCTGCGTCGCCTGACGCCGCGGGTCCTCGGCGCGCTGGTGCGCCGTTACGGGCACTTCGACCTGGCCGAAGACGCCACTCAGGAAGCGCTACTGGCGGCCGCGACGCAGTGGCCGAGAGACGGGATACCGCACAACCCCACGGCATGGCTGTCGCCGTCGCTGCTCGGCGTTTGACGGATCTGCTGCGCGCCGAACAGGCTCGTCGCCGCCGCGAGGAGGCGGTCGCGCGCTGGGCTGTGACCGAGGTCGAGGACCCCGGCGCCGGTGGGATCCGAAGCGCAGATGTCGACGACACGCTGGTCCTGCTGTTCATGTGCTGTCACCCCTCGCTGTCGGTGGCATCGCAGATCGCCTTGACCCTTCGGGCGGTCGGGGGCTTGAGCAGCGCGGAGATCGGCCGCGCCTTGTTGACGTCTGAGCAGACCATCACCCGCCGTATCACGAGGGCAAAGCAGTCGATCAAGGACAGCGGAGTGCCGTTCGCGGTCCCGCCCGGCGACGCCGGCCGCGTCGACGCCGTCCTGCGCGTCTTGTACCTGATCTTCAACGAGGGCTACGCCAGCACCGCCGGGACGCAACTGCTGCGGGTCGACCTGGCGGAGGAGGCGATCCGGCTCACCAGAGTTCTGCACGAGATTGTTCCCGACGACAGCGAGGTGAGCGGCCTGCTCGCGCTGATGCTCCTCGTCCACGCCCGGCATCGGGCACGCATCGCAGCGGACGGATCGTTGATCTCGATGGCCGACCAGGACCGCGGTCTGTGGGACCGGGACGCGATCGAGGAGGGGGTCGCGCTGGTCACGGCCGCGCTGCCCCGGGGGCCAACCGGGCCATACCAGCTCCAGGCGGCGATCGCTGCCATCCACGACGAGGCCGACACCGCCCAAGACACCGATTGGACGCAGATCGCCGCCCTGTACGGCGTGCTGCTGCGGCTGGACGACAACCCGGTGGTCGCGCTCAACCACGCCGTCGCCGTCAGCATGGTCGCAGGACCAGGTGCCGGCTTGGCGTTGCTCCGGGGCCTTGAGGCGGACGGCCGGATGGCCGCTAGCCGCCGCTTTCATGCCGCGCGCGCCCACCTTCTCGAGCAGACCGGCGACAGCGCTGCGGCGTTGGTCGCCTACCAGACCGCCGCCCGATACGCCACGAACACCCAGCAGCAGCGCTACCTCCACCAGCAGATCGCTCGGCTGCGCAACCCAATCTGACCGCGGCACGCCAGCCCGTCCAAGGGATCTAGCTTGGCCTTTCGCGGGCCACGTCGCGGGTCTTCGCGTGCGGTCACAGGGTGCCGACGCACGAGAGGCGCTACTTCGCGGTTAGCGGTTCAGGGCGTGTGGGCGTTGCGGCCCTATAGCCAGCCGGCGTTGCTCGCTATACGGATGGCGTCGATGCGGTTGCGCGCCCCGACTTTGCTTATCGCGTTCGATAGGTAGTTGCGGACGGTGGTGCGCGATAGCGCGAGCTGTGTCGCGATCTCGTCAGTGCTAACGCCGGTGCGGGCGACACGCAGTACGTCGGTCTCTCGAGCGGTGAGCGGGCTGGCGCCCGTCTCCAGTGCGGCTGCGATGAGTTCGGGGTCGATGACCCGGCGTCCGGCCGCGACCTCACGAATGCCAGCGGCCAGCGTCGCGACGGGAGCGTCCTTGACCACGAATCCGCGCACGTGCGCCCGCAGTGCCCGCAGAAGATGTCCGGGCTGGCTCAGCCCGGTCAGCACCAGTGTTTGGCACTCCGGCAGGCGGGCGTGCAGCTCTTCCGCTGCGGTGAGGCCGTCGCAGCCCGGCAGGTCGATGTCGAGCACGGCCACGTCGGGCTTGACCCGCAAGGCGGTGTCGACGACGTGGTCGCCGCGGTCGAGTTCGGCGACGATCTCGATGTCGGGTTCGAGCGAAAGCAGGGCGACGAGGGCGCCGCGTATCAGGTGGGCGTCTTCGGCCAACAGGACGCGGATCACGGTCGCCCCGCTGGCATGTCGATGGCCAGCCGAAATCGTGCCCCAGCGACAACGCCGGCGGTGAGTTGGCCCTGACGTACCTCGGCGCGCCGGGCCAATCCAGTCAGTCCGGTGCCCGGCTCCCGCTGGCCGATCGCCCCGTCATTCTCGATCGTGAGCAACACCCGCGCCCCCTGGCGGCGCGTGCTGATCGAGCAGGCGCTGGCCTGACTGTGACGCAGCACGTTAGTCGCGGCTTCCCGAACGGCCCACGCGAGCACCTCTTCCACGCCCGGCGACATCGCTGCAGGTTCGAGGTCGACGTCAAGGTGCACGCCGGCTGCTTCGAGCAATCGCGACGCACTCTCGACCTCGGCGTCAAAGCTGATGACGTGTGCGTCACGCGTCACCGCTCGGACTCCGTGCAGCGCCTCGCGTGCGACGGCGGTCAGGCTTTCGACCTCCGCCATGGCCAGGCCGGGGTGCTCGGGAAGCAGCCGCAGCGCCAGTTCACCCTTCAACGAGACAGCAGACAGGCTCTGTCCTAGGAGATCGTGAAGGTCGCGGGAGATGCGCAGCCGCTCGTGCCCGATGGCCAACTCAGCCAACTCGGTGTGGGTGGCCCGCAGCACGGTCACGGTCCGCACCAGCCAGGTGACGCCGTAGACGACGGCGGTCAAGGAGGCGAGCCCGACGAACCAGTAGACGACGTCGAAGACGTAGTCTCGCGCGTTCATCCCGGCAGAAAACCTCACGGCGTCATCGATCGGCACGAAGATTGCGGTGCCGACGATGGGTACCGCCGCCACGACCCGAGCCGCCCTCCCGGGCAATGTCATCAAGGCGGAAGCTGCCACCAACGCCTGCGCCGACGCCCAGTTGTAGCCGAAACGAATGAGCGGCAGGTAGACAAGCGCCGCCAGCAGAACGAAGGTCAAGTAACCGTGGGCCGGCTTGTCGCCCCGGGCAGCCGCCAGGCTATGCCTGAGCTGCAACCCGAGGAGGGCGGCGCCGAGCAGTAGCGGCACCGCCGGCGAAGCGACTGCCCGCAAACCCGGTGTGCCGACGGTGGCGAAAGTCACCGGCACGGCCGTGACAGCCGACGTGACGGTCACCACCAGCCTTTGCGCCTGCTGCGCCGTCATCGATCCGGCGGGTGCGTTCATCGCGACGTCCCGCGGGATCGTGGCTCGGCGGCGACGGAAAGCTCATGCGCCCCAGTGGCCGTGGGCCCGGTCAGCGCGATCAGGCACTTGCCGACGTCGTCCGCCGCGAGCACGCGTCCCAGCGCCGCCCGCAATTCCGTGCGCAGCCGTGCGTCCAGCCTCGCCGGCGCACCCGCCTCAGGGAGCTCCAGGCCGGTGGGCACACCAGCGCCCGCGAGGAGTGTCACCGCTGTCTGCAGCTCGGCTTCGGCGGACACGTCTTGATAGCTGGCAAGTCGCCGTCGCGTGTTGGTCAGCGTCTGACGCGAAAGGGCCACCAGCTCACCAAGCACGTCGGCGAGGCGGTCAGGGTCTTTTGCCGCAAACGCCTGCTCTCCGCAGCGAACGATGCGCTCCAGGGAATCGGTGATGGCGTCGGCGAGCGACTCACCGATCCGTAGCCGCTCGGCGACCACCGCCTGCTGGGCCAGCTCGACACGGGCGGCGTGCGACTTTCGCACCGTGCGCACCAAGGCGACGAGGACCGCGAGACACAGGCCGCCTTCCAGTGTTTTCACGGTCATGTACGTCGTCCACTGCGGCTGGTGCTCGGCGTGTGTGACCGGTACGACCGCCAGGACCGCAGCAATGAACAGCGGCCACGCCCAGCGGAACGGCAGCGCCACGAGGATGGCCCCGGCGACGAATTGCGCGAAGAACAACCAGACGACACCGGCCGATGTCGCGGTTGCGCCGAATATGACGACCAACACTGCAAGCAACCAGATGAGCGCTCCGGAACGACTGTCCCGCACGGCCAGCAGGAGCAGGGCAATGAGCACGGGAAGGCACAGCGCAAGCCCGAGGACATCAGTGGCAGCGTGGCTGGAGGGGCCGCTTCTGAGATTCACGAAGATCTGCACGAACCAGGCCGACGTGAGCAGGACATAAGCAACCAGGCCCGACGTCGCCAGCACGACGGCCCGGTCCGCACGCTCGTGTTCGACAGCTCGTGCGTCGGACCGAGAGCGTCGACGCCTGAGCGCGGGAACCCGCACCGGCACGACAACGGACATGACCATTTGCCCTTCATCGTGTCCCCGCGCGGGGAGCGTGGCCAGATGCAGATGTCACTGGTTGGCGGGGCAACACGTTAGCGCGGAAACCGGTAGGACAGCGCTGGCCACCCGCTGATGCATTTGGTCCCGCGCTTGGGGGGATTGCTGGTGAACTCGTCTTCGAACCGCGGCAGTCGCGACCCGTCAACAAGACCGGGGTGGCGGGTTGTCCCTTGGGACTGCCGTCATTGTTTTCCAAATCAGACGACGTCAGCCGTGTCCCCTACCCGCCTGGGGAGCGTCCCCCTGCGGCGAGGTTGGTGCTTCCCAGGAGTAGTCGTCGGTGTGGAAGGCGGGATCGGCCGGAACGTAGACCTGGCTGTAGGTGACGACGGAGCCGCGGGTCGTCCCGTGGTGCTGATTCCACGGCGGGTTGCTGGGGTTGGCGACCTGCGGGCATCCATGTACCCGGCAGGCAGGTTCGGGTCCGCCAGTTGCGCCGGCGTGAGTTCTGGGTGCGTGCAGTTGACGATGAACTGGTAATCGAAGACAGCGGACGGCAGCGGAGTCGTGTACGACCAGTCGCCGGTCGTGGGGTCTTTCGTCATGTCGACGATCGGCCACGTCAGTGTTCACCCCGGACTCAAAAGCCGCAGGTCACAAATGCCCGGGGCGCGCTTCTCCCGCTGCGGCGTGCGATCTTGACCAGCAGTTTGACCACACCAAAGATCCTCGGCAGCGAGTCGTCCGGCACCACGAGCGAGATTTGGGGTCCACGGCAGTGATCTCACACACGCCGCCGAGCCAGCCGCCGCTCCGCTGATTAGGAGGACCCGGCGGTTAGAAATACGGGCCAGGCGATCTCGGTTCGCCAAAGTCGTGCTGTCTGGGGTGTCACTGTGCGCCGACCAGGTAGTACTCGCGGATAGGACCTTCGACGGCGAGGGCGTGCCGGGCCACGTAGGTCGCCAGCGCCGCGTACTGCGATCGACCTCGGCCGGTCCGCCGCGGTGCGTGAGGACCGCGAATTCGCCGGCAGGGATTCGGTCGCGAACGGACGCGACCGATCGGGCGGACTGTGCCGGAGCAGGGAATGAAGATCGTGGCTTGCCCGCGGTGTTGGGTGAACACGGCGTCGTGCATAAATGCCGCCGGGCGGTCCCGGCGAGGTCAAGCCGTTGCGCGGCCAGCGTGGCGTGGAGTTCGCCGAGAGCGCCTTGCAGCCACGCGACTGCATCGTCGGCTGCGACGACTTCGGTGGATCACCGCGGCGGCGAAGCGGCCGGCATCGCGACGCAAATCGATCTTTCGTCGGCGACCCGGCCCGGATCGGGGTGTCAGCAGATCTCGCGAGCGACGCGGACCGCGCTAGCGGTTTGCTCCAGGTCGCCTTCCAAGCGCGCCAGGTGCGCCGCGAGTTGCTCGTTTCGTGCCTGCACATCCGGAGCGGTCAAAACGGCCTTGAATCTGGTCCAGCGGCATGTCGAGCGCGCGCAGTCGGCGAATCACCTGGGCGTCGGACAACTGATCGGTCGCGTATCGGCGGTATCCGCGTCGATGGGTCGACATCGGCAGGGACCAGCACGCCGATCTCGTGGTAGTGCCGAAGGGTCTTGATCGTCAAGTGGCTCGCTCGGGAGAAGTCGCCGATCGACAAGGCCGCCGTCATGCATCGATTCTGCGACCTCCCCCACCGGAGAGTCCAGCCGGCGCCGCTGCGGTTGACCCTCCCGCTACGGCGGACCAGGTTGCCTTGGCTCCGCAACCGTCACCCGAAACCGGAAAGGACACACCATGAGCAGTGTCAACTTGCTCACAGTCGATCCGGAAAACCTGGCCGACGCATACACCGCGGTCTGGAGCGAACCGGACGCCGACCGGCGCCGCGCTACGATCGGCCGACTGTGGGCCGCACGACGGCGTCGAGTACGTCGAGGGCAACCGGTTCCGCGGTCATGACGCAGCTCGTTGCGCGGGTGCCAGACGCCTACGCCGAGTTCGTCGCCAGCGGCAAGTACCGCGTCACGCGCGCTGCGAGCGTCGCGGTGCTTCGGTCAGCTCGTCATGCTGACCATTCAGCTGGTATCCCCCGAGGACGAGGCGCTGCGCGTGGGCCGCTCGCGTGTTTCTGCTGCTCGACGACGACGGCCGCATCCGGGAGGACTACCAGCTCACCGTCCAGCCGTTGGCCGCGTGAATGCGGACCGGCAGAAATCAAAGGAGCTAGACGTGCGACGCATCACAACCGCACGACGGAGTCGACCTGTTCTACCGAGACTGGGGCGCGGGCCGGCCCGTCGTATTCCTGCACAGCTTGCTGATGGACAGCAGCATGTGGCAGTACCAGATGCTGCATCTCGCCGAGCATGGCTACCGCGCCATCGCCTACGACCGCCGCGGACACGGCCGATCCGATGATCCCGGCGGCGGCTACGACTACGACACGCTCGCCGACGATCTCGCAGCAGTCCTTCATGCGCTCAAGGTGACCGAAGCCACGCTGGTCGGGCACTCGATGGGCGGCGGCGAGATTGTTCGATACATCACGAGGCACGGAGACGATCGCGTCTCGCAGATAGCTCTCGTCGGGTCGACTGTTCCGACGCCTGGACGTCGACTCGCAGGCGGCGGCAGCGGTGCTGGCGGAGCTCCGTGTCGGTTATGGGCAATGGCTGGCCGACAATGCTGCGCTGTCCTTTGGGCGCAAACCGCCTGCCACTGACGTACCGGTCATAGAAAGGGAGAACGCCATGCGCTCCTGGATGTCGGTGTCGCTGCAGGCCGCGATCGAATGTCAATCTGCGACACTGACGACCGACTTCGCGGCCGAGCTGAGCAACGTGCGGGTGTCGGCTCTGGTCATCCATGGCGACGACGATGCCGTCGCTCCGCTGCAGACGTGTGGATTGCGATCGGCCGAACTCCTTCAGCACGCGCGGTTGAAGATCTACCGCAATGGGCCCCACATGATTCACCTGTCGCACCGCCGGCAACTGAACACCGACCTGCTGAACTTCATCGCATCAGTGGCGTAAGACACGTCCTTGGTGTAATCCCGCCGATCATGCGAGGGGTGCCTTTCGAGGATCACGTGTCACGCTTCGGCCCGCCCAGCAGTCGTGTCGACGGCGTTCGCTCAATAACGCCGACCTAGACGCGCTGGCCGCCGTGGGACTCAGGACGCTCTAGTGCAGCTGAAGACCGGTCGGCGGTATCGTGCGGGTCCCTGCAGAAGCGCTTGGGGTCCGATCGACTACCGGCCCGATCGGCGACACCACAAGTGTCTTCGGCGGGCACCGGCGACACGGGATGACGCGTGACCGGACTAATAGATATACGTCGGTGCCAGTGCTGCTCATCGCACGCAGTCGAAAGTGATGCCGGCGCGTCACAAGTGGTTTGATGTTGACGCGGCGTCAAAGTGTAGCGTCGAGATCGTGGCGAACAGCGGCGTGACGCTACGTCAGTGCGTGGGGTGCAGCGGCATGGTGCCTGACGTCCAGGGCCCGGTGCATGCGTACATGCTCAGCTCACCAGGCTGCTGGGCGTGGTACGGCGAACTAACTTCGTTGGCGGCCTTCCGCGTCGATGCCTCGCCGATCGCGCGATCGTGTATCGCTGATTGCTTCGCGGTGCAGCACCCGGGCGGCGCCGCAGCGGACCGTAGGCAGCGTGGTTCGGTCGCGGTGCATCTGACTGCGCTGTGCCTCCTCCGGGAGTTTGGCCTGACCCCGCAGCGTGTGTCGCAGGTTAGACAGACGATGAGCGCACGGGTGTTGCCTCGGGTCGGGTTGGATGGGTGGCCGTATCTGGCGCCCCCGGAATCGGTCGGGCGCATCACTGTGGCCGAGGTCTTCGGCGCGGTCGGCTCGGTGGACTTCGACGACGTCGCCCAGCAGTGGACGATCGAGGCATGGAACGCCTGGGGCGAGCATCATGCGGCTGTGCGCGGCTTCGCGATGGCGGCGCTGAGCGGAGAGGCCGCTCGACACGGCGGGGGGGCGTGAAGTGGCGACGTCATGTGTCTGTCCTGGATGCGGCTATCGGCCGTCGGCGGCGGCGGCGCCGCCGGACGATCCAGGCATCCAGAACACGGCGGCACGGTCTGCGGGATGTTATAGCTGTTTCACGCAGTTGTTGGCGCGCTCGTACGGTGATCCCGCGTATCGCTCAGTGCACCAACTTCTTGTCGACAGCTACGGCGCTCAGCACCCGGGTGGGGACGATCACCGTTCCGTGCAGGGCGTCGCCTTGAGCCTGATGACGCTGTGCCTTTTTCTGGAGCACACCGTCGACCCGTCGCAAGGCCCGCGGCTGCACGATGCGATGGCAAGAAGGCCTGTCTTTCATTACCTCGACCCACCTGCGCGGCGTGGGACGATCACGGCCGCGCAGGTGCTGACCGCGCGCAATGCCGAAGAACACCAAGGGCTCGTCCGGGAGTGGGCCGAGCAGGTCTGGCAGGCGTGGGCCCCGCACCATGCCACCGTCGGCAGCTGGCTGGCCGCCGGCGGCTACCGGTGACAGCAGCTCGCCCGCGACCCGAGCACATCTCGCGACCTCGGGCCAGTCGGCGAGGCGTGAGTAATAGTCAGGACCTGTGGATCCGCGTGTTGCGCGGCTTGAGTTCCACCTCCTGATTCGACGGGTCATTCGGCGAGTTTGCCGTTGACGACGGTCGCGACGGCCCGCACGAGGGCGACGATGTGCCGCACATTGACGGCGCGCCAGTGGGTCTCGCGGACTCGATGAGCTTGAGCGCTATCGCGATCCCGGCGGCCCGCGAGCCTGGCTAGTTGTCTCAACAGGACAAGCTGAGGTCTTACCGGAGGTGGCTGGCCGTGTTCTTTACGGTGAGCATGATGCCCGCCGATACCAGGCAGCCGACTGCCATGCGAAGGGGATACCAGACGGAGTTGCCGAGCCCAGGATTATGGCCGACGCGACCGGGCCGGTGAAGAAGCCCGTGGACCAGGAGAGGCCAGCCGCCGCGTTGTAACGCCCGCGTTGCTCTTCGCGCGATGACGAACGCGACGCGATCGGCCGCCACAACCCCGAAGTGCGACACCATTGCTGAGCTTGGTACTCGACCGCAGGCAAGGCGGCCGGTCTCTCGGTCCTGTCCCGACTTGGTAGCGGCGGAAGGTCGAGCAGCGTGGCAACGCTGTTAGTTGCCTGAACCCGATTGTCGTCTGCGGGGCCCACGGTCGCCGAGACGCGCTTGTATCCGGCGCGGTTTTCGCAGCATGTTCCGCGGCCGGCCTGTCTTAGAGGTGGAGGCTGTCCTCGAGGTGGGCCATCGCTTCGTCGATTGTTTGCGCGAAGTCGGATCCTTGGTCTTCGGTGATGGCGAACATTGCGGCCATCAAGGCGCCGACCACTGCACCGGCAAATACGCGGACGGTGATGTCGTCGGGTGAGCGTTTGGTGCGTTCGGCGACGAGTTGGGCGAGCACGCTCATTGCGGATGCGAACTGGTCGAGCATTCCTGCCCGCAGTTCTGGAACGGAGAGGACCAGCAGCATGCGATCGTGTTGCGTGTCGCGTTCCTCCTCGCTCAGTCTGGGCGAAGGTGCGGGAGAACGCCGCGCGTAGTCGCCTGGATGGCGCTGATCTCCTTTGGTTGCTCACGGAACGCCGTGACGATCACCGGATCGAACTCGTCAGTGAGCACGACGTCGGCTTTGGTGGGGAAGTAGCGGAAGAAGGTGCTCTGGGAGATCTCGACCTCCTCGATGATCTGCTGCACCGTCGTCGCTTCGTAGCCCTGCTCGCGGAACAGTCGCAGCGCATGGGATTGGATCGCCGCGCGCGTCCTTGCCTTCTTCCGTTCGCGAAGACCTACTGATCGATCAGTGGACACCGACATGAACCTCCTCCGGACGCCGAGCCGGTCCGTCCTTGTCGGGAAGTCTCACCCGTGGCAAGAACACGAGCGCGAGCACCCCGCCCGCGAACGCTATCCCCGCCGACACACTGAGCGCCGCGTCCATGCCGTGCACGAACGCCACGTGAACAGAATCGGCCAGCGTCGTCGAGCCAAGCTGGTGCGCGACCGCGTCGCCGCCGAACACGCTTTGGCGGGCTGTTGCGGCCGCGGCTGCCGGTAGGTGTAGCAGGTTGAGCCGGGCGGCGTATGCCGACGCGAGGACGCTGCCTAAGACTGCGGAGCCGAGCGGCCCGCCGAGTTTGTTCAGCGCCTGCAAGACGGCCGACCCTACGCCGGCTTGGTTGTCGGACAGCTCGGCGAGCGCGGTCGAGGACGTCGTTGCCATCGCGATGCCGAGCCCGAATCCGCAGATCGCCGTCCATGTCGCGAGGAATCCGGTTCCGGAGGCGACGCTGGTGGTCGTGCCGATCGCGAGCCCGACCCCGATTGCCGCGAACCCGGCGGCGACGGTCAGCTTGGTTCCCAGGAACTTGGCGACCAGGCTTGCCGGCAGCGCGCCGACCAGCAGCCCACCGATGAGCGGCAGCAGTCGCACGCCCGATCCCATTGCGGTCGTGCCGAGCACGCCCTGGAAATACTGCGGAAGGGTGAACAGGACCCCGAACATCGCCAGGATCGCGACCGCCGCAAGGAGCACCCCCCACAAGTACGCCTTGGATCGAAACAGCGCGAGGTCAAGCAGCGGCTCGCCGCCGGGTCGGCGATTGACCCTGCGTTCCCAGATGAAGAAGCCGACCAGCAGAATCAGCCCACCGACCATCGACAGCCACACGCGCACAGTGCCCCAACCGTATTCGCCGGCCTCGATCAGTCCGTAGATGACGCCGACCAGACCGGCGATGGACAGCACAACACCAATCGGGTCAAGTCCCGGCGGCTGGGCGGCGCGGGAGTCGGGTACCAGCATCGCGGTTGCGGCGAAGCCGACCGCCGCCACCGGCAGGTTCAGCAGGAACACCCAGCCCCACCAGTAGTTGGTCAACAGCCAGCCACCGAGGATGGGCCCGATCGGCAGCGCGACGAAGTTCGCGGCAGCCCACACCCCGACGGCCTTCGGCCGTTCCTTCTCGTTAAACAGAACGGTCAGCGCGGACAGCGCCATCACGATGATCCCCGCACCGGCGACACCGAGCACGACCCGCGCCGCGAGAAACTCCGGAACGGTCCGCGAGTACGCGCCGACCGCCGAGCCGGCGCCGAACAGCGCCAGCGAGCCGAGCATCACTTTCTTTCGCCCGTACCGGTCGCCGAGCAGGCCTACCGGCAGCATCGCGGCGGCGAGCACCAGCAGATAGCCCGACGAGAACCACTGCAGATCGGATTCCGACGCGTGCAGTGATCCCGCGAGGGTCGGTAACGCGACGCTCAGAACGGTGCCATCCAGGCCGACAGCGAGCACCGCGAGCGTCAGGCCGCCAAGAGCCCACCACTTTCGCGAGTCAAGTTGATTCATGACAGCTACCTCTAACTAGGGGTTACTATGATCTGACAGTAGCCGTCACTTTTGGAGGAGACAAGTTTCGATTGACACGTTATGGAACGATCCCTAACATTCGGCGATGGCCGTCGCGTCTCGCGTTGCACCACCAACCCGAACGCGGCGTCGCGCCGCGGATTCGCGCGAGCACGTCCTTTCGGTCGCGGCGGAGCTTTTCTATTGGGAGGGCATCCGGGCGACCGGGGTGGACACGGTGGCCAGCCGTGCCGGGGTTGCGCCGACGACGCTGTACCGGTTGTTCGCGTCCAAGGACGATCTCGTCGCGGCGTACGTCGAGCGCTGCAGCGCCGCATACCGTGAGCGGCTCACCGCGGCGAGCGCACCGTCGGCCGGCACCGCGCGTCAGCGGATCCTTGCCGTGTTCGAGGCCTTCACCGATGAGGTGCTTTCGAAGTCGTGTCGCGGGTGCCCGTTCTTGATGGTGCTCGCCGAGTTCCCTGACCCGAACAGCGCGCCACACATCGGCGCGGTGGCGCACAAGACGTGGCTGCGTGCGCTTTTCCGCGACCTCGTGCGGGCTCTCGCGAAAGAGATTCCGCTTCGCCAACCGACCAAGCTCGCGGATCGGCTGGCCCTGATTGCCGAGGGCATGTACGGGTCCGTGCAGGCCCTCGGCGCGTCGGGGCCGGCGCGGCAGGGACGTGCTTGTGCCGAGGTTCTCCTCGACGCCGCCGTGGCGCGGTGATAGTTCGTGCGACCCGGGGGCGGCTAAGTGCGTATCGCGATCTGGATTTTGTCGGCTCTGCTTGTCGCGGAGTTCGTGATGGCGCCGATCAATCTGTGGACCGGACGCACGATGCCGGCGTTCACTCGGTTCACCGGGTATTCGCCGCGGGTTGCGCGCCGCGGTTTCGCGCCGGTCAAGCTCCTCGCCGCGCTTCTCATCGCGGTCGGGGTGGCAGTGCGGCTCGCGAGCATGGCCGGCGCCACCATGACCGTCGCGGTGTGTGGCGTGTACTTGTGGCGGCTGGCCGCGCGCGGGCGGCGTGATCCCGCGGGCATCGCCGGGTTTTCCATCTTCGGCGGCTGGGCGCTCGCCCTCCTGGTTTTGCAACTGATGCACGGAAACTGAACGGGCACGGCACCGCCACGCCAGACGGCGCGCGACAGCACTCAACAACGGAAGGGTTTCCCGCATGCAAATCACGAGCGGCATACGTCGTATCGGCTCCGACATCGTCAACAGCTACCTGATCGTTGACGGCGACGACGTGACCATCATCGACGCTGGCCTGCCGGGCTATTGGAAGCTACTCGTCGCCGAACTCGCATCGATCGGCAAAAGCCTCGACAACGTTCGGGCCTTGGTGCTGACCCACGGCGACACCGATCACATCGGGTTCGCCGCGCGGTTGTATCGGGAGAAGGGCGTCGCCGCTTACGTGCACGCTGATGACGTCGAGCGCGCGCAGCTGAAGGTGAAGAAGCCCAATTCCGGGTGGGGACCGATCAAGCCAGGCCCGCTGGCCGGGTTCTTGTGGTATTCCGCGCGCAAAGGCGGACTTCGCATCCCACCGGCCGAACACCTCCAGACGATGGCCGACGGCGACGTGCTCGACGTTCCGGGCTCCCCGCGCATCATCCACACACCCGGCCACACGCCGGGCAGCGTCACCGTGCACGTGCCGATCGTCGACGCGGTCTTCCTTGGCGACACCATCACGACCCGCAACGTGCTGACCGGTGCCACCGGCCCGAAACCCGCACCGTTCACTTTGCAACCCGACGAGGCCATCACCTCGTTGGGCCGGATCGAACCAGTCGACGCGACGTGGGTATTGCCCGGCCACGGACCCGCCTGGGACGGCGGCCTTACCGAAGCCGTCCGATTGACCCGCGACAGTGCCGCCCAACAAACTCAGCGAGCGCGATGACACCAGACCTCGTCAGCGACGACTCGGCGTGCGACTAAACCATGATGTTCGTCAAACCGCCGAGATGACATCTGCATCTGTCCCGAAACGTCGGTCCTTGCGACGATCGGCGGTGATGGCCGCTGTCCCTCGTCATGCCGCAGACGTCGCGTCGGTTCGCGCCACGCGTCGCGAATTCCGCGCCTGCCGTTTCCGCCTACGACCAGGTGACCGGCAGCCGCGCAGTCTCCCTGGCGACCGCAGGGATGCTGGGATATGTATGCCTGAGGTCGTTGTGGTTCGTGCAGATCTTCGTGACCGAGGAGAACGAGGCCGCGCGGCACGCGGTGGCGGACGTGGCCGGAATCGCGATCTCCTTGCCGCTGGTTCTCGCACTCATGCTGATCGCGGCTCGGGGTGAACGCGTTCCGGCCTCGTGGTGGCTGCTGTCGGCGCTGGGGGCCGTTGCCGATCGGGGTATCGGCGACGGGCGGCGTGCTGTGGTTGATCGCGGCACAATTCTTGGCCGGTGGTGTTCTCATCGCCCTCCCGATTCGGTGGGCTGTTCCGCTGTTCGCGACGGTGGTGGTCGCGGCAGTCCTCATGACGTACGCCGAACGCCAGCGGCAGTGGGCCTGGTACATGGGCATGACGACACTGGTCGGCGGCCTGACGATAGCGATCCTGGTGTGGTTGACCCGGATGGTGCGCCAAGCGCAGGCGGCACGTGTCCAGCTCGCCGAGCAATCTGTCATCGCCGAGCGGTTGCGCATCGACGCGCAGCTGGCGAGGTCGGTTACCGCGGCGTTGGAAACGATCGTCGCGGCCGGGCAGCGGGCCGCCGCAGGCACCGAACCCGAAGAGATTGCCGCCGAGCTTGCGGCACTGGTGACGTTCTCGCGGCAGACGCTCACCGAAACCCGTCACCTGCTCGCCGGCTACCAGGTGGCATCAGCCGAGGCGGAACTGCAGACCGCGGTGGCACTTGTTCGGGGTGCCGGGATCGATGCGACGCTGCTGCTTGCCTCCGACGACATACCGGCGGTCCTCGACACGCGGGCGCGCGCGGAGCTTCGGTCCGCGGTTGCGCGGATACTCGCCGATGACACCGTGGGAAGCTGCGTGATGTCGCTGTCGTCGGCCCGCGCCGGCGAGGGGGCCGAGCTGCGGTTCGACGTCCGCTGCTTCAACGTGGCGGGCCAAGAATGAGCGGCGCTGAATCGGTGCTGGTGCCGCGCGCGCTGCGGGCGCGGTCCATGCTGGTGCTGGCCACCGTCGCCATCGCGGCGGTGCCGGTGGTCTACGCATCCGTCGGTACCCCGGGATTGTCGCCCGTGGTTGGCCCGGCGATTCCTGTGGTGCTTGGCTTGGCGCTGCTCGGCTTGCAGTTGCGGCACAGTTTCGCTGCCTCCCGCGGAGAGCGATCCGAGGGTGGCTCATGGACGTTGCTGGTGATGATCGTGCTCGTGTATGGGTCGTTGCTCAAGCTGGGCGGCAACTGGACGTCGGCGCAGGCTCTGGTCTCCGCATCCGCGTTGATGACATTGCGCGGGCCCGTGTCGCGATTCATCGCCGCCGCCCCGATCGTGGGCACCGCGATCTACGTGCCGATCTACGACACCGTGACCTACCCCACCCAGATGGATGGCCGCACCGTTGTCTTCGACAGCTTGTACTGGCTGCTCGGGTTAAGCGCGCTGACTGCGGTGCTTTACGGCGTCACGTGGCTGGTGCGCACCGCCGATGCGCTCCAAGCGACACGTACGGAGCTCGCGGAACTCGCGGTCGGGCGCGAGCGGCTTCGCGTGTCCCGCGATCTGCACGACCTGCTGGGGCAAAGCCTGTCTGCAGTCTCACTCAAAGGAGACCTCGCGTTACGGCTGATGTCCCACGATCCGCACCGGGCGCAGCTGGAGATCGTGAGCCTGACCGAGGCCGCCCGCGAAGCGTTGCGCGGAGTGCGGGCCGTCACCTGGGATGCGCACGGCATCGGGCTGCGGACCGAGTTGGACGGCGCCGAACGGCTGCTGTCAGCGGCCGGTGTACACGTCGACGTGAGTGTGACGGCGATCGACGTGCAACCCCGCGCCGAAGAGGTGTTTGCGTGGGCGGTGCGCGAAGGAGTAACCAACGTGCTCCGGCACAGCCACGCGGCCCGTTGCTCGATCCAGTTGCGCCGCGGCGATCGGCAACTGTCACTGGTGATAGAAAACGACGGCGCCCCCCGCTGTCCACCGGCGGCGGCGGGCTGCGCGGTCTGGCCGAGCGAGCACGGGCCGCGTCGGGCGAGGCTCACCAGCACGCGCACCGACGACGGGTGGTTTCGTCTCGTGCTCACGTTGCCTGAGGAGCCCGCATGATCCGGGTGCTGATCGCCGAGGACGCGCACCTGATTCGCGGTGCGCTGGTCGCGCTGCTCTCACTCGAGCCCGACATCGACGTGGTCGCCGAACTGGACCGCGGCGACCAGATCGTCGAAGCCGCCGCGAGCCTCCTCCCAGACGTGGCCATCCTCGACATCGACCTGCCGGGCTGCGACGGACTGACGGCCGCCCGGCAACTGCACGAGCAAGTGCCGCGGTGCGCGGTCTTGATCCTCACCGGACTCAGCCAGCCAGGCACGCTGCTGCGCGCGCTTCAGGCCAACGTTCGTGGCTTCATCGTCAAGGACGCGCCGGCGGCGACATTGGCGGACGGGATCCGCAAGGTCGCGGCCGGGCAGCGGGTCATCGACCCCGAACTGATTGCGGCTGCGCTGGAAACCGGCGCGAGCCCGCTCACCGATCGCGAGACCGACGTGTTGCGCGCGGCGCAGACCGGCGTGAGCACCGAGGAGATCGCCGCAACAGTTGGCGCTGTCGCCGGCGACGGTGCGCAACTACCTGTCGAACGCGATCAGCAAAGTCGGCGCGCGCAGCCGCATCGACGCGATCAGGATCGCGGTCGGCGCCGGATGGCTACAGAGCTCAGCTTCTGCCGCGCCCGGCCGGGCCGATGCAACCCGGCGGCGATTGAGGTAGCCGCCGGGCTGCACTCTGGTTCGGCTCAGCGCAGGCCGCGGAAGAACGATTGCACGTCGGCGGTGAGCAAGTTGGGGCGTTCCATGGCGGCGAAGTGACCGCCTTCGTCGAAGTCGGTCCAGTGGGTGATGTTGTGGCCCTGCTCGCCGTAGCGCCGGATCGCAACGTCTTGGGCGAAGGCCGCGACACCCACCGGCACCGCAGAAGGCGCCCTGCCCCAGTTTGGTTGGGCGTGCATGTTCTCGTAGTACATGCGCGCCGCCGAGGTTGCGGTGCGGGTGAGCCAGTACATCGTCACGTTGGTGAGGACCTGGTCAGGAGACAATGCTTGTTCGATGGGGCCGTCGACCCAGGCGGCCATCCGGTCGACCATCCACGCGAGTTGCCCGACGGGTGAATCGGTCAGCGCGTAGCCGATCATCTGCGGCCGGCTCGCCTGGACGTTGAAGTAGGCACTGCCGGCCGCGGACATGAACTCCTTGATGGCCTCGACTCGCTTCCTCTCTACTGCGGTGAGGGTGGCCAGGTCGGCTTCGGGCACGTCGCCCCACGGGATGAACCCGACGGTGGCCGCGTTGAGGTGGACGCCGGCCACGTGGTCAGGGTCGGCGTGGGCGAGTTCGGGTCCGATCAGTGCGCCCATGTCACCGCCTTGGACGCCGTACCGCCCGTAGCCCAGGCGCTCCATCAACACCGCGAAGGCGCGCGCCGCTCGGGCGGCGTCCCAGCCCTTTTCCTTGGTGGGCCCGGAAAAGCCGAAGCCCGGCAAGGATGGGATGACCAGGTGGAACGCGTCGGAAGCTTGACCGCCAACGGACGTCGGGTCGGTCAGTGGCTCGATGACGTCGAGGAACTCCGCGATCGAGCCGGGCCAGCCGTGCAGCAACAGCAGCGGCAAGGCGCCTTCGTGGGCGGAGCGGATGTGCAGGAAGTGGATGCGCTGGCCGTCGATGGTGGTGACGAACTGAGGGTAGGCGTTGAAGCGCTTTTCGTCGCGACGCCAGTCATAGCCGCTCTGCCAGTAGTCGACGAGGCCGCGTACATACGCAAGCGGCACGCCGTAATCCCAACCGCTGTCAGGCAGTTCGTCTGGCCACCGGGTCTGCTCGAGCCGGCGCCGCAGGTCGAGCAGATCTGCCTCTGGGACGTCGATCGTGAATCGCTCGATACTCGTGGGGTCAGTCATGGCTGATCTCCATTCGTTTGACATTATGATGTCGTCATCAGTATGGCGAACATGACACTACGGTGTCAAGATATGAGGGGCTCGGATGGCACGTACCAGGGCGGGCGAGGTATTCACCTCGTTCGTGGTCGAGGTGGCAATGCTGGGGCACTTCGTGACCGCCGCCGGCGAAGCGATCGCCCGGCAAGGTGGCCAGACCCTCGCGCGCTGGGTGGTGCTGGATGCGGTGGCCCAGCAGCCGCTGAGCGTCGCGCAGGTCGCTCGGTTGCGGGGGATGGACCGCCAGCCGGTGCAAAGGGTCGCCGACCTGCTCGTCGACGACGGGCTCGCGGTGTTCAGCGAAAACCCACAGCATCGGCGTGCGAAGCTGCTCGCACCGACCGCGCGTGGACGCCGCGTACTCGAGGCGATCAACACCGGGCAGGCGGCGTGGGCGAACGAGCACGGCGCCAAAGTGGGCATCGCCCGGCTCGAGCGAGCGCACAAACTGATCGCGGAAATCCGCCCGCTCATCGAGTTGCCACTGCCCGAGGCCTGAACGGCGTCGGGGCTCATTCGGCTCCCTGCGTGACTGGAAGCCGAATGAGCTCTGTTGACGTTGGAGTCGGGTGCGCTGCGCGTGCATGGCGCGGCAGCAGCCAGCCGATCACAAACGCGATCCCGATCAGCGCAAGATTGAGTAGCAGCACCTCTTGCGCCGCGTGCACCGGCCTGCCCGCGGCACGTGCGGCCGGCAGACCGCCCTGCTCGAGCCGAAGAACCCCGAAGAACAACGTCGCGAGGACGGCGACGCCGAGCGACGCGCCCAGCTGCTGCAGGGATTCCAACAGACCGGACGCCGACCCGACCTCATGGTCGGCGACCTCGGCCATGATGATGCTGAACAGCGGCACGAAGATCATGCCCATCCCGACGCCGAAGATCGCCATGCCCGGCACCAGATCGAGCGCGCCGACATGGTGTACCCCGTGCAGCGACACGTACAGCAGGGCACTGGCCGCCGCCATGACCACCAGGCCGATGTGCAGGATCGGTCGGCCCACAGCGGTCATCGCCCACGCACCGACACCCGAGCCGGCGAATGCGCCGACCGCCATGGCGATTCCGTACAGGCTGGCGGTCATCGGCGAGTTACCGAGCCCGAGCTGCAGGAACAAGCCGGTGGTCAGCGAAAAACCGGTGACGGCGGCGAAGAACACGAGCGTGAAAATCACGCCGGACACATAGGACCGCTTGCGCAGCAGGGTCGGCTCGATCAGCGGCGTCCGGTGCGTGCGAGTACGGGCACGCTGCTGTAGTGCGAAAGCGGCGAACGTCGGCGCCGCGCAGGCCAGGACGCCGTAGATCCAAGCCGGCCAGCCGAGCGCGCGCCCTTCGACCAAGGGAAAAACGACGAGGAAGCTGCCCGCCGCCATCAGTACCGCCCCCAGCGGGTCCAGTCGAACCCTTTCGTGCGGTGACGCTACCGGGTGGCAGCAGCCGCATCCCCACGGCGAGGGCGAACGCGCCGATCGGAAGGTTGATGAGGAACAGTGCCCGCCAACCGGTGCCGAACAGGTTCGCTTTGATCAGCAGCCCGGCGATCGCCGGGCCTACGACGACGGACAAGCCAATGGCGGGGCCCAGCGCCGCAAACGCTTTGCCCATCTGGGCTGGGGGAAAAATGTCGCGGATAAGGCCGAACGCCTGCGGCACCAGCAATGCCGCCGACAGCCCCTGCAACACCCGCGCACCGATCAGCGACTGCCCCGACCAAGCGCAGGCGCATGCCGCCGATGCGACGAGGAATCCGGCCAGGCCGACCAGCAGCATTCGCTTGCGACCGAACATGTCGCCGAGTCGACCACCGGTGATCAGCCCCACCGCCAACGCGAGCGTGTACCCGGCCGCGATCCACTCCAGTTGTGCGGCGCTCAACTTCAGGTCCCGCTGGATCGACGGTCCGCCGATGTTCACAATCGTCGAGTCGAGGATGTTGAGAATCAGCGCGGCTAGCACAACAGAAAACCGCAGCCACGCACCCTCGCCCGCCGAGGCGGCTGTCGTCGCAGGGGTCGTCGGTGGGTCGAGGACGGTATCCATCGCAGGCTCCTTGGGATCGCATAGATCGAGGCAACAGGCAACCGGTGCGAAGCCCATTCGCCAGTGCCGGACGGGACGGCCGTGGGACGTCGCTGCGACGAGTCTCACCTTCAGCGAGCCGCAAGCAGCAGACGCAGATGTCGTCAGTTCGCTGTGATGTTTGTTTATGCCGGCCGCCGGCACACGTGCGTTCGTGATGTGAGACAGCGACGCGATGAGTCAGCGAGACTTCGGGTCAGCGCCGAGCGGGCTTATGGTGGTAACGCTTCGAGATGCGCGTCAGCACTCGGGTGTTTCATCGCGCCGCGCGGCTCACACGCGAATGCTGCGCCCGTCACCTCGCAGCGTTAGTCGGACTTCCTGTTCGTCGATGACTCAGTGCGCTCACCGCGGATCAGGCCGAGCCGTCGAGCTCTGCTCGCGCCTTCTCAAACCAGCGCAGGACGCCGTGAGCTCGACACTCCTGCGCAACCTGTTCGCCTTCAGAAAGGAAATGTCGTGCGTCGTCCAAGCGGCCTTCCATGGCCGAGAGCTCCGCGAGGCTGAGCAGTCCGGCCGCAACACCGGGCATGAATCCAATCTCTCGCCGCAGCCGGACGGATTCCTCGAGCCGCTCGCGGGCGAGTTCCATGTCGCCGGCTTCGCCCGCCGCGAAGCCGAGATGGCGAGCCGCGTACGACAGCGTGAGCTTGTCGCCGGCTTGCGTAGCCAGCCCGTAGGACCGCTCCAGCGCCGGGCGCGCGTTGTCCGCCTCACCGGCAACGACCTGGTAGAAGACCCCAATCCAAAACAGTGCCTCGGCCTCGCCGCGCACATCGCCGAACTGCTGATACAGCTCAGCCGCTCGCGCGAAACTCGCAAACTCGCGCGGGTCAGCCTTCCGATCTTGCAGGAACTGCGCGTGCAGGATGCGGCCACGGGCTAGGGCAAGATCCGCCTCCACCCGGTCGAGCTCCCGCCCAGCGATCACGAGCGCACCGATGTCGCCGCCAAATACGGCTTGCTCGTACAACATGCCGGCCCTTGCGAACCAGCCAATGTCCTCACTCAAAGCGTCTCCTCCCCAGGCCACTGTCGTCGAGGTACCGCGGCAACGAACCCGCACCCGATCAGGGAACCGATTCCGGCATTGTCTGCCGCTCAGGCTCGGGCGCGTCCCAGATCCGTCGGGAGCGATATCGAAAATGAGGACGAGCAACCCCGCACTCACGCTAACCGCTGGCGATGACAGCTCCATGGTTTCGCCGGGCGGCCGAGCTTGCCCACACCTACGCTCTCCTTATCCGACGCGGCGTGGGCGGCTGCGGCACGCGAGCTCGCGGTCCCGCTCGTCAGCGCCGACCGCAAGCTGTTGGCGGCGGGGCTTGCCGAAACGCCGACCGATATCGCTACGAGATTAGCTCTGCCCACCGCCTGACTCGTTCAGCCGGGTCGCCCGCCCAATGCGGGTCTAGCGGCGGACTTCCACGTGGCGCTGACGAGTGCGACTCCCGGTCGATAGGCGAGGTGCACGTAGGACGGTGCGGCAAGCACCGCGAAGTCGGCCCGCTTACCCGCCGCGAGAACGCCAATGTCGTCGCGACGCAACGCCCGCGCGCCGCCGGCCGTTGCCGCCCACAGCGCCTCGGCAGGTGTCAGGTGCATGTCACGAACCGCGACTGCGATGCAGAACGGCATGCTCGTCGTGTACGAAGATCCCGGGATTGCAGTCCGTCGCCAGCGCAACGACCACACCGGCGTCGATCATCCGCCGGGCATCTGCGTACACGCTGCGGGTCGAAAAGTCGGCGCCCGGCAACACCGTCGCAACGGTGGCAGAGCCCGGCCAGCGCATCGACGTCCGCGTCGCTCATGTGATTGCAATGGTCAACCGAAGCCGCATCAAGCTGGACGCCGAGTTGCACCGCGCCGGTTCGCTCCAACTGATGCGCATGCAGCCGCGGCAACAGTCCCCGCGCGACACCTGCTTGCAGAATCACTCGCGCTTCATCGACGTCGAAGGCACCGCGGTCGCAGAAGACGTCTATCCACCGGGCGTTTGGTGCGCATGCCTCGAGCATCGAGCCTGCGACGAGGCTGACGTAGTCGTCGCGGTGACCCTGATATTCGATCGGCACGACATGCGCGCCAAGGAACGTCGATTCGCGGGTCAACTCGTGCGCGATCGCAAGGCCCCGCACCTCGTCGTCCGTCGTTAGTCCGTATCCGCTCTTGATCTCGACAGTCGTGGTGCCGGACGCGACCATTTCGTCCATCAGACGCACCGCGTTCAAGCGAAGCGTGGCATCACTCGCCTCGCGCGTCGCGATCACCGTCGCGGCAATACCGCCTGCGCTATAAGGAGTTCCAGCCATCCGCGCGGCGAACTCCTCCGCGCGATCGGCCGCGAAGATCAGATGGCTGTGACTATCGACGAAACCCGGCACCACCGTCTGGCGCTCTACATCGACCCGCTCATCGGCCTCGGGAGCACGAGCACGATGGCCGACCCACACCACTCGACCAGCCTCGAGCACCATCGCTGCATCGAGCACGACCCCGAGGGCTGATCCGTCGCCGGCGTCGTTGCGAGGGTCGTTGGTGACGAGCAGCCCGATGTTGTCGATCAGCGTCGTCGTCATGAACGAGTCACCGCATCGATCGCCGCGACCAACGCGCCGCCAACGTCGCCGAGACGAACGTGCTGACGGTCCTTCACGACGACGGTTCCGTCGACGACGACGTCGGTCACATCGGCGGCCGAGGCAGCGAACACGACAGACTCCGCGGTGGCCCCGCCGCCGGCAGTGCGCCGCGACGTGAGATCAACCGCGACCAGATCGGCCCGCATTCCGACAGCCAGCTGACCGGCATCGGGCCAGCCCAGTGCGCGGTGCCCGGCCACGGTCATCGCGTCGAGGAGGCCATCGCGGCGAACGTGCCGCGAACCTGAGATGCCAAGCGCTCGTCAAGCTCGATACCGCGAGCCTCCTCGAAGAGGTCGATCACGGACTGCCCGTCGGACCCTACCGACAGCGCGACGCCGGCAGCTGCCAGTGCGCCGGCCGGACCGATGCCATCGGCAAGGTCGCGTTCAGTGGTCGGGCACAGGCATACTCCGGTCGAGGCCGACGCGAGCAGCGCGATGTCGTCGGCCGTCGTATGCGTTGCGTGAACAGCGACGGCCGCAGCACTGAGCGCGCCCGCGTCAGCCAGCAGCCTGGTGGGCGTGACGCCGTATCGCGCGAGGCATGCTTCATTCTCGGCTCGCTGTTCAGACAGGTGGAAATGCAGCGGTGCGCTGCGGTCGCGGGCCCAGTCGGCAACGTCACCGAGTTGGTCGGCGGGCACTGCTCGTACCGAATGGATCGCCGCGCCGACACGCACGTTCGTCGCGCTTGCATCAAGCTCGTCCGACGCGCGCGGCCCACGAAGCGGCATCGCCATCACTGAAACGTTGCTGTACGGGCGAGAGCGGCTCGCCAAATCCGCCTGCCAGATAACAGGTATCAAGCAAAGTAAGCCGGACGCCGACCTGTGCCGCTGCTTCGATCAGTGCAGCGCCCATGGCGTTTGGATCGACGTAGGGCGAGCCGCCGGGCTGATGATGCACATAGTGGAATTCGCCGACACAGGTGATGCCGGCCAGCGCCATTTCCGCGTAGGTCGCTCGCGCTAGCTCCAAGTAGTTCTGTGGATCGAGCCTGATTCGCAACGGCGTACATCTGCTCGCGCCACGTCCAGAAGTCCCCGCGCCCACGCTGCGTTCGGCCACGCAATGCCCGATGAAATGCATGCGAGTGCGTGTTCGCGAGACCAGGAAGCACGAGCCCGGCCAACCGGTGCGCGGATGACGGGGCGTCGACGTCGGCATCGACGCTGGTGATCCGTCCGTCGGTGACCGTGACGAGCACGCGGGATGCAACGCGGCCAGGAGGCAGCCATGCGTTCTCACACCACCACGAGGTCATCGTTAGCTGGTCTCCATCGACTGGGTCGCGGTGGTGACCCAGTCGGCCATGACAGCCGCGAGCGCCTCGATACCTGCGAGGCAGTCGTCACGCTCCGCGAATTCCTCGGGTGAGTGCGAGACGCCGGTCGGATTGCGCACGAACAGCATCGCGGTCGGGACCACGGATGACAGCAGCCCTGCGTCGTGTCCGGCACCGGTGCCGAGGTCCGGCACTGGACCCAGGCCAGCCGCCGACTCGAGCACCTGATGTAGCCGCGCATTGACGTCCGCCGAGAACGTGACAACCGCCGAGACGGACTCCGCGGTCGACCGTCAGCGTCATGTGTCTCAGCATGTGCCCGCATCTGCGCGATCGTCGAGACGCCGCTCGACGATTGCGTCGACGATCTCTTGCTCTGGCCCTCTCGCGTCGAGCCATGCCGTGACTCGCGACGGGATCGCGTTCGTGCCATTCGGCTCGACCTGCACGCGACCGAAGGTCGCGACGCCGCCTGCTCTGCCGCGATCTCGCGGACGCTGCAAGACCGCAGACGCGAACGGCAACATCGGGTCGCGGCGGTCGATCAGTCAGCGTGGTGCCAGCGTGATTTGCCTGACCTTCAAAGGAAAATCGCCACCGCCCATGCGGCCAGATGCTCGTGCCGATAGCAACCGCCGCGTCGAGATCGACCAGTGCACGGCCCTGCTCGATGTGCAGCTCCACGAAAACACCGACCCTGCTCAGCGCCTCGTCGTCGCGGCCAAGCTGCGCGGTGTCGACACCTGCGCGTCGCATCGCCTCATCGAGACGCACGCCGTCGACATCAGTCAGCGCACATGCAGCCTCGGATGACAGCGCGCCGGTGAGTGAGCCGAGATCCGGCGCAGGCCACTCCGAAACGGGCGCCCTCCTCGTCCGCGAACACGGCAACCGCGACGGGCCGCAACGGCTGCACGCCGCGACTGCGAAGCATATCGATCGCGCACAGCGCGGACACGACTCCGAGCGGCCCGTCGAACGCACCACCGTCCGGTACCGAATCAAGGTGTGAGCCGCTGACAAATGCTTCGCGCGGCTCGCCCGACCACCCGATCGGCAACCACCACGCCCACAAATTGCCGTTGCGATCGGTCTGCACATCGAGCCCGCGTGCACGCGCCGCAGCGGCGAACCACGACCGCGCCTCCAGGTCCGCGTCGGTCCACGCGAACCTGCGATAACCGCCCGTCGCCGTCACGCCGAGCGGCAACAACTCAGACCAGAGCTGGTCGAACGTGCCACCGATGTCGGTATCCGCCCTGTTTCCTGGATGGGGGAGCTCACTCGGGTGCGGATTCGTGCATAGGTATCCGGACGCCGCGTTGCACCGCAACCTCGTTCGCTCGTTCGTATCCGGCGTCGACGTGCCGGATCACGCCCATGCCCGGATCGTTTGTCAGTACCCGCTCAAGTTTCGCGGCGGCCAACGCAGTGCCGTCGGCGACGCTGACCTGCCCCGCGTGGATCGACCGACCGATGCCGACACCGCCGCCGTGATGGATTGACACCCATGACGCGCCCGATGCGGTGTTGACCAGCGCGTTCAGCAACGGCCAGTCAGCGATCGCGTCGGAGCCGTCGGCCATCGACTCGGTTTCGCGGTAGGGCGACGCCACCGATCCCGCGTCGAGGTGGTCACGCCCGATGACGATGGGCGCGCTGATCTCGCCGCGCGATACGAGTTCGTTGAAGCGCAGGCCGGCAAGGTGACGCTCGCCATAGCCGAGCCAGCAGATGCGCGCGGGCAGACCCTGAAAGGCGACCTTCTCTTGCGCCGATCGAATCCATCGCTCGAGCGGCTCGTTGTCGGGAAAGAGATCGAGCACCGCCCGGTCGGTGACCGCAATGTCGGCCGGGTCGCCCGACAGGGCAGCCCACCGGAACGGTCCCTTGCCTTCGCAGAACAGTGGCCTGATGTACGCAGGCACGAATCCGGGAAACGCGAACGCGCGGTCGTAGCCCGCAAGCTGGGCCTCACCGCGAATGGAGTTGCCGTAGTCGAAGACCTCCGCGCCGGCGTCCATGAAACCGACCATCGCCTCGACCTGAGCAGCCATCGACGTGCGCGCGCGCTCGGTGAACTCCTCCGGCTTCGCTTCCGCATAGTCGTGCCAATCGGCAAGCTCGATGCCTTCGGGCAGGTACGACAGCGGGTCATGCGCAGAGGTCTGATCGGTCACGATGTCGATCGGGATCCCGCGCCGCAGCAACTCAGGGAAAACGGAAGCGCAGTTTCCGACGAGTCCGACCGACAGCGCACGCCCGTCACGTTTTGCAGCGAGCGCGCGCTCGAGCGCCGCGTCGATATCGGCGGTCCATTCGTCGAGGTAGCGCTGCTGAACACGGCGCTCCAGCCGCGCCGGGTCGACGTCGACGACGATGACCGCCCCGCCGTTCATCGTGACCGCAAGCGGCTGCGCACCGCCCATCCCGCCGCAGCCTCCGGTCAAGGTCAGCGTCCCGGTCAGGCTTCCGCCGAACCTCTTAGCCGCAACTGCAGCAAAGGTCTCGTAGGTGCCTTGGAGAATTCCTTGCGTGCCGATGTAGATCCACGATCCAGCGGTCATCTGCCCGTACATCGTCAACCCGAGGTGCTCAAGCCGGCGAAACTCCGGCCACGTTGCCCAATCACCGACCAGGTTGGAGTTGGCGATCAGTACTCTTGGCGCCCATTCGTGGGTGCGCATCACCCCGACCGGCCGACCGGACTGCACGAGCATCGTCTCGTCGTCCTTCAGGGTCTGCAGGGTTCGCACGATCGCGTCGAACGAATTCCAATCGCGAGCCGCCTTCCCGGTGCCGCCGTACACCACGAGATCGTCGGGACGTTCGGCAACAGCAGGATCGAGGTTGTTCATCAGCATCCGCATCGCGGCTTCCTGTGGCCAGCCCAGGCACGACAGGGTGTTGCCGCGCGGTGCCCGCACGGGCCGAGGTCCGCTCACAACAGTTCTCCGATCACAGACTCCGCTGCGCGCACAAAACTTCCGGTGCGGGTCAAATCGACGGCGGCCTCGATCTCCGGCGACAGCCACCGGTCGGCGTCCGGCCCTGCAACGCGTGTTCGCAGGGCTGCGACAACGGCCCCGGTGCCCTGAGCAGGTTGTAGCGGCGCGCGCATATCCAGAGCTCTTGCTGCGGTGAGAATTTCGATCGCGATCACCCTTGTCAGACCGTCCACCGAGCGGCGCAACTTTCGGGCCGCGGACCAGCCCATCGAGACGTGATCCTCTTGCATCGCCGACGACGGGATCGAGTCGACGCTCGCCGGCACCGCGAGCCGCTTCAGCTCGCTCACGATCGCCGCTTGCGTGTACTGCGCGATCATGTGCCCCGAGTCGACTCCCGGATCACCGGCGAGGAACGCTGGCAACCCGTGCGAGCGGGCTACGTCGAGCAACCTGTCGCTGCGCCGCTCTGACATCGACGCGAGGTCAGCGGCCGCAATCGCCAAGAAGTCGAGCACGTACCCAAGCGGCGCGCCGTGGAAGTTCCCGTTCGACTCGACCCGACCGTCGGGCAACACGACCGGGTTGTCGATCGCACTCGCCAGCTCGCGCCCGGCGACGGTCAACGCGTGCGCGAGCGTGTCGCGAAAAGCGCCGGCGACCTGCGGCGCACAACGAAGCGAGTACGCGTCCTGAACCAACGTGCAGTCAATGCGATGCGACTCGACGATCGGTGAGCCTGCCAGCAGCGCCCGCAAGTTCGCTGCCGACGCGGCCTGGCCAGGGTGCGGCCGCAACGCCTGCAAGTCGGCCGCGAACACCGCATCGGTACCGAGTATCGCCTCGACACTCATGGCGGCCGCGATGTCGGCAGTCTTGGCCAACATCGACAGGTCATGACAAGCCAGCAGCAGCATGCCCAACATGCCGTCGGTGCCGTTGATCAGCGCGAGACCCTCCTTGGCGCCCAGCACCACCGGTGCGATGCCGGCGGCTGCCAACGCAGTGGAGGCGGGCATCAGCATTCCGGCTGCGTCTCGCACCTCGCCCTCACCCATCAACGCCAATGCGCAGTGCGCAAGCGGTGCGAGGTCACCAGAACAGCCCGAGCGAGCCGAACTCCCTGACCACCGGTGTCACGCCGGCGTTCAGCATCGCCGCATAGCCTTCGACGATCAACGGCCGGACGCCGGTGCGTCCCGTCGCGAGAGTCGCGAGCCGCAGCAGCATCATGGCGCGAACAACTTCGCGTTCGACCTCAGCGCCACTGCTCGCCGCGTGCGACCGCACGAGCGATCGCTGCAACTGCGCGCGAAGCTCGGGCGCGATATGCCGGGTGGCCAGCGCGCCGAACCCGGTCGAGACGCCGTACACCGGCTCGCCGGACTCCGCGAGCGCCTCGATGTGCGCGCGCGAGGCCGCGACCCGGTTAGCGAATCGCCGCTGATCTCGACCCGGCGTGTCGCCACGGGCGACGGCGACCACCTCGCCTACCTCGAGCGGCCGCCGTCCGCCGACAACAACCGGCGGCGTCGTCAGGTCGCGCGTCTGCGTCATACAGACAGTTGATCGCGCTCGCGACCCTCATGCAACAGACCGGATGCACCGACTGTCGCCGCAGCGGATTGGGGCTCTATTGCTGGGTCGGCTGCTGGCGATTGCCGAGTGGCGAGAGTTCTTGGCTGACGAGCCGGACGACGAGGTCCTCGAGGTTCATCGGGGTGTAGCCGTCGACGTGATGGGTCGTCGTGTCGCCAGGACCGCCGCTCGGGCCGTAGGTGAGGAACAGGAACTGGCCCTGGGTGATCTCGGCCAGCTGTCGCCAGATGTACTCGCCCGTGTCGTCGAGCCCACTGGCGGCCAGCGATTCGATCTTGACGCCGAGTCGAGCAGCGTCGACCGCAGTCGTGATGTAGTCGGGGTCGTTCGCGTAGTCGAGGTGCGGCCGGGCGTCGCCGATCAGCACCATCAGCTTCGCCGCCCCGTCCGCACGCCACGCGGGCTTGTGGAGCGCGTCGTAGAGACCCTGCTGAACGTCCTCGGGGTCATCGCCGCCACCGTCGGCGGTCACTCCCGCGATTTCTTGCTCGAAGCCGGCCAGGTCAGGCGTGAAGTTCCAGGTCCGAGTCAAGAAGCTGTCGACCCGATCGCGGTAGATCGTCAATGCGAAGCGGACGTCGGGCTTGGCCGGCAGCGCGTCGATGCGGGCCGCGATGTCGGACAGGCTCGCCTTGAGTTGTGCGATCTCGTCACCCATGCTGCCGGTCGCGTCAACGACGAACTCGATGTCGAGTGGCACGGGCGCGGTCGTCGCGGGTGCATCGAGAGTGACTTGGTAGACGCTGCTGGTCGGATCGATCGAAACGTGGGCGGTCGCGTTGCCCATCGAGACGACGGCCTTGAACGAGGAGTTCGCGTTCGCGGAGGAGTTCTGCGGGAACCACAGCGCACGGCCGCTCGAGTCGGTCAGCAGGTCGGCGACAGTGCCACCGGAGTTGGAGTTTCCGGAGTTGCTGATCACGATGTGGGCGCCGAGCAGTGGATAGCCCGATTGATTCGTCACGGTGAAGACGTGGCGTCGTGTCACGTCGAATTCGTGAACGTCCTGGCCGAGTGTCGCGAAGGTATTCCGGTAGGCGAGGTAGTCGGCGAAGTGAGCGTTGTCGTCGACGCTGCCGGCTCGCAGGCCCACTCTCACGTTCTGATCGCCTTGACTGTCACTGTCGTACGGCGCCGCCGCCGCCTTCAGTATCCGGTGCTGCCGCCGCGGAACTTGCTGCTGCGGACGGCATTGCGGGAGCCTCCACTGCGTCGCCAGGGCCTGCCGCTGCGGCTGGGTCGGATGCAGCGCGGCGGATGCTCCCCTGGGCAGTGGCGTCGCCGGCTGCCGGTGCCCGCGTCGGGTGCCCTCGCCGCACCTGTGCCATCGGCCGCGCCGCCACTCGGTAGCGTCTCGGCGAAGCTGCCGCTCATCGAGCCTGCCGCCGCGGCAGCTGTGTGACTCGTGGATTGATGACCATCGCATCCGGAGAGCACCAGTACGACAACTGCCAACGTTGCGGGCCACACCATGCGATTGCGAGTCATCGGAAACGCCTCCTGTGCAATGGATTTGCGCATTGGACGGCGCATCCGCACGAGCGGTTCCGGTTGCAGCTAACGGTTTGGTCTCGGCGAGTCTTGACCAACCCGCGTGTTGGCCGTACTGACCCCCGCGGTCAGACTCGCGGTTCCCGGCAAAACTTGGGCCGCACCCACGGCGTTCGTCGGGCACACCCTCGCCTAAGGTGCAGGCGTGGAAACTCGAACGCTCGGACGCACCGACCGGCAGGTCTCGGTGGTCGGACTGGGTTGTTGGCAGCTCGGCGCGGATTGGGGCGACGTCAGCGAAGCCGACGCGTTCGCCCTGCTGCACGCCGCTGTCGATGCGGGAGTCACCTTCCTCGACACCGCTGACGTCTACGGCGACGGCCGCAGCGAGCAACTGATCGGCCGGTTCCTCAAAGACCGCGACGAGCGCACTCACCGTGGCGACGAAGATGGGTCGCCGCGCAAACCCGCACGTCGCCGAGGCGTACACGTTGGCGGCGTTTCGGGCCTGGGTCGACCGCAGTTGCACCAACCTCGGCGTCGACACGCTCGACCTCGTGCAGTTGCATTGCCCGCCGACGTCTGTGTTTGCCGACGACCGGGTCTTCGACGCACTCGACACGCTGGTCGCCGAGGGACGTATCACGGCGTACGGCGTGTCCGTCGAGACGTGCGACGAGGCGCTGCGGGCCATCGCGCGCCCGGGGGTTGCGACCGTGCAGATCATCCTCAATGTCTTCCGCCGCAAGCCCCTTGAGCAGGTGTTGCCGGCCGCTGCTGCTGCGGGTGTCGGAATCATCGCGCGGGTGCCGCTGGCCAGCGGGCTGCTCTCTGGGAAGTACGACGAGAGCACGCGATTCGCCGCCGACGATCACCGCACCTACAACCGGCACGGGGAGTCCTTCGACATGGGTGAGACGTTCAGCGGGGTGCCGTACGACGTCGGTGTCGCGGCGGCCCGCGAGGTCGCGCGCCTCACGCCGGCCGGCGTCCTGACCGCGCAGTTGGCGCTGCGTTGGATCGTGGATCAGCCCGGTGTCACGACGGTGATACCGGGAGCGCGCAACGTCGAGCAGGCGCGGCGCGAACGCGGCGTCTGCCGATCTGTCGCCGCTCGACGACGAGCTACTCGATCAGCTGGAGGAGATCTACGAGCGCGATATCCGCGAACACGTGCATGACCGCTGGTGACGCGGCTGTGCGTACGGGCAACGGCTTCTGACGTTCGCGGGTGATCAGATTAGGCGGTGCGAGCCGAGCGCGTCTCCGGCGAAGCTGACGCGGTTGCGGCCGGCCGCGTTTGGCTGCGTACATCGCGTTGTCGGCGGCGGCCATCAGCGAATCTGGCGTGTTGCGGGTAGTGCCGCTGCGCGCCGCGCCGATCGAGACATGGACCGTGATCGATTGACCGGCAACGTGAAACGGTGCGTTGCCCAAGTCTTCGCGGATTTGCTCCGCCCGATCGAGTAGCACGTCGTCTTCGCCAACCTCCGACAGCAGCACAACGAACTCTTCGCCGCCCCAACGCGCGACCGTGTCGCCGGGCCGAGTGGCGCCTCGCAACCGATCGGCGAACCCGGCGAGCAGGTCGTCGCCACCGCCGTGTCCGTAGCGGTCGTTCACGCTCTTGAAGAAGTCGATGTCGATGAGCAGCAGCCCGACCGAGCCACCGGCGCGGTCTCGCACGATCCAGATGCCGAGCCAGTACGTCGGTGAAGTCGCGGCGGTTTCCCAGGCCCGTCAAGTCATCGGTTCTCGCCCGCCATTCGGCGTTCGCGCGTGCGAGCGCGAGCTCGCGGTTCGCTGACCGCGACGCCTTCAAGGCCTGCTGCAACGCAACCTGGTCTCGTGCAGAGCCGTCACGTCCGTGACGACACCGTCGAACACAACCCGACCATCGGAAGACACTGGCCGCGGCCACATACGGTCGAGTACCCACCGAGTCACCCCGTCGTAGCCGACGACGCGATATTCCATCGACATCGGTCCACCCGCGACGTGACGAAAGTCGATCGCGGCCTGGCGCTCGATAGTCGTCGGGGTGCACTGCGGCCTCCCAAGCCTCCCCTGGATCAACGCCGGGCGGGATCGCGCCGCCGAGGAGGCCATCCGCGCCAGGACCGGTGAACAGCTCGCGGTACCCGCCACCCGGCAGGGCTCTCGCCCGTGTACAGGTGACAATCGATGCGATCGAGGACCTCCAGCAATCGGGCAGCGTCAACGTCGGCGACCCTGGCGGCGCCGGCGCAACCACGATGCCCGCGTGCGGGCTTGACGATGGCGCGCGCGTGTCCGGTGCCAGCCGCGGCTCGCCGGCCACCGATGCGACCAGGTTCGACATACCTATTCATCGGTAGCCCGCCTGCCCTTAACAAGCCGCTGAACGCGTCACTCAGGTCATCCGTTGGGACGCCGGGATCGGCGATCGCCGACGAATCTACTGACGCCGGGTGAGCGAGAATCGAGCGACCGTCCGCAGCGATCGCATGGACCGCTCGTACCGAGTCGCAGCCGCACTCTTCTTGACACTACGGCGACTAGCCCCTCAATATGAACACATGCTCATGAACATGCGCTCATAGAGGAGGTTCGATGGAATCCCTACCCATCCGGCTCGAGGGCCTCGGTAAACGGTTCAAGTCCGTCGTCGCTGTTGAGGAGTTGACGCTCGATATCGAAGCCGGGCGGGTAACGGCTTTGCTCGGCCCTAACGGTGCCGGTAAGACGACGACGCTGCGCATGGTGCTCGGTCTGATCCGTCCGACGACAGGCCGAGCGCTGATCAATGGCCAGCCTTATGCCGAGCTATCCGCGCCGCGGAGCACGGTCGGCGTCGTCCTCGGCCCGGATTGCTTTCATCCCAGCCGCAGCGGGCGCAACCACCTCCGCGTGGTGGCGCGCGCGGCGCATATCTCCGACGTTCGGGTTGATGAAGTTCTCGACCTCGTCGACCTCACCGAAGCCGGACGACGCCAGGTTCGGCGAGTACTCACTCGGCATGCGCCAACGGCTCGGGCTGGCGACGGCACTCCTCGCCGACCCGCAGATCCTCATCGCTGACGAACCTGCGAACGGGCTCGACCCCGAGGGCATCGTCTGGCTGCGCGGCTTTCTTCGTTCGTTCGCGGCTGAAGACCGCACTGTTGTCATATCGAGCCATCTGCTCGGTGAAGTGGCGCGAACTGCCGACCAGGTTGTCGTCATCAGTCATGGCCGGCTCCGGTTCAACGGTCCGCTCGGCGAGCTCGCGGGTTCGTCGACCGACCCCGACCCAGCTGCGCTCGAGGCCGCGTTCTTGCGGCTCTACCAGCGAGGTCGCGGCATGACCAGGTTTCGAGATCTGGCTCATTCCGAGCTGGCCAAACTCTTGTCGACGCGCACGATCCGTTGGGTGATCGTCGCCGAACTCGCTTTGATCGCTCTCGCCGAGAGTGGTGCTGTTGCGTCAGGGGCGATCAGCTCGACAAAGCTCGCGACAGCGGCCGGCGCGCGTGACCTGCTTGTTGCACGGCGGCCTCGCTGCGGTTATGTCGCTCATCATCGGCGTGACGATCAGCGCGAGCGAATACCGGCACGGGACGATCGCCGACACCTTCCTGTCGACGCCGCAGCGCACGCCAGTGCTGCTCGCGAAGTTCTGGATCGCGGCGATTGCCGGGCTAGTTGCCGGCGTCCTCAGTTCCTTCGGCTGCACTCACAACAGCGCTGGTGTGGTACTCGGTCAAGGGGATTGTCGTTCGGCGCTGGCGATGGCACGGTCGTGCGAGCGCTGCTCGGCGTGACTGCGTGGCACCTGTCTGTACGCCGTCATCGGCGTCGCCCTGGGCGCGCTCGTTCGCGCCCAGTCGGCTGCCATCGTTATCGCCGTCGTCTGGATCTTCATAGCCGAGACCGCCGTCGCCGGACTTGCCGTCTCGCTGGGCCGATGGCTACCAGCGACTGCTGCCCGCGGTCTCGGCTACGACGCGAGCAGCGGACTGCTGCCCCAGCTCGGCGGGGGCGTCGTCCTCGCATTGTGGACGGCGGCCTTCGGCGTCGGCGCGGTCATTGTCACGTTGCGGCGTGACGTCGCGGTGTGACCGCACCGAAGTCGGTCTGGTTGTATCCATCCATGTCGCCTCGCCGAGCACGCGCCGTCCAGGGTCATCTTGATTCCGATCCGGCGGGTGCTCTGCGGCGACACCTCGTGACCGTCACCCGGCGACTCCTCGCGGCGCACGGTCTCGGCGGACTGACGACGCGCGAGATCGCCCGGGCGGCCGACGTGTCAGACGGCGTGCTCTACAACCATTTTGCCGACAAGGACGAACTCATCCTTGAGGCGCTGGGCCTCGAACTCGCCGAGCCTCGGCGACCAATTTCGTAAAGCAATGCCAGCGCCAGGGAGTGCCACTGTCGAAGCCAATCTCGTTGCGATCGGCGGACGCGTGCACGGCACTTTCAAGCAGGCGCTTTCCCGTTGGCTGGCGCCCTGCTCGGTCGCGCTGAGTTGCTCACCCGCTTCCTTGAGATCCTCCACGCTGACGATGCAGGACCGCAGCACATCATCGCGGCGATCGCTGCCTACATCGATGCCGAAAGGCAGGCCGGCCGCGCTGCCGGCGACGCCGACTCAACGACGTTGGCCATCATGCTGTTTGGTGCCTGCCAGGTTCACCTGATTGGTGCGCACTTCGGCCAGCTCACCGATGGCGCGGTCGAGCAGCGACGACGGCCGACCGGATCGGTCGCTGTTTTGCTGCGCATAGCCTCCAGACCATGCGTGACCTGCCCGTCGCCGGGGCAGGTTTGTCGATGACCGTCCAGCGCAGTGGTCGGCAGGCTTCGACATCGAGTGGTCTCACGCGGTAACCGACGAGCACCTCTTCGTAGATCAACGTGCCCGCGCGTTCGGCGACGGTGACGTGCTGTTGAGCTGCGAGTTCAGCGGCATCGAAGACGCCGATCTGGACTTGCTCGCGACCGCCGGGCGCGCGCCACGCAACGCCCGACGTTTGGTCGGCCATGCGGTAGTAGGTGACCGGCTGATAGCCGCGCGCGGTCAGCCAGTCGGCGTACCAGGCATACAGCTGCGCGGACGTCGCAGTGGTGGTGAGAATCGCGCCGGCATAGGCAGGGTCGGGTTCGCTGTCGCGGGTCGCGACCTCGTCCGAGCCAACGACCTTGATCACGGTTGATCCGGGATAGCGCAGCTGCGCCTCGGAGTGGGTCGAAAGCTCGAGCCTGGGTGATCGGCTCGATTCGTAGGGAGGCCCATCGAATCGATGCGCGCACCAGTTCGCGCGGAGCATCCGCGGACGCACGACGCGCCGACCCAGCGACGATCGCGGCTTGACGCGATTGCGCGCATCAGGCCGCGCCTGTTCGGTGCTTTCAACGACGCGCGAAGAACGCCGCTCCGGCCGCTACGAGCACGACCAGGCCGGCGGCCTCGATGACCAGCGAACTCGTCGCCCACGGGACACTCAAGCCGTCATGGAAGCCGAAAATCCCGACGGTGGCGCTCATCAGCAACCCGCCAATCGTCGACGCCATGTACAACGCGCCGAGCACTGCGCTGACGAACCTCGGGTAGGCCACCATGACCAAAGCGAGGCCGATGCCGGCGACGGCTTGGGCGAGAAACAGGGGCCCGATCAAATGAATGTGCTTGTAGCCCTGCATCCACAGATGCAGATGGATGATCGCCGACACAGCGACCGCGACCGCGCCCAGCACCACACCACCGAGGGCGATCCAGCGGACCGAGCGCGGCGCGTCTGCGGGCACCCGGCGTTGAGCCAGATCCAACGCCCAGGTGATCCGGCCCCCAGCGTTGGGCGCTGCCGCTCGGAACCCCGGAGTAGCCGCGACGCGGATTCACTTGTCGCACCCGTCGCCGTCGTCCGGGGCACCGTTGTTGTCCGCATCGTGATCCCCGCCGTTGTTCTGCGGAATGACGCACGTAGCGGACGTGGCGACTCGTACCCGTGCCCGAACTCGGCGTCGAGGACGCCGGGCGAGGACTTGCCGCTTTTACAGCCGGCCAACGCGAGCACCAACACCAGCGCCGCAACCCACCTCATGCCTGCTGTCTGCCGCATTCGCTTCTCCTTCGAATCCGCTGCAACCGGCGTCGTCGACACCCGCCAAGGCGTCGACGCTGTTACAGCCGGAGAACGCAGCCGCGTCGGCCCGGTTCAAAGCGGACGGCGGGTTGGCGCGGCCTGGGCTCCACGAGCGATGGCATTGGACACTGGTCGCGGTGGAAGTGACCAAGATTCGAGAAGGGAGCCGATCATGGGCCGACGTAATTGATCCGTCCGCCGCACCTAGCGGCGACGGGTGCGCCGAGTGTGAGGCGGAGGGCGGCTGGTGGCTCCATCTACGCCGGTGCGCGCAGTGCGGGCATATTGGTTGTTGCGACACGTCGCCCTCGCAGCACGCCACCCAGCATTGGAAGACGTCGGGGCATCCGGTCATCACGAGCTTCGAGCCCGGCGAGGAGTGGTTCTGGAACTTCGAGACGAAGTCGGTCTACGAGGACGCGGTCGGTACTCGCGCCTCCGACCCATCGCCCCGTGACCCAATCCGTCCCTGGCCCGGCCGGACGGGTGCCGGCCGACTGGGAAGCGCACCTGCACTAGCGCAGGAGCAGGTGCTGCCAGGTCATGGCTAGCCACTCGCCGTACTGTTCGGGCGACCACCCCCGTTGTGTCACGAGTAGCAAGTAGAACTCGGGAGCGTTGGTCGCCCAGATGATGTCTGCGGCTTCTTCTACCGGCATCGCGAGTTCGCCGGTCTCAGCCAAGCTGGCCGCGAACCTGCGCATGTTTGCTGCGCGGCGTTCGGCGATCTCATGCCAGAGGTCCGCAAGCTGCGGTTCGGCCGCGCCGGCCTCTTGCGTCACCGCGACCAATGGCGCCAAGCGCCCGAGCAGTGCGGGCAGCACCTGCGCGTAGATGCGCAACTTGCCGGCCGCGGTCGGTTCGGCCTGCATCTGCTGCACGTATTCGCGTTGCTCGGCCGGCACGGCGTGCGCCTGCCCGAGATGGCAGTTTCGATGAGGAGCCGGAACAACGCAGGTTTGCGGCCGACGAGTTCATAGATCGTGTCGACCGCGACGCCGGCGTGTTCGGCCACCGCGGCCATCGTCGTCCGCGTGTAGCCACGTTCGAGGAAGAGAGCCCGCGCGGCGGCCAGGACGGCAGCTTGGCGTTGCTGGGACGCCGTTTCGCGGGCGCTGTTGTCGTAGAAGCGCCTCTTGACGGTGCCTGCCACGACGCCTATCGTACTTCCATCCGAAACCACTTCGGATCAAATAAGGGAGTCTCATGTACGCCTTCGAACAAGACGTTCCGATCGACGCCGCCGTGTACGCGCAGATCAAGGACGCCATCGGCCCCGAACTGGCGCCTGGATTCGTCCTGCACGTCGCGATCGAACGCGAAGACGGACACCTGCACTACCTCGACGTGTGGCAGACCAAGGAAGACTGCGACCGCTTCACTGAGGAGCGGCTACACCCGGCCGTCGGCCCGGCGCTGCACGCCGCCGGCATCCAGGTCGACCGCGAACCCGCGCGTCGCGAGGTCAACGTGATCGATCTCTGGCGCGGCGCCGAGGTCGCAGCCGGTCGCGGGCTAGCCTGCGGCCAGTACCCGACGCCGGTAGGCCCCGAGCACGCGAGCACCCCGAACCGAGACTGGCCGCGAGCGATCGACTGGCAATGGCTGCGGGCCGATCGGGTCTACCCGATGTTATCGATCACAGCGGCCGCATACGCGTTCCACCCAAACCGAGCGAGCGTGAATCAGTGTGTCCTGTCGGTTACGGAACCGTTATCAGCCGAGCGTTGACCTAGCCAAATGTTAGCGACGACACTTGCTTGCGCCACGAGCGGTGTGGCCCGGTAAGCACTCGCTTCATCGATGACGGGACGGCCATGTCGGCTTGTGCGACGACTCCTGCACGATCGCGCTGCTGCGCGGGCGCTCCGGCGCAGTGCCGCCGGACGGCGCGTCGCGAGGATGTTCATGACCGCTGCGTCGGCGGTCAACGCCCGCCAGCATCTGGTTCCTGACCGGTAGTCAGGGCCTGTACGGCGAAGAAACGCTTCGCCAAGTCGCCGAGCAGTCGCAAGAGATTGCTGCGCATGCTGTCGGCGAACGGGCAGCTCGCGGCCGACCTCGTGTGGAAGCCGGTACTCACTCGAGTCCGGCGCGATCCGTCAGCAAATGCTCGAAGCGAATGCGGACGACGGGTGCATTGGCGTCGTCGCGTGGATGCACACCTTCTCGCCGGCCAAGATGTGGATTTCCGGCCTCGACGCCCTTCGCAAGCCGCTGCTGCACCTGCATACCCAGGCCAACCGGTCGTTGCCGTGGGCGACGATCGACATGGACTTCATGAATCTGAATCAGGCCGCGCACGGCGACCGCGAATTCGGATTTGTCCAGACACGACTGGGTATCGCACGGTCGACGGTTGCCGGCCACGCATCCGATCCCGCCGTCGTCACGCGGATCAATGAATGGGTGCGGGCGGCGCTCGGATACCGCCACCTGCGCCACCTCAAACTGGCCCGGTTCGGCGACAACATGCGCGACGTCGCGGTCACCGAAGGCGACAAGGTCGAAGCCGAATTGCGGTTCGGCGTGTCGGTCAACACGTACGGCGTCAACGACCTGGTCGCGAAGGTCGACGCGGTCAGCGACAGCGCGATCGACGCTCTCGTGGCCGAGTACGCCGACTTGTACAAGCTCGCACCCGAACTCGCCGCCACCGGCGACCGGCACGATTCGCTGCGCTACGCCGCCCGCATCGAAGCGGGCCTGCGCGCGTTCTTGACCGAGGGCGGGTTCGGCGCGTTCACGACCAACTTCGAAGACCTCGGCGGGTTACGCCAGCTACCCGGCCTCGCGGTGCAGCGACTGATGGCCGATGGCTACGGCTTCGGCGGCGAAGGCGACTGGAAGACGTCGACCTTGGTTGCCACGGTGAAGGCTATGAGCGCAGGCGCGCCGGGCGGCACCTCGTTCATGGAGGACTACACCTACCACTTCGGCCCTGGCGAGCCCAAGATTCTCGGCGCGCACATGCTCGAGGTATGCCCGAGCATCGCCGTCGCGCAGCCATCGTGCGAGATCCACCCGCTGGGCATCGGCGGCCGCGAAGATCCCGTGCGGCTGGTCTTCGACGCGGCGCCCGGCCCCGGCGTCGTCATGGGGCTCGTCTGACCTCGGTGACCGCTTCCGCTTCGTGGCTAACGAGATCGACGTCGTCCCGGCCGACGAGCCGTTGCCGAATCTCCCGGTCGCCCGCGCGGTCTGGAAGCCCGCCCCGTCGCTGTCGACGTCGGCTGAGTGCTGGATCACTGCGGGTGGTCCCCATCACACGGTTCTCACGCAAGCCGTCGGTATCGAGACCCTTCGTCTCTTCGCCGACATGGTGCGAACCGAGCTCGCCTGCATCACCGGCGCTACGACGTCGGAAACTTTCCGCGATCACCTTCGCTGGAATCAGGCGTACTACCGACTTGCCGCCGGCCTACCTGGTGGCGGATGACCGGATCAGCGACATCGAAAGCACGCGTCAGTAAGCATGTCCAATACAAGGAGATCTGATGATTGGCGACGCTGGCTCCGGTTGATGTCCGACACCTCGCGGGCATCGGGTGTCCCTCGTGCTGCGGCGGCTTTTCTGTCGTAGGCATGGCAATGGCCCCGGCCCATTGGAGCGCTAACACGTCACGCGATGGAGCGCACGATGTGACGGCCACCCGAGGATGAACGGTTCGCCCGGTCGCTACTCGCGAAGGCGTCGTACCCGACGGCGGGCGACGTACATCGCATTGGCGTTGCGCGGCATTCGCACGCTCTCCGCAGGTGGAAAGTAGGGACCGGCGCGGTCTCGATTGTAACGACCAGGACACGATCTCGTACGGGCTCTCGGGCGTCTTGACGGGCCAAATGTTAACGTGCACACTCGGCGTCGATCGACTCTGGGACCGCTCCCCGTGGCGCACTCACGACGAAGCAGATCGTCAGACTTGGCAGATTGCCACGCTCGAACTCTTTCATTAGTGCTTTGGCGCAGAGAGGTGTCGAATGAAGACAACAGGTTGGACCGTTGCGATGCGCGCGGGGGCCCTGACGGGAATCGTCGCCCTGACCGTCGCGGGCTGCACAAGCAGCAACAAAAAGGCCAACGGCAACACCAGTTCGGCGGCGTCCGCGAGCACCGGTACCTCGGTCGCCGCCGCTGCCGCGGTGCCTGCCGGGGCGCAGTTCTGCAAGGGGATGAAGATCGTGTTCTTCCCGGGCGGCACGGCTGGCGGCGGCTTCGAGACCGTTGTGTACAACGGCGCCAAGGCGGCTGCGGCGGCGCTCGGCCCCGATGTCACGTATCAGTGGTCTGACTGGGACCCGAACAAGATGATCACCCAGTTCACGCAGGCAGTGGCGACCAAGCCTGACGGCATCGCTGTGATGGGCCACCCAGGTGACACCGCGTTCGACCCGTTGATCGACCAGGCCGAAAGCCAGGGCATCGTCGTCACGGTCATGAACACCGAACTGCCCACAGCTGAGGCTAAGTACGCGGCCCAGGGCACCGGCTATGCAGGCGCAACCTTGCACGATGCAGGCGCCGCGCTCGCGAACGAGGCAATCAAGCGCGGCAATCTGGCAAAGGGTAGCCGCGTGTTCGTCTGGGGCCTGGCGGCACAGCCCGGTCGCGGCGAGCGCACCAAGGGCATCACCGACGCGCTCACGGCAGCCGGCATGACGGTCGACTACCTCGAGATCAGCGACGCAGCCAACGCCGACCCGTCGGCGGGCGTTCCGATCTTCACCGGCTACGTCTCCAAGCACCCTGACGTGAAGGCCATCTTCATCGACCACGGCAACCTCACGTCGGCGATCCCGACCTTGATGAAGGCGGCGAACCTGGCGCCTGGTTCCGTCTACGCGGCCGGTTTCGACATGTCCGCGGCGACGGTGAAGGGCATCCAGGACGGTTACGTCAACCTGGTCATCGACCAGCAGGAATGGCTGCAGGGCTACATGGGTATCGCGCAGCTCTGCCTGACGCACGAGTACGGCTTCAGCGGTCTGCACATCGACACAGGTGGCGGCTTCGTCGACAAGTCGAACATCGGCTTGATTGCGCCGCTCGTCACCAAGCAGATCAGGTGACGTTGCAATAATCGCCCGTACGAACGGCCTTGCGGCCAGCGAGTAGCACGCTCGCTGGCCGCAAGGCCCCGGACAAGGACGACCTCCACGCAAATGACAACTGCCATGACAGAGACGCCGACGAAGTCCGACACCATCCTTGAGCTGCGACACGTTTCGAAGTCCTTTGGCGGTGTTCACGCGCTTTACGACATCAGCCTTCGCCTTAACGCCGGCGAGGTGCTCGGCCTCGTCGGCGACAACGGGGCCGGCAAGTCCACGCTGATCAAGATCATCACGGGCTACCACCAGCCGGACAGCGGCGAGATTCTCTTTCGCGGCAAACCGGTAAACGACCTGAGTGTCCGTAAGGCGCGCGCCCTCGGCGTAGAGACGGTCTACCAGGAGCGTGCCCTAGCCGAGCAGCAGTCGTTATGGCGCAACATCTTCATGGGCCGCCCGCTGACCAAGGTTGGCGGCTTTCTCGACGTCCACGAGATGCGCCGCGTGACCGCTGACCTGATGGGTGAGTCGATGGGGTTCACCTCCGCGATCCTCACGCCCGACACACCGGTGACCGGGCTGTCGGGTGGTGAACGGCAAGGACTCGCCATCGTCCGGGCGCTGCACTTCGAGGCGGATCTGATCGTTCTCGACGAGCCCACGATGGGTCTGTCGCTGAGCGAGACCGAGAAGTGCCTCAACTTCGTCCGCGACATCAAGGCCGCAGGCAAGTCTGCGATCTTCATCGATCACAACATCTTCCACGTGCACTCGGTTTCCGATCAGATCGTCATCATCGACCGCGGTCGCATCGCTGGCTCCTTCCCCAAGAACCGCTACGCGCAAGACGAACTGACGTCGATCATGCGCCAGGTCGCTTCGACCGGTGGTTACACCGAACCGAACCGTGAACCAGCTGCCGGAGGTACTCAGTGACCGCGACGGTGGAACGCACAGTGTCGAGCGGCGTGAGTCGGGAGCGGCAAGCGCGCGCGCTCTTCTCGCGCTGGTCCTCCCCAATCGGTATCACCATGGCGTTTTTGCTCGTCTGGCTGATCTTTACGATCCTGGCTCCCAACACCTTCCTGCACAGCCGCATCTATGTGTCCTACGCCCAGACCGTGCCGTACTTCGGCTTGGTCGCGCTCGGCCTGACGATGCTCATCGTGGCGGGCGACATTGATCTATCGTTCTCGTCCACGTTCGGGTTGGGGATGGTTGGATACATCGGCGTCGAACACACGACGCACAACGTCACACTCGGCGTTCTCGCAACACTCGCGATCGGAGCGGCGGCCGGACTCGTCAACGGCTTCTTCGTCACCGTTGTTGGCATCCCCGCCTTGGTCGTCACGATCGGCACCCAGTTCTTGTATCGAGGGCTGACGCTCGTTCTCGTCAACGGTCGCAGCTACACGCTGACCGAGACAGAGCACACGATTGCGGGGCGGCTGCTTGTGGGCCGCTGGTTCGGCCTGCCGATGCAGTTCGTCTGGTTCGTGGCGATCGCCGTCGTCGTGTGGTTCTTGATGTATCGGCATCGTCTTGGTGCAAACGCGCACATCATCGGCGACAACCGGCAGGCTGCCGGACTGATGGGCATCCCCATCATGCGCACCCGCATGATCCTTTTCGTGCTTACGGGCGTCTTGGCGGCGTTGGCCGGCATGATGAACAGCTTCCAGGTGTTCAACTTCTACCCGTCGCAGGGAGCCGGGTATCTATTGCCGGCGCTCGCCGCTGTCTTCGTCGGAGGCACCTCGGTATTCGGTGGCCGCGGCACGATTTGGGGCACGTTCGTCGGTGCGTTTCTCATCGGTGGCATCGAAGCGGGCATCGTCGCGGTGGGCATGGAGGACTTCTACACCGAGCTGATCTACGGCGCGATCATTCTGGCTGCCGTGTCGGTCCACGCCCTGCTCCAGCGCAACCTCGTCCGCTGACCGTCCGTCAAGGGGATCGTGTTGTTGGCGGCCGTGGCGTTCGACGTGTGGGCCAAGCGACGAGCGAGTAGCGCCGTCAAGTAGCCGCGTCAGCGAGAGCCGGTCGCCATCTGGCGTGGGTCGTTCCTGTTCACCTTTGTCGGTCGCGCGTCTCGCCGCCCGATTCGTCGGGAGCGATGGCCCGCGCAAGGTGATCAGATGACCCGCCGAAACCCAATATCGGCAAGCTTTTCCACACATTCACACTCATTCGCACACTGATGTGCGTCCACCGCCGCTCCAGCTGGAACGCGCCCGCGCACCGAGGCTCGACAGCCGTATTGCGGCAATCCGTAAAAAACACGGATAATTCGATACTCTTCACCCGCCCCGGGCAACGCTATTGCTGCGATTTGGTAACGGTCCCTCTTGGCTATCGTCAGATGAATCCTGAGGCGCTAACTTGGGCGTGCTTCGCAGTAACCTGCGCTGCCTCGGACAAGCACTCGATGGATCTATCACTGCCGGAACCTGTGCCTCGCGAGGCCTTGCACCAAGGGGAGCTCTGAAGTGCCTGAAGGCCTTTCCACGCCACCCGACGTCGAGCCTGTTGGCCTGTCCGGAACTGCTTCCCCAGCACTAACGGCGCGATCCGATTCAGACGAGTCGACGCCGATCAAGGTCGCCTTGTTAGCGCTCAAGGGCGGCCCACTCTTCATGTTGCTGTTCATGGTCATCTTCTTGTGGTTCGCCACCGACCACCATCTGTTCTGGTCGTTCGGAAACATCGGCAACGTGCTCGAACAATCCGCCGGCGTCTGCGTCATTGCGATGGGCCAACTCCTCGTCATCCTGACCCGGGGTATCGACCTGTCGATCGGGTCGAACGTCTCGCTGGCGTGCGTCGTGTGCACCGTCGTGTTCAAGCACAGCCATTCGCCGGTTCTCTCGATCGGGGTCACCCTGCTGATCGGGCTGCTGATCGGTCTGGTCAACGGGTTGCTTCTGGTCAAGGGCCGGCTGCCGCATCCGTTCATCGCCACGCTGGCAACCCTGAGCATCGCCGCCGGCGCCGCGCTTGATCATCGCGCACGGCTCCACGCAACTCGGGGCGCCGTGGATCGTCGACAAGCTCGGCGGTGGCCGCATCTCGCAGATTCCCGGCCACGGACCGGTTGGTTGGTTCCCGTTCGCCGCTGTGGTCGTGATCGTGTTTGCGATTGTGTGTTGGGTCATCCTGCGCAAACTCGTCTGGGGTCGCTGGATCTACGCCGTCGGTGGCAGCCCTGAGGCAGCAGTGCGCACGGGTCTTCCGGTCAACAAGGTGCTCATCTCGGTCTACGTCATGAGCGGCCTATCGGGAGCGATCGGCGGCATGTTGTTCGTCGGCACCGCCAACGCCGGCTCGCCGTTCACCGGCGTGGGCATGGAACTGAATGCGATCGCTGCGGTCATCATCGGTGGCGGCAGTTTCCTTGGCGGTCGTGGTCGCGTGATCAATGCGCTGACGGGTGCGCTCATCATCGGCGTCTTGCACAACGGCCTCAACCTGGTTGGCGTCAACCCCAACTGGCAGCAGATCGCCACCGGCATCGTCATCGTGCTCGCCGTCGAACTCGATGTCATCCGGGCTTACGTCGAGAACCGATTCCGTAACCTGCAAGCGAGGATCACATGACCGCCGAGACGATCGTGGCCACCCCTGTGCTCGCCGTCTCCGGCGCCACCAAGCTGTTCGGCGCGGTAGTGGCTCTCGACGGTGTCGATCTCGAGGTTCACGCCGGCGAGGTGCTGGCGTTACTGGGCGACAACGGCGCGGGCAAGTCCACCCTGATCAAGTGCATCAGCGGCGTGCACAAACTTGATAAAGGTGAGATCAGGATCGACGGTGCGCCGGTGCAGCATCTCCTCGGCAATCAGTGCCAGGGAATTCGGCATCGAGACGGTCTATCAAGACCTTGCGCTGTTCGACAACCTGAACCCGACCGCAAACTTTTTTGCTGGCCGCGAGGTTGCCGGCCCCGCTTGGTTGCCGCGGGGTCTGCAATGGCTTAACCAGCGCGGGATGACGACGCGCACCCGGGAATTGCTCGATCGGTTGCAAGTGCGCCTGCCTGACTTCGATGCCGACGTCGCATTGATGTCTGGTGGTCAGCGCCAAGCAGTTGCCGTCGCTCGAGCAGTCGCCTTCTCGTCGAAGGTGGTCATTCTCGATGAGCCGACTGCGGCTCTCGGCCTGCGCGAGTCTGCGCGGGTGCTCGAACTCGTACTGCGACTGAAGGAGAACGGCGTCGCAGTCATCCTGATTTCACACAGCATGGACCAAGTTCTCAGCGTTGCCGACCGCGCGATGGTCATGCGCCGCGGGCGAAAAGTCGGCGAAGCGTTAGCGAATCACGAAAACCAAGAACAACTCGTGTCCTGGATCGTCGGGGCGCGGGGAGACGTGGCTATCTAGCCGATCACCCCTGCCGCGCGTCGATGTGCAGGTAGGAAACCCGATGAGAAGGAGCACAAAGGTGTCATCTCGATACAAGGCTTTTGCCGTCCTCGCGACGGCGGCGGTGTTGATCACCGGATGTAGTAGAGCAAGAAGAAGGCGCCAGCGGCCGCATCGAGCACGCCGGCCGGCCGCGACGTCGTCAGCCGCGGCTCCGGCGCCGGCGACCACGTCGTCCGCCGCTCCTGCACCTGCGTCCTCGCCCGCGGCTGCGGCCGCTGCGCCGATCAAGGTCACGCTCATCACCAAGGCGACGGGTGGCTTCTGGGACGCCATGATCGCCGGCGCAAAGAAGTACAACACCGACAACCCGGGCGTCATCGATCTCACGACGTTAGCTTGTAAGACCAACGACGACACCCCGTGCCAGATCGCCCAGATCCAGGACAGTGTCACCAAGGGCAGCAAGGCCATCGTTATCGCCAACATGGGCCCGGGCGTCATGCCGGCTCTGAACGCGGCGAAGGCAGCCGGCGTGAAGATCATCCTCGTCGACAACAACCTGCCGGGCTTCACGCCGGACGCCATTTCGGCGACCGACAACGTCAAGGGCGGCATCGTGGCCGGCGACTACATCAAGACCCAGCTCAAGTCCGGTGACACGATCGGGCTTCTCGAGGCGGTTCGTGGTGTGCCCGCCCTCGACGCTCGCATCGATGGTGTCAAGAAGGAGCTCGCTGGCACCGGCATCAACGTCGTCATCGGTGGCGCGGAGACCAAGTGCGACACGGCGACGGGTGCTTCGGTTACGCAGGACCTCATCACCAAGAACCCGAAGCTCACTGCGATCTACTCGGCCTGTGACTCACCGGCCGAAGGTGTCGCGAGCTCGGACATCGTGAAGAACCACCCGCTCAAGATCTTCGGTTACGACGGTGACCCGGAGATGGCGAAGCTGATCGCCGCCGGTAAGGCCACCGCCACCATGGCGCAGTCGCCGATGAAGATGACCAACCTCGGTATTCAGGCTGCGGTGAACGCGATCCAGGGCAAGCCGTTCGAGACGTCCATCGACACCGGTGTCACGTTGTGGGACAAGAGCAACGCCTCGCAGTTCACCTCCTCCTGGCAGTAATCGGCCGGAAGGTTCCGGTAGGGACAGTTAGATAGCCTGGCAACGCAGGCCCGGCACTCTCATCGAGTGTCGGGCCTGCGCCATGTCGCGACGAGGGCGATACCGGCCGCGCTCAGCGCTAGTCAATGCAGGCAGCCGGAGCATGCACGTCCAGATCGGACGGCGACAGGTGCGGTCTGGCGCCGCTGATCCGGTCACAGCGCTGGCCGACTGACCGGCATCAGGCTGGCGTTTGGTCGCTCCTATTGCGTGAGCGCACGGCAAGAGCGCCGACCGATACATCTGAGGTCTAGGCTGCTTTCGCGGCGTGCTGGGTCGCGTCTCTTGCTCCCGGCGCGGATCATGCGGTCGTTCACACGCGGCCGATTCGGATGAATCGGGCATTGCGCCTAAAGCGGAGGGGCGTTGCCGTCGATATCGTCAGATGTTGAGGTCTGGAGGAAGTCTTCGACGCCGACGAGGTGGACGGCCATGCGCAGGCGGGCCCGGTCGGGGTCGTGCGCAACGATCGCGTCGAGGACCGCGCGGTGTTCGTCGATGGTGCGCTGCTGGGCGCCTTCTTCGATGACACCGCGGCGAAGGCGGGCGCGGGCGGTGCGGCCGGAGATCGATTCGATCAGCGCGGCAAGCATCGGATTTGCTGATGCGGCCGCGATTTCGCGATGGAACGTGCTGTCGTAGACAAAGAAGCGTTCGTAGTCGGTGGGGTCTTCGGCCAAGGCCCGTTCGGCGTCGGCGAGGGCGCGATGAGCTTGCGCGACAGCGCTCGCGTCGATGTGGAGTGCGGCGAGGCCGGCGGCTTCGCATTCGAGCACGCGGCGGACGGCGAGGAACTGGCGGGCGCCGTCCTTGCTATGGATGTCGACGACAAAGCTGAGGGGGGCCATCAGCAGGCTGGGTTCGAGGCTGGTGACGTAGGTGCCGTCGCCTTGGCGGGTGTCGAGCACGCCCATCGCGGCCAGGGCGCTGACGCCTTCGCGCAGCGGGCCGCGGGAAACACCGAGCATGGCGGCCAAGTCGGTTTCGGCCGGCAATCGTTCACTCGGGCGCAGTTCGCCGGAGAGAATCATGGCTTTGATTGCGGCGACGACGTCTGCGGTGCGGGCCATGGCGGGTGGTCAGCTCGTGGCGGTGAGGGCGGCGTGGGAGTCGCGGAGCGTGGGCGTGGTGGTGTGGGTGGTGGGGAACAGGTCGGTGCGGCTGGACCAGTAGGGGCCGTCGGGGTAGCGGTAGTGGGCGACGGAGGCGTCGGTGCATTTGCGCGCTGTAGCCGGGCGCGGTCGGGAGTTGGTAGGCGGCGTCCGGCGACCACGCAGGGGTCAACGAAATGTTCATGCAAATGGTCGACGTATTCGGCGACCCGCCCGTCCATGGAGCCGGACACGGCGACGTAGTCGAAGATCGACAGGTGCTGCACCAGTTCACACAAGCCGACCCCGCCGGCGTGCGGGCAGACCGGCACCCCGAACTTCGCCGCCAGCAACAACACGGTCAGGATCTCGTTCACACTGGCCAGCCGGCACGAATCGATCTGGCAGAAATCGATCGCCCCGGCCTGCAGTAACTGTTTGAACATCACCCGGTTATGGCCATGCTCCCCGGTCGCGACCCCGATCGGCGCGACCCCCGCCCGGACCGCCGCATGCCCCAAAATGTCATCAGGGCTGGTCGGCTCCTCAATCCACAACGGCGCGAAATCCGCCAACGCGTTCACCCACTCGATCGCCTGCGGCACCTCCCACACCTGATTCGCATCGATCATCAAATGCCGATCCGGGCCCAACACCTCCCGCGCGATGCCGCAACGGCGCCGATCATCAGCCAAGTTCGCCCCCACCTTGAGCTTGATGTAGGAAAACCCCGCATCCACCGCCTCCTGACACAACCGGCGCAACTTCTCATCGTCATACCCCAACCAGCCCGGCGACGTGGTGTAACACGGATACCCCGACGCCTCCAACACCGCGATCCGCTCGGGCCGGGACGGCTCCAACACCGCCAACATCGCCGTCGCCTCCTGCCCGGGTCAACACATCAGCGCAATACCGCAAATCCGCCACCGCAGCCAACTGCAGCCGCCGGCATCTCCGCCAACAACCGCCACAACGGCTTCCCCGCGAACCGGGCCACCACATCCCACGCCGCGTTCAACACCGCCGCCAACGACAGATGCACCACCCCCTTCTCCGGCCCCAACCAGCGCAACTGCGAATCCGCCGTCAACCCCCGATACACCGCCCCCATATCCGCCAACATCACCTCAACATCCAACCCCACCAACAACGCCGCCTGCTGCCGCGCCGCCGCCACCACCAACTCCGTGCCCCGCCCAATCGTGAACGACAACCCAAACCCACAAAGCAACGGATCATCCGTGGTCAACACCACATACGCCGACGAATAATCACCGTCCTTATTCATCGCATCCGACCCATCCAGATCCAACGACGTCGGAAAACGCACATCAACAACGTCGAACCCAGTAATCACAGGCACAGAAAGACCTCGGATCGGTCGGGTAATTTAGGCGCCACCCTATGGCGCAGGTGATCAGACGTCAAACGAATCCGGACGGTGCGTAAACGGCTCTCAGCAGGCGTCGGCGTAGCCTCCTTGCCGGGCGCACCCGCGAGCACTGGTACGGGACGCTCGTTGCCGTGCGTCGCAGCAGCACGTCGGCGCCGACCGTCAGGAGTGTTCATGACAGCCCTCGATCCGATGGCGGTCGCCGAGATGGCCAGCTACGGACCGCAGCTCGTCGACCCCTCCTGACGTTGATGCGTACTGGCAACGAGCGCTCAGCGTCGGCACTCACGCCTCAACCTCCGGTCTTGCAGCCGTACCGCGTCGGCGGTTCGCAACGTCGACGTGCACGATCTGACGTTCGCTGGTTACGACGACCATCCGATCCGAGGCTGGGTGCTATCGCCTCGCGCGCCGATGCCGCCGATCGCAAGCTGCCCTGTGTGGTCGAGTTCATCGGGTACGGCGGCGGCCGCGGTTTGCCGCACGACTGGCTGTACTGGTCGGCCTGCGGGTTCGTGCACGTCGTGATGGACACCCGCGGCCAAGGCAGCAGTTGGCGTCGCGGCGACACTCCCGACCGCGGCGCGGTTGGCTCGCCGCAGGTGCCGGGATTCTTGACGGCTGGCTTGCCGAATGCCGACGACCTTTACTATCGGCGACTCTTTGTCGACGCGGTGCGCGCCGTCGACGCGGCGAAGGCGATTCCGCACGTCGATCCCGACGCGGTCACGGTAACCGGCATCAGCCAGGGTGGAGCACTCGCGCTCGCCGTCGCCGCGCTACGCGATGACATCTTCGCGACGATGCCCGACGTCCCGTTTCTTTGCGACATTCGCCGGGCCGCGAGTATCGCCACGGTCAAGCCGTTCACCGAGCTGGCGGAATGGTTGGCAGTGCATCGAGCCGAGGCCGACGACGCGCTTGCAGCACTCGACTATGTCGACGTTGCCTTGCTCGCGCCGAAGGCGTCGGCGCCTGCGTATTTCAGCGTCGCGATGCGCGACGAGGTCTGCCCGCCGTCGACGGTGTACGCGGCGTTCAACCGCTACGGGGGCGCAGACAAAGAGACGTGGCCAAGTACGCCTGGAACAATCACGAGGGCGGCCAGTCGTTTCATCAGGTTCGACAAGTCGAATGGTTGACCGATCGCCTCAGCCGACGCCGGCCGCGCGCTGCCGGCGTAGGTCCGCGGGACCTATGTCGCGCGAGGCTTGCGCCGAGCCGGCGCTGTCGGCGCGGCCGCATCGGTTTGCACGATCGACGACGTCGAGTACGCGCGGACCATGCACGCCCTCGACCCGCTGGAATTCGATGTCGCTGGTCGCGCTCGGGCCGCTGATGAACGTGAGCGGCGATGTAGGACGCAGGTGCGGCAACGACTCCGGAACACTCGCGACGACCTGATCAGCTCGCACGACGACGACGTGATGGTCGGGGACGAGTGACAGCGCGCGCCGGCCTTGATCGGGCCCGCCGTCGAGCACGATCGTTCCCGTCTCCGCAATCGCGACCCGGCAACCGGTGACGACTGCGCTCGCTGCATCGAGATCGGTCGCGGTGAGTGTCGTCGGTATTCCGTCGATGAGCACGGATCGACCATCGGCGGCGCACGCATCGAGCCAGTCCGGCGGCAGGCCGGGCGGCGCGGCAACCGAGGTGGCGAGTTGCAGCACCGCTCGCAGCGTCGTTGCGATGTCGGCCGGCGGCGTGTGATGCACCCGTGCCTTGTAGTCGAGCAGTCGATCAACGAACAGATCGACCACATCGCGACTGCCCGCGGCGCCGGCGCCGACGACGCGGTAGTCGCGGGGGATGGCGCCGGCCGGGGGACTTCCCGCCAGCGCCGACTCGATCCGAGCCAGCACGTCGTCGCGTGCGGTCATCGATCGGCTCCGTCGTGCTCGTTGTGGCCGCGTTCCTCCAGCCACCATTCGCGAAACGTCTTGGCAGGCGGCGATGGCAAGTCACGGCTGCTGGTCCAGGCGGAGCCTGGCCATGGCAGCGCGCGAATCCGGCCGCGGACGGCGAGCAGGCGTGCGACGCGGGTCAGTCGTTCGGCGCGTGCGAACCGACGGGGGGTACGCATGATCCAGCCGACAAACTTCATTGCCAGCAGCTGGCCGCCGGGGCGGCTGCGGCCTTCGTCGACTGCGCGGTTCCGCAGGTGCACCAGGATCGAGGGAATGTCGATCTTCACCGGACAGACCTCGTAACACGCGCCGCACAACGTGCTGGCGAACGGAAGGCTCGCGTTCGGGTCGTGCTGGCCGGTCATGCCGGTCAGTTGCGGGCTGAGGATCGCCCCGATCGGGCCGGGGTAGACCGAGCCGTACGCGTTGCCGCCGGTGCGTTCATAGATCGGGCACACGTTCAAGCACGCACTGCACCTAATGCAATGCAACGCGGCGCGGCCGACGTCGTCCGACAATGCAGCGGTGCGGCCGTTGTCGAGGAGCACGAGGTGAAACTGCTGTGGGCCGTCGCCGGGCGTGACGCCGGTCCACATCGAGGTGTACGGATTCATGCGTTCGCCGGTGGACGACCGCGGCAGCAACTGCAGGAACACTTCAAGGTCGCGCCACGTCGGCAGCACCTTCTCAATGCCCATGACGGTGATGAGCGTCTGCGGCAACGTCAAGCACATGCGGCCGTTGCCCTCAGATTCGACGACGGCGAGCGTGCCGGTTTCGGCGATGGCGAAGTTGGCCCCGCTGATACCGACGGTCGCGGCCAGGAATTTCTTGCGCAGGTGCGCGCGGGCCGTCATCGCCAAGTGCTGGGGGTCGTCGGTGAGGTCGGCGGGCGCGTCGGACATTTCCCGAGCGAAGATGTCGCGGATCTCGGCCCGGTTTCGATGAATCGCCGGCACCAGAATGTGGCTCGGCCGGTCGTGCCCGAGTTGCACGATGAGCTCGGCCAGGTCGGTTTCGGTCGGCGCGATGCCGGCCGCTTCGAGGGCGTCGTTGAGGCCGATCTCTTGGGTGACCATCGACTTGACCTTGACCACCTCGGTCGCACCGGTTGCGCGGACGAGATCGACCACGATGCGATTGGCCTCGGCCGCGTCGCGGGCCCAGTGCACCTGCCCGCCATGCGCGACCACGTTGGCTTCGAGTTGCGTCAGCAACTCAGGTAGCCGCGCCATGACATCGGCCTTGATGGCTGCGCCGGCGTCGCGAAGCTGCTCCCAGTCGGGCAGTTCAGCGACAACCGCGGCGCGCTTGGCCCGTATCGTCGCGGTCGCGGCGCCCGAGATTGCGGCGCAGTTGGCCGTTGCCCAACGCGGTGCGAGCGGCCTGCGGAAACATCTCGTCGCCGCGAAGATGACCGACGCCAGCGTGGTGCATACGCGACGCCAGTTGGATAGCCGAGGAACGTCTTAGCCATTGCGTCGGCCTCTGGGCGTCGTCCGGTCGGTGGCATCACTCGCGACGTCGGTCGCAGCCAGAATCTCGGCGAGATGGACCGCGCGCACGCCCACCCGCAGTCGGCTGAGGCCACCGCCGATGTGCATCAGGCACGACGAGTCACTCGCCGCGCAGACCTCGGCGCCGGTCGACAGCACGTGCCTCATCTTGTCGGCGAGCATGGCGGTCGAGACGTCGGGATTCTTGATCGCAAACGTGCCGCCGAAGCCGCAACACGACTCGGCCGCCGGCAGTTCGACGAGATCGAGCCCGCGCACTGCCCGCAACAACTGCAACGGCTTGTCGTTGACATGCAACAGCCGCAACGAGTGGCAGGTGGGATGGTAGGTCACGCGATGCGGGTAATACGCGCCGACGTCGGTCACGCCCAGCACATCGACTAGTAGTTCAGACAACTCGTACGTGCGCGCACCGACGTGCGGCAGCGCGTTCGGCGAGCGCGGTCGCACCGGCGTCACGGGCCACCGATGCGTGCTGGTGGCGCACCGATGCGACGCACGAACCGGATGGCGCGACGATCGCGTCGCACGTTTGCAACGCGGCCTCGAAGGTTTCGACGTGGTGGCGGACCAAGTGGCAGCGCCTCGCGGGCGTAGCCGGTGTTCGATGTGCATCTGCCCGCAGCAGGTTTGATCGGACGGAAAGACGACGGTGTGGCCAAGCCGTTCGAGCACGGTCACCGTCGCCCGGTTCACTGCCGGGAACATCGCGTCGCCCAAGCAGGTACGAACAGAGCGATGCGCATCGGTCTCCCGACTCCGTTTTGCGTGTGGTCTGACCACGCTAGCATCGGCAGGGCGAAGCGAAGGTGGGCCGGGTGAGCGACAAGCGACCGCGTACGCACGAAATCGTGTTGGCGCACATCGAGGCCGAACTTTCCGCCGGGCGGGTAGCCCTCGGGCAGCGGCTGCCAGGCGAACGCGTGCTAGCCGAGCAGATTGGCGTGAGTCGCGCGTCGGTGCGCGAGGCCATTCGCGTACTCGAAGCCATGGGTGTGGTCCGGACGGCGGTTGGCTCGGGCGCTGACGCCGGCGCGGTGATCGTGGCTGACCCGGGCATGGCCCTGGCCGGCACGCTGCGCCTGCACCTCGCCACGACGCACCTGGTGATCGGCGACATCGTCGCCACTCGCGTCCTCCTCGAGTCGTGGGCGGTCCGTGCAGCCTCGTCGCGTCCGGGGGAGGGTGATCACAACGACGAAACCACACGATTCGCGCACGCCGCAGGCCTGCTCGATGAGATGGACGACGCCGCAGCTGACGCCCGGTGACTTCCATCGCCTCGACGCCCAGTTCCACGTCGAACTCGCGCGGCTGAGCGGCAACGTCGTGGTTGCGGCGGTGATGGCTGCGCTGCGGGATTCGATCCAGGGGTACGTGCTCGCCGCCGTGGCCGAGCTACCCGACTGGCCGATGGCAGCCACTCGGTTGCGCCGCGAGCACCGGCGCATTCTGGAGGCCGCCGTCCGCGGGAACGGCGGACGCGCGGCCCTGTTGACAACCCGGCATATTGAGGACTTTTATCGGTCGACCGGCCTCGCCGGGGGATCTGCACGTTAAGCGGCATTCGCCCGCGGCGAGCACGCTACTCATAAGAGGTCTGGCCCTCACATGGAGATCGGAACGATGGTCGACTCCGTTCTGGCCTCGCAGATCGACTCCGCCGAGCAAAGTGATATGACAGGCAAAACTGCTTGGTAACGGAGTGGTCTCGGCTGTTTACAGTGCTCGTCGCCAGCGGACTATAAACAAGGCTGCAAAGGCCGCAGACATTTGATGTTTGTGTGCCTGCAAGCCGGTGCGTCAGCCCGATCTTGACGGCTCGAGACGAAGGTCCTTCGAATGCGTCATGAGTCGGCCGAACCACCGGGACCGATCCCGCTGCCTTCTCGAAGAACAGGAACCTCCAGAGCAAGCGACCTTGCATCACCCGCGCTCGGTACGAACCGGAGCACGGCTCGTTTTGACACCTAAGGAGAGAACGTGAAGCTCAACAAGGGGCTGCAGGCGTCGGCGGTATTTCCGCCGCGCTCCTGCTCGCCACAGCATGTAGCAGTTCGAAGAAGGCAGCCGCACCGGCAAGCAGCTAACCGCTGCGGCACCGCGTGCGACCAGTTCGGCACGGCGCCAGCGGGCAGCGCACCTGCCGCAGGCGGCGGCGGCCTGATCGGCCTCGACTTCCCGCGTTCGGACACCGCGTTTTGGGCCTCGTACATCAGCTACGTGCCCAAGTTCGCCAGCTCATTGGGCGCGACCATCAAGACGACGAACTCGGCCAACAGCGTGCAGACCCTGATCGCCAACACCCAGGCTCTGCTCGGCGAGGGCGCGAAGGCCATCGTCATGGCGCCGCAGGACACCGCGGCGATTGGCCCGGAGATCTCCGCTCTGAACGCGAAGAAGATCCCGGTCATCAGCGTCGACACGGCAACTGACACCGGCAACACCTACATGGTCGTGCGCGCCGACAACGTCGCGTACGGCACGAAGGCGTGCCAGTTCCTCGGCACCTCGATGAAGAACGCCGGCTCGGTCGTCATGCTCGAAGGTGACACCGCCTCGGTCAACGGCCGTGACCGCACCGACGCGTTCTCGAGCTGCATGGCTAAGAACTTCCCGGGCATCAAGGTGCACGCTGAGCCATCGAAGTGGGACGGCCCGACTGCCGCCAACCAGTTGCAGACTGACCTGACGGCGGACAAGAACATTCACGGCGTCTACATGGAATCGAGTTTCGCGCTCTCGGGCACGATTCAGGACCTCGCGCAGGCGGGTCTTACGGCGAAGGCGCCGGACCCTGCGCACGTGTACGTCGTCTCCAACGACGGCGTGCCGGAGGAGCTGAAGGACATCGCATCGGGCGTGATCGACGCGACCGTTTCGCAGCCGGCGGACCAGTACGCGAAGTACGGCATCTGGTACGCACAGCAGGCGCTCGCCGGCAAGACGTTCGCGCCTGGCCCGACGGACCACAACAGCAATATCGTTCAGATCCGTGCGGGCGTGTTGGAAGATCAGCTCAGTGCTCCGCTGGTGACGAAGGCTGCAGGTGACTTCGGCAACGGCGTCACGTCGATCGCCTCGACCGACACGTCGCTCTGGGGCAACAACGCCGGCTGATCGTCGTCAAGGCAACAGGCAACAAGAAAGTATGAGAACTGTCGAATGACAAGTACTGACAGTCTCGAGGCAGTGGGGCCGGACCCGTCACGGGTCCGGCCCCCGTCGAGGCCGTGGACATCACCAAGCGGTTCGGTTCGACGACCGCGTTGGACCACGTCGACCTCGTGGTTCGCGATGGTGGCGCCCACGCACTCGTCGGCCGCAACGGTGCGGGCAAGTCGACGCTCGTGTCGATCATCACCGGCCTGCAGCAGCCAGACAGCGGCGAGATCAAGTTCCGCGGCGAACCTGCGCCGCCCATTCACGACCGTGACGCCTGGCGACGACTGGTCGCGTGCGTCTACCAGAAGTCGACGATCATCCCGTCGTTGACCGTCGCGGAGAACCTGTTCTTGAACAGGCAGCAGACGAACAGCCTGATCATCAACTGGAAGGCCATGCGCGCGGCGGCCCAATCAATGGTCGATGAGTGGGGTATCTCCGTCGATGTCACCACCCTGGCGTCGTCGCTCACGGTGGAGCAGCGGCAGATGGTCGAAATCGCGCGCGCGCTCTCGTTCGGTGCACGGTTCGTCATCCTCGACGAGCCCACTGCGCAACTCGACGCGAAAGGTGTCGCCCGCCTGTTCGGGCGGCTGCGGACGTTGCAATCGCAGGGCGTCAGCTTTCTTTACATCAGCCATCATCTCGAGGAGATCTACGAGATCTGCGAGACCGTCACCGTCTTTCGTGACGCGCGGCATATCGTGACAGCACCGGTCGCCGATCTCACCAGCGATGAGCTTGTCGCCGCGATGACCGGCGAAGCCGAGATCCTCCAGGCTGATGACTACGTCTCGAAGATTCGGTCGGGCGAACCCGGTGCTGAAGGTCGAGAATCTCAGCAAGGCCGGTTACTACGACAACATGTCGCTCGAGGTGCGTCCCGGCGAGGTGATCGGGATCACCGGTAGCGGCAGCAGCGGCCGCATCGCTTTTGCCGAAACCATCGTCGGCCTGCGCAAGGCCGACAGTGGCACGATCACGGTGAACGACGTGCGGCCCAAACCCGGAGACGTCGCGAGCGGGCTGGCTGCGGGTATCGGGTTCGTTCCCAAGGGATCGCCATCGTGAAGGTCTCGTTGAGCTTCTGAGCGTCGGCGAGAACCTGACCATGACGATCGGCGATCGGTTGGGCAAGTGGGGCTTCATTAGTCCGCGTCGCCGCGACGTCGTCGCCCGAAAGGCCATGAAGGAACTGTCGCTCGTAGCCAGCGGGCCGGAGCAACTCGCGGGGAGCTTGTCCGGTGGCAACCAGCAGAAGCTGGTAATGGGTCGAGCGTTGGCGAGGCGACCAACGTTGCTCGTGTTGATGCATCCCACGGCCGGTGTCGACGTCCGATCGAAAGCGACACTTATCTCCGTGGTGGACCAGGTCCGATCAAGCGGCACTGCGGTCATCATCGTGTCTGACGAGCTCGACGACCTACGCCCGTGTGATCGCGTACTGGTGATGCTGCACGGCGGGGTAACAGCGGAGTTCCCCCGTGGCTGGACCGACGGTGATGTGGTGGCGGCGACCGAAGGAATTGGATCAGAACATGACTGACGACAGCAGCGTTGCGCTCAAATCTCCTGCGCCGGATCCGGCCCCGCCGGCTGCGCGCGCGCGGTCGTCGGCCCTCCGAATCGCGCGTTTGCGTGACCTGGCGCTGATCCCGGCGATCCTGTTGATCGGGGCAATCGGCGTCTACGTCAGCCCGGTGTTTCTCACTCGACAAAACCTGACGAACGTTCTCCAGCAGCAATCGGAGATCTCGTTGGTCGTCCTTGGTGAGGCGTTGATCCTCATCATTGCGCGCCTCGATCTCTCGCTTGAGTCAACGGTTGGGCTGGCGCCTGGTGTGGCCTGCTGGTTGATCCTGCCCAAGTCGCCGTACCACGGCGCGGGAACTTTGCTCAACGGTGGCTGGGCGATCCCGATCGCACTCGCCGTTGGCGTCTTGGTCGGACTACTCAACGGGTTGCTGATTGTGCGCTTCCAGCTACACGGCTTCATCGTGACACTCGGGATGTTGATTGTCTTGCGCGGGCTGTTGAACGGTGTTTCGCAAGGCCAGACGTTCTTCGGCCTGCCGAAGTCGATGACGTACCTGGGTGCGGGAACGACCGAGTGGCTCGGGCTCCCCGCATCAGTCTGGATCTCGTTGTTTCTGTTTGCGGTCGGCATAGCTGTGCTGGGATTCACCCGCGTCGGTCGTTCGCTCTACGCCATCGGCGGAAACGCGTCGGCGGCCAAGGCGGCTGGTATTCGAGTCGACCGCGTGGTGTGGTCGATCTTCGTCGTCGCGAGCGTATTGGCGGCGTTCGCCGGCATCTTGCTCGCCGGCCGTCTCGGATCCGTAGCCGAGGTATCTGGCAACGGCTGGATCTTCACCGTGTTCGCGGGTTGTGTCATCGGTGGTATCAGCATGAACGGTGGCCGCGGCACCATCTTCGGCGCGTTCACTGGCATCTTGCTGCTGTACATCGTCCAAAATGTGCTCACCCTCGGTGGCGTCGGCGCCAACTGGATCCAATTCCTCGACGGGGTCATCATCTTGGCCGCGCTCGTCGTGAGCCGGATCGCTTCTGGTCAGGCCCAAGCGACCTGACGAACTGGCAGTACGACCAGCCCCAGCGACCCACCAGCCAAACGGAGCTAGCAGAGTGAAGAGGTCGTGCCATCCGTGAACGTCACCCTGCGAAACGTCATCTTGCGAATTTCACCCTGCGAAGTTCACCCCTTGCAACGGTGACGGGCTACCAGTGAAGGCGGCTTTCGGTGGGTGACGTCGTCGCGGTCGGTCGTGGTGGGCTGCACGTCGGCCGCCAGGGATTTGGCGGAGCCCCACTCGGTGGGTTGTTCGCGTCCGTTGACGGTCGCGACGCGGCCGCGACTCTCGAGGAAGCCTGGGCGCAGGGCATCCGCTACTTCGACACCGCTCCGCACTACGGCGCCGGGCTCTCGGAGCGGCGCGTCGGCGAGTTCCTCGCCGGCAAGCCGTACGGCGAGTGGGTGTTGTCGACGAAGGTCGGACGGGTGCTCGAGTCGGCCCGACCCGAGGAAGCCGACGACGCAGCGCTTCGTCGGTGAGTCGGCTACCCGGCGCGTGTTCGACTTCAGCCGGGACGGGATACGGCGGTCTCTCGACGCCAGTATGGAGCGCCTCGGCGTCGACAAGATCGACATCGTGTATCTCCACGATCCCGATGACCACTGGCAACAAGCCATCAACGAGGGGTGGCCCGCGCTCGCCCAGTTGCGCGCCGAAGGGCGTCGTGACCTCGGTCGGTGCCGGCATGAATCGCAGCGAGATGCTGACCCGCTTCGTGCAAGAGACCGACATGGACGTAATCCTGTTGGCCGGTCGTTATACGCTGCTCGACCAAGGCGCCCTCGAAAGCGCTCCTCCCGGCGTGTCTGGAAACGTCGACGTCGATTGTGGTGGGTGGGGTGTTCAACAGCGGGGTCTTGGCCACGCCGTCAGCGGACAGCTGGTTCGACTACGGCCCGGTGCCACCCGCCGTCCTCGAACGGCGTGCACGGCTTGATGCGGTCTGCGCGCGCTACGACATTCCGTTGCCGGCCGCGGCCCTCCAGTTCCCGCTGGCCCACCCGGCCGTGAAGACCATCGTCGTCGGATATCGGTACCGCCGCCGAAGTTGCCGAGAACGCGGCGTGGGCTCGGCTGCCCATTCCGGACGCGACTGTGGGATGACCTTCGTCGAAGAAGGGCTTCTTCGCGCTGACGCTCCGACGCCCGTTTCCGTGCCGTGAGGATTGACGCGCACCACCATCTCTGGGATCTCAGCAAGCGGACGTACAGCTGGCTGAAGACGTCAAGATTCACAAATCGACCGGACCTTCGACGTGAGCGACCTTCGGATCGCCATGGCGAGTGCTGCCATCGACCGAACGATCGTCGTCCAAACCTTGCACGAGCCTGGGGGAAACGCGACGACCTGCTGGCGACCGCCGCAGCCAATCCCGAGACGATCGCCGGTGTCGTTGGGTGGGTAGACCTCGTCGACCCTGCCGTCGGCGACGCTCTTGCCGAACTCATGGCGGGCGAGTTTGGTTCATTGCTGGTCGGAATTCGGCAGTCGGTGCACAACGAGACCTGATCCCCGATGGCTGATGCGCGCCGACGTGCGTCGCGGCTTGCAGGCGGTCGGCGAGGCGGGGCTCTGTTACGAATTTCTTGTGCGCACGCCGCGAACTGCCCGCGGCGATCGAAGTCGCCGCAGTCGCTGCCCGACGTGCAGTTCGTGCTCGACCACATCGGTAAACCGCCGATCGCTGACGGCGCTTGCGACGAATGGGCCGACCTGGTCACCCGACTCGCGGCCCATCCGAACGTCAGTTGCAAGTTGTCGGGCCTGGTGGGCGAAGCAAAGCCCGGCGCCACGACGGCCGACTTCGTGCCCTACGTCGACCGGATTATCGAAAGCTTTGGCACCGACCGCGTCATGTTCGGATCTGACTGGCCGGTCTGCCTCGCCCTACCGGTCGTACGAAGGCGTGTACGAGCTCGCAGTCGAACTGCTGCAAGGCTTGTCGTCGTCGGAGCTTGCTGCCGTTTTCGGCCTGAACGCTATCGCCGTGTACGGGCTCGCATGAGCTGCGCTCGCACTGGTGCGTCTCGGCGATGTCGGCCACGAGCGGCCGTTCGCGTTGGTCGATGGCACGGTGTGGAACATCGAGTCGGTCACGTCAGATATCGACGGCGCGTTCTTCGAGCGCGGCGGTATCGAACAGGTGCGCGCGGGATTGGCGGCCGGTCGATTCGAACGTATGGGCGCGGTCGATAGCCTTCGGATTGCGCGTCGGCGCACCGGTCGCACGGCCGGGCAAGGTCGTGTGCGTCGGCCTCAATTACTCCGACCACGCCGCAGAAACTGCCGCGACCGTGCCGACCGAGCCCGTGCTCTTCATGAAAGATGCGGCGACCATTGTCGGTCCGTACGACCAGGTATTGGTGCCGCGTGCGTCAGTCAAAACCGACTGGGAAGTTGAGCTCGCGGTCGTCATCGGTCGTACGGCGCGGTACGTCGCCAGCACTGATGATGCGCTGCGGTGCGTTGCCGGCTACACGATCGCCCACGATGTGTCTGAGCGCGAGTTTCAACTCGAGCGCGGCGGCCAGTGGGACAAAGGCAAGAGTTGCGAGACGTTCAACCCGCTCGGTCCGTGGCTGGTCGCCGCCGACGACGTGCCTGACCCGCAGCAACTCGGCTTGCGTTTGTGGGTCAACGGTCAGCGCCGCCAGAACGGCACCACCGCGAACATGATTTTTCCGGTCGCCGAGATCGTGCGATACATCAGCCAGTTCATGGTGTTGTATCCGGGCGACGTCATCAATACCGGCACGCCGGCCGGCGTCGCTCAGGGTCAACCCGAGCCGAAGCCGTTCCTGCGCGCAGGCGATGTGGTGGAACTCGAGATCGACGGGCTCGGTCGGCAGCGTCAAGAGATCGGCCAAGCCTGATCTCAGGCGGAGAGCGGAGTAGCAGTGGCGGAATTCGACGGCTTGGTTGCGATCGTGACCGGTGGCGCGTCAGGCATCGGCTTGCATACCGCCCGGCTGCTGAGTGCCCGTGGCGCGCACGTTGCCTGTCTCGATCTCCAGGTCAGACTCGGTGCCACCGCCACTGCTTGGAGTCGTTGCCGACATCACCGATGACGCGTCGGTCACGCGCCGCCATCGAGCAGGTTGTGGCGGCGTTCGGTGGCATCGACATCGTCGTCAACAACGCGGGCATCGGCGCGCAGGGCACCGTCGCCGACAACGACGACGACGAATGGCATCGCTGTCTCGACGTCAATGTCGTCGGTGCGGTGCGCGTGACTAGAGCAGCGTTGCCTTACCTGCGCGCGTCTTCGCATGCGGCCATCGTCAATACGGGCTCGATTTGCTCATGGTCAGGGTTGCCGAAACGGGTGCTGTATTCCGCAACGAAAGGCGCGATTCTCGCGATGACACTCGCGATGGCTGCCGACCACGTCGGCGAGGGCATCCGCGTCAACTGCGTCAACCCGGGTACGGCCGATACTCCCTGGGTCGGCCGGCTGCTCGACGCTGCCGAAAATCCGGCCGCGGAACGGGCCGCACTCGAAGCTCGCCAGCCGCTCGGCCGACTGGTCGACCCTGACGAGATCGCCCACGCGATCGCGTACCTGGCCTCGCCGGCGTCGGCATCGACCACGGGTACCGCACTCGCCGTCGATGGCGGCGTCTACGGCCTGCGCATGCCACCCAAGCGCACCTGACATCGGCGCACAGGCTGGGCCGTCGCCTGGGCCACCGCGAGGTGCTTTAGGCGCCGGTCAGGCCGTCGATGCGTTGGCGCAGCAGATCGGCGTGGCCGTTGTGCCGTGCGTACTCGGCAATCATGTGCAGGTAGACCATGCGCACCGAATACACCTCGCCCCGCAGTTCGAACGTGTGGTCCAAACTTACGGCGGCGGCCGCGGCGTCGGCTTGTCGGATCTCTTCGTCGAACCGGGCAAAGTCGGCCTCGGCCGCCGACGGGTCGGTGTCGTCAAAGTCGGTGTCCTTGCCGAGGTCGGCCGCATACATCGGTTCGATGGTTTCTCCGGCTACCCGTTGACGGAACCACACCCGCTCGACCTTGGCGAGATGACGCACAATTCCCAACAGTGACAGCGTCGACGGCGGCGTGCTGCGCAGAGCCAACTGCTCGCCGTCGAGGCCGGCGCAAATCGCGCGCAACGTCGTGCGCTGGTCTGTCAAATAAGCCTCGAGCATCGGACGTTCGGCACCGGTGAGCGGGCCATCGATGCCGGGCGGCGGAGTGGGCGCGATCCAGGTCATCGCGCCATCATGTCGCGACGGTACCCTTCGGTCACCTCCTGGCACGGGCCGCGCGCAGGTTCTTACGAACTTGAGACGCACGCAAATGCGCGCGACAGCTTCGGTCGCTTTCGCGCCTCTACGCTGTGCTCGCATGACCACAGCCCAGGCGGACGCCGAGTTGTCGGCGTCCGGCCGGATCTTGGTGGTCGACGACGACCCGACCGTCAGTGACGTGGTCGGACGCTATCTGAGCGTGCGGGCTACGACGTCACGCTGGTCGGTGACGGCCTGGCCGCGGTCGAGTGGGCTGAGCAGCAACGCGCCCGACCTGGTCGTTCTCGACATCATGCTGCCCGGTCTCGACGGCCTCGCCGTCTGTCGCCGCTTACACCAGCGTGGGTCTGTTCCGGTCATTCTGCTCACCGCGCTTGGCGCCGAGACCGACCGCATCATGGGTCTCGAGGTCGGCGCCGACGACTACGTGACCAAGCCCTTCAGCCCGCGCGAGCTGGTGTTGAGAGTCGCTTCCGTGCTGCGGCGTTCGCGCCTGTCTTCCGCGCCCCCGACGAATAACGCGACGGTGCTACTTGACGGCCCGTTGCGCGTCGATGTGATTGCGCACGACGTCATGTACGACGGAGGCCACTGTCGCTCACCGTGCGCGAGTTCGATCTGCTTGCACATCTCATGAGCCACTCGCGGCAGACGTTCACCCGAGAACAACTCATGAAAGACGTCTGGGGCTGGTCGTTCGGTGACCAGTCGACGGTGACCGTGCACGTGCGCCGCCTCCGCCAAAAGCTCGAACTGGCAGCCGGTGGCACATGGTCGCCGATCGCCACCGTGTGGGGCGTCGGCTACCGGTACGACCCGATCACCCCGACCGACGACTGATGTCGCTGCGCCCGCACGAGGTCGGTCAACTGCTCGCCGTGTCGGCGGCCAGCGCGGTTGTCGTGACAGTCGCGGCGTGTTGATGTTGCGCGCAGCCCGTCGTCGTCCGCTTCGCGATGCCGCCTTGATCGTCGCGCTGACGCCGGTCATCGCCGTCGTCGTGGCGGCCGCCATGGCCACCGTCGCGATGTTTCTGTCGACCGAACAGTTCGGCGTGCTGATCACGTTGGTTGTCTTCGCCGGGCGTCGCCGGTTTGGTGACGGCGATGGTGTTGGCGCGCACGATCATGGCCGGTAGTGACGCACTGCGGGTGGCGACCGAGGCGTTGTCGCGCGGCGAGCCGTATGTCGGCCCGACCGGCACTCCCAGCGCCGAACTCGAGGCGCTCGCGGCTGAACTGCAAGCCGCCCACGCCAACCTCGACGAGGCGCGTCGATACGAACGTGCGATCGAGACCAGCCGCCGCGAGCTGATCGCCTGGGTGAGCCACGACTTGCGGACGCCGCTCGCCGGTATCAGGGCGATGGCTGAAGCACTCGAAGACAACGTGGTGTCGACCGACGACGATCGCGCGCTGTATCACCGGCGCATCAGGGTTGAGGTTGATCGCCTCGCCCGCATGGTCGACGATCTCTTCGAGCTCAGCCGAATTCACTCCGGCGCGTTGCAATTGTCGTTGCAGCACATGATGGTCGCTGATGTGGTGCGCGACGCGGTCGCGTCTGCGATGCCGGTGGCCCAGGCGAAACGCGTGCGGCTCGACTCCGATGGTCTCGACGCGGCCGGCCCGCTCGTCGACATCGATCCACACGCATTGAGCCGCGTCATCGGAAACCTGTTGAGCAACGCGATTCGCTACACACCGCACGATGGCGCAGTGAGTATCACGGCTGCCCATGACGCCGAGTTCGCGTATGTGTCGGTGCACGACGAGTGTGGTGGCATCGCCGACGTCGATATCGATCGCGTGTTCGATGTCGCCTACCGCGGTGCGCCCGCGCGCACACCCGAGCCGGACGGCGGCGCGGGTCTGGGCCTTGCCATCGCGCGCGGCATCGTCGACGCGCATCGCGGTCGGATCGGTGCCGAGAACGTGGGCGCCGGTTGCCGATTCACCGTCGCGTTGCCCCTTTCGGGCGCGATGCCGGGATGATCCCGCGCGATTCGCGAAAGGATTGACCGTTGGGGTGGGTCGAGACCATCCGAACGGCGGTGTCGGCTGCGGGGCGCCGCGGTTAGCGTGAAACCGTCACGCAAGGGGGTGGCCTGTGGGGGGCCTTGGCAGGTGGACGCATGTCGAGTGGGTACAGCGACAGCGACCGATGTGGCGCGAGCACGACGCGAAACTCGCGTCAGTCTGGCGGCGCACCGATTCCGATGCACGCTCGGGGGAGAACGTGATCGTGCTTCCGGAAGCGGTTGACATGGTGGCTCATACGCCCTGACCGACGCACGCGCGTCGGCAGGGCGTATGCACCCCGGTACACGATCGGCACGTAGCCGGGCAGAATGGGCAGATGCTGCTCGCTGATGTGGTCGCGGTCTCGAACGCCGTAGCGGCCACCCGGTCACGCTCGGCCAAAGTTGCGTTGATCGCGTCGTGTCTGCGCGCCGCCGATGAGGCCGAGGCCGGAATCGCCGCGGCCTACCTATCGGGTGAGCTGCGGCAACGCCGCATCGGTATCGGCTGGGCCGCGCTTCGCGACCTCGCACGAGATTCGGCCGGACCATCGTGGTCACTCACCGACGTCGACGCGGCGTTCGAGCGCATCGCCGCACAGACCGGTGCCGGATCGCAGAATCGGCGACGCGCCGAGTTGGCCGCGCTCTTCGAATCCGCGGCTACTGAAGCAGAGCGGCGGTTTCTTGCGGCGCTTGTCGGCGGGGAGCTTCGCCAAGGTGCGCTCGACGGCGTCATGGTCGACGCGATCGCCAAGGCCGCAGAGGTTCCGCTGGCCGACGTGCGTCGCGCATTCATGCTGCAGCGGCTCGTTGTGGGCGGTCGCGGCAATCGCGTTGACCGACGGTCTCGACGGCCTGCGGGCGATCACCTTCGAAGTCAACCGCCCGGTGCAGCCCATGCTGGCGAGCTCGGCGTCGTCGATCGTCGAGGCGCTTGCCCAAATTTCGCCGGCGGCGCTCGAGTGGAAGATCGACGGCATTCGCGTGCAGATGCATCGTGACGGCACGGCGACGAGGATCTTCACGCGAACCCTCGACGACATCACCGAGCGGGTGCCGGAACTCGTCGCTCTCATGGATGCAGCTCCCGGCGAAGAGTGTCGTTCTCGACGGTGAAGCCGTCGCGTTGGATGCGAGCGATCGCCCCCGGCCGTTTCAGGAGACCGCGGCGCGAACCAGCAGCCGGGTCGACGTCGAGGCGCTGCGGTCAGTCGACACCGCTGTCGGTATTCGTCTTCGATGCGCTGTACGTCGACGGTGAGAGCCTGCTTGACCGTCCGGCGACCGAACGGCAGGCGATCGTCGAACAACTCGTGCCAGAACGACAGCGGACGCCGCGCATCGTGACCGACGATCCCGGTGTCGCGGCCGACTTCTTTGCGGCCGCGATCGCTCGCGGGCACGAGGGCGTCATCGTCAAGTCGTTGGGCGCGCCGCTACGAGGCCGGACGCCGCGGTGCTGGCTGGATCAAGGTAAAGCCGCGACACACCCTTGACCTCGTGGTCTTGGCCGCGGAATGGGGCCATGGCCGCAGGCGGGGCTGGCTATCGAACCTGCACCTCGGCGCGCGCGACAACGACGGGGGATTCGTGATGCTCGGCAAGACGTTCAAGGGCATGACCGACGAGATGCTCCGGTGGCAGACCGAGCAGTTCTTGTTGTTGGAGACCCACCGCGACGCCTCGACGGTGTACGTGCGCCCCGAACTCGTCGTCGAGATCGCTTTCGACGGGGTGCAGTCGAGCCCGCGGTACCCAGGCCGGGTGGCGCTGCGCTTCGCCCGCGTGCTGCGCTACCGCCCCGACAAACGGGCCGGTGACGCCGACGATATTGACGCGGTGCGCGCGATTCATCAGTCGGCCACTGGGCCGGCCTGAACCGCCGAGCCGCTTTTCAGCATTCCTTCAGCCAGTCCGGGCACACTGGTCACGTGCGCATTCTTGTTGTCGATGACGACCCCGGCGTTCGTGATTCGCTGCGTCGGTCGTTGATTTTCAACGGCTACGAGATCGAACTCGCCGACGACGGTCAGCGGGCGCTGAACAGCATTGCGTTGCGTCGGCCCGACGCCGTCGTGCTCGACGTGATGATGCCCGGTCTCGACGGTCTCGAGACCTGTCGCCGGTTGCGCGCCGCCGGGGAGGATCTCCCGGTACTCATGCTTACCGCGCGCGAAGCCCTTGCCGATCGAGTGGAAGGCCTCGACGCAGGTGCCGACGACTATCTGGTGAAGCCGTTCGCACTCGAAGAACTCCTTGCGAGGCTGCGGGCCTTGCTGCGGCGCAGCTCCGCCGGCAACGAGCCAGGTCAGCAACTGCGGTTTTCCGACCTGACCCTCGATCTCGGTACCCGCGAAGTGTGGCGTGGTACCAGGGCGATTTCCCTTACCCGTACGGAGTTTCACCTGCTCGAATTGTTCATGCGGCATCCGCGACAAGTTCTCGAGCGCAACCAGATCCTCGAAGAGGTCTGGGGCTATGACTTTCCGACGACGGCCAACTCACTCGAGGTCTACGTCGGCTATCTACGACGCAAGCTCGAAAGTGATGGCGAACGCCGGTTGATCCACACCGTGCGTGGTGTGGGTTACTCCCTGCGCGAGTCGCCGTCGTGACTGTCGCCGGCGCGAATGCGGGCCGTCGACGTCGCGGTGGCGGCCGACCCTTCGTTCCCGGGTCGCGCTGCTCGTCGCCGGTGACCGCCGGGTTCGCCGTCGCCGCCGTCTCGCTCGCCGCCTATCTCACGATGCGGATGGAGTTGTTCCACGAACTCGACAGCTCATTGGTGTCGCGCGCGCAAAGAGTCGCCGCGCTTCAACAACAGATTCCCGAGACACTGCAGACGACGCCGTCATTGTCTCTGTTGGCTTCAGAAATCGATCTCTGCTTGGTAAGTGCGCCACTCCAGCAAGTTGAGTGCACGACGTCGGGCCTCACGCGAGCCATTCAAGCGGGCCCCGAGCTGTCGGTCGCGAGCGGCGATCAAGCGCAGTCGTTGCGTACGTTGCGCATCGGCAGCACGAGCTACCGGGTTGTCGCAGTGCCGGTGGGATCGGACGCCGCGTTGGTACTCGCGCGCTCGACGCGCGACACGCAGACCACGCTCAACGACCTCGGCTTGGTGTTATTCGTGGTGGGCGCCGCGCGGCATTCTCGTCGCGGCCGTTGCCGGCCTGCTGGTCGCCCGCGCAGGTTTGCGACCGGTGGAACGCCTGACCCGCGCGGCCGAACGCGTTGGTCGAACGGGCGACCTCACGCCGATCGACATCGAGAACGCCGACGAACTCGGCCGCCTTGCCACCAGCTTCAACGACATGCTGGCCGCCGTTGCGAGTTCGCGGCAGCTGCAGCGGCAACTTGTCGCCGATGCAGGTCACGAACTCCGTACGCCGTTGACCAGCCTCCGTACCAACCTCGAGCTGCTCGCTCAAAGCGATGCTGCGGGTGAACGCGGTTTGCCGGACGTCGATCGGCGGGCGTTGCTCGCCGACGTCGGCGCCCAGGTGGAGGAACTGTCAGGACTAGTCGCTGACCTGGTCGAGCTCGCGCGTGATGATCGGCCAGATGTGAGTGCTGAGGAACTTGACCTGACTGCTGTGGTCGAGCGCGCGATCGAGCGGGTTCGGCGGCGCGCACCCCGAATCACGTTTGCGATCGACGTCCAGGATTGGTTTGTCGTCGGTGAGCCGAACGCACTCGAACGCGCCGTTACCAACCTGCTCGACAACGCGGTGAAGTGGAGTCCACCGGGCGGTCGCGTCGACGTCCGCCTGGTTGACGGGTCGGCTCACGGTCACCGACGAAGGGCCGGGTATCGCCGACGCCGACCTGCCGTATGTGTTCGATCGGTTCTACCGCTCGACCGATGCGAGGGCGATGCCTGGATCGGGCCTCGGACTGGCCATCGTGCGCCAAACGGCGGAACGCCATGGGGGTAGCGTGTCTGCGGGCCGCTCGTCTTCGGGCGGCGCGATGTTGGTGCTGGAGTTGCCTGGGCACGCCGTTCGCGAGCCCGAGCCCGCCGTCCTGAAATTCCGTGAGCCGAATGACCAGTTGCCGAGTGAGCCATTGCCGTCCGACCGTGAGCCGTCCGGCCACCGTGAACCGGCCGACCGTTGACCATGCCTTCTCCAGAACTGGGGTCGTTCGCAGATGACTGACGAGCACACTGGCGACGAAAGCGCCCGGCCGGACGGCACGGCGCCGGAAAACACCGCGCCGGAAAACACCGACTCGACCGAGCGCGCCGGAAAGCCCCTGGTGGGCGGCGCCAGCGGTACCCGCGGCACCAGCCGCAGGCACCGCCCGCGTACCCGCCGCCGGCCTATGACCCGCCGTCCTACGCGGCGCCGCCGACGTACGAAGCTCCCACCTACAGTCCGCCGCCGGCGTACAACCCACCTCCGGTGTACGACGCGCCGCCCTCCTACAGCCAGCCTGCGGCCTACAGCCCGCCGGCATACACCCCACCGCCGGCATACGACTCAGCCCAGGCTTACAGCCCCGGCCCGGCGTACGACCCGGCCCCGGCCTATGACCCGGCACCTGCGGGCTACCACCCGACGGTTCCCTATCCGGGCGGCACGCCGGCCTCCGCACCGTTCGGCGTACCGACCGGCACCCCGCCGGGCGGCCACGACCACGACTCCGATCGGCGCCGGCCGAGCTGGCGCGCGCTTCCTCGTGGTCGCGGTGGTCGCAGCGCTGGTCGGCGCAGGTGTTGCTGGCGGCATCGTTGCCGCCACCAAGAAGACGGCGAGCCCGACGCCGGTGGCGACCGCGCCGTCCACGTCGGCGTCCGCGTCGACGGTGAACGCGTCGAGTCCGGCCGTCGGGCCAACCGCTGGTGCGCCGGGCAGTGCCGAGTCAGTCGCGCAAATTGCCAAGGCGCTATTGCCGTCGGTCGTCTCGATCATCGTGAGCAGTGGCAACTCCGGCGACGAGGGCACGGGCATCGTACTGACCGCCGACGGCGACATCTTGACGAACAATCACGTCGTCGAAGCGGCTGCGACGGCTGGTGTTATCGCGGTTACGATCAACGACGGTCGGTCGGTGAAGGCGACGATCGTCGGACGTGACCCGACGACCGACCTCGCTGTGATCAAGGCGGCCGGCGTGACCGATCTGCATCCCGCGACGTTAGGTCAGGACTCCTCGCTCGTCGTCGGCCAGCAAGTGATCGCGATCGGCTCGCCGCTCGGCCTGTCGAACACGGTGACGTCGGGCATCATCAGTTCGCTCAATCGGCCGGTGTGCACGCAAAGTTGTGGCGGCGGCGCGGGTGGTGGCGGAGCGACTCCGACGGTGCTCGATGCCATCCAAACCGACGCGGCGATCAACCCGGAAACTCCGGCGGGCCGTTGGTTGACATGGCCGGCGACGTCGTCGGGGTCAACTCTGCGATCGCGACGCTCGACCAGGGCCAGAGCGGAGACGCGCAGTCGGGCAGCATCGGTGTCGGGTTCTCGATCCCGATCGATGAGGCGCGGCGAGTCGTTGACGAGTTGGAAAAGACCGGTCATGCCAACCACGCGGTGCTCGGCATCGGGTTGCGCGACTCCGTCGACAACGTGCTGCACACACCGAACGGTGCTCTGGTCCTTCAGGTAACGGACGCCGGCCCATCGGCCAAAGCAGGGCTGCACGTCAACGACGTCATCGTCAAGTTCGGAACGCGCGTCATCGTCGACGCCGATTCGCTGATCGCGGCCACGCATGCGGCGGCGCCGAATTCGACAGTTGCGATCACCTATATGCGGCAGGGCGCGACGTCGACGGTGCAGTTGACGCTCGG